>NZ_CAJVCE010000001.1 GCF_910594985.1 Paenibacillus allorhizosphaerae
ATTATATACATCGAACAATGTTTTCCCTTTATCAATTACGATCCCACGACTATTTATATCTGTATCTGCAAGTCGTTTTTTATTTTACTTTTCCCACATGCTGCCATACCTATAAGAACGATATTTTTTCTATTATTAAACTCGATCATTAAATCACCTTCCATATGTTTAATCCTATATGTATAAAGCCGGATACCTCCGCAAAGCTTGAAGAATTCCGGCTCTGTGTTCATTACGACACTTCTTCCCGTTGCGCTCCCCGGGAACGACTCAAGTTCGCCGCCATTTTCTTTTTGACTGGGGGTAGACAGTTCACGAGACGCATTCCCGTTCTCATGCAGGCCAGCGCAATCCTGCCGATCACCGGTTTATGCATCACCGTGTTGTCGTCCATCTGTTTGCGTGAATCGAGCACCGCCTCAAAACCGTACCGGATCATCTCGGCCTCGTATTCGTTTACGGCCTGCTTCAGCGGCTTTATTCCGTCCCGCGCTTCGATCATCCTTTGACATAGCAAAGCGGCATCGCGTAAAGCCGTATTTGCACCTACGCCGCGGCCGGGAGTCATCGTATGAATCGCATCGCCGATGAGGGTGACGTTGCTTGTCGGCCAAGGCTCAATCGGCACCGAAGTGCGGATGTTTACGGTGATCATGGCGGTAGGATCGGACATACGGACGATTTCCCGCAGATGCGGATGCCAGCTTTCGGTCATCTCCAGCACGATACGTTTTAGATGCTCCCCATCTTTGATCTGCAAAGGATTCTCCGCAAAGCTGCGGCGGGAAGCCCAAAATCCCCAGCTGATGTAATCCCTGGTATTGTCGTACAAGAGCCCCGGCCAGCGGGTGAGCAGCTCCGCATCGTTGCCGCCGATGCCGTGTTTAATGCCGCTGTGGTCCCATTTGAACTCCATCGCGTGCAGGATACATCCGTATGCTTTTGGCGCCATAACCATCGTGACTCCGTGGAACACCTTGTGCGGCAGCAGCGCCTTGGTTTCGTCCGTAATCGGCAGCTTGCCTCCGATGCTCACAATCCCGGTTTCCTCCAACTTGGCGTGCGGCAGAAACTGCTTGCGGACCGGCGAATTCGCACCGTCCGCACCGACCAGAAGATCGCCAGTGGCACTCGTCCCGTCTTCGAAAAATGCGGTAACCGTACCATCCGCATTTTGCGCATATCGGGAAAATTTTTTATCAAAATGAACGATGTCTTCCAGTCCCGTCAGCAGCACCTGGCGCAGTGTCATGCGGCTTACCGATTTTTCGTCGTTCACGGGGTCGCTTCCCGACTCCAGCTCCAGACTAAGCAGTTCCGTATACCGCTCCGTCAGCATATTGAAATACTTTGGCGTCCGCGCGCAAGTGGCGACAAAAATATCGAAGAGCTCCGGTAGAAGGCATTTTTTCAAAGCGCGGCTTCCGTCAGGGCTGATCCCGACGCGATATCCCTGCAGTCCCCCGGTGCGCGTCCTGTCCCGTTCGTACACTTCGGCGTGAATTCCCGCCCGTTTTAAGCCATGAGCGAGACATAACCCTCCGGTTCCCGCCCCGATAATGATGACTTTGAACGTATTTATAAGTAACCGCTCCCCTCCCAATGTTTCTGAACCACAGATCATGGTGCATTGCATTGATCCCCATCAAACACCATTACCCTCTCGATTCAAATTGCTTGGTAATTTCCCTCAGCCAATCGTCATTCCATGTTAAAGCTCCAGTCCGCAGATCCATGACCACGGATCCGACCCATTCCAATTCGGCTACGAGCATCGCTCGTTTATACTCCATTTCAAGCATGAACAGTCTTGGAATTACGTCCTTGTGCGTGGCGAATAATGAATCGAGACGGCCGAGCTCCTGTTCCAAAGCGTGGAGCCTGGTTTCAAGCTGCTTCGTGGTATCCTCGCTGGTCAGCATCGGCGCAAAGGACACCGCTACCGGAAATTCCGGAAATTCCTCACAAGGGGTGGAAAGAATCTCTCTCAACCATTGTGCCAGCACGCCTCGACCCTCGTCCGTAGCTTCATAAATGGTCCGGTCGGGTTTACCGGTTTCCCGGGCGGTTTCCCGAACCGAGATCAGGCCGTCACGCAGCAGACGATCAATCGTCTGATAAATGTTCGTGCGCTGACGTACGTTAATCACTTCATCCTTTCCTCGTTCTTTGATCAACTGCTGTATCCGGTACGGGTGCATCGGTTCCTCGGTCAATAATGCAAGCACGGCAATCGCTAAAGGAGATCTTTGGGTTGTATTTGTCTTTTTCATAGTCATTATATTACTATTCATTACATTACTATGTCAATGGGCAAAAAAATTCCGGCTACGGCGATCTTCATCCTCGCGTGCCGTTTCAAAGGGTCATGATTTCTCCGCGTTCGTTTCACATTACGATCATTGCAGACGTATTCCTTCGATATACCCGCATGCTGCGAACCCAAAATTCCTTGCGTTTGTTCATATCAAATGATCCGCTTTATAATCAATATACAACGTGGCATCGGTTTGTACCTCTGCGTAGAATACATCCGAAACCGAATTCACCCCCGCCTTTTTCAATTGTTGTTCCAACCATTTAACGTCGAGACTCATTTTTGCAAGGGAGTCTTCATTTATTCTCCCATCTGATATGACCCCGGTTGAAGTCGGGAATATCAGCGTTTTTTTATACGTTGTATTTGAACATGTCTTTTTGTCTTGTTTTTTCATAACGGACAGGTCACCGTTGATTTCAAAAATCGCGTATTCAACGTCCTTTAAAGAAAATACATTTTGCTGGCGCAGCATGCCTTGAAGCGTATCTAAATCAAGACGAGCCTTTTTCAGCTCCTCTTCCATAAGCTTCCCTTGTCTTATTACTATGGCAGGTTCACCTGTTATTAGTCGGCGTGCCGCTTTTGACTTTAAGCTAATGTAACCCATTACTATCGTTAGTACCGCCCAGCCGAATACGGCAAATAACCCTTTATCAATGTCCAGGTTTTGTTCCGTAGTTACAGAGGCCGTTATATTCCCTATTGTAATAGCCGTGATAAAGGTAAAAACATTCAGCTTACCGATTTCCGTTTTACCCATGATCCTGGCCAAGACTAAAAGAACGATAAAAGAGCAAATAATGCGAAATGTAACTTCTGGATAGCCCACATTCGTCATCCTTCCGAATTTGAAGCTTATAGATCAAGGCGACGAGCCTTAACACATCACGATGATTAGTATGTTAAATTTTGAGAAGGGATATTACACCATTTCTCAAATTCCTCTTCTTATTTTGCCGGCATGACCCGATCGACATAGTTGTCCGTTATTTTTCCCGCACTGGAAAATAAAAATGAACGAACAGCCAACGCTACTGCCCCGTTGTCCATTCGTCCGTACTTTCCAAGAACCGCTTTCCGCAATATTCAGTTAAACCCGCCGTTTACGCGAATCGTCTGCCCCGTTATCCAACGGGCTTTGCCGCTGACCAGCAATTCGATCGCATTCGCGATGTCCTCTGGTTCGCCAAGCCGCCCAAACGCATTCATTCTGCGGTACGAATCAATCAGCTCCTGTGATTTGCCGTTCAAGAATAACTCGGTCGACACTTGCCCGGGCGCGATGCAATTAATGACAATGTCCTTGGGACCGAATTCCTTAGCCAATTGGCGGGTCAACTGCTCGACCGCACCTTTCGTTGCGGCGTAGACGCTGTACGTCGGCAGCATCGCGCCCGACACGGAGGTCGAAAAATTGATGATCGTCCCGCCTTTTGCCATATGCTTCATCGCTTGTTGGCAAGCGAAATAAGTCCCTTTCACGTTGATGGCGAAATGCCGATCAAACATCTCCTCCTTCACGTCCTCGATAGCCATGCATTCCAACATGCCGGCATTATTGACCAGAATGTCCACGCGCCCGTATCGCTCGAGCGTCTCCGAGAATAACGCTTCGACTTCGCTCACCATGCTCACATCCGCGCGGATTGCAGTCGCCTCGCCGCCGGATTGCTCAATTATCTTTACGACCTCGCCAGCTTTCCCTTGATTCGACGAATAATTGACAACCACCTTTGCGCCGGATTGCGCCAATTGGATGGCCACTTGCCGTCCGATCCCCCGCGACGCTCCGGTGACGATCGCGACTTTTCCATTTATGCTCATTTCCATACTCTCCTTTAACTTGATTTAGGCCGATCGATTATCCGCCATGTTCGACCTTGCAAATTCATTATAGTAAATGTTTGTATTAATCGGTTAGAACATATCTGTTCGATCCTTGCCTAATTGTCTTCTATCTCGCTATTATAAAAGTAAACTACATCCTTTCTGGAATGGAGCGCACAAACATGGACACAAATATTGAATCATTGCGCATAGAGCAAGCCTTGCAACAATTGGCGCTCTTGATACGCCGCCATGCTCCATCGAGCGGTACACATCAGACGGCCGTGCCTTCTTTGGCGCTGATGCATGCCACACAGTTGTCAGAACCGCTGGAATCCGTATATAAGCCATCCATTTGCGTTGTAGCGCAAGGGGCGAAAACGGCCACACTGGCCGACGAAACCTACCGCTACGATCCCTCGACATACCTGGTCACTTCCGTCGAATTGCCGATCATCGGCAAAATCATCGAAGCTTCGCCCGAGATCCCGTATTTAAGCTTGAAACTGAGTTTCGACGCCGACGTCATCTTAGACATCGTGAAAGAAACGAATCGTCCCGTTTTCGTTCCTGCGGAAGCCAGTCGTGGCATAACTGTGAACGGAACGTCTCTCCCATTACTCGATGCCATCGTGCGGCTCTTGCAGTTGCTCAATGCGCCTGAGGACGTTCCGATTTTGGCGCCGCTCGTCATCCGCGAAATTTTGTATCGAGTGCTTCAAGGCGAACAAGGCGCACTCATCCATCAATTCGCGATCATCGGCAGCCATGCGCACAATATTGCTCAAGCGATTCAGTTGATTAACCGGCAATACAACCGTCCGATTGTGATCGAGCAGCTTGCAAAGTCCGTGAACTTGAGCACGTCGGCGTTTCATAAGCATTTCAAGCGAATCACGGCGATGAGCCCGTTGCAATACCAAAAAACGGTGCGTTTGCAAGAAGCCCGGCGATTAATGTTGACGGAAGCTGTGCAAGCCTCCGATGCAGCCTTCCGTGTTGGCTACGAGAGCCCTTCCCAGTTCAGCCGGGAATATGCTCGTATGTACGGACGGCCGCCCATGCTGGACGTTCAGGAGCTTCGCGGTTCGACTGCGGGTTCCAATGTACTATATTAGGAATCGATATCGCTCGCGACTCATGTAGATCGAGCTGTGCACTTCCGCGGTATCATCATCAGCCGCGGCGCCGCGATTACGTTCATCCTCCGCATGATTTGTCAAAATCGGGAATGGGCTAAAGTTCTTGTCATTTGCCATTGAAGAACTTAGCCCATAAAACAAAAAAAGGCTCGTTCTCGAAGAAAGTGACAGGAAATCTTTTGATTAATCACGTCTTCCAAAACGGCCGATATCACAATGCGTTGTTGGCCCTATCCTCTTCCAATACTTCTAACCCTTCGGAGATCCAGTCGTGATCCCCGGCCTTTAAGCCTTCTAACAAGTAACTGACTTGATCGAACGTTACGAACAAGGAGACTTTTCTGATGTGAGCGTCCAAGTCAACCTCGCCTCTAAAAGCCATCACTTGCCGAGTAAACGGCTCGCCGCAATCCTCCAAAAGATATACATAATCGTAATCGGGATCACTTATCGCGGCATCACCGAAATCGATAATACCCGTTATTGCGGTATGATGTGAATCCGTCAAAAAATGATCAGGTGACAAATCGCCGTGAATCAATGCCGGAGTATATCGAGTATATTCCGGATGATCCAGATAGGATTGGAAGCGTAGCGAGAGATATTCCCGTAAAGACACATTAAGAAGCGGGAACGCCTGCTTCTCCGCCGCTTCCATTAGCAAGCAAATATCATTTTTCAGGTTTCGAACAGGAACTCCAGCCTGAATGGCAGTTTCAACGGGAAATGCGCTCAATCCATTCATGAAATCAGCAAGCTGCAGAGCGAATCGATCTGTTACAATATCCGGGAAAGAGGCCATTCCGTCTTCCCCCAAGATCTCTCCCTGGACTTTCCTATAGCCTACGAAGGGACTTCCATCGCTTTGCCTTCCGATATATACAAATTCCGGAATACTAACCTTGACACAATCGACCAACAAAGGCAGCAAGTGAATTTCTTTGTTCAATTCATCTGCTCCTTGTTGACCCTTGGGAAAACGAAATACCCATTCTCCATTGACGAGGATCGCGTAATTCCGGAAGCCTTCACCGAGCGATTCGATAGTTTGTATGCTCACATCGGGGAACTGTTCCTTTATCATTGTTGCATAATGAAGTTCATTTTGTTTCATATAGGTACCTCCTATGTACTTCCGGCAAAGTACTTTTCATTGTCGGAGAAGCCCCCGTCGAGACTTGTTTTATGCGAAGGAAGTATATTACACATCTTCTTGTTTCTTATCGTTTACAACAGGCTCGATGATATCGAACCTGTTTTTTGACCTTTTCGCGAATTCAATATGTGGAGCTGCTTTTTGCCATTCATTCGCTTCCTCACTGTCATCGATCATAGGCAAACAAGACATTCTAAGTCTCGCGCATCCCAATGGAATCATACTGATTTCTTCTTCCGGCTCCTCTGAACGAATGGGTGAATTTTGAAGCTCATCAACCGTTTCATCCTGCAGAGTCCAGTTCGGAATTCTTTTTGCCTTCACTTTTATTTCGACGGGTGCTCCCTCCACGGTCCACGGCTGCTCTTCCATACGTTCTTTTTCGTTTACGGTTACGGATTCCTCTATATTATTACGATCTAGTACCAGGCCATAATTCCACGGTGTCTTGGGCAAAACCTCCCAGTTTGGCCACTCCGCAGTTCCCCTATATGGATCGTGACCTATATCTAAATGTTTTCTCCATTCCTCTTCTATCTTAATTGAATAACTCAAGGGGCCTCTATCTACCGTTATACTCCCGTTCCTTGGCCATTGCGTAACGCTAGTCTTCATCTCCATTTTGATTTGAATCTGATCTCCGTGCCGCCAAAGCCGATTCATTAATAAAAACTTGCTTTTTTCGGTTTGCTTACAAACTTCATTTCCATTTAAATAAACGGTAAAAGACGTACACCATCCGGGTATTCGTAAATATAACGGGAACTGTGTATCTTTATCCATTTCAAGCGTAATATTTACATTTCCTTTAAATGGATAGTGCGTATCAACATACAGTTTAACATCAGCGTCATCATACCCTACCTTTGCACTTACTTCACATTCCGCATAGAGCCATGAAGCTAATCCTTTATCAGAAGTGGCCTGCCATAAGTTTTGTGCATACCATGGCCATCCCATACCGGCGTTATGTCCGCAGCATCTGTTAAATGGTGTATACGCTAAACATGATTTATTAGACCGTTCATCCCCATTTCTAAAATGGTGATGAAAAGAAACATCAAGCTGCGGCATATTCGCGGCGGTTAAATAATGAAGTGCTTTTTGGTCCGGCGTATAGGCAGCAGGAAAATGATTTAACATGATATCTTCACATTGGTCTGCATACTTCGCGTTACCGTTTATTCTACCGAGCATATAAAAATTTCTCGCGAACTCTACCATACCGCATGTTTCAAAAGCCTGTCTTGGGTCGACACAGCCGGGTCTAATTCGTTCATCTGCGCCAAAGATTCCTCGAGGCATCTGTCCCCATGTCGACATATGCTGGTTGTACCAGTATTCCGTCTGGTCCATGTGATAATTCAATTGGGATAACTGAGAGTAAATGCCGCTGTACGCGTATCTTTGAGCAAAATTTACAGCATGATGGTCAAGCCATTCGTCCCACGGAGGCCTTATATGCTTAAAAAATCTCCTGGCCAAATCCAATGCTTTACTATCGCCTGTTTGATTATAGTACCAAAATAAATGGGGAAGCATTTCACCGGCTCGAACGCTTTGTACAAATGGACGCATGCTTCCAAACGCTTTCCCGCCCCATCCCAGATTTCCTTCCGTAGAAAGAGGAATAAACATTTCATCCGGTATCCCCGAACAAAAACGAAAAAATCTGTTCAGGAACGGTAAGATTCGCGGGTCGCCGGTATATTCAAAATGCTCAATAAATGCACTCAATATCACCATATGCGGAAATAGGTCGCAAACGACCTGACCGTTTTTCCCTTTTGCAGACTTTAAGTATTTAGGTCCAAAATACCCGTCTTCATCTTGACCTGAGATCATTGCATCTATATATTGACGGCAAATATCCAAACACCTTGCATCCTCTGTAATCGCAGCAAGGGAATAAAAACCTCTAAACCAATAAGGTACTTCCTCCCACCCGGAATCCACTTCGGGATGAAGCCATCCGTTATTCCGGTACTCAAAAAATTTGCCGAATTCCGGAAGTCTGCCGGTCACGCCATCCAGCATGAAATCAAGCTGCTTCCCTAACCATCCTCTTGGCTTAATATGGCCTATAGGCAGTTTCATAAACGGGAGTGATTTAAGGGGGGCTCTATTATTTAAGTAATAGCTTTTTTCAGAATATGCTATTGGCTTATCAACAATACACATTATATCATTCATGAGAAACGCTCCTTCCGATTGGGGAATGACCTTCCACAACGTATTCATTCGGCTTCATTTTTTCAACTCCGCCACCTTTTTATCGATGGCCTCATCCACCTCGCGCAGGTTGGTATTGATGTCCCCTTGGCCTTTCATGATTTTGATGAATGCGTTTTTGGCCAACAAGTCAACGGAGGAGTCAAAATATTTGCTCACAAATGGATCCGATTGTTTGTTTTTGAAGGGAGCCTGCAAATTTTTCCCCTGCAGCTCCGGAACCTCGGCGGCGAACTGTTTCTGAATGTCCGTATTTTTCAGCACAGTAGGATACCCTTTACGAACCATCTGCGTCTGTACTTCGTCGGAAAGCAAATGGGCAATGACCTTGAATGCCTCTTCCTTATGCGGAGTCATGGGAGTAACGGCAAAGAAGCTGTAGTTCATGTAAGGATCCGTATTGGGTGCCTCAGGCAATGTAGGCATCGTTACGAGATCCCATTGTAAATCGGGATAATTTTTTGCCGCGCCGAACATCGTATCGAGGCTGCTGGGCAGCATGGCTAACGTTTGTTTGTAGAAAGGATCATAGGATTGGGCGAGGTTCCCGAATAATGGTCCTTGATTACCTGGAATATCATATATTTGCTTAGATACGGCTGCGCCTCTCGACCATTTCGACAGGCTTGCCTTGTCGTTACGGTCGATCACCTCCAAATTCAATTGCGAAGGAATGATGCTGTAAAAGGGCAGTTCCATCCCCAGATATTGGACACCGTTCTCATTTCTCGTCATGCGCTTGGCGAGCTGAATCGCTTCATCCCAGGTCATTCCGTCCTTCGGATACGGGACGGCAAAACGGTCAAACAGCTGTTTATTGTACAAAAGCCCATACAGAACCCTGGTATTCGGAAAGCCATACATTTGCCCTTTATCCCCGAATGCCTTGATGCTTTGCAGCAATTCGGGGGCGAGACGGCCCAGGTCATAGTTATACTTCTTAATCAGTTCGGTATGATCGAACTGCATCTTTGTCGGCATCACTTGCAAAATCATATGGTTTTTCGAACCGTGGATGATATCGGGCGGATTTCCCGCGGCGATCAATTTTTCCAAAGTATTTTGCTGCAGAGGGACTCTTTCCAAAGTAATATTGGGAAACTTCTTCTTGATCGGATCTTCAATCGTGTTTTTCCATAAGATTTCGTTGGCTCCGGTCCAAATCTTGAGCGTAATCGGGCTTTTATTTTCTAATTGATCGATACTTACCATCGCTTTCTCGGGCTCCGGGGACGGCGCAGTTTGCTGCTTACCGGTATCTCCGCCGCTGCATCCGACGATAACAGCCGTCAGACTAACGAATACGAAAGACACAACACTACTTTTTTTCCACATACATGGACCTCCTCTATTTGAAAGCGTTATCAGAAACGCGTCTGATCGAATCCTTTCAATGAAGATACATTCGTATTTTAGTGGATGCTTTTCAGCAGCTCCGTTCGTTCAACGACACGGCCTTCCTGGCTGGAGATAACGGCAGCGCTCGTCATGGCGACCGTATTTAAATTATCTAGGGGTGTAACGGAAGGGGGCTGAGATAAAGCGATCGCATTCATTAAATCTCCCATTGGACCTATAAATGCATCCGGGAACCAAGATCCCTCGAGTGCAATTTCATGAATCGTGCTCGGCTCTTTCACCCTTGCGATCCACACCTTATCATGACTCGCCCACATACTGCCCTCCGTTCCGTCCAAGCTCCAAGTATACGAATGTGAACGGACTGCGCGAGCAATATTATTGAAATGAAGGTTTGCCATCAGCGACGCCCGGCCCCCCGCCTCACCGAATTCAATGTTCATCGAGTAGATCATCGGACTAACCGCATGTTGACCCGGTACTTCCGCCGTCGTACAGTGAAGCCGGGTCCACTCCTTGCCTCCGGCAGCGGGAGAAGCGGCAAAGTAGCGGCAAATGTCCAAGTAATGAACTCCGTTGTCGACGATATTGCAATTCTCCATCTTCGTCCACCATTTGCCCGGCTGATCCTGAAACGTCCGCTTCACGTTCTGGATGCTGTATAGTTGACCGATCACGCCCCGATCGAGCAGGATCCGAAGCGCACGGTGGGATGGCGCCCACCGCGCCTGCTGATTGACGCCCATCACAATCCCAGATTGGTCTGCAAATTCTGCTAACCGTTCAGCCTCGCCCAGATCAAAATGCAAAGGCTTCTGTGTAAGGACGGGGCGAGGCCGCTTCGCGATTTCTATCAACACTTCCATCCGATGCTGAGGATGAAGGGCCATATCGATGATAGCTACGCGGTCTTGTTCCAGAAGTTCCCTGATATTTGTCGTCCAGAAGGGGATACCGAATTTCTCCGCGGTGCTGCGGGCGGCATCCTCGCGAATATCGCAGCAGGCCACAACGTTGTATCCCGCTTTGCGGTATGCGGGCAAATGTCTACCCACCGCAATGCCGCCACAACCAATGAGTCCAATTCCATACGGCCCGCTATCCATACTATTGCTATATAACGGGTGATAATCTTTGACTTCCAGCCTGATCTCAGTCATTGGGCTGCCTCCTTAAGTACTAATCGAACATGCACATATCGACTTTTTCCGTAGCGACACCTAGCTCCACCCCATCCGCTTCCTTTCCCCACAGCGGATTTCATTTGTCGGCAATAACCATAAAAGCCGTAGTAGCACTGCCCTCAAAAAGACGTGTTTGTGAGTTATTCAACACGTTAATTCTGCGAAGTGAAGAGAGTTATTACTTTCATAATATGAGATTATATCTCATAATAAGTATATAATAATAACTGCACCGTTATTTAGATTATGCATCCGGTGCAGTTTATAATGGTGAATGGTTGATATCTCAAACATTCATGCATTTCATAATATGGGATTGTATACCATGATGTAACAACTTAATTGTAAAATGAATCCCACTTTCTGTCAACACTAGGAGCAGTCCTAAAATGGCAAATCTCTACTCGTGAGGAACACAATCTTTTGCAGCCGCACAAGAGAAAAAGTGCTCCTGGAACTGCACCTATATCCATAGAAGCAGGTCGCCTCGGCGCTTGCTCCAATGGGTCAATTCATTATCGTATCCGTTAACCTTTTTTATGCTAATCACAAAGGGCTAATTTACCGGCTCCTCCTTATTTCTTGAAGCGAATATTCCTGTAATATATCATCGATCAGCACCGGCTGCCGGGTTTGTATGCTTCTCTCCATAGCGGCCATTATTGCCAGCGTATGAATGCCTTCGTTCAAATCCGGCATCGGTGTCACTCCCTGGTCTAGACAATCGGCGAAGTATTCGATGTAGTTCTGATACTCCCCGGCATGATGGCTTTCGCCTTCAAAACGGAAATAGTAAGAACGCTTCTCTTCAAACGAATGCGTTGTCGGTTCTTCACCTGCAAAATGAGTATGGTAAAGCAGCTTAGAATAAAGAGCTCGACTTGTTCCCTTGGAACCTCGCAGCGTGCAGCCAATTCCCGAGTCAACCTGACGAAGCGTTGGCTTCGTATAGGAGCCGCTTACTTGAGCAATACGGCCTACTTCATCTTTCAGCAAAAATCTTAATGTATCGGGACAAGTCAACCCGTATTCCTGATTCACTTTACTCGAGTGTCCGTAACCGAACACTTCCTCTATACACGGAATATACCATCTGGCTAGATCGACAGCGTGACTCATGAAATTGTGCAGCCAACTGAAACCTTTCTGGAGGCTCCAATCCCGCTGTAGAAACCAGCGAGAATCCGAGATGTAATAGGTTTCCACCGTATCAACTTCACCATGCCGTCCCGCCAAAAAATCTCTCCGCTGATGGATCATTGGTTCGAAAAACCTCGTGCTCTGCCCGACAAATACAAGCTTCCCGGCCGCCTTCGAAGCGAGGAGCAAGGAGGATGCATCCTCCAGCGAATGCAGCAGCGGCTTCGTGACAATAACGTGCTTGCCTGCCTCAAGTGCCTGCTTGATATGCCGGCCATGCAGTTGATCCGGTGTGTAGATCGCGATAACTTCAATGTCCGGATCACTGAGCAGATCGTCGTAATGGGTCGTATAACGGAGTAAGCCGAATTCCTCTATACGTTCCTTGCATAGGTCCTCGTTCAGATCGCAGACATTTGTCAACTCCCAACGTTCGCTCTGCATTGCAGCTGAGATAATGCTTCGTCCTTCGCCTAATCCAATGACACCCAACTTGTACTTCCGATCTGCCATATTTTCCTTCATCCTTTTGTTTCGTCTCTTAACATCAAGGCACTATTTTTTGGGATTACTGATACAACGAACCTAGGGAAAATTCCCCTTTTGTTATCTATTCGCTTTCATTGTAGATAACTATAAGAACGCCACCTTGATTTCATTAGGTTTCGAACCAGCGGACAAGCCCGTCATAACGGGGCGTCCCTTTTTTTTGGCAATCTCCATTTTTTAGCCCTAACAGGCAGCGCAGCAGATGCTATCGGTCATGTGTAGCAATCCACTTCATTCTACTCGTCAAATAAAACATAATTTTTCACGAGCTAAACGCAAGCTGGCAGAAAAAAATGATCTGCTTATGGAGCATTATGAGCGAATCAAACGGTATATCTCCTATAAAGCTTTAATTCGGCTAACGTTATCCTGCGAGTTAAAGTAGCGATTTAGGTTACCCTTCCGCCGCGCGGCATACAAGGTTGGCAGGGGTCTTTTCTAGAGGGCGCCATAATCCAAACAGGGGAGCCGGTTTATAACGAGATAAATGGCTTTACGCTTTCTTTCAATGTAGTGACCGGACGCCCAAGTAACCGTTCCAGATCGCTCGAGGTCGATGTCGTATCGATTTTGCTTAAGAACCCGTATATCCAATTTCGGATCTCGGGGTCTGGCTGCAGGGAGATGGTCTTACCTGAAAGGCTGGATAAAGCGTCGGCCAAATCTTCAAAGGTCCAAGGAGCGGATGCGGTGAGTTCGTATATTTTGTTCTTATGGCCGGGTTCGGAAAGAACGGCAGCACAGACGGCGGCTAGATCTTGACGCGTGACCGAGTTGAACTTCCAATCTCCAGGAACAATGCTAAGTTTCCCCTTCTTTATCGCCTCGTTTATATCGAGAGCTCCCACAAAATCGGTGTACAAAGCGTTCCGTAAAAAAGTAAAGGGAATTCCAGTGGTTCGAATCGCATGTTCTGTAGCCAAATGCAAATGAACGGGCGAAACGGATCCATGTTCAGGGAATGCAAAGCTGGTGTAAAGTAAATGGTCCACTTTCGATTTTTTCGCCGCTTCAATGACATGGGCATGTTGGCGTAAGCGTATGGTATCGTCGTGATGCGAGCTTGAAATCAATAGCAATCGGGAGGCTCCTGCGAAAGCATGTTCAAGCGATTCGGGTTGATCGTAATCGCAATGCCGGACGATAATTCCCTGCTCCTCATACGGCTTACCGGATTCGAGACGGCGAACGCAAGCAATGATTTGTTCCGATGAAACCTTTTGAAGGAGCTGGTTGATGATGAAACGGCCTAATTTGCCACTGGCCCCTGTAATAACGATCGACACGGAACTACATCCTTTCTGAATGTATTTTTAGTTAAGGACTTAACTAAATGCGTAAATTGTTCATTAAGCCTTTCTTAATTTATTTAAAAAGACTAGGAGTTGGCTCAATTCCTTGTCTTCCAGCGCTTGCATTTTTTCCATAATCGTTTGCCGATTGTCGGGTAAATATCGCCACAAGAGGCTTTGACCTTCGCTTGTAATGGAAATCACCCATTTTCTGCCGTCACTCGGATGAGGTTGCCGGCCAACAAATCCTTCCTTTTCTAAGGGGCTAAGCAACAGACTTATATTCGACTTTGTTACTCCGATTTTTTGGGCCAGCTTCGATGGAAGCATGGTGCCTCCTTCCTTCATGATTTCAACCAAAATTCGAATTCTTGCTCCATTGACTCCTTTGGACTGCCAATATTTCTCCGAGACATCGACCAGTTTGGCCGTCGTTTCTACCAGTGTGAAGAAAACCAGATTGTGCAGTGGCAAATCAAGTACATACTGCTGCAGGTCGTCCTTCCTCATATCGCCACATCGCTTTCATTTGGTTAAGTGCTTAACTAAAATGAATTTACTAAAGCTTGTGGATATTGTCAATCATTGAAGCAAACCGCTAGGAAACGAGCGACCGCGGCGGTGAATGAGATCCGGGAGATGCCGGGCCATTTGTACATGAAACCGATTCGGGATTGTAATACCCTGTTTGGTATATTAAGCAAATGGAAGGGGTATAATTACTCCGCTTATTAAATCTAACGAAATTGTTATACACGGAGAAGAATAATTGCTCGCAAAATTCCCGATAATAAAATGGATAATCTAGGATTAAGGAGGTTCATTATGGAAACCATTAAGCCAACTAAAATCAATGTAACCAATAATGAAGGTAAATTAACTTCTGCTGAGCAAGGTAAATTATGGGCTACATATGTTGGAAATACAATGTCTCAATGCGTTTTAAGCTATATGCTTAACCATGTTGATGATGAAGAGATTAAAAAACTCCTAGAAAACGCCATTGGTTTATCCAACGAATTCGTGCAAACCATAACGGAGATCTATGAACAGGAAAATTATCCTATTCCCAGAGGGTTTACTAAGGATGATGTAAATGTAGGTGCGCCTAGGTTGTTCGCAGACGAATTCTATCCACATTATTTGAAATATGTGGGCAAAGCAGGCATTAGCCTATATGCAATTGCTATACCGTTGGTCACAAGATCAGATGTTAGAGCATTTTATACACAATGTATCGATTTGACCGTTAAATTAATGAATCAGATTAACGAAATATTAATTAGAAAAGGGCTGTTAACGAAGCCCTCTTATATTCCTTATCCAGACCGTGTAGATTTTATAAAAGAACAAAGTTATCTAAATGGATTTTTTGGTGACGTTCGACCGCTTCAAGCTTTAGAGATTACACATCTATACGACAACATTGAAAATAATGCGACAAGTAAAGCCGTCTTACTTGGATTTAGCCAGATAACGAAAACGGACCAAACAAGAAAGTATTTCCTAAGAGGTAAAGAAATTGCAGAAAAACATTACAATATCTTTAGTCAATTGTTACAGCAGGAGGATTTATCTGCACCTCCCATGCTTGATCCTTTAGTGACCACGTCAACGTTTGCACCGTTTTCAGATAAGTTGATGATGTTCCATAAACTGGATATGTTTGCGGTAAGAATACGAGCTTATGGAAATGCTTTATCGATGAGTGCAAGGCTGGATGTGGCAGAAAAGTTTGGGCGCCTCCTATTAGAAGTTGGAAAGTATGTTGAGGATGGAGCCACTATTTTGATTGATCACGGATGGATGGAGCAGCCTCCTCAGGCAGCGGATCGTAAAGACTTGGCCTCAAAATAACGGATTCGGCCAACATTGTGTGCGACTTACCGCTAAACATACCGAAAATCAATACGTCGTAGCCAGCAATTTCGACAGTCAGCACCGCTCCGTCATCCCGCATGACCTGACCGCCCCATATGTTGATGAATCGGATGTCGTTCTTTTCTTCCAAAGAAAGCTCCAATCGATTCAATCGTATCCATGGGGTTGTTCAGTCGCGCGTTGTTCTCAGCATGCTCGCTTGCCGGTACGCGGACATATGGACACGGCGCGGCACAGCCGTAGCAGTCGAAGCTTTCCATCCGAGCGGCGGTTTTAGAGCCGCACCTTGTGGCGTTCGGTTTGTAACCGTCAGCTCCGTCCCTGAATAGGTCATTTGCTGTTCGCCAGTTCTTCCTCTATTTTTTTGTTGGCCAGTTCCTCCGCCTCGCGGAGCGCCGTTATAATATCCACATTATTTGCAAGAACTTTTTGATTCATGGCCGGGCCAATATGAGAACTTGCGATCTGAGAATACTTGTCAATGCCTCTCCTGACCCCGTTCTTATTATAAAAGATCGCGTTTACGTTCTTTCCTTCCAAAGATTTCAAACGGACACCAAAATCCTGTTTCGCTTTCGGATCGATCAAACTCGTCAACCTGCCCCGTTTATTCATTTCATGTTGGTTGGTCACATCCGTTGCAACTTGCATCACCTTAAATGCGGCCTCCTTATTTTTCCCTGTTGACGTTAGCATCAAGAGATGGACGTCAAGCTCCGCGCCGATTTGGGGTGCTTCCGGAAACGACGGGTGTGATACCATGTCCCAATTCATCGGATTTCCTTGGTTATGTAACTCTTCAAATTCTCCCAACCGCGCTCCCATGGCTGCCATCATCGCCAAGGTGCGATCCGCTTCGAACGTTTTAATATTGTTTCCGGGTTTATTGCCCGGAATATCCCAGATGGCTTTATGAACTTTAAAGATATGAATCCACTCGTCTCCGGTCAATGTTGCTTTTTTCGTTGTCGCATTATAAGATCTCAGTGAAAGCTGACCTGCCATTCGATCCACGCCGGCGGGATGTAAGCCATAATATTGCTGCCCGTTCTCCATTCGGGTCATCTGCTTCGCAAGCTCCGTCGTTTCTTCCCACGTCATGCCGTCTCTAGGGTAGGGCACACCGAATTTATCAAACAGATCTTTGTTATAAAACAGCGCGGGAAAGTTGATGGAAAACGGAAGGGCATACAACTGTCCTTGCTCTCCATAAGCTCGGATCGTTTCAATCGCCGTCGGTTCAAAAGCGTTTAAATCCATGTTGTTGAATTTCACCAAAGGCGTCAAATCTTCCAGCGCATCGAGTTCCTTGAACTGACGGATAACATCGGGACTTCCGAACACAATATCCGGCAAAATTTCATTTGCTACAAGGGTTTGCGGTGTGGTGTTCGCGTCCGTACGCACAAGTTCTAATGTTATATTCGGATATTTCTTTTTTACCGGCTCAGCAATCAGAACATTATATTCCTCATCGGAAATATTGGCCCCGCGTTGATATAGAACCAAGTGTACAGGCGCATCATTACTTGCAACGTGTTGATCAGCGCCTTTTATGCTGCATCCGGTGCTCGCGACGATTGCGAGAATCAATAGCACGACGGAAGTTATTTGCTTTTTGTTCATTTTTCTCCCCTCACAGGCACATTTTTTTAAAATACTCCCATTCTAATAATTCACATCGTTTTTATTGGTTTTAAGTGAGCAAGATGCACAAGGTACCACGTATAGATAATGTACGGCATGCTTCCGGAAGTGACCGCCTCGTGACCTTATTGGTTGTTGGTTTGTTCAATGTATTTATTAATCACTTCCTCCGCCGTGCGCAGTGCGGTTACCGTATCCAAATTATTGTAAACGATATTTTTAAACACCGTGTTTAACTGGTTCCTAGCAAAATCATCGATTTTCGTGGCCGGAGGAAGCTCCCGCGTTGCGGACTTGAACATCCCTTTCACGTTTTTATCCTTCAATACCGTAATCTGTTCCCCGTAAAAGCTTTCAATTCCGTTCAATTGAATGGCTGGCAGTCTTCCCTGCTTGGCCGCAGCGGTCTGAACTTCTTCCGATGTCGCCAAATAAGAGATGACCTGAAATGCCTCATCCTTGTATTTGCTTGTTTTCGACAACAAAAAGACGCTCGGGTCCAATTCGGCTGTTTTTCCCGGAGCTTCTTTAAAACTCGGGTAGGTCGTCACGTCCCATTGAAACGGTTGGGCGCCACCACCGAATGCTGCAAAACGCTCAATCACGGCATTGGTATAGTAAGGAAACATGGCGATGTTTTTTTCTTTGAAAAAATTGGTGACCGCCTTACCGAACTGTTCCTGTGAAGGAGCATTACCAGGAATGGTATACATGGCCTTGGCGGTGTTGAAAACTTCGTTCCACCTGTCATTATTGACAACGGCTTTCTTCGCCTCAGTATCGACGAATGGCAATGAAAGCCCTCTTGCCGTGAGCGTAACGTTCCCCGAATCGACGCCGCGGTATTGCGTTCCGTCTTCGCTGCGCGTCATCTTTCTCGCAAGCTCGGTCACGTCATCCCATGTCATCGAATCTTTTGGATAAGCTACACCGAATTTATCGAACAGATCTTTGTTATAAAACAAGGCATAAAAATTGATGGTATAGGGGAGAAGGAATATTTCTCCATTCGTTCCGTAAGGTTTTATCGAATTCATTGCTTCCGGTTTGAACTTCGCTAAATCCACATTATATTTTTTAATCAGTGCGGTAAGATCCAAAGCAATATGCAAATCGGTCAAAGTGTTCGCCCCCCGAATCCCTGTGAAGATCAAGTCCGGGAAGTCCCCCGCGGTTAACAGATCCTGATAGGTCTGCCCTTTCTGCAACTCTACATACTGCAAATCAATATTCGGGAACGCTTTTTTCGACGGTTCGACAAAAAACTTCTGAAAATCCTCCGGTGTTGAACTAAGCTCTCCCTTTAGCACGCTCAGTGTAACAGGTTTTTTGGATTCATCGCCGTTTGCCGACTTCACATCGGATTTACCGCAGCCATACGACGCGATAGACATTGTAACCGCCAGCAGGGGGACAAGCACTTTTCTTCCATTTAGCAAATGAATCCTCTCCCGTTCTTCAAATATATTCTGTTTACCATAGGACTCTCTATGTCCGTTCTCGGAATATTGAGGATAAAAAAACGCAGTCTCCCTATAGGGAAATCGCGTCTCTGGCGTGTCCAGTAAACGTTTTTTTCTTTGTTATGAGCACTCATTTATAATATTATATTCAGATGTGCATAGTCGGATATTCGATTATAAAACATCATATTCGAAACATGATAAAAGGGTAATATCACTTCGTATTATTTTATTTGGCATTTTGTCTGGTAAGGTGGCCTTGCGCAAAAAAAACGAGACGCACCCATCTCGCATGAAATATGTGCGCCTCTAGTGACTCAACCACATGCACAAACTCGCGGTGTCCAATTCCTGTATATCGGATCGGCCGCCATCGCTTGTTTCATTGCCAGTTGCTTGCGATCCAGCCTGCCAAATTCGACACGATCGATGGATTTGAGGGGACATTGTCCCCCTCGATCCTGTCGGCTAACGGATCAACATAGGTTGGTGAAGGTGCATCAAACAGCAGCGTTTGGAACAGATGTTCGCGGCAGGTACGAATGTCATGCTCATATGCAGGATCGCCGATGAGATTGCTCAATTCGAATGGATCGGCGGCTAGATCGTAAAATGCAGATTTGCCGGAGTCGTTCGTCAATATCAGCTTGTAGCGATCTGTTCTGACCATGTACTGCCGCCCCCGCCCGTTCTCACCGATCACGAAAGTTCTCGGTTTCCCGGCCAAACTTCCGATACTTCTACCGGCCATAAACTTCGCTTTTTCCACATTGGCATGCTCGAGAATCGTAGCTGAAACATCAATATTATTCACGAGTAGAGCGGATCGTTCCCCCGCTTGCTCGTTGTTCGGATACTTTATCATTAGCGGGACTTTGACGAGCGGCTCGTACATGTAATTCGATTTCAGAAGCATGTGGTGATAGCCCATATATTCGCCGTGGTCGCTGGTATACAGGATAAGCGTTTTGTTGTAGAGTCCCCTGCTCTTGAGCTTGTCGATCATTTGACCGACCATGTGATCGATCTGACTGATCGAACCGTAATAATGGGCCATCGCTTGACGCAAAACCGGCTCCGTCAGCTTCGCATGAGGGAAGAAGCCTTCATGCATGCGCAAATCCGCCGGCAAGCACTGCTCGGTCCAGCCCGGCAGCAGTTGAAGCCGTTCGGGATCGTACATGGCGTCCCACGGCTTGGGCGGATCAAAAGGATGGTGCGGCTTGATGAAGCTCACCATCAGCAGCTCGTTCTGCTCACCCCATTCGTCCAGCGCGGCCAGCCCTTGATTTCCGATCCAGGTGGTCGAATGGTGCGCCTCCGGCAAGTCGGACGCCATAGCGCCATACGTATCCCAATACTGCTGCGGCGCTTTCGCCCTGTACTCTGTTACCTGATCCATCAAGTCGATCCGGTCCATTAATTCGTGCTCTCGCAAGTATCGATGGTAATCGTCCTCGTACCGGCCATCGCCGTTTTGTTCAGCCAGCAGCATCGACTCGAATCCGACATCCAGATACGTGGGAGTAAAATGCATCTTCCCCACCGCTTTGGTGCGGTAGCCTGCTTTTTGCAGCAATCCGGGAAACGTATTTATTTCCTTTGGAATCGTACTCCGATTGCTCCAACCCAGATGCTGGTGCGGGTATAATCCGGTAAGAAACGAATAGCGGGAAGGCGTACAGAAGGGCGAACTGCAAAAGCTGTTATCATAAATAACGCCGTCCCGGCTCAATCCATCCAGGTTCGGCGTCCGGATGTCCCGGTTCCCGTAGGCGCCTATACAATCGTACCGATGCTGGTCGGCCATAATGATCAGTATATTCGGTTTGCTCATATACCCTCCGTTTCTGCGATACCGCTTCGTTTAATAATCCGAGTAATCCGACGGCCACAAATCCATCCTGCCAAAACCGATCTGTTTCCCCCACTGTGTCAAATATTGCACGTCGGCTATTTTACTTGCGACGGTCTCCCGTATCCGCTCCGGTTTCCAATCGTCCAGCAACAGACTGAGCAGCTCATTGCGAACGCCGGCGTACGCTTCAAGCGGAAACAGATCGCGCTTCTCGTGCGGGTCGCTCTCCAGATCGAATAACTGTGATGCATGGCTGTTGTAATAGTTCAGCTTGTATTGCTTATAGCGGATCATGCGGGAAGGCCCCAGCATCTCGCAAAACACCGGCCGCTCCGTCCAAAAGGCATCTTGGGCTGCGACTGCGCCTGCCAGCAGCAGCGGTCGCAGATCATTACCGTCGAGTCCCGGCATTTCCGGGGCTCCGGATAGCCCGACCAGTGTCGGAGCCAGATCAAGCAGACTTACCGGCACATCAACCATGCGGCCTCGGGCGAACTGAAATTCGGCGGTTTCTTGAGACAGCGGGTGCCAGATCATCGGCACGGCAGCCGATCCTTCGTAGAAGCTTTGCTTCCAGAACATGCCATGGTCGCCTGCCATTTCACCGTGGTCGCTGACATAAACGACGATGGTATCTCCGGGCAGCGAACGCGCCGCCTCCAGCACCCGGCCTACGTGCCGGTCCAATTGCTGAACAAGTCCCGCGTAGCTGGCACGCACTCTCCGGACATCCTCGCTCGTCGCATTATCGATTTTTAACCGCTTGAACCAATCGGCCACCCAAGGGTGCGTAGGTTCTTCATCCCGCGAAATCGGCTCGATGCCATCCATTGCCGCGGATGTAGACGCGTACGTGTCCGGCGGGCATATAAACGTCGGGTGCGGACCGTAATAACCGACCGTAAGAAACAAGCTTCGGTTCTCGCCGCTGCGGAAGCGGGTTTCAAGAAGCTGCTCGCAAGCATCCGTCACCGCTTCATCGTACCGTATTACCGGGCTGTCTCCCGGTCCGGAAAGCTGAAGCGACAGCATGCCTTGCGCAGCGGTTCCTTTCAGTCTGCCGTAGGGAGCGGATTGCCCGCCGTTGTACGTGGGCGTAATATCCCCGACGAGCCGCCGCTGGTAGCCGTGCCGCTGATCCGGACCTTTGAAATGCATCCGACCGCATAGCACCGTCTCATACCCTGCCAACCCCAGCGCATGTACAAAGGTCGGGATATCGGTGGCGAGTTCGTGCTCGTTGCCCCACACTTCGGTGCGGTAAGGATAACGTCCGCTGAGCATGGACATACGGGAAGGTACGCAGAGCGGCGCATTGCAGTATGCATTCGTGAAACGCACACCGCCTTCCGCCAACCGATCAAGATTCGGCGTGTCCAGGTACGATGCTCCCGCGCAACCCATCCAATCGGCTCGGTGCTGGTCGGACACGATCATGACGATATTAGGCGCTTGTTTCTTCGTGTACACCTCGGTCACTCATAATCTTTCACCTGCTCGCGCAGTCGGCTCAGCTCCGCTTTTAAGCTATTTACGACCGCGGCATACTCCGGCCGGGCGTATACATTGTTCAATTCGTTCGGATCTTTCTCCAGGTCGAACAATTCCCATTCCTTTGGCGTCGGAATGTCGTTCGCCCCTTTGCAGCCGAGCGCCTCGCCGTAATAATAAATCAACTTGTGCTTCTCGGTACGGACGCCGTAATGGCTGGTGACGGCATGGGGTTTATCCATGTGCATCCAATACCTGTAGTATACGGTCGTTTGCCAGTTGTCCGGCACATGCCTTTGAACGACCTGGCGGATGCTGCTTCCTTGCATATCGGACGGGATATCCACACCTGCATAATCAAGGAAGGTCGGCGCAAAATCGACGTTCAGCGCGAAGGCATCCGTATCGCTTCCTGCCGCAATCTCCCTTGGGTATCGCATAATAAACGGCATCCGGAGCGACTCTTCGTACATGAACCGCTTATCATACCATCCGTGATCTCCCAAATAAAACCCTTGATCCGACGTATATACGACAATCGTATCCTCCGTTAATCCCTCCGCATCCAAATAATCGAGCAAACGTCCGACGTTCTCGTCAATGGATGCGACGCAGCGCAAATAGTCTTTAATGAAATGCTGGTACGACCATTTTTTCGCTTGGGTCGCGGTCAGCCCCTCCGGAGCGGCATATTTCGGTACATTCCTCGGTAAATCCTGGTCTATTCGCATTAACGCAGCGCCGGCAGCTCTTCCCCGATTTCGGTAATCGTCGTAGAACGTAACCGGTTCCGGAATCTCCAAGTCGTCATACAGCTGCGCGTGCTTCTCATCCGGCTGCCACGGTCCGTGGGGTGCTTTGTAGTGGCACATGAGCAGAAACGGCTTGTCTTGATCCCGCTCCTCAAGCCAATTGAGGCAAAGATCCGTCGTCACGGTCGTCACATACCCGTCTACTGTCCGTTTTTCACCCATTTCAATAAATTCGGGGTTGTAGTAGCGGCCTTGGCCCGGCACAACGTTCCAATAGTTAAAGCCCGTCGGATCGTTATCGCCGCCGTGCCCGAGATGCCACTTGCCGATGAGCGCCGTTTGGTAACCGGACGCTTGCAGCAGCTTCGGAAACGTCTGTTGTCTGCCGTCAAACCGGTCCGCCAGCGTCTTTACCCCATTGTGATGGCTGTATTTGCCGGAGAGAATCACTGCTCTGCTCGGTGCGCATATCGAATTCGTGCAAAAGCAATTATTCAACCGTATGCCGTCATTTGCGATACGGTCGAGATTCGGCGTTTCGTTGATTCGGCTTCCGTAGCAGCTCATCGCTTGGTAGCCGTGATCATCGCTCATAATGTATACGATATTCGGTCTTTTTTTGGTCATGGGGTAAACCTCCATATTCGGATTGCTTCGTTCGCTGCCGAACGTCAACGGGAGACTTCGGCAAACCGCTGCTCCAGCTGCGCGGACAAGCTGCGGACAAGCTCGGGGTGGACGCTCGCTATGTTATGGAGTTCATGAGGATCCGATTCCATATCATACAATTCAATATATTCGTCGCTATTCATAATTAGCTTATATTTATCGTCGCGAATGCATCGGAAATGTTTGCAGGAACTGATTATATCGCTACGGTGATGCTTTCCGGGGTTCTCGAGCAGCAGCTCCGCGATCGATAACGCGTCGATTCCGTTTTGAGCAGGCAGGCCCGCCAGTGCCCCGACGGTTGGATTCAAATCGATCAATTGTACCATTGCCTTGGATACGCGCCCCGCTTCGATACCGGGCCCGGCTATGACTAGCGGTACATGGATGGACGGCTCGTAGGGCAATGTTTTGCCGTACAATCGGTGGTCGCCCAGCATTTCCCCGTGATCGCTCGTAAACACGATGTACGTATTGTCCAACATTCCCCGCCGCTCCAGGGCGTCAAGAATCAAACCGATCTGATCGTCGATAGCCTCGATGGCCGCACAATATTGCCGGCGTGATACAGCGATTTCGTACGGTTCGATCGGCTCTTCCTTCCTCCTGACCCATGCTGGCTTACCGTCCGTTTTACCGCTGGCCGCTTCAGGCACCTGCGAGTGACGGTATTTGTCGGCGTATGCTGTCGGCGGATCGAACGGGGCATGCGGCCCAACGAAGCTGACGAATGAGAACCACGGAAAATCGTCCGGTACCGTGTCTATCCACTGTGCCGCCCTGCGGCCGATGTAGCAGTCCTCAAACGCTTCCGTCGGCAGTACCGAATCACGGAACGATTGATCGTATCCGTTTTTCTTTCCCCGGTTTCGATAATCTTCATAAAAAGCCTGCAGCAGCCCGAGCTGCTCAAGATAATGCGTATAGGGACCGATCGGCGTCGGAGAGGAGCCGGCATGCTGCTTGCCTTCACATTCTTCCGGGTGGGTGAAGCCCCACTGATACGTGCTTGGCCTATCCCCGTACCTTCCGTTGTAACGATCCGATTTGTTCAAATCGAGCTTGCCAACGCAATGAACGCGATAGCCGTTATCGCGAAACCGTTGATACATTGTCACATGCCGGGTATCCAACACATGCGTGTTGTCGACCAGACCAAGGCGCGCCGGGTCAAGGCCCGTAGCCAGAGAAATGCGCGCGGGCACGCAGAGCGGGGAATTGGTGTAACAGTGGGTGAAGCGAATCCCGCGCTCTGCCAAATGGTCTATATTAGGCGTTCGGACATACTCCGCCCCCATACATCCTAAATAATCGAATCGGTGCTGATCGTCCATGATAAACAGTATGTTTGGTTTTCTTTCTGCTTGATTCATCGGCAAACGTACCTCCCTGCTCATGTTATTATTTGGACTTTTCCGAAGCAATCGCCTTGTTGATGGCCTCTTCCGCCTCTCTCAATACGGTGTTGATATCGCTTGTCCCGGATCTCAGCTTCTCCGCCGCCTTGTTGATCGGAACGGAAGCCAAACTATCGTAGCCGGTAACCGGCAAATTCGACAACTGCTGCTTATACGCCGCCTGCAAATTTTTCCCCTTAAATAAAGGCTGATTGGCACCCAGCTGCTTAAGAATGTCCGGGGAACGCAACGGAGTGAGAAATCCGTCCCGAACCAAACCCGTTTGTACCTCATCGGACAGCAAATATTGGATGACCTGGAACGCTTCTTCCTTCTGCCTGCTTGTCGAAGTGATTGCAATCGCCACGCCATCCGCCTGGGGATCGGTAAGTGGCGCTTCTTTGAAGGTAGGAAAGCTCACGACATCCCAGTTCATATCGGGCACTTCCGCTGCGCGGTTGATCATTCCGAGCAGGCCGGTAGCAAACATGGCGATCGTACGATCTTTTAAAAATACGTCATAACCGGACTTCTCGCCGATATTCCCTGGAATTTGATAGATGCTTTCATATACGTCGGCAATCGACCTCCACTGCGGCGTCGTGACGGCAGCTTTGTCGTTTCTATCAACGTAAGTCGCCGTCAGCTGTCCGCGCAGCAAACCCAAGTTGTTGAGATCCAATCCCCGGTACTGGATGTCGTTCTCCTGCTGCGTCAATTTTTTGGCGAGCTCGATCGTTTGCTCCCACGTCATGCCGTCTTTTGGATAAGGAACTCCGAATTTATCAAAAATGTCTTTGTTATAAACAAGTCCGTATAACGTTTTCTTGTCGGGTAGCCCGATAAGCTGCCCGTTTTCGCCTAAATCTTGAATCGTCTTGAGCAGTATCGGATCGAAGCGGTTTAGGTCGTAGTCGTATTTCTTTATTAGCTCCCGCAGGTCGTATTGCAGTCCGAGCCGCATCAGATTGCTCTTCAGTTCATCCTTCGGAACGATGACTATGTCGGGTGTATCCCCTGATACAATGAGCTGATCAAGCGGCTTTTTATCTACGCCAAGACGCTGGATCGTAATTTGCGGATATTTTTTGTTCATCGGTTCGACCACTTGACTTTTGAATTCCGATTCCGGCATGCCTGCATATATTTTCAGTGTAATCGGCTTGATCTCGTCAGCTACTGCCTTCTGTGATCGCTGAGCCGTCACTTCTAACGTCTCTTTATTGTCCACGCTGCATCCGGCGGCCGCCACGATGACAAATAAGCCTAACGGTAAAGCGATAGCCGCTTTCGGAATGATTTTCATGCCCTTGTCTCCTTACATCTATTCGATGAGGCTTACCGAATGTCAATCTTTTTTCGTTAACCCGTAATCCTCAGCCGTATAATCTTTCTCAGCATTCCAATTCGGAAATGTAAAATCGTCCGGATTGATCTTCGTCCCTTTGTTTTGAACTTTACCGATCGCATCCTGCAAGCCTTTATTCATTTTTTCATTGTATTTTTTCAAGGTGCCTTCAGCGTCTTTTTGAGCGCCGGTAAGCAAGGACTGAAGCAGCTCGCTGAAATTGGGTTTGACATTCGTTTGTTCCAACGTTCCCAGCTCAACGATCACCTTTGCCGCTTCCGGATTGCGAACCGCGGGGTCGGGACGCACACGCATCAAATCGCGGTGCAGCTGCACGAAAGTTTCATACTCGGGATACGGATAAAGCGACTTCTTTTCATTTATGGCGGGAAAAGGCGTAACCGCTACGGCGCTGTTGATATATTTCTCATAAAAAACAGCGGAGGCGAACGCTTCGTTTATGAATTTCCCTACCTCCTCTGCATGCTTTGTTTTGGATGAAATCACATATCCGGATGCCGCAGCAGGGATGTAATATTGGGTCGGCTTATTGCTTCCCGTCGGGGACGGAACAGGCGCCAGCCCCATCTTCACTTCGGGTACATCGCGTTTCGTAATCCACATTCGGGCTCGACCGTCTACTAAGAAGCCGGCTTTCCCTTGACCGAACAGCACGCCGGCTTCTACCGTTTTCAAAGTATAAGAGGAAGGCAATATGGTACCGTCCTGCTTCAATTGCGACAGCAGTTGAAAAGAATCCAGAATCGCTTTTGAATCATAAGCGTACTTTCCGGTTTTGAAATTAAAACCCGTAGCTTCCTGAGGCGAAACGGTTGCGGCGAAGCCCTGCACAAATGTCGAAAGACCGGTCTCAGCGCCTCCGAATACGATCCCGTACACATCTCCGCGGCCTTTGTCCGTGATCGCTTTGGCCATTTGCCGCAATGCATCCCATGTTTTCGGCGGAGCATTGGGGTCCAGCCCCGCTTTTTGCAGCACATCTTGGTTGTAGTACAATATGCTTCCAAGCTGCGGCCCGGCCAATGGCCAGCTGTAGGTTTTGCCGTTTATGACGTTGATCCCCTCGGAGAAAGAACCCGGGTAAAACTGCTGCTTCCATGTATCCGATACAAACTCATCCAAAGGACGCGCCAAACCCAGGGCTACCATGGTTCGAATGTCGGTACCTCCCGGATTGAAAAACAGATCCGGCAGCTCATTCGAGGCGATAGCCGCCTGAATGGCTGTGTTGTATTCAGGCCCAGGCATATACCGCGCTTCCACCCTGATTTTACCTGCATACTTCTTGTTAAAATCCTGAACCGTTCTTTGTCCCGGACTTTGCTCCCCTTTCCAAAAATCGTGAGAGCCCCATACCTGAATGAGTATTTCTTGCGAACTTGCCACATCCTCTTTTGCGCATCCCGCGGTAAAAAACAAGAGAACACCCAATAATGCGAATAGAACCGGCATTTGTTTTTTCATATAAGCCACCTCCGACTTATTAAAAAACTTGTTATCTCAACGGATAACAAGTTTTTCGGCCTCCTTGAGTAAAGCATTGTGATCTTCAACGATGCGATCCGGTCCCCCTAATACGTGCGGTCCCCTACAATGGCTACGCGTTCGGCTATGCGACGGTGAGGATAATAATCGGATACCGCGTAGTGCTGGGTGGCGCGATTGTCCCAGAAGGCTATCGAATTCGCCTCCCATTGGAAACGTACTTGATACTCCGGAATGAGGACTTGGCGGAACAAGTACTGAAGCAACTGCTCGCTCTCCTCTAAATCAAGACCGACGATCCGGGTAGTAAAGGATGAATTCACGAACAGCGTCTTTCGTCCGGTTTCCGGGTGCGTTCGTACTACCGGGTGTTCGGCTGCCGGGAATTCCGCCTGCCGTGCGGCCAGTTCATCCGGCGGCAAATTACGTCCGAAGGAATGAGTGAAGTCGTGGATCGCAGTAAGACCGTCAATCCGTTCTTTGATCTCGTCAGGCAGGTTGTCGTATGCGGCGCCCATATCGGCCCATATCGTGTTGCCGCCGGCAGGAGGAACCTCGACTAGACGGAGTATGGCTCCCAGTGCGGGATTGAGCCGCCAAGTTACATCCGTATGCCAGTTGCCGAACCGGATTGGATTGACGCCTTTGGTGAAGCGGACAATTTCGTCCGTATCCCCCTGCGGCAGAAACGGATGGGTTTCCAATTCTCCCCACAACCGGGCAAATGCCTTTTGCTGCTCGCTGCTGATGCGCTGGTCGCGAAAGAAGATGACCTTCCACTCCAGCAGCGCCCGATTCAGTTCCGCATGAAGCTCGGGAGAGATAGGTTGGCTCAAATCCACGCCGGAGATTTCGGCGCCGATGATCGGACTGAGCGGTTTGACGCTGAAAAGCGTATACGTCCGTTCCTCAATACCTTCCGGGAGACGGCGCAGAATAGCCGATCCCTTCGGATTACCGCGCTCCGGCAGGGACCTCAAACGGGATAATTCAATGATTTCAGACATTTGTCAAGCTCCTCTCGTATTGGAATGAATAATATACCTTGTATTCATATGTGATTAGGCGGGTTTAATTCAGAATAAATGTTTCGACTGTATATGTACATATCATTACGTCTTGATATATTTATCATTTCGTCTGTTTTCTCACACGACCCCCTAGGGGAGGCGCGTCTTCTGATCGTTCGGATGTTTTGCAGCGGTCCAGGTCATTGCCCAGCACCTTCCGCCAACAAAACCGGCCGGCCGGCCCAAGGGTCGTTCACTTCGCGCTGCCAGTCCGTCAAAGCTTCGGCCAGCTGTTCCAGCTTGCCGGCATAGACCGGATCACCCGCCAAGTTTCGCATCTCCGCCGGATCTTCTTTGAGATGGAAAAGCTGAATTCGATCCTCGCCTGCTTCCTTACGTTCGGATCGATAGTACCGGATGAGCTTCCACTCGCCGTCGCTCACCATTCGCTGAATGTCTTTATATAAAGAAAACACGGTGCTCCGGCTTCGCTCCCGCTCTCCCGTAATCAGTGGAACCAAGCTTTGGCTCTCGACCGTTTCCGGTACAGGGATGCCGATGAGATCGCACAACGTCGGAAACAGATCGAAGGAGTACGTTAAGGCGTCCGCCCGTGTGCCTGCGGGAATTCCTTTCCCGCTTATGATGACAGGCACGCGCACGCTGTGATCGTATAAGTTTTGCTTGCCCATCAAGCCGTGTCGGCTGATAGCGATGCCGTGATCGGCGGTATACACGATGATCGTATTTTCAGCGTCTTCTCTTTAGTTTAACGCCTCAATAATCCGCCCGATCTGCGCGTCCATATGGCTGATCATGCCGTAATAATCGGCAATATGCCGGCGGACGACTTCCGGCGTCCGGGGCCATTGCGCCAAACGCTCATCGCGGTTTTGAAGCTCGCCGTTGTCGAAAGGGTGCTCCGACAAGTAGTTATCCGGCAAATCGATGGCTTCCGGGTCGTATAAGTCCGCATACTCCTTCGGAGGCGTACGCGGATCGTGCGGAGATGTGAACGCGACATATAGGAAATAAGGCTGCGCCTCATTGCGATAGCTTTGCAGAAAATCGACGGCGGCATCCGCAAACAACTCCGTGGAAAATCCATCACCGATGTACTGTTCCTCTTTCGGATATTGTCCGCTCGGATCGAAGTGATGCAGCGGCACATTCCGATGATCGCTCATTCCGCCGAAAAACAAGCGGGCGCCGCTGCTGAACGATTTGGCGAAGGTACAGATATCGTTATGCCATTTGCCGGTAGCGTAAGTGTGATACCCTGCCTCCTGTAGTACTTGAGGCAGTACGGCAATCTCGGGATTGATTGTCCTTATGCCGTTCGGATCGTCGACGGTTTGACTGACCGAGGCGCGAAATACATTCACGCCGGTATGCAGCGCCGCCCGGCTGGGCACGCAAACGGCCCCGACGAGACCGCCCATAATATGGACCCGCGTAAACGAAACGCCGCTTTCCGCCAGCCTGTCAAGCACCGGAGTTTGAATTGCGCGGTTGCCGAAAGCGCGGATCCCGTCGTAGCGATGATCGTCCGCAACTAAAAAAACGATGTTTGGCCGTCTGTGATCGGTTGAACCCTGTTTTTCCGTTTTTACGAGATTTCCCATCCCATTCGTCTCCTTTTTTCACGATTGCAGAATTGCACAGATCTTAGCGCAGGCCTGCCGTATAGCAGCCCGTGGCCGTTAGCCCCCAGTGCATCCCATCGCAATTGATCCGTTTAGAGAATCAAAATATTCGGTCTTTTCATTTGATTCACTCCTCAAATAAAGGGCAACGTTAAGCTCTGCGTGCCGTTTATTTTTCAATTCGGCGTTCCCGTTCTTTCAGAGCTACGATTTTCTCCCTGGGAATAACGCCGCTGCGATCCGCCCATATCTCGTATTGTTTGCTTAGCTCAGCTACGATGTCCGGATATTCGCCGGAAAGATCATTCGTTTCCGTACGATCTTTTTCCATATCGTAAAGCTCCCAGGAACCGGGATACTTCTTTACCAGCTTCCAATTACCGGTACGGACGGCGGCATTACCCTCATGTTCCCAGAACAACGGACGATTCTCCCGCGTATCCCGATCCATGACGGTAACGAGACTATTTCCTTCCAGCGGCACAATTTGTCTGCCTTTATAGGTTGCAGGATACGATGCGCCTGTAATTTCGAGTATCGTCGCCATAATATCCGTCAATTGGCCCGGGGTGTGCCGGATAACGCCTTTATCGTTAATCGACTCCGGCCAATGCACAATAAGCGGAGTTGCGATCCCTCCCTCGTGAACCCAGTGCTTATACAAGCGGAACGGCGTATTCGATAAATTTGCCCAGGCTGCCCCATAGCTTTGATACGTATTTTCGGCTCCCGGCGTAATGTCCCTGCGATTTCCAAAGGAGACAAGCTCGTTACGTTTGGTCCGCTCTCTGCCGATCCCTTTGTTAACTCGAGCCGCTCCCGACCCCGGAGCCAATTCTTCCGCACAACCACCGTTATCGGCAAGAAAGAAAATGATCGTATTCTCCCACTGGCCGGTATCCTTTAACGTTTGCAAAATAGTGCCTATGCCTTGATCCATCCGGTCAATTTGTGCGGCATACACTTCCATGCGGCGCAGCTGCCATGCCTTATCCTCGGCATCTTCCCATCTGGGCTGCTCCGGATCCCGCTCCGTCAGCTTCCAGGATTCATCTATTAGGCCCATCGCGATCATACGCTTCAAACGCTCTTCCCGCAGCCGATCCCAGCCTTCATCGAATCTCCCTTTATATTTCGCAATATCCTCCTCGTGAGCGTGCAGGGGCCAATGCGGCGCGGTATAGGCAACGTACTGAAAAAAAGGCTTATCCGGATGCTGTTGAACATGCTCCTTAATGAACTGCACCGCATACTCGCTGATGGCATCTGTAAAATAGTAGCGGTCGTCGTTCAGCGCTTCATGCTCAACATTCTCATTATCGCGGGTTAACGTACCCGGATAAAAATAATTGGCTGCGCCGGCCAGTATCCCGTAAAAACGGTCGAATCCGCGCTGGATCGGCCAGGTGTCGTTCACTGTCTTCGTATTTGTGGCCACATGCCATTTGCCGCTCATATAATTTCGATAATCGTTGTCACGCAACACCTCTGCAATCGTTACGCATCGACCGTTCAAATTGCCGGCGTAGCCTTCAGGTCCGTCATCGTTTATCAAAACTCCGATTCCGGTCTGATGGGGATGCAACCCGGTGAGCAAGGAAGCGCGCGTCGGGCTGCACCGGGCCGTATTGTAAAATTGGGCGAAGCGGATACCGTTATCCGCCAGCGAGTTCAAATTCGGCGTATCGACTTCGCCGCCATAGCATCCGATATCCGAATATCCCATATCATCATTTAAAATCACGATAATATTCGGTCTGTTACTCATTTTCTTTTTCCCTCCGAACTAATTTTTCTGTTTGATTTCATAACGCAATGCATCTTCCCCCAGAGCTTCTATGCGTTCCGTAACGAGCCGATCTTGTTTCTCTGCAGCGAATGTGAACAGAAGATGACGTAATTGCCGCTCCTGAGGCTCGCTGTCGGATTGACCCGCCTTATTGTTTAGTTCGAAAGGATCTTCTGCGGTGTCGTATAGATGGGTCGTCTTCAAGCTTGACAATTCAAGCGCAAGCAGATGCCGCTTCGTCCGGATGGCGCGGAATTCTTCCACCTGCCCCATTTTCCCTTCAATATACACCGCCTCCGGTCCGAGATTCGGATCGTTCTGTACGATAGCTTGGGACAGATCGTTTCCTTGAACCGCAGTTGGCACCTCAAGGCCGGATAAAGCAAGCAGCGTCGGCATAAAATCTACGGTATGGAACAATGCCTCGTTCTCCGTTCCCCGTCCGAGCTTGCTGGGAAAACGTATGATAAACGGGATATGAATCGCTTCTTCAAGCGGGCGTCCTTTACGATATAAACCTTGCGAACCGAGCATGTCCCCATGATCGGAGGTGAACACGAGTATGGTATTAGCGCTCAAACCATGAACGTCCAGCGCCTCGATGATTTTCCCCAAATTTTGATCCAAGGCGGTAATATGCGTATTGTAGCCCGCCAATTCTTGCCTTGCCTTGTTCGCTTCGTTGGCAGGCACGTTGGGCCTCAGCTGTATGCTATCGGGCTGCAGATCGTTCCAACGATCGTCTCTTCCTTGCTCCGGATGAAAAGGAGTATGAGGCGGACCCCAAGACATAAACAAGCAGAAGGGCACACCTTTATTATCTTCAATGAAGCTTACCGCGAGATCGGTTTGATAATCCGGCTCATACCCCTCGGCCTGAATCGGTACGGGCTCATCCCGGTAATACACCGAATCCCAATAGTTGTGCCCTCGGTTAAATGCCGCCCAATAATCAAAGCCCTGCCTTCTCGGTCCCGGCGGTACAAAGCCCGGCTTTTCCTCCCCGTCCATATGCCACTTGCCGATATATCCGGTTCGGTATCCGTGATCGCGGTATACGTGAGCAATCGATGTGATATCCGTTCGCAAACGCAGGTTGTTCGTAATAAGGCCGTGCGTATGCGAATACAGTCCGGAAATGATCGAGGCCCTGGCAGGCGTACAAACAGGATTTGACGTGTACGTCCGAGTTAAGGATATCCCCTCGTCGATCAGCTTTTGCAAGTTAGGGGCAATGACATTCGGATCCCGTATGGGTAGAGACTCTTCTCGAAATTGATCCGCAAATATAAAAACAAGATTCTGCTGCGTTTTGTTTGTCATTTTTTGCTTCATCCTCCTTTGAAATGTAAAGTGAACCTATCCGACTTTTGGGGATTCAGACTTAGGTTACATCGGCCTCCTCTTTTCGTATCACCTCGTAGGCCGGCTTTCGCAATCCGCGAAGAAATTCCGCGATGGCATTGAGATGCTCATGAACGACAGGACGCCATTGTTCTTCAGAAGCCAAATTCCGCGTTTCTTCCGGATCATGATTCATATCGTACAGCACATAGCGCTGATCGGGCGCTTCTTGTGCATACTGAATGAATTTCCAACGGTCCGAACGTGCCATTACTTGCATCGGCACACTGTCTGCGCTTTTCAGTCCCTGTATGCTGAAGGTGAATTGTCTGCTCTTAACTAAGGCATTCTCGCTTTCACCGCCGACAATCAAACCGGATAAATCAACGCCGGATATGTCATTCGGCATCTGCTCTTGAGTTCCCGTTAGGCCTGCGAGAGTGGGAAATAAGTCCACATGGTTGATCAGCTTGTCGTTCACTTCACCGGCAGGAACGACGCCCGGCATCCGGATAATGAGCGGAACGCGCGCCGAAGAATCGTACATTTGATTTTTGAGCCACAGTCCTTTTTCACCGGCCATATCTCCGTGATCGGAGAAGTACACAACCAGGGTGTTTTCTGTAAGTCCAAGCTCGTCAAGCGTATCAAGCAGCTGGTTGACGTTATTGTCCATCCAGCTAATACTGCCGTAATATCGCGCCCTCGCCAGCCGGTGCATCTCCTCCGTATTGTGAAACCACCCGGCTTTCTCCGCCATCTTGTAAACAACCGCATTGCTCTCCAATTCCCCGGGAACAGTCTTCGGCAAGTCAATGGATTCGGGGTCATACATGTAGTAATATTCCTTCGAAGTATTCCAATACCAATGCGGCTGAACAAACGAAACGTGCAGGAAAAACTTTTCCGATGGATGCGACTTTAAATAATGAACCGCTTCTTTCAGCATTATGGCATCCGTCTCTAACGATTCGTCGTTGACCACCTTGCCGTGCAGACGAGATGGTTTCTCTCCGCGAATATCGGTAATCGAATCGAATATAAGCTTATCAGCCGGATCAAATTGCGGCGGGTTTGATTTTCTGTTCGCTTTGATCTCCTCAGAAATATGCTCCGTACTGTATCTGTAATCATAGCCGTACTCGTAAGACTCATGGTTGGTGTGCATTTTCCCGATACAAGCCGTTGTATATCCATGCTGCTTGAAATGATGCGCCCAGGTCCGGTTTCGTTTATCGAACACGTGCGAGTTGCTGAGTTGGCCGTGCTCGAGCGGATATTGACCCGTGATAAAGCTTTGCCGGGTCGGAGCGCAGATCGGATAAGCGCAGTAAGCCTTCGTAAACAGTGTCCCTTCGCTGGCAAGCCGGTCCAGTCCCGGAGTACGGATGATCGGGTGGCCCGCGCAGCCCATTATTTTGGCATTATGCTCATCCGACGTAATAACTAATATATTCCAATTGTTTTGTACCATCTTATCAGCCATTCCCTTCAACCTGTAAAGTATATGTTCTCAGCAATCCGTTCAAGTACAGGAATACGGAAGATGTCCTGGGTGCCGTAATCCTCCCATTCTCCGCACTTTTCATCACCCAATCTATCCGAATCGATGATCACAAGATCGGCTTGTCGGAGAAACATTGGGGTAGTTTGGTTCAGCATAAATACCACTCCCTTACGACGAATTATAAATCCGCGATACCCGGCCCATAATCGGCGGTTGCTACGGTGACGTACTTGTTAAAAATCGTATCTTCAGACTGGAAAGCATGCCGCCACATCCGTTGGTACATCTCTTTTTTGAGCGACGCCATTTCGGGCAGCTCGGCAAGGTTGTTCATTTCATACGGGTCATTCCGCACATCGTACAGCTCGTCGATATCGGTTGGGTGATAAACGAATTTATACTGATTCGTCCTGACCATTCGGCTTGTGTAATAAACTTCGACTCCGTTGCATTGAGCGTATACCGATTCCCGCCAACCGTCGGGCTCTGCATCGTCGAAGAACGGCATCAGACTGGCGCCGCTGCATTTGTTCAGCTTTGATGCACCGGCAACATCGATTAATGTGGGAGCAATGTCCATCAACGTGACAAAATGTTCGACGGTTTTTCCGGGACTTTTGATCAAGCCGGGGCAATGTGCAACCAGCGGTACTCTGTACCCTTCGTCAAAATGGCTCAGTCCTTTCGCATACAATCCGTGTGCCCCGGCATGTTCCCCATGATCGGACAGAAACAGCACCAGCGTATTATCCAGCTGCTCGTTACGCTGAAGCGCATCCACTACTTCGCCGAACAGATCGTCGATCATCGAACAATAGCCCCAGTAATGGGCGATCGATTCCTTGACTTCTTGCTCCGACAAGATGTCGAACACTTTCCGCATTCTCCTGTATAAGGCCGGCTTATCCGTTAGTGTGTCATTGTAGTTGGGCGGCAGCTCGATGTCATCCGGGGAGTACATGGTTGCATACTTTTCCGGAATAATGAACGGATCATGCGGACCGGTGACACCGATATACAGGCACCACGGCTTTTCACCGTCTTTTAGTCTGTCCAGTTGCTCGATCCCTTTTCTAACGACTCGGTAATCTCCCAATTCTTGAAGAGCTTTTGGCGAAGTCCCGTATAACTGCACGTTCCCCCATCCCGGTCTTACGATCTCCCCTTTTTTCCGGGAGGCTGCCGATAGATCCTCATCGATCTGCGCCTTGTTCTCTCTCCACTTATCCCGGTGTATGCCCATATATGCTCCCACGCCCGCATTGACGTGGAGCTCTTCCCAGCCTCTGTCTTTTGGATTCTCTGTTGCGGAAACATGCCATTTTCCGCTGAAAAACAGCTGATATCCCGCTTCCTTCAGCTTCTCGGAAAACGTCTCGACTCCGGGTTTCAAGGATCGGCAGATGGCCTGTTCATTAGAGACGTTGTTGTAAATCCCATGCTGCGAAGGGTACAATCCCGTCATAAAAGAGGCTCTTGCCGGACAACAATGAGCCATCGGCGGATATGCGTTCGTGAAGCGAATCCCGTCCCTGGCGATGCGATCCAAATTTGGGGTTCGGCAAGGGTGTCCTGGAAGCGTTACTTGCGCTTGCTGCTGGTCGGTCATAAATATAAGAATGTTGGTCCGGTTGTGCTTCGACATATTATAAACACTCTCCTTTACAGGTTTATGGTGATTACCGACGGCAATTTTCTATAGCAGGTTCATCTATCTCTTTAATTCCGCTTCGATCAGCTTGTTCGCTGTATCCTCCGCTTCCCGCAGCGCCGTATTAATGTCCGCTTCCCCTTTCATCACTTTGTTGATTGCTGGCCCGATCTGGCTTTTGGCAATATCCGTAAATTTGTCATTATAGCGGTTAACCGCCGGCGTATTATATAATATGGCTTTTACGTTTTTTCCTTTCAATGAATGAAGATTGGAGCCAAAGTTTTCTTTCATTGCGGGATCCTTCAAGCCGGTCAAACGGCCGCGCTTATTCATCTCCGATTGATTCGCTTCCTCCGTTACAATCTCCATCACCTTGAAAGCCGCATCCTTATGTTTGCTTGTTGAAGTCATCATCAGCATGTGCGTTGCGGCCTCTGCGTCTATTCTCGGTGCTTCCGGAAATGTCGGGAACGAAACCAGGTCCCAATGGACCGGCTTCCCTTGATTATGCAAATCCTCCAGCTCTCCGATCCTGGCTCCCTTCGCAGCCGACATCGCCAAAACCTGGTCTTTCTGAAACGTTGCTATATTGTTCGGCGGCTGATTGCCCGGAATATCCGTAACGGCTTTATGGGCCTGGAACACGCGTACCCAACCGTCGCCGCTCAGAGTAGCTTTTTTCGTATTGGGATTATAGGCGCTGAGCGATAGCTGTTCCGCTTTAAGTTCTACTCCGCCTGGATGGAGGCCGTAATATTGCTGCCCGTCGTCGATTCGGGTCAGCTGCCTGGCTAGTTTCGTCACTTCTTCCCATGTCATGCCATCTTTAGGGTAAGGAACACCAAATTTATTAAAGATATCCTTGTTGTAAAATAGCGCCGTGAAATTAATCGAAAACGGAATCGCGTAGATTTGGCCTTGTGCTCCAAGAGACTTGATCGTTTCGATGACATTGGATTCAAAACGGTTCAAGTCAAATTTGTTCGCTTTAATCAACCCCGATAAATCCTCGGCTGCATTTAGATCTTTGAATGTTCGGACTCCTGCACCGTTCGTGAAGACGAGGTCCGGCATGTTTCTGCTGGACACAAAGCTTTCCGGCGTTTTCTCTTTGTCGGCGTGTATGAGCTCTATATCAATATGCGGATATTTCTTTTTCACCGGCTCGGCGATCAAAATACGGAATTCCTCATCGCTGATATTCGCTCCGCGCTGGTACATTATCAGTTTGACGGGCTCGAAACGGCTTTTATCGGCATGTCCGGTACCGCCAGTCTCCCTCCCGCCGCAGCCGGAACTGATCAGGATGAAACCGGTAAGCAGCATGAGCAATCGATTATTTTTCATAACGGTCAGCTCCTTCTTTTTATTTAAGTCACAATGAACAATGAAAAGTCTTAACAATTCAGCCCTGAAATGTTAAGACTTTTATTCATTTCAAGATTTGGATTGTGAGAGAAATTTACGGTACGACTCCGTTACCGGATCATACGTGGAACTCATTGCATAGAGCAGCTCTTGTCTCATATCGTTCACAATGCATTTATAATCCGGCAGGTCAATCAAATTATTCAGAGCGTCGGGATCTTTCTCGAAATCGTATAATTCTTCTTTTTCCCTGTATTGAAAAAAACGGACTCTGGCCGCTACCGACTCATCCAGCTCCGCTGCTTTCTGCATCGCTTTGAAGCTCATACCGTTTTGCGACTCGTTAACGAAAACGTTCTCTTGATCGGACCAGTCGTTATAAATGTATCCGAACTGCTTGTTTTGCACGCAGCGCATCGGGTAATCGCGCTTCCCCGAAGTCTGGTTAAATACCGTAAATACTTTCGTTCGATACGGCTGCGTCTTGCCGAAGAGCAGATCTGCGAATGACCTGCCGTCCACTCCGCCCGCCTTAGAAAGTCCGACGGCCTGCAGTATGGTCGGCATAAAATCGATCCCGGAAATAAAATGCTGCTCATCCACCGTCCCCGGTTCGATTTTACCCGGCCAACGAGCGATCCATGGCGTCCGGGTGCTGGTCAAATAACAGTTCGTTTTGGCAAAAGGAAAGGCCATTCCGTTATCGCTTAAAAACATGACAAGCGTATTATCCTCCTGTCCCGATTCCTTAAGCGCTCTTACAATTTCCCCTACCGTGCAGTCGCAGCGATGGACAGAAGCAAAATATTGTGCGAGCTCTATACGTACATCCGGAAGATCAGGTAAAAATCCCGGAACTTCGATTTCATCGGGCGCAAATCGTCGCGTTACTTCCGTATGCCGGCCAAACTTCTTGAATTCCTGTTCGCTTCCTGCAAATGGGCGGTGCGGATCGTGAGAATTGGCCATAAGGCAAAATGGCTCTCCCTCTCGAACCGCATCCTCTATAAACTGCTTCGTATATCGGTAATATACGGAAGGATCCCGGCCATAGCCATTGGCTTCATCCTCCGTGCGGACGTAGGCATCCCAATAAAACTTGTCGGAGGGTGCCAAATGCGTTTCTTTGCCAATAATGCCGTTTCGGTATCCTGCCTTCTTCAGCAGCTCCTGCAGCGTGACCACATCGCGGTTTATCGGACCGAAGCCGAGCGCTCCGTTGCGGTGCGGGTATTTGCCGGTCATAAGCACCGATCGGGAAGGCTGGCACACCGCAATCGTCATATGTGCGTGTACGAACCGGATCCCTTCCTGGGCCAGCCGATCGATGTTCGGCGTTATTCCAGGAATTCCGCATCCCGCAACCCCCGGTGAATTATAGTTCAAATCGTCAGCGGTAATGAGCAGTATATTCGTTCGAGTCATTGAATGTATTGTCCATCCTTTCTAAACGTTGAAGTCCCTACTTTTTGGCGTTTTTTATTTCCGCAAACACGTGATTTGCCTGATCGTCTGCAATCCGAAGTATTTTGTCGACATCCGCACCGTTCTGCCCCATATTTTTTTGCGCATCGGCAAGCACTGCATAAATTTTGTTGTCAAACACCGTACTGACCGGAGCGGTGCAGGCTTTTCCTTGAATAATCCTTCCAGGTTTTCCTTTGAATATACCGAGTTCCTCGGTATACGATTTTTTGAATTCCGAGTTAAACCATTTCTCCCGGGTGACGCCGTATTTCAAAGTGTTCACCATATCGTGATGCCAATCGTTTGAACGGTGATCAAAATAACTCAGTATTCCTATGATATATATTGGAATTAATCTTAATTTTAAATTATCCGTGTCGATTGTGGAATATCATTATGTTTTCCTCTATTTATCATTATGTCGAATCCTTCCACCGCCTCTCGATAGGCCGGTTGCCCTCACGTTGAAGCATCCTCCTTGAACAATGTCAATATCAACTCAACCGCAATAATATAGTATTCCAATATAATAAATCGGAATTAATGCAGCATTTAATCAAAGTTATACAATGATGTATGAGAATAACTATTTAGTTCATCTATACTTGATTGTCTATCTGCTTTAGTTTTACGGATGCTTTTATCCTATAATCCGTTGGGGAAACACCAAAAAAATTATAAAAAGCGCGGGAAAAAGAATACAGATCCGGATACCCGGTGGAGAGCGAAATTTCAGTAATACTTAAGGTTGTATTCATCAGCATCTCGCTGGCCCTTTCCATACGAAGCTTTATCAAATATTGTCTGGGGCTCATGCCGAGCAAACGGTTAAATTCATTGTAAAAATGTGAACGGTGCACTCCCGCGACCTGAACGGCCTCCATCACCGATATCCCTTCCATAAAATGGGTATTAATAAAATCTATGCTTCTCATTAACCATTCGTTGACGTATGCCTTACTCGGTAAACCGCTTTTATTATTCATTAACATGTCAAAAATGTTGTATAAGGCGACTTGTGTTTTCAGCCCAACGTTTTGTTCCTTTTTAGCAACGAGGTTGAACAATTTTTTGATCCACTCATATAAATCAGGAGTCAAACAATTACGAAGGAAGGGTTGGTCTTCAGAAACACCGATAAGCTTCAAAATGGAAGAAGCCTGGACTCCGTTAAAAGCGATCCAACACATTTGCAAAGGTAACTCCGAATCGAAGTCGACAACATTGTAACTATACTTTATGTTCGGATAGAGGCAAAATATATCTTTTGGCTTCAAATGGACCACTTCGTTTCCATGCGAGAGGAAAACCGATCCGCTGATAATAAAGTGAACGGAGTAACAATCGATAATCCGCGTGCCAACAAAATAATTTGGTTTTGCTCTGTTTTGTCCAACACGGAGCGGCCATATTCCGCCCAATTTTTCACACTCCGATGGCGTGTGACGGTAATTTTCCCTAAATTCGTACGAATACTCCTTCATGAATCCACCTCTTACTTCAATGTTTCATCCATAGGTTGATCAAAAAAAAGACGTAGCCTCCCGTCCATTTAACAAAATGAAACGTAAGCTGCGTCTCCGGAGTTCCGGTTGAACACACAAATATGATTAATATGATAAATATGGTAGCACGGTCCATCCGAAGTGTCAATTTGTATATCATTCGTGCCAATATCGTGAATTGACATTACGAAAGGCCGGTTATGAATGGAGTTCGATTAATTTGTTGGAGAGATTCCGTTAACGATTTGAGTCAATGCCTCACGGATCGAAGTAATCGGGCGACCGAGCAGTTTTTCAAAATCGTTGCTTTCGATCTGCAGTGTGCCTTCCCGGATTCCCTGCTGAATCCCTACGAGTATGGGGATGACGAATTCGGGTACACCTGCGCCTTTCATGATGTCGGCATAAGTGGTGTCGTCAACCTGTTGCACGGATACCTTCTTGCCTAATACCGTGCCAAGAGCAGATGCCAGCTCTTCTTGAGTCAACGGTTTCCCCGAAAGCTCATAAATCGTATTCTCGTGTCCGTTCCCCGCTAATACTGCTGCAGCCGCCTCCGCGTAATCTTGTTGCAGTGCCCACCCCACCTTGCCGGATCCGGCAGAGGTTACCCAAGGAGCTCCTGCCATCACGCCTTGAATGCTTGAAATTTCATTCTCCAAGTACCAGTTGTTGCGTAAGAAGGAGTAAGGAATGCCCGTTTTGACGATGGCTTCTTCCGTAGCGCGGTGAACAGGAGCAAGGAAATTCGCGCTTTCCGTTGCATTGGCTATGCTGGTATATGCAATAAATCGAACACCGGAACGCTCTGCAGCGGCTACGGCATTGGTGTGCTGACGAATTCTTGTTTCAGTGTCTCCATCCGCAGAGATAATCAATAATCGATCGATATTTGCAAAGGCTGAATTCAATGTTTCCGGACGGTCAAAATCCCCTTGCCGAACTTCTACCCCACGCGCACGTAACCCTTCCGCTTTCTCTGGATTGCGGACACTTACAGCCAGTTGACTCGCTGGTACAGATTTCAATAGCGTCTCTACAATTTTCGTTCCTAATCTCCCTGTCGCGCCGGTGACTAACATTTTCATTTTCTATTCCTCCAAATCTAATTTGTTGTAGTTGTTATTGTTATAACCTTTATAGTTACAACAAGTTTATAAAATAAAAGCTCACTTTAAGGAGCTCTCATTTATTTGAACCTTGCTATGAGTTGGCTCAAAGTCGTTCGTGCCAACCTGTGTTCCATTGCAGATTGAGCTTCGTTCAACTCGGATTGGAGAACCGACTCAATGTTCCGCCCGACCGGACAACGTTCATTCGGATCTTCGTGAAAACGGAATAATTGGTTTTCTTCAATCACATTTACAGAGCGATAAACATCAAGAAGCGTTATTTCATCAGGTGTCTTGAGCAGAGAAGCGCCTCCCACCCCCGGCCGTACTTCCACTAGTCCCGCTTTTTTCAGCATTCCCATAATTCTTCGAATTACCACGGGATTTGTATTTACGCTACCTGCGATGAAGTCCCCGGTGCATTCGTTTGAACTGACAGCAATCAGGGAAAGAATATGAACAGCGATTGAGAAACGCGTGCTTATTTGTTTCAATTACATCACCACCGTTGTAACCATTATAGTTACCACCAAAAGTAAAGTCAATAAGAAAAGGCCACCCACCTTATCGGCAGCCCTTTCCAGATGTATTATAAGCTCTCGTCCCGTTTAATATTACCGCAATAAACTAAGCGTTGTAGTACAGCACTCTTGCGCAATGCGCGTCAAGGCCCGGCACTTGAACCTTATCCTGATATACCCCGATCTCCTCATCCGTCCAAAAATCATAGAGGCGATGGCTTCCTTGCAGCGGGAAATCGAAATCTTTCGGCTCATCTTCAAAATTAAATACGCAGATCACTTGCTTATTACCCAAATCTATCCGTCCTACGGCGAAGCTGTTGTCTTCGAAAACGGCCGCTTTTCCCGTCGGAGGCAGCAGTTTTTTTAATACGTTGATGTTCTTCTCCGACATCGAAGGGATGAGATCACCGCTGATGATCATTCCGCCGGAAGCTAAAATGACGGCTTTGTGGAATTCAAACTCCTGGTCGGTAATAATCGATGGTTTTTCAACCGTTTCTCCGCTTATCGTTTTGGATTTGAAGGTTACTCTCTCGAGTACGATAACGTCCGGGTCGTTGAACCATAAAACTTCGTTTTGCCAGTTACGAGGAAACTGCTCCCTCGCGTTGCCGCCCACATGCTTCCAATCCCGCGCGATATCGTTCGTAATCCGGTTCCCGTGAACAAGTCCGAGCAGCGGCCAAAAAGGCGCATTGCAGCCGAGGATAAAGCTGTCATGTCCGACTTCATCGACAATCGCTTTGATACCGCGACGGAATGCTTCAATACGGGTTGCGTTTTTATCGTGATGGACTCCGGGAAGCGCGCCGTACTGCAAAAAATCCATTTTATAATAGCGCCAGCCCCATTCGTCATGCATCGTCCTCACGACAGACCGCAAATATTCCAACGCTTCCGGATGCGTAGTATCCAGCATGTACCACTGCTTCTCCGGCGTTCTTTTTTTCTGGCCGATTCCGTTATACGGATTTCCTTCTTCATCTTTGACCAGCCAGTCCGGATGTTCCTGGCGCAGTTTGGAGCCGGGCTCAACAATAAATGGAGAAAGATATCCGGCAGCCTCCATCCCATTGGCGCGGATGCCGTCGCTGATCGTTTTGACATCGGCTCCCAGACCTGGCCGCGGTATTAAGAAATCGCCGTTAGCGGCCGCATACCCGCCGTCAATTTGAATCCGCTTCAGCTCGGGGATACGCTGCTTCATTGCGCGGGCATTGTCGTAAAATCCATCCGCCGTCATCGGGCGCAGGCAATAGTACGAGCACCAGCCGGTCGGAATTTCCGGATACCGCATGCGCGGATGGTTACGGTTCAAGTGTTCGGCTAGCTCCGCAAAAAGCCGATTACGGTCAGAGCCGGAAGAGAAGACGAATTGTTCCAAATCCCAAGAACCGCCCGGCTCAAGCGTCAAATCTTCCGTATCCATAATCACTTCGATATAAGAGCCACTGAAACGAATCTCGCCGGAAAAACGGTGGCAGGACGTAAAAGCCAGCAGCTGGTGTCCTTGTCGTTCAGGCGATAGGAGCAAAAGATTGTATACGGACCATACGTTCTCATGAAACGGCGTTCTCGGCAGCCGGAAGAAATCCCAGTCCGTGCCATACGCCCCAATATGAAACGGTGACGAGAGCGTCCCCCCATATTGGGTCAGCATCTGGTACCCTTCTCCGTAAAATGGGGTTTCCTGATCGTACGACGTCATGCCGGAGAACAACACCAATTCTTTGATCTGCAGCGGCCGGTCGGAACGATTGGTTACCGTTGTTTGCAGCAGATTGTTCGACCACGTCCTCTCTAAGGCCACATCGCTTTCAGAAGCGGTTGTACAATCGGAGAGTCTAACCGTTGAAGGCAATTTTTTCAGTTTGTCTAAAGTCAGCATATGCGGATCTCCTCCTATATCATCTTTCGAAATTCATTGCTGCAGCCTGTCTGAACCTAATCATATCGGTAAATCTAGACGCCGAACATAATGGAAATTGATGTGTTTTTGTCTGATGCTCATATTGACCTTAGACAGCCAATTGTAACCGCATGTGGAGCAATGATGTGGACAGCGGATATCGGAAGACCGCCAAGCATGCTTGGCGGCTCCAGAGTGGATCACTTCATCATGTGCAACCTAGACTATTAACGAATTTGGATGCTGCCGTTAAAGTCGTGCGTTTTGATCTCGGCAAGGGGAGTTCCTTCGGCAGCGGCTCTTTTCCAAATGACGATGGAAGGAACGGAAGATTTGCCCGATTTCCCCTGCACGGTGTCCATCAGCATACGGACGGTGTATTCGGCGCCTTGTTCATTGAAAGCTCTACCTTGCAAATAGGCGCTCGTACCTTGTGATATCATCATTGCAAGATCCAGATTGACTGCCGCATGGATGGGCTTGTTTACTTCGATGCCTAACAGATAGGAGTTGTCTCCCGCCGCTGCATGAGCCGTCGATGCCGGTAAACCGGGTACGTTAAAAGAACGAAAGTACGATTGCGAGTATAAGTATTTTGTTTAGCGCTTGCTGCTTATGCTGAAAGAACATTCCGCGACCTCCTATTGCTTCTTTTTCGATTCCACCAACTTATTAAGTGCCTCGTCCGCCTCTCGCAATGCGGTATTGATATCCTTCTCCTTCCGGAGCACCACCTCGTAAGCATCGGACACGATTTTATTCGTATCGCTTCCTTGGTACTGGGAAATTCGGGGCACGGAAGGCTTCAGATTCACCATGCTGACCAAATTCAACGGTTTACCCTGGAATTCGGGAATGCCCTTGCCGAATTCTTGCTTGACTTTGTCGCTGGTCAGCACGGACATTTTCGCGTTTCTCGAGAAGTCCAGCTGCACTTCGTCGGATAATACGGTTTCGATCACAAGGAACGCGGCATCCTTCACCTTACTTTGCTCTGTGATGGATAAGTTCGGTGTATCGACATTCGTGCTGTATCCCATTTTGCTTTTATGCTGCGGATACGTCACGACATCCCAGCTCATATCTTTGGCCTCGCGCAGCGCCAGCAGCGTTGCGCTGTAGCCGGTAATCATGGCCAGCTCCCCCTTCAAGAAGGCAGCCTGATTATTGCTGAAGTTGATCGTATTGAAAGGTGGATCCGAGCTGCCTGGGTAGTTATAGATTTTATTCCACAACTCAAAGGCGTTTTTCCAAGGCTCCGTCGTTAACATCGATTTGTCGTTTTTGTCCAATTGAGTCAACGTGATCTGGTTGATCATCCGATTCACGCCGTCGGGAAAAAAGCCGCGGTATTGAACGCCGTCATACATTTGGGTTATTTTTCTTCCAAGGTCGCCGACTTCCTCCCAAGTCATTCCATCCTTCGGATAAGGCACGCCGAATTTATCGAATAATCCTTTGTTATTGAACAAACCGAAAGTATTGTTATATGCGGGGAGTCCGCCCAGAGAGTCGGAAGCGCCGTTGACCTTGATGTACTCGAGCATTTCGGGAGAGATCCGATTCAAATCCAAGTTGTATTTCTTGATAAGCGGTTCCAGGGTATAAAACAACTGCAGATCCTTAAGCTGCTTTAGCGTTGCACCGTATCCGACCACAATATCCGGCAGATTACCGGCCGCAACCAGTTCGTTGAGAGATAAGCCTTTCTCCGACATGTTGATATATTCGAGGGTAATGTGGGGGTACTTTTTGGCTACAGGGTCTTTGACATATTGCTGAAAATCTTTTTCGTTGAAAGGTCCGGAAGTCGTTGCAAACTTCACCTTGACTGGCGTCGTATCCAGCTTCACTTGCTTTTCTTCTGCGGGCTTTACTGTTTTGACGCTGTCTACCCCGCCGCTGCAGCCTGTGATCATTAGTGTCAAGCCGGTAATGACGATTCCTGTTTTTCTCAAAACATAGTTATCCATCCATTTTCGCTCCTGCCCCGTCGCAGTGGGCCCCCGAATGAATCGGGTACTCGCACGCAGACTGTTATTTTAACGATCCGCTTTATAAATGTGAAAGTGGCAGCGCTTACAAAATTGTGCGATAAAACGTTTTGTATATCTTGCCGGGCTTGACATCCCTTATTCCGGAAACCGAGGATTAATTTATCCGGAATCGCCGTTTCATTACACTCCTCCCCTCAAATGCATTGTTTCCTCCTGTATAACTAATCATATCGGGAAATGAGGGCGTAGGATATAATGGAAATTGAGGTGTTTTTGTCCTATTCTCATATTTGCGGATTTTATGTTGCGAAAAATTCAACATTGTTTTTCCAAATACTGCTGATAATCGGATACCGTTTGATCGAAAAGGGCCATTTTTTGAGCGCTAATCAAAAGCGCAATAAATCCAAAGCCCATCGCACAAGCAAGGCTAATAAAAAAAGCTCACGGCAACGGCAGCTTCAAATTCATTACGATTCATTCCCTCCTTTACTGCGTTTTATGAAACGGAATATTTCCATCAGGACGATATTCAAACTGAGCCAAACACCACCGAATACATATCCGGCCGCCACGTCACTCGGAAATTGGATACCGAAATAAATCCGGCTTAGCCCCACCAGCAGGGAAACCGCGATCACGAGCAGGAAAGCGGCCGTCCGCAGCCATGCCGCGGTGCGGTGCCTTACGAGCAAATAAGCCGCAAAGCCGATATAGATTAAAGTAATGAACGTCTGCTCGCTTGGAAATGCAAAGCCGGCTGTTCCGGTATCAAGCCTGTGAAACAATCGGCGCAATCCTTCTTCCCACAGCTCTCCGCCGATGACGAGGACAACGGTAAAACCGAGTTCGATCCGCCGTTCACGGCTCCGCAACAAAATCCATGCCGCCGATACCGCGACAATCGGAACCAGCACCTGCATCGAAGCAAGGAATGCAAATCCTCGCATCCATGCAGCCCATCTTTCATCGAAAAGCTCATGAATAATATATGAGGTAACTCGATCGAACCGGGTAAATTCATGTGAAAAGAAGTCTTCTATGAGACGGACCATCAGTGCAAAAAATGTCAAAAAAACGACGCATGCCGTCGTGACGAGCAGCCTCAGCTTGCGCAGCGAGTGTAACGAAGCCGCACCGCGGCCCAACAGATCCGCTGCCGTATCGAAGATTTGCCGGCGGTATTTGCGGTACGCATACACGATAATCATTGCAGCGAGTGCAATACATCCGCCGATAATCAAATATCTCGTCGCCGCGCGATGAAAATGCTCCCACTCGGGGCCAAGCAGTCTGCCGAGCGAGATGAACGTACCCGTCCACAGCAAAGCGCCTGCATAGGCATACACGGCATAAGAACGGAATGGAATGCGTGTAACCCCAGCAAAGTACCCCGTAATATGCCGAACCCCGGGAATAAAATAAGCGAACACGAGCAGCTTGTTGCCGAACTTTGCGAACCATTCGGAAACTTGATTCAGCCGATCCGGTCCCATATGAATACGCGAGCCGTATTTTTCGAAAAAAGGATGACCCAGGCGGTTTCCGATCCAATAAGCTCCCGTCACGCCGGTGCAGGTTCCGATCCATGCGAGCAAAATACTGAGCGGCCAGCTGAACGTCCCGTGAAAAACCTGCAGGCCGACGTAGCTCATGAGCATCTCGCCGGGCAGCGGAAGGGCAAGCATCTCCAGCACCAACAGCAGCACTAAAATGACATAGCCGTACGTATCCATCCAATGGACGATAAAGTGCATGAGAATGTATGGTCCCTTCTTCATCATCGAAGATTTCTTTCATCATTGTTTCCATTTGTTTCATAACATACTCTCTAAACCAGGATGCGGTAGTCGGCCCACCACTATACCGTTGGGGATCAGTTCCCCCTTGTCCCTGTCGGGTTAAGTTGCACGAGCTTTCATCAGTAAGTAGTACCTAGCTTGGCAAGGCATGCACTGCCAGCTACTTAAGCGAAAGGCTGCCAAATCTGTTGGCAGCCTTGGTGGAGCAAACGTAAGTTTAACCTTGAATATGTTCTCCTTGTCATGCGAAGCAATTACGAATCCCATACATTACAGTAGATTTAATACATTACGTCAAGTATCTTCCCGTGATCGACTGCTCCGCATGGATGATCTGCGGAGGTGTGCCCTCGAACACCACCTGGCCGCCTTTGCTGCCTCCGTCAGGTCCCATATCGATGAGCCAATCCGCTTGGCTGATCACATCGAGGTTGTGTTCGATGACGATCACCGTATTGCCGGCATCCACGAGGCGGTTCATGATCTCCAGAAGGTGACCGATATCTGACATATGTAGACCGGTCGTCGGCTCGTCCATCATGTAGATGCTGCCTTTCTTATGCAGCTCGCTTGCCAGCTTGATGCGCTGGCATTCCCCACCCGAGAGCGTGCTGAGCGGCTGGCCGAGTGTAATATAGTTCAGCCCTACATCACTCATCGCCTGGAGCTTGCGCACAACCTCTTTTAACTGAAAAAATTCCAACGCCTGCTCCACAGTCATCTCCAGCACTTCTGCAATTGACTTGCCGTTCAGCGTGTACGCGAGCACCTCTTCTTTGAACCGTCTGCCTCCGCATACATCGCATTGCAGCTTCACGCTGTCGAGGAATGCAAGATCTGTATACACTACGCCAAGCCCTTGGCAGTTCTCGCAAGCTCCTTTGGAGTTGAAGCTGAACAAGCCTTGGTTCACCTTGTTCGCGGAAGCAAACGCCTTGCGCACATCATCCATAATGCCCGTGTAGGTCGCGGGATTCGAGCGTGTTGACACGCCTACCGCCGATTGGTCGATGACGATCGCATCCGGATGCTGACTGAGGAATATTTCGTTTATCAGCGTACTCTTGCCCGAGCCTGCAACACCCGTTACGACAGTCAGCACTCCGGTTGGAATATCTACACTTACGTTTCGCAGGTTGTGCAGAGTGGCATCCTTGATGGACAGCTTGCCGGACGGCCGTCTGCAATCATGCTTCAGCTGGAGCGGCCGCTTCATATGGGTACCTGTCAGTGTACCTGATTCCAGCAGTCCTTGGAAGCTTCCTTCATAGACGATGGTACCGCCGCGGCTGCCGGCGTGAGGTCCGACGTCGACGAGATGATCCGCCACCTTGATCACATCGGGATCATGCTCGACGACAATTACGGTATTGCCTTTGTTGCGCAGCTTCTGAAGCAATTCATTTAACCGGTGAACATCACGGGGGTGCAACCCAACGCTAGGCTCATCGAAGATGTAGGTGACATCCACCAGACTGCCGCTCAGGTGCTTCACCATCTTGACTCGCTGCGACTCGCCGCCGGACAATGTATCCGTCTCACGGTCGAGCGTCAAGTAGTCAAGTCCGATATCCACCAGATGCTGCAGCCGTTCCGTCAGCGACTTGACGATCGGCACGGCGACGGGATTGTCAATCTCTCGAACGACGCGGATGAGCTGTCCGACCTCCATGGAGGACAGCTCCGCAATGTTGTGTCCATTGATCCTGCAGCTGAGCGCGGCCTGACTGAGTCTCGCGCCGCGGCAGCTGGAGCAGGGACCTTCGGAAATGTACGGCGCAACTGCTTTTTGTGTGCGCTCGGACTTTGTCTTCACATCCTGCTTGATGTATTTGTTGGTGAACTTCTCGATGACGCCTTCCACCGTAATATTCGTTGCCTTACCTGCGAAATCCATCTTCACTTTCCTTGCCTTGCCGTATAGCAGTTGCTCCAGGTCCTCATCCGAATATTCACTTAGCTTCTTATCGGGATCAAAGGACCCTGACTGCATCACCATGTTCCATTCCCAGCCGTTCACCGAATAGTCCGGCAGCATAATTGCCCCTTCATTGAGCGACTTTGACATGTCCACCGCCTTGCTCATGTCGACGCCCAGCCTACGGCCGATCCCGTTGCACTCGGGACACATGCCTTGCGGATCGTTAAACGAGAACATGTGCGCTTGTCCAATATAGGGCTGACCCACTCGGGAGAAGAGAAGACGGAGAATGGGAGAGATATCGGTAATCGTGCCCATCGTGGAATGGGAACCGCCGCCCAGCCGCTTCTGATCCACAATAACAGCCATGCTCAGGTTCTCGATCGCATCTGTATCCGGCTGCGGAACGCGGGGCAGGAAAGTGCGCACGAACATACTGAAGTTCTCATTCAGCAAACGCGTGGATTCTGCAGCGATCGTGTCAAAGACGATCGATGACTTGCCGGAACCGGATACTCCGGTGAAAATCGTGATCTTCCGCTTGGGAATCCGCAAGGATACGTTCTTGAGATTGTTTTCTCTCGCACCTGAGATTACAATATACTCCTGATTCGATTCGCTCATGCTTTCACCCTTCCGATAGTGTTAATTTCAACTTATATCCACATTGTACCATTCATCGTGCAGATTATCCGAATCAAAATAAACCGGCTGCAAACTACATGCAGCCGGTTTATTTTGATTCGCGTCAAGCAGGGTACAACTATCGTACCCAATCATATAGCATTAGGGATGGAGATATTTGTGTACCGAATGCGGCTATTGTTCCAACACCTTTTCAAGCTCGCCACACCATTTACCCCAGCCATACTTAGCGCCTTCGATTCCTTGAGCATTTGAGAATCCGGTTTGTTCGAGATGAAGGTTAACCTTTCCGTCCCCTAAATCCTGCAGCGTCCAGGTAACCGTGTGCTTCTCCCCTCCGCTGGCCCAAGTATAGGACACCCGGTTTGGTGCGTCCACGATAAGCACTTCGCCGTCGATAGTACCATCCCACCACTCGGTCGGCTGAGTGCGAAACTGAAAACGTTGTCCTACGAAGGGCTTAAATCATTATCCATCGCCTGAGCGTGTGGATGTTAACCACCCACTTGGCAAGCTTGCTAGAATTGGTTAAGGCGGACCAAAGCTTCTCGATCGCTGTGTGTCAACTATTGATTTTATGAGGTTTGGCTCCTTGGCTACATGTTAAAAAGCCTCGGTGCGATATACCGAAGCTTTATGATCATGACTCAGTTTTATTGGGTGTCAGAACTACTTGATTGTGAGCTTATTAATATCAGGTAGTCCGCAAAATCTGTCGCCGTACAAGCTGCAACAATTCCGATACAAACGTCAGCTGTTTGTCTCTGCGGATGGGGGACCGCAAATAAAGCCGGATTCCCTGCCGCGTTCCACTCCAACTGTTAAGCTTCTTTGCGATTAAAGAGAAAATATCCAAGCGAAAAAAACAATATACAGCTTGATATCAGAAAGAGTGTCGTCACGATCAGTTTGCCTGCGGGGACGGTACTGCTGATCCATAGCAAATGCCAATCCGTATACGAAGCCGGCGAGAAGGCTGAAACCGGTCTTGCAAAAAACGGCGCAAGCTTCGCCGCGGCATATAATACGATCGAAAAGGTGAACGAGCCGCTGGCGCTTCCAAAAAATTGCGAGACGAATACGAACACCGCCGCCAGAGCCGCCATCGACACGAACGACGCGGCATACGCCTTGAACATTCCTGTGGCGTCAAAGCTTCCGCCGGTTCCTGCAAACAAGCTGCAAATGGCCGTAACCAATCCAAGAATGACCAGCAAAGCCGCGACCCCGACGACAAGCGCAGCCGCCTTCGACAAGTACACTTGAAGCCGCGTCATCGGCCGAAGCAAAGACAGCTTTAGCGTTCGGGACGAAACCTCGCCGGGGAACTGATCGGCTGCGGTCAAAAAGATAAATAGCGGGATCCACAGCATCGTATACCACCCGAGCATATCGATCGGAAACGACCGGCTGACGGCGATCAATCCGAAGAACGGCTGCAGCGAATGAAGCGAAGCGGCCAGAAGCGCCGGAAGGATCGCGGAGAACAGGAAGAAGACGACCGTTTTTCTCCGGTAGAACAGCAAATCGAGCTCATTTCTAAGGCCTGCCTTGAAACTATGCAACGGGATTCCCCTCCCTTGCTTTTTGCAGCTCGCGAATATAAAACTGCTCCAGCGACTGATTGTGTACAAGCAGCTCGGATACGTGACCTTCCGTATGCAGCTTTCCTTGGAATATGACGCCTACCCGGTTGCACAGCTGCTCAAGCTCATGAATCATATGACTTGAGATCAGGAAAGAGGTTCCATTTTCCTCCGAGTAACTGCGTACCAGCTCGCGAAACATGACCGTTCCTTCGATATCGAGGCCGTTCGTCGGCTCATCCAGGATGACAAGCTCCGGATTGGGCAACATCGCCGCGGCCAGCGCCAGCTTTTGCTTCATGCCGGTCGAATAGTTATTTATTTTATCTTTGCGGACCGCGAACAATCCTACCCTTTCCAGTATTTCATCCATTCGTTTGTCCGTCACTTCGGGATAAAACCGGGCGATGAACCGTAAATATTGGGAAGCGTTCAGAAAGTCGTGGAAATCGGCGGATTCGATCATGCAGCCGACACGGCGCATCCCCTGCTCGAACTGTTCCGTGATGTCGCTGCCGAACAAAGAGACCATCCCCCGATCCGCGCGGATCAGCCCGGTAATCAGCTTCAAAATCGTCGTTTTGCCCGCTCCGTTCGGCCCGAGCAGACCGTAAATGTCTCCGGAGCCGATTTCAAGGTCAATGTCGCGGATCCCCCGCTGATTGCCGTACAATTTGGTCAGCTGCCGAACGGACAATATGACGCTCATCCATATTCCCCCCCTTTATAAAAGACAACGGCAACAGATAAAGCACTAGCTTCAGCCTTATCCGCTGCGGTTGGTATCGCTATTATTTGGCGTTATGAAAATTACGCTCCTGCTTCATTTGCTGCACTTGTTTGCCCGTCAAATCAACCGTATCCGGCGTCGTGCCGTTGAATCCGGAAAGATCTGCGGCCAAATGCAGCGTTACCTGATGCGCGGCGCCTCCGGCGTCTTTACCGGAAACGGTAATGTCGGCTTCCTGGTGCTGAATATAATTCGATGCATTTATATTCGCCTTCACGGCAACCTTCTCGATTTTAATGTCTTGGCTCAATTGCGGCACACCGGACAGCAGCGCATGACCGTCGAACGGAAACTCCGGTTTGTCGGTTCCGTTCTTATTCTGAAACTCGTGCCTGTGACCGCTTGTCGCATGCTTGATCGCAATCGGCGCAATGGCACTAACGACCGCAGGAATTTGCGCATTCGTCAGCTCTACGGAAACGTCCTTCGAACCATCGGTATTGCTTTCCACCGTCACATAATCTTTCAAGTTGCCTACAAGCGCGTCTATGACGGTTTCCACCTGCTGCGGCATTTCCCGGTCCATTTTCTTGACGGCATACTTTTTGTCTGTATGCTCCGGCTTCACGTAGTAGATGTCGCTGGCGCCCGATTTCAATACGGTACCACTGCTTTGCTTGAAAAAGCTGACCGACTGATCCGTCCCTCCGCTAATCACCGTGACCGTTCCACTGGCCGTTCGGTTTTCCGGGCTGACTTTAAAGCTGCCGTTCGCATTCGCGAAGGCGTTCCCGTTGTCCTGCAATGCCATCTGCGTCTTGACGCTTACATTGTGTGCGGTTTTCGTGTTTTTCAGAGCGGATTTATACGCGTCGTACCCGGATGTGCCGGCCATTGCGGAAAATCCGGTGGCAAGCATCACCACGGCACTGATGCCTGCTACGCTTCCAAGCATGAACCATTTCTTCTTTTTCATCTTGCTCCTCCTCCGACTGGGTAAAATAACTTGCACTGACTATGTTACACCGCAAAAATAAAACACTTGTAAAACAAGTATAAAAAAAGTCTAAAATTGAAAAAAAAATGCGTTTTTTATTTCTGAGAAGCATATAGGAACCGACAGTAGCCGATTTCAGAAGCATTCTTCATAAGTTCAAGGTTTAACCATGCTGCAAGCTCATGAAAAGACTTGTCGTTGAAAGGCCATCGGGTTCGTTCGCTAGAAAGCAGTTCATCATCCGACAACTCAGCCACCGCAGCTTGCCATTTGTCACGAAAGTGGAATATGGTTGCAGTCGTATCTTTTATATTGCCAGGACAATGAACCTCCTCACGCGTTAACGTTCCATTTCCAAAAGAATGGTCAAGAACCATTGACCACCAAAACGTAATATGCCATGTCAACCAAGCTATACTAGCCGGTCCAATATCGTACGCTTCCGATTCCGGCCAATCTGCACGCCAGACGCCTGATGCATTTGAAACATGAAGCCCCTTTGAAGCAGGTCGCCAGTGATACTCCTCGTCATTAAGGTCGGTGAGATGTATCTCAAGAAGCTTCCATGAAATTTGAAACTGGAAATGCAGCGTATTCCGGATGCTGCCTGGTATGTTTTGAATGTTTTTATCGTTCATATTCTCTTCCCTCCGATTGCATGATTTAATAATAACAAACATGTATATATATTGTTTGTTAATTAACTAACATATTATTATAATATCTATTGATTGACAACATAAATGTGGTTCAGCTAACCGATAGCTTCATCGGCAGCCTCTGCGCCTGCGATAACGCACATCCTCCTCTGCCATTTTCCTATGAAAATACTGCGTAGGCGGAAAAAAAAATAAAACAGCAGCTCTCTGAAACTAATGTTTAGAGTGCTGCTGTTCTTGCGGCCACCGGTTAGATTGAAACTTAGCTACCGATGAATAGCCACCTGGTATAACCGCAACCCGATAAATTCGCTGTACCGCCGGGCTGCCTCAATTATGCGATCTTCCGTGCATGTTAATTCCGTAAACGGATGAATCACAAGGTCGACTCCGTCCTTCTTGATCGTTCTTTTCCATACCCCCGAAATTTGACCATCGACAATGAGCATCGGCGCAAAAACGCCGTTTTTACCAGGAACGATCAAGGGGGCATGCTCTGCAGCAAGTACGGCCCCCCTGTCTTTGTAGCCAAGCAAATATTCGTCGTATCCCGGCAGCAAACAGACGAAGGATTGTTCCTTGGTTTCCACGGCGCTATCTTTGCCCATCCAGTATTCATGTCCGTCAATCTTTTCCGAGTGGAGCGCCTTTTGCGCAGCCTCAATCCCTTGTCTGGCCTCCGCGACCGTGAGTCCCGACCACCAAGCGAAGTCATGAAGCGTTGCGGGCCCATGACCGGTAAAATAGCGCTTCGCAAGTTGTTGCAGCGATTCCTCCACGGACAGTTTCTTGTCATGCTGCACCCATTCGTCCAACAGCACGAAAGTTTGCTGCTTCCCTTCCATCGGCCCCAAACATATGAGGCCTATTTGTGCCAAGTACCACAGCAAATGATAACCGCGTTGATTTTTGGTGTCGATACCTGCGTCCTCCAGCAATTTCATCAGGTTCGGACGAAGAATCCGACTCTTGTCTTCCAACGCATCACGGATGAGCGCTTCGCATTGCGCGATGAGTTGTGGATCAATTTCCAACTGCTCCAACCTGCGTTTATCTTGAGCTAGAATGCGCGGCGTCAAAAGCTTAATCATCCATTTCACATCTTCCGCGGGCACAAAATGGAGCGTACCGCGTATCGCCCAAGTGAGTACAATCTTTTTATTGACTATGGCCCTTTCGATGTCTGCAGCTGTTGCGTCCTGCATTCGCAGCCCGATCGCCCATAAGGCTTGCGCGTAATCCTGTGCCTGCACACCGCCCAATCCTCGTAAAACTTCGTCAGGCTCTTTCTGTTTCGCCCAGGCAATGCGTTGGTTAAGAAGTCGACGATAAGCAATGATCATATTTGCCATGTATTCATCTCCAATCCTGTGCTAGTCTCCGTCGGGAAGTTTAATAGTTTACATTATTGCCTTAATGTTCCGATAGCGCAACATATTTTAGTCTTATTTCAATCTTCTTCATACTGAACCTTGGAACGCAGCCTTCGCAGCACATTCCAGAAAATGTAATAGCAGGATTGTGTATCGTTTTGATGTTATCGTTGATGTTCCCGAAATACAGATCGAGTTAAAATGAAATCGTTATCAGCAATTTTAATTGGTGCTAGTACAAGGCGGGATCCTTTCGTCGCGACAGGTTGTTTCACTCGGGTTATGGACTATTATGCTCGCATTTTCTTTGTCCGCGTGTTGATGTAAAAATGACGGGAAGGTCGTGCACTCTAATGAAAAAGTGTACCGTATTCGTATTCATTGTTGCAGCAATGATGTTGACCGTGTTCAATTTTGGAGCTTTCAATGTGCCTATTGCAAACGCAGAGGTACTACCCGGGAGCTATAACTTGAAGCTTATGACTTTTAATGTCAGGAAAATGACCGCAGACGATGGCACTCCGAATTCCTGGAATAATCGAAAAAACATCGCCGTCCATGCCATCAACAATTTTGGACCTGATGTCCTGGGATTGCAGGAGGCGGATAAAGTCCAAATCGACTACTTTATTGCGAATTGCAGCGCTGCATACCAATCGATAGGAACCTCACGTGAAGGAAGCACGACAATGGGCGAATTTAGCAACATCATGTACAGGTCGGATAAATTCATATTATTGGACTGGGGGGAATTTTGGCTTAGCGAGACTCCGAATGTACCGGGATCCAAGAGCTCTTTTGATTCGGAATATCCACGGATGAGCACCTGGGTGAAGCTTCAAGCGAAGGATAATGCAAACGCGATATTTTACTACTTCAATACTCATTTTTCACTAGTACTTGAAGCCGCGGAGCAAGGGGCTAATCTGATCTTGAACAAGGTAGCGGAGCAAGTGAAATCACCCGATACGCCTGTATTAATTGGAGGAGACTTGAATCGAACGGAAGTGTCGCCTGTATATTCCATATTTCAAAATTCGGACCTTGACGATACATGGAGGAAAGCCGGCAAATCCTTCGCAAACGATGGGACTTATCATGCTTTTACCGGGGAAACAGACCGGGCCCATATCGACTGGATCTTCGAAAAAAATGCATCTGCCATCAATTCGATTGAAATCAATCGCTATCATGAAAACGGCTATTATCCTTCGGACCATTTTCCGGTAAATTTAAATGTGACCATTCCCTTGACAACGGATACGACAGCCCGCCCCATAGGTCAAACGATCTGGCTCAAAGCTTCCGCCAACGGCAATTATGTAAGTACCAGAGCCAATACAACGGACAGCCCTCTCTGGGCATCGGCAACCGCTGCAAATACATGGGAAAATCATCAGATAGTTGATGCAGGAAACGGGTTTGTTTCATTGATTGCGAAAGCAAACAACTTGTATGTCAGTGCGAGAATCACCACTGCGGATGTGCCTCTTCAAGCCAAATCCAGCACGATCGGTTCTTGGGAAAAATGGATATGGGTTAGCAATGGAGATGGAACCGTGTCTTTCAGATCCATTGCAAACAACAAATACGTATCGGCACGTTCTAGCGAAACGAACAGCCCCTTGGAGACAAGAATCGATTCGATTGCAACTTGGGAGAAATTCACCTGGGGGAATCGCTAGGATCCGGCCGGCGTTCTACCATCCCATCGTGCTCGAGCCCCGCGTGAGCAGCTGTGTGATTGCAGCTTGTGTTACCTTATATCAGCAACTTATATAAGTGTCTAATGTAATTGTTTAATGCAAAAATCACTTGGACAAACATCCAAGCGATTTTTGCATTAATTCATATTATGATACCAGCTTGTTTGTTTTTGCTGAATATTTCAGTCCTTTCTATCATTTACTTTCACGGTAACAATGCTCAATATTACTGTAAGAATCACATAGGTCCAAAACCCATGAATTTCGAAACCTGTTAAATATTTATCAAGTAACCATAGTTTCATTGGTGTCAATACAACGGAGCCCGCGATTAATAATGGCGTTGTTAAACAGCCAACCCCGACTACAATGGAAATAAACGAGACGGTTAATAAAAAGCTATAAAGAAAACTAATCACAAACATTAGAACAGTTGCAAGTATTATGGTTTTAGTATCCGTTATCGATATATATTCATGAAAGTACTGATTCCCAACCCAAAATACAAAAAATGTAATCAGCAAGTTGAGTATATTTCTCAAATCCGGTCCTCCTTGCGTTTCCTTCTCGAAACGGATCAAAATTTTGAGACAGACAAGAGACCGTGTTGCTTTTGTACGGCCTCCTACATGCGATGGGTATGGCGGTAACGGGACGGTGTCGTATGCTCATATTTGACAAATACCCGGTTCAAATAAAATCCGTTCTGATAGCCGCAACATTCGGAAATTTGCTCGATCGTCATATTCGTTTCGAGCAGCAGCATTTTGGCTTTGTTGAGACGAAGCGAGGTCAAGTAACGAAGCGGCGTTACCCCGAACGAAGCGCTAAATTTTTTGGAAAGATGCACTTGAGTAATACCAAGGTCAGAAGCGATCTGTTTCAAGTTCAACGCCGAAAATGCTTGCTGCTGAATGCGTCTCTGCGCTTCCTGCATCAGCGGATCGCGGTCGGGATCCCGGGTCAATTCGGCCTCGGTGGGCAGCATGCCCTCTTCCAATCCATCGCAATAAAGCAGCCAAATATCTTGGCAATAATGGTTATATCGCGGCAGCCGGACCGATAGCGGCCAGGAGCGCCATTTTTTCATCATCGCGTAATTTTGTGTGAGCCGCATCGTATCGAGCAAGCTGACTTTACCGGCAGGAATCATCTCTTCTACTCTATGCGAGGACGATTGCTCCGTATCCACCCAGTTCAATTCAAAAAAATAAAAAGTAAGCGGCGCATTGATCACTCTGCGAAACGGCGTATTCGGAGGGCATAGCACAAGATCGCCGAACGTCGCCGAGCCTTTCTTGTCCCCGATTTCATAGTAAAACGAGCCGGATTCGACAGCAAACATGACCCATACCTTATAAATATCCTCGTAAAACAGAAATCTTGGTTTCTTTTCCCAATATATCGCTAACTCCACTTGCGGCATAAAGCCGGATAACAACGGCTTAAGCATCAACACGCCTCCATCTCACCTTCACTCGTTTGGCGCGACAAATTTCAGCCACCTCACGTGCTAAGTCACATTGTCCATCATTAATGCTCCGCCATTCCTTCATTGCGCTTTGCTCCAAAAACCGCATTTTTGCTGCTGGTATTACACGAATATTAGGTAAGCGTTTATTACTATGATATCATGGCACGCTTCGATCTGAAATGGAGGCTGATGCTTACACATATATTTTTTTTGAAAAATATGTATTTTTGTGGGAACCAAAAAGCCCTTCAAAAATTAGCGTGAAGGGCTTTATAAGCTTAGCGGATTTATTTGGTTCCCAGTTCTTCAACCTTTTGATTCGTCTTTTCCTCCGTTTCTCGAATAATCGTATTGATGTCTTTCGTATTTCCGAAAAGCTGCAGTGCGCCGGAATTGAGCTGGGCGTCCGCCGTGGCATCGAATTTCGTAGGATTATTGTGAATCGGGACGGGACGATGCTTAAAAATCGCTTGCACATTTTTCCCTTTCAATACTTCCGATTCCGTTCCGAATTTGTCCCTGATCTCCTTGTTTATCAGAGGTGAGACAATTCTTCCCTGCTTGGAGGAAGAAAGCTGTGCATCGTCCGACAATATGGCGGAAATGACCTGGAACGCCTCCTTCTGATGCTTGCTCTGCGGTGTGACGAACAAGTAGTAGGCATCCGCTTCGCCGTATTTGCCGGGCTTTTCCGTAAACTGCGGATAGGTAGCCAGATCCCAGTCCAAACCGCCTTTAGCGGCATCCGCCATCCGATGAAACAAGCCGATAAAAGGATACATGGCGATCGTTTTGTCGTACAAGAAGGCGTTAAGTTCGTCCCCGCCTTTCTTATCGTTCGTGTTGCCGGGGATAGAAACGATGGATTGATATACCTGGTACGCCCGCTTCCACTCCTCCGTATTGATTTTCGCTTTTCCCGTCGCTGGATCGAACCGGTTCAAAGCTAGCGGAGAAGCGATGCGGACCATATTGCTCGAACCAAGGCCGCGGTACTGCACGCCGCCCTCGATGCCCGTCACCTTTTTGCCCAGATCGATAACGGCTTCCCAAGTCATTCCGTCGGCCGGATAAGCGACGCCAAAACGATCGAACAGTGCTTTATTGTAATACAGGGCGTCATAATTCATACCATACGGCAACGCGAAGATTTCGCCTTTTTTGCCGAACGCTTTGATCGTCTGCACGATAATCGGATCGAGACGGTTCAGATCGAATTTCTGCTGCTTGATCTGCTCGTTCAGATCGAGCGCCGTGTTGAGGTCGATCATCTGCTGCATGTTGCCGGTGCCCATAATGAGCATGTCGGGGACTTCGCCTGCAGCGACCATCGTCGTAATATTGTTTGTCGTCGTCGAAGTAATGACATTCAGCTTGATGTGCGGATATTTGGCGGCAAGCGGCTTGAAAAACACTTCCTCGTAGTCCTCATCCGTAATTTTCCAGCCGGCCAAAAGCGTGATCGTCACCGGCTCGGGCGGTGCTTCCTTCTTGGCTGCTTCCCCCTGCTCCCGCTTCTGATCGCCGCCTCCCGCGCCGCATGCGGACGTCGCCGCAACCGTTACTGCCAGCGCAATCGCCGGCATGATCTTTTTGTTACGCATCGTCAAGCCCCCTTTGATGTTGGTTGAAACTCACAAGCAATTGCCAACTCGTATGGCATGAACCGGCTTGTTGTAAGCGTTCTCAACTTTGACGGCAACATGGCATTTTCCTTAGAGCGCATGCCATAGCTGCTAATTTCGTGCATTGTCATTTTTTCCCGTCGTGAACGAAATTTGCAAGATGGCCGCCTGCGATGAGCTGCAAATCTCCGCAGCCTCCCTTCCCTCATTTCAACCCGGATTAGGTCTACCTGATACCCAATCCGTTCTATCTATTATTTCTGCGATATCCTTATCGTAAATAAAGCGCCTCCCGTTGACCATGCACTTTTTTGTAAATCTATTTATCCAAAATTTCCAGTAAAAAAAAGGTGCTGATACAGAATGTGTCGAAAAATTAACCTACGCCATTTAGTTACGAGGAGCCGACTGCATGCTAGACATATTGAAACAATATTTTGTTCAGTTCGGGATTATATTTTTCCCTATTTCTGTTTACCAGCTGTGGACAATTGGAAAATCGTTTAATCAGCTTCCTATAAGGGGTTGGCTAATGGGTGTCTACGGAGGGGGATCTGCGATTCTTTGTCAGTTAATGCCCGTTCATATTATGGGGCAAACGGAAAATTTTCAGTGCGTTCCAGTAATTTTGTCCATATTATATGGAAAACGCAAGGCAGGCATCGTTTCCATAGGGCTTCTAACGGCATTTCAACTTCTTACGATGAAACAGGATGTCGCTTTCAGTATAGCGGGGATCCTTGTGTACTCCGCAATCCCCCTATTGTTCTGTAACCGGTTTGAAAAATTTGAACGCCGGAAGCGATTTATCGTTGCTTTATTGTTGTCAGTGGTCACAATCATTGTTGAATTGTTGTTTTTGTTTGTGTGTTTTTCAATTCGGTTTGGCCATGCAGGGTTACTTATACAATATTATGGATTTTTGGGTATAGCATGTGTGATCCAGCTAACTATGATGGTATTGGCCTTCTTTTTAATAGAAAATACGATTGAAATCGGTCGTATCCGAAACAGGCAGGAATCGTTGATCGAATACAATCCGCTTGGCATTTGCGCTTTCGACCTTAATAACCGATTCATTAAAGCCAATGCGGCGTATGAAAAGATCACCGGCTACAAAGAGAGCGAGTTGTTGGGGCAATCAAGGCTTCAAATGTGGTTTGATGATGGGCATGATTATGCTGGGAAGATTATGGCCCATGTGTCGCAAGGTGAAATTTTGAAAGATATGGAGGCTACGCTGCGGCATAAGCATGGCGATAAAATCGCCGTTCGGTTTACGGTCGTTCCGATTGTTGAAGGTGATCATATAGTAGGGGTTTTCGGAATGATTAATGACATCACCGAGTCGAAACGTTCACAAGAACATTTAAGAAACTCAGAAAAGCTTTCCGTTATCGGGCAGTTAGCCGCGGGTGTCGCACATGAAATCAGAAATCCATTAACGACACTAAAAGGATTTCTCCAAATACTTTCTAAATCCGAGACTACTGCAAAAAAAGATCAAGAATATTTCGAGATCATGAAGGACGAATTAACGAGAATCGAATCCATCGTCAGCGAAATGCTTGTCCTTGCCAAACCGCAGGCGCTATCGGTTCAATCGGTAGATTTGAAAGAAACCTTGGAACATGTAATTAAGCTGCTGTCCGCACAAGCGAATATGCAAAATATCGAGATCACATTTTTTGATAACCAATTGACTCCAACCGTTATGGGGGATGAAAATCAATTAAAGCAGGTGTTTCTGAATGTAGTTAAAAATGCATTTGAGGCTATGCCGCAAGGAGGGATTCTATGTATCGGCTTAGGTCTGCATCAAGGCCATGTCCAAATTGACTTCATCGATACCGGGGTGGGCATTCCGGAAGACATTGTTCAAAAAATAGGTGAGCCTTTCTTCACTACTAAAAGTAAAGGTACTGGGCTTGGATTTCTTCTTAGCAAACGTATTATTACCAATCACAATGGATCGATGCATATACAAAGTACGGTAGGAAAAGGTACGATGGTTTCGGTACATCTCCCCGTTTCCGAGTAGGCCAGTATACATATGGAAACATGCAGGAACAAAGCAGGCGTATCCTCCCACTTTATTTCTGCATGCCGTTTGAGGTGCCAAAACTACGAACGACTAGGATCAAAAACGACGTCCTAGTCGTTCTTTGTTGTGTCTATCGCTATCGCTAACGCATGTACGTGATATGCCTGCATTTTCTGACAGTTGTCGTTGACATTCGATCAGGACTATTTCCCTGGAATTACTACACAAATATTGGCGGTTTATGCGGTACGTAACCATACGTGTTGAATATAGATGTTACTACATGCTTTCAAAAAATGATAAGGGTGAGCGTATGAGAAAACATAATGGGCCAATACGGAAAACAAGCCCTTCATCTACCTCTCAAAAGAAACGAACACGCGCCTCGATTCAACAGGTTATCAACTTCGCGGTCGTTGGCGATAGTCATGTAGGCTATGGAAATAGCTCAACCATCTTTAAAAATATATTGCCTAAAGTGGTGGGCAGCGGGAATAAAAGGTTTGTTATTTTTGGCGGGGACAATACGCAAGCGGGAGCCGATCATGGAAAATTCGCCCAAACGCGTTACATGGACTTTAAAAATACGGTAACAACCATTCTAGGTCCGAAGAAAATACCATATAAAGCGTCTATAGGAAATTGGGAAACCACCACCCGAGGTTTATTCAAAAAAACGTTAGGAAGCGTCGCAGGACAAATGAATTTTCCAGGGACACAGGGGAAGGTAAAGTATGTTTGGCTAGATAACGCCCCTGGAAGCTTCAGTACAACGAGTATCAATTTATTGAAAAAAATGGATAACAAGCATTACTATATTATAGATTTTCATTGGCCATTGAATGTAAAAGGAATTACAGCTTCCGTCGATCCCTCGCATGTTCTAAGTCTGGCAGAAACCAAAAAATTTTTTAACGCCATTCCCTCCACTTTACGGGATCGAGTGTTGGCTATTTTCTCTCACCATGCGCATAAATTTTACCAGAAATACACCAATATTTATCCGGGTTTTACGAAAACGAAATTTTTTGTATGCGGATGTTCCGGGGCTTATAAATGCAAGCCTCAAGGCGGACGCGGTTATTACGATGCCACCCTAACCATACAAAATAATCAATTTACGGTTAGAGCCAATGCTGTGAAAGTTTGAACGAACGGTTCTATGTGGAATCATAGAACCATTCATTGAAGCCGATCCGCACACGAGCATCACACAAAATGATTACCATCGGATATGCTTCCATCCCTTCTGGCTTTCTTCACGAAAACGCTGCACCCACTGCTCCGCAACATCATCTGCCAGCTTATCTAACGCCGGAGGAGCTACGGTGATGTGATCCGCCGGAATACCTAAAAACGCCAACACACGCTTGACCGTTCCTTCATAGTCTTGAATAAAATCTTCGTACACAATCGTCAGCGGTTCGATGCTGGACTCTGAGAAGAAGTCCTCAATGGCCGCTTCGCACATCGTACTTTGGAACAGCTGGTTCTGAATTGCTTCGTAGTTATATTTATCTGCAATATCAAGCAGCTGCGGCTTCTCCCCGAAGTTGCGGTGCCATTCCCCGGAGACGATCGCACGCCACCACGAGACGGCCAATCTGACTTTGTTCCGGCGCGTCATATAAATATGTTTGGAGCAATTGGGAAAGGCGGTACTCCATACCTCCGCCCGCGAAGCATCCACCGGGAGCTCGAACATGGCGCGGAATGCGTCGATCCATCTCTGTTCAAAACCGATTTTTATCCCGAACACACCGTTTGGCGTCGTTCCGTATTTCCAAATCTTTTCCATGTCCTCGCGCTTGAATGTGGCGGGGTCTTTGTGCTGAAAATGGAGCCATTCGCTGGGATCCCCTGCCACTCCTGTCGAAGCCAGCGCATAATTCAGCAACGTGCTCCCCGTCCGCTGCGAGAACCAAATCGTATAACTTAGTGTAGGCCGTGTCATTTAGCTTCCTCTCTTTCCTAATTTGCCTCAATGTTGTAATGATAAAACAAGTTGTAAGAAGCATGCTGCAAACCATATTCTAACCGCTTGAAAAGTTGGTTGATATGCCATAAATACTTAGGAATTGTTCTATACGCAAAAGAGTCACATCAGATCTTAATCCAATGTGACAAAGTATGAAGACCTATTTTATTTTTGAATAAACAATTTTCTTAATGCTATCACACGATAGAAAAAATTGTTCCGAAAGCTGTTCTATCGTAGCGCCTTTCGAAAATTGCAGGCGAATGTCATTGTTTCTTTGGATCATATATTTTCGGCTGCCTGATTTCTCTCCCCATCCCTTGCGACGTACGCCTTCAGGTTTAGGTACATAAATCATGGCACCGTGAATATATTTTTGTACTTCCTTTAGCAATTCCTCCGGCAAAATGTCTGCGCTCACATATTTCATGATTACTCTACTCCTTAAAATATAATCATTTCAAGGCAGCAAAGTCTCATTATAAACGATTTCACCATTCAAGGATGCAGGCGGTCTATCGGACCAGCTCTATACAAACAACCGCCGTTGTTTATAGTGTAGACTTTGCATAGAGCTTATTCTCTTTGTCATCAAACATTATGTTCTCACCTCCGTCCTTATAGCAACCGTCTTAGTGTAGCATGATCTTGTTCGAAGTAAAACCCTTTCAATTCCAATTTACCCACGATGTCCTTCTTGAGGAAAATAGCTGCTGCTGTCAGACAAGCTTTACGGTACGGCATTGCCCTTCGGCCCGTTACCGTCAAGCCCATAGTATTGATCGTATGCGTCAAAAATTTTGCGCGCGATCGGCGCGGCTCCGAATGAACCGAATCCGCCTTCCGGTACAACGACGGCAACCGCCAGCTTCGGATTATTTTTCGGAGCGAACCCTATAAACACGGCATTGTCCACTTCTTTGCCCCCGCCTACTTTCTGCGTGGAGGTTCCCGTTTTTCTAACCAATTGATAAGGGAAATTGGCAAAGCCTTGCACATTGCTTTCCATTCCGTTAATGACCGCATCCCAATGCTGTTTTGAAAAATGGACTTCGTTTAAGACCTCAGCCTGATCAAACGTTTTGACCAGCTCTCCATCATACGTTTCAATTCTGTCGACAAGAATCGGTCTCAGCCGCTTCCCCCTGTTGGCCAACGTTGTGACATATTGGGCCAGCTGCAGCGTCGTATACTTCTCGTTTTGTCCCCAGGACGCAAACACCATACGGGATTGTTCGGATTCCTTCGTATTGCTTTGAAACTCGCTTAGTCCTTCATATTCTCGGGGAAGGTTACTCCCTGTCGTCAGCCCTAATCCAAATTGGCCTAAATATTCTTTCCATTTATCCGGCGCCGATTTCAAATATTTCTGGTACATCGGGATTCCGACCTTCGCAGACATAAACGTGTTCGACGAGACACGGATGGCCTGTGTGGGGTTGATCGATCCGAAGGCCGTACCGTCCGAGTTGGAAAGCTTGGAATTGTCTTTGCCGTAATAAAATACGCCGACATCGTGATAGATCGAATTCACTCCGAATAATCCTTCATTCAGCCCAATGAGCACTGAAAGCGGCTTGATGGTTGAACCGACATACACGATGGAAGTCGGATGTTTGGAAAGATCCTCCCTGGGATAATCCGGATAAGCGGTTGTGATCGTACCGTTATTGATGAACGGCTGGATCCGGTTATAATCGTCTTGTGAAATGCCGCCGAACCAGACGCTTGGATCGTAATCGGGCATACTCGCCATCGCCACAACTTTACCTGTCTCCACCTCCATTGCGACGGCATAACCGGCCACGGCATTCCGCCCTTTGTTTGCGGGATAATTGCGCGCTTCCGGACCTTTGAGCCAAGCAAGATGATCCGTAATCGCCTGCTCTGTCAGGAGCTGTACGTTTTTATCTATCGACAGAAAAAGGTTGTTCCCTTTCACCGGCTTCGTGATCTCCACTTTTCCAACGATTTTTTGCAGGGCGTTGACCGGGTACGTTTTGCTTCCGTTTTTGCCGCGTAGCTCCTCCTGATACATGAGCTCGATTCCGTCATATCCGACATCCTCCGTATCCAGGTAACCTTCCGCTTTTTTGTCGCGATAAAACGGGAGCCCGTTCTTCGGCTCTCTCGCTTGGGAGAACGGCCGCATGTAACCTATTAACTGCGCAGCCGGCGTCGTTTCTTTCTCATAGGTACGGATACTTTCCTCGGTAATTTCAATCCATTTCAGTTCATCCCTATGTTCGTATATAAACGCCATTTCCTGCTCCGACAAATCCGATTTGATCCGCCGCGGCACTGCATTGTAGCTTGGTTCTTTGGCGGTTTTATTCTTCTCCAAATCGTAGCCTACGTCCATAGCTTTGATAATATCAGGCGCTTTAATTTGATTTGGCGCAGTCTTTCCGTATAGACCGAATATTTCTTCCAGTTTGTAGGCAAGTTCTACCACTTTATCTTTTGGTTGGTTTTGTTCGACTCTGAAATACAGGGATTGGGTCGATATCGTGTAGGCGAGCGGAGCGCTTTGGCGGTCGTATATATTCCCGCGGATGGGTGGAATGGGCGTATCGGCCTTGTTAACGGCCGCTTCCTCTGCCTTCAGCTCTTTCCCGTCAACAAATTGCAGCGTGGCAAGCCGTACGATCAGCACGGAAAACAAAATAAACGTGAAAAAGAAGAAAAGGTTTATTCTAAACGCAAACTTGCGTTTTTTGATCGACTCTTGCTTTCGTGGGTCTTCCATGACGATTAACTGTTTCATGGGAACCGCTCCTTTGTTTATTCCGTTTTGAGCTACCCACACCGTGATGGTTACAATACATATTTATTTTCTTATATGGTGATCTATGTAACAAATCATTCCATTAAAGTAGACGTATACAAGATCGAGCAAGTTGCAGTACTTTGACCGTTACTTCCAAATAAAATGGGAATATAAAAGGTGTTGCAATTCAGTTTAATAATGTAATGAAACGGGGGGCTAAGACATGATTTTCACGTCTTAGCCCCCCGCTGTTTTTTTGTGGCGACCGGAAGCTTAATAAAGTGTTTTCAGCGCTTCAGATGTAAATGGAATCAATTCGTCTGTCCGGTTTTCGCGTATTTTGTTTGCCCACGCCGGATCGACCAATAGAGCTCTGCCCACGGATACGAGATCAAATTCTTCGCGATCAATTCTCTCGATCAACCCGTCGATTTTATCATTACCGGCTCCCCTTCCTTCGGTAAAGAAACTCATAAAATCGCTATCGAGACCGACCGATCCGACCGTTATCGTTGGAAGCCCCGTCAGTTTTTTGGTCCAGCCGGCAAGATTGAGATCCGATCCTTCGAATTCCGGCTCCCAAAAACGTCGCGTCGAGCAATGGAAAATATCTACGCCCGCCTTGACAAGAGGCGCTAAAAATTGGTCCAGCAGCGTCGGCGTTTGAGCCAACTTCGCGTTGTAGTCACTCGCCTTCCATTGCGAGAAACGCAGCACGATCGGAAAATCCGGCCCAACGGCGCGGCGGCAAGCTTCGATGACTTCCACGGCAAAGCGCGTTCGTTTAACCATGTCGCCGCCATATTTGTCCGTACGCTGATTGGTATTCTCCCAGAAAAATTGGTCGATCAAGTATCCATGCGCACCGTGGAGCTCGATGCCGTCGAAGCCAAGCTGCTTCGCTTCCAAAGCCGCTTGTGCGAAAGCATCGACCAGCGCGGCGATGTCCGATTCCGAATAATCGTTGACATGGCCTCTCGCTCCCATATGCCATATTTGCGGGATAATCCGGCCGCCAACGTCGTGTACCGCAGCCACAACGTTGGCCCAGCCGTTCAATGCAGCTTCACCATACATGTGCGGTACGTTGGCTGAATTCGAAGCATCCGGATGGTCGATTACCGTACCTTCTGTAACGATAAGTCCGACCCCGTTTTCGGCCCTGCGACGGTAATAAGCGACCACATCGGAACCCGGCACGCCTTCCGGAGAAAATTGCCGAGTCATCGGTGCCATCACGATCCGATTAGGCAGAGTCAGCTTTCCCTCATTGAATGGTTTGAACAAGGTTTGAACCGATTGAGAATAATTCATAATGACCTCCAAATGAAATTTTGTGAATATATTAACCGCAACCCGACTAGCGTTACGTAAAAAGCATTGCCATGAGCATCCTAATTTATGATTTTACCCAAAAACGTGGATAGATACTCCCCCTGCCACCACCTCCTTCATTACATTTTTATCATCGATTATGTGATGTATTGATTTTGACTACGCTGTCAAGAAATTTGCAAAAAAAAGGATCAAGGCGCGACTAACGCAAAAGACGTGCGTAAGACCGCATCGATCTGTTCCCGTGGTGCACCGGACTTCTCCATAATTTTCGCACCTAGAAGAGCGTTATTCAAATACGCAGCGAGCTCCTTACTGGTATGGCGGGTTGTAATCAACTGTTGCGCTTGCCCGCTGCGGATTACTTTCTCTAGAATTTGCTCCACTTCCACGAACATCATCTTTACTTCCCGGTTTACCTCCTCGTCGTTGCATCCGAATTCAAGCGAGGAATTAACCATAAGGCATCCCCTGCCCATAGTTTCGTTGCACTGGCAAAGCGTTGCGCCGCGTATGGCCTCCAGCTTCTGCAAGGGATGCATATCCTGGGAAATGAGTTCTTCCAAACCCGCTATACACTGTTCGCGATACCGCGCCAACGCCTTCAAAAACAAGGCTCGCTTGTCTTCAAATGCACAATACAAACTTTGCTTCTTAACCTGCGTCGTCCGCGTTAAATCCTCATACGACGTTGACTTATAGCCTTTCGTCCAAAACACTTCCATGGACTGGTGCAATACACGATCGATATCAAATTCTCTTGGTCTGCTCATGGGAGCATGATATCAATTATTGACTACGAAGTCAAGAATGCCGCGGCGATGCCCCCGCTGATGATGATGCCTGTGATTTATATCACTTACAAGGGCGACAGCATGGAATATAATTCGGTTGTAATAAGCAAATGAAATGGGGTATTAAACGTATGGAAACAGCAAAAAGAACGCAACCGAAACCGTTTGACGGATTAGTCACGTTGAGCATAATATTTGTCATACTTCTCAGTTCTCCATTATTTTACTTCATCATTAACCTAATGCTTGGGAATGAACACTTGTTTAATGGGATTATCATGAACTGACGGTGAATTGAGGCTGCCGCGGCAGCCTCGTTCTTGTTGTTATTTTTGTATTGAATTACCCTTTCAATGGGCGCAATACATTACTTTGACGGAGAACGAGCTGCGGTCACGCATCATCTGCAAAGCGCTGCCGATCCCTTCAATCGGTACCCGATGCGTGATCAGCGGCTCCAAACGCAGCTTGCCCGATGCGATAAAATCAAGCGTAAGCCGCCATTCGTTAACCGGTACGTTCGCATAATACGAATTCCAACTGCCGACAACCGTCAGATTTTTACGCAAAATGTTCCAGTACCCGTCTTTCGTCAGTTTCATATCGCCCGACGGATTGCCCATGAGCACCACTTTCCCGAATGGGCGTGTCGTATGCATGGCGTTCTCCAGTGCTGCCGAGCTGCCCGCACCTTCAATCGTCACGTCGGCTCTGCGTCCGTTCGTAAGCCCGCGGACCCACGCCGGCACATCGTCTGTGGCCGCGTTGCACGTGTGTGCGAAACCGCGACTTTGAGCAAAGGCCAGCTTCTCGTCCTCTATATCGATGAGCAGCACTCGCCCGGCGCCCCACGCCTCGGCCCACTGAGCGATCATCAATCCGATCGGTCCGGCTCCATAGATCAGTACGGTATCGCCGATGCCCACACCGGCTTGCCGGAGGGCATGGACCGCCACGGCTGCCGGTTCAACCATGGCCGCTTCTTCGTATGAAACACCGTCCGGCAGCAGAAGCAGGTTCCACACAGGGACGGCAATGTATTCGGCAAACGCGCCGTCCCGCCGCGATCCTATATAATCATAGTTTTCGCATAATGCGAACTGCCCGATTTCGCAAGCACTGCATGCACGGCAAGGCAACAGCGGAAATACGGCAGCGCCCCGGCCGATCAGCGACTCGTCGACACTTTCTCCGACCGCCTCTATGCTGCCCGCAAACTCATGGCCGGGTACCGTCGGAAACGAATACGTCCCCTTCGAAAATACGCGTGGAATGTCCGAACCACATATTCCGCACGCCCTTACACGAAGCAGAACCTCACCCGGGCCGGGCACCGGCTTCGGCCTGATTTCCATTCGAATATCGCCGACAGCGTGCAGCGGCCAAGCTTTCATCATTGCAATCATCCTTTTTGTATGTTCTCACGGATTCTCATGGCCGGTAGCGGATCATTACACGTGAGCAAGGTTACTCCGCATCGCAGCGCATCGTTCACCTGCTCTTCCGTGTCTGTGCAGTAGCATCCGATCACCATGCCCATCTCTCGGAACCGCTGAACCCGCTGGGCGGTCAGCAGCTTCATGCTGATTCCGACCGACCACATCTTGGAATAGGTCCCATCCATCCCGGGGTCGAAATTGGACATCAGCTCCTCGGGAAAACCTTGTGTTTTTAATTGATAATCATCGTGAATATAGGCGACGATGTCCGCATCAAAGCTAGTGAATACGCAGCGCGAAAGATATCCGTATTCGGCAAGCATCGCGATCGTCAAATCCGCGGTTTCTTTGGCCTTTACATCCCGTTTAATTTCTACATTTAACAAAACGTTCGGGAACGCTTGCAGCAGCTTGCATAGTTCTTCCAGGGTCGGAATCTTGAGACCTGCGAAGATATGGTCAAACCAGCCTCCGGCGTCCAGCCGCTTGAGCTCGGCTATCGTATATTCGTTCACCTTGCCGGTTCCGTTTGTCGTCCGGTCCACCGTTTCATCGTGGATTACCGCGACGACTTTATCTTTGGTCATTCTGAGATCGAATTCAAGCACGTCGATCCCCATTTCCAGCGACTTGGCGAAGGCCAGCAGCGTGTTTTCCGGATACGCCGATTTATAACCTCTATGCCCAACGAGAAGGATGGATTGCTCGTTTCGAAGACTATCTATCATATCTGCATCTCCCTTTCTGGGATTAACGACTCAGAACATGACTACACGTCTGGTAACATTAAAGGAACGACCGGGTCATGTACTTAGGCATTCCTTCTTTGCGATAGCTGATTGTATTGCTCGTTAACATATGCTGTCAATTGCGCAGCCTTTTGCTCCAAATCATTGGAATTAAACAAACTAGAGGTGCCGCATACAAGCATCGTTGCCCCAAGCTTCATCACTTTAGGAATGGTTTCATAGCTGATATTGCCATCGACTTGTATATCAATCCGCGAGCCGTTCTCCGCGATCAATTGGTCAAGATCTGCGATTTTCTTGTACATACTGGGAATAAACGATTGCCCTGCAAATCCGGGATTGACCGTCATCAGGCAAACGTAATCCGCATCGTCCCATACATAATCCATTACAGACAGCGGCGTCGACGGGTTTAGAGCAACACCGGCTCTCAGATTCAGCTCCCGGATCTTGTGCAAAGCTCTCTGCAAGTGTACTTTGGATTCCGCATGAATCGATATCCAATCCGCTCCTGCTTCGGCAAACATTTCGATATACCGTTCCGGCTCTTGAACCATCAAGTGGATATCGAACGGCTTGTTCGTATAGCTTCGCAACGCCTTCAGCAAATCCGGCCCCATCGTAAAATTCGGCACAAAGCTGCCGTCCATAATATCAAAATGAAAGTAATTCACCCCGCCGCGTTCCAGCATGTCTACACTATCCTTCAATTTACCCCAGTCTGCGCACATCAAAGAAGGTCCGATTAAAGTCATATGTGGACATCCCTCCTTTCATTTGCAATGAGCACATAACACTCATCCAAAAATACGGTCGAATAGACCCGGCAATAAGACCGATGGTTCCGGAACCAACCATTATCCTACATGTTAATATTACAACAGCGATATTCCGGTATCAACAATTATTTATTTGTTTCAAATATTTTTTTAAGATAAATGTTGTTATTACGTGGTTATTAATATGTTTATCCGGACAAATGTCTTATTCCCTCACATGTATTTTGCATAAACCACATTTGTGACAAACTAAAAGTTAGGATGAATGTACATTGCCCGACGATGCATTGTGGGCTGATCAAAGTTGAACTGACTCGAAGACGGCATGACAAAGAACCCCCACTCAGCGTAGGGGTTTACTGTTATGTACAGAGCAAGCCGAATCGTGCCTGTTGTCGGTTATTTATTCCGCATAAACCACTTTAAGATCTTTGATTTCCAGAATCCCGGTCTCTTCCTCCAGCAATCCCTTATCGGTTATTAACATGTGCACGTCCTCCAAACTAAGCAACCGGATTAGCGATTTTCGCTGGAACTTGCTGCTGTCAGCGACCAAAATCAGTTGATCCGATATGTTCAATATCTTTTTTTTCAGACGCGCATGAGATTCATATGGTTCGCTCACTCCCCGCAGCCGGTCGAAGCCCTGACATGAAAAGAAAAACTTATCGACATGATACCCTTCCACCATAGTTTCTGCGGACATCCCCGTTATGGCCATGGAGTCACTGTCGAAGTTGCCGCCGATCAATATCATCGATATATTACGTTTTTTGACTAATTCATTAGCGATGGCAAGCGAATAGGTCAAGACGGTAAGCGGCATATCGGGCAAGTGCTTGACGATTTGCAGACATGTCGTGCTCGCGTCCAGTGCGATGATTTCGCCTTCTTCCACAAGCGATGCCGCATATTTGCCGATTGCTTGCTTTTGCTCCTGACGAATCGATTCCCTTTGCAGTACAGGAGGTTCAAAGCCTTTGTCCCGATGGCTCAATACGGCGCCACCATGCGTGCGGACAATGAGACCCTCGGATTCCAGACGTTCCAAATCGCGCCGAATCGTTTCATCCGTTACCCCGAACCGCTGGCTCAAATCTCCTACACGGACCGTTCCGCTTTGTTCAAGCAAATTAATGATTTCTTTTCTCCTATCTACCGCCACACGACTTCACCTTCCTGATGGCCTACTTTCTTTGAAACCAAACTTTATTTCCGCAATAATCTGAGAACTATGCAAGCGTCATATGTAAAATCTTTGAAAACCAATGCGGACTACAAAATTTACTATAGCTTATTCTCGATGATCCTACAACTGCCAAGAATCATTTCTGACATTGAAACCGTTCGCATAGTTTATGACCGGATGACCTTGAACGGACGAATTGAAAGGCTGGATGTGCAAAAAGCGGCATCACGGCCGCGGCAGAGTATCGTATGCGTAGACATTTGCATGTACGTTGGCATGTCTGATTCAACCATGAACACCCTTTATCTTGCTTCGCCTGATCAGCGCCACAAGAAACAGTAATAACGGACCTCCTACCATACATATGGGAAATAAATATCGAACGGCTACTACTGTTGGAAATATGACCGAAATTTCCTCAAAGTTGAATGGAATTAAAGCCAAGATCATACATACCGGTGCAATGATCCACATCGGCTTTCTCCAATCCTTCAAACCGAATAACTGTGCAGTTCCGTAACCGGCAACAAACAAATATAACGACAATTTCGTAAAAATGCTCATGATCCAGATGGTGATCACAATGGCGTCAAGGTTTTCAACAATGCCGCCTAGTGAAATCGATCTTACGATCATTAGCATCGGATATGGGTAACCGGCAGCTACATGAGGGCCAAATATTAGGATACTTACAAGAATGGAAAGGAAAACAAGGATACCCGAAACCATTACGCCGGACACGACATGACGGACTGTATGTTTGTGGTGGATGATGAAAGAGACAAGAACAAGCGTCATAATACAATCGCCCAAAAAAGTGGCTGTCGGGAGCGAACCTTTCATAATGCTCAGATACCCGTTATCCGATAAAACCGGCAGCAATCGGTCTGCTTTCATCTCGTTCACAGCTAAAAACATCGGTCCTACTACGCCGATCAAAATAATCGGCCCCGTCAATTCGCAGATACGCGCAATGACCGCTACGCCGTGCATGGTAGGATACAGTACAACGATAAGCATCAATATGATAATGATGGGTACCGGCGTCTTGGGCATAATGGTACCGGTAATAAACAGACTAAACTGCTTTAATATCACGGCTAAAGTGATAATCCAGAAAATGAGATAAAGGCTCGAAACCATCCTGCCCAACCATTTTCCGAGCAGAAGGCGGCTATAGCTAACTAAAGATTGTCCAGGAAAAAAAGTGCCGAGCTTTACGCTTATATAGGCTATTCCGCTACCGATTCCTGTCGCTAAAATACTGGATAACCATGCATCCTGCTGGGCGGATTGAATGGCAGGGGAAGTGGTCAGCAAAATCGTCATGATGACCTGCATGCTCACCATCATCCAAAACAACTGACGGTTGGTTAACGTCATATCATCCATACCCTATCTTCTCCTCTTCATTGGTCATTGCGTTACCCGAACATTGGTTATTCCAGGACGATGGATTCGTGTATTCGTTTCAAGTTCCACATCAATGGATTGAAAGACTGGCGTCCAATCCTCTCTTACTCTGCTCCATTCATGAGGATATTTTTTATGAAAAGCTCGAGCAAAGCCGACCACATCCGTTTTCAGTTTTTTTTGCAGCTGTTCCATGGTGTGAATTAGCGTTTGTTTGATCTCTTCATTAAACGCGCCTTCGATTTTTCGCAAATTGTCCGAACCGTTGGCGATTACTAGTTTGGTCGAGTTTTGCACGACATCCGCATCCAGCTTCACTTTGACCCGCATTTTCCACTTTCCGTTGTTAATGGACGGGTATAGCTTCATGTCACTATGCATCACCCGAATAATGATGCTTCCCTCTTCTTCTTTTCTGGTTAACGTAATATTGCGACCAAGCACAGCATGTTGTAATAATCGTAGTCCCGTTGTGCACTCATTGTCTAAAAAACCGACCAATTTCTTCTTATGTATAACCGCCAGTCCGCTGATGGAAAGGATCCTTTTTTCGGCCCCGTTTGTGAGCATGGTCGTTAAGTCTGCGGTAGGCAACAAGAATGCACCGGATTCGCCGCTAATCAACGCTTCGACCTCATGCATTGTAGAGGAGCGAGTGGTTGGCTTCTGGGAAAGCTTGATTAATGTTTCATACGTATTCGGATCAATTTGGGAGTTGAGTAACTTTTTGGCCGTCCCTTTGCATATAAAAAAATTGGCTTGTTCCCTGGGCTGAATATCTCGGAACAAGAAATCGAATTCATCATGCATTCCTTGCCGGGCCAGCGCCTCGCCAAACACATAAGCTTTGGTATGGCTCCACGTGAAATAACGAGGTAGCCTCTTTTGCAGATCCGTTAAAGCTTCTGCCATAGAGCTGCCTTTCGTTGAAAAAGTATAAACATTGCCTTCCCCACCGGCGCCTCCATTCCCCGCCCCATCTGACGTAGCGGTAGGATTCGGGATAAATACTTGTACCGTGAGCTCAATCTGATCGTCATCGATTTTGTCAATGCCCGCAGATACGATCATGGCCATATCATTCACTTCAATCTTGTCCCAGCAGCCGGCCAGCAGAGCTACAAGCAAGAGCAGCGGAAACAATACGTATAATCTCATTTCCCGACTCCTTCCGATGCGGCCTTTGCGCTTATTGTTGCTCATCGGGCTTACCGCTCTGTCTTATCAGATTTCTCTTCCTCGTATAAAATGCTGGACGCCATCTCATCTTGCTTCGTGGAGCGCGAATCAGTACATCCTTCAAGGCATTCGGATAAATAGGCGATAACGGAGCGAGGTAAGGCACGCCGAAGGACCGGAGAATGCACAAGTGGCTAATAATAAACAGCATCGCTAAGATAAGCCCGAACAATCCGAGGATGCCGGATAAAATCATAATGGGAAAACGAAGAATTCTCAAAGCGATACTGGTCGGGTATTGTGGCATCATAAATGAGGATATCCCGGTAATGGCAACAACCATAACCATCGGCGCCGAAACCAGTCCGGCTTGGATGGCGGCTTGGCCGATCACAAGCGCACCTACAATACTGACGGCGGATCCCACCTGTCTTGGCAGCCGAACTCCGGCTTCACGCAATGCTTCGAACGTTACTTCCATGATTAGTGCCTCCAACAGCGCCGGGAACGGAATTTCCTCCCTTGATTTGGCAACGCGAAGCAGCAGCGTCGTTGGTACCATTTCCTGATGAAAAGTTAACACCGCCACATACACGGCCGGAGCAAGCATTGCGACCAGTAAAAACAGGTATCGCAGCCAACGGATAAGGGTGCCTATAATAAAGCGCTGGTAATAGTCCTCGGGAGATTGCAGCATGGACCAGAAGGTCGTCGGGGCAATAAGAACCATAGGCGTATTATCCGTAATGATAATGACGCGGCCCTCCAAAAGACATGATGCCGCTACGTCGGGGCGTTCCGTTATCTGCAATTGGGAAAACGGCGAATAATTGTCTCCCTCCAGTAGTTCCTCGATGAGCCCGCTCTCCATGACGCCGTCCATATCGATTTGAGAGATCCGGTTCATCACCTGATCTACCACTTCCGGCTTGGCAATGCCCTTAATATAGGCTACATTCAGTTCCGTCTTGGAATACCGGCCTACGGTGAAAGATACAAATTTTAATGCTGGCGTCTTGAGTCTTCTGCGAATTAAAGAAGTATTTACGCCTAGCGATTCAATGAACCCTTCGCGGGGCCCTCGTACCACGGCCTCTGCTAACGGTTCTTCGATGGACCGTTTTTCAAAGCTCGTTAATCCGAGCGACAGTGCGCCTGCAAGCTTGTCCATTATCAGCACCGCCCTGCCGTCCAATACGTCGTTAACGATGTCGCCGATAGTTTGAAGTTCTTTATGGTCTGAAATCGTGATTTGCTCACAGATTTTAGAAATGGTCTCGGGCGGATCGGAATCGATTTTTTTGAGAGGGGTGAGTACGTAGCCGTCAAGCAGTTCCATATTGATCATGCCGCGGATATACATCACGGTAGCCGCCAACTTATGATGTAATTGAACAGGTTGAAAGACCACATCGGAACAGTCCGTAAACAGCTTTTTCAAATGGCTGACGTTTCCGGCCAGATCCGACGATACCATAGCACCGGATAATTCCTTGTCTATGGATGGATCTTCCGGAAACGGTTTGTGCATGCTAAACTCCCCTTTGATGACATCTAGTTAGTTATGTTATGCTCCGGTCGCACGAGAAATATTCTCCATATGTTCCATTTATATCTATATATGTATTGTAATGGGTATTGGTTTTCGCGGCTCAACGATCCGTTTACTCCGTGACGCCTTCCGATTGGAATTCAACTTTCGTTTTGATCTGTATTTTTGCTTTTGCAAATGTAGTTTCCCAATGATCTTGGACCACTTTCCAGGAGGGATATTGATAAGCCCGAGCATAAAGACCGAAGCCGAAAGGATCGACACGGTTGGACTGGCATTTCGCAATCAATGCCGTCAATTCTTTCTGTAATTGTTTGCTAATCGCGGCTTCCAATTCATCCTTGTTCTTTACAACATTGTATTCAAAGTCTCGGGAATACAGCGTAATCATGAGATTCAAAGTTACATCGAATTGGAACGTACCCGCGGCATAGGCGGTCTTCATTTTTCTTTTCACTTTGCCTATATTGATCGCGACGTAATCGCGGCTGTTATCGTCTGCATTCGACGAACTTTTAACTGGAATCGATAGGGAAGCATCGCCATCGATTTTATCTTGCAAAATTAACAAAAGCGTAGATTCGAATAAACTCAGGGAATCAACATACTTGCCTTCACTCGTCAATAAACTTGTTCCGGTCACTTTGATATCTCTCGTGTCCTTTCTTATTTCCGTAATGACGGGCGAGATTCCCTTTTCTTTTATTTGCCGGCGAAATTCCTGCACATTCGTTAATACGGTGATGTTTCTGCGATTGGCCGTATCGATTAGTTTTCGCATATGAATGGGCAGCCGGGGCTTATTTTCCGGCGTGAAGTTGAAGATTTCACTTAACGGTCCATCAACCAGAATGACCCGCGGGGAGGCGCTCTGCTTCGGCTCACGGTAAAGAAGATCCAACATTTCAATCCAATTTTTCTTCTGACGGATGAACCGCATGCTGAGAAGCAGCGACTGGTTTTTACCGGCAATCGTAATTCCCGTCACTGTCGAGTCGATCTTGTTGCGAGCTTCCCGTATCGTTCGAGCTTTCACCGATTGAACCTCGACTTTCTCCTTTGCTTCTTTATTAAAGACCGGACTTGAAGAATATACAATCATGTTGTTGTCTTCGTCCACATCCAATCCAAGCATCAGGGTAAACGAGACTTCCTCCAGATTCGTTTGATCATAGCACCCGGAAATCAGGATGCTCATCCCTACGAAGATGAACATACAAACGCGCTTCATCCTAATTCCCCCTTCGGATCACACCCACAAGTTTCGTATAGGCCAATAAGCATACGGGGAAAGCAAACGAGATATAAATCCCCAACTCGTTCAACAACTTTTTAAGATGGTCTACCCGTTCTAATGTAGGAGCGTAGAATAATGAGAAAACGATAATACAGGCTAGAAATACGCGCAAAAAGGGACGGTGATCATCCATTCCAAACAGCCGGCTTGTGCTGTACACGGCACTGTACAAATAAAATATCCAAACTCTTGAAAGCATGTATAGATATCCGATCAAAACAATAATTTCAATGCGTTCCAAAAAACGAAACTCGATGATTTTGATAACCTTCAGTGTGGGCAGGTTATACGAAGTAATATCGTCTGGCGAAAAAAAAGTAGAGCAGACCATGATAACGATCATGTATACGATCATCGTCAAGGTATTGCCAAGCAGAACGCCTTTTACGGCCGCCTTTTTATTGCTCAAAAGCGGATACAGGATGAACGCGGTTTCAAACCCGAGAAACGAAAACACCGTCGTTTTCACCGCGCCGAATACAGGGAACCATCCTTCCTTAAGCACAGGCAGAAGGTTTTTCCATTCCGCATCTCGGAGCGGATAAAGATACAACAGAACGAGCCATAAAAATCCCCAAAATAACAATTCCGCATAGCGTCCCAATACCCGGAGTTTATGCCGCGCTATCGTATACACCGGAAAGGCAAACAATAGAACGATCAGGTAAGTAGGTGTTCTGGGCAGCAACTCTTCATTATAAACATGGACGGAAGCAAAGAAGCTTGTGAAAAATGTAAAATAGAAATATAAGGAAAGAAGAGCCCCCAGTAGCATCCCGAGAGCTTTTCCGAAATACCGGTATAACAAATCGAATACGGTCGTTCCAGGATGCTTTGCCATCACTTGAATGATGACGAGACTGCATATGACGGCAATTACCCATCCGATGAGCAAAGAAATCCACCCGTCGGTTCCGGCCGTTTTCGCTAATTCCTTAGGTAAGGATAACAGTCCGACCCCGAGCTGTGCCCCATGAATCATAAACGCGAACTGTAAAACTGAAATTTCGTTCCGCGCATCTATTTTCATTAATCGTCACCTTTCCGATGATTCGATCTTTGCCGTATTTCTTGTATAGGGTTTGCACTTAAAGGGCGTTTGTTCATTTTCCATAATGGCAACCGAATGAACGTATCTTTCCAATCAGCGAATTTCATCGGGCTGATCGGGCTGAAATAAGGCATTCCTAACGATTCCAGCGCGATGAGGTGTCCGATCAACACCATCAAACCGATGGCAACCCCTACGAGTCCGAAAAACGTGGCGATGAGCATCATCGGGAAACGGATCAATCGAATGGCTGCGGACATATCGTGATTTGGAATAATGAAAGAAGCGAGCGCGGTCAAGGAAACAACGATAACCATGATGTTGCTGACAACACCCGCCTGTACCGTTGCCTGCCCGATGACTATGGCGCCTACAATCCCTACCGTTTGCCCGATCGGTGCCGGCAGCCGAATTCCCGCTTCCTTTAACATCTCCAAAGTAAGCTCCATAATGAAAGCTTCTACGAGAGGAGGAAACGGAACGGCGGCTCTGGATGTTCCTACGGACAACAACAATTGCAGTGGAATCACTTCGAAATTAAAGGAAATGACCGCAATATAGATCGCCGGCAGTAAAATGGTAACAAAAAATGCCATGAAGCGGATGGTTCGCAGGAAGGATGAAACTTGCCAGCGTATACTGTAATCATCGACGCTCTGAAAAAACGTAACAAAAGAGACGGGTCCGATCAGAACACCAGGTGTTCGATCGACAACGACGGCAAGTCTGCCTTGCAAAATTTGCGAGGCAACCGAGTCGGGACGTTCCGTGGAGGAAAACTGCGGAAATGGAGAGTATGGGTTGTCCTCAATGAATTCCTCCAGCTCTCCCGTATTGAGTATGGCATCCACATCAATCTTTTGAATTCGGTCTTCCAGCTCTTGAAGAACTTCCGGATTCGCAACGTCCGCTAAGTACAAAATGCTGACGTTCGTTACTCCCCTCTCACCCACCGTATATTCTTTTATTTTCAATTCACGGTTAGGGATGAATCTGCGAATCATGGCTATATTTTGGCCGGCCGTCTCTACAAACCCTTGGTGCGATCCTTTAATGGAAGCTTCGAGCTGAGGATCTTCAATCGCTCTTTGCGGCCAACCTTGCGTGTCAAAAAGCTGCGCTTTTCGGCTGCCTTCTATAAACAGTACGCTTCTCCCTTGCAGTATAGCTTGCTCTACCTGAAACATATCGCAGGTATGCCGTACATCGCCAATCGTAATGATGCTATCGGTTTCGAGGTCCTCGGCCGATTCGTGCATTAGCGGCCGCAATAAATTATCATTTACCGCTTTTCGGTCCGTAAGCTCACCAATATATACGAGTGCCCCCAGCGCGCCGGTGGATTTGATGTGAAAGCGGCGAATAATCAAGTCAGGGGTTAGTGTGAGCAGATTTTGCAAAACGGAAATGTTGTCATGTAATCTTTCGCTAAGCTGTAAAAGGGAGGGCTCGCTTGCTTGATGTCCCACGGGATAGTGCTTTTTGCTTCTGAGCCAGTTACGAAGATATCCCATCCATCCGTCCCCTAAAATCATAATCATTATGCGTTCCAACTTATGTTGTACAATAATGGTATTTTTATTCGTTGCGTGATTCGTTGCACAAAAAAACGCGGATTCTCACAAATCCGCGCCTCCGTCACATCCCCATTGTCAGTCCGAGCTATTTCATTTCCGCGAGCTTCTTATTCATCAGCTCATCATAATTGCGCAGCGCGGTATTCGTGTCGATCTTATCCGCTACAATTGTTTTCATCAGATTCGTAATTTCGTTAAAGGCTATGGAACCGTACTCAGTCGGAGGGAAAGATTGCTGCGGTCTTGTCTTAAACACGGCCTGAATGTTTTTCCCTTTCAAAAAATCCATATCTTTGGCAAACTCTTGTTCAAACTTTTTATCTCTCAGTACCGATACTTTTCCATACCGTGCCATATCAAGCTGCACTTCATCGGAGGTCATCACTTCCACTATCCGTAACGCATCGTCTTTGTTTTTGCTGACTGCCGACATCATCATCATGTGAATGTCGATTTGCGTACATCGGCCAAATCGCCAAGCCAGTTCATTCCGGCAATCATGGCCAAATTGCGCTTAATTTCGGCATCCGTCAAATAGCTTCTCACGATACCGATTGAGACGGTTGCTGGTTGGTAAATTACCGGCATTTTCACGTCACCGCCGCTTTCCCCCTGTTTCTGGTCCCCGCTGCAGCCGGCTAACCCCCAAACAAGACAACGGCATTTAGCAGGATCACCCATGGATTGCTCATTTCCGGCCCTCCCCCTATGTACGGATCAATGTTTCCTTGCTGCTTCCGCTCACTTCCTTTTCACGAATAGTAATAATAATGGTTTAGCGGGTAAGACTCTTCCAATTCATTGACGGGAGACAGGTGTTTAAGTTGAGGGGAAGAATATTTTTGCCGGTATTGGGAGGCGGTCATCCCCTTCATATTCATAAATGTCCTGTAAAAATAATGGACGTTTTGAAAACCGACGGCATACGCGATTTCGGAAATGTTCCACTTCTCTTGCACCAGCAACTGGCACGCTCGTTCGATTCGGCGTTTGATGATCGCTTTTTGCGGTGTCATCCCCGTATACTGGACGAACTTCCGGGTAAAATGCTCGTGGCTCCAGCCTGCCTCTTGGGCGAGCCGGTCGACGGTGATCGGCTCCGTCAAATGGCGGTCGATATAATCTAAAGCTTTCAATACGGGCAGGGAATGCTTCGTATCGGAGATCGGCGCGAACTTGGATGAAGGCATCCCCTTCAATCCCTCCAGCTCCGCCAGTGCCGAAGCGAGCAGCAGCTTGCAGCGCTCTTCCCATAAATAAACCTTTTTATTCGACAAATACAAGATTTGCTTTATGAGCAGCGGAACGAACGTCTCTTCCACGGAATGCAGGCAGACGGATTCGTTTGGCGGTTGCGTAAGATGATTATCGGTACCTGCTTCCCAGTAAAAAGTAATAAACAAATGTCTTACCGGCTGGGATTTGTCGAACTCATAGGAATACGTCTCTCCCGGAGGCGTAATAATGATGCACGGCTTGTTCAGAACAATGGTTTTATTAGAACATACGTACTTGGTTTCGGTGCCGACTGGAAAATAAACGATCTGATGATTATGGTAACAAACCGGACCGTATATCCAGCCTGGCTTCACGATAAAATCACCGGCCACGATCAGTCGAATCCGTTCAAAATCGAAGGTGGAGTGAATCAACTCTAAAGGCATAGCACAACGCCCCTTTCTTCTGCTCATTGTACTATATTGTGCTATACCGGTAACGAAAAACATGCGTCTATAATTCCTGCGCAAAGCGACCTTTAGCTGCGGCTCCTATAAGGTCTACCGGAGAGAGCATTCATGGTTCGAACATGGTTACAGTATGACGGATTTGCGCCACTGCCTCAATGCAGGGGAAAAGCGATTTTGTGCACGGATTTGATCAGAGGCTACCGAAAGATTCTCATGCTTGATTCAGACACAAAGTATCGGGATTTGTGCATATTCATTCATGCCAAGCTGCGCTAAGCTAGATCGTGCAAGGAATAAAAGGAGGCGTCATCCTATGACAACCCATGCGAAGCTCGAATATGAGCGAACCGGTTATACCGTACTGAAACAAACATTTTCTGAGGAACAAGTCAAGCTGTATAAGGAAGAAGCGCAAAAAGTGCTGGAACAATACGGGGTAGGAAAGGAAGGCGTTTATTTAGGCATGTCCGTGGCTAGCGCCGTTTTTAAGGAAGCAGCGGCACATCCTGTTCTGGTCAATGCATTAAAAGAAATCATCGGAGACGATGTCGTTTTTTTAAGCGATAAGCTTGTTTTCAAAAATGCATCAACCGATTTCGGATCGCCATGGCATCAAGATTATCCGTATTGGAAAGGAAGTCATAAAGTTTCCGTGTGGATTGCCTTGGACGATGCCACACCCGACAATGGCTGCCTGAGAGTCGTGCCCGGATCCCACCTCAAAGGGGCAGCGCGTCATGGCGGCGATGCCTCGGACGGCCTCGGCTTCAAAAATCGGTTGGAAGAGCAGGATCTTGACGGTCAGCCGATTGTCGATTTACTGGCCTCGCGAGGCGACGCCATTATTTTTCATGACTTGTTATACCATGCTTCCTATCCGAACATTTCCGGTCAGGACAGGTGGGCGTTGATCTCGACGTATAAAGACGGTACACAAGAAGACCCGGAGTATCCATGGGCAAAAGCCGTTTTCCGAGTGTAGCTTGAAACTTCTTAGCCCCTGCTGATCGAATCGGAAGGTCACTAAGCGTCACAAGAAGCTTTTTGGGGAGGGGGGGCCGCTAGGCCTCTCTCCTACTTTAGGTCGTTTGAAGTTCTAATCCTTAAAGTGATTCGCGGTACTTGCCAGGCGTCGTTCCTTCGTATTTTTTAAATACCCGAATAAACCCGATATCGCTCGCGTAACCGACTTTATTCGCAATTTGCATGAAGGTCAGCTTCTTATCTTTCATCAGCTTCTTGGCTTCATCGATACGGACTCTCGTTACATAATCCGTCAAGTTCAAACCCATCTGTTTCTTGAACAGTGCGGACAAATACTGCGGAGTTAATTCAAACTGTTCGGCGATGATCGTCAGGCTGAGCATTTCATCGCCGTAATGCTGCTCGATGTATTGAGCAATCCGTTCGGACAGCTGCCGGCTGTTGCGGGTGCGGCTCACGTTCAAATAATGGCATAGGGCGAGGAACCACTCCCGGATTTTGACCTTCATCTCATCGACGGTCGAGCAGGCTGACAGATCTTTCAACGGTTCGAATTGCTCCCCGAACACTTCGCTGTAGAACGGGTCCATCGGGTTAATGATTTTCCAGAGCGTGCTGACCATGTTATTGAACAGGCTTCTTCCCATTTCGGGCGTGATCCGCCGCTGGGTGAAATGCGCATGAAACAGATTGCCGATCAGTTTATCTACATTCTCTACATCGCCGCTTTTGGTGAAATTGATCAATTGCATTTCCGTTTCGATCGGATAATAGTAATGCCGGTCGGCTGCCGCAATTTCCCTGTAGCGAATGATCGCGCTATGGTCTCGATACATTTTGTAATCCAGCGCACTAAGCGCTTCGAAGTACGACTCGCCGACCCTTTCCATGCCTTCGTGCATGTCCCCGATCGCAATCGTAATATACGTTTTGAACCTCTGTTCAATCACCTGCATGAGCCCGTCGGCGATGCCGTCCAGCACCAGCGAGGCTTCAGCGCATCTTTCCTTGTAAAAGTTGATAAGCAGCGCGACGCGGTTCTGATCCAGTTCCACCGAATACCCCCATGCCCGCTCACGAATCAGATCGTTGCCGACGTTGGAAATAATAAATCGAACGAGCGCCCACTGCCGCTCCGATTGATCGTTGCTGAAGCCGCTGAAATCGGCGATATCGATCAAGATTACGGCAAAGGATTCGGAGATGAGGCGAATATCCATGAAACGAAGCGACTCATCGGTCATCCGGGACACATCCACATGCCCGCGGACGAAGCGGGATAGAAAGCTTGCCTGAATGACCGGAGTCTGACGGGACAATATATGCCGAAGCTCCCGCTCTTCATGAATGGTCATCCGGATCGTTTCGCGGATGAATTCGTATTCGTTGGCGGGCAGCGCCGCCCTCCCAGGCTTCTCCTTCTGCAGTACGCGTACGACGTCCCGCAGCGGAGTATAATTACGGTGCAGCCAAAAAACGATCGCCGCTCCCCCGCCGGCCAGGCAGATCAGGAGGAGGGTCATCATCCAGTTTTTCAGCGTGTGGACCTTTTCCAAGTACACATCCTTAGGCATGACCAATACATAGTTCCATCCGTTGCGTTCGGATACGGTATGCAGCAGCATCTTATCGACGCCTTGATCTTCATATTCGTAGGGCACTCCGCTCTTCAGCGAGGCAAGCTGGTGTTGATTCCAGAGAAGCGCATCGTCCTTATTCCCGACGAGAAGCCGGTTCTCGCGATCGAGAATGAAGACGGAGCTTTGGTAGGCGAATTCAATCGGTGTCAGCATGCTGCGAACTTTATTCATATCGAGCAGGAAGACAAGCGCTCCGCGAAGAGCGCTTAGTTCCCCCAAAGGCAGCGTCTGAACAAACGTAATCGTATCCAGTTTGCTATTAGGCGTCTCATAAGTAACGGGAATATAGTCCTGATAGTGGGGATGATCGATGAGCCCGCTGCGCCATGTATTGAAGTCGGAGCCGATGGGACGATATAAACGGTGAAACAGCGTGTCTGCCGTCGTTTTGGAGGAAGGTAATAAAACCGTATCGTTCGCTCCAAGGTAAACGTAATAATCGCGGATATAGTCGCTTGCATTCTGATAGCGCGACATATGTTCCGACACAAACTCCACAAATTTGTAGGCGTCCGAACTTTCGGCGGTGTCCGCGTTGCTCATCAGCCACTGCAGCCTGGAATTGAATGCGATTTGCTGGGATATTTGCTCCACGTCCTTGAGCTTGATGTCCATCACTTGGCGGAGCTGCTCCAACATCGCAAGGTTCGCCCGGTTCGCATTTTCGACCATAATGTTGCTTGTCTTCGTGTACAATATGGATCCGAGGGCAAGAGGTAGCAGGAAGACGGCCAAATAAGACAATAAGAGAGTGATGAAAGCGCTACCACGTAAAGTGCTGCTTAATCGCACCTGGATCACCTCTTCACATTTGTCTTGATACTATCTTATTCTGAATTATCCGCCCTTTTCCTGCTATTCCTCATTATTCTTTCAACGCCCCGATCATGACTCCTTTAACAAAATACTTTTGCAGGAATGGGTATAGGATAAGAATCGGAAGCGTCGCGACCATAATCGTGGCGTACTTGATCGTTTCGCCGATCGGCATTTTATCCACGCCGGCGGCGTCCGTCGTCATGCTGTCCGTGCTGTTCGTAATGAGTATTTCCCGCAAAATGAGCTGCAGCGGATACAAATTGCGATCGCGCAAATAGATCATGGCGTTAAACCAGGAATTCCAATGCGCTACGGCATAAAACAGAACCATAACCGCCATGACCGGTATTGATAAAGGAATGATGATCCGCCACAAGATAGTCCACTCGCTCGCGCCGTCCATTTTCGCCGATTCTTCCAGACTGACCGGCACAGCCTGGAACGAAGTTCGCATGATGATCAGGTTCCACGTATTGATCGCGCCGGGAATAATCATCGCCCACACCGTATCTACGAGCCCCAGATTGCTGACGAGAAGATAAGTCGGAATCAGCCCGCCCTGAAAAAACATCGTGACGACGATCATAAACATGACCGCGTTTTTAAAATATACGTTTCTCCGGGAAAGAAAATACGCTCCGAGCGAAGTCATAATGAGATTGATGAAGGTACCGGCAACCACATAAAACAACGTATTGCCGTACCCGTTCAAAATGTTCGGATTGGCAAAAACGGCTTTGTACGCATTCAGACTAAAGCCGTAAGGCTTCCATAACAAGCCGCGATGCTGCGCGAGTAACCCCGGATCGCTTATGGATGATAAGATGACGTACAAGAACGGATACAATGTGACGAAACAAAGAACGATCATCAATAACACATTCACAACGCTAAATGTTTTTTCGCCTAAAGTCGGTTTATCCATCGTGCTTCTCCTCCCCCGTCACCATAGTTTGGTTTCGCTTACCCGCTTGCTTATGCTGTTGGAGATAATGAGCAGGGAAAAGGCAATGACAGCGTTAAACAATCCTACGGCCGTCGTGTAACTGTAGCTGGCTTCCAATATCCCTTTGCGGTACACGAACGTAGAGATGACGTCCGCCGTATCGTAGGTCAGCGAATTATACATGAGCAATATTTTCTCGCTGCCAACGGACATCATCGATCCCATTTTTAAAATCAACAAAATAATGACCGTGGGCATAATCCCCGGAATAGTAACATGGACCATCTGCTTCCAGCGGCCCGCCCCGTCGACTCTGGCCGCTTCATACAATGAAGGATCGATCGTGGACAGCGCGGCGAGATATATAATGGAACCCCATCCGACTTGCTGCCAAACGCCGGAGGAAACGTAAATAAATCGGAACCATTCCGGCTCGGACAAGTACGACTTGGACGGGATGCCGAGCGTAGACAGCAGTTGGTTCACAACGCCGTCTCTAGCCAGAAAATCGACCAGCATCCCGACCACGACGACGATCGATATAAAATGCGGCAAATAGGTGATCGTCTGGACGATTCTCTTGAACGCCTGCCGGCGCAATTCGTTGAGCAGCAGCGCGAGGACGATCGGCGCGGGGAAGCCGAATATCAGTTCGTACACGTTGATCAGTAAGGTGTTGCGGATAATTCTCCAAAAATAATAGCTGTCGAAAAACTGGATGAAATGTTCAAATCCGACCCAGGGGCTGCCCCAAATGCCGGAGCCGGGACTGTAATCTTTAAATGCGATTTGCAGACCGTACATCGGACCGTAATCGAAAATGACATAATAAACGATGACCGGCAGCACCATCAAGTACAAAAGCTTATTGCGCCTTAAATCGCGGCCTATCGTTACCCATAAACTTTGCGCGGAACCGGCCGGTTTCGCGGGTGTCCTTGCGGCGGTTTTGGTTGTGTTCAAACGGCGATCCCTCCATCGCTTTGAAATGGATCAGGGAGATGAACGGATCATCTCCCTGAAATGTGGAGTCTCCCTGACAATCGTTTGTCAACGCATTATCGTTTGTTGTAGCGTTCCAGAGCGGCTTGTTGAATTTTTATCGCTTCCTGGATTCCCATGCCTTCGATCGTCTTGACATACTTATCGAAGTTATCGAGCGGCTCTGCCCCCATAATAAACTTGTTGAACATTTCGTCTTTGAACGTGTTCACGTCGTTCATGATCGAAGCGAACTTACTGCTCTCGCTCGCGGTCGGCGTAACTTGAGGAAGCTTCCTTTCGTTGGTCGGCTCCGACCAGATCCGGATCGAATCCTTCTGCTCGGGCAGAGCGGCATATTGCTCCATATATCGCTTGTCTTGCACGAAAGGACCGTTGAAGTTGGCGCGCACATGGCGGGCCATCGCATACGCCATGGACGTATCTTTCGGGTTCATGATGCTGTCCAAGTAAACCGGGTATCCGTTTTCCATTTTGTAAGAGGTGCCTTCAACGCCGAAATTAAACATCATCTTGCCTTCATCGCTATAGGCGTAGTCCAGCCATTTGGCCGTTGCTTCCGGATTGGTGTTGGATGTAGTAATCGCAGCGGCGATCCCGCCGGAGAAGTTGTACGACTTCGCGCTCCACATCTTTTTGTCGCCCTGTTTGACTACAGGGAACGGAGCGGCCACAAGCTTGAAGCCGGGTATTTTATTATTCACGAGCGAAGTATAATTCCCGATGCCGGAGCCTGTGCTCATAACGGTGGCGAACAGCTGATTTCCCGTCACCTTGGCGTCCTTGAGCTTGCTATCCGTAACGGCGAAGTCCGGATCGAGCAGTCCTTCCTTGTACCATCCGTTCATCAGCATGAGAAATTGCTTGTACTCCGGCTGTGTCGGTCCGAAGCTCACTTTTCCGTTCACTTGATAAAAATCGTAATTCACGCCGAACGATCCGAGAAACGGAATCGCTCCCCCCATATCGCCTTTGCCGATCAGAAGCGGAATTTCATCCGGTTTGCCGTTCCCGTTAAGGTCGCTCTTCTTGATCGCCGTCAGCACGGTATGCCAATCGTCAAGCGTTTCCGGCATTTTCATGTTCAGTTTATCAAGCCAGTCTTTACGGAGAGCGATCCCGTTGCTGACCAGCAAATAATCGTCGCCGCGCAGGAACGGGAATCCGTAAATACTGCCTTCGTCGGTGACGATCTGCTTTTTCCAATCCGGGTTCGAATCCAGTATTTTCTTTAAATTCGGCGCATTCTTAGCGATTATATCGTTGAGTTTAATGATCTTTCCGTCTTTGATCGCTTTCTCCGGACCGCCCGGATACCCCGTCCAGCCATATTCGATAACATCCGGCAGCTTGTTCCCGGTAATCATCAGATTGAATTGATCCTTCTCCTGCCCTACCGGCGGATGCTGGAACTGTACATTCGTTCCGGTTCGTTTCTGCAGCTCCTGATAAACCGTCATTTCCCCAAAGCTTTTCAGCGTAGCCGCAACATTACTGGCGAGGCCCACCCAATACGTAAGCGTTTGCAATTTCGGGGGCTCTCCGGTTTGCTGCTTATCTGTCGTCTGTTTCCCCGTACTCGAATTGCACCCTGTAATGATCGAGACCGACAGCAGCGCCGTCGTCCCTGCGGCTAACCATCGTTTCCGCTTTTCATGGTTCATACCCCTTTTTTCCTCCTTTAAATGAAACTCTGCTTAGCGAAATGCCCGGCTCCGGCGAAACGATTCAGAACGGCCGGAGCGAAGCTGCTTAGCTTGTTGGTGAAAGTGTGGCATATTAGAGGGAGCGCGGGTCGATTTCGCTACTTTCTATTTAACACAAGTTGTAGCGCGAGCGAAATAATTCGATTTTAACTTCATAAGCCGTGGTTAACTTTTGCCGTAATCCGTTTTTAAGATGGGCTATCCGAAATTAAGATATCACCTGACAGCCCGGGCGATGCCCTGATTTTTAAGATCAACCGTCTGGAAATCGCCGGTACGGATGTTTCACAAAAAGACCTCCCCCAGATCGATTCTGGAAGAGGTCCTTGAATAGCCGCGTCTGCACAAAGATTTCCCTTTCTACAGAAAATGGGTGCCCCCTTCAAATCGTCATTGCGGCGAATGATTTCAGTCGGCCACGAACCCGGTCTTCCCCCATCACCAGCATAATTTCATACAAATCCGGTGTATGGGTCCTGCCGGTCAAAGCGATTCTAAGGAGCATCGCGACATCCCCCACATGTCCTTTGTATCGGGATGGATTGTTCTTATAGCTCTTGGCATTACTCGCGAATCCGTGGTTCTCCGCTACCGTTCTCAGTTTGGCGAACCAGGCGTCTTTGTCATCGTCGACACAGAATACAGCTTCGTAGCGCTCGAGAATTAGATTGGCTTCTTCAGCATTCCAGGTTGCAAGCAGCGTTTCCCATGCAACGCGCATCACTCGGGCATAGCTATCGTCAAAAAAGTAATCGATCATCGATGGGACATCCGACCATTTTGCCAAATCTTTCCTTGGCTTATCCGAATTCCTGCCTATGTTGAAAATTTGCATGGAATAATCGGGATGCGTGATGAGTCGCACGTGCAGCTCGCGATCATATCGTTCAGCCCAATGGCAGGCCTGCCTGTAGACTTCCTGCGAAGAAAGTCCGGCAATCGTATTTTTCGCAATATCATTCAGCTTATTAAAATCGAATAAGGCCCCGCTCGCATTCATTTTGTTCATGTCGATCGTATAGCCGGTATACGACGCCGCTCGATTGCTCATTCTCCACTCTTCATAATTCGAATTGATGAGCGTCATGAAATATTCCGATATCGCCAGTCCCGGATACCCCTGCTCCCGGTAAAACCGTACCGCTGCATCCGGATCTTTACGCTTGCTGAATTTGCGTTTCGTGCTGCCTTCCATTTTCATAATCGGAGCCAAATGCCCATATTCCGGCGGAGTGAAACCAAGAACATCAAACAGCTGCAAGTGGATTGGGACGGACGCGATCCATTCATCTCCACGAATCACGTGAGTCGTACCCATCAGGCAATCGTCTACCGCATGGGCAAAATGATAAGTCGGAATGCCGTCGGATTTCATGATGACAACGTCCTGATCATTCTCAGGCAGTTCAATTTCGCCTTTAATGAGATCCCGATATGTGATTCTTCGATCAGCCGAACCCGGAGATTTTAACCGAATAACATATGGTTTTCCTTTGTCCAGCTCTTGCTTGATTTGCGGAAGCGTAAACGATCGGTGTACAGCCCATTTTCCGTAATAACCGGTCGTTGCGTTGACGGATCGTTGCGCTTCTCTGATGGTATGCAATTCATTCTCGTCGCAGAAACACGGATAAGCAAGGCCTTGTTTGAGCAAATGTTTAATGAATACGTTATAAATCGCAGTTCTGGAACTTTGATTGTACGGTCCGTAAGCGCCCGTTTCGGCACCTATGCCGATCATGCCTTCATCTATGCGAAGGCCAACATATTCCAAGGATCGCAAAATTTCTTCGACGCTGCCTGCTACTTCGCGTTTTTTGTCCGTATCTTCAATCCGTACATAAAATATGCCTTCAGACTGATGCGCCATTCTTTCCGAAATAAATGTCGCATACAACCCGCCAATCGTAAGTAACCCGGTAGGACTCGGAGCGAACCTTGTAACTTTTGCAGATGCGGTCCTCTTTCTTTGCGGGAACCTGCGAAAAATATCCTCGGGGGGAAGCTCTACTTCGGGAAATAGTAAGTTTGCAACAAATTCAGTATCGGTTCTCATCCTGCATCATCCTTTCGGGTATTATGAAACTCAAAAAGCCTCCCGTCCTCTTCACAAGGACGAAAGGCTCTGCTTCCGCGGTACCACCTGGTTTGGTTATTCAACCCACTTCATCACGTCAAACTTCTAACGCTGCTTCTGTAACGGGAAGACCCGCCGGGCGTACTCCTTCTTTCGGCCCGTTGCTCCAAGGCTTCTTTCATTAAGCTCGGATACCCATTTCCCAGCATCATGGGCTCTCTGTAATCCAAGTACTTAATTACTGTTCCTCTTCAACGCAGTATCCAATATTCAATAGTAAATTATTGAAACATTATCATATTGGAGAAACGGAGTCAAGGGGCTGATCCCTAATGATAAATCATCATTTTGGCGCCTCCCTCGTTTCCTCCTAATTCATCATATTTTATGAATACGAGATCGGCCACATGATAATTATGGAAACGCTACTCGCGGCTCAGAAGATCATGCCGTAGTCGCGCATCCTTTGCTTTAACTGGTTCACTTCCAACTCCAGTTGTTCCAGATTGGAACCGCTTGTATCGGGAACGGCAGGCAGTTTGCCTATGCTGCCGAAGGCCAGATAGCCCGGGGCGGCGAAAGCAACGGGACTCGAAGTCGCGGCTGCCGTCAAGTTCGCGTTCAACCGCAGCTGATTGCCCGAGATCCGCACGATCCGCCGAAGCTGATTGCCCTGCTCGATGCGGATCCACTGCTCCGGCTGCAGTTGGGATACGTCGTTCACAACAAGGTATGGCGTGCCGCTGGTACCCGTCCCAGTCACGCTGGTCAGCGTTCCAGCGCTCCCTGTCGACGTGACTTTGAAGCCGGCCGGGGTTTTGCCGGCATCGACGCTCAGTCCCGTGACGAGCACGATCTCGCCTTGTATATACGTACCGGAAGTCGGCGGGAACGTCGTGACGGTTTTGGCCGGCGGAGCGTCCATCTGGACCGACGGGCTTACGCTAAACCAGAGGCCGCCTTGCTTCGTGGTGATCAAGTTGTTTTTTACCGAAACGTTCGTGAATGTGCCGTCGAAATCGTTGACCCGGATCGAGAACAACCCCTTCGCCTCATCGTATGTATCGGAGATGTAATTACCGGAGATGTCCGCCCCGTTCACCGTTGACCGCAGCAGAATTCCCGCTCGGTACAGCTCTGAGGTTGCTGGATAATGGCCCGCATTGACGATCATGTTGCCGCTAATCTTGATATTCGTCGACACCCCTACCTTAGCGGTGCTGCCAACCCGTATTCCGGTCACCGGCGCATTGCGGATGAGGTTGTCGCTGATGACGACATTCGTATAATTACAATTCCGGTACAAGCTGATGCCGTATGCCCCTTCGTTTAATGACGAGCGGCGGGTGAACTCCTCTTCGAAAACGATCGTATTACCGGTAATCGTAATATTTTCGTGGGGGCCTACGTCTTCCGAGCTGCCAGCGGTCGAGATGCCGGTCGTAAGCGTACGCAGGTGCACGGTATTGATCAGATGGATCGTATTGTTCGAGATCACAACATTTTTAATTCCATGCTGCAGTCGGGGACCGAACTGGATGCCTTGGTTTGCGTTGCTGATCGTATTGTTCGTGACCGTCATATCGCAATGCTCGCCGCTGGATTCGCTCGATTGCAGATTGATGCCTGTATAATAGCCGTCGCTGATATTATTGGAGATGACGCTTGTGCCTGCATGCGTTTCAATCGCGCCTCTCGCCTTTTGACTCGGGTCGGAATAAAACAGGCAATTCGATACGGTGTGGCTTCGCCCGTTCAGGTAGATAGCCGAGTTGTCGTAATCGGGATCGCCTTTTGCCCGGACAAAATTAAAGCGGCAGTTTGTGATGATGGCGTTCTTTGCTGTAATTTTGTTTAGTGTGATGGTGTTTTTGCCGCAGGTGGGGTCGAACGTAACGTTATCGATGACGATGTTCTCATAATTGTACAGGGCGATTGCGAACTGCCAATAATACGAGTCCGTCCTCGAGGAATCGATGTTGCAAGTCAGATTGTTTTGCGGGTTCTGGTCGACGCGCAAATGGGAGATGCGGACGTCGCGGAGAGGCGTCGAGGAGTTGGCGCCGAAGATCATGCCGTAGTCTCCGGCGTTGTCTTTCACTTTGATCACAGTGCTGGTGCCTTCTCCCAGCAAATTGACGTTGTTGCGCAAAAAGAGCCGGTTCTGACCGGAAGGCGATACGATGTACGTCCCATTCGGAATGAATACGGTTCCGCCGCCTCTGGCCGAAGCGGCATCAAGGGTCCGCTGGATTGCGGCCATATCGTCCGTAACGCCGTCGCCCTTCGCGCCGAACCACTTCACATTCAGGTATGGCGTCTCCAACAGACGCTTAAACCGCGCTCCACCCGTCGAAACGACAATGAGGCCGATATTATCGGTCGAGGTTGTATCTGCCGGATCGTAGACGTAGTGACCTTCTTGCCCTGCGTTCGTCACCAAATAGGCACTGTCTGCATTCAGATCGGTCAACGCCCGTAGTTCCTCGATCGTCGTGGAGACGACGCAGGCGAGGTCCGCGACATTCAACGGCTTTTTTTTCCCGTCCTTGCCGTATACCGAATCCGTCACGGATGTATCGTCCTTGCCGTTTGTAACGTTCACCATCGTGCCGAACATAACCGCCGCCGCCCCGGCAGCCCCCATCGACTTCAGCAGCTTCCTCCGGCTTATCATCCCGTTGCCCATCTGTTCACTCATTACCTGCCCTCCTCGATTATGATTCGTAAGCGGGCTGCTGTAATTGGCGAGAAGCGTATCCATTCCGCTTTCTTACCGCTATCATATCGTGGAGCACAGGAGAAAGCTTTGTAGAATTCATCGCTCTTTTTGCATTGATCTTTGCACATTGATTCGGTAATTTTGCACAGTCGGACCGGCAGCCCGCTACTCATTATTTAATAACCTCTTGAATCGGTTCGTTTATTAGAAAGATAAGAATCGTCAATAAAGGATCGATTATACACTTGATTAATATTTAATCATATTAATCATAATTTCTTCAGGATCAGCAATTTCAAAAGCTTTGCTGGCGCCATCGATATCGACAATCATCTGGCTTTACTCCTCAAGTCATTCGCTTACTCCGGACGAATAACTATAGGTAACTCCATCAAAATGTATACCTATGGTCACAATGCCAATCGTGTCCGGAAAGGCGCCGAACGATCAATTCATAGATATTTCTTGAGTTTTTAATAAATATCCCGTCTTTGTCACTTTCATATAGTCATTCCATGGAATGACGCCTGTTCGTATGGCCCACTTCTCATATTGGTCTGCAAGCTCCCGAACCATTTCGGGGTATTGTTCGGCAAGATCGTTTAACTCTACTCGGTCTTCTTCTATATTGTATAACTCCCACTTTTCATCATGCGGCCCTCTATTGCCCCGAAAGCCCCAAGACGCCGTAAATTGCCAGTCCATCCTGCAGCGCGAAAGTAATTTCCATTTGCCTTGGCGAACAGCTCGATTTCCTTCATGCTCCCAGAAAACACACTCGTACCCTTCTCGCTGGTTCCCTTCAAATATCGGCAGCAAGCTTTTTCCTTCGAGCGGAATAATCTTGTTGCCCATGTACGTTTCAGGATATTGAATTCCTGCCGCGTCAAGGCATGTTGCCATGATATCCATCAAATGTCCGACTTGATGCGTAATTGTGCCGTTTGATTTTATTTTCTCAGGCCATCTGGCAATAAACGGTGTAGAAATGCCGCCTTCGTTAACCATGTGCTTGTAAAGACGGAATGGGGTTGTGCTTACATTAGCCCACGGGAGATGATACGCTACGAACGAATCCGCAGCACCGGGAGGCTTATCGCTTTTTAACCCGATGCCTTCCGCGCAGGCTCCGTTATCGGATAAGAACATTACCAGCGTATGTTCCTCTATTTGCAGCTCCTTAAGCTTTGACATAACTTTTCCAACACCTTGGTCCATGCGGTGAATCATAGCTGCATATACGGCCATCTTAAGATCCCAAGCCTCTTTATCCTCAACATCCTCCCAGGCCGGTGCACCGCAGTCGCGCTCCGTTAACGGGCTGCTTTTTTCATCCAGAATGCCCTCTTGTAACAACCGCCGATATCTTTCTTTCCGAAGTTTATCCCAGCCCTTCATGTAGGTGCCCACATATTTCTCAATATCCTCTTCAGGAGCCTGCAACGGCCAATGCGGAGCCGTATAAGCTAGATACAGGAAGAAGGGCTTCTCCTGATTCCCATATTCTTCGATATATTCGACTGCGCTGTCGCTGAACCAATCCGTTGTATAAAAGTTATCATCGGGGGGCCTGAAACGGAACGTTACGCCGGATTAACGCTTTGTCGGGCTCAGGCTTGAAATAGTTGCTGGCACCATCCAACAAACCCGTATAGTTCGCAAAGCCTCTCTCAAAGGGTCTTTGTGACGGTTTCTTGCCTAGATGCCACTTCCCTACCATTAAGGAATGATACTGGTCCCCCAAGGCTTCAGCTATGGTTACACATTGTTTATGCAAGGTTCCCGAATATGCCGGATTGCCGATGTCCTCTTCCATAAATCCTAAACCCGCTTGATGAGGATACAGTCCGGTCATGATTGACGCTCTAGTAGGGCAGCATCTGGGCGTGTTATAAAATTGTGAAAAGCGGATCCCTTCATTGGCAAGTTTGTCTAAGTTAGGCGTATGAATTTCCGAGCCATAGGACCCAATGTCGGAAAATCCCATATCATCTACAAGAATTAATATGATATTGGGTTGTTTGCTCATAATAATCACCTCAATGAGTTATGTTGATTTCAATATTACCTACCGACTAATTGTCTGTATTGCCCCGGTGTCACGCCCTCCAGGGACTTAAACTTACGAACAAAGCTTGGGATGTTCAGGTAACCGACATCGGTCACAATATCCTGAATCAGCTTATCGGTATGCTGCAGCTGCAGCTTAACCTCCTTGATGCGAAGTCCTGTCAAGTACTCGACAAAGTTAACGCCGGTTTCTTCCTTGACAAATCGGCTCAAGTACGAAACCGAAAGGTTGAACCTATCGGCGATTTGTTCCAGAGAAACATCGCTGTCCTTATAATGATCGTTGATGTACGTTATAATGCCGTTTTTCAGGTCCGACTTCTTCTTAGCCTGATAGTGGCTTACCTGCATACAGAAGTAAACCACAAAGGTTTCCATACTGGTTTGAAACTCCTCCAGGGAGTTGAAACGCAGCAGCCCCTTCATATCGAAAGCGAGATTTTGCAGGTTCATCTGGTTGATCAACTTCAATATTTGATTGACGATATCGAAGCACAAGCATCTAATCATAAGGTATGAAGCTGTCCCCCTAGTAATTTGCCCGATCAACACCTTCAGCGTCTCAAGAGCGACCGTTTCGTCGCCTTGCTTCAAACTTTGCATAAGCAACACCTGTTCCTTAATTGGAAACCAATGAACCTGCTGCAGCTGGGCATCGATATCGTCGAAAAAATGAACCGAACTCTTTGCGTTAACCTGATTGTCGAGCAGCACCGCCGAAGCTTCCAAATAAGAAGCAGCGACATGCTCCAGGGACCGATAAATTTTGCCGATGCCGATCGTCGTCTGCATGCCTAAGTTGTCCTTCGCAAGCCGGACCAACTCTTCGGCAATAACCGTCTGTCTGCTTCTCCCATCTTCAGGATATTTATGAAGTACGGCAATAACCGCGATGTAATGCTCGCCGACGATTTCGACTCCGTAGCAGCGGTCGTGAGCGAAGTATATATTTTCAATTAACGCTATCAAATGACCAAGGTCATAACCTCCTGCTTGACTTGCATGTACCGATAGTGCCATGCAGTAGTAAGCGTCTCCGTTCAACATCAGATTGGAACATTTGATCAAATAGTCGCGTTCGCTAAGCTCAATCGATTTTCCTTTTAGCAGCGTCAACAGACATTGATCCTTGATAAACGGTCTCTGAGCATTCATTTGAACGAGCATTTCTTGATTTTTCCGAATCGCGCTTTCAAAAGTGAAACGAATCATGTCGAGCTCGTTGTTCCCTTCGAGGTAGTGCTCCTCACTTTTGAAATAAGCTGACAGCGCTTTTATAGGCCGGTAATTTCTCTTAGATAAGACAAGTGCTGCGATAAATCCGATCATAATAAGAATGAACATAATACCGATAATAAACGTTCTCATGGTATTGACCCGCTTATAGAAAAATGATCCCGGCATCGCAACAATATAGCTCCATTCCGTTTCCTCTGAAACCATGCGAGTCACCGTCAGGCTCGTATTGCCTGCCTTCATGTTCGATACTCCCGTTCCTTTGATCAATCTTAGCTGCTCTTCCAGCATCGCTGCGTCCGGATAATCGATATTGCTGTGCAGGGAAACCAAGGAACTGTAATATTGATCGTATATGAAAATGGTTGCTTCCAGGTTGCCGAATATGTTCTGAAATTTGTTCATGAATTCCGATTCTTTGATCGTAAATAGCACCGTGCCTTGAGGAATCGTCTTAAGCAACGGTACGGGGAACATAAAGGCAAGGACGTTGCCGGTCTTGGAAAGCGAGGATTCCTTCTCCAGGATCCGTTTTGTTGTGGGAGCGCTTACGGAATTCAACTCTTTGAAAAAGCTTGCTTGGGTCCAATCGTAATCCTTCTTGATTCCCGTCTCAAATAGGGAGTACTCGTACGCTCCGGCTGTCATATACACCGTCGTGTCTCCACGTTGATAATATATGATTTCGTCGATGAACGGATAGTGCTCCTTATATGCTTCCAACTGCGGGACAATCATGCTCAGTCTCGCTTTGTTGTCCTCCGCCGAGCCGGCGTTATTCGTGTCGAGTTCGCTAGATAGATGATAAACAATCTCTCTTAACGACTTTAGCTCCAGATCGATTTGATTACGGACCTGGGTCAGCTTGGTCAAATTCGCTTCCGATACTTCACTTTGGTAATTGACCACGTTTAGGTAATAAATGATGCCTCCCAATACGAGCAAAGGCGTTGCGAAAATGATGACATAGGAGACGAACAGCTTGTAAAACATACTCTTTCTTCGGTTTACCAAGAGTCATGCCCCCTTTTGTAGCCATCTCTCCTTGTGCCGTCAGCGAGCTCAAATGATCCGCCGATTACTTCTTAGATGTGTACCGGGTGTACGCGGTCTGGGTAATGGTTATGGCTTCTTCGATGCCGAGCTTCTTCAGCTGGTTAACGTATTCGTCGAATTTGCTGATCGGCTCCGCACCCAAAATAAATTTCAGTACCATCTCGTCGCTGTAGGTGTTCACTTCATTCATAATTTTGGCCCGCCTATCGGTTTCCTCGCTGGTCATACGTATTGGCGGAAGACGCAATGCGCTGTCTACGTCTTTGTCATCCGACCATTTCTGGCGTACTTCGGCAGAAGCGGGGCTCTTGGCCAGATTCGGATTCGCCTCGACGTCCGTATACATCAGCTTCGGCGCGAAGTGTACTCTAAGTATATAATTCGCATTATCCGTGCCGTATTTCGGGTGGTTTAAGATGTAATCGGTGTATTTGGGAACGCCGTTTACCATATTGTACGTTTTCCCTTCGATCCCATAGTTATACAGCATGGCGCCTTCCTTCGAATAGGCGTAATTGAGCCAACGAACCGCTTCGGCTTTATATTTGGAGGCAGTCGATATGACCGTTTCCTGACCTTGACCGGGGACCGGCCAATCCGCAGGCTGGTAGTGGACTTTGTCGCCTGCCTTCAATCTTGGGTAAGGAGCGGGAACGTTGCTTTGTTTTAATTGAATCCCCCTGTTGAACGTGGCAACGACGGCGTCAACAAGCATGGCTGCCTTCCCGCTGTCAAACAATGCTTGTGCCTGCTGACTTTTTAGACCGGCAAAGTCTTTATTGATATAGCCATCCTTGAACCATTTGTTCATCAGCGTCAAATATTCCTTGAATTGAGGCTGAATTTGACCGAAAGCTACGTTCTTGCCATCCTTCAGGTAGAAGCCGTCCAGAATGCCGTAAGGACCTATGAATTGCTCCTCCATACCGTTATCCCTTAGAATGTATGGCGCGATACCTTTGGCCTCTTTTATCGCTTTGAACATTTTTTCGTAATCCGCAATCGTTATTGGGATGTCCATGTTCACGGACTTGAGCAGCTCTTCCTTCAGCATGATTCGTCTAAACGGGGCATCCTGCTTTGGCTTGATCATATAGAAAGCCGGAAATTTCCCCGCGTCGTTCGTTGTTTCCCGTTTCGTTTCGGCATCCGAAGTGACCAGCTTGTAATAGTCGGGAGCATATTTCTCCATGTAAGGCGTCAAATCGACGAACACACCGTCTCTGACCCCTTTATCTTCCCCGCCGATGTAGCGTCCGGCACCCGTGATGATGTCCGGAAAATCTCCTGAAGCAATCATAAGATTGAACGCCTCTTTTTCTTGACCCTGTGGCGGATGAATAAATTCGATCTTGATGCCGGTGCGCTTCTCCAACTCTTGGTATACCTCGTTTTGCGAGTAGCTGCTTATGAATTGGCTAGCGGGTGCTTGTAACGGCGTCCATACTTTCAAGGTAATCGGCGTTTTTACGATCGGCAATCCGGTTTCATTCATGTTGGCGCTTGGTGCTTCAATCGCGTTGTTCGGCGGTTTATCCTCATTGTTGCACGCTACGAGGCTTGTTGCCAGCAGCATAACAGACATGCTGATCGCTGCCGTAGTTCTCGTCCATGTCCTCACCATTTGCAGTAATCCCCTCTCATATGTGATATAAAGCAAGCATTACCCCAAGTAATTCAGCGATTACCCTTTGATCGAGCCGAGCATGACGCCTTTCATGAAATACTTTTGACAGAACGGATATATGAACAATATGGGAACGGTTGCTACCATAATGGTGCAGTATTTAATGATGGTGTAGACGAGCGCCTTATCGTCCTCCATCACGGCAGCACTCTCCAGTGAGTTGCCGCTCGCCGAGTTGGCGATCAATATTTCCCGCAGCAGCAGCTGCAGCGGATATAAGCTCCGGTCCCGCAAATAAATCATCGCGTTAAACCAAGCATTCCAATGGCCGACTGCATAGAAGAGCACCATCACCGCAACGGTCGCTTTTGTGACCGGCAAAATGACCCGGAATAAAATCGTAAAGTCGTTCGCCCCGTCGATTTTCGCCGACTCCTCCAAACTATCGGGCACCGCGCTGAAGGCTGTCTTCATAACGATCATATTCCAAGTCGCGATCAAGCCCGGTATAATAAGGGCCAGCCTCGAGTCGTAGAGCCCGATATTTTTGACGAGCAGGAAATTCGGGATCAGCCCTCCACCGAAATACATGGTGAACACAACCATAATCATCAGCGGCTTTTTGAGCATTAAATTTTTGCGGGACAGTACATAAGCTCCCATCGCGGTCAATAGCACATTGAAGATCGTGCCAACCGTAACGTAAAAAATGGTATTCATGTAGCCGATCAGGATATTTGGGTTTTTGACAACGATTTCATAAGCGACCAGCGAAAAGCCCAGCGGCTTAAACAAGATTCCCGAATGCATCGCAAATTTCGCCGGATCGCTGAACGAGGCAAACAGTACGTGCAGCATCGGGTACAAACAAATCAATCCGAATATCAAAAGAAGCAAATGATTGAACGAATCAAATATGACTTCGCCGAACGATCTTCTGGTTATCATGAGGATACCTCCCTCGTCAGTTCTACCACAGACTCTCCTTAGCGAACTTGCGGCTAATGGAATTGGCCGCAACCAAGATGATGAAATTGATCGACGAATTAAACAGTCCCACTGCCGCGCCGAAGCTGTAATTGGCCTCTTGTAGGCCGCGCCGGTATACATAGGATGAAATCACATCGGCGGTTTCGTAGGTAAGCGGATTATAGAGGAGGATGACCTTTTCGAAGCCCTCGCTCATGATGTGGCCAAGCCTCATGATAAGCAAGATGACGATGGTCGGAATTAATGACGGAACCGTAATATGAAGCAGCTTATTGAACCTGCCTGCTCCATCAATGGAAGCCGCTTCGTACAAGCTCGGGTCGACCGCCGAAAGCGTTGCCAAATAAATAATGCTGCCCCAACCTACTTCCTGCCATATGCCGCTTGAAATATATAACAGCCGGTAAAGATCCTTCTGCATGAGCAAATTCGAGCGTTCACCGCCAAACAAGTGAATGATGTCGTTAATAACCCCGGTGCTGGCGGTGAAATCGACGAGCATCCCGCAAATGACAACAAGAGATATAAAATGCGGCATATAGCTGACCGTCTGGATCGAGCGCTTGAAGGAATGGCTGCGGATTTCGTTGATTAAGAGCGCGAGCAGGATAGGCGCGGGGAAACCGAATAGGATTTGGTATACGTTGATCAACAGCGTGTTTTTGATCACCCGGAACGCATAGGGGCTGGTCAGGAAATCGTTGAAGTGCTTGAGCCCAACCCAAGGGCTCCCGAACATCCCCTTAAACGCATTGAAGTCTTGAAAGGCAATGATCACGCCACCCATCGGTACATAGTGAAAGATGATGTAAAAGGCGATGACGGGAAACGCCATCATGTACACGTATTTATTCATCCGTAAATCCTTGCGAAGTCTGCTTGCATAACTCGCTTTGTTTGCGGTGGCTCTTGCCGCGGCCAGCTTCATGGGATCGCCTCCATTGTGTCACTCGTTCTTGCGTTAGGCTTATTGTAGGATCGACTTCCCTTTTTATCAATTTGCTATTTTTTATCGATATGCCTTTCTTGCACAATGCCTGAGCCTGGGCGAAATACATGGATGTATGCGGTAATAAACCGGAGAATGACAAAGGAGCCTGCGGAAGCATGCTCCTTATCAATGTGAAAGCAGTTTGTGGACTAAATGCGGTATAAACGAACGGATTAAATCGACTTTGGAGCGATTTTTCCCGCAACGATGCTGCGGATTTGCTCTAGCGGCACCTTCGGAGTCCGGTCGTACGTAACCAGACCGTTAATTTCCTGCTCAACATCGGTCAGCTGAGTATAACAAAAGCCTTGAATGACCGGTGACGTGAGCATAGGATCGACTACCGCCTTCAGCTTCGCCAGAAAGTCCTCATCATTCTCGGCGCCGGAATACCCCCAGCCTTCCCACTCGCTCTTTTTGAATGAAATGCCGCCGAATTCGCTGACCAGGATCGGCTGTCCCTCGTATTGCATGCCAGCTGCGAAGCTCAGCTTTGTATGCGGCTTAAGCGAATGAATCGAGCTCTCGGCCGTACGATAACGTTCCTCCAGTACTTCCTGCGATGCCTCGTAATCGTGAATCGTCAACAAATCGGTACGCATATGCTCCCAGCCGTCGTTGGAAACGACGAGACGGGATTTGTCCAGCGAACGGGTCAGATGGTACATGGCGAGCGCATGCTGCTGCTGGTATTCGTTTTCTTTAATGTCCCAGACACCCCAGCTCTCGTTCAGCGGAACCCAGGCGACGATACAGGGATGGTTGTAGTCCCGGTCGATCGATTCCTGCCATTCTTTCGTGAAACGCCGCACATACTCGAATGAATACTGATAAGCGTTCGCCGCTTCGCTCCAGACCAGCAAGCCGAGCTTGTCGCACCAGTAATGGTAACGCGGATCTTCCAGCTTCTGATGCTTACGGGCTCCGTTGAAGCCCATCTCCTTCATCAGCTCAACGTCTTTTTTGATCGCATCATCCGAAGGTGGCGTCAAGTTGCCGTCCGGGAAATAGCCTTGATCCAGCACCAGACGCATATAATAAAACCGGTTGTTCAGCATCAGCCTGCCGTTTTCTACGGAAATTTTACGCATGCCGAAATAACTGGTCACTTCATCGACGATTTGACCGTTCTTCGTCAAGGTGAACTTGACATCATATAGATTGGGGGTTTCCGGCGACCACAGGTGGCAGCGGCGAAATCCGTTGTAATGCTGCAGCAGGACGGTCCGCACTTCCTCCTGAGCCTTGAGTCCGTATACATCTTCCGTAACTGGCGTCCCTTTGAACGAGACCTCCACCTTCAGCGCAAGGCTGTCGTCCTTGCTAAGCCCATTCACGCAAGCGTGGATTTCTAGTTCACCCTTGTCGATATTCGGAGTCATTCTTACCTTAGCCAGATGCGTTTCTTCGACCGCCTCCATCCAGACGGACTGCCAAATTCCGGTCGTACGAGTATAAAAAATGCCTCGGGATTTCGGCTGCCAGAATTGCTTGCCTCTGGGCAGCGACAGGTTCAGGCTGAAATCCTCCGCTCTGACGACAAGTACATTGTCGCCTTCCGACTGCAGCGCTTCCGTAATGTCGGCAGAAAAGGGAGTATGCCCGCCCTCATGCGTCGCTACAAGCTCACCGTTCACCCAAACGCTCGCCAAATAATCGACGGCACCGAAATGAAGAAGAACGCGCTTGCCTGACCAATCTTCCGGTACATCGAACGCTCTGCGGTACCACACCGTATCGTGGAAACCGGGTTCGCCGATGCCGCTCAGTTTGCTTTCGAACGTGAAGGGTACTTGAATTTGACCGGATAATGCCGTTCCTCCAAGGTGCCACTTCTCCTTGCGGCCTGCCCGGCTGTCGTCGAAGGCGAATTCCCATGCGCCGTTAAGGCTGACCCAGCTCCCCCGTACGAATTGCGGTCTTGGATAATCGTTTCTTGGTAAGTTCGTCATGTCTTCATTTCCTTTCGTTGTTCAGATGCTTTCAAACGGTGTGTTCCGCCACCCAGCCGCTTTCACTTACTTTGTTTTGGTAATACGCATCGTCAATATGTAAGCCAAAGCCTGGAGTTGGGGGCACGGAAACTTTACCATCCTTAATGAGATAGCCTGAAGTATCGATGCCTGGGATTTGTGCCTCATCCCACTCGACGTACATAAACCCTTCGATAGCCGGATACACTTGAGCGGAAGCATAGTTACCGTAAAAACCGCCGTAATTGTGCGGCGCTGCTTTCACCCCGGATTTAGCAAGTCTTTTTCCCAACTTCAGCCAATTCACAATGCCGTAGTCCTTCAAATCATATTGGATCGCATCGATCAAGCCCTGCTCGGCCCATTCCACTATCGGTTTGGCAGCCAACCCCTCACCGTCTGTGATTAGCACATTCAGCCTCTCCGCGGCCAACCATTCTTTCAGATTGCGGTAAAGCCTGTCATCTTCATGGAAGGCCTCTTCAATCCACAACAGGTTGGACTGGGCCGTTTCTTTCAGCACATGCTTGGTCAGGTTCAGATTGTACCCGTTGTTCGCATCTATGGAAATGTTACATTGTGGGCCGACGACTTCTCGGATCCCGTTGACGATAGCGATATCCCGTTTGGTGCCTTCCCATAAATCCATATGCATGGCGCCACGGCCTACCTTTATTTTGAAACCGCGGAATCCTTCATTATATCCTTGCATGGCTTCTTCCTGCAGAAGTGCAACTGCATCCGCATCCGAGCTCAGGTGCAAATCGTCAAAATACAAGGAAGTATCGTAGCAAGGAACTTCCAACGGAGATGTGCACTTTTTACCACTCAATAGTTCATACACCGGAATTTCTCTTACTTTGGCAAGCCAATCGAACAACGGGAATTGAATGCTTAGGAACCGGTCGCGTATCCACTGCTCCTCACAAAAAATTTCGCTTACTGAAGCCCCGATCATAGCATCGGCATCCGCTCGGGTGACGCGAGACCAACTATAGCCCGTCATGCCACCCATGGTTATACGGACCAAAGGAAAGCTGACATTTTTTCCGTGTTCGCCAAGTCTCGCATTGCAGCCAGCCCGCCTCCTGCGTTCTCCCTTCATCATCACTTGCTCGATTTTCTCAATACGCCAATTTTCGTTTAAGTCCGTAAAGTGATTCACTTTTCCTAGACTCCTCTCAGCGAAGCATAGCTTTATTCATTGCTTTTATCGTACATAGGTAAGCCATCATGCTGATCGTAACTTATTAATTATTAACTGAGCTATCGTTACTTGGGTTAAGCGTGGCGGTTCTCAAAATGATCCGGTTCTCGGTCCAGTGATCTCGGTACCAGCTGCAGCTTTCAAATGTATCCCCGATTTCGTTCATTTTCTTTTCCAGCATCGTTCTAAATCGGCGCACGACCGGTTCAAAGTTCGGATGCTCCGCCAAATTCGTCATTTGGAACGGATCCGCCGTATTGTCGAACAACAGTTCCTTCCGGTCTGCCCGGTAAACGGCATAAGTGAACTGCTTGTTTCGGAGTGCCCTCCACTCATGACCGTCCGACCAAGCCGCCGTCGCCCCGGTGCCTTGCAAGAATGCCGCCTCCGGCTCCTCCCCCTTCTCCCCGAACGCGAACGGACTTAAATCCATTCCCTCGACTTCTGCCGGAATCGGCAGCTTCAACATAGAAAGCAGCGTCGGCATGATGTCGCAGGTGTTCAGGCATACGTCCGACTCGACGCCCTGCGGGACGCTTCCCGGCCAGCGGAGTAAGAAAGGAACGCGAACTGCTTCCTCGTAAAAAATATTTTTCCCTCGTCTGCCATGGGCTCCGAACAGCTCTCCATGATCGGAGGTAAAGATGAAGATTGTGTTATCGCTTAGCCCCAGCTCGTCAACCGCCTGCATTAATCTGCCCACATTCCAATCCAGATTGGCCGTCATAGCGTAATACACCTTAAGCCAGTCGGTAATCTGCGCCCTACCCTCAGGACGGATCTTCGCCCAATTGTCTGCATACTGGTCGTTATGTTCCAGGTAATTCGGCGGAAGCGAAAACTCGACATCTTTAAACTTTTCGTAATATTCCGGTGGAACGTTGTCTACATCCCACGGATCATGCGGCGTGCCCAGCGATAAAAACATAGCGAAAGGCTTTTGCTCGGCCGCCTTTTTCTTGAGCTGCTCGATGGCCAAGCTAGTCTGCCCGTCGGGTTCATAACCTTCCATCGGAATCTTGTCCGCCGTATCGGTGTGGTAGTACATATTATAGTATTCATGGTGAAAATTATATGCCGCCCAGAAGCCGTCAAAGCCAAGACGGTGCTCCCCAGGAGGCACGAAAGAATTTCGCGGCTCGTAATGATTGCCGAGCTCATTGGCCCACAAATGCCATTTGCCGATGTAGGCCGTATCATAGCCCTGTTCATGAAGGACATGGGCGAAGCTGCGATGGCTCGGGTTCATGCGGATTTCGTTGATGACCATGCCCGTGCTCGTCGTATACTTGCCGGTAAATAGGGAGGCCCGGTATGGGGCGCAAACCGGATGACCCGAAACGGCGTTCGAAAAACTCAGGCTTTCCGTCGCCAGTCTGTCAATATTAGGCGTTAATGCCTTGCTGTCGCCAGCGAAACCGCAGGATGACAGGCGCAGTTGATCGGCAAATACATATACCAAATTGGGTCTCATTTCGAATCACTCCTGTTGATGAAGTTTCCGCACTTTATTCCTTCATTGGAACGAATACGTCCGGCTATAATTTCATCTTAATCCGCTCGGTCACCTTTAAGAATAGAAGAAAAGGAAAAATTGGTGTGTAAAAGGGACATACCCGTTGGATTTAGGGATGATTCAGCAGCTTATGTTCAACCAACCGTCCGAGAAACGGACTTGACGCACGCAACTCGTTCAGCAAAGTTTCGCGCATTTGCTGCAGCTCCGCCGCGCGAGTCGGATCGAATGCGATGTTTACGTTCTCGAACGGATCGGTATCGAGGTCGTATAACTCCTCGATATCTTTATATCGGAATACATATTTATGACGGTGATTCCGTACAGAAATGTTAAAACTGTCCGTCTCCGGATTCAACTGATCAGGAGTCATAGTTTCTCCGCCAACCCCCGCGCTTTCGTCGCCGCCTAACTTAAAAGTTTCCGCTAAGATGAATTCGCGGTGTTCCGAGGATGTGCCCTGGAGCACATCTGCGAAGGAACGGCCGTCGATCGGCTGCTTGATGGGAACACCGTTTAATTCCGCTAAAGTCGGAACAACGTCGATTAGAGACACGAGAGCATTGCTAGTCCTTTGGGCCGATTCTCCGGCGTTTGCAATAATGAGAGGTACGCGCAGCGCTTCCTCATAGTGAAGCGGGAACCCTTTCTTCACCAAGCCGTGCGCTCCCATCATATCTCCATGATCAGAGAGAAAGACGATGACGGTATCCTCGTAAAGCCCGTTTTGTTTCAAATAACGGACGATTTCGCCGACCTGATGATCGATCAATGCGACGAGACCCAGATAATGGGCAATAAATCGTCTCCATTCCTTCTCGTCCAGCCCTTTCATTTCCTTGTAAAACTTGGATTGAAGCACTTCCTGGGGCTTATGAACAAGACCGGCCAAGAAATTTTCTGGCAATTGAATGTCCTCCGGCTTGATCAGCCGATCGTAAGGGGCCGGCACGATTAAAGGAAAGTGAGGTGCATTGTACGAACAAACAGCGAAAAACGGTGTATGCTCCGGCCTGCGGTCCAGCGCTTCGAGAAACTTTCCGGTTTGCCACGTCTCCAAAAAATGCTCAAGTCTAACTTCCGAAGTGCCGCAGGGTGCCTTATCCTTCTCTCTCAGCTTGCGTATATCTTCGTGCGTCAAGTTTTCGATATGCGTCGGATGCAGATCATAGCCTTGAGCGGCTGCATACTCCCGATATTCTTCGATAAAACGTCCGCGGTCTCTCCCATCGATAACAGCCGGGATTGCCGATATATCGTCATAATGCTGTCTGGCCGGCGTAGTGCCCGGCACATGCCATTTTCCCGTATAAATCAAGTGGTATCCTGCGTGCTTGAAGTTTTTTACCAGCCCTTCGTCGCGCAGATCCTCGCGGATGCTGCGCCAATTGCCCGTCACATGGTGAGCATGCGGCATCAAGCCGCTCCACAGGCTGGCCCTGGCGGGACAGCACAACGGATATGCCGTATAGCAGCGATCCATAGAAATCCCTTCGCCAGCGAGGGCGTCGATATTTGGCGTAACGGATGCCGGGTTGGCGTGGCAGCCCAACGTATCCCAGCTTTGTTCGTCGCTCATGATGATGACCACGTTTTTTCGTTTCACAGGCGCAAGCCCCTTTCTAACGTTCATGCTCTATCTTATTAAAACCAAATATGGAACACCGGTGTGCAATTGGGACATTTCGTTCGAATCGAAAAGAATTTTTCAATGTTCCGGTTTCACAGCTTCTTTCTTCTTTTGTTCGTAATTCAGATTGACGGTACGGTTCATCGGAAGGCGGTCCTCTTTCGCAATCGACCACATGAGCAGCTTCCGCTCCAGTTCGTTTCGAATCCGATCTTGAGCAGGGTTGCCGAACAAGTTCGTTAGCTCGTCCGGATCGTTGTTCAAATCGTACAACTCGCCTTCCCCGCTTGCATATACATTCAGCTTCCAGTCATGGGTACGAATGCTTTTCCCTTTGCCCATCCATGCGTCACGGTAGGCGCACCATACAAAGTAACGCTCGTCGAACGGGTGCTCCGGCCGGACGGTAATATCCGATAGCTTGATCGGCTCCCCCTCTTCACCGCTTTCGATCACGACATACTCTCTCGGAGCGTACGGCTTTCCCTGAAGAAACGGCGCCAGACTACGGCCTTGGCAGCCGTACGGTACGGGCACGCCGGCCAAGTCGAGGATCGTTGGCATAACGTCGATCAGCTCGACCATATGATCGGTTCGTTTCGGTCCGTTGTACCCCGGCGCATATACGATAAACGGCACATGGGTGAACGAATCGTAGAACGCGTTATGCTTCTGAATGAGTCCATGCGCCCCCATGGAATCCCCGTGATCGGAAGTGAATACGATAACCGTATTTTCCATCAGTCCAAGTGATTCCATCTTCGCAAAAATTTTCGCGAGTGTGTCGTCAATAAATCTGATCATTCCGTAGTGAATGGCACGCACCTTGCGGATCAGGTCGTCATCGGCGCAATCCATCGCATCCATGATGTGCATTACCTTCTGTCGCTCCGGCTTACCGTCGAGATTGTCCTTGGGAGGCAGCGGCACGTCGGCCGGGTTAATCAGGCTGGCATACGGCTCCGGAACTTGGTACGGCGTATGCGGATCCGGGAACGAGAGCCAGGTTAAAAAGGGCTTCTCCGGGTCCCTCACTTCCTCCAAATAATCGATCATCGATTGTCCGATAAGGTACGTACCGCATTTCTCGGGCCGGGCCGGGTTCGTTCCATGCCCCAAAGGGCTCGACCAGCAGTTACGCTGCGCCCATTCGTGAGCGGCTTTCACCTCCGGATCGTTCCGGTATCCGTCGACCATATGGCCATGCTCGGCCAGTCGGACATGGTCGAACACCTCTCGCAGCAGACTTGATTTTTCCGCTACAGCTCCCGGATAATACGATTTTGTCGCATCATTCATAAAGGCGTGATTTTTTCCGATGATCGCGGTCTGGTACCCGTGTTCCTTCAACACCTGTGGAAGCGTCGTCTCGTTCGGGTTGATCAGCATATGATTGGCGTGCACCCCGATCGTCGAAGCGTACCGGCCGGTAAACATGGAAGAACGCGACGGCGAGCAAGCCGGATAATTACAAAACGCAAGATCAAAGACGACCCCTTGTTCGGCCAGACGTTCCAGTGCAGGGGTTTTCAGCACCGGATTGCCATACAAGCTCAGCGTTTCCGCTGTTTGCTGATCCGTTTCGATCAATACAATGTTAGGTTTTGAACTGGACATGGTCTCCACTCCTTTATATATGCAGCTATTTCATCGAATTGATATGGTTCTCGATGTCTTTATTGGCCAATTCCCCGGCTTCTCTCAAAGCGGTGTTGATGTCGACGTTGTCCAAAGTCGCTCTTTGCAGTGCGGTAGAAAGCTGTGTAACGACATAATCGTCGTATAATGTAAACGGTCTTGGCCGCGCGGGCTGCAGCGACGTAACGGCTTTCACATTTTTGCCGGACAACTGCTTCAAATTCGCCCCGTATTGATCGCGGATCGCATTATCTTTCAAGACGGTCAAGCGGCCTTCTTTGTTATAGAATGTTTGCATATCATCCGACATCAAATAGGCAATCACTTTGAAAGCTTCGTCCTTATGAGCGGATGACGGTGTAATCGAGTAAAAAGGCGTATTCACCTGGGTGCCCGTTCCAGGCAATTCGCTGAAGGTCGGCATCGTTACCATGTCCCATTGAAGCTCGGAATCGGGTATGGCCATCAGGTTGTTCAAAAAATTAATATGCCCGATGAACATAGCGAGCGTCTTATCTTTGAAAAATAGCGCACCGTTTCCAATCGCTTTCGAAGGCTTATTGCCGGATACGTCATATACCGCTTTCAACGTGGAAATTAATTTTTGCCAACCGTCAGAGGTCGTAATCGCTTTATTCGTTTTCGTATCGACAAAAGGCAGTGACAATTGGCTGTTATTGATAGGGAAAAACCGGTCAAAATCAAGTCCGCGGTATTCGGTGCCGTTATCCGTCTTGCTAACCCCTCGCGCGACCGTCAATATTTGATCCCATGTCATGCCGTCCTTCGGGTAGGGTACTCCGAACTTATCGAAGATCGCCTTGTTGTAGACGAGCAACAAAGTCGCCATGCTTTCCGGCATGATTTCGATTTTGCCGCCGGAGGAATAGCTTTTGACCGTTTCGAGAATGGACGGGTGCAGCCTGCCCATATCGAAGTTATATTTTTTGATCAGCGGAGATAAATCTTCGAATACATGAAGGAGCTGCAGCTTCCCGTACCAACCGGGGACTGCGTAGAAAAGATCGGGCACGTTCCCGGCGGAAAGCAACTCTCCCATTCCTTCCGGACCGCCTTTGCTCGGCACGAGCCGCTCTAAGGTGACATTGGGAAATTTTTTCGCGACAGGTTCCTGAACGAATCTGGCATACACATCGTCGGGGTATGGAAAATATATTTTTAATGTCACTGGCTTATCGACTACATCTATTGACCCCACCGATATTTCGTTTTTCCTGTCTTCTGCCGCTTCTCCGGAACCCCCTGGGCTGCATCCGGCCATCGCCAATGCAAGCGAAGCTAAGGTAACAACCTTCCACCGATTTCTCTTTTTCAATGCTTCCTACCTCCCTTTACGCTTCATGTAATCGCTGCCACACAAACGGTTAAGGAATATGTTACAATTAAAAAAGTAGCATTTGGCCATGGCTCGCGATATAAATGTACCGGTTTAGGATTATTCAATTTCGAATATTTTAAAATACATTTATAGGGGGGGATACGCGAATGGCCATATTAAGCAGAATCAAATTTGTCGAGGACTTCTTATTGCGTATGGCGTGGGTCAACGACAATCACGTGGAAGCCCATGTTGAATTTCCAAGAGCAAGTTATGCAAAAACGATCATATGGGTCGTCGTGGACGGTAAACGAACCATTGAAGTTAATGGTATTTTATATGAGGTGCAGGCGGGGGATATCGTCGTCATTCCTCCGCAAACGCCCCGTACCGTATTGAAAGGCGATCCGGCTTCCGATCCGATTCGCTACTATTCCATCGGCTGCGACCTCAAGGTCGGTTCTCTGCATTTTGTCCAGCTTTACAAAATGCCCGTGATTACGAGCATAGAGGATGCGGCAGCATTCCGGGAAATGTCCCGCCTGTCCGCACAGCTGTCAACGGAAGCGATAAGTGTAATCAATATGCTCCATGCGTTGAATCAGCCGAAACGGATCATCAGCAGAGTCAATACCGAGGAATCGGCCGCACTGCTTGCTCTGAGCGCTACGTTCCAGCTATGGTTCGCTCGATTCATCGGGTTGATGCAGCCCTATTTGCCAGCCGAGCCTCGGGATATCGATCCTCGGATTAGCGAGCTATGCGCATATATGCAGCAAAATATCGGCAGGAAGCTGACGCTGTCCGATTTGGCGAAATTCGTATTTTTGAGCGAAAGCCATTTAAGGCTTCTTTTTCGTAAAACGGTTGGCGTTGCGCCCATGGCGTATTTCCGGCAGCTGCGCCTTCAGCGTGCGAAGGAGCTGTTAGTCAATACGGCGTACACGCTGAAAGAGGTTGCGGAAATGACGGGCTTCGACACACTGAACCAATTCAGCAGAATGTTTAGCAGTTACGAGGCTATATCGGCCAGCAATTACCGGAAACGCTATTATGGTGGCGTACAGGGTTAGGCCATGTTCCTTCATCCTTTGTTTGCTATTTCCTCTATCGCTTCATTCAGCCTTATTTCGGAATCGACTCCTCTCATCGCCTTAGTGTGAGGGGCAATTCGCCGTGCGACCGGCCCGCCGCCACTTGTAGAACGGATCAGCTCGTTCACATCGACAAGATCGGAACGCCAACTAAGCAGCGTCTGAACGAGCAAGTTGCGGATTTCACCGTATTCGGGCCGCTCATACAAATCGCTGTGCTCCGTAGGATCGGCAAGCCTGTCGAACAGCCTCCCCTTTCGCTCTTCGAAGTAGTATTCCAGCTTCCACCGCTCGGTCGCAATGGCCGCCGATTTGTACAGCGTCGCCACGGCGCATCTTCTCGGGGACGGCAGCCCTTGTGCTAGCGGGGTGAATAAATCGAACCCCTGGATATACGGCGACGACGTACCTGCCGCGGCGAGCAAGGTGGCCGGGATGTCGTTCCATATGGCAAAATCCCGCTTCTCGCCGGCGGGCAGCGTTCCCGGCATGCTCATGATAAACGGGATGCGCCAAGAAGCGTCGTAATAGTTATGCTTATCATTAAAGCCGTGATCGAACATCTGCAGGCCGTGATCCGAAGTGAACAGGATAAGCGTGTTTTCCCGTAAGCCGCTCCGGTCCAAGTAGGCGATCAGCCTTCCGATCTGCTCGTCACAATAAGCCGCCGAACCGTAGTACAGCTTGCGAATCCGATCGACTTCTTTCAACCGTTCATCACGGTCAGACCTCCCGGATTGCTCGTGGAGATGCTTCAGTCCATTGCGTACCGGCCTCTCTCCCGTATCGTCTGCCATTAAGCCGAGCAGCTTCTTCAGATGAAGCGGGAAAGCGGATATTTCTCCTTCCTCATAACGAATGGGCGGAAGCACGGTCGAGTCATACAACTCTGCAAACCGGCCCGGAGGATCGAACGGCTCGTGTGGGCTAACAAGGGAGCAAAATGCGAAAAACGGACCTTGGCCTTCGGCAACCGCACGTTCGATTTCGCTTATAGCCGTATCGACAAGGAACGCGTCCATGAACAACGACTCCGGCACCGGATTGGGCACTCCGCTGCTTTTGCGCGGGTAGCCGTGACTGCGAATATGTTTGGCATACGCATCGTCCCCATCGTTCGATTTTTCCGTCACTTCGTGGATTATATCGAATGAATCAGGGACAGAGCCGAAGTGGGTTTTGCCGATCATCAGATTCGTGTAGCCCTGCTCCTTCAGCAAATCGGGAAACATCGGCAGCGGATGCTTGCGCCGAATACCGTTCTCGATACACCCGTGAATCGGCGTATGGAGACCGGTCATCAGACTGCAGCGTGCAGGGGAGCAGACCGGCGACGACGTATGCGCCTGCTCGAACAGGACACCTTCCGATGCCAATTTGTCCAGATGAGGCGATATTGCGAAAGGACTCCCCATACAGCGCAAAGTATCCCAACGCTGAGAATCGGTTGTAATGAGAACGATATTCGGTGTATTCATGCTCCGCCTCCTGTTCGTTTACGGCAGCATCGTTTTTTGTTCGATCAGTCTTGCGGAATCTTCAGCCAAATCCGCACATGCAACCATATTTTTATGCAGCCGGGCTCTCATATCTTGCAAAACATCCCTCATATCCGGCTCGTGAATCAAATTTTTGAGCTCGAACGGGTCAGCGGACAAATCGTAAAGCTCATCGCTATCATCCAAATGGGCCGCATATTTATAGGATCCATGATACAGCACCCGCTGAATGTCATCGTGGTTAATATGTCCGAAGTGCATCGCCATTAAATCTTCCCTCCAAGGCGACGCCGGGTTGTTGAGCAGCGGTACAATGCTTTTTCCATCCATGTGGGAAGGTACTGGGACGTCCGCCATTTCCAGCACTGTTGGTACAATGTCCATGTTTGAAACGAGCGCGTCGAGCTTCACGCCTTTCTCCGATGCACCCGGCATTCTAACGGCAAGCGGAATGCACATCGTTTCTTCCGTCAACATCGAATCTTTGTCGAACAGCCCTCCGTTCGAGCCGAGAATATCGCCGTGATCGGCCGTATAAATGACGATTGTGTTTTCCAACAGCCCCGTTCGTTCTAGAGCGTCCAATACTTTACCGAGCGCTGCGTCCGTCTGAGCGAACGTTTCATACGCTCTCGCCACGATAGGCTGCCATTGTTCCCAATCGGTATAGCCTGTCGTGGTTCTCCACTTATTTCTATCTTTTTGATGATACCTCGGACGGTCCTCGAACGTATTTCTGAAATTCGGATATTCGGGAATTTGCTTCGGATCGATCGTATCCTTGAAAGGTTCGGCGACGATATAAGGCTGATGCGGCCCCCATACGTCAACGCGCATGACGAAAGGCTCTCCATCCTGTGCTCTCTGCTCCAGCCAATCGCAGGCAAGCTGCGAAATAAAGTAAGCTTCCATCGTTTCCTTAGGGGATTTGACGACTGCGGTCGACGCTCCCTTGAACCCGCTCGGATCCCCCCCGGCAAATCGGGTAAGACGTGTCAAATTGAAATTCTCCAACTTTTCCCCCAAAGTCCATTCCACATCGACTACCGGATCAGGAAGATTGAAGCGTTTCAAATAGTCCGCATATTCCGGCGAACCGTAAGGGTTGCCGTAACCGGGCAGGGAAAAACCTTCAAACCCCAATTTCATCGGTCCGGGCATACCGGCATGCCATTTTCCGAAATACCCCGTCCGGTAACCGTGTTGCTGCAAATATTGATTAAACGGTTTGATTCCCGGCAAAAATTGTTTGCTTAAGCTTTTTTCATCATTTCTTGTAATACCATGCTTATGGGCGTAAACGCCGGTAGCCATACTTGCTCTCGCCGGAGAACACAGCGGCGTAACCGTATAGGCGCGGTTAAACACGGTTCCTTCCGCTGCTATTTTGTCGTATGTGACTAGTGTCGGCTTCGGGCCCGCGGTGTCCTTGTAATGCTTCCACGTAACATGATCCTGCACCAACCATACGATATTCATTTTATTTTGCACGATTCAACCAACCTCCTAAGATCTGCGTCGGGGAAAACAGTATGGAATTGGACATTCCGGTTACTCTATATCCGCCTGAGTCAACGCTGCTTAATGCCGGAAAGAACCGGCTGTTCGGTAATCGGCGGACCCGCAATGCTTAGGCCAGCAGCTTCTTAAGAAATACATTGTTCGCCGCGTTCCGCAGCTCCGCCAGTACCGGTGCATATTGTTCATGGTCGATCACGTTGTCGAACTCGAAAGGATCTTGTTCCATATCGAACAGCTCGTAATGCTCGCGTCCGCCTTTGACGACATGAATATATTTCATCCGTCCGTCGCTAACGGTGAAAAATCCTTCTCCCTCGCTGAACACGTATGTATAGCCTCCGCTTTCGATCAATTCTTTGAAATCCCTGCCGTCCGTCGGTACTTCTGGAGCGTTTGCGGCTTTCATACAGGTAGCCATAATATCGGTCAGCATTACCTTGGCATCGGTCTTCTGTCCTGCCGTTTCCCTGGGATATTGGACAATTAAAGGGACGTTCAGCACATCTTCGTAGCCGCAATCGCCCTTGCCCCAGATGCCGTGATTGCCGAGCATTTCCCCGTGATCCGCCGTAAATATAATGAGCACATTATCGCCCCATTTCCGCCGCGCCGTCTCCAATATGCGCCCGATCTGGTCGTCGATCTGCGCGACGTTGGCATAATAGCTTTTGCGCAAATGATGCCAGTAATCCTCCGTGTAATTTTTTTGCGCGTGGCCTGGCGCCGGTCCGCTGCCGTCACAAATGCCCCGCCCGTCGCCGTGGTAGCTCCGGTGATGTATGCGGGACGGGTCGTCAAACTCCCCTTCCTTAAGCGCACGCGGTTTGTCTTTGCTCATATCTACACGCTCGAAGTACGATGCCGGCGGATCGAAAGGATAGTGCGGTCCGCTGAATGACACCCAGCAGAACAAGGGCTGTTGTTCGTCATGATTTTCGATAAACTGAACTGCCTTGCGGCCGACCCAGCTATCCGGGTGCCATTCTTCAGGCCCAGGAAAAGGAAACACCTTCGCCTTGCTGCGGTCCCAGGTGTCATCCCGGTATGCGGTCAAATAACCGGCCTCGTCTAGCTCCTTGGCGTAATCGTCATAAAACCAGACCGACACCTGCTTGTCATCCTGCAAATCGAGGTGATCAATGCCCAAAGACATGTAATAACTGCGGAATTCTTCATAAGGCAAAGTCGCGCCGCGCCGGGTCTCCCCGTAGGGAACCGGGGAAAAATGACATTTGCCGTGAACCGATGTCGTATAGCCTCCCTGCTTAAGCACCTGGAACATATTCGGAATGCCCGTACTCAGCTCGCATTTGCGGAAATTACTGTAGGCTCCGCTGTTGTGAGGAAGTTTGCCGGTAAGCATCGCGCAGCGCGACGGCAGGCACCACGGACTGGTCGAGTATGCCCGTGAGAACTGGACCGACATCTCCGCAAACTTGTCGAGATGAGTTGTTTGGATGGTCTCGTTCCCGTAACAGCTAAGCGCATCCTTGCGCAGCTCATCGGCCGTAATCAGCAAAATGTGCGGTTGTTGTGCGGACATGATTGATTCCTCGCTTTCGTTTCGTCTGTTTTCCTTTACATGTACGATGTGAGCACTCCGCTGTAATGGGTTTTTGATTACTCCAAGAGTGATTTTCACAAATATTATAACAATTCGCCTAGTTTGTTCCTACGCCATAAACGATTAATAACTTGGCTATTTCGACTGTGTTATGATCCCCCAGGTTGAACCGGAGGGGTTCTTATACGACAAAAAAACTGGCATGTGTCGGTGCCAGTTTGCAAGGCCTGCTTATTTGTATTACTTTGAGAGATTAATGATCATTCGACTGTCGCCGATGACAAACGATACGTCTGCATAGATCGGGCAATGATCGGATGCGTCTAGCGCTTCCTGACAAACAATCGTTTCATATACTAAAACAGTTATCTCGCTGCCCCGATAGAATATATGGTCTATCGCCTGGGCGTATACGCCTGTCGGCGCCGGCCCGTTGACGAAGACCTGCAGCGCTTCATCCCATTCCGGGTACGGATGGTGGGCATTCGAGTCCGACGCATGAACGAGCGCCGTACTTTGGGCATCGGCGAAGCCGTTGTCGAACAACAGCTGAACCGGTGCGCTCGATGACCGGCAGTTGAAATCCCCTATGCACCAAACCGGCACGGGCCACTGCTGCTGTAACGCTTCCGCAACGCCGATCAGCTCTCTGCTGTTGCTCCTTCTCGCCTCCTCACCCGCCTCGTCCGATTTCCAGTAAAAGTGGACATTGCATACGGCGAATCGTCGTCCGGACCGTTTGCATTCGAACACCGCCCATGTGACGGATTTGGAATTCGAATCGTTTAAGCCGCTGAAACGATGAAAGCCGCTGTCCAGTACCGTTAGCCGCTGTTTGGCATATAGCAGCGGGGTGTAATTGTTGCTTAACGGGCTGATCTCTACGTCAACTTCCGCATAGTACGAGCCTAGCAATTCAAACAAGGGGACCGGTTCCCGTCGGGCTTTTGGCGACACCTCCTGCAGCCCGAGAACGTCCGGCATGTACTGCTTAAACACTACGGCCAGGTTATCGTCCCGGTTAGCGATGGCCATATCGCCGCAATTCCCCCAAATATTGGAGGTCATGATACGAAATTTCGCGGTTTCTCCGGTTCCGCTAAGTTGAGCTTCCATAAGCGTTTCTCCCCGTTCTTGATCGTTTCGCGGATCAACCGGCCGTAAATACCGGCGAACCGTTATTATCGACTGTCATTATGAAGCGCGTGCCGTCGGTGCTGTGAAACCAGATGCCTTCAAAGTTAGCCGCTCCAGCGACATGAATCCTGCCGGTCTTGCCTTCAGCGTAATTGTTCGTCACCTGTACATCGCTGCACGTATCGGTGACGTTAATTCCGTATTGATTCTGGTTGCCGGAAGCGGCTTTCTTCACCCGGTTTCCGGCGATCCGGCCATTTTTGGCCATATTGGCCGCCAATATGCCGCTTCGCGTGTTGTCGGTCTCCGTGGCAGGAGACTCGATCATGTTGCTTTCCACCTGAAAACCGTCGAGGCTTTGAATGAAAATGCCCGTCCTCCCGCAGCGCTGAATTAAGTTGTCATGGACGATCAGGTTGGCGGTTAATCCGTTATACCGATAGGCGGCATCCGGTTCTTCGGTGTATACCGCTTCGGTCGCCATATCGACGAATGTATTGTCATGAATGTTGCAATTGCTGACATACGACAGGAAAATGCCGCGGTACTGGTTGCGGAGCACGTTGCCGCTAATCGTCACATCGTTTGTCCAACGGATCGTCATGCAATTGTTCGCCGCAGGCCCTTGCTCAAATACGTTGTCAGCGATGAGGACCGACTCCACTTTCGCGTACGTCGCAACATCTTTGGCGCTGCCTACGCAGTAAATATTGGTCGTAACCGTTCCGGTGAACGTATTGCCTTGAATGATGTAATTTTTGCCGGATTGCGGCAGGCCGGACTGGACGCCGTCCGCATCCTTGGATCCTTCGGTGTTCGCTTGCGTATTGGATAGCATCACGCCCATTTTGCAATCGATAAAACGGTTATTCATTACGCCCATTTCAGTAAATTTCAGACTGCGCACACCTCCGTAGGTCATCCCTTCGAACGTGTTGCCGTATACTTTGATGTTGGAATTGTACACGTTATGAACGGAGGAGTGGTTGCCCACGCCGGTCGGCCACGCCTGTGTGCCCGCTGTCCCGCTGGCTCCGAAATAGCAGTTTTGGACAATCACATTCCGGCAGGGCATCCCATCGAACGCACCGAAGTAAGGAAAGCCGACTTGAAGATGCGGGCTGATCTGAATCGCCTCACGCAAACCGCTGGATTGGTCCGTCTGAGGGTCCAGATAGCCGATGAACCGGCAGTTGTCCACCAGCACGTTATCGCAGCCGTTCATGTCAATGGCGTGGCAGTTCGGGACGTCGCGCACCTCAAGATTCCGAATGACGATATTTCTTCCGCGAGCCAGACCGAAGCAGTTGCCGGGATCGGGATATTGCAATACGTTGCAATCCCATACCCCTCCCTCGATGATGATATTGCCATGCCCATTGTAGCCTGAGAAGTTCACGTTGTTCAAGCCGTTGATCAGAATCGTCGAGTTATGGCAGCGCAGAACGGTTGCTCCCTTCTCGAGCGTGAGCCGGGTGTTGCCGAAGATGCGCAGCGCCGCCGTCGTTTTGTACGTGCCCCGCGGAATGACAACATGCGAGAAGCTTGCCGTTTGCGCATCGTTTAACGCGCTTTGGATCGCCGCCGTATCATTCGTTGTTCCGTCCCCCACGGCTCCGTAGTCTTTCACATTGTATATCGGCACCGTCGCTGTGCCTCCCGCGGCCTTCGTTTCCGCAGCGAGCGAGTTCCAGACGGAAGCGCCGGCGACCATAGCGGTTCCCGCCAGCCCGATGGAGGCTAACATGGATCTTCGGGTCATCCGGTTATCCGCAAGTTGCTCATCGTTTGATTTCATAAGGCTCCTCCTCAGTAAGATTCGCAGCAGCGATGCTGCGGGCGGTCATCCTTATTTCTTTAGTTCCTGAGCAATATTTTGATTGATTTTTTCTTCCGCCGTCCGAAGCGCCGTGTTGACATCATATTTGTTATTCAGGAAGTTTTTGTACTCCGCCTCCATAATTGTCGATGCATTCCCGGAATACTTGGAAAACTGCAATCCCGGACTGTATGTGCTTTTGAACATCGCTTGAATGTTTTTCCCTTTCAAGATCGGATTGTCCGCTCCGTAAGCCTGCTGGAACTTAGGGTCCTTGAGCGCACTGACGCGTCCGGTCGAGCGAACCATGGACATATGCACCTCATCGGAGGACAGCAGCTCGATCACTTTAGTGGCGGCTTCCTTCTGCTTGCTCGTCTTGCTTATGCCATACAGGTGGAACGAATACGGCCCTGCGTTGTTCGGCATATCGCTGAAGCTCGGGTACTGCACCATATCCCAATTCAGCTTCCCCTCCGTTTCCCTGAAGAACGGAGACGTCAATATATTGTAGGTCGCGACCATGCCTATCGTTTTATCCCGGAAGAACGGGTTCCAGTATGTCGTTTTTTGCGCGTTGGCGGACACGTCATTGAGCAGCTTGCCCAACTCGAACGCTCGCTTGTACGGCTCGCCGGTTACGCTGGCCTTATGGGTCACCGGATCGACCGGGTTCAGTGCGAGAGGCTTGCCGACCCTTACCAATGCTTCCGGATGAATTCCCATATACTGAACGCCGCTTTCCTGACGGGTCAGCGCTTTCGCTATCTCGATCACTTGATCCCACGTCATCCCGTCCTTCGGATAGCTGACGCCAAATTTATCGAAGATGTCTTTGTTGTAAAATAAAGCGCAGGTCAGCACGGCGAACGGCACGCCGTATAGTCCGCCATGCGAGACGCTTTTCGTGGACTCGATGGCTCGCGGGTCGAACCGGCTGAGATCCATTTTGTTTTTGTCCAGCAGTGGCGTCATATCTTCAAAGAAACCGAGATCCTCGAATTTGGCGATTTCGGAATTTCCTATGGTGAATAGATCGAACTGCTGATTCGTAGAAATGACATCTTGCAACGACACCTTGGTCCGGTCTATTTTCTCCACGGTAATGTGCGGATACTTTTTCTTGATCGGCCCGTTGTACAAAATTTCAAGGTCTTCATCGCTCACCACCTGCACGTCGTACAATTTCAGCGTGACCGGCTCCGGCGGCTTCTCGGCTTTGGCCGCTGCAGGACCGGGGTCCCTCGCTTGTCCCTGACTGCAGCCCACCGAAAGTACTGTGACAATGGATACCACCGCCGTTGTTCGTAACATGCCCACATGCTCCACCCCTTGGATTGTTATAAGATGCTGTTCCTGTTTCGGGCTTTTTGTGAATGCCCCTTACATTATTGATTGTACGGGAAGGAGCGTTACGTCAGGTAGGCAGCGCTGACCTTGCTAATGTGGAAATATGAAAATAACGATCGAGACATTTTCTACAATGAGGTCAGCAACCGTCACACTTGTGGCTGTATGAAGCGAAGCCGTTCCATACAGCTTCAAAAGCCGACTCGCTGCTTGGCGGGACCCTAAATACTTGTAATACCTCTTTTTTGAAAAAAAAAAAAACGGTCCGACGCTATTCATCAGACCGCTTATCAACATAGGCCGGCCGCTTTATTGCGGCGATGGCCTCCTCGACCTCTTGCGTAATTACATCTCCACCATGCTCTCTCCACTCGGCTACGAACGTATCGAAATAATCGAGAGGCTTGTCGCCCACGATGATGCGCACGAAGGACTCATTCTCAAGGTTAAGCAGGTTTTCCCACTGGTTCTCCATCGTGCTTGTCATGCCATAAAACTCGCTGTACACCGGGATATTGACCGAGCTGAGCACGGCGCTGCCGCCGTGGTATTGATACAGCACATAAGCCCAGTCCTGGGGCGATGCCACAAGCTGGCCAAAGCCCTTCAGGTAGTCATCAAATATTTTGCGGTCGGGCTCGAGCAGTTGTTCACGGGGCAGCTTTCCATCGGCTGCATCCTTGAAGCGCTTAAAGCGGTTGACGACCGTTTGTTCCTTCCGGAACGTCGCCTGGATCGGCCTCACGCTCCAGTTCGTTCCAGGGCTGTCCATGTACACATGAGGGACGCCGGGCGCATTATTGTCCAAATCCGCGACCACATTAATGGCTTTTACAATCGCCTCCGGATATTTCGCCCCCTTCTTCACCACCATGATCCGCCCAAGCGGGTCGGGCTGCCTCGTATAGTACTTGCCGTCGGGCGCGACAATATAGTGAGCGTCCCATTCCGCGGCCGGATTGTTCTTCACGCTGCCAGCGAGCAGTTTCATCGGCGCGGACGTGTAACCGGTTCCAATGCCGGCTTTGCCGATGCTAATATCTTTGGCGAACTGGTCGGGCTTGACGGTGCCGAAATCTTGGTCGATCAGCCCGGCTTCATACAGATCGTGCAGCTTGCCGAGCGCCTGCTTCGTGTTCGCGGTTATCGAGCCGTACACAATATTGCCGTCCTCGCTCTTGATCCATATTCTTGGAAACGCTTTGAACGCACCGAAGTACGGATCGAGCGTATTAAAGCCGATAGTGCCTGTCAAAAAGCTGGAGGTGCTCTGGATGCCGTGCGTATCGTGTATTCCGTTGCCATCAGGATCATCCTCGATGAATGCCTTCGCCACTCGTTCGAGATCGGCAATCGTTATGGCTTCGGGAAGCTGCATACCGATCTTCCTCAGCCAATCCTGACGAATCCATACGACCCCGTCCGCATCGTGCGCCGGAATGGTTGATGGGATGCCGAGCAGCCTGCCGTTATACGTCACGCGTCTCATCAGCCTGGGACCGAAGCCTTGAATGACGTTCTTGAGCAGCGGCGAAGCATGCTGCTCATACAGTTCCGTCATATCCTCCACCATCCCGGCCTCCGCCAGCCGTTTGAACTGCGCCTCCGTTACGAGCAGGAAGTCCGGAATATTTTTGCTGGAAATGAGCAGATTTACCTTCTGGGTATAGTCCGAGCTCGGATATTCAAAGGCATGGACAAACCGGATATTCAGCATATTCTCGATTCTTCTTGTGTAACGGTTGTCGGAGAACGTATCGCTTGAGCCTTCGGGCCATTTGCTTTCCAGGGTCGTGTAATAGCCAATGCGAAGTGTAACGGGCTGCAAGTATTTGCCGTTCGAATCGGCCTGATTCACCTCCTCTGGAGGTGACAAGGAAGGCGGGGCGTCGGCCCTGAGCTCCATACAAATGATGACGGAGATCAGTGCAGCGCCAAGCGCGGCCAAGTACAACGCGTTCTTTCCTTTCATCGAACTGCCTCCCCAGAGATCATTCAATGCCCAAATTCCGATCGGTCGTCGGTCAGAGCTGTGTTTCCGCTTGCAGAAATTCGAAATTCCGAAGGAAGGAACCCGGTTTCCTCCCGAAACTGCCTGCTGAAATAGCGATAATCCTGAAAGCCGCAATCGATGGCAATATCCGCAATCTGGCGGCTGGTTTGAATCAACAGCAGCTTCGCCCGGTTAATGCGCAGCTCCTTTAAGTAATCGGGGAAGGGCTTCCCTACGATGTCCTTGAAGCTTTTGCTGAAATAGCTCCGGCTCATTCGGGCTTTGGCCGCCATCGCGCTCTGCGTGACCTTGGAATCCATGTTTGTTTTCATATATTCCACCATATCCAGCATGAGCAGCAGCACATATTCCGGGTATGAGGAGCAGCGCAGCTTATGGCCGATGACGCTGCGGAAATGGGTAATAAATCTTCGCCAATCGTCCCAGCTGCACACACTCTCCGACCGATTCAGCCACTCGTGCAGATCGCCCAGCCCGATCAACCGGTTCATCTCCACAATTAAATAATGCATCACCTTATGAAGCTTCGGAATCGGCGGTCGAATCGTTTCCAGACGCGAACACATCTGATCGAATTCGTCGTCCTTGATGACCCAATACAGCTTCAGCCATTCATCCATATGCGATTGCAGCATCGTTTCGTCGGAGTCGAGCCAGCGTGTGACCGGCTCCGGCGCTTCACGCCGCTCGCCTGCCGCTCCTCGTATATGATCGGTAATCCGCTGAAGCGACTCCTCCAGATTGCCCGCTTCCAGCTCCGTCTTGACGATATAATCAAGCGCGCCCAGCCGGAGCGTATCCTGAATGTAGTTAAAATCCTGATGGCATGTCAGGATGACGACATCCATCTGCGGATACTGCTGGCGGATGCAGCGCATCAGATCGAAGCCGTTCATGACCGGCATCGTCAAATCGGTGAAGACCAGGTCCACCGGTTGCTCGGCCAGCAGCTCCAGTGCCTTCTTCCCGTTATTTGCCTCTGCGACGATCCGGATGCCGAACGATTCCCAAGGTAATGTCGTGATCAGTCCTTTGCGTACGAAGTATTCATCGTCGACGATCATCGCACGGATCATAGGGACTCTCCTTTCTCCGATTGAACCGGTATGCGGAAGTACATCGTTGTTCCTTCATTCGGCGAACTGAACGCCTGCAGACGAGCATGCTCCCCAAAATGCACCCTGAGCATCGTATCCACATAATTCAAGCCGATCCCCATGCCCACTTTCTCACGAGCAGGGATATCATGATGCAGCAGCTTGCGTATTTCTTCTTCGCTCATCCCTTTTCCGTTATCCTTTACCTCGATGAGCATAGAGCCATCCTGCTCCAGAGATACGGTCAGTTGTATTAGGCTTCCAACGTCCGCCAAGCCGTGGTACAATGCGTTCTCGATCAAAGGCTGCAGCAGAAATCGCGGGACTCTGACGCCTAACACCAACGGATGCGCTTGGATTTGTACGCTAAACTCGTAGTTGTAACGAATTTGCTGCAGTGTCACATAATCGTTCAAAGCGTTAATTTCATGTTTTAGTTCAACGAGATCCCCGTCTCTTCCCAAATTATAGCGCAGCAACCGAATAAACACGGTAACCAGGCTGACGATCTCGTCCTGCCCTTTCGTTTTGGCCAGCCACTGAATCGTATTTAACGTATTATACAAAAAATGCGGGTTCATTTGGTGAACCAACTTCTCCACTTCTAAGTAGCGCTTATCCTCCTCGTTTCGCTTCAGCTCCATCATCAGCATGCTTAGGTTGATTCTCATATCCTGAAACCTGTCCATCACCTCGTCGAATTCGAGAATCTTCGTTCTTGAAGGTGAGGCGGGGCGTTGCGACGCGGAGGCGAGATCGCCGCTCAATTGATTAATTTCACCGTGCAGCTTCTTGAATGGCGTAACGAGCATGCGCCAGATCCACCATCCGATGGCAGCGCTGCCCAGCAGGCTAACAGCGGAAATAGACAGCCAGTAGATTGCCCACCGGTTCACTTCATTATTGTACAGCCGCTTGTCGATAATCGAATAGACGAACCAGTCCATCTTCTGGCTTTGGGCTCGAAAGTAGTAGTGGCTGCCAAGGACCTGATACCGCTGCCCGGCAATATGATCCGGCATGACCGCACCCGGAGGGAACAAGATCTCGTCTTGGCTGAAAACGACGATTCCGTTCTTATCGGTCAGTACCTGAACGGCCTCCATCCCGTACTGGTATTTATTCAGCAATTGATCGAAAACGTCCGGGCCGCTCTCCACATAAATATCGTAATTTGACGCAGCCAGCAGATCGGTCGGCCGCGATATGGAAAAAACAAGCTCCTCTCCGCTGCCGACGGTACGGTGGGGTGCCTGGTATATCACTCCATTATCGATGGCAAGCACCGGGAGCGGTGCTTCGCGATCGTCCACCTTGACGGGATAATTCTGAAACAGGAAGTCTTTCGTCGTTCGATTGGAAATATAAAACAAGCCGACATCGGGATTCGTGTAGGCAACAAGATTCAAGTGGGCAAATACGTTCTGGCTTAATATGTATTTATCGATGGGCTTTTCGGCCTTGAACAGTAGCTTCAGATCACGATTCGTCATTTGTTGGGACACGTAGTTCAAGTTCCGAAACGACATTTCGATATTGGATTTCACCTGCTGAAGACTGCTGTTAATGCCGTTGACCGTCTTGCTGTCCAATACGGTATAAATCATGTAATAGGATGACACGCCCATCAGCAGGATCGGGACGATGGTGCTCACGAGTAGACCGACGAACAAGCTTCTTTTCAAGGAACGCGGCTTATCATAAACCGATTCGTCTGACAAAATGTTCATAGACTTCACCTATAGTCCGTATGCGCAGAATGATGTTCATGGATCAGAGGCAATTCCTGCCCGGGTTTATTGTACCATTTCTGTTCAAGACCCGGGAGTCAATGATGTTTGTCATAGGGTAGAAAATTATCGCAGTCCTCGGCTTTTTTCACACTTGGGATGAACATTCATCATACATCGAGACATCACATCGCTTAGTCACGTACCAGCTACAGGCTGCGAGTCCGGACGGTACCCGGCTGTGCGGCTGCGGAGATCCTAACGATGGTGCTGCAGTCGGTGACGGGACGATCCTTCAGCCCGACTGCTGTCGCTTCCAACCTTTGCGGTGCTTGTGATGTACCTTCAGACCCTTCTATTTCTTCGCTCGGATGAGATGAGATATAGTGTCAGTATGCAGGGATCGAATCCGCTTTTGAAGCTATTCGCAACCGGGTACTTACAACTTTACAATAAAAAACCCGCGCCGGGCGCGGGCTACAAATAATATAGGTTCTCGCCTTCTTCCAGAACGCGGATATTTTAGCACTAGTCCGTCCCGCTCAGCTGCTAATTATTTTTCTTATTAGTCAAATCATCGACATTCTTATTACCTTCATCCACGATATCGTCATAAACCTTATTTCCACTTTTAGAAACTTCGTCATATAAGCGTTTCCCCATATCGCGAGCATATTTCCATGCAAAATTTTTACGTTCAGTAATCTTTTTAAAGAGCTCGCTCCTAGGAAAAGCTTTGCCGTTTTTAGTTTCTAGATACTTGAGGGCTGCTAGTAGATTAGAATTTTCTTTGTTCACTAGAATTTGCATCGTTTCTTGTGTTTTATTGATTGTTCCCTGTTTCGTTTCTTTTTGTATATTTGCTTCCCCTGCTCCTTTTTCTTTCCATATCGTCCACTCGCCTCGTAATTTATCATACGTTTTATTCAAATAATTTTTTAATGCTTCGTCGTTATCAACGGAAGTAAATTCTCCTCCACCGGATGTAGCCACTTGTCGGAGCAGTTTTTGTCCTTCATTATCCACATCGAAACCAATGATATTCACAACTGTCTTCACTTTTGATTGATTGAGATCTTTTGCAATTTGCACTGGATTACCATCGCATGTTTCAATTCCATCACTTACCACATATACAATCGAATCGGTTGTCTCAGGATTAATATCTTGTTTTACAGATTCCAGAGCATTTGCAATGGGTGTCCATCCGGCCGGATCTAAGCCATTAAGTGCCTCTTTTATTTGATTTGTCTGCTCACCTTGACCATGAAAGATTTCTTCTGTACTGTTACATGATAATTGTTTATCTTTCTGATCTCCTGTTCCTTTATGTCCATATACCCGCAAAGATACCTCTGCATTTTTGGGTAATTTATCTGCAAAGCTCTGAATCGCTTCTTTTGCCGAATCCATTTTTGATTTTCCGCTGATCTGCGCTTTCATGCTGCCGCTGGCATCAAGTAAGATTGAAATGTGTAACTTCTTACTTGTGGGTAATCTCATCTTATCATCAGGTCGTTGATTATCCACCTTAACTTCGGTTTCAAAATTAATGAATGTGGACACATAAGGGCGGTAGTCTTCAGCCAATAGGAGGAATAGTTCTTCCATATATTGATCAGCTGTCGAATTACTTGTTAATTGATCCAGAGCGTCCTGAACTTTCTGTTCATTATAGTTGGAGCCAGCAAAACGTCCCGGAGGTTTCATTAATAATTGTTCATCTGTTAAGGACGTCCGAGGTTCATTTTGATTTGTGTCCAATGGGCTCTGAACCTCTCCGCCGGGTTCACCTCTTTTAACTGAATCTGACGGGGTCTGAATTTCAACGGCTGATTTGCTTTGATTTGAATCCGATGAATCCTGAATTTTTGAGGCATTCATTTCAGGTTTATCTCCACAACCTGCAAGGAATACGAATAACATTAGAAATAGTAAGATAGAGCTTCGAATCATCGTTCACCTCCGATTACTTGCTAATGTCTGCAACGTGTATCAAACCTGTTATACGCAGGCACAATACTAGTTATTATAGACATACTGATGCAATGTGGCTAAAGGCGTTGGTCTCAATTCTTGATGGATTATGTCGAAAGGAGCGCAAGAGATTAGAAGTTCAATAGTTCCTGTGGGAGGAAATGAGCGCGATGAAGCACGATAGAACGGTTGAATTTGTTACCGCCCCCATCCGAACAGGCAGCAGCAGGGTCAACTCTTACTGGTAGCTTACCGCTAAAAAGAGAAAAGACTATGATGTAATATACATCATAGCCTGTGACCCGTTAAGGTCATGAATATTTTGTTTTGTCCTTACTTGTTTTTACCTCAGCCCCGCCTTCACTTCCTCAATCGCTTTGTTATGTTCTTCCTCCGCCTGCCTGAGGATGGTATTCAAATCCGATTTGCCCACCGTATACTCAACCACTTTCTTCGAGGCGATATCGTAGCCTTCTTTATCAAAGAACGTAAACTTGCTCGGAATTTCAGCTCCGTAATCCATCACGACGTTAGCCAGGTTTTTGCCTTTGGCTGCAGGGTTATTCTCGAACGCATGTTTGCGAATGTTTTTATCCTTCAATGCGGTAATCCGGCCGTTTTTGGTCGCTTCCAACTGCACTTCCGGATTCGAGCTCAAATACTGGATCACTTGGAAAGCGATATCCGCATTCTTCGTTCCTTTCGGAATGACGAATCCGTCCGAGAATCCCGCCGGCCCAAAGTTCGGCTTGTCTTTGAACATCGGATAGGTCACGACATCCCATTTCAGCCCTTGCGCCTCCATCGCTTCCATATCCGTATTTTGCAGCTGAATATGGTCCGGGAACATCGCTAACGTCCGTTTCGTCATAAACTCGTCTTTTGCACCGCTCGCCGATTTGATCGGCTCCTGATTCGGTACGTCCTGGGCTGCTTTATAAAACTCGAAAAACTTTCGCCACGAATCGCTCTGGAAGTTGGACTTGCCCGTCGCCGGATTGATATAAGACAAATTCATCTGGGACGTAAACCGGTTGATGATCGGCAGCTTCAACCCCCGATAGTGGGTCGTTCCTTCTGTGCGGGTCAGCTTCCTGCCGATCTCTATAACTTCCTCCCAGGTGGGATTGTTCTTCGGATAAGGCACTCCAAACTTATCGAAAATGTCCGGGTTGTAATGCAGAGCGAGTATAAATTCATTATATGGCACGAAGTAAATTTCGTCTTTCGGTGCATACGCTTTTATCGCATTCACCACGTTCGGGGAGAATATATTGAGATCCAGCTTGTGCTTTTTGATAAGCTCCGTCAAATCCATCGGCACATCATACTGCGTAATTTGCTGGATATTCGATAACCCTTCCCAAATAATATCGGGCATGTTCCCTGTTGCGATCAAATCTTGAATCGTTTGCCCTTTCCCCGTTTTCATGACCTCAAGCGTAACGTTCGGAAATTTTTTCTTCACATAGTTATTTACGTACAAATCAACGTCGCTTAACGATGACTTTAAGAAAAATTTTAACGTAACCGGCTCCTGGTTTACCGCCGCCGTACCGGCGTCTCCTGCCGCAGCTCCTCCCGGAGCTTCGCTTTTTGACGTACTGCACCCCGTCACTGCAACAGCGAGCAGCATCATTAAAGTAACCTTCGCCATTTTAACCATCCAAAATTCCCCCTACTCGTCTGTAATAGCGCTTTCATTTTACGGTAAAAAAGTTTGTCACACGAAAAAATTACGCCGTAATTACATGGATGCCGTTGTCCCTGAATTGTTCGAGGTACGATTCGGCTTCTGCGGCTTCAACTCCGGTGATAAACGTATGTATTTCATGTATCGAAGCAAGCGCGTGAAGCGCAACCTTGCCGATCTTCGTATCGTCAGCCAATACGACGATTTGCTGTGCGGCCCGGATCATCGCCTGCTTGGTCGGCACGACGAGTGAATCTTGATAGGTTAGTCCGTATGACGGATGAATCGCCCACGTCCCGATAAAAGCTTTTTGCAGACGCATCGTACCGAGCATTTTTTCCGCGTAAATCCCATTGAGCACGAAGCCTTCATGGTAAAGCTCGCCGCCCGTAACGATCACTTTGATATCGGGGCTGCGCAGGTCGGCGGCAATATTAATATCGTTCGTGACCACCGTCAAGTTGGAGCGGTTCAATATATGCGGGATGATATGGACCGTCGTCGTTCCGGAGTCGAGAATGATGCAGTCCCCGTCCTCGATCATTTCAGCCGCTCTTTTGGCAATGCGCCTTTTCTGGTCTACCTCGTTGTTGGATCGTTCTACAAACGGGGGCTCGATGCTCGCGCCATGCTCCACGATCACGCCTCCATGCGTTCTGCGCAGGAGACCTTCCTGCTCGATTTCTGCCAGATCTCTCCGAATGGTTACCTCATGAACTCCAAAATGCTTGGATAGCAGAGCAACACTGGCAGCTCGTTTCTCTTTCACGAATTCTACGATGCGAATTTTTCTTTCTGCTGCTAGCATTTCGGAATGCCCCTCCCAATGAATAACGCTCAATTGTTCGCAAATGATTGAATTTGTATAATTCGATCACGAAACGAATCTGGTTGGAAAGTAAAAGCCGCAATAGGCAACTCTTATCGAATTATTAATGGCTGAAATTTGTGCGACAACACACCTGCCTTTCGCATTGCTGTTTTAACCATGATCATATATGTTCTATTATGTTTGTTAATGCACGTTTATCTTACAATCAATTTGATCGACATGTCAATACCGATTTGAAATTATTCCCACAAAACAAAACGAAGAGCTAGCGCATCAATTCCAACAGAGATATCATCAGAATATGTTACACAACGGAAAAAAGCAGCGGCCAAGAGCTGCTGCTTTTTGAGTATTTGTATAATATAAAACCGGAGAACTTTACGATTAATCCTTCTTTGATTTGATTTCTATACTTCTGGTCAAGGCTGACGCTAAATTGATTTCCCGGTCCTTGGCCTGAACCATAGCCATCTATTACATGGTTGTCGTATATAAGGTCCACCCCATTAATATCTGTAAATTTCCATTTTTCTATTGAATCATAGGATTTAAACGAACCGCTATTTACTATTTCATCAAGATACAGAAACTCACCGGTTCTCCTATTCGCTGCAGTACTCGTTCTTGCTTCGAAATCGAAAATTATGGAACTACCGCTTAAAATTACTTTTCTTAGGATGATTTTCGTTTGATATTGTTCCTTAACTAATAGATTCACTACATTTTCACTTTCATGCTCCGGAATCCATTCTTCTTCTACAGAAAATTCAAATGATATCCCTTTATCTTGAACGTATAAATGATATCCTTGTTCTTTAATAATTTTGTTTAATGTCTGTTCCTCACTGTAATATCTTGTGAAATAAACACCCGATACAAAGAACAGTACAATTATAGAAAACAAAATTTTTTTTCTTCTTCCCATCTGCTCACCCTTTTTTTATCAAAACTTGAAATTAGTTTCTCGCCTCCTTTTCACAATGAAGACGTTGAATGGAATTTAAATGTTTCAATATTTATTCAGTTCTCTCTGTCCAAATACATCACTGGAGATAAATTCGAGTAAGCTGAGAAAGCACCATAAACTCCCTCATTTTCGACTGCAATTCAGCGGCTCTTGTCAGATGAATTGAATGCATTTCCTGCTCGAGACTAACAGTTCCTTAATCCCTTCAGCAATGAGCATGATCCCCCTGTCGATTTTCTCTTCCGCAGCTTGTGAGACGCTGAGACGGATCACGTTGTCCTTCTGAAATTGCGGTAAATACATGTTGGACGCCTCGGTCAGTAAGACCCCTCTCCTCCCCAAATGATTTCTCAGCTGTTCTCCCGTTAGCGGCGATGGCAGCTCAAGGATCGCGTAAAAACCGGATCTCGGCTCGGAATAGACGGTGCCTGCCGGCAAATACCGTTTGCAAGCTTCTTTCAGCTTCTCGGCTTTGCTGCGGTAGATCGTCCGCATTTTGTACAAATGGGTTTCAAACATCCCATTTTCCAAATAAATTTCCAGTGCTCCCTGCATTAACACCGGGGTGTGTACATCGGCGGCATATTTGGCGTGAAGAAAAGACTCGTGCAGCTCCGGAGGAATCACGGCGAGCCCCAGACGCAATCCGGGAAGCATGACTTTCGAGAAACTTTTCGTATAAATAACTCTTCCCGAAGGATCGTAGGCAAACATCGGATCTTGCTTGTTATTGTGATCAAGATCCCCCAGGTAGTCATCCTCGATGATATAGACATCGTATTTCTGCGCCAGCTCAACGATCTTTTTCTTCTGTTCGTTGGTGTAACTATAACCGGTTGGATTATGGAATCTCGATACGGTATAGAACAGCTTGATGTCTCCGGTTTGAAATAAACGTTCCAGTTGCTCTAAATTCACCCCGTCTAGTGTAATATCTACACCATAAGCATGTACCCCCTGCTGCCTAATGGATGCAAGCATGGAACTGTGAGTAGGTTGCTCTACCGCAATGTTGCTTTTTCCGTTTGGAAAAGGAAGGGAAATGAGCAGATGAAGCGCTTGTTGCGAGCCGGTAACGACAAAGATATGCTCCGGCACCGTAAACACTTGAACATCCCTCAGTTGCCGCGCCAGTTGCACTCTTAAAGAATACAGCCCCTGAATTTCCGAATACGTAAATAGATCTTGCCGGTATCGCTCGATCGCCTGATTCATCGAATGCTGGAAATCCCGGTACGGCATTGCCTCGGGGTCCGGACCGGCAGAAGCGAAGTCAATAACATTTCCTTCGCCCGGTTCTACTTTGTTAGAGCGCTCATGATCGACAACGAAATAACCGCTCCGAGGGACCGTATAAACGAGATGCTCAAGTTCCAACTGCTGATAAGCCTTAATAACGGTATTTAGACTGCAGTTTAACTCGAGCGACAATGACCGTATAGACGGCAGTTGGTCCCCTCTTTGCAGCACACCGCCTTCCATGTCTTGTTTGATGCGTGCAATCACTTCCATATATTTTTTCATTTAGCGTCACTCCTCTCGCTGTATGGTTACAGGACGCGAATAAGTTCCAGCAAGTTGCAGACAAGCTAGATTATACTGGGAAAGCCCCGCCAAAATAAAGGCGAAAGGAGGACAAAATTGGGATTCACTGCAAATCCGAGTGTTCAACCGAAAGGAGATTAAAGCAATGAAGAAACTAACTTCTGCAGCCGTATGGAAATTGGGAAGGATCGCACTGCTGTTATTCACCATCGTTCTGCTCGTTACCGGGATGACCTCGCCTCAGGTTCAGGCGGAAACGACACACACGCATGAACTGAAGATCGACTCGTTATTCCAGGGAACGCCGGGTACGATGATCATTAAAAACCTGAAAACCGGTCAACAATTGGTGTATAACGAACAAAGAAGCGTTCAGAAGTATACGCCGGAGTCTTCTTTTAAAGTGGCCAATGCCCTGATCGGACTTGAGGAAAAAGCAGTTGCCGATGAGTACGATGTCAAGCGCTGGGACGGCGTCATCCGCCAATTCGACGTATGGAACCGGGATCATTCGCTGGCTTCCGCCATGCGAACCTCGGCTATCTGGTACTATCAGGCGATGGCGCGCGATATCGGCCGCGACAAGATGCAGCGCAATCTGGACCGGATAGGGTACGGAAATCGCGATATTTCCGGCGGCATCGATACGTTTTGGCTGGACAGCAGCCTCCGCATCACGGCCCAAGAGCAGGTTGATTTCATGGAAAAGCTCGTAAATGAAACCTTACCCTATGGAAAACAAAATATGAAAACCGTCAAGCGGATTATGATTGACGATGAGCAGGACAACTACACGATCCACGGGAAAACGGGGACGCGACTGTCCGATATGGGACTCGGCTGGTATGTAGGTTACGTAGAGACCAAACGGAATACTTGGGTTTTTGCCACCAATGTGGACAGCAGCGGAACGACTGCGAGGAATATAACGAGAGATTGTTTGGAGAAGCTGAACATTATCAATCGACCGGATACGGTAAGTACGAAGTAAGCTGCAAAATCACAAAATCGCCCCACTACAAAAGAGCTGTCGGGGCGATTTTCGCCATGCGACTAATATTTAGCTTTATTAATATTTAATATATTTAATTTTATTTTGCAATCTCAATGACGCTTGTCATTTTTTCTTCTCAGCCTCAATTGCCTTATTCACTTCTTCCTCGGTCTGCCGCAGCGCCGTGTTGAGGTCGATTTCGCCAAGAATCGCTTTAATGAGATTGGTTTGCAGCGGACTGTTTAATTTCCCGTCATACTTGGTTCTAGCGATGGGCGAAGCAAATTTGTTGGTGAACACCGCTTTCACCACGTTTTTATTTTTCACATTCGAATCCTGCGCGAAAGCGTTCTTGATGCTTTCGTTTTTTAAGACGGGAATGTATCCTTTTTTGGACAATGCCAGCTGAGTCTCGTCCGAGGTTACATATTTCAAAACCTCCATCGCCTGATCCTTGTACTTGCTTGCGTTCGAAATGAACAGGAAATTCGGATAAGGCTGCGTCCCCATGCCCGGATTGTCTTTAAACACTGGCAAGGCGGCCATATCCCAGTCAAGGCTCTCAAAATCTTTTTGCCCCTGCAGTCCGAAGTTCATGACATACATGGCGATGTTCCGCTCTTTCATAAAATCGTTGTTATTGAACAATCTTTTTAACGTCGCGATCTGCTCCTTGTAACCGATCGCTTTCGCCGGAGCCATGATGAGCGTATCGACGATCTTTTTATATTTATCGCTGTTGATAGCGGCTTTCTCCGTTGCTTTATCCACAAACGGCAGAGAGTAGGCATTCATGCTGAGAACGTGTATATAGGATTGGCCGAGTCCGATGTATTGCGTGCCGTTGTCGTTTCGGGTCAACTTGTTGCCCAGCTCGATAGCTTCATCCCATGTCATGCCGTCCTTCGGATAACCGACGCCGAATTTATCGAATATCGCTTTGTTGTAGTATAGCACTAGACCGCCGCTGTGCACCGGAAAGCCGTACAACCCGCCGAATTGCTTGACCGCTTCGACCGTTGCCGGTTCAAAGCGGCTCATGTCGACATTATGTTTTTTGACGAGCTCGCTGAGGTCGAGCTGCGATCCTGTGGCCACGACGGAATTCACTGCATTTCCGACGGAATCGTAGATGAGATCCACCTGGGCACCCGACGCGATCATATTCTCGATCGTGTTTGTACCGCTTCTTTGAATATAGGTAAATTTATAGTTGGGAAACTTCTTCTGCAGCTGATCACCGAACCGTTCGTTCCACACTTCTGGAGGATCGCCGGGAGCGCCGTATATAACGAGCTCCGCCGGTTCGTTCGCATACGATTTGGCTTGCTCGGCCGGTTTGTCGCTGTCGACGGACGATTGACCGCTTTTCCCATCGCTGCAAGCCGTAAGCCATACCGATCCAATGACAAGCAATCCGGTAACGATAGTCCAATGTTTCCTCATCGTTCTATCCCCTTTTTATGTGATTTGAAGGCTTGTGTATCCGTTTTCATTTTTCTACGACCATCTTAAGACAGCCTCTTCCGAATTTCTTGGAAGATTCTTCACACAATTAGGGTAATATTACAGCGATCCGTGCTCCGCACCATCTTCGACAACATGAACGCCTTCCGGCAAGGTCAACTGCATTCGTCCATCCTGATATGAAAATGTAATGTTCCCTGCAGCGACCCGAAACGAAAGCTTGACGCTTTGAAGCGATGCAGGCAGACGAGGTGAAAAGTTCACTTTCGTCCACCCGGGAGCCGCAGGCTTTAATCCGATCACATGTTCGATCATATACGGGATCGGTGCGCTCGCCCAAGGGTGACACAAGCTCGTATTCCATTTCAACGATTTGGACCACGCTTCAAAGCATGTCGTCGCCCCTTCCTTAACCATATTCCCCCAGGAGTGCAAATCTTCCGAGCTTAGCAGCTCGTACGCGAGATCATGTTCGTCCGCCGCGGCGAGCGCGTTTAAGACGAAGTACGCCATATACACCCCGCAGGAAAGACGCTTGGCGCGAATCAACTCGACCACCGATTTCCTTGCTTCGTCCGGCACCAAACCGAACAGCAGCGGCAGCGCGTTGGCATGAAGCGACGCGTGCGAAGAGTGCTCCGCATCGGCAAAGAGCTTCGTATCGCTACGATAGAACGTCCGACAGAAGGCTTCCCGGAAACTTGCCAAATCGCCGGATTCCGGAAGGTGCAGGTGCCTGCGGATTTCCGCGACGGCAAGCATAGCTCCATAGTAAAACGCGTTGATCACATTATGGCAGCCTTCTCCCGGAACGCGCTTCAGCGGAAAATCGTAGCCGTCCCTCATCCCTTCCGGCCAATCGACGAGGTTCCATTTATCGGCTACGTTTGCAAGAAGACCGTCTTCGCGCCGGTACTTATCGAAGTAACGCATCATTCGCTCGGCGACCGGATACATCTCTTCCAAAAAAGCTTTGTCTCCGCTTTGCATATAATACTGCAGAAGCTGCATCGGCCACTGGAAAGAAAAATCGGCGATTTCCTGCATGTGATGCCCCGGAGCGACCGCCACCATCCCCGGACAAACCCGGGAAGAAAGCAATGCAAAATCCAGCAGCGATTTGCGGAATAGTCTCAAATCTCCCGACAAGTAAGCATGTGCGTGCGTAATGATCGTATTGTCGCCCAAATATTGGCCCTTTTCCCTGGAGGGGCAATCCACATAATTTTCTTGCGAGCCGTATTTCACCCCGTTCTTGCAAATCGACCAAATCGCATTAAGCATCGGGTCGGATGAGTCGAACAGACACGCTTGTTCATCCAGCGGATAATGGCGGACGGTCGCGGAGAAGCTGCCGGTATCGATAAAGATTTCTTGTACGGCAAGCACCTCGACATACCGGAACGCCTTATAATCAAACAGCTCGAACTCGTCGTCTAGTCCCGATAATGTCCAATGCTCGCGGTACACGCAATTGCATCGCATCTCTTCCCGAACGCGGCCGTTCTCCCACAATTCTTCGCCGCATCGGATTTCAATGACTTGCCCGGGTTTCCCCTTGGCCTTCATGCGAAACTGACCGGTAATTTCGTGACCGAAATCGATCAAATAGCCTTCATCCGTCAGCGCATGAATCCGTTCGGGTTTCACTTCATAGACGGACAAAGGCGGTGTCGGCTGCAAAAATAACCTGTGATCGTCGGCCCAATGTTCCCAAGCCGGATTCCAATCCGTATCGTCAAATTCGCGATCCCGCCATCCGTTGATCTTCAGCCGTTGATCGATATTTTCCAGAAACTGCGTATTGTAACCGGTCGTCCCGCCACTGCGATATTCCTCGGACAACCGGTATTTCCAAGTGCGGTCCGTCCGTTCGGCCACTTTGCCGTTCACCGTCAATTCGGCTATAAGTCCCTGACGGTTATCGCCGCTGTTATAGGACCGGCTAATAAGCCCGTGATAATACACATGGACGGCGATGACATTGCTCCCCTCCACCAAGTAAGAAGCGAGATCGAACTGATTGTAATAGTAATGAAAATAGTTCGCTTGCGCGGGGCCTTGCCCGACGAACCTGCCGTTCACATACAATTTGTAATAGTCGTCCGCCGTAATGTCCAAAATGGCCGAGCGAATACCGCCTTCCAAAGTAAATTCCTTTCTCGCCAGCATGTGACGATTTTGCAGCTCCCGCTTCGGCTCCGCATGCTTGACCGACTCCAATTCTTTTTGGAACACGTCGACAGGACGCAGCTCGCCAAACGTTGCATCCATGATCCATTTCGCTTCCCACTGTTTATCCATATCTGCTCTCCTCACCTGCTGACGAATCGATTTTCCCTTCTCCTATTCACCCTACCATCGATGCGACCGATTTTCTTGGCGGGATTGCCGGACGATTTGGACGATTTGCCTTTTCCACTCATTGCCAATCCCATTTCACTCCACTACAATGAGGAATAGATCTTTGGCTTTCATCTGGAATGTGCGGAAAGAGGTGGAATGCAAATATGGAATTGTATACGAAAAGCTATTATCTGGAAAGCGAAGAATTTCCCTTCTCCGTCTTGCCGTTCTCCAATATGCCCGATCGACCTTCCAAGCCGCATACCCATGACTTTATCGAGCTGGTATACGTCGTTAACGGTTGCGGGGAACATGTATACAAAGGGCGTGCTTATCCGATTTCTGCCGGGGATATTTTTGTCATTCCGCCTTTTCTGGAGCACGATTATCGTGTAACAGGGTCCAAACCTCTTGATATTTACAATGTCTTGTTTCTCCCCTCTCTACTAACTTCCGAATTGCAAACGCTGTCAAGCGTGACGCCGTTTGTCAACTTTTTTTATGTAGAACCGTTCTTGCGGCAAAACGCGGATTTTCAATCGCACATGAAATTAACTCCGCTGGAAGGACAAGAGGTGAAGCGCCGCTTGGACCGGATTGCCACCGAGTTCAACCAAAAAGCGCTAGGTTACCGCATTTCTATTAAAGCTTTGTTAATCGAATTGCTTGTATGGCTGAGCCGCTGCTACGAGGAAAGATCCGTTGAACCAATGTTCCATGCCAGCGAATCGAAAGCGATCTGGCAGCTGTGCGAATATTTGGATCAGCACTATGACCAGCAAATCAATCTGGAGCAAGTATGCCGTATGTGCGGGATGAGTCAGACGAGCTTTACGGCCAAGTTTAAACAGACGGTAGGCAAAACATTTATCGAATACCGCAACGAAATCAGAATCCATGCCTCGCTTAAATGGCTTCGCGAAACCGACGATAAAATCATTCATGTGGCGGAACGCGTAGGAATACAAGACTTGAGCTATTACAACAAACTGTTTAAGCATTATCTTGGACTTACGCCGCGGGAGTATCGCGTGAAATATCGTATTCCGTTAAGCAAGTGAGTTCGGTCGAATCGCGGGTAATGAATTGAATAAAAAAAACGCGCTGTGCGCGCGTTAAAGTTCGACGGTTTTTGTAGCAACATGGTGGCAAAACTCCTTGTCATGCTCGACAAACAGAATGGTTGGCGAATATTCAAGCAGCAGTTCTTCGATTTGCATGCGGGAAATCACGTCGATAAAATTGAGCGGTTCATCCCAAATGTACAAATGAGCTTGCTCGCAAAGGCTTTTCGCAATGAGCACTTTCTTCTTTTGACCGCCGCTGAACGTGGAAATGTCCTTTTCAAATTGAACTCTCGCAAAATCCAGCTTTCTTAAGATCGATTTAAACAGGCTTTCATCGATTCCGCTGCTTCTGGCGAAGTCCGTCAAATTGCCCTGCAAATGCGACGTATCCTGCGATACGTACGATATTTTAAGCTGACTTCCGATTCTGAACGTACCGGTATAGCTCAAATCCTCGCCGCAAATGAGTCTGATGATGCTGGATTTTCCCGAGCCGTTTTTACCTGAAAGGGCGATCCGCTCCCCCTGGTCAATCGGAAAACTGACGTCCTGGCAAACCATCTTATCACCGTAATAAATGGAAACATGATCGAGTTCGGCAAGCCGGCTTTTATGATACGCAAGCTGTGTAAGCTTTAAGTTTTCCGAGCTTTCGACATTTTGGAGGAGCCTCGATTTTTCATCGATCGCGGATTGCTGTCTTTGCTCGATGGACTTCGACCGTTTCATCATTTTAGCGGCCTTGTGGCCGACATACCCTTTATCGACCTTGGATCCGGAATTTCTTGTACCGTTTTTCGTCTTTTCCACCTCGTGCGACCAGCTGCTCGTTCGTTTCGCGGCGTCCGACAAGCGATGAATGTCTTTTTTCAATTTTTCGTTCTCAGCAAGCTCATACTCGTCTTGCCGCTGTTTATTTTCCCACCAATCGGAGAAATTGCCTTGTTGAATTTCGATGTTTGTTTTATTGATGGATAAAATGTGATCTACACAATGATCCAGAAACGATCTGTCGTGAGATACCAGTATGAATCCGCTCTTCGTATTGAGATACTCGCTGACGATTTCCCTGGCATTCATGTCAAGATGGTTCGTCGGTTCATCGATTAACAGAAACCGATTCTCCTTCAGAAATAAGGCCGCCAGCATCACTTTCGTTTGTTCTCCGTTGGACAGCGACTCAAAGGGGCGATACAGCACATCCTCGGAAACCTTCAGCAGCGATAGTTCGCGCATGAGCTCCCAATGAACATAGTCCGGAAAAATGTCGCTGATAATATCAAGCGTATTATTATCCTTATTTTCGACCTGGAATGGGAAATATTCAAATTGGACATTAGCGGAAATTTTTCCGCTGTATTCATATTTGCCGAGCAGCAAGTTAAGAAAGGTCGTCTTCCCTCTCCCGTTTCTTCCCGTAAATCCCAATTTCCAATCGGTATCGATTTGGAAGCTTACATCTTCAAAAATGTTATCGTAACTGCCCTCGTAGGCAAACGTCAAGTTTGAAACCTGGATTACTGACATATCTTGTTCCTCCCGCTAAAAAATATAAAAGCTACAAGAAAGTTACTTTTCTTGTAGCTCAAATAAATATAACGAACCCGCACCATGAACGGAGCTGGATCAAGATATATCGTTTGAGTGAAAAGAAGAACGTAACTTTCTTGCATACGAACAATAAAACATGCGAAAAATAATCGCTTTTCTGTTTTATTATCAGCAAGAAAAATTACATTATCCTTTTCAACTCCCGTCACTAAGTTATATGTATCATATCATGCCCATTTATTGATTTCAACCATTGCTATACATAACCATTGGCGAGCCAACCGCCATCCGCCTTCAAAATCACGCCGGTCACGTATGCCGACATCGAGGAGGCCAGGAAGACGGCCGGACCCACCATGTCGTCCACTTCCCCCAAGCGTCCCGCAGGGATTCTCGCTTCCATCAGCTGCGGCTTGTGGATCCCTTTGTCGATCAAATCCTGCACGATTTCGGTACGGATGAAGCCCGGACTGATCGCGTTCACTTGAATGTCGTGCTTCGCCCATTCCACGGCCAAATTTTGCGTCAGCTGCATCACGCCGCCTTTGCTGGCTGCATAAGCCGCACGCTTAGGAATGGCGGCATGGGCGACGATCGAGGTAATATTGATGATTTTGCCGCCTCCGCCTCGTTCGATCATATGTTTGCCTACCTTCTGGCAGCAGAGGAACGTGCCGTCCAGGTTGATGGACAAGCATTTATGCCAGTTCTCAAGCGGCAGCTCTTCGGATGGGGCTACCATCGTAATGCCGGCGCAGTTGGCTAATATATCGATGCGTCCAAACTCTGCAATGGCTGCCGCTGCAAGCGACTCCACCTGCTCCTCGCTGCTGACGTCGCAAACGACTTTTAGTACCGGCGCGCCATACAAGCTGCGTATTTGCCTTTCCTGTTCCGCCAGCTGTTCCAACGTGCGGCTGACCAACACGACGGATGCTCCTTCAGATGCAAATCCTCGAGCAATGGCGCCGCCGATGCCTCGACCGCTGCCCGTCACAATTGCCACTTTCCCTTTTAGCAGCATGCTTCCCACTCCTCTGTCCGCTCGGCCGGGAATCGCTGGGGCCGGGCGCATCTTATTTGAAATAGGACGGATACTTCATTCTCAGCTCCGCTTTTTCCAGCTCGATCCTATTCATATGTTCCAGCATGACCCGTTCGGCTTCGTCCGCATTCCGCTCCCGAATGGCCGAAACGATATCGCTGTGCTGCGAGATGAGATGTTCCCAATCGAATTTGTCCGTAAGCAGATGCAAGTAACGCATTCGGTTGTAATGCGTATTCATTTGCTGCAGCATCGCCCACGTACGCATTTTGCCGCAGCCCGCCATGATCATTCCGTGGAACTCTTCGTCGAGCTCGAACAGACGGTGATTGTTGTTTTCTTCGATGCACAGGCGCTGCAGCGAGACGAGATTGTTCAGATGCAGGATCTGCTCGTTGCTGAGCAGCTCGCAAGCTTGGCGTACGATGGCCGTCTCAAGCTCGGTTCTGACAAACTTCGACTCTTCCACATGTCTCATGTCGATCAGTGAGATGAACGATCCTTTCTGCGGGAACGTCTCGATCAACTCTTCCTGCGACAGCTTCACGAACGCTTCGCGGATCGGCGTACGGCTCACTTGAAGCAGCTCCACCGCTTCTTTCTCCGAGATGAACCGCCCGGGCTCGAGCCTTAATTCCATTATGTTTTTCTTCAATGTATCGTGCACGTAGTCCCGGACCGAACCTTTCGAATCCCGTACTCCATCGATTTGCAAAGACATGCCGATTCCTCCCTGAGTATACCTGTTCATCTAGCATAGCAGCAGGAATACGGATGTACAAGGACGCTGCGCTTTACGGATTCGCCCAACGGTCATTCGGCACAATCGGATACCAATCCGGCCTCATCGGATCGCGGTCGTAGGCATACCCGCCCAATCTTCGGAATTCCTCGGCGTAGTACCGCACCTTCTCGCGGTCGACCTCGATGCCGAGTCCAGGCTTATCCGGAACCGCAATCGCTCCGTTCTTGTAAGCCATCTTGCCGCCGACCAATATATCATCGGTCAGTTGATGGTAGTGGGCGTCGATGGCAAACGGCATATTGGCGATCGTTGAGCCGAGATGCAGCATGGTTGCTAGCTGAATGCCGAGCTCGCCTGACGAATGGACCGCTACGCTGTACTGGAACGTCTCGCAAACGACCGCGGCTTTATGGCAGGCGCGAACCCCGCCCCAGAACGTAGTATCGAGCAATATGACGTCGACGGCCGGATTCAAAATATTTTGTGCAAGCTGCTCGAAATTTACGACGACCGTATTCGTCGATAACGGGATGTCGATTTTCTCGCGAACTTTCCGCATCCCGTTCAAACCCCAGGTCGGATCTTCGAAGTAGTCGTTGTTGATATGCCGGATCGCCTTGGCAAACTCAATGCTTTGCTCGACGCTGTAGACGCTGTTCGGGTCAAAGCGGTAACGGTCAAGCGGGAATGCTTCTGCCAACGCCAAGTAACAGTCCAGCTCATATTGCGGATCGAACACGCCTCCCTTCAGCTTGTGCGTCGTAAAGCCGAAGCGTTCCTTGAGGTCGCGAGTATGCTCGACGAGCTGCTCGGGCGTCCTCACTTCCCCTTCTCCCGTTGCTTCATTCGGATAACGGAAGAACAAGTAGCTGGCAAATTGGACCTCGTCCCGCAGCTTTCCGCCAAGCAGCTTGTAAACGGGGACACCGAGCTTCTGGCCAACGATATCGAGACAGGCGAATTCGATGCTGGCGTGCAGTTGTGTTCGGTTGTTGTACAAACTTGCGGTAGGATTGCAAATTTTGTAACGCATCGCCTCGAACTCCGTGGGATCGTGGCCGACCAAATACGGTTTCAAACCACGGATAGCCATCTCCGCGCTCTCGCCACCGCCGCCCATTTCTCCGAAACCGACGATGCCCTCGTCCGTTTCCACCTCGACGATGGTGCGGACAAAACGTCCCCAATGCGTCCCGTTGCTGTGGCGCAACGGCGCTTCTAGCGGAACGCTGACGGTTGTCGCTCGAATATCGGTAATTTTCATAATAGCTTCACCTCTGCAAGATTTACTTGAATGGTGGAAACCTGTTGCCGCTAGAATCCGCTGGTCAATCTCGATGAATGCGAATAGGCGAATTGTTAATTTGATAATACTGATCATACTAGTATTATTTAAATACATTTTATACTCGTTTTTTGGTATAAATCAACAACTTTTTGAGCTGAAATTTCAATGATTTCGAAACGATCATCAAACGAGCGATTTGGTTGCATTCTTCCGCGAACCACACATGACCCTCAGGACAAACCGCAATGTCATGAGGCTCTGCCTGCTTTATAGGAATCTCGTACTCCGTGATCGCACCTTGCGTTGTAATTCGGCCGATTTGATTGGCTCCCCATTCCGTGAACCAGAGATCTCCATTGTTCCCGGATGCTATTGCATGAGGACGAGCGTTCGGGGTCGGTATTGCGAATTCGCTCATTTCGCCCGATGTCGTCACTTTCCCGATTTTATTAGCGTTGATCTGAAAGTACCACAGTGCGTCATCGGGACCACTCGTAATACCGACAGGGCTCGCATTGGGAGTGGGAATCGAATACTCCGTAACTTCTCCACTCTTCGTCATTCGTCCGATCTTATTGCTCTGATTCTCGCTAAACCATAACGCTCCATCCGATCCCAAAGTGATAAAGGAAGGAAATGCTTTACGATCCGGCAGCGCAAACTCCGTGATTTCCCCTGTTCTTGAAATTATGCCGATCCGGCTGCTATTCATTTCCGTATACCGTTTCCGTTTCAATTTCCCGACTGATCCACGCAAAAAAACCTCCATATCCGGAAACGGACAGGAGGCGTGCATACGAACAAAAAGACGTACTGCATACAGAGAAGCAGCCGCACTTCATGCATATATAAAAAGCCCGCACTAATCCTATCCGAAAACCTAATATTAGATTTTGTTTGGTGGATAGGCTTAGTAGATCATTGGCTCTGGGTCACCCTTTCACAGTAGATACGGGTAACATGATCATATTCCGTGCATCGATTCAATCAGTCGGCTAAACTACAATTCGCTCGGCAAACCTTGAAGATACATATTTATACAATTATCATTATGCTTTAAGGCATGAATGGTCTTTGCGTTAGGCGCCTTGAATATGGTATCAAAATCCACTTCGTCGTACGCTTCCCTTATCGGAAAAGCGAGTTTTTCATGGTCCAAAGAAAATTCGGCTTTGACGTTGGCGTTATTTCCCCGAGCGTCCAAACGAATCCACCGCTTAAAATCGGATAAAAAGACGGCGTTAAGCGCATGGAGGCAGTATCCGGTATCCGGCGTATCGCCTATTGTCAGCCGCTGATAACAAAAGCCGGCAGGAATTGCTTTGCTCCTTAATAATGCGCACAATAAATTAGATTTGGCGTAGCAGATGCCTTCTTTAAAGTAGAGAACTTCCGAAGCTCTGCATGTGATTCTGGAGCTTTGAAGATCCCACGAGTGCGATATTTCATCGCGAACAAACTCGTACGCTTTCTTTACGAATTCCACTTCGGTTGACGATGCTGCGAATAGTTCGTTTGCTTTTTCGATAATGGAAAGATGACTAAAGTCCACTTCTTCGGTTTCTGTCAAATAATCTTCTAATGAATGTGATTCACATTGTAAGTGCATAGGTCTCTTCCTCCAAACATCTAATTTGCATACTCGCGACGCATGTGAAATCCATACCTGTTTATTGGCATAATTATGCATTATATCGCATGAATATACAAGTTATAAACTTAAAGAATGCGGTACGGCAATACAAATCCATCAAATCACCTTTTTGACCCCGGGGATCCGCCGGATGATCGTTGCGGCCGTATAAGAGAGAATAACCGCGATACAACCGACAACAACGAATTTCAGGATCGGATGCCAAGACAGAGAACGAAATGCTATGGCAACGTAGGTAACGGACAGCGCATGAACAATATAAACAAAAAATGCGTTGGCCGTCAGCCATCCGGTACATTTGGTTGCCGTGCCATTCCAGCGCTCGCGGAACCATACTAACAGTACGTAGGAAATTCCTAAGCCCATCAGCGGATCGATCGTTGCATAGAAAGCCGCTTGCCAGTTTAAACCTCCTATGAACGCGGAGACATCGCCTTCCACTGCTCCTCCGAGCGCCATTCCCGCTGCCATGCAGACGATCAGCAATATGGCCGCCCCCGCCCACCTCCTTCCCGCTTCTTTGGTGAGCATTTGCAGCCATTGCCCGCGATACGCTGCGACGCCCCCCATAAACAGGCCGATATAGGCAGGAAAATAGGCCAACTGCAAATTCAACACTTCAGTTCCGACGGGGTAAACCAACCGTACCAATACGTTCGCTGCCGCGACGACGATGACATAACCGGCGATCAAGCGCCCAGTTAAGGCAATAGGCTTGCTGCACGGTTTGCCTGCAGTCACCTGACGAAAGACAGCATACCAAGCGAAGAACAGCAGCAGCGCCTCCAAATACCACAACGGCCCGACTTCAAATTCAATCACGCCGCGAAGCGGATGAAGAAATAACTCTTCTCGCAGAAAGGCTCCCAAAGATCCAATATATCCGGAGACGGCATACCGCAGGAGCGGGACGATGGCCAGCATGTAGAACAACAGCGGAATTCCATACCGAAACAACCGCGCTTTCAGGAAATTGCCTCCTCCTTGGCGATCATAAGAAGCAGGCGTCACATAACCGGAAATGAAAAAAAACAAGCCCATAAAAAACGATTGGTTGACAGCCGTAAACATCGTGAGCAGCACGTTCGCCAAGGTGCTGTCCTGATGCTCGTAATAAGGCCAGCTTCCCGAGCCTCCATAAACGATCGCCGTATGGTGAAGAACCACCAGCACTGTCATGAATACTTTCAACCGATCCAGATACATTAACCTTTTTTCCATATTCGCATCCCCTTTTCGCTTTTCATACCTCTACGGTAACACGCGTTCGCAGGGGACTCACCGAAAAAAAGAAGACAAACCGCGCAAATTGCATTTCGGTACCGAAGGGTGTTCCTTTCGGTGTCTTTGGCAACCATTGCGGTGTCTTGGAGCAATCAGCATGATATACTAAAATCATTCTCAACGCAGCATCGTGAGTGGAGGAATCCGTTATGAAACATATTCTATTGGTTGACGATCACCGGACGTTTTTGGCCGGAAGCGCCATCATCCTTGAAAAACACGGCTTCCGCGTGACGACCGCGTCAAGCGGAGCGGAAGCGCTGGAACGGATGGAACAATCGGATTTCGATTTGTTCGTATTTGATCTGAAGCTGCCCCGGATGAACGGCTTCGAATTGACGGAAGCAACTTTGCAGCGCCGTCCGGAGGCAACGATCGTCATTTTGACCGGGGAGGACATATCGGAGCATTACGACCGCCTGATCGATATGGGGGTAACCGGCATTATGGAGAAATCTCTCGGCGAACTGGAATTGATTTACTGCCTTCGCTTAGCTTTGCAGCAATTAACGGTTCTCCCTCTTCATCTTGCGAAGCGGCTCAGAACGAAAGAAAACCTACCCTATGCCCCGAATGCAGATAGCGGCGGCAGCATAAACCGGATGCTAACCGACAAAGAAGTGGCCGTCTTGAAGCTGATCGCTCAAGGGCACAAAAATAAAGACATTGCCGACCGGCTTTTCATGAGCCAGCGCAATGTCGAATATTTGATCTCTCATTTGTTCGAGAAATTGGGTGTGTCCTCCCGGCAGCAAGCGGTCATGAAGGGGATCGAGTTGAAGTGGCTCAATGTAGACGCGTAGCCTGTGATGCGTCACGTTACACCGGCAGTGAGCAGTAAATCTTGACCCCATGACCGGGCGAAGATTGCAGCGATATTTCTCCTCCGACCATGCGAATCCGTTCCGTAATGCCGCTTAAACCGAAGCGGTTTGTAGTTGAAAAATCGATACCGGTTTCCATCCCTTTACCGTCATCCTCATACCGGATATGCAATATTCTTTGCTGCTGCCCGATCTCAAGTGTCACGGTACTTGCTTCCGAATGCTTCATCGCGTTGTTGATAAGCTCTTGTGCGACCCTGTAGATTGTCGTTGTTTGCTCATCGCTGAGAGAAGCAGTGAGGGGCATGGCGAGAAAATCCAACTGAAAGTCCGCGCGCAGTCGAGTTTTCTCCACCAGCTTGGAAACCGCATTCAATACGCCTTGATCGGATAAAAAAGACGGCATCAGTTCCCGGCATGTCTCCCGGATCATAAACTCGGCGTTATCGAGCCCAAGCCGTACCTGTTCCTTGTCTTCACGCTCCCATTGGCCGGGTGGCGTTCGATCCAACACGCGGCGAATATGGAGCAATTCTTGCAGCACCTCGTCGTGAAGATCGGAGGCCAACCGTTTCCGCTCTTTTTCCGCCATCTGCATGAACAGCTTGGACAACCAGGGCGCCCGGTCAATTTGCCTTTGCTCCAATTCCTTTAATCGGCTCTCAAGCAGTTGAAAATATTCATAAAAGATGGATACATATTTGGACATGAGCGATAATGCGAACTTATCCCGTTCTTCCACTTTCATCGGACTGCCATCTTCGGAATATACCGCCAAAAAAAGCCTTAACTCCCCTGTCCCCCCTGCCGATCCCAGTACCGCAGAAGGGGTAATCGTTATTACCCCTGGTGCCAGCGGATTCCGGCTGGACCGCAGCGTCTCGCCAATGCCTCGCTCAAGAGCCGAAGGGCCATCGGTACCTTCATAAGCGACTGAACCGTCTGCTTCATGATGCTTCACCAGAACAAACGGGTGCGGATGGAAAAGTCGCCGCCCTTCCCGGACGACGCATTGCTCCCAATCGGCGACCCGATAAGTCCGCAGCATCGCGGACAGCAATTGATCCAGCCGCTGCCGGGTATTTACTTCCTGTTCGAGTGCAGCGTTCTTCGTCCGGATCTCTTCGGCCGCGTCCCTGTTCTCCTTAAGCGTCTGGACGAACCGGCGGAAGAACAGCACGCCGAACATTGTCAGCAGCGTGAGCAACGCCCAAGGGAACGTATCTTCCAGACATTGCTCCCAGTACACCATACGGTAGCCGAGTCTGCGCCCCCGGATTTCTTCCAACATATCTTTCGCGGGATCGGGCAATAGAATGAGAGCAAACAAGACGAATCCGGCTGCAATCCATCGCAGTTCGGCATGATGTTCTTTATGACGCAGCAGCGTTAAAAATTGCAATATGCACAGTGCCATATTGAAGAAAACGAAAACCAGGAACAGCCTGTTGAGGACAATAAACGATGATTCGCCAGCCGACAGCAGCAATGCTACCGCAGTCGCAGCCCAAAGTGCGATGCCTGCCCAAAGGGACACGCGGGTTACCGTTCTTTTGCCGGTTTTCAGCAGGTAAGCGATAAACGAGAAGATGAGGACAACGATTCCATATTTGATAGCCAACGACCCGTATGGATTGTCCGGAAAAGGTCCGAACAGCAGCACTTTGTCGTCCCAGTCCCACAACAGTTGGAGCGACGTCAACAACGAAATTACGCCAAGATAAAAATACCCGCGCTCCTGGGGGAGAACGGCAAACATCGCCCAGAAGACGACCGCTACAAAAGCAAATAGCAATATGAACAGACCATCATCCAAATGGCGGCGGAATAGGTTGAATGCGTGCGCACCGTCGTTGAGCGGCTTCATCAAAGCAAAATTGATCGAACCGTTGATCGCGAAAACAATGAATGAAGCGATGAATACTTTCGCTAACGTCTTCAACATGGTCATTTGTCTCTTCATCCTTTGGTAGCCTAGTACTGCCTGCCTTTTTCGACGCGCAATAACAATGGCTATAATAATTTGATTCTGAAGCTCATTATATAAATTTCCCGGTCATCCTACCACCTCAAAAAGGACCTACACCGGCTGATTCAACCGGCATAGGTCCTTCTGGAGCAACGGGATCGGGTTCATATCATGCGCTAAGGCAGCTTGACTTCCAGCTCACTGAGGTAGTTGCTGGTAGATACTCCTCGCGGCGGTGCAAAATCGAATTCGGTAGACTCAGCATATTGGCCTATATAGCTGACCCTGACCTGCATGGGCATAGGCGCGTGCCCTTCCGGCACCCATCTGGCCGTAGCCTTGTACCTGCCGATTGGTATTTCATCAACACCGGCGCCGCCCTGGATGGGGCCTGCGCGTTTCGTAAGCGTTTGGCCTGCATTGCCGTCAAGCAGCGGGCCGATCGGCGTCAGAGTTACTTCCAGATCGCTCATTTGAAACTCCGGCAGGTTGCTGTCAAATGATGAAAAGTTCGGATATATATAAATTTGTCCATCGAATTTGGTCCATGTGAAGTCACGAACCGCCCCTGCGCTTCCCGCTAGCGGAAGATCTGCGTCAGCGCTTAAATGGAAAGTGAATTTTTTGCCGTTAAACGACTTGCTTAGGTCTGCACCCATCCGCCACGATGTGGTAATTTGGGGCAATTCGATCCGGTAATGACCGGAATCGTCGGTAACTCCAAGAATGTTGCTGTCGTAGAGCAACGTATTATCCGCAAAAACGGTAACTCCAGGCAGCGGATGACCTTTTGCGTCGCGCACGTATCCTTTTACAACATACGGCTCCGCCTCCTCCTTGGAAGGTTCGGGGGTTGGCGTCGGAGCAGGTTCAGGCTCCGTAGTCGAACCGCCCTCTTCGATCCGAACCGTCGCGACACCGCCTTCACTGACGAACGACACTTGGTAACCGCTGTTCTCCGCCACAAAGCGCAGCGGAACTAACGTATTTCCATTAATAATCTGAGCAGGTATATCGAGGCTCACTTGTTTGCCGTTTGCTTTGGCGGTGGTACTATTGATCGTTAATTCTATGGTGAGGCCGTCCTTCGTTCCAAGTGCCTGTTGTACCGCTCCGGTCTCGACCCATTTTACCGTAAACCCGAGGGTTTCAAATAGTTTACGGAACGGGACGAGCGTCGAACCATCCTTCAAAATCGGCCTGGCGCCTTCAAACTGAAGCTCTTTCCCTTTGAATAACACATGGATCGCAGGGCCATCCGACGGCGTTGGTGTTGGTGTCGGTGTCGGTGTTGGCGCTGGCGTTGGTGTCGGTGTCGGATTCGGTGTTGGCGAAGGCGTTGGTGTCGGTGCCGGCGTGGTTGAAGTCCCGCCCGATGTCATCGGCTTCTTATATTTAATCGGTTTGGACACAACCGTACCTTGCGGCGTCCCCATTTCGAGCACATAATGCTGCGTTTCCTTGATCGTTCCGTTATCGCTTGCATACAAGTCGAACGTAAGCTCCCCTTCGAATTCACCAACCGGTTCTTTGACATCCTTTCGAAAACCCGGATTAATAATGATACTTTCATGCTTGTTTGCGCCGTCTGCCGTTGTCACGGTTTTGTCCTGCACTATGCCGAGCAGCCACCCGGTAGTCACGCGGTTTGTTCGCCACACCCCCTGATAATTATCTTTGCCGTATTCATCCGTCGAACGCAGTACGACGGATTGGATGACCGTCTTCTGCGCAAGGCTAAGCAGCAGCTTGAAGTGGCCGTCCTTCTTGCCTTCCGGCGTGAATTCCGCCGAACCTACGACGTCGGACGCCGTATCAAGCAGACTGAACTCTTTGATCTGTACGCCTGCGGGCGGCGTTTCCCCAAAGGCGCTCGCGATACTGCCAAACGTCAGGCAGCCCGCCAGCAGAATGGACAGTACCGAAGATTGCTTTCGTTTGCTGAATGGTAACATGATTCTCTCCGTTCTCCTCTTCTGTATAATGCTTCGTGCCGATTAAGCCGCTTCCGGTTTTGCCTCCGGCTTGCCAGCAAACATCGCTTTCCCCGTGAAAGCCACCTCCGGCTTCGCTTCCGGCTTTGCGCTCACTGTTGTTGGAACCGCGATTGCTGCAATCAATGCAGCCGCCAACAGCCATTTCAAACCTTTGTTCGTTTTATTCATCGTTCAAACCTCCATAAAATGAATTTGCTTACTTTATTGATCTTACAGCGGGAGCGTTCCGGTTTCATGAGACATCACCGGGAATTAAGGAGGGAAGATTGCAGGATGCGATCGGGAACAATCCGGGAAAGGCCGCTGTTGCTCGAACAAAAAAACACCTCCCGATTCGTTAGAAACGATCTGGTAGGTGTTTAATGTAAAGCGGCCGATTGGATCAGCTAATCCTCGCGTGACTTCTGAACCAGCCGTTTGGCCGCGTTCCGGTCCGTAACCTGCAGTTTGTTTAAAATGTTCGACACATAGTTCGCCACCGTTTTATTGCTGATATGCAGGTGTGCGGCGATCTGGGCGTTGCTGTCTCCTTCCGCGATCCTCTCCAAAATTTCCAGCTCGCGCTTGGTCAGCTCCGCGAACGCGGGATCCTCCGCCGGAACCGTTGGTCCCTGGGAAAAGTAATGCATCATCCGCCCCGCGATATCGGAGCTGAACACCGCTCCGCCGCTGCCCACCACCCGTATGGATTGAAGCAGCTCGTCCTCGTCCGAATCTTTCAGCACGTACCCTTTCGCGCCGACACGCATAGCGGTAAATACCGACTGATCGTCTCTGAACATCGTCAAAATCAAAACTTCGATCGCCGGATGCTTCTCCTTGATCAAACGTGTAGCCTCAATGCCGTTAATGCCGGGCATTCGGATGTCCATAAGCACGAGATCGGGCTGCAGCTGCTTCACAAGTTCCAACGCCTCTTCCCCGGAAGCCGCCTCGCCTACGACTTCAAGATCATCCGTGGTCCGCAGCAAATTGCGTACACCGCTGCGAAATAGCGGATGGTCCTCTGCAATAACGATTCTCATCGGTTTTCTCCTCCTTTTTTCAAATCGGCAGTACAGCCAGCACCATGGTGCCCCCATGCTCCAGCCGTTCGATCGAACATTGCCCTCCCAATTCCGCAGCCCTCTCCCGTATAGAGACGAGTCCGATGCCGCCCGTGCCGGAAAGCCTTCGCGCGTAGGAAGGATGCAGACCCGTACCGTTATCCGTCACTTCAACCACCAACTGCTTCGATGATGATACGTGAAGCTTGACGGTACAAACCGTCGCCTGGCTGTGTTTGATCACATTAACCAGCGACTCGGTGACAATGCGGTAAGCAGCCACCTCCACCGCTGCAGGTAAATCCGGAAGCAGCGGCGGTTCGAGCAGGCGGATGTGGATCGGCACGGTTCCTTGCTCGTCCGCGAGCAGCCGGGCCGGCTTATTGAGCTCGCTGATTCTCTCCCGGATCGCACTGATCAATCCGAGCTCATCCAGGGTTGGCGGCCGTAAATCATGGACCAGCGTGCGAATTTCATCGACCGTCGCGCGAATAACCTGCCGCAGGCTTGCCAGCATCTCGATTGCGATTTCGGGCTGCTTGACGACATATTTCTCGGCCGTAGCCGCGTTGAGCGCCAGAGCCGCAAGCCGGGGAGCCAAGTCGTCGTGCAAGTTTTTGCGAATTTGCCGGCGTTCTTCCTCACGAGCGAGCACCAGCTTTTCCCGCGATTCCTGCAAATCCTTCGCAAGCAGCTTCATGCCAAGCGTCATGTTCACATTTTCGACGATCGGCCCTGCTTGGTGCAGCAGTACATCCAGAAACTTCTTGTCATCGGACGAGAACGCTTCGCCCGGCGATCGGCAGGAGAGGATGAGTATGCCGAACTGTTCTCCGCGGTGAATGATAGGAAAAGGCAGCAGCTCATGGAGCGGCTCTCCTGCAGAAGCGATGAGCGTATCCTGTCCCCCCACCCCAATCGTAATGCCGGCATAAGGTAAGCGAAGCGATTCCTTCACGGTAGATGCCAGAGCCTCGAGCATCGCTTCCGGCGCCAACGGCTGAACGAGCCGGCTCCCGAGCTTCAGCAAAACCGCATACGGATCGTCATGACGGCCTTTCATCATCCGGTTAACAAGCATCTGCTGCTTTTCTTTGAGAGGAGCGAAAGCCACCGCCACGACGGCTGTAGCCACCAGTGAAATCACAAGATTATCCTTCGTCATGAACAATCGGCTTAAGTAATAGACCGAGAAAATATATATCGCAGCTACACTAAGGGACAAAGCGCCGTATACGAGCGTTCTGTTGACGATCGGGTCGATGTCCCACAACCGATGCCGCAGTACAGCCATCGTCAGCGTGAACGGAATCGCGAGTAAACTTAAATGAAGAAGCGCATTGAGGTACACATAGGTTAAGGCACTTCCGTCATTCATATGCGGATCGAACAAAATGCTCATTCCGACGAACCCTGTCATGCCGATGGCAAGCCCATATACAACCCATTTGGTTTGCTGGCGCTGCGCCGGCGAAGACACCTTCCGAAACCGGTATATTTGCGAATAAATAAGAATCAGTGTCGAGGAAGTGTACCACATAAGCTGAAGGTATGCCGAAATGTTAAATTCGTTCCATATACTTCCATGGTTGAAAAAGCTGCTGACATCGACTGCGGTTATAAAGAGAAAGGCAGCAAAAGTCCATCTCGGCACAAACGAGCCGTTCGGAAAGAGGAAAAACAACAACGATAATCCGATCCAGCCGAGAGTAGCGACCAGCGTAAACCACCACTCCTGCAGGACGGTCCCTTGAAAAGCGACCGAGGTCAGCGATGGGAACGAAGTACCGAACGAAACCATTGCCAAAGCGGCCAGTATGGCCATCGGTTCGCGAAACCCTTTCCAGAAAATGAGCAGTGCCGCAACATAATAAACAAACGTAAAAACGACGTCGATGCACACGAAGATAACGGCATACGTCTCCAGTGACAGACGGACCGCTCCTCCGTTGTCAAGGGGCATGGCCGGCACCCAGGTACCGCAGCCGTTAATAATGCACGTGGAGACCAGCTCGTGATAGTACTCAGGAATCCCTGTCGTGTATAACACTACGGTAAACAGGCAGAATGCGGCCGCTAGAAGCTGCAAGCCGCGTTGGATCCCCTTCCTGTGTAACCGGTTTGCAGGTGCTGCGGTTTGATCCGCGATCCGATCTTGCATTTGCGGCATGTATCCCCCTCGCTTTACTAGTAAAATCTACATTTATTATAACGATCCACCCGATGTTTGAATATGGAGAGTCCGCAATTTCCCGGCCGTCTTCCTGTTTTCCCGAAAATGTCCCAGCCCCGCTTCCCCAAACATTGTGACCGGCATACTCTGTACCGCGTGATGTTCCGCTACCTATAATGGAGCTCATCAACGATTTGATCCATGTAAACAGGAGGCGGCAACAACAATGAACGAAAAGCAAGTGATTCGATGGTTGGGCATGATTTGTTTACTGGCAGGCATTGCCCGCATGGGGATGACGCCAAGCTCGCTGATCTGGGGAACAGATAGCGCACCGGAGCTTACCTTCGGATTCATCGCAAGTATTTTGATGACCATTGGGACCCTGTCCACGTATATGGTGCAATCGAGGCAAACGGGAGTGATCGGATTTATTACGGTGCTTGCGATCATTCTTGGCAATATCGCGACGACCTGCATGCTGTGGTCATCTTTTGAGCCAATCAAGCCGGCCGTGAATCCGGACAGTCTGCCATTCCTCATTATGCGCACATTTACGCTTATCGGATTCACGGGCGGTACGCTCGTTTTTGCGATTTTAACGTACCGGGCGAACGTTTTTCCTCGCTGGATCACCGTACTGCTGGTTGTGATGCTTGTGTCCATGGTGCTGCCGGTGGAAGACAACAAATATTTTGCTTTCTTCTGGGGATTAGCCTATGTGAGTATGGGCTATGTCATTTGGAAGGGCAATTACACTCAATACGCGACTTCTCACAAGTCACGCCTCCCTTAATGCAGGCAATGTAATGGTGAACGTAGTGCCAACGTCGACTGTGCTATCCACTTGGATCGTACCGTCGTGACTTTCAATAATTTGAAAGCAAACCATGAGGCCGATACCTGTCCCTTTTTCTTTCGTCGTATAAAAAGGTTCGCCAATCTTGTTCAATATCTCCTGCGGAATTCCACTTCCTTGATCTATGACCAGAACCTGAATGTGTTCTTTCATTTCATTAATTTTAAGGGTGATGTTTCCACCATCGTTCATCGCGTCCATTGCGTTTTTAATCAAATTGATAAAAACTTGTTTTATTTTCGTGTCTTCACAGTTTATGTACAGTTCCTTGCTATTCGATTGTAATATGATTTCAATATTGTCCATGTTTGCTTGAGGTGTAAGTAATATTACAACTTCATGGATGAGCTGAACGATATTATGAATTTTACGGTTATCGGAATGAGGCTTGGCTAGTGTCAATAGCTCGCTTGAAATTTGCTCGATTCGGGAAAGCTCATCTTCAATAATGGTATAATACATTTCTTTTCTTTCATTCGTTGTCTTTAGCATACTGAAGAAACCTTTAATCGCAGTAAGCGGATTTCGTAATTCGTGGGCAATGCCTGCGGCAAGTTCGCCGGCAATATTCAACTTCTCCGATCGGATGAACCGTTTTTCCGTTTCTTTCTCATGCGTAATATCTACAAAGGAATGGAGAATGGCTGCCTCCCCTTCATAGATCATATCAATCGATTTTACCAAGTAGTATGTTTTCTTTCCATTCTTAAAGCTTAATTGATGTTGATGCACCTTCTTGTCATCGGAGACGGCAGATTCACTATCATACTTTTCAAAAAATTGATGCAAATGGTTCTCTTCTGCGATATTCCGATTACCAATGGAAAATTTTTTTTGTGCTACGCCATTCAGGAAAAGAATATCCGCATCCCTCCTGATGATGACCGGAATAGGCATATGATCAATAATGGTTCGTACCTTTTGCTCGTTTTGCGCAATCAGCTTATTTTCTAAGGTTAAATGATCGTTTTGATCCTGCAGCTCTTTATTTTGCTTTTCCAGCCTCCGTAATCTTTCCAACTCCTCACCGGATGGAAATTTGATATGGTCCCTATTATACAGAGGCGATAAACTATATTCGCTATCCGTCATGAAGTAATTGTGAGTCTTCATTAGCTCGTTCTGAATATAGGCAGGTGTGGTCAAGCCATTATAAGCGCAGACGGAAATCAAGCCGGTTTGGCCAATGAAATGATCACTATGACATTCAAACGTTCGAAGCCTTTCTAAAATATATTCATGCTGCGGCACTAGAACTTGTCCCCACGTACGTATTTTATAATTTTCATCAAAGTAAGGTTGAAGCATCTCAATTAACATCCCGGCTCGATTGACATCGAATTGATCTTCCACAAGATAAGTTTGCGAGCTATCTGCAAAGATCAGATGTTGGAAATGATGCGTCTGAAAGCCTTTGGAGTTCAATTCATCCTTAACTTTAGCGATCGATCGTTCCGAATCGACGAATAAGACGACTTCATTCTTTACAAGCCCTTCCATGATAAAGCTAACGGCATTGCCTATATATTTATTGATTTCATTAAAAATGTAGAGAATATGAGCACCGGTATCTTGTTTGGTGTGATTCGTTATTTTCGTGATAGGTTGTATCTCTTGCATGCCTATTCTCCTCATTAGCGCTGACTATGATATATTAGCGAGTTGTCTCCGTTTAATAGTATCATTAAACTTTAAAGAAAACTGTAGTTATCCAATAAATGGAGCAAAATTTTTTCTGTACATCGCACGGCATCACAGCCGGTTTGCTACCGACCGCATAAAAAAAACCATCGCATTGGCGCGATGTTTTTTTGTTGTCTTCCCTTCGTTCTCCGTTATATTACTGCGGCGTGCATCCGCTCAAGCAATGATACGGCTTGTTCTTCCAGTGACTTAATTGATCGCAGCACTTTGATTGCACGTTCGCGGTTTTCATTAGTGTTTGGATTCCCGCCTGACGGGAAAGGAAACAACGCGGCCAGCTCGTGCAATTGTTCCGCTATGTGGCGATACAGCAGTGCTGCTTCTGAACTGAGCGCACGGATTCGTCCAGTCGTTTCATCGTTACCTTGCCATTCCGTGCCGATCTCGTGAAGGAAATCTGCTGCAAGTCGGCGCGCATCCTGTACGACGGCGACGTTGTAAGCATTTCCGTTAGGCTCGATGCCGCCACCATGGAAAGCTTCGATCCACACGTCATAGGCGCGCAAACCTCGTACGCCGCGATCCGTCGGAGCCTCAGTGCCATTGTAATGATCAAGTATCGTTGCGAGCGCATCTCGAAGCATCGATCGCAGGTCTTTCTCCGTCCGCTCCTCCAGTGCCAGTATGAACAGATCCTCCAGCGTTCCTCGTCCGAGATGATCATAGGGGAGCTTGCCCTCCTTCATACACTCCGCTGCAGTCAATTGCTGCTGCTCATCATCGTATCCATAGATGACTCCGAATTCGGGAATAAACAAATCCCATGCCATGACCGGAAACCCTTTGTCGATGGAACGGTGAATCAGATCCAGAGCGGCGGGCAATTCTTCCTGGAGCATTCTCTTATCTTTTGCAGCTGCTGTAAGCATCGTCGGGTCGATCAAGTTGGCATTCTCACCGGACACGTCACGCTTGTTTTGCGTTTCCACCATGCGGCAGCTCCATCCGAGGTTTTGCAAGCCACGTGGCAAAATGTCCCGGAACGGGTACATTGTGGGGCCCGCGATATGGACATCGTCGTGGCAAATTGTGATGCGAAATGCATGACCGGTAAGTCCCATCACCATGGGTAACGACAAATTATGATCGGTATAGCTCAGCACGCGGTGAAGCGCCCAGCCAACCGACGTCCAAGTGCCGGAGGCGTGGGAAGCTGCTAATTTCGGTAACAATTTCGTTTTCAATGATCCCAAATCCTTTCGATCCATCATGTATTGGTCGATGACGACGCGGATTCGTTGTTGTGCGACTTTTTTCCGGGAGCGGGACAAGATTTGATACACGTTGGCTGCAGATAAGCTGAACAACTTGGCGATTTCCTGCGGTGACAAATAATCGAAGAAATGCCACTCGAATATTTGCCGTTCTCGCTTGTTTAAGCAGCTGAGCATGCTTGAGAGCATTTCATGCAGCTGCGTGCGCATAAGATGCTCTTCCGGATTGGCGGTGCATCTTCCGCTTTCGGCGAACGATCTTGAAAGGCGGTGAAGAATCCGGTCCAAGTTCGACCAATCGCCACCTGCCTTGTCGTTGTCGTTCTCGAAACGCTGCAGAGCGGAGAACGGCTGCTCTCTCACCGCCTGTTTGCTTCTCAGCTGAGAATACGCTTGATTGCGGACAATCCGGTAAAGCCAAGGGAGGAAACGGCCAACGTCAACAAGCGTTCCCAGATGCAAAAAAGCGCGGCACAACGCGTCCTGTACGATATCTTCCGCCAAGAAAGACTCCTGCGTGATCGCCTGCGCATATCCATAAACTTGCCGCCGGTGCCGCCGAATCAACTCCCCGAACGCTTCCCTGTCGCCAGCCTGCGATCGCTGCACCAGCACGCTGTCTTCCTGCTCGACTAATGCTAACTCCGGATCCTCCATTGTTACCTCCGTATAATTTGTCCCCATTACTTCGTCCCGGATAAAAAACACCTCGCCATTTATCGACCGATATACTGACGCAATAGAAAAGAGATTTCTGACAAAACGGATGAAAATATTCTAGCGCATATTGCTGCATTGGAATCGTTCTTCCGACCATCAAATCACTTCTCGGTATTCAAGCATGAAATGTCAAGATGTTATAAAACGAGATCCGCAGGCGGCAAAGTTTCGATGAAGACGGCGTCTATTTCTTGTTGTCCGTTCATTAATGCTTTTGCGATTCGATGTCCCCCGTCGATTAAACACCCGTCCGCCGTGAATAAAATCGGATACTCCATTTTCGCCTCAATAATTCGCTTGCAATGGCTCGCGACATTTCGAATGGTTGGAACGGATGTACTCCCAAAACCGAACCAACAATCCTGATCGAGTTCTTTTATTGAATCGATGTTGACCTTTGTAACAGGCAAGTTTTCGGACATCTTCCATAGTTTTTCTACGTCCCATACATGTCTTTTACCGTCGATCATTCTGGAATGTTTGTGCTTCATCTGTGCTAGCGACTCTTCTATCATTGATCTCACCTCTATTCAGGAATCATATTTTTACAAGTTCAGGACCGAAATCTGAGAGATACTGCGCGTTAAAAGCCAAAGGACTGCCGTGTGGCAGCCCTATCTTCAGTCATCTATTCCTTAGTGTAATAAAAATGATGCAAAGTAACAATAATCTTTACACTTTCTCATTAGCGAGCCGTTGGCGTTTAGCAAGCTTTTGTTGGATGCCTCCGTATATACATGCCAACGCGGCGGAGATTCCAATAAAAGCGGCGCTTGACGTCACGCCGATTTGCAAACCGTACCCATCAACAATCCAGCCTCCGAACAAGGGGCCGATAATTTGCCCGGAAGCAAAAAATGCGGTAGCAATACTTAGACAAGCGGCGTATGCGTCATTAGGCACGTTACGGCGAAGCAGCGCAGTCGTCATAAGCGGCGGAGTAATAAACGATACGAGCCCAATGAGCACGCCGCCTAGTGCAGTAAACACTACACTATCTGTAATGACGCCAAGTACTCCTATGCTCCCTAGCGTTAATCCCGCTGCAAGCGTATAGCCGCTCGGCCATCGGTCAATCGCCCGGCCGCCTAGCCAGCCGTTGAATAAACCGGCGAATCCGATTCCGGACCAGATCAACCCGGCATATAGCGACGGAATCCCTAGAGCGACGAGATAAGGAATGAAATAGGTGAAATAAATAATGTATCCCCAGCCAAAGAAAAAATAGGAAACAATTAAAAACAATAATGTCTTCGGGTTAAATAAAAGTTGGTATACATTCGCACGTTTCTTGAATTGCGGACCAGATTCCTTGTGCCACTCTGCTGATGCGGCTAACTTCCTTCGAATCACCGCCTCAAAGCCGATCGATGAAAGGATGCCAAAAATCCCCATAGCTACCCAAGCAAACCGCCATCCGCTTAAATGCGAGGGATCAATCGTATAAGGAGCCAGCAAACCGGTTACCATGATTCCGGCCGACCCGCCTAACCATATGATTCCCGATGCAATGCCGCGCTGAATCGGATGAACGGCATCCAAGGCAATAGATAATACCAGCACCGTGGAGAAAGCCGATAACAAACCGATGACGAAGCGCCACAGCCCCAGTTGGAGGAAGTCATGACTGAAAGCCGAACCGATCATAGTCATTCCCAAAAGGATGCACGAGAGTTTATTAAGGAAATGCTTTCCGTATGGAGCCCGGGCGAGCATGAGCGGCAAACATAAAGTTCCTGCCAAATAACCGATGAAATTCACGGTGCCCAAAACACCCAATTCACCGTAGCTCCCTCCCATTTCCCTTTGAATCCCCGGTAAAAACATGCCATAGGAAAGCCGCGAGAAACCAAGGATGACGGCAAACAAAAGCGATGCCCATAGGGTAATCCAACTGAACGCGGATTTATAATTACTGTGTACGACGACGCTCAAGATCTCGCCACCTTCCGGAAATAAGTATTGACATCAGTGTAAGACACCATATAATGTTTGTAAAATTGAATTATTTGAAGGTTTGATTCAAATTTCTTAAATCAGGTGATGAGAATGGATCTAAGAATATTAAAAACGTTTGAAACGATTGCCCGACTTGGTAATTTTCAAAAAGCTGCGGAAGAACTGCAATTCGCTCCGTCCACGGTTACACTTCAAATTCAGCGTCTTGAGGCGGATCTTGGGGTATCCTTGTTCGTACGCGAAGGCAAGCGCGTCATTCTTACTGAAGCAGGCCGATGGCTTTCGCAGGAAGCTTCCGTGCTGCTTCAATCAATCTCATCTTTGCGGCAAACCGTGTCGGACATTGGCGTCGGGGATGCAGGAACCATCCGCATGGCTGCTATTGAACCGGCTGCCAGTCAAAGGCTGGCGTCGATCGTAGCGAATTTTTGTAAGGATCGGCCGCAAGTGCAGTTTACGATGGAGGTGAGCGGCAGCAGATCCATCGCGGAGCGGGTTCGGTCCGGGCATGTGGATTTCGGCATATGCGCGGCGCCACCGGCAAACTTCATGCTGACGTTTGAGCCGCTATTCGAGGAAACGCTCGGGGTACTGCTCAAGGCTGACCATGTTCTAGCCAGTCGGAGCAGCATTGCAACGCATGATCTTGCCGGACTTACCATCCTGCTAAAAGAACAGTCCTGCATCTATCGGGAGCTATCCGAGAAAACGATATTTCAAAAAGGAATGCATTTTCATTCGGGGATCGAGGTGGGGAGTTTTCAAGCCATCGGGCAAATGGTTCAATCCGGACTTGGCGTCGGGATCGTTCCGACGTATAGCGGTTTGGAATGGCGAAGCTCCCTCGTGATCAAGCCCTTCTCCGATATTGATCCAACCGTAGCCATAGGGATGATCTACAAAGATAAGAGCAGTCTGGGCAAAGCAACATTAATGCTCATGAACGCCATCCAGAGCGCATGCAAATTATAAGCACCAATACCAAAAGGGATTCACTTATTCAACCGGTGAATCCCTTTCGCGCTAATCATATTTGGACATAATCTCGGCGAACAGCCGCTTCATGTAACTGATCAGCTCCGCAGGCTGCTTTACGGTAGCCTCATTGCCAAGTCCGATGAAAAATCTCGCATAAAAAGCGAGGTCGTTCTGAGGAATCGGTCCTTCCAACCATCCCGTGCCGTCTTCCCGTACATGCAGATGCGATCCGAGCCATAACACAGCCTCGCACATTTGAACGCCTTTTTGGCTCAAATCCGCATATAACCCGGTTATCGCCTTCTCCGTACGGAAAAACGATTCTCTGTTTCCAAGGTGGACATGCCGCAGATCCATTGGTTCCGTACCTTCCGTATCGAATGACGCCGAATGAATCCGATCGCAGCGAAAGATTCGAAAATCTTTGCGAAGAAAGCAATACGCTGGACAAAACCACAAGCCGTTATTGGCATAAATGCCGATTGGCTGTATGTGACGGCATGCTTCGTCGCCCCGCGACTCGTATTCGATGAGCAGCACCTTTTGCTGAACGGCCGCTTCGAGCAGGATCGATAAAAAAGGAGATTCCTGCTGTCTCGTCGGTGTCACGAAGTCCACCCTATTTTTCATTTGATCGATGCGGTCGCGAACGTCCCCGGACATGTGCAAGTAAAACTTGTCCAATGCGGAAGCAGATTCCGTCTCAAAGGGCAGCGAAGAATAATGACGAAGCGCATACACAGCAAAAAACATGGCGACAGCCTCTTCTTCGGAAAAGGCGATGGGAGGCAAAATCCGTTCCTTCAACACCTGGTAACCGCCGTGCGGCCCGACCTCCGAATAAAGCGGCACACCGAGCTCGCTCAATTCCTGCAAGTCCCTTAGCATCGTTCTTGTCGAGACGCCGAACTCCTGGGCCAGCTCTTTCACCGTAAATTTTCGTTTTCGGTTAACCGTCATCATCAGTTCCAGCAAACGTTTCGATTTTGGCATGAACCCGGCTCCAATTATTTTTGATTTCGTGACAATTATTGTCACTATTATGCCCTACAATAAGATTCGAGGTCAAATCGAAAAGGAAATGGTGAACAGAATGAATAAAATTGTCGTGTTGTTTTTTCTTATCATGTTCGTGATCGGTACGGATACGTTTCTGATATCTCCCCTAATTCCGACGCTGCAAACGATGTTTGGCGTTCGAACCGAGGTAGCGGGTTGGATGATGGGAGCTTATACGCTCGGTTCGGCGGCGTTCGCCCTGATCGCCGGTCCGTTATCCGATGGATGGGACCGGAAAAAAGTGCTGCTGACCGGCCTTAGCTGCTTCGCCGTTTCAACATTCTTGTGCGGTTTTGCCACGGATTTTTGGACGATGTGCTTATTCCGTTTTTTGGCAGGAGTCAGTGCAGCGTTTACAGCGCCGCAAGTATGGGCATCGATCCCGACGCTGTTTCCTCCGGCCAAGATCAGCAAAGTGCTGGGCGTCGCCTACGCAGGGCTTGCCGTATCTCAAGCACTCGGCGTACCCATCGGAAGCCTATTGGCGTCCGGTAATTGGTCACTACCTTTCTGGACCATCGGCATCTTCTCACTGCTGCTTGCGGCTGCAGCCTATTATGCCGTGCCTGGCATGAAACCGCAAGGGCTGCAAGGAGCGAAGCCGTCGATCTTCAAAAGATACGTTCCCCTGCTGACAAGCGGCACAGCAAGAGGCACCTTCCTCGCCTACTTCTTCGTACATCTGGGAAGCAGCGCTGCTTTTGCTTTTCTCGGGAAATGGATGACTGACAGCTTCCATCTTTCAGTTGACGAAACCGGGTATGTCATCATCTTCTTAGGGCTCGGCAACTTCCTCGGCAGCTTATGCGGTCCTTATGTGTTCAAAGCGTTAAGTCAATTGCAGACGATGACGGTTGGGATGTTTGTCGTTATCGCAGCTTATATTGCACTGCCTTATGTGTCGTCGGTTCATGTAGTCAAAGCGTTGTTCTTTCTCATTTTTGCTATTCTAGGAATATTGTTCCCGCTCATGGTTGGTCTGCTGAACAGTTTGAATCCGACCATCCGCGGTACGATTTCCAGTCTGGCGACATCGACCATGAATGCAGCGACGACGTTCGGAGCTTGGATGGCCGGCATGCTTTACTCGTTGTTTCACGGCTATTCCGCTGTAGGCCTGTTTACGGGGATCTGCCTGGCATGCTCGCTGCTTGTATTTATCTCGAGCGGCGTTCTGTCGACACAAAGGGAAAAAGCCGACTCGCGAGCGGAATCTGCAACCTAAGTTTTCCCGCACGGCTTCGGCTTTCTCAATATCTTTAACGTTAACAACTTCTCAATTCACCTGCAGCAGCAATTAACCTCCGTATCCCTTCTTCCATTTGCAATTCGTTGATATAGGAATAACTGAGCCTGATCCATGGTTCGATTTGTCCGAGCGGATCGCAAATGCTGCCGGGAACGAAAGCAACCGACAGCTCCAAGCAGCGGGCCAGCAATTTCTCTACGGGAAAGCCGTCCGGCAGTTGTACCCATAAATTGAGCCCTCCGCTCGGACTCGTCCACCGCCAGCCGGTTCCAGCCAGAAGCTGTTCCATCTTCTCTTTACGGAGCTGAAGCGCGATTCTCAGCTTCGCTACATGCTCTTGAAGCCGGCTGGAAAAGAAATAATGCTGGAAAATTTTTTGATTAAGCAAGGGCGTTCCGTTGTCTGCGAGCGCTTTTACCGGCGCGATGCCGTTCATCAGCGACGGCCGTGCCGCCAGCACCGAAATCCGCAGTCCTGGAGCGACGTATTTGCTGAAGCTGCGGATATAAATGACGTATCCCTCGGTATCATAATAAAATAGCGGGGGTGGCGGCGGGTCACCGAAATAGATGTCATGATACACGTCATCCTCCACCAAAATACATTGATACCTTTCCGCGAGTTCAACCAGCATCTTGCGTTGACCGGCCGGTACGGTAAAGCCGGTGGGGTTGTGAAACGTCGGATTCATATAAAACAGCCGCGGCTTCTCGCGCTTCATCACTTGTTCCAAGTGCTCAAGATCGTACCCTTCCGGCGTAATCGAAATAGGGATAAGACGAATGTTTTGCTGCACGAACACATCGATCGCCGGGCTGTAGGTCGGCCGCTCTATCAATACTTTATCGCCTGGCTTGACGAGTGACCTGGACACCAGGTCGATCGCTTGCTGGGAGCCGGTTGTAATCATTAACTCATCAGCGTGAGCTGTAATCCCCTGCTTTTGCATAAAAAAAACGGCCATCGACTCCCTTAATTCCAGATCGCCCATGACGGTAGAATACGTGCTGAGCAGCTTCGGATATAGGTCAAATATTTGTTTGACGTAATTCGACATATACATATTCGGAAGCAAGTTGGGATCAATGAGCGCTTCCGACATTTGGTAATCAACCGGCAGGCGATGAATATCCGCCAATCTGCTGCGGTTCGTATATACTTTCCTGGCCTGATAATCCCAAGGTTGGTCAACACCAGAATCAACCTGTGTCACGCCGGCCGCCGCTCCGCGAACGAAACACCCGGATTTGTATTTTACTTCGACAATCCCGTCGTCCACGAGCTTCTGATACGCCTTCATAACCGTCAAGCGATGCACCTTCAGCCGTTCGGCCATCGCCCGTACGGACGGCAGCTTGTCGCGAGTTGTCCATTCTCCCCGCTGTATTCCTTCCAGCACAACGTCATACACGGTTTTCACTCGTTTTCCAATTTCCGCCGTTTCCGTCTTCCCTGAGGTCATCATGTTTTACTCCTTTTTGCAGCTGATCCGTATATCTGTTCTATTTTAGAGCATCTGTTCTATCTCGTAACCATTATAGTATACAAAAAGGAGGATGTACTATGATTATTTTTAATTATTTGCTCATGTGTGCCATATTTGGTACGACGTTTCTGTCGATCAAAATCGGCGTAGAAGCGGGGCTGCCGCCGTTTTTTTCCGCCGGAATCCGGTTTTTGCTTGCCGGATTGCTTATTTTCTTATGGATGCTGTGGAAAAAGAAGGTCAAGCTATCGCTATTGCTGCACAAAGAGTTCATGCTGATTGGACTAGCGAGCACTTTTATGACATTCGCTGCGCTGTACTGGGCGGAACAGCACATCGATTCCGGTATCGCGGCAATCCTGTCCGCTACCGGCCCAATGATGATTTTGATGCTGCAAACCGTTGTGATGCGTAAACCCGCCAATTGCAGTGATTTTATCGGGTGCGGTATCGGTTTTGCTGGGGTCCTACTTCTCATTTTGCCGAAACTAGTTCTTGGCAGCAATGCCATCTGGGTGTGGAGCTGCATCGTTGTATTGCTCGGAGAACTCGGTTATGCCGCAGGCAGCCTGTACACGCGCAAAGTGATGCTTCGCATCAAGGACACCTCGTCGGTGGCGATTAATTCTGTGCAGATGTTATACGGCGGAATGGCTCTAGTTGTACTGTCGCTTTTTACTGAGCATATGAACGAATTCCCGCTGCAATCTTTCCCCGCGCTGGGCTCGTTAATGTACTTGATTATCGTAGGCTCCATGCTTGGACACAGCTTGTATGCATGGCTGCTGAAAGCAACGAATGCGGTATTCCCCTCCACTTGGCTTTACATTTCTCCCGTCATCGCGATGGGATTAGGCGCGATCGTGTATGGCGAATCCGTATCCGCCTACTCCGTTGTCGGCACGGCTCTGATACTGTCTGGCATTATTGTTACGAATCTGCACGAGCTGCGATTGCTCAAAACTCGCCGAAGCGCCCGATCGGCCGCCTGAAGATGATTTTTTTTAAAAAAAATATGTTTACATAATATTTATTATGTTAATTTATTATGCCGTCATAAAGTAATTTGCATTTTGTCCGTTCCTTTCAAGTTCAGTTTTGAAATAGTCAGCTTTAAAAGACGAAGGAGCCTCCGTGAAGGAAGCTCCTCGTTACCGTACCTGTCCGCTTAATCCGTATGGGTCTCATACAAAATGCCTCTGATTCGTTCTTCGCTCAAATGATACATTTCAGCTAACTCCGTTATTCCGATCCCATCCATGTATCTCTGATAAATTTCTTTGTTTCTTCGCTCCATTTCATCGCGCGTCCCGCTCTTCTCTCCCCATGCTTTGCGTTCGGTCTGAGGAATATACAAGTGCTCGCCTCTTACGTATTTCTGAATTTCTTGAATCAAGCTTTCAGGCAGCACGTCGCGCGCATTTTTGTACCTTTTCATTTTCGCTCCCCAATAGTTTTGGTTAATGCGAAGAAATTGCTGCGGATGTCATCGAAGCCTTCCCTTACCATAAGCGTAAAGATGTCCGCATGCTTTAACGACATTAACGAATGAACGACGTGCAAATCAAGCTGCTTCATGGAGTATAGCACGCCTTGCAAAAACTGTTTTTTTTCTTGTCGAGACAGAGCGAATTGCGGGCGGAAATGAAGATTGAATGCTGTTGCCGAAAGAACGTCGCTGGTCGGATTCACTCTTTTTACTTTGTAATAAGCAAGTGCGATGAATGGTTCCTGATCGCTGCGCAGCGATAAAAAAACAAGGCTGGGGTCTTTCGCCTTAAACTGATGCCTGAAAATCGCCGCGTTCTGCTTGTTGCCGTCATCAATCAATATTTGACAGACGCGGTCTAACTCTATGGATTCGACGGTAATATTGTCGGTGTTCAAGCCTTCGGGAATATCCCAGTCCGTTAAAGAAAGACGGGTGGAAATCCGCATGTATTCATCGGTCGTGCGAAAGCCTAGACGTTCTAAAGTGAATATTTCACGATTACGAAGCTGTCCAAATTCCGTAAAAGCAAAGTAACCTATGTGTGTTCCCCCCCTTTCGGTGATGACATCTTCGCATTTTTCCAATAGATCAGAAAGGATACGCATGTTGTCGGAATCGGACGGTTGTATCGCGTAGATCATTACACCGTCTTTTCCCCTTAGATCAAGACCCATGAAAGCAATAATTTTGGGGCCTGCTTCTGCAATAAATCCAATCCTCGCCTGCGGCTGTGACTCCGTGCTTGGAAAAAACCATTCCTGTATATGAGCAGCGGTTCGATACGGGATCTTGTCATTTTCCTTTTCCGTTAACAACGTGCGTATCTGTTCAAAATCTTCATGAGGCGTAATTTGTCGTATAATCGGTTCTGTCGTTGGCACTATGATATCACTCCCTGTTTTAAGATAATATTATTATGCCAGTGACACACAGCACTTAAAATCTCGTTAATTTGTATAAAAAAACTCGAACGAAAAGCTTAAGCACCGTGCCCGCTTCCCATTCTCTTCCTACACCTATTATTTTCCCATATATCATAATAATGCCTCGCCTTACAGAATTCAAAACATATTCAATCGCATCTACCCTTGCTGACCGATAAAGAAGAAAACACCCACTACCGCCGCTACGCCTAAAAACCAGCTCATGGCAATGCGCAAGCCGGGTTTCGGGCCGTCCCGCAACACTTTGATTCCTAACGGGATAAGAGCGATACAAAGACCGATCACAGCCACGATCGATAACGGTGTGGTGCCTTTGAGCACCCCTAACGGGCTGATCTTACGGAAAATGCAGGTTCTTTCTTAATGTTTTCTTAGAAAAGGCAAATGAAGAAAGAGCCCCCACCTGGAGGCCCCTTCGGTATTATCGATATTCACGGCCGATCTTCCCCGGATGACAAGCGCCCCACCAATACGGCTGCGTCAATTCACGAGGAATGAATCAGGCGCTGGACGCTATGGTTATTGTTTCTTTAGCGCCTCGATCGCTTTGTTGATTTTTTCGTCGGTTTGTCGAACAACCGTGTTTACATCTGCGCCGCTATCCTTAGCGACCTGATTGCCGGAAAAGTTGAACGCGAGCGGAAGCGCAAACAGCTTGCCGCTATCCGAAAGCTGTTTTACGATATCGATTCCAGCAGTCTCGGGAGCTCCAAGATTAACATTATTTTGCTTGATCAGTGAGGTCAAATCTTGTGCCGCCTGTAATTCCACCACTTTTGCTACGGTTACCGGGCCTGCATAAATAATGTCCGGCAGTTTATCAATCGCTATGAGCTGGGCTAACTTTTCCGGATTATCCTCACGAACAAGCGTCAACGTTATATTTGGATATTTTTTCTTGACCGAATCGACCACCCATTGATTGAATTCGTCATCCGTCATCTTGGCCGAAGTTTGCAGAAAAGACAACGTGAGCGGTTCCGCTGCCGCCGTCTTTGCTTTAAGAACTTCAGGCTTCGCTTCGTCTTTGACCCCAGTACAGCCTCCCACAATGAATATCGATAAGCTCGTCAACATGATTCCGAATCTCCAAGGTGTCTTCATTTTACAGTTCCTCCCCTTACGGTTTGCAAAGTGCTTTTCCTTTGATATTGCCGAACGCAAAAAAAAGAGACACCTTTACCGTGAGCTGTTCGCTCAAAATAAAGGTGTCTCCGGCGGTCCGGTCGAAATTTCAATTCCAATTGGAATGGTATGAATTAACGTTGTTCATCATACCACTCACGCCATTTGCGGTCAACCGATTTTATGCATCATCGCGAGTTTATTGCTGTTGTTATGGTTGAACCAGTGAAATTCCGTTCGATGCTGCATTATTAGCAACAAGACTCTTATCTTCAAATGCCGTCGAGAGAACAATTAAAGGTGTTGTAAACCCGAATGGATTGCAGGAATCGAGGAACTTGGCTAGCGTTTCGCTCGTTTCTGTCGTCACTTTCATCAAATAATTATACTCGCCGCTAATTCTATAAAGATCGATAACCTCGGGAGCCGTTTCGCTGAAAGCAAGGAAGTCCTTGCAGTTGTTGGTTTTAAACAAAACGAATGCGGTTGTATGCTTCCCCAATTTTTGCGGAGAGAGCTCCGCCCGATAGCCCTTGATGACCCCTTGCTCCTCCAGCTTCCGAACTCGTTCCGTTACGGCCGGCTGCGACATCGCGATCATACGGCTCATCTCGGAAATGGGAATCCGTGCGTTATCGTGCAGCACCGACAAAATTTTATAATCGATTTGATCCATCATTGCAACACCTCATTTTTAAAAGTTAGTGTCCTGTAATAAATAATAAAATAAGTTTTTACGAACGATACTCCTTAACATTCTTATTCAAATTGTACGTTAACTTTAATAAAATGTCACTAACGAACTATAAAGGGGAATGAGAAAAATGACAATGACACTAAACGAGACTGTATCGGCGGAAGCGTTAAGATTTTATACGGCGGGTGACGGCAACCGTATCGCCTATCGAATCGATGGAGCGGACCATAGGCCGGTGCTGGTTCTCGCGAACTCCATCGGCACCACGCTCAACATGTGGGATGGACAAATTCCGGAGCTGACGAAGCATTTCCGTGTTCTCCGCTACGACTTTCGGGGGCATGGCGCCTCGGACACCCCTGCTGGAGCGTATTCGATTGACAGGCTGGGACGGGATGTGATCGAATTGCTCGACGCGTTGCATATTAACCGGGTGCATTTCATCGGATTATCGTTCGGCGGTGCCGTTGGACAATGGCTCGGCATCCATGCTCCGGAGAGAATCGACCGTCTGGTTCTAAGCAATACTTCATCCTATTTGGGACCGGCCGACCAATGGGATCGCATGATCGCTTCCGTGCTGCAAGCCGATAATCTATCGGAACTTGCCGACATGTTCATCGGCAATTGGTTCCCTCCACATATGTTGGAAACGGAGAGTGCCGTCGTAACGTCGTTCCGCTCCATGGTTCTCTCCACTCGCCCGCAAGGGTTTGCCGGAGTCTTCGCTGCGATCCGCGACTTGGATATGCGCCGGACGGCGTTACTAATCAGCAGCCCGACATTGGTGATCGCGGGTCAGTACGATGCGGTGACGCTCCCAAGTCATAGCGAATTAATCGCGGCAACGGTCCCTAACGCCAAGCTGGTCAAGTTACCCGTAGTCCATTTGTCCAATATCGAGCGTCCCGCCGACTTTTTAAGCGTTGTAACTGAATTTTTGCTTTCGAAATAAAGGTATGGTGCGGGCTCACATGCGCAAATGAAATTGGCTGGCGGATCTACTCGATCCCCAGCCTTCAATCTCAAACCATATATTAGAGATGGCGACGGCTCGCTCCCCTTCATAGCGCTCTCCGAGCAGCCTGCCAGTATGCGAATACTTGTGGTATCCAATGCTAATTCGCGGACAAAAGCTTGGTCAGCTTGGCGGACGTGTCCGGCGAACAAGTATAAATGATCACCTTCTGGTCGGCATCCGTAGGAACTTCCAAAGTAACGTGATCGAATTCGAGGATCCCCAGGATGTGGTGATCCATCATTTTATGTCCATCCGAAATTCCATTCACATCATGCTGCGGCCACCAGAAGCGAAATTGTTCGCTGCTCTGATGCAGGTCCTCGATCAATTCCCCGAACCATGGATCGCCCGGGTAACGCGCATAACTTGCACGAAACTGGGCGATCTGCATTTGCGCATACTTCTCCCAATTCCGATGTGAACGCAGCACGGGATTCGTGAAGCTTCGCCATATCATATTTTGCGAGTGCGGAGGTGCAATATCTGAAAAGGAAAACACAAGCTCCGCCGCTTTGTTCCACATCAATAAATCCCATCGTCTGCCGATGACATAGGTAGGATGTGGATTCAGCGCTTTTACGGCTTGCGCTAACGATTGGCTGACGGTCTCCTCCGGTGGTGTGTACCGATCTGTCGATGACTGCGGCTGTGCCAACAAATACAGATGCCGCCGTTCGGCGAAAGTCAGACGCAGCGCCTGAGCCAAACTATCCAATACTTGCTCAGAAGGTTGAACGTCTCTTCCTTGTTCCAATGCGATATACCATGATGTGCCGATATTGGCTAACTGCGCTATTTCCTCGCGTCTGAGCCCCGGTGTCCGCCGACGGGTTCCCACGGGAAGGTTCACATCCGACGGGGACAGACGGGCTCTTCTTGTTCTTAAAAATTCGGCCAATGCTTGCCGCCTTTCCCGATCATCCATTGCGCCGCCTCCGTATCCTGATACTTTCAATCCTACGATAAACTAAATCTGGTACTACGATAAAAAATCTACAATAATGGCATTGTACCACCCTAGGGGAAAAGTAAAAAACGCAATGGAGGAAAAATCTTATGAAAGTCTTGATTACAGGAGCCACGGGTCGCATAGGAAGTCGGCTTGTACAGCGTTTGTTACAAAAAGGATATTCCGTCAGCATGCTGGTCCGGCAGCCCGAACGCGTGCAAGCGTTAAAAAATCTGGGTGCCGAGATTATTCAAGGGGACTTGCTTCAGCCGGAGTCGCTCATACACGCCGCAGCTAATCAGGATGTTATTATTCATTTGGCCGCTTTTTTTCGCGGCGCAACGGCGGAAGAAACGCATTCCGTTAACTTGGAAGGAACGGTTGCACTAGCTCGCGCCGCTTTGCAAGCAGGCGTTTCCCGGTTTATTTTTGCAAGCACCAATCTTGTTTACGGCCCTGGCCGGTTGCAGCCATTTGTAGAAGACGATCTCCCCTATCCTGCTGCTCCCTATCCGAAATCGAAAGCGGCGGCTGAACAGAAGCTGCTAGAGCTGCAACGCACCGATGGATTAGGGTTAACGATTCTTCGTTTGGCTTTTGTATACGGTGAGGGAGATCCGCATCTGGAAGAAGGGCTGCGATGGTTCCGCAACTGGAATCCAGCGCAGCCAATCCATATGGTACATCATGCGGATGTGGCTCAAGCAATCATCCTTGCAGCAGAGAACGAGCGCAGCGTTGGACATATTTTTAATGTTGCCGATGATGAACCTGTCCCGGTCGGGGACATTATGAGTATTTACAATGAACCGATAGCGGGAGATTCGAGAAATCGTCCAGTCGATTCTTCTTGGCTGCAAATCGTAGCTACGAAAAAAATTCGGGAACAGCTAGGTTTCAAACCTATTTATCCCGCATTACGCAATGCCGTGGAGTCAGGCACTTTGTAGTAGAGCAAAATCCCCTCGATTATTACAAAAACCCCATCACTTCATTACTCCCACGAAAGAGGTGCTTCCGCATAGGAAGCACCTCCACCTTCGTAATCGTAACCGTTACTTTTGGACGCTCTTCATTAACTCCTCAATCAGAATTCCATTGATTCTGAGACCTTCAATTTTACAGTTGGATATATCTACATTCGATAAATCGGAGTCAATGATTTTGCTGTTCTGAATTTTTATATTTTCAAAAGTTACGGGAGCTTCCTTCGCACTGGCATTGCGGATTTTCAGATCGCTAATATTCGCTCCATTGATCTCCAGGCCTTTCAGGTTAGCATCGGAAATCAATCCGTTTCTCATATTCATATCGTTAAAGAAACAATTTTTTAAGTCCGCATATACAATCTTGATATTTGGTAATGAAATATCCTTTAATACCAAATCGCTAGCAAAACAATCATTAAACTCCGAACCGGATATATTCGAGTTTAATACGACGATTTTTTGTTTTGGTTCCCTTTTGTCAATGACATACGTAATCGCAGGATCCAGAATCATGACTTGGCAAACGGCCGATACATTCCCCGTTTCCGTTATCCCTTTTAATTGGACCAATCCTTTTTCTACGCCTTTAATCGTTATTTTCCCGCCGCCCTGTTCAGTGATAGCAAGATGTTTATTATCCGAAACCCATGTTACATTTTTGTTCTCTGCGGTATCGGGAAATATATGACTTTCAAGTGTGATGCTTTCGTTTTCTTTTACGTAAACCTTATTGGGGATGATTAACGCTAACGGTTCACTGCTATGATCCGCGTGGTTCCATTGCGTAACGTTCAGCGCTTTGATCGTCACGACAGACCCCATCGCTGAAGCAACGCCCACTTCTAGCTCCGGAAAAGGGATGCCTTCGGCCTTTAACTTCATATAAGGTTCATTTTCCCGGAATAACCGCACTTCTCCATCCACTAATAGAAGCATATAGTCGTGGTCCAGAATCCAACGGATATGAACGAATTCGTTAACCGGGATTTTCCCCTTGCCGACAACCCCGTTATTATATTTTTCATTCACCGGATCATGAACGCGAAGTTCATTATCGTTGCATTCCCAATTTAAAATCGCTACGCCTTTGCCGTATTTTAGACGAATATTCGTTGAATCCGTTTTAGCGACCAGATCAATTTTTACAGGGATGGCGTACTTTCCAGGTACAGCTACAAACCCATCGTCACGAGGACAGGTGATGGAGATGCCTTCATTTGCTTCTGTCATTTGGATATTGCCGCGCGCTTCAAGCATTTCAAGATTGCTTTTAAATTCATGCATGAGATAAAGCCTCCCTATAATCTACGATTTTTTAAGTATTACATCATTTCTAATTGTGGTCCCTTTAGGCAATATGATGATTCTGCTCACCTCCTTAAATGAAGATGCCGGAGCGTGAAAAAAACTAACAGTTTCTTTTTTAGGAAGATCAGATGCGTGATTGCGTATTTCTTCACCATGGTAGTAGTTGTAGAATGTGAGAGGAATAAACATGCATCATTATACATGTTTTGTAATTTTAAGGTTATATTTGTTAATTATAATATAATATATGCAGAATTGCAAACATATGTACGCATTTTCGCGATTGCAACAATTTTCAATCCAGTCCCGTCTATGACGATGTTGACAACATTTCCTTCGAAGGAAACAACCAGACAATCTAACCATAGAGGAGATATGACCATCTTGAAAAAATCATTCATCGCCGCAACAGTCATTCTTAGCTTGTCGATGTCCGCAACGGGGGCATTTGCTGAGTACAGATTAGACGGTACGCCATCACCGAATCAGGTAAAAGACGCCGACGGAAATATCATCATTCAAACCTTAAGCGCGCCGATCGGGGACGTCCCCCCGCTGCCTATACAAGACGTTCATGACGCAAACGGCAATGTGATTGGCCAAACGCGCGACGCTAAACCTCAAGATTCTTTCGGCGGACTCCATTATGTCATCGTGGTCGGCGGCAAGGCGCTTGAGGCCGGTAGCAGATCCGCCTACTTGAAAAATGAGCGGTTGCTCGTTCCGCTGCGGGAAATTAGCGAAGCCCTCGGTTATAAAGTCACTTGGAACGCGGATACATATAGCGTTGATGTAACCAAGGGAGCCGTTTGGAGCGGAGTATTTATTGGCAAAGATAACTATTCGTTCGGAAAAATGGCTCCGGTCCAATTGGGAGCCGCACCGGAGTTGAAGGATGAGGTTACGTATGTGCCGCTTACCTTTTTTAGCGATATATTGAAGCTGAAGACGCAAATCGATGAAACCGGCGTCGTCAACATTAGCGAAGTACAGGGCTAACTACCGATAAGAGCCGCCCCACTTGTGGCGGACGGAAGCACCGGTAGGCGCAGCATCGCAATGAAAATAGGCAAAGTCAAAGTGCCGCAGCATTTTGGCTTTGCCTATATTTTTAGCCATTGATTTTCTTACGCGCGACTACAAGGGGCTGGTAATAACCTGATTGTGCCGGCATGTGCCACTCGATGTCCGAAAACCCGACAGATATCAAAATTTCACTAAGTTCCTCTCGCAATAAAGCTCTGTATCTCGTCTTATTATGCTTTGTTACCCATTCCCCTGCGATTTCCTGCACTATAAAATGATGGGTGACATAGGTTTTCCCGTCATCGTCCCAATCCCAAACTTGAAAGACAATGCGCTTGCCGTTATCGAAAACGCGCGGCTCCGAAGCTCTCGGCTTTTCTTTAACAATGTCATCGTAATCCCTCATGGTAATGAGAACAATGCCGTCATTTTGAACCTTCGAATACATGTTGGTCGCTGCAACATATAAATCTTCATCCGTTAGCAGGTGCGGGATGGCATTGTCCGCCGAAAGAACGACGTCAAAAACTCCGGATACATCTTTTTCCAGCGAGCGAAAATCCGCGACTCCGAAATTCACTTCCACCCCGTAAGATATAGCCTCATTGGCGGCTCTTTCTATGGATGCCGGACTTAAATCCGTAGCTGTTACTTTGTATCCATGTTTAGCCAGTCCAATGGTTTGCGTGCCGATCCCGCAAGAACAATCCAGTAGTGAGATATCGTGCTTACGCCGCATCGCGAGTTTTGACTGTATGCATCTGCTCAACACTTCTCCTTGCCATGTAATAGCATGATTCCAGTCAGCGAAAATTAAATGGTAAGCTTTAGCAAGGTCATCATAAAAATCTGCAACCGATTCCTTCAATTCGCTCACCCCGCAATCGTGATCAATAAAGGCAATAGCCCCAACCTATCAATGAGCTAATGAGTCTTGGGCCGATTCTTGAGCTGCCTCTACAAGATGTCCCGAAGCCTTGTAATTCATTGACGTCATCGATACATTCATCTCAAAACGAACTTCAACGCCTGTTTCTTGGAATCGTATCGTATACGCTGCACAATAGGGGGTTTCAATATATAGCAATGTCAACTTCAACGTCGCGCTATCTTGCCAGACCGCATAGGTGACAGCTTCTTGCCGGTGTAATGACAAATCTTTGACAAACTCGTCATGTAGATGGACTGGGGCATGAAAGTCAAATTCAAGTATCCGCTGTTCACGGTCCTCGTGACAAAGTTGAACTTCCAGCCGCCCCCCTTTACGGACGAAACCGAGCTTACGGAGCTTCTCCGGATTTTCCTCCATCCTGTACCACCGACCGTCGAATTCCGCAATGTCTTCCGGGATCGGACGCACTGTCGGTGCCGGATACGCCATGCTAGCTAGACGCTTTTGAAGCACTACACAATCTTCCATAAACGGCTGAACGGTATTGATTATATCAAGTTCATCAATGATATGCTCGTAGATCAAATCGAGCAATGTCTGGGTTTCCCCTTTGGTAAAAGCGGCCGTTGCCGCTATTACGATGCGCTGCTCAGGCGCCACAAAGCAAAGCTGGCCGAATGCGCCGGCGCCTCGAAAGCAGCCTCTGCGTCCTAAATGAAATTGGTATCCGTAGCCTTGTGCCGAATCGATATCCTTTGCGCCTTGGCGGTTATCGTTTTGTTCCCGAGTTGCCAGCGCGATGTAAGCTTCGGATACAATGGTTCTGCCGTTGTATTCACCCCTGTCCAGCAGCATCTGACCAAACTTGGCCACGTCCTCCGTAGTCAGACTTAAGCCCATGCCTCCTGCGGCAGTGCCCATCGGGCAAGTTTCCCACACCGGTCGTTCGATTCCCAAAGGTTCGAACAGACGTGGCATCAGAAAATCGACCAAATGTTGACCGGTTGCTTGCCGAATAATCGCGGACAGCATGTAAGTGGCAGGCGTATTATACGAATAATGACTCCCGGGTTCGCATTCCACCTCCAATGACAAAAAGGCCTGCACCCAATCATTTGCTCCTATGACGTCGCTATAAATATTGGCACGATGCCCCGTATTCATCGACAAAAGATGATGAACCTTCATCTTCGAAAGGTTATTCGATATCCGCTCGGGACAACGATCAGGGAAAAACCGAACCACCGGATCGTCGAGACGAAAATATCCGCTATCTACTGCCATGCCGATTGCAATCGAGGTAAAGCTTTTACTCAGCGAATACAGCAATTGCGGACGATCCGGCCGATAAGGCGAGCGCCACATCTGAGCGGTTATAAATCCATCCTGAAGCAGCATGAAGCTGTTCACCTGCAATTGAAGCTGCTCGATCCGATCAAAGAATCGCGACAACGCATTTGAAGAAAGGCCATGTTGCTCTGGAAAATCGGCATTTAACGAAGTCAACCTTTTTGCTCCCCCCGATTCGTCATATGAAAATCATTTTAGCTGGCGAACATCCCCGCGATCCACTTTATCATTAAACTGCAGGACGCCCCATAAATTACCTTCCGGATCATAAAATTTGAGAACCCAAGCGAACCCGCCGTCCTCGTATAGTTGGATTTGCGTTCCCAAGCCCCTCAGGCGTTCATGCAGTTCGTGAATGCGAGTCGTTCGGTATAACAATACCGGAAAATCCGTACCGTTCACCGTGTAATGGGCATGTGAGGCATCGTCATTCGTATGCCATAACATCAGGAGCGGACCTTCCTGCAAGTGGAGAAAAGCGATGCGGTCTCCATCCCGGCTGCTTAATCGATACCCTAACTGTTCGGTATACCAGGAGATAGCCCGGTCCATTTGACGCACCGGAATTTGCACATGTTCCAGCGATGTAAGCACGATGTATCACCTCGGATTATAAATGTAATCATCCATATCTATTCGACAGCGTCCATTCCAATCCTTCCATTTCGTTCCATATTGATAATCCGGTTCTCCTGGCTACCCCTTCCCACTAGGAACATTAATATGATTTTACCAGTCATGTATGTATATTTTTCCCCCTTACGTAACGAAGGCTGCCGATCCAAGTCGGCAGCCTTCATCCAGGTTACATTGTGAACTATTCAAGTGACTGTAAAATTGACGCCATAAAATGATAAATCTAATTTTGTTGCCACCCTTTGAGAGGCAAAATTGTCCCACGAAGTACTGTATAACGGGACGCTTCCTGCCTTCCGCACCGCTTTTGCCCATTCGGCAACTACAGCAGCGGCATATCCCCTGCCGCGAAACGGTTCCAATGTCTCCAGTCCCGCTTCGTGCGCATTGGATGTGATGCGTACGCTGCGGCAGTTCGAGACAACCCGGCTTTCGTCTACTCGCGCTATACAAGGCTGCCCGTAGTCGATTTCGGAAGCTAGCCATTCGAAGCCGTCCAGCAAATATTCCGCTATATTGTCCCGAGTGATGCTGACCACCTGCATTGTCGACACGGTTTCGACGACTGGAATAACAAAACAAGGCCCCATCGTGAACCGTTCGCTCTGAAGAAGCTTCATATATGCATCAAAATGTTTCGGTTTCGTTTGGAAATCCTTAACGCTCGGTTCGTCGGCGCATAATTGTTCCAATGGCTCGACAAGCGTTGCCGGGACGTCATAACGAAACCGACAAATAGCTTTGCCTTCCGTCGTCCGTCCCAGGAAAAAACGAGGAGCCAGTGCCTCTCCCGGCCATGGCTCGTTTACCGTACGAAGCCGCATGTTCTCGTCATGCGTAAACATGGCCTCTACATGCAGCCCCATCAGCTCTCTGGCGGATAACACACTTTCTTTCCAATGGCTCATGCTTTGATCCCATCCCCTATCCAGTAGCTGTATTCGTTGTTTGTCCTCCAATCAAGCGTATCAAAACCATCGAAAAATAACCTTGGAATAATTAATCATAATTGAATAATCCTATTCAACCGCCTATGCATCACGATGAAAGCTTGCAAAAAAACAAAAAAGCTTGATTTCTCAAGCTTTTTGAGCATCCAAGAATAGGTTCCAATCCGATTTCTTTGGACGTATTATAGTTAATCCCCTATCACGACATAGATACCCGTTTCATCCGCCTCTACCGGATACCCGCGCAATTTCGCCTTGCTGCCCTGCGCCAAATGCCGGCCGCTTGTGAGGTCGAATTCCCAGCCGTGCCACGGGCAGCGCAGCACCTGATTTTCCAGGCCGAACTGATAATCGTACACGCCAGACGGAAGCCGCGTTCCTCTTAAAGTCCCGGCGCATATCGGCGCAGCGGCGTGAGGACACAGGTTGCGCCAGGCGTAATAGCGGCCGTCGATCCGGAAGATGCCGATTTCCATCTCCTTCACCTTAACGATCCGCTTGCCTCCGTCGGCTAGTTCACCAGCTTCCAGCACCTTGTATCTCATGCGGGATTCGCTCCCTTCCGCTCCTCAGGCAGCGGTAATCCGTATAGCTCCGCCGCGTTAACTCCCAGAATGCGCCGCTTCATCTCCCGGGGAAGACTGTTTAGGACGACGTTCGGATTGTCAAAGTCCCAATGCGGATAGTCGGACGAGAACATGGCGATGCGGTCCGCGTGCATCATCTGGAATATTTGATCGAGCTGCTCCGGTTTTTCCGGCTCTTCGATCGGCTGAGTCGTGACGCGAACGTGCTCCAATATATACTCCGACGGCAGTCTCTTCAGCCAAGGCGCCGTGTCTCGGAGCGCTTTATAGTTTTTGTCCATCCGCCACATCAGATGCGGCAGCCAGCCGATCCCGCCTTCGATCGCGACGAACCGCAGCTTCGGATATTTCTCGAAGACGCCTTCGCACACAAGGCTGTTCACATGGGTCATAAAGTTCGCCGGCAAAATGTTATGCCATTCCATGTAGCGCGTCGGATAGCCGGACGGCGTGGGCGCGCCGGCAATGCCTTTGCCTTCGGTGCCCGGATGGATGGCAACCGGCAATCCGTTGCGCTCGGCCGCTTCGTAGATCGGATGGAAGAAGCGGTTGCCGTACGGCATTCTCGCTCCGCTTCCCATCACGACCTGCACCATGTCCGGATGCGCCGCCATCCGGTCGATCTCTTTGGCGGCTTCCGCCGGATCCGAATGGCTGATCTGGATCGAGCCTTTGAATTTCGGACTGACGGTGAGCCAATGCTCTGCAAGCCAATCGTTGTAAGCGGCGGCAACGGCCGTGGCGTAATCCGGGTCGGCATGGAGCGATAGGCCCTGCTCGGCGCCGCCGGTCAACACCGCGTAATCGATACCGCAAGGCTCGATGTAGTGCCGCAGCGTAAAATGCGGATCGCTGCCCGGCGCGCCTCCGTTCTCGGGAGCGGCGTCCCGGCGCAGCACGCCGACCGGCGAATAATACTGCCCGTGCACGCCGACCCCGGATTCGAGCCACTGCTGATGCCATACTTTCGGCAAGTACGGCAGCAAATCTTGCATCTTGCCAAGCGAATTGTGGATGTCCGTATCGACGATAAACGTCTCGGATGGCATGGGTATGCCCCCCTTCCGCATCTGTACAGATTTGTTTTACTTCGAACCGTATGTGCGCTTATATGCCGTGTTATACATGTTCAGAAGCTCATCCGCGCCCAGCTTTTTCGCCTGATCGAGGAACTGCTGGTACGTCGTGTCGTTGATCGGCGCTTTGCCGGTGACGAATTCCGTAATGCGCTGCTCCAAAAATTTGGTGAGCGGCGTGAGCTTCGATTTTTCCAAATCGAGCTCTTCCGTCGTCTTTACGATCGCCTTGGGCGCAGGGATAATGAACGATTCGTAGCTCTTGTTGATCGCTTTGCTTTTCTCATCCAAGCCTCTCTCCCACGTTTCCCGGGATAACGCGTTGTTCAGGGTCACGTTGTCGTACCATACGCCGAAATCGCGGCGAAGCGGCACGTAGGGACTGGCACCGAACTCTTTCATATAAACGGGCTTGCCGTTCTCAAGCGTATACGATTTCCCTTGAATGCCGAGCGACAAATAATTGGTGCCTTCTTCGCTGACCAGGTAGTCGAGGAATTTGACGGCTCTTTCCTTGTCTTTCACCTTAGCTGAGATGGCGCGGCCCACGGAGCCGACGACCGGGCGCGAGAATTGGTACGGCTTGACACCGGTTGCGCCAAGCTCGGGAATGGAATCGAGATCGAATTCGGCCGGTGCGCCGGCTTTTTTCGCTTTCTCGATCAGCGGATTGACTTCCGCCTTCCACCAGTACGTGACCGAAGACTTCCCTTTCAGGAACCGCTCCTCCCACTGCGCTCCGGTCAGCAAATAAAATTCGGGATCCAGCAGCTTCTCGCTGTACAGTTTATTCATATAGACAAGGGCGTCTTTGTAGCCTTTCTGGTACGGCGCGAATTCGTATTTGTCGGATGCCGGGCTCTGATTGTAAAAGCCGGAGATCCCCGTGAAAATCTTGCCGAACACCGTGTACAACCCGGATTCTCCCGTCGTCGGAGCGTTCAAGCTAAGCGGATAGCTGTCGGGCTCCTTGTCCTTGAGTGTCTTCAAGAACTGGTAAAACTCGTCGAGGTTGGCCGGAGTCTTCAGATTGTATTTGTTCATCACATCTTTGCGGGCCATCCATATGTAATTAAAGCCTTTGCCCTGCGCATCGCCTTCCAGCACGGGGACGTCGTATAGTCCGCCGTCCGCGCCCGTCGCCACCGCTTTCGCTTCAGGATATGAGTCGTAAAATTTTTTAAGATTGGGCGCGATATTCAAATAATCCTTCAAGTTCAGGAACACTTTCTCCGGCCCGTTCTCCCGCGCCTCCTGATTCGTCGGCTGAATAAAATCGGTGACCGAATTGGTGGCGATCATAATTTGCCGTTTTTCCAGAAGTCCTTCCTGACTTACGATCTGCCAGTCCACCTTAACGCCCGTTTTCGCTTCGATTTCCTTGAATATTTCCCAATCGTTCTTTACCTTGCCCTCCGGTCGGTCGTATACAAGCCATGTGAACGTGATCGGCTTCTTCGCATCCCCTCCTGTCCCCTTTGCCTCCCCGCCCGGCGACGCATTGTCGTTGCAGCCTGCCACGAGCCCGCCCAGCATGACAGCCGCCAGCGATGCGGCTATCGTTCTTCTGTTCATAGGTATGCCCTCCCCCTTCAATACGAATGTGGAAATGATCAATATTCCCTATAGAGACAGATTCCAGTGGAATCCGACGCTAACCCTTAATGCCGCCGATCATGCTGCCTTGCACGAAATATTTTTGAACGAACGGATATACGCACAAAATCGGCAGCGTCGCGATCATGATCATCGCGTATTTCAACGTCTCGATATAAGCCGTATTGCCTTCTCCCTGCACGTTGGAGCTTGAAATGATAATGTTGCGGAGCATGATCTGCAGCGGGTACATGCCGCGCTCGTTCAAATAAAGCAGCGCGTCGAAGAAAGCGTTCCATTGCCCCACCGCGGTGAACAACCCGATCGATACGAGCACCGGGATGGAGAGCGGCAGCACGATCCGTATGAGCACCTGCAGCGAACCGCAGCCGTCGATAGTGGCGGCGTCCTCCAGCTCTTCCGGCAGCGCCTCGAAGAAAGTTCGCATGATGAATAAATACCAGGTGCTGACGAGCGACGGCAGGACGATCGCCCACATCGTATTGAGCAGTCCCAATTTTTGTACGACGAGAAAGGTCGGAATAATCCCTCCGCTGAACAGAAGGGTGAAAGCAGCCATTAACAGAACTGTCCTGCGTCCGGGCAGCCATTTCTTCGCCAGTGGATACGCCATGGCCGACGTCACCACCAAGGTTAAGAACGTATGGATGACGGTATAACGGATCGTATTCCAATAGCTGATCCATAAGTCGGGATTGGTGACGAGCCTTTCGTAAGCGACCAAGGTCACCGACTTCGGCCACAGGATGACCTGACCGCTGATGACCATCGCGTTGTCGCTGACGGATGCGGAGAATACGTACACGAGCGGGTACACCATGACGATGATCAGTACGATCATTAGCACCATGTTGATCGCATCGAACAGCTTCGAGCCGAAGCTTTCCCTGATCTTCATGTTTCGTCGCCCTCCTTTACCATAAACTGGTGTCCGAAAACTTTTTGACGACCCGGTTAGCGGACACGACAAGAATGAAGCCGATCGCCGCCTGGAACAGTCCTACGGCCGTGGCAAAGCTGAAGTCCGCGGACAGGATGCCTCGACGGTAGACAAACGTATTCAGGACGTCTGCGGTCTCGTAGGTCATCGGGTTGTAGAGGAGAATGATTTTTTGGAAGCCGGTCTCCATAAAATGGCCGAGCGTCAGCACGAACAGCACGATCATGACCGGGTACATCCCGACCAATGTGACGTGGCGCGTTTGTTGAAACCGGTTCGCGCCGTCGATTTTTGCCGCCTCATACAAAGTCGGGTCCACACCGGCAATGGCCGCCAAGTACAGGATGGTGCCCCAACCGACGGTTTGCCATATTTCCGAGCTGATATAAATGGTACGAAACCACTCGGGCAGTCCGAGAAACAGGATCGGTTCGATTCCGAACCAGCCGAGCAAGTGATTGACGATTCCGGTCTGCTGCGACAAAAAGGTCACCATTATGCCGGCTATGACGACCGTAGACAAGAAGTGCGGCATGTAGCTGACGCTTTGCACGAAGCGCTTGAACCTTCGGCCGCGAATCTCATGAAACAGCAGGGCAAGTAGAATGGGAGCCGGAAAACGAAACAGCAAATCGTACACATTCAGCAGCACGGTGTTGCGGATCAGCTTCCAGGCATCGGGGGTATTGACAAAAAACTCGACGAAATGCTTGAGGCCCACGAATTTGCTGCCCGTAATGCCCCTCCCGATCGAGAAGTTTTGAAAAGCGATGATGACTCCATACATCGGCACATATTTGAAGATGACATAATACAAAATGCCGGGCAGCATTAACAAATATAACGCTTTGTGTTTTTTCATCATGAACCAAAGGCTGGAAAGTCTGCTTCTGCTCCTGCTCGTCAATCGTTCCACCCCTTCCGCAAGCATTTTGTACGACCCACTATACGGGGTTCTTTGCCGGTTGGTAAAGCATCATCTTTTTACCGTGTCGCCTATTTTGCATGCAGCCTACTCCCGCTTCGAATCAAGGTCGTTTGCGAAAAAATCGAGACTCCGCAAAAAAGAAGTCTCAGCTTTGATGAACGCTTCGGAACTTGGCAGGCGTCGTCCCTTCATACTTTCGGAAATTGCGGATAAATGAATTTCGGCCCCAATATCCGACTTGCTCGGCGATGTCGTCGATCTTCATATTCGTTTCCAGCAGAAACTGCTTCGCCCTGCACATGCGGTATTTGGCGATGTACTCTACATACTTCTCCCCTACTTCCTCCTTGAACGTACGGCTGAAATGGCCGACCGACATATTCATTTGCTGGGCGAAATGCTCGATAGAGAGCTCTTCGTGGTAGTGGTCGTGAATATACGACAATATTTCCGCAAACTGCAGCTGCCGGTCGGACGGCTCGATCGTACGGAACAAGGCGGCGCGAATATCCGTGAACGCCAGCCTCAGTTCTTCCCATGTCACGCAGCGGTTGATCGAGGCGAACAGGTCCGAATAGAACGAAATGTTAAAATCGTTCCGCTCGCTCTCGGCGGCGCGAATCCAGGCGTTCAATACGTCGAGGCAAACATTTTTCATTTGGCCCGCGGTTGCATTTGTTCGGATCCCTTCGTCCAGCATGTCGTACACGGATTGTAGCAGGCCGTCGTACTCGCCGGCCTTGAACCGGTTGAAAATACGACCGACTTCCTGAACGGTCAGAAAGCTGTCGCCGGACGCCCGCTCCCGCTCTTGCCACGCGCCGTCTTCGACGCAAATTTCCGCTCCGGCATCCAGGCTTTTATACTTGAGCATGGCGACCGCGTGATCATACGAGGCATGAAGCCGATCGATGGAAGGAACGGTGCCGCCGATGCCGACGGAAGCTTTGTAATGCGGCTGCTGCAGGAGCTGTTTGATGGCTTTCGCCATTTGCATTGGGTCCGGCTGCATGCCCGGATCGTGAAAAAGCACGGCCGCCAACCGGTCGGAACGGGTTTGGCATACCCGAATCGAGTCCGGCGCCAGTCTTCGAATTTTTTCCTTTAGCTCGGCAACAATGAAAGATTTGGTTGTTTCCGATAACGGGGCCGCGACTTGCGAATAATATTGAATTTCAATGCAAATTACCGTCGCCGCCGCCTTCGAATCGTACGGGAAATCAATCTCCTTGGCGTAATAGGCGATGGACAAGCCGTCCCGATATTCGCCGAACAACGTTTTGACCATAAAGTACTCATGAACGATCGGATACATGCCGCTGACCATCTGTGAAAGCTCCTTGTTCCGTGAGATGAGCATGCCGGAAAAACGCTTGATCACGTCGAACTCGCTGCCTTCTCGCAGATTCGGCGCATCGCCTGCGATCGGATGTGATTCCAAGCCGCTTCGAATGTCCCGAATCGGGTTGTACAGCCTCCCGCTCAAATAATAGGAGACAAAGCTTCCGATCAAAACAAACAAACCGACAAAGACGATGGTACACACACGGATCAACCGAGCCGGCTTAAGCAGCGTTTCCAAATCAATCATGCTGACGTAATACCAGGAATCGTGGAATCGTGATTTTTGGTAGGATAATACTTTGTTTCCATCATATTTGTACAAAGCTTGCTCGGGGATGGAGCTGAGCATGGACGCAATCTTGCCCGAGGCTATGTCGCTTGTACCGTTCCGAATCAGAATCGAGCCGGACGAATCGGCCAAAACCGTATCCGTCACCCATTGTTCCTGCATGCCGAGCTGCTCGCGGATTTGATCCCGGTCCACGTTGACCGCTAAATATACGTCGGGCGAGCTGCTGTTGAACGGATAGCTCATCAAGGCGGTTAAATTGGAATGGGATGCGATGATATTTTCCGTAAACGGCGGCCTCTCGTCGACAGTGTAGGGTGCCGTGAAAACCATCGTCTTCTTATCGGAAAAATGCGAAAGGAACATTTGCAAATCTTGAGGCTGAATCGGATATTGCTCGGCGAAAAATTGTTCCTTACCGGTATAAGTGCTGCTGGATACCACAAGATTATCGTTAGCAAAATATAGGAAGGCGTTGTAAACCAGAGGATGCGATTGCAGGCTGCCGAGCTGCTGCATTAACGAATGAATGAGCTCGAGCCGCTGGGTCGGATCAAGCATATCGCTGCTCGTCTTGAGAAAGCTTTTGATCTGCGAGACGCTCAGCATATTCACCATATCGGTCTCAAGGCTCCTGAACGTGGAGTCCGTCTCCTCCGAGAAATGTTTCATGACGATGCTGCCCGCTTTCTCCGCATCCCGCTCGATTAACCGCACGACAAACAGGTTCGTGAGTAAGCTCGCGACGATGACCGGAATGAGAATGAGCGCGAAATAGCTGACAAACAAACGCCAAAACAGTGTAGTCGGCTGATTTCGGAAGATGCTTGCCACCTTGCCCGCCCCCTTGGGAGTGTTCTGATATAAAATATCATTGAGCCTACGCCAATATGAAATATTTTTTCTACTTTATTCCAATCTAGTTCATTTTATGTTTGCGCTCGTCAAAAAATAGCGATCATAGAAGCGCGGGATCATCCATTGCAACGATCCGTTCCGTAACGCGGAAATAAGTATGGCCGCTCACTTATCGTATTAATAAAAAAAGCCATGGCTACCGTCCGCCATGGCTTTGATTTGGGGGTATTAGTTTATAGCTAATGATCTATGTTGCGCTTAAGGCAACGATCTGTCTGCGAACGATAGAGTCTTGTGCGGCGAGGCTCAGCTTCACAGCCCATTGTCCGTCTTCGCCGCTTACGTCAGGTTGATTACCGTCTGCAATTCGCTGCGTAAATTGCGCAAGCTGGTGCTCCAACTCAAATAATTCGCCCGGCGTTCGGCCGATCTCGACTTCGTGATGTGCTTGCCCGTCAAAATAGTCCAGGCGATATTCCGGGTCGCGAATCCGGTCGGAAGCGCCGGACCACCTCGCTTTGAGCACGCCGTTTGTGCCAACGAATTCACCGGACAAGTAATGTCCGTACGCGGCCAATGTCTGATTCACTGTGGCGAACCCGCCTTTCGAGAACAAGATGCTTGTGCTGATATTTTCGAACAAACCGTTTGCTTCATCTGCTGCTTCACGCGAGTTGCCGAGCGCATATACGCTTACCGGTTGTTCCTGCCCGCCGAAGTACCATCTGACCAAATCGTAGAAGTGGATGGGCTCCTCCAGAATCCAGTTGCCCACGCGATTTGCATCCTTCCGCCAGCCGGCCGCTCCGCTCCGGTACGGAAAGCGGGACAAATGGATCGAAGCCGTCTTTAACGTGCCGAGCTTGCCTTCGTCTATCATTCGCTTCACGGTACCCCAAAGCGGCGAATAATGAAGCTCGAACCCGATCTGGATCGTCAGCCCTTTACGGAGCGCTTCTTCGTTCAGCTCTTCACACGCTTCCACCGTCAAAGCCATCGGCTTTTCCAGCAAAATATGCTTTCCCGCTTGCAAAGCCCGAAGCGCTACCTCATGGTGAAGATGATTGGGTACGACGATGTCCACGACATCGATATCGTCCCGCATCAGCAGCTCCGTATAGTCCGTATATACGTCCGCTTGATGCTCATTCTTCGCCCTCTGTGCAGTCGAATGCGATGATGCGGCAATCGCGACGAGCTGAGCGGATGGAGACGCTTCGATCGCTTTCGCATGAAAGCCTCCCCACGCTCCATATCCGATCAAGCCGTATCTAACGCTCATTCGTTCACCCCCGTTTACTTGCTGCTGTCGATTTCGGATTTACTTTTCAACATCGCAAGTTCCAATTCCCTGAATTCGTGCCGGGCAATGTCTTCCGGCCGGACATCCGCCACCTGCGCTTCCAAGCTGACATAGCCTTCATAGCCGGAAGCGAGCAGCGCGCGATATGCAGGCTGATGATCCACATGCCCGGTGCCCATGAGCTCGACCGTAAAGATCTTGTCGCCGTATGTCCCGGCTTTTCGGGTCACAGGCGGCTCCTCGTAAAACCGGACATCCTTGGCGTGGACATGAAGCAAATGGGTACCGAGCCTTGCTACGGCGCCCGCACCGTATTCCTCCCCAGCGATCGCCATATTGCCAGGATCTAGTATGGCGCCTACGTGAGACAGGTCGATCGCGTTCAGCAGCTTTAACGTAGAATCAATCGTTTCGACCAAACCGTTATGGTGAATCTCCATGATGAGCCGAATATCGCCCTGCCATAAAATATCCGCCGCCTGCCGCAGCCAGTAGGCAGCCCGGTCAAAGTCCTCCCCGGTCGCTTTACCGGGTGCCGGTCCGCCGGGACCGTGGCATACCATGGTTGCCCCAAGCTCGGCCGCCCATTCGGTATACCGCTTCAGCAGCTCAAGCTTCTGCATGGCTTCCGCTTCCGTAGCCTTCGCATACTGGCCGCTAATGTTGGAATAAATGACCGGAATCGCAAGGCCGTAATGATCGGCAATTCGCCTCATTTCTTTGACCTCTTCGACGGTACTGTCCGGCTTCAAATGAGACAGCGCTCTAATTTCCAGACCGTCGTATCCGATTTCCGCAGCCAGCCTGACTACATCTCCGAAAGCGGCGTCCCGCAGGACGCCGGTGAATAGTGCCGTTTTCATGAAAGAACCCCTCGCTTTCCGCAGCGCATGTTAGTCCGCATCGTAAATAACCGGTTCAGTCCGGCCTGAATCGATCGACCGGAAAACCGCCTCCGTTAACGCCAATATTTCTTTCCCCTCCCGAAGACCGACAGGGTATGGCGTGCCTTCCTGCAGACATTGGGCAAAGGCGCGGAACTGCTTCTCGTGCAGATGTCCGTGCTGCAGCTCCAGCGATTCGATCTGATCGCCGATATATACGTTCCATTTGCCGCCGCCGATCGCTTCGACGGCTCCCTTCGGTCCGATGATGCGATCAGCGCAGCGTGTACGGATTTTTGTTTTCTTTGGCAGCCCCCACGAAACGGTCATCGCGCCGGTATCGCCGGACTCGTATTCGACGACAATGGAAGCCGTATCGACCGCTCTTTGTTGCAGCGAATCCAGTTCGGGACGATCCTTGGCAAAGACGCGTCCGCTCGCGTAAGCGGTTTTGGCCCTCGAACCAAACACCGTCCGCCATAAGAAGAACGAGTGGCAGCATACGTCCATGACCGGACCCATATTGCCGAATGCATCGTGCATGGCGATTTTCGGCCTCACCTCGGCGAGGTTCTCCGAATTGAAAAACAACGGCCGGCCAAGTTCGCCGTCATTTGCAAGCCGTCTGAATAAAGCGGTGTCCTGGGCGTACGTCCGCTGAAAACCGACACCGAACTGGACGCCTGCTTCACGTACCGCTTCCTCCATCGCGCGGGCATGCTCCGTCGAACTCGTCAGCGGCTTCTCGCAGAAGACGTGCTTGCCCTGCTGCGCGGCGTAGATCGTCACAGGGGCATGGAATTTCAGCGGCAGACAGATCGATGCGATATCGATATCGGGATCGTTAATCGCCTCCTTGTAGTCTGCAAGTACAGTGCCGACGCCGAACTTCGAAGCCACCTCCCTTGCCGCATCGAGATTGAGATCTACGACGGAGACGACATTGTGCCCCGCCAGCTGCCAGCCCTCCACATGCTGTTTTCCCATTGAGCCCGTGCCGATAACCGTAATCTTAAACGATTGTTTCATGGAACAACCTCCCGTTTACATTTGTCCGCGGATGGCGGCGTCTATTTATTTTTTTCGGTGTTGATTTTATTGGCGGCTTCCTCTTCGGCCATCCGAAGGGCGGTGTTGATATCCAGTTCATCTTTGACCGCTTTGGTGACGTACGTGCCCAGGACAGACCTGCCGATATCCTCGTACTTGGCCCGTGTGGGGCTCGGTGAGGAGCTGCTTTTGAAGATCCCCTTCACATTTTTTCCTTTGAAAGCCGCTACGTCATCGCCGAAAGCCTCGCGGTATTTCAGATCTTTGAGCGGGGATACCTTGCCCCCGCGTGCCAGCTTCATCTGGATTTCTTCCGATGTCAACGCGCTAATGACGCGAAACGCCTCATCCGGAACCTTGCTTTTCGAAGAAAGCATGAGCAGAAAGCCTACCGTTTCGTAGCCGCGCCCGGGTGCATCCGGCATGTTCGGATACGAGGCGACGTCCCAGTTCATCGGATTGCCGGCCTTCTCCAGATCGGCGAGCTCGCCCAGCACTTCTCCGAAATCCGGCAGCATTGCCATCGTCCGGTCTTTCTCAAACACAGGCCTGCCGTTGTTGACGGACTCCTTGTTGCCCGGCAAATCGGTAATCTGCTTGTAGAGTGCTAACGCCTTTTTCACGTTATCGTTGTTAATCTGGGGCGTTTCGGTTCCAGCCTTGACGTAGTTGACTTGGTACGGCGCAGCGAAATTATTGAAGAAACCGGCGTTCAGCGGCTTGTAAGTCACCGGTCCGTCCGTACGCGCCACGTTTCTTCCGAGCGCGATCACTTCCTCCCACGACATGCCGTCTTTCGGATATGGCACTCCGAATTTGTCGAAGATGTCTTTGTTGTAATACAATGCCGAAAAGTTCATCGACCATGGGAGCGCATACAACTCGCCTTTGTCGCCGCGCTGCTTAATAATGTCCATGACGTTTGCGTCAAAGACGCCGAGGTCCATTTTGTGCTTTTTAACCAGCTCGTTCATATCGGCCGGAATGGCCAAAGCTTTAAAGTTTTCAATCTGCCGAGATCCCGTATAAATGAGATCCGGAATGTCGCCTGACGTGACCAAATCTTGCAGCGTCAACCCTTTGGGCATTCGTACGAGTTCTAAGGTGATATGGGGATATTTCGCGTGAACCGGGCCTGCAACCAAGTTGGTAAAATCGTTGTCCGTAATATCCGCGCTGTATTGCAGCACTCGAATCGTAACCGGTTCCGGCTTCGATTCGGGTGTGGGCGCCGAAGTTTCCGATTTGCCAGGGACACCGGATGCAGGAGTATTACCGCCGCATCCGGATATCAAGGAAAGGATGACTAAAGACGCACTGAATGCCGTTGTCATTTTTTTCACAGCCGTCTCCTCCATTACGATATAGTGGGTCGTCCACCTGTCCCCGCACCGGAGTCAAGGACGCGGCAAGCCGAGATGATCGCGGAGCGTCCGTCCCGTATATTCGGTTCGAAACAAACCTCTTCGCTGCAGCTCGGGCACGACCAAATCGATAAATTGCTCCATACTGTCGGGTACGAACGGAAACATCAGATTGAATCCGTCGCAAGCCCCTCCGGTGAACCATTCCTCCATGAAATCGGCGACCTGTTCCGGCGAACCGACAACTTTCCGGTGCATCCGGCTGCCGGCGTAAAAACGTCCGAGCTCGCGCAGCGTCAAGCGCTCCGACTGCAGCATCTTGGCCACCAGTTGCAGGCGGCTTTGCATGCCCGACACTTCCTGCAGTTCGGGCAGCGGCTCGTCGAGCGGATGAACCGATAGATCGTAGTTAATTTGATCCGACAACAGCGCCAGGCCTGCCAGCGGATCCACAAGGTCCGACAGCGATGCTTCGATCCGGCGGGCTTCAACTTCCGATTCGGCGACGATCGGCATGACGCCCGGCATGATCTTCAAATGTTCCGGCGAACGACCCGTGACGGCTGCCCGCCGTTTCATATCGGCATAAAACGATTGTGCCGCATCGATCGTCGGCTGCGCCGTGAAGATCACTTCCGCAAACCGGGCGGCAAAGTCTCTCCCGGCTTCCGAGGAGCCGGCTTGAATAATGACGGGACGTCCTTGCGGCGAACGCGGCACGTCGAGCGGTCCGCGTACCTGAAAATGCTCCCCCTGGTAATGCAAATAGTGAATTTTACCCGCATCGGCAAACACACCGCCTGCTTTATCGAACCGGAGCGCTCCGTCTTCCCAGCTATCCCATAGTCCGTTCGCCGCCTCCAAAAATTCTCGGGCGCGTTCGTAACGGGCCTGATGCTCCAAAATGCCCTCCTTGCTGAAATTGCGGGCTTCGTTGTCGCTCGTAGAAGTAACTACATTCCAACCGACGCGTCCTCCGCTCAGATGGTCGATGGATGCGAATTGCCTTGCCGTAAGGAACGGTTCGGTGAAGCTGGTGGAGGAAGTCGCCGCGACGCCGATTCTCTCCGTAATGGCGGCGATCGCCGTAATTAAAGTAACGGGGTCCAGCCGCGCGGACGAGATCGAGCGAACGGTCGTGTCGAATCGGTTGCCGTACCGGTCCGGTATGCCGTAACGATCCGACAAAAACACCATATCCAGCTTCCCCTGCTCCGCTTTGCCTGCCAATTGCTTGTAATAGCCGAGATCGAAAAAACGGTCGGCTTGCGTAGAGGGATGGCGCCATGCGCTCGCATAATGACCGGAGACGTCGAGAAAAACGCCCAGATGCATCACGCGCCGTGCCGTGGAATGACTCATCGGATAACCTCCTGAAGTTCGGTTGGTTACAAAAAGCAAAAAGACATAGGCATCTTCGGTCCTACGTCTCCAATTCGTTTGGTCGACTCATGAGCGTGATTTAATTGTTAGACGAAGGAGGCCATATTTCATGCAAAGACGTTACAGCCGATTGCAGAAAAGAAAGCGGATCCTCATTCGGAAGCGGGAGCTCCACCCCGACCCAATCGTCATAGCCGATACGAGCGAGGCAGCCCGTCGTTGCCGGCCAATCGATATTCCCGGCAAGCAGGGGGACGATCTCCCCTTCGCCGTTCACGTCTTTGACATGAATGCGGCAAATCCATTCGCTTCCCAGCTCCCGAATCCAGTCGGCAGGATTACCCAGTCCGGAGTATACCGTATTGCCGATGTCATAATAGCATCGAATTTCAGGCCGGCCGACCTCTTCCATAAATTGTCGCCATTCGGAAGCACCGAGCAGAAATTGATTATGCACATTTTCAAGTCCGATCGTGATCCGGTATCGCTGCGCAATATCCGCTGCACGCCTGGCCATCGCCACTGCGTGTGCATATACTTCATCGTACTTACGGTGGGACTCATATCTCCCCGGTACGACGAGCAGCACGCTCCCACCCATATGAACCAGCGTTTGAGCGGCGATTTCGAGCAATGCGACAGCTTGTTTCTGCAGCTCCGGATCGGAAGAGCTAAAGCACGACCAAAATAACGGTCCGCCTCGCATGCTCGGAATCCGGAGCTGGTACCTGTCCGCGATCCGTTTCAGTTGCTCCGCGTCCGCGAGACAGCGCTCTACCGACGGAAACCCTTCAGGCAGCAGCGTGGGCTCTACGCCGTCAAAACCCGCTGCCTTGATCAAGGGTAGTACGGTTTCCGCTTCCTTGCCGGTCGACAATCCGAGCGAAAATAAAAACTTCATTCACTTTCTCACCCCTTGAAAGTGCCAACCCCCGCTTCAATGACTTCCCTCAGTCGCATTATGAAACCATATTCCGACATAAATAATGGGAATAGTTCACTATACCAACTGTTACTAGGATCATATCAGCCTATCCGCGGCATCGTCAATGTCATTATGTGTGTTCGTTTATTTGTCATTTTGTGTACTGTCCATTCTGTAAAGCCTTCTTGCCATTGGGTATCTTTTTTCTTACACTGAGAAAAAAGGAGGTTTGACGCACAAAATGCAGGAGGAACCGCTGGAATATACGGAGCGTCATTTTTTTACCCCTACTTCTATCGAAAAGTCAGGCCCGATCTGGCCCGTACGACTGGGTCGGAATATGGCCAAGCCGAGTTATCACGCCGGCCCGAAAGTTACGGCTTACTACAGCTTGCATTTTATTTTGCAGGGCGAAGGCGAATTTGTGCAGGCAAACCAGTCTTATCCGCTGCGTCAGGGCGACGCCTTCTGCTTGTTTCCGAACATCGCGCACGAGTACTACACCTCCAAAGTGAATCCGCTGCATATGGCGTGGATTGCGTTTGACGGCAAAAGAGCCGCGCACGTACTGGAACGCATCGGCCTTACCTCCGCTTCGCCTTATCGTACAGCCGTACTTCGGCCCGAGGTTACCGATTTGCTCGACGCCTTCTTCGACCTCGTGAACGACACGGAGCGTACGCAGAGCGATCTTGCCCGACTCGGCTTTCTTTACAGCCTATTTGACTCGCTGACGCCTGCATTCGATCGGCGGGCCGGAGCGGTTCACGAGCCGACAAGCTCATGGCTGCAAAAAGGGTTGGATTATTTGGAAATGCACTATACCGAAGGCATCGGCATCGAGAAAGTAGCCTCGTTCGTCGGTGTAGACAGGGGTTATTTCAGCAAAAAATTTCAGGAAGCGTATGGCGTTCCCCCTATCAAGTACTTGCAAAAGCTGAAGCTGGATAAAGCGAAATACATGCTGGAGCGAACCGACTATAAGCTTACGGAAATTGCGCTTTCGGTCGGTTATCCGGACTTGTTCTCCTTCTCCAAGTCGTTCAAGAAACATTACGGCATGTCCCCGAATGCGTATCGGCTCAATCTGCCGTCGGATGAATGAGCCTCCGCCAAGCAGCATCGTTCAAATAACAACTGCCGAAGCCTCAAGGTAGGGGCTCCGGCAATTTGTTTATTGTTCGAGTCCAGCTCTACGGGCTGCGCAATGAATGCAGCCGGATCGTCCGCTGCATGGAGCGGCTCAGCGCACGAGGCAGGGACGCTTCGGGTCGAAGGTCCAGCCGGGGATCATGTACTGCATCGCTACGGCATCGTCACGCGCCCCGAGCCCCATTTGCCCGTACAGCTTGTGGGCCTGTTCAAGTTGCCCCATATCCGGCTCTATGCCAAGCCCCGGCTTATCCGGGACCTGCACCCGTCCGCCGGCGATTTGCAGCGGCTCTTTCGTCAAATGCTGGCCGTCCTGCCATATCCAATGCGTATCGATCGCCGTGATCTCTCCCGGCGCGGCCGCGGCCACATGCGTAAACATCGCAAGGGAGATGTCGAAGTGGTTGTTCGAATGCGAGCCCCAGGTCAGCCCCCAATCGCTGCACATTTGCGCGACGCGAACCGAGCCCTGCATCGTCCAGAAGTGCGGGTCGGCCAGCGGTATATCGACGGAGCGCAGCTGTACGGCATGCCCCATCTCGCGCCAGTCGCAAGCGATCATGTTCGTCGCGGTCGGCAGCCCGGTCGCGCGCCGGAACTCGGCGAGCACCTCGCGCCCGCTGTAGCCCTTCTCCGCTCCGCAAGGATCTTCGGCGTAGGCGAGAACGTCCCGCTTGCCACGGCACAGCCGGATCGCTTCATCCAGCGACCACGCGCCGTTCGGGTCCAGCGTAATCCGAGCCTGCGGGAACCGCTGGGCCAGAAGCGATACGGCATCCATCTCTTCCTCGCCGCGTAGAACGCCTCCCTTGAGCTTGAAATCGTTGAAGCCGTAACGGTCATGGGCCGCCTCCGCGAGCCGAACCACCGCTTCGCCCGTAAGCGCTTCCTCATGGCGCAGCCGAAACCAATCGTCCTTGGCGTCAGGCTCGCTCGGATAAGGCAAATCGGTCTTGCGGCGATCCCCGATGTAGAACAAATAGCCCAGCATCTCCACCGCTTCCCGCTGCTGTCCGTCCCCGAGCAATGCGGCCACCGGGACGCCGAGAAACTGGCCGAGCAAATCCAGCAGCGCAGCTTCGAGCGCCGTTACGGCGTGAATGGCGATGCGCAAATCGTACGTTTGCAGCCCTCTCCCCCCGGCATCGCGGTCGGCAAACTGCCGTTTTACCTCTCGGAGCAAATTGTTGTAGCTCCCGATGGAGTGCCCGATCACGAGCGGCTTGGCGTCCTCCAGCGTTTGGCGAATGCGTTCTCCACCGGGCACCTCGCCCACGCCCGTATGACCGGCGTTATCCTTGAGAATCACTACGTTGCGGGTAAAAAACGGGCCGTGGGCCCCGCTCAGATTAAGCAGCATGCTGTCCCGCCCGGCCACCGGAATGACCAGCATTTCGGTAACGACCGGCGAAGCATAACCTTTTGAACTCGATGATTCAAACGTCATAACCAAGTCCTCCCCGTTACGATTTGACGAACACGGTTTTGATAGCGGTAAAAAACTCGATCGCTGCGCGTCCCTGCTCACGGGAATGGGAGCTGGATTGTTTCATGCCGCCGAACGGTGCCTGAAGCTCCACCCCGGCACTCTCCGCATTGATGCGCACAAGCCCTGCGTCCATCCCTTGTATGAAACCGAGCATCGCCCCGATATTCGAGGTGAAAATAGAGGCGCTCAGTCCGAATTCCGTGTCATTAGCCAAACGCAGCGCTTCTTCTACGGATTCGGCCTTCATCAATACAAGCACGGGACCGAAAATTTCCTCCCGGGCAATGGTCATGTCCGAGGTCACATTCTCGAACACCGTCGGCTCGATAAAATATCCTTCCGTGTAACCGATTCCCTCGGGGATGCTGCCTCCGTACAGAAGTCGGGCGCCTTCCTCGACTCCCTTGCGGATATAGGCCTGCACCGTGTTGAACTGCCGTTCGCTTGCGCAAGGGCCCATCCATACGCCGTCCTGCATACCGTTGCCGATCTTGATTTGCGCGATCCGCTGCAGCAGCCGTTCCTTGAACGGTTCATAGATGTCTTGATGAATGATGACGCGGCTGGTTGCCGTGCATTTTTGCCCTGTCGAACGCAGCCCCCCGCTGACGGTCGCCTCCACCGCCAAATCCAGATCGGCATCTGGTGCGACGACGACGGGGTTTTTGCCGCCCATCTCCAGCTGATATTTGGCGCCGCGCGCAAGCGCCGCCTGACCGATCGTTTTGCCGACCGCGTTGGAGCCGGTGAACGACAAGGCATGAATGCCGGGATGCTCCGCAATCCCGCGGCCTATGACGCTGCCCGAACCAAAGACCATATTAATAACGCCCGGAGGCAATCCCGCTTCTTCGAAGCATTCCATCAGCTTGGCGCAGGTGACGCCCGTCTCCGATGCCGGCTTGATCACGACAGAGTTGCCGTACACAAGCGCCGGCGCGATCTTCCATAGCGGAATCGCCACCGGGAAATTCCACGGCGTAATGACGCCGACGACGCCTAGAGGGACTCGGGTCGTGAACATAAGCGCCTCGCTGTCCGTCGAAGGGATCACTTCACCAACGGAGCGCATCCCTTCCCCGGCATAGTAGCGCAGGATCGCAACGCCGCGAGCCGTCTCGCCTTTGGCTTCCTGGAGCGTTTTACCCATTTCTTTCGTCATCGCCGTCGCGACCTCATCCAGCCTTCGCTCCAGGATGGCCGCAGCTTTGTACAGGTAGTCGCCTCTCGCGCTTCCAGCCAGACGCTTCCATCCTTTTTGGGCTTCGGCAGCTGCCTGCACGGCGTCATCCAAATCCGGCAGCGCCGATTGCTGCACATAACCTACGACTTCCTGCTTATTCGCCGGATTGATGCTTGCTTCCCTTTCCCCTGTGCGAGACGGAACCCAGGTTCCCCCGATATAATTCAAATATGTCGAACTACCGTTCATTGCCGTCATGATGGAACGTTCTCCTCCTTCGTTGAAACGCCCGGCTTGGGAAACCGGTCGAACGCAACCTTAATAATCTGCTCGAGCTTCCGGTAATGCTCCTCTTCCACCGGAACGATCGGCGGACGCACATCCGTGCCAACCGGCTGGCCGACGATTTGCATGCCTGCCTTGATCAACGCTACGGCATAGCCTTTTCGTTGGCGGCGGATCGCATTGATCGGTAAAATGACATGCCGGTACAGCTCGCTTAGCAGCGCTTGATCGCCGCCGAGCAGCGCGTCATAAAACAACCGCGAGATGTGTGGAATATAATTGGAAATGGCCGATGAATACGCGCTGAAACCTAACTGGACATAAGCCGGCATCGTCACTTCGGCCATTGGCATGCCGTTCAGCCAGCGGAGCCTGCTGCCGATCGTTTGCGTCAGTTCGATATTCAAGTCCATATTCCCTAGTCCATCCTTCAATCCGACAAGCTGAGGATGCACGAGCAGCCGCTGCAGCGTATTTAGCGTTAGAACGCAATTATCCCGCTGATACACAATGGCATTCAAATCCGTACTTGAGACTATGGCGTTCAAATACCGGTACAGCCCTTCCTGCTCCGCTTCGATCAGATAAGGCGGGAGGATCAAATAGCCGTCCGCACCCAGTACCTCCGATAGCTTGGCAAGTTCCAGCGCATGGGTAATGTTGCCTCCAACGCCGGTATAGACGGGAACCTTGTCCTGGGCTACCGACATCGCCGTTTCGACCATGAGCCGATAATCTTGATGCGACAGCGCATGAAATTCGCCGGAACCGCAAGCGACGAAGATGGCCGACAATCCTTCATCAATAAGAAACCCTACATTTCGTTCAAAAGCCTGCACATCCAGCTGGCCGTTTCGATCCATCGGCGCTACCGGAAACCCCAGTATGCCGGCAGGCGCAGTTCTTGCGCCGGTTATCGTAGTCATCCGTTTGACCGCCTTTCGCATTCGTTTTCATAATAAGTCCTTCAGCATGACGTTGGTAAGCGTTTTCCAAATGATCCGTTTGACCGTTGTTCTGCGCAGGCTGTTGATCGAGTGCGTATTGCAGCGGCAAGTGATCGGCTTTTTGGGGACTGCGTATTGTGTGACGCTGCACCGCGCAGGCGTATAGAGAAAACCGCCGCATATGTTGATTTCTTCTGCTTCTTTTTCAGTATAGAGTGTGCAGCCTGGGCTGTCTTTTCAAATTCACGCCTTATTTTTGCAATTTTCATGCTATAATGGGGCCGTTAAGAGAAAATGGCAGCACCGATACTCTAACAAGGAGCTGCCGCTTCCCTCAATCAGCCTCGTCTTGAAACCATCCCGATCTAATTCAGAAGATCAAAGGAGGAAAGTACGTGGTCCCCACTATAGCGGCATGCCAAAAAAGCAGCTTGTACCTAAATGAGCATGTAACGAGCCTTCAGGGGCCTCCGGCCTCCTTCTTCATTCATTATTGGGGAGGCAAGCCGCGGCATCGCGGCAACATGCCTCATGCGCATTCTTTTTTTGAGATATGTTATGTGGCTGAAGGGGTAGGAACTTATGTTCATAACGGCATAACGTATCCGCTTCGCCAAGGCACGCTTTATTGCTCCAAGCCTAACAGCTCCCACCATATCGAGAGCGAGGACGGTATGCTTCTGCTGTTTGTCGCCTTTGACCTTATCCAGGAAGCTGCTGACCCACAAGTCGTACAAACGTTCGAAAGATTAAAACGGTTTCATCATATGTTTATCGCCGATGCGGAACAATCCGCGGCAGTGCTCACTTGGAAAGCGCTCATTGCCTATTGTTCGGGAGAGGCGATCGATTATCCTATGGCTGCGGAGAAGCTTGCCCATTCGCTGCTGCTGACGTCGCTCTCGATGTTTTCCCGGTATAGCGAATCCTTCACTGCGGAGCACGCAACTGAGCCCGTGTACTCGGGAGCGCTGAAAGAAGCCAAAGACTATATCATGAACCATCTGTCGAACAAATTGACGCTCAAGGAGCTGGCTCAGGAGATTCACTTGTCGGAGAGACAGCTCTCCCGCCTGCTCTCAGAGCAGCTCGGGCTGACTTTTCCTTCCTGGGTTCGCAATGAACGCATAAAGCGAGCCGCCTATCTTCTTGTGTATACCGACATTAACATCGAGGACATATCGTCCGAAGTCGGCTTCGAGACGGTGCATTATTTCAGCAAAGTGTTCGCCGACTTGATGAACATTACGCCGGCCAAATTCCGCAAATCGGTGCGCAGCAATGAGCTGGACTTCGCTCTGCTGCACCGTTATTTGCAGGCTGCGGTCAACCGAAGCTTATCCTAAAAGCGTCGGGTATTCATAAACGGCGATGAATCATTGCAAGTTCGTTCGTCCTGTGTATATCAAAAAACGGCTCCCCGCAACTGCAAAAGGAGCCGTTTTTTCGTGTTATGCCGGTCAAACCGATTCGATCCGATTCCCGTGGCCGTCGCGGTGGAATCCTTTAATCTTCTCTAGCGACGGCACGTTGCCCGTCGTAATCGAAGGCGGAGCGTTCAGCGGAGCGACCCATCGCGCCGCATTCTCAATCACCTTCAGCACATCCTTGTTATAATACGTCGGATATTCCTCGTGGCCGGGCCGGAAATAGAACACTTTGCCTTTCCCTCTCGTATAAGCATTGCCGCTCCGCATCACTTCGCCGCCTTCGAACCAGCTCATAAAGATCAGTTCGTCCGGCTCCGGAATGTTCGAGGGCTCGCCGTACATTTCTTCGTGAGGCAGCTCAATGTACTCGCCTATGCCGTCCACGATCGGATGGCCAGGCTTAAGCACCCAGAGCCGTTCCTTCTCATGCGCTTCCCTCCACTTGCCGCCGCCGGTCGTGCCCATCAGTCGTTTGAACAGCTTGGAGCCCGAAGCCGAATGGAGAAAAATCGCCCCCATCGCCCCTTCGATGATACGGCGGTGCAACTTGTCGACGATAGCGTCGGACACCTCTTCGTGTTTGAGGTGCGACCACCAGATGAGAACGTCCGTCTTCTCTATCACGTCGTCCGGCAGCCCTTGATGCGGATCGTACAGCGTGGCGGTAGCGATCTCAAGGTCAGGCGCATTTTCCAGATAGTCCGCCAGCGCTCTGTGAATTCCTTCCGGGTAAATTTCTTTGACAACAGCCAGACGCTGCTCATGGTAAAACTCGTTCCATATCGTAATCCGAATTTTTCCCGCCATTATACATGTACCCCTTTCTCGGCTACAAGGCTTAGTACATTGAAGCGCGTCTGCCGCGTCATGCGTTGACCGGTCTGAATCGGGAGCCGTATTCATTTCGGCTTCGGGCACACGGCGGATCCCGCGGATGGCCGCAGCTCGCCGTCTATCGCTTCCTCCGCTTAATATGCTTGGTAAAACCCCGTATCCAGCCGCACAACCTTGCCCGTTTTCGATGATTCCACCGCCGCGCCCACCATGGAGAAGCTGATGAGATTGTCTTCGATTGAAGTGGCCGGTCTGCGGCCTGCACGCACCGCTTCCACGAAATCGTTCACCGTGTACGCTACGTTGTGGTATTCCAGCTCCTGCAGTTCCAGAGGACGGCGCTCCTCTGCTTCCGTTACGTGGTACGCCATGCCGTCCGCAAACTCCAGCGCTCCTGCGTTCCCTACAATCCGGAAGTTGCCCGTCCAGGTCGAGTCCTTGCCTTTATTGGCGCTGCTGGCAAAATAATTGACGTGAATCCCGCCTGCGAACTTGAGGATCACGGATGCCGAGCTGTTCCCGCCCCGATCGTTCCAGGTCGGTGAGAAGCTGCTTGCAAACAGGTACACCGGCTCCGCATTCAGCAAATACCGCATCAAATCGAAGTGGTGGATGCTCAGCTCCGTCAGCAGCGGCTCTTCACGATTTCTTCTCCATTCGGCCTGCGGGCCTCGGTTCCGGGAGCCGTCCCGCGCAAACTGCCATTCCACGACCTCGGGCTTGCCGATCAGCCCCAATGCCAAAGCCGTTCGAATTGCTTTCATTTCCGGCGTCCAGCGGTAGTTTTGGTTGACGGATACGACCTTGTCATATTTCCTTGCAATGTCAAGCAGCGCAAGGGCTTCCCGGAAATTCGACGCCATCGGCTTTTCCACGATTACGTGCATACCGGCCTCCAGGGCGTCCCGGGTTAACCGGTGGCGGGTCGGCGGCGGCGTAATCAGAAGTGCGAGATCGGCTTTGACCGCACGGAATGCTTCTTCATGCGACGTGAAAGCCGGTACGCTCCGGTCCGCGAGCAGCCTCACCCCTTCCGCGAGCTTTTCTTGCTGTACCTCTGCGATGGCAACGAGCTCTATCGATTGGACGGCCTGGATGTGCTTGAGCCAATAGGTCCCGAATCCGCCCACGCCAACCTGAATCACTCTCATTCGTTCCATTTGCATTCCTCCTTGAACGGACTTGTCACATGAAAATAAGTTGTGAATTTCGGCGTACAAAGCATTCGGTACTTGCCCGCTATCTACGCCTTACTCTCCATTCCTTCCGGCCGGTTGCGAAATTTGCGATCGGATGGGAGCAGGAAGCCGATGACGCCGAACAGCGGCATAAATGTACAAGCGACGATGACGGCGGAAAGACTCGTCAAATCGATCATCGCGCCGACAACAACCGTGCCGATGGCACCCATTCCGAAGGCAAGACCGGTAATGAGACCGGATACCATGCCAATCTTTCCAGGCACCAGCTCTTGAACGTATACTACCGTAACCGAGAAGCTGCTATGATTAATAAGTCCTAGCATCATAAGCAGCGGATACAGCCACAGCTCGCCGGCGTATGGAAGCAGAATGCCGAACGGCGCAGCTCCCAGCACGGATAACAGCATAACGGCTTTCCGCCCGATGCGGTCCGACAGCGGACCGCCAAGAAACGTCCCCACAATGCCCGCTCCCGCGTAGAGGAAAATATACATCTGCGCCTCCGGGACGGACATCCGGAATTGCTCCATCAAATAAAAGACGAAATACGTCCCTACACTGGACCCGAAGAGCGATCTGGCAAACGCGATCAAGATGATGACAACGATCGCTCCGACAACTCGCTGCTGCTGAACATTCACTCCCTCGGCGTCGGACTTGCTTTTCGTTCCTCTCGAAGAAAGCAGCAAGCGGTCCTTATACCAGCGGGCTACCCACATTTGGAGTGCCGCCCCGGCCGCAGCGACCAAGGTGAACCAAACCGCTCCCTTTTGCCCGAACGGATAAAAGATAAGCGCCGTCATCAGCGGAGCCATCGCGCTGCCCGCATTGCCGCCGACTTGAAATAGCGATTGCGCGAAGCCTCTCTTCGAACCGGCGGCGAGGTAAGCGATCCTTGCACCTTCCGGATGAAACATAGCCGAAGCCGTGCCTACGAGTATAACGGAACAGAGTACCGCAACATAACCTGGTGCATAAGCGAGCCCCAGCATGCCGAACAAGGAAAGCAGCATGCCGGATGGCAAAATGTACGGCGTCGGCCGCGTATCCGCGAATGCGCCGACAAAGGGCTGCATCACGGAGGAAGAGAAATAAAGAATGAACGTGATCAAGCCGAGCTGCGTGTAGGACAAATGCAGCGAATCCCGCAGGATCGGGTAAGAAGCCGGGATAACGGCTTGCAAGGAATCGTTGATCAAATGAGCGATGCTAATGACGAGCAGAATCGGATAAACCGTCGGGTTCGGGTTACGTTCAGTCGGCATAAAGCCCGGTTCTCCTTACGGATTTCATGTCATAACCCATTTACTCGACCCGGTTGCCGCGGCCGTCGCGGACAAATCCGTCAATCGGCTCGATCGAACGTACATTTCCGCTCGTCACATCCGGCGGAGACGCCAGAGGCGCTGTCCAGCGCGTCGCGTTCTCGATAATTTTGAGCACGTTGCCGTTATAGTACGAAGGGTATTCCTCGTGGCCGGGCCGGAAATAGAACAGCCTCCCCCTGCCCCGCGTATACGTAATCCCGCTACGGAAAATTTCGCCGCCTTCAAACCAGCTTGCTAGAATAAGCTCGTCGGGCTCCGGAATATCCCAATATTCGCCGTACATTTCCTCCTCTGGCAGCTCGAAATACTCAGGAACGCCGTCGACAATGGGATGCCCCGTCTTAAGTACCCACAGCCGTTCCTTCTCATGCGCTTCCCGCCATTTGTGGCCGCCGGCCGTACCCATGAGTCTTTTGAACAATTTCGAGCCAGCGGAGGAGTGCAGAAAAATCGTCCCCATTCCGGCGATCACGCGCCTATACATCTTGTCGACCAGATCGTCGGGCACCTCGCCATGCTTCAAGTGCGACCACCAAATCAGCACGTCCGTCCGTTCGATGACCTCGTCCGGTAGTCCGTGCTCCGGATCATACAGCGTCGCTGTCCGAACCTCCATGTCCGGCTGCTTTTGCAAATGGTTCGCGATGACCTGGTGAATGCCTTCCGGATACACTGCCTTAATGTTATCCTGGTGCTGCTCGTGCCAAAACTCGTTCCAAACCGTCACTTGTATTTTCTTAGACATCGCCGCATACCCCTTTCCTTACGTTTCGATCTCCGAGCGTACGCTTGTTGTCGCATTGTTCTGCCCGTTCCATGGTCCGAATCCCCACATCGCCCTCTTTTGCCGCCAACGCATAATATAAAGCGCTCCCCGGACATATTCGTCCAGCGTCATGGCCGCGTAAATACCAAGCAGCCCCCAATGCAGCGAGATGCCGAATACGTACGTCAGTCCGACCGAAACGGCCCACATGGACGAAACGCCGACCACCGCGATAAAACGGGTATCGCCGATCGCGCTAAGCGAGCTGATGAACGTGTTGCACACCATTTTGGCGGGCTGCAGGATCAAGTTCATGAGTAAGACGGAAACCCCTAATACGAGGATGTCGTTGTCCGATGTGAACCATTGCAAAATCACCCTTCCGAAAGCGACCAGCAATACGGTGTTGACCATGACGACGGCGAGCCCCGTTCTCAGCACCCGCCAAGCCGTTTCATATGTCTCGGATAGCCGTGCAGCACCGTAAAGCTGGGCGATTTGAATTTGTCCGGCCATCGATAATGACATCCCCAGCAAAAAACAAAACGATTCCAATGTATTCAAATAAGTTCTGGCAGCTAATTCCGTTGCACCAATCGAGGCGATGAGCGCGAATATCGTAATTTGCGAGAACGTCCACGAAGCTCCGTTAATCGACATCGGCCAGCCGATGCGCAGCACTTCCTTGAGCAGCGGCCACCGGAACAAATTGTAATCGCGCCGCTTGATGGGCTCCGAGAAGGCGCTGCGCAGTACATACAGCAAGACGATCACGGCAAGTCCGCGGCTCATGACTGTAGACAGCGCAACCCCATACAGTCCCCATTGCGGAAATCCGAGCGCACCGAAAATAAACAAGTAATTAAAAAAGACATGGACGATATTCATTCCGATTGAAATATACATAGGGCTTTTGGTATTGCCGGTATTGCGGATGATCGTGCTTAAAGCTAGCATCAGGCTCGTAAACATCGTGCCGCTTCCGACAACCGATATATAAGTAACGGCCAAGGGTTGAAGCTCCATCGGGATTTGCAGCCATGCCGAAACCAGGTGCGCACCGAAATAAAGAAACGCGCTCACGATAATGCCGAGCCCGAAAGTGATCTGCAGCGTCATGACCGCTACGGTCCTGGCGTCTTGTTCCTGTCCGGCCCCTATTTTCTGTGCAATGAGTACCCCTGCACCGCTCGTGATCATCATAAACAAAATGATAGCCGACATGAAAAATTGATTGCTGATCCCAACAACCGCTACGGCATGGTCGGAAATTCGGCTCACCATAAGCGTATCGGCGGTTCCGATCATGAATTGCAGCAGCATCTCAATCATGATGGGCCAGGCAAGCACCCAGAGGGACAACTTGGTGTGTTTCTTCGTCGTCATCGGTCGCTTCCTCATTCGTATTCAAATCGCAAACACCTCCCCAAATCGCCCAGCCCATTCAGGGAGATGCCTGCTTTATTAAAAATCTATTCTACGTAAACGTACTGATCGCGCAAATAAGGATGATACGTAGGATCCAGAATTTCCTTTTGCTCCTGCGTGAGCATCTCAAGCAATTCCGGCGTACGGTCATATTTCCTCCATGCGATCATGAGCGGAGCGTACTTATACAGGAACGATCGTCTTTGCTGTTGCCCCTGCCACGGGAAGGTGCCGTGCGTCAGCGCCTCCGTGAAGATCAGCAGATCCCCTGCCTTCTGCGGCACATGAATCGTCGGTCCGATTTCATCATAATGCCTGTATTCCTCCGGCAGCTTAAAGCTCGCTTTATGGCTTCCGGGTACGCAGCAGAAACCACCGTCTTCCGGCCCGATATCCGATAGAGCGAACGAATACACCGTCAGCCCGCTGTATACGCGGTCATTCTGAACATAATAAAATTGTCCGGGATCGAACGGGTTGTTCCCGCCATGAAGCTGCAGCGGCTTGTCGCCCTTATTATGGATAATCGCGTACTCGTGATCGAGCCGGTAGTGTCGTCCGAACATGGCCTTCAGATACGGTTTGGTATTCGGATGATTTATCAAACTCCGGAATCCGGGTTCCTCCCACATCAGGAAGTTCCGGATCGGCTCGCCGGCCGCCTGTTTTTCGTCGATCGCCCGGTTCATTGCAGCGAGTTCTTCCTTGCTTAAGACGTTCTCCACGAGAAGATAACCTTGAATGTCGAACAAATATTTTTCTTTGCTATTCATTTGAAACCCTCCATTCGTTGTTATCGTACGGCTGCCGACGACAGCCCTGCATGTAAAGCCTTTAATTGCTCCATAAACGGCTGCTCGATCAGCCCGTCATGCGATATGGGCACATCCCAGGTGACGACACCCTCGCTGTCGTTGACATGTTTCGTGTAGCCGATGACGAACTCGTCCGGAAGGCTCGGTTCGCCCTGCCCCCAATCGGATCCGAGGAAGCTTAATATGTGATACTGCCTGCCCTCGAGCCACCGCTCCTGCTGCCCGACGGGGAATGACCGGATGACTTCCCCTCCGATATAATCTTCATGCTCCGTGCGGTGCGAGATGACCGGCACGATGACCCCCGGATTGAAAGCGACGATGCTGTCCGGATTGCCGGCTCTCATGGCTGCCGCGAAGCTTTCGAAATTCGGTGCGTCCGGGAACCGGTACATCTCGTCGGCGAAGTAGCAGCCGTCGATCCACCACCCGTTCACCTTGTTTCCCCAGCGCAACGACCATTCGGCAATGACGGCCTCCCATCTCCGCTGAAATTCCGCAAGCCTTTTGCCCGTACGCTGCCGATTGTGACGGTTTCCCGTACCGGGAATGTAGCCGTTCTCCCACTCCAGCTTTTCCATCGCAATCGGGTCCCGGTCCGGCGCACCGCTCGGCAAATAGACAAGCAGCCTGATGCCCTTAACGGCTAATGCGTCCGCCAAATCGTTGACCAAATCCCTTTTGGAGCATTTGCTTGGCTCTATGCCGACGATGGAATCATACGTTTCGTTAGGAGCGCAGTAGTGGCCTGTATTTTGGCCGAGAGTGAGATAAAAGTACTTGGCCCCAACGCTGTCCAGCTGGGAAGCGAGCCCTTCCACATCGAAGCGATCCACCCGTTCGTTCCACTGCCCGGCAGACAACGTGCTTCCTGCCGCGGCATCCTTCGGGGGTTTGGGCAAGTAGTGGCAAAACACCCCCCATTTCGCTTCTTTAAACCAGTCGACACTTCTCCTCGTTTCCATGCCACCCTTCCTTTCCGGCGGATCTTAGAATACTGCATGCGTCGAGAAAACTCTATTAACTGCCAGACACCGACAAACCTTGATTCAATGCCTGCAGCTGTTGGATGAACGATTCCGGTATACATCCGTCGTATGTAATCGGTACATCCCACGTTATGACGCCTTCACGCTGCCGGACCAGCTTCGTATAACCGATCACAAGCTCGTTTCCAAACCGGGGATTTCCTTCCCCCCACGACAATCCGAGATAGCTTAAGACGTGGTACTGCGCGCCGTCCACATAACGTCCCTGGTCTTGGCCGAATGGAACCGGCAGCACCTTCGAGATTTCTCCAGCCGTGTAATCTTCATGCTCCGTATGGGAGATGACCGGCGTAAGGACACCGGGATTGAAGGCTACAATGCTGTCGGGATTGCCGGCTTTCAGCGCAGCCGTGAAGCTTTGGAAGTTCGGCGCATCCGGGTGGCGGTACATCTCGTCGGCAAAATAACAGCCGTCGATCCACCAGCCGCTCACCTTGTTCCCCCATCGCAAGGACCATTCCGTGATGACGGCTTCCCAGTTATTCTGGAATTCCGCCAGCCTTTTGCCCGTCCTTACGCGCTCAAGCTTGCTCTGAGGCACGGCATTCCGGGTGCCTTTCTCGGTAGTGACGACAACGAGCTGCTTTGCTTCCGGGCTCCGGGGCTTTCCCCATCCGCCTTCGAAACCCCACTCCCAGCCCAGTCTCTCCATGGCGGTACGGTCCGCAGCCGGCGCGCCGCTCGGAAGATAAACAAGCAGCCTGATGCCCCGGCCGGCCAAAGCGTCGGACAGCTCGCCGATCAGATCCCGTCTGGAGCATTTGCTCGGATCGATACCGACGATCGAGTCGTACGTTGCGTTCGGCGCGCAGTAATGTCCCGTATTTTGGCCGATCGTGATGAAGAAGTATGGGGCTCCCACGCTCTCCAATTGTGACGCGAGTCGTCCCACATCGAAGCTGTCGACACGACGGTTCCATTCCTCTGCCGTCAGATGCCTGCCTTCGTTCGTGCTCGGGGGAGTAGGCAAGTAGTGGCAGAATACGCCCCACCCGGCTTCCTTGAACCAATCGGTATTCGTTCTTTCGCCCATGTCGTTACCTGCCTTTCCTTTATTTATTTTTTCATCGTCTTGTCATATTCCCGCTGCGCCACTTCCATCGTTTTTGCGCCGCCTGCTTTTTTCCATTCATCCACAAACTGGTCGAACTGGCCGACCGGACGCTTGCCGATAATGAAATCGACGTAGTTTTTGAGCGTCATCTGATCCAGTCTGTCCTTCACCTCGAAGTACTCCGGCATATCGACCGCAGCGAGAATGTCGTATTTCCCCTTGGCGACGGCTTCCGCATCTTTGCGCATCTGTCTCAAATTGCTCTTCGTCGCGTAAGGCGCCTGCATGTCGTAATCGTTGAAGGAGGTGCCGTATGCTTCGCCGATGCCGAATTTAATTCGTTCCTCTTCTTTATCGTAAGGCGGAATATATTCGAAATCGCCGCTTTCCGTTACACGATATGTTTTTCCCTTTTCTCCGTAGACAAGCGATTCATAAAATTGCGGGTTAAACGACCTTTCCTCGGCAATCTGGATATACCGGATCATCAGCTCGCGGTTTTTCTCCAGCGGCTTGCCGAACTGTACGCCCGAGCTTATAATCGGATTGCCCTGCGTCATGCCCTGTTTTCCGTCCGGTCCTTTCGGACCTGCAAGTAAAGTCCATTTGGCATTCGGATTGTTCTCTTTCGTTTTGTCATGGAGCAGTCCCGAGAAGAAAGCTTCCCTCGGCAAAAACCTCCACCACGAATCCTGCACCATGCCCACTTTCCCGGAAACGACTTTATCTTCGACGTTCGTTGACTTGTTGAGCACAAACTCGGGGTCGAGCAGATCCTCGGTGTACCACTTATTCAAGACGGTAAGCGCCTGTTTCGCTCCCGGCTGAACGTCACCCCTGACGATTTTGCCGTTTTCCTCATAGAATGCGCCCGGATAGACGCCGAAAGCTCCAAATACGGAAGTGAAGATTTGCTCCAGGGAGTCGCTTCTGCCCGTTAGCCCATACGTATCCTTCTTGCCGTTGCCGTCCGGATCGTCGTTGCGGAATTTGCGCAGCGCGTTCTCCAGCTCATCGAGCGTTTCCGGTTTCTTCGTGATGCCGACTTTGTCCAGCCAATCCTGACGTATTCCGAGAACGCGCTGCGTCGGTCCCAGCGTCCAAATAATCGGCATAGAGTAGTTTTTGCCGTCGCGCCGGGTATACTTGAACGGATCGTCGCCCAGGTGCTTCTTTAGCCATGCCATATACTTCGGCGCATATTTTTGCAGCAGTTCTTCGGGTATTTCCGCAACCGCGCCTTCTCTGACCAGCTTGTTATAATCGGGAAAGCGCAAATCGCTCCATGTATTCGGAATTTCGCCTGAAGCGATTTTGAGAAAAATCGCGTCTTTTCTTGCGTTAACATCGTTTGGAATCGGCAGTAGCTCGATGTCTACATTGAATTTTTGCTTGATCAGGTTGTATGCGAACCCGTTAACGTTCATTTTGTCGAAGTTCGAGCTGTAATTGACCATTCTCAGCTTCTTGGCAAGCGAGCCTTCGTCCGGGCTCGGCGCGGTTCCGCCGGGAGACGAACCTTTGCCGCCGTCACCGGGTGCGGTGCAGCCGGCAATCAGGCCCGCAAGCAGCGCAGCGCTCGTGAATGCCGTTACGACTCTTTTTTTCATAAGAAAGCCTCCTTCAATGGAAACTATCCTTTCACGGAGCCTAACATGATGCCTTTGACAAAATATTTTTGCACAAAAGGATAAACGACCAGCATCGGAATCATGGATAACATAATGACCGTCGCCTGCAGCTGCCTGCCCGAAAACATGTTTCGCTGATCCACCTGGTTCAGCATCGCATTGAATTCATCCATGTTGTTGTCGACGATGATTTTGCGCAGCACAACCTGAAGCACCTGCTTATGCGGATCGGAGATGTAAATCAGGCTGTCGAACCACGCGTTCCAGTGGGTGACGGCCACCCATAAAGCGACCGTCGCGAGCACCGGTTTCGATAACGGGATAACGATTTTCCAGTAGATGAGAAAGTATCCCGCGCCGTCCACCTTCGCGGATTCTTCGAGGCCTTCCGGAATCGACCTGAAAAAGTTCCGCATGATCAGCACATTGAACGCGCTGATAAGCGACGGCAATATGAGCGCCCAAACCGAGTTGTACAGCCCCAAGTTTTTGATCAGCAAGTAGTGCGGAATGAGCCCGCCGCTGAACAGCATGGTGAACAGAATCATCGCGGTAAACAAGCTGTTGAAAGGCAGCTCCTTCTTGGACAGCGCATAGGCGAACATGGACGTAAAAACCAGGCTTAGCACCACGCCGACGGCTGCGCGAACGACCGAATTGTAAAACCCCCACCATAACGATTTGTACTTCAGCGCGACCAAATAACTGCCGAATGTCCATTGTTTCGGAAACAGCAACACCTCCGTTGAATAAAGTGCACTTCCTGAGCTTAACGAGATCACAACCTGGTTCCAGAACGGAAACAAGGTGATGAACATGATGAGCAGTACGATCAAATAAAGAACGGCGTCGACCAGCATTTCCCCCAGCGGCGTTCTTCGGAAATAGGCAGTTCTCACCATAACGAGTGATCCTTCCCCCCCATCGCTTTCACCGCCTTATTGACGGTCACGATCAAAATTAAAGCTATGACGGATTTGAAGAGGCCCACAGCCGTAGAATAGCTGTAATTCGCTTCGATGAGACCTTTGCGGTATACGTAAGTGTCGATAATATCCGATACTTCGTACACGGTCGGATTATACATATTGAAAATTTGGTTAAAACCGGCGTCCAATATATAGGCCATCCGCAAAATGAGCAGGATGCAGATCGTCGGCAGAAGCATGGGGAACGTAATGTACAGGATGCGTTTGAACCGGCCGGCCCCGTCGATGAGCGCGGAATCGTATAATTCCTGGGAGATGCCGGCAATGGCGGCAAAATAAATGATCGAATCCCATCCGAAACTTTGGTAAATGTCCGTGATGACCAGAATCCACCGAAAGTAGCTCTGCTCCGCCATATACATAACGGGAGTAAGATGAAACATTCTCATAAAACCGTTCACGGCGCCTTCCAGGGAAAAAAGACTGATGAATATACCGGACAGGACGACCCATGAGATGAAGTGAGGAAGATAGGAGACGGTTTGCGCCACTTTTTTAAAGATCATATGGCGTATTTCATTCATGAGGAGCGCGAACAGCACCGGTGCGGGAAATCCGAAGAGCAGCTTAAGCATGCTGATGATGATGGAATTTTTGAGCACGGTGTAAAAGTACGGATCGGAGAACGCTTTGTCGAAATGCTTCATGCCGACCCACGGGCTGGCGGCAATGCCCTGCAATATTCGGAAGTCTTTAAAAGCGATGACGACGCCGGCCATCGGGATGTAGTGAAATATAATGAAATAGGCGATGCCCGGCACCATCATCAACAGCAGCACTTTATGCGATCTCAAACGCTTCATCAGACTCGATCTGGCCGACACGCTCATTTGCCTGCTTAGCACCGCTGCGTTTTTCAAAATACCGCCTCCCCGTTGTCGGCATCATTTCTTCAATGTTTGCGCTTTCATTATTTACTTCATCATATTGGATTCGGGGCTAAATTAAATTATCAGATTTTTTGGAAACATCTCGCGATTTTACGATATGTGCGGATTCGGGCGATCGGGGGCATGTTCGCTCTACGAATTGCGCTTCTCGACAGGCAGCCGGAGTGTAATAATCGTTCCTCGGCCTTCCTCACTGTCGATATCAATGCCGTATGCGTCGCCGAACGCAAGCTTGATTCGGTCATTGACGTTTTTAAGCCCGTACCCATTGGAGGCGGCGGTAAGCAGCCGGCTGCTTATTTCCTCGCCGATGCCGGGGCCATTATCCTCTACTGCAAATTCAACGTGCTTCTCCATAAGAAGTCCTTTGATCGTCAAACTCCCCCTCCCCTCCGCTTTATGATCGATTCCATGCAGTATCGCGTTCTCCACAATCGGCTGCAAAATAAAATTCAACGTCCAATAATCGTACAGCCGTTCGTCGATCGCATAGTCCACATCAAAATTACGGTCGTGCATGACCAGCTGAATTTCCACATAACATTTCGTATTTTCAAGCTCGCTTCGGATCGGGGTCATCCGCTCCCCTTTATTCAGGGCGGTGCGGTAAAACCGGGATAACGTCGTTACGACATGGCTTATATCCGCAGCGCCGAGATGCAGCGCCTTCCAGTTAATAACCGAGAGCGTATTATACAAAAAGTGTGGGTTAATCTGCGATTGCAATATGCTCAGCTCCGCTTCTTTCTGGAGCAGCTTATTATGGTATGCCTCCTGGATCAACTCGTTAATTTGCTTCACCATGATGCCGAACCGGTTGGTCAACTCGCCGATTTCGTCTCTGGAGCTGCTGCGGATATCGATCGTAAAATTACCTTGCGCGACGAGCCGCATATTCCGGTTGAGCGCTACAATCTGCTTCAGAAACGTGCGCGAAAACAGCCATATCAAAAGCATAAGAACGGCGATACACAGCAAGACGATGACCACCGTTGCGCCGACAATCGTTCCGGCCCCGGGAGAGACGTACGGCACCGGCGCATAGTAATAGATCGTCCATCCCGACTGTGGAACTTCGCGTTTCACGACGAACGATTCAGCCCCGTTCCATTTCGCGACTCCTTCTTTGGCGACCTGCGCATCGATAGCCCGAAGCTCCGGTTCATCAGCATGGCTTGTTTTTTGGCTAAACAATATATCGCCCTGTTCGTCCGCTACGACGATCCCGTATTCCGGCATATCCGAATCCAAATGACCGAACAAGCCGACATAATTGAACTTCATGGTCAGCAGTACGAAATTATGGTTTACATAGTAATCGGAGAATCTCCGAGTCAAAAACAATTCCCCTTGATCGTAAGCCCACACCGGAATCAAGCTGTCATGCGAAGCTTTATACCACGAGGTATCTTTGACCCTTTCGTAGGATTGAATCATCGATCCGTATTCCGGCATCGTTTGCGTGTAAACGGTCAGGTTGGTGATCTCTTTATTCAAATACAATATGGTTTGAAACAAAGGCTCCAAATGATCCCGCAAATCATACGATAAGTTGGCCAAATCCGAGTAAAGGTTAGTGAAAATTCGCTGTATGGAAGAATTAAATACGATGAGATCGGTCATATTGTTGTATTTCCCGATTTTGTCGTTCATGCTGTCGGCCATCGTGTTCACCGTATCTTTCATCCCCGACATTACCTGCTTCTGGATGAACCGCTTGGACTGCTCGTAAGAATAGCCGCCGAGGACGATAATCGGGATGATCGTGATAACGATGTACGACAAAATCAGCTTCTGCTTAAAACGCAGATTGATAAAAAGACTGAGGAGCCGGTTGATCATTCGAGCTCCTCCCTGTATTGGGCCGGCGTCACACCGACGTAGTTTTTGAACAGTGCACCGAAATACGAAAGGTTACCGTACCCCACCAGAGAGCCTACATCGACGATTTTCATATTCGTGTCGCGCAAGTATTGTTTTGCTTTCTCGAGGCGGTATTGCGTCAAATATTTGATGAGGCTGACTCCGGTTTCTTTTTTGAACAAATAGCTCAAATAGCTTGGAGAAAGAAACACCCGGTCGGCGATTTCCTCAAGACTGATGTCCCTACCGTATTCTTGATGGATCATATCGAGGATCTGCTTCATGTCCCTCCTGCCCGGTTTACCGTAAGCGCCGTTATGGATTTGGACCCCTTCCTCCAAAAAAACAAACAAAACGTCCTTCAACTCACGAAGATTCCTGCATTGATAAATGTCCATCGCCGCCTGCTGGATGGTCTTCCGTCCGTACGCGCCAAAATGGTCTACCATCTGCTTTACCAGCTGCGTGCACAAATATTTGACATATACGGTGGAAAACGAAGTGCTTCCCTCCAAAGCTTCGAATAGACGCCCGATCCCTTCTCTGGCGTATGTATATTGCTTATTCTCAATCTGCCCGGCTACCCGTTCCATCCGCTGCTCGATCGTATCCGTTTCCTCGTGAGTGCCGCTCCCCGTGTCTTCTGTAAACATAATGAATGGAGTATCCATGAAAAATTTATACTCCGCTTTTTTTTCCATCTCATTGAATTCGGTATGAAAGCTCCCCTCGGATGTTAAAACATTGCTGAAGATGAGGTGAAAATCTTCCCCATATTGCTGTTTCAAGCGGTTCTGAAGACGGGCTCCGAGCTGTTTCAGTTCCTCTTTAGTGCCGTCCCGACCGGGTTTTATTTTAAAAAATAGCAAACTCTGATATTCGTTCAAATTCATGTAGTCGAACGGTTGATCCGGCACGGCTTGGCTCACAGTTGTAAGTTCCAATGCGCATCGATCAAAAAATTTCCTTTTGCAATCCAGGAGCAGCATTCGGGAATAATGACCTGCGCTCCACCCCTCGTTAGTGCCGCTGTCGACCGGCAAGCTCTGACCGGGAGGCGATCCGTGAATCAGATCCAGCAGCCGCTTTTCCTTCGCGTGCTTCATTCCGGCAGAATATCCTTCCAGAACGACCCGATTCCATTCCTTCTCTTTCCTATTCTTCTCGCACCAGCCGATCACTTCGTTCATCACTTTGGAGAATTCATCGACTTCGATCGGCTTGAGCAAATAATTGGCCGCTTTCAGGTGCATCGCTTGCTTGGCGTATTCGAACTCGCTGAAAGCGCTGAAGAAAATGATTTGCAGGTCATCGTCCAGCTTCCTTGCTTCCGCAGCCAGCTGCATGCCGTCCATGAAAGGCATTTTGATATCGGTCAACAAAATATCGATTGCGTTCTCTTGCACGTACTCCAGAGCCTTCGCGCCGTTCTCCGCCTCCGTTACCCGCAAGGGAAGCCCGTACTGCGCGATCAAAAATTTTACGCCTTCGCGTTCAATCTTCTCATCGTCAACAATCAGGATGCTGTACATGGGAACCCTCCTAAATAACTCGCAATGGATAACCGTTGTATTTAGGCTTGCTGAACGAATCGCCATGATGTCGGCAGTGCAGATAGACGGACATAATACTGCGATGACAACATGATTGCAAATATTAAATATTATTAATAATTAATTCCATTAAATATGTCATCCGCCGTGCGATGAGCAGCTTCTCAATCGCACGCGCTTGAGAACACATCCTGTATCTCTTGTAGCGCATCAAGCGTATCCATTCAAAATCAATGCCGTCGAGCCCATTGCATTTCCAAGACGCGGCTTCGAGTATCGGATGGCTTGTACTGTTTCAGGAGCCCTTGATCGAATATAAAAAAGGCATATGCATCATCGTTGCCGATTTCAATGAAGCGTATTCCATCCTCCATAAAAAGGGATGAGTAAGAAGGTGTTTCGTTGACGGTGTCGGGGAATAGGCTCGATTCCCATTGAAGGACTGCGGATTCGAAGCGACCTTGTTCCGGAACCCAACGGTGGATCTCGAGTGCCGGCGGCACCCAGTCCTTCTGATTGCCGACCCACTCGGGGAACCCGTCGTCGTCAAGATCTGTCGAAATGGCGTTGTGCCCCTGAAAATCGATGATGTTCCACGAGTCCGTATCGTGGTGGTAAACCACTAACCCCTTCTTTGCACCGATGTTGCCGAATGGGATGTTTATAACGGCACCGGACATTTCTCCGTTAATGAAATGTAAAGGAGTGATCCAATCCTCCTCATCCCCGTTGCTGGCGGACAACCGCCCCAAACGCTTCCATTCCGATTTCGCACCTTTAAGATACCCGGTGAGGTTCGTGAACGGGGTATCGCCATCGCCTGAATACACCACAATCTCCGCCTCACAGTTCGGGAGGGTAAAGCTGCGAACAAGCTTCGCATCGCCGGAAGGCGTGCCCGGCTCGAGCGGTTGCTCTACACTTTCAGCGAAAGGAATGACCGCCTGTTCCGGAAACAAATCCGGCCGGTAAGCAGCCTGCACACGCTGAGGGTTCTCGGCGGTAGAGGCGGCGCCGCTGTTCGGAGGATTCGTCTGTCCTTTGCTGCAAGCGATGGCTGTCAGCAGCATCAGCAAGATGACAGCGGTGCGCAGCAATGTGTTCGTCAAAGGATATCCTCCATCCCTGCAATCGATTTACAAAACATTTAAAGTGCATTAAAACGACGTTAACAATATGCTGATATGATCAGTCTGTGACAAGAATACCATCGAAAGGGGAAATACGGCAAATGAAGAAAACATGGCTGATCGCCGCTTTGGCGGCACTCACGCTTACGGCCGCGACTGCAAGCGTAAATGCAGCAGTGGTGACAGGCAATACGGCGGAAACGATCAAGTACACGAATAACGGACAAGCCGTCTCCCCCTCCTCTCCTGCCGTCAATATTGACGGCAGTCTGTATTTGCCCATTCGCGCATTGGGCGAAGCAACCGGCAAATATGTGAATTGGGACGAATTCCGAAGCAGCGCAGCGTTGACCGACATCCCGAAGCTTACAGGCAAGTATAAACTCGACGCTCCGGACTTGGCGGAAGGGATTAAGATGGGCGTCGGTTCCTCACTCATTCACTTGCCTGGCGATCCGGACAATGTCTTTTATTCGACGGCTGACCGCGGCCCTAACGGGGAGCTCGACGTGAACGGAACGACCATCCGTACGTTTCCACTCGTTAATTACAATCCGACCATTTATAAAATCGAGCTTGCGGAAGGTAAAATAAAAATAATCGATCAGTTTCCTTTGAAAGTAAACGGAATTAACCCTGCTACCGGCAATGCCAACATTACCGGTCTGCCGAATAGTAAAGGCCGGGACGAAGCGCCTTATGACGCAAAGGGGGAAAAAGAACTAGCGTATGATCCCTACGGTCTTGATGTGGAAGGGATCGCGTATAACCCGAACGACGATTCGTTCTGGATCTCCGACGAATACGGTCCGTCCATTGTTCACGTGAAGCGTGACGGTACGCTGATCGAGCGCATCGTACCGAAGGGCTGGGCGGCTCAGGTAGACACCCCCTTAGTGCCCGCCCGTGAAATGCTGCCCGCCGTATACAATAAGCTGCGGCAAAACCGCGGCGCCGAGGCTGTAGGCATTACACCGGACGGTAAATACATGTTCATGGCGATGCAAAGCCCGCTGCGTAATCCGAACAAGGATACCGACCAATCGCGGCAATTGCGCATCATCAAGTTCGATTTGGCCGCTTTGGCGCCGGTAGCCGAGTTCGCTTATATTGCGGAAGACGCGAAGCAATTCAAAGGGCTGAAGCAAGCCGATATTGTGATCTCCGACTTGGTCGCCGTAAACGAGAATGTGCTGCTCATCGACGAGCGTGACAAAAACGCAGGAAGCGACGCCCAACTGAAACGCATCTTCTCCATTGATTTGTCGAACGCGACCAATATACTCGGCAAGTACGATGATCAAATGGCTGCCCGGAAGACGCTGGAGCAAATGAGTATCGATGAATTGAAAGCAAACGGCATCATGCCTCCGTCCAAGCGCACCGTTCTGGATCTGGTCGCTTTCGAGTATCCGTACGAGAAGGTGGAAGGGTTATCGCTCGTAAACGGCGATACGATCGTCATCGTCAACGACAACGATTTCGGCATAGGCAGCAACTCAACGGAAAACGGCACGGAATTGTGGACGTTCAAACTGCCTTATTTATTGGAGTAATTGCTTTGATCAACATTCAGCCCGGCCAAGACCGCATCGGTCGCCGGGCTTGTTTTATGACTAATCGATCAAGCCGCAAGGGTCGATGACCAAGATGCTTCGCTGCTCTTTTTTCAACCGGAAGCTAACCGATTCCGGCCTCGCCTCCTTCCGTTCACACCGCTTTCGGTTCCACGCCTGCGAACCTAACTTTCTTCTGCATCGTCTGTCCGATCAATACCGAAGATCCGCTGCGGATGCGTATACACGTTAAGCTTACCGTTCCTCGCAAAACCGATAGCCGTGATGTTCAATTCCGTCGCGAGCTGTAAAGCCAAGTCCGTCGGCGCGGATTTGGAAAGAAGAATGCCTGCCCCTATTTTGGCGACTTTCAGGATCACCTCCGAAGAAATCCGCCCGCTGAAGGCGATCACCTTATCCGCCGTAGAAACGCCGTTCCGAATGCAATGACCATAAATTTTGTCCAATGCGTTATGTCTTCCGATATCCGAACGCGTGAACAGCAGCTCTTGCGTGCTGCATAAACCGGCATTATGCAATCCCCCCGTACGCTGAAACTCGGCGGATTGCTCCTGTAGCTGTCTTATAAGGTACAGACACTGTTCTGCAGTAAGAGCAGTGTCGCTTTTTGAAGCTTGCGCCGTTCTCAAATCATTGTAAAAATAAAACGGTCTGCTTTTACCGCAGCAAGAGCCGATAAACCTTTTTCCATAACTGTTTTTAAAAATGGACGATGTACGCTTTAACTCTATGTAGGCAAAGCCTTGATCTTCCATAATATTAATGTCATTAACATCTTCCATAGAACGAATAAAACCTTCCGCCGCAAGAAACCCGACTACCATATCCGTCAAGTCGTCAGGCGAGCAGACGATCGTTGCAAACTCCTCCCCGTCGATTTCGATCGTCAAAGGGGCTTCCGTGACGATCTCATCTTCCTGCCGGAAAAAGGTATCTCCATCGTATTTGACGATATCCCATATACCCGTGACAGATCGTTTCATAGCTTTAAGGTTCCTAGATGATTTTGATCGTCCCGCGACTTCTCCACCACCGCAGTTGTGTTATATTCCGGGATGTTCGAGTATGGCTCATAAACGCCTTTGGGCATCAAGCAATTGCCTTCCGGCCAAAATAGCGCGATGTTGCCTGCCTGCATGCGCCCGAATTTCGTTGTCCCATGAAACTCGCCATGGTCGTTGCGTACTACGACGGAATCGCCTTCCGAGAGCCCAAGCGTCCTCCCGTCTTCCGCATTCATCAGCACGTCACGGCGTCCCGCACCGTTGAAAGAATCTTTTTCCCCGTAAATCATCGAATTAAACTGCTTTCCACGGCGGGTCGTCACATGGAAGTGCCCTTCCGGCCTGTTTAGATCGGGAACTTCGACCGGAATCAAGCGGCCTCGTCCGTCGGAAGTGGGGCAAATCCCGCCTTCGCACAACCAAGCTCCGCCCCATTGAAACACATCCCCGGCCTTTTCCAAATGCTGGATGCCGTCATAATTCGGCGCTGCCGCCGCAATTTCTTGACGTATGACTTGCGCATCCTCGAACCAAACAAGTTCTTTGCTCTCCGGCTTGACCCTTGCCGCCAAATCGATATAAATGGCCCACTCCGGACGGGCCTGATCGATTCTCGGACCTTCGATCTCCGGCGAAAAATATACCATTCGCTCCGTCGAAGTGGAAGTTCCTCCTCCCGGCTGCTCATACCGGGTCATTGCCGGCAGTACAATGACAGCTTCACTGGCATCGGCAAGCGTCGAGGTGTTGAATATAATGTCCTGATGTACCCTTAATTCCACACTTTCCAAGCATTGCTTGGAATAAACGGGATCGGGCATCGTCTCCAGAAAATTGCCGCCGGACATATAGAAGAGCCTTAGTTTCCGCTCATGTCCTTCAGGCAGCAAGGCGTTCTGAAGCGATTGCCCTACGGGATCGCCTTGCCATTCCGGGATCGAAAAGCCCCATAGCCGCTCGAGCCGCCGGGCATGCTCTGCATTGAAATCGCCTCCGGGCAAACTGTACGGGTCCGCCCCCATCTCCCCGGCGGCCTGCACACCGCTGTGTCCGCGTATTGGCATCAGTCCGCAATGCGCTCTCCCCAAAAAACCGCGGAGCAGCGCCAGATTCGCCACCTGCGATATGTTGTCGGTGCCGAAACGATGCTGCGTCAGTCCCATGCTCCATACGAACACGCCGGATTTCGCCTTCGCCAACGTGTGAGCGAATTCACGCATGTTTTGCTTGGAAAGTCCCGACGATTGCTCGAGCAAACTCCATTCCTGGTTCATCACATGAGCCTTCAGTTCCTCCATCCCTTGCGTATGCTCATTGACAAAATGACGATCAATCGCTGAACCCGGCTCCTGTTCCTCCATTTCAAACCAAATCTTCATGACGCCATGCATGAATGCGATGTCGCCGCCGATTTGCACCGGATAAAACGCATCGGCCAGCCTAGTTCCGAACAAAGCGGATTCCGGAATGGATGGAATCCAATATTCATCCATAGCCGGTTCGTAATACGGATTGATCACGATAATTTTGGTACCTTGACGCTTGGCGGCATACATGTATTTGGTCGATACCGGCTGATTGGCCGCCGCTACGCTGCCCCAGAACACGAGCACATCGGTTCCGATCCAGTCCTTGTAGCTGCAGCTGGATGCGGCAATGCCTACCGACCGCTTCAGTGCGGTTTTGGATGGGGCGTGACAAATCCTCGAAGCATTATCGATATGGTTGGTGCCAAGAAATCGGGCGACTTTAGCTCCTACATAATACGATTCGTTCGTAATGCCCCGGGCAGTCATATAGAAAGCAAGCTGCTTCGGGTCGATGTTTTTAATTTTCGTGGAAATGCGGTCGAGCGCTTCATCCCACGTCAAGCGTCTGAACCTGGGATCTCCCTTTTCGCGGATTAGCGGGTACGGAATACGGCCTAAGTTCCTTAATTCCGTCCCGTTCATTTGCCGCAACCGCGTAATATCCGTTTCGAACACGGCTTCGGACATGGCGGGCATCGTATTGAGCTTCAACAAGTTCAACCGGGTTGTGCACAAATGAGGCCCTTCCAACGTCTGATCTTGCAAACCAGCTACACCCAGGGCGCATCCGTCACACACACCCTGCGTCAAAATACGATACGCATATGGGAGCGCATCCCGATTTTCCCAAGCCACCTTCAGCGTTTCGCGAAGATGCCGCGGTTTCAGTTTACTGAAACCAAAAGGCATCATGCTCACCCACAGCTTCGGGTCCGGTTTTCTTGGCAGACGGATTCGACCGCTATGCTTTGTGTTTCCCACAAAACCACCTCGCTTCCCGTTTCGCATTACCATGTATACCTTATATATAATTTTAACAGGTAAGCGCTATCACAACAATTTGGATTTATTCTCTTTCCTAAATGTGAAGCCGCTGGATGTTGGGGCAATACAACGACGAAAAAGCAGCCATCGCCGACAATCCGTACGATAACTGCTGCTTCCAGCCAAGACCTGCAATGCACGCTGTGATCCTTTTGCGTGTAAGAAGCTCCGTGCAACTAGGCCCCCCAAAATTTACACGCCCCATTCTTTACGGGCATCCTCCATAGACTTCGTCGGTGTTTTCTGCCATGCGTAGTGTCCTTTCGGTTTGGCCCCGATCCATCGTTCGTCTACGGGCTCCGATGCCAGCTGATAACGCGTATCCGCGCTGAGCCGGTACCGATCCGTCATGTTATTCGTAGACGCATGCATCATAAACATGCCGAATATAATTGCGTCTCCCGCTTCAAACGACGTCGTCGCCCACTGACCGCCGTATTTTTCGACGATTTCGACCGGATCTTCGGAGAACCAACCTTTGGCTACATTATCACGGTCTACATCCAGCCTTCCGTATGTTTCTTTGATTTTGTCGAAGTGCTGCGATCCGAGCAATAACGTGAGGGTTCCCATCTCGATCGGCGTATCGCCGAGTGGTGTCCACATCGTGTATACATTCGGGGTTCCACGGCCCATATACACAATATCGTAGTGAGCTCCCGTGTTCCCTCCCCGTCCTACCGCACGCGGCCATTTATAATCATAGGTCATCGATGGACCGTCCAGCAGCCGATCAAAAAAAGCCATAACGGAAGGACCGCTGACCAGCTGCACAAACGTCGGAAATCGTTCCTTCAATTGTTCCGCTCCGGAGCCCCAAATCCCGCCTTTGTTATCCGGACCGATTCTGCCTTCTTCGAGCGGCGCGCCGGAATCGAGTCTCCCCATGGAATGAAGATTGCGAACAAATTCCATTCTTGCCTCCAGCACCTGCTCGCGGTCGTGAAATCCGCGAAGCAGCAAATAACCGTCCTGTTCTAAACGCGCCCTTAACGCTTCCGTATCGTTGATCATATCGTTGGAGCTTCTAAGCTCCGCTAGACCGGCACTCCCCGTATCATATTCCCGGCTTCCGATTTGCACCTTCATCGCAAGTTCCTCCACTCCATTTGGCTATCCTTGTACCGAACAAGTCCAGACTATCAAATCTGCGGAAGCTCGTATTTATCGAAAAGCGCATAATTATTGCGCAAAAAATATCAACAGGTTGGCATCTTCAAATGCTGTGCGACATGGAGTTCACCCATGAACATTTTTTTGAAAATCAGTTTCAATCCACTATTTTGTTTACATAATATATGTTATGTAAATTTTAAAGTTTAACCTATTTCGCGGTGACGTGTTCCATTCCCAGGCTTCTGGACTTTTCAGTTCAAAATAATGTTTTAATAGTTTTCATCCATGTTCATCGAGAATACGTCCGCATGGCCCGTTAATCCAGTATGCTGGCCAATGCTGCGTTGTTAAAGTACTCAAAATAATGATACGGCCGATTGTTCACTCTTTTCATCGTCACCTGAAAGTTTAGCGTAATCAGTTCATTCTCTGGGTCAACCATGAAAAGCGTATTTCCCCTGCCGGTATGCGAGAAAGTTGCTGCCGAACGAAGCGTTCCGGTATAATCCTGCTTCGATCCGCTAATGCCCCAGCCTAATCCCCAACAGGCTTCCTTAAAGAATTCGCCATCCAATCTGGAGGATACGCCTGGAATTTGATTCATTGTCATCTTTTGGACGCCGAGCTTGCTCAGCAGTCGGAAGCCGTCATAACTGCCTTTGTTCAAAAAAGTTTGTCCGAAAATCGCCATATCATGGACGGTGGAGCAAAGCCCGCTGCCCCCCATTGGTTTAATTACATTTTCATAGTCTGCGTAACGGGGAAACGGCGCATTCGGGGGATGCTTCGCGACTCTGGCGTACTGCTCCGGCGGAACGATATAGTAGGTATCGTTCATTCCTAACGGCTGGAACATGCGCTCGGTAGCGAATTCGTGTATGTTTTGACCGGTCACACGACGAATAATTTCCGTTAACAGCAAAAAGCCATAACCGCAATAATTCATCTCAGAGCCGGGATAAAAGTTAAGCGGAGCCTTATGACCTGTCGTTAAATACTTGTATACGTCCGGATGCAAATTGTTCGGGCATTGTTCCATATCCACGTGAGCGCTGCCGCTATTCGCCATTTCCCAGATCCAGTCTTCGGCGATGCCGGACGTGTGGGTCATTAGATGGTGAACAAGAACCTTTTCCTTATTTTCACCGGTAAACTCCGGTATATAGTCCTGAACTGGCAGCTCGAGCGCCACTTTTCCTTCTTCAACTAGCAGCATTACAGCCGAGGCGGTAACCGGCTTGGAGATCGAAGCCAATTGGAATATCGTATCCAATTTCATCGGTCCATAGCTCTTGTCATAATCCGGATCAACAAAAAGCTTGTGGCTTACAATAATTCCTTTTCGGGCGATAAGCGAGATCATGATCGGCGCGACTCCTCGTTCCACCCATTGTTCCTGCAAGTTTTCCAGCTTGGAAATACGGGATTCACACATACCCGCTTCCGCTGCGTTCCCATAGCGAAGCTTCATTTTGAATTCCTCCATCTTTTGGCATATTACAAGACTTGCAAAGTTATTGCCGTTTTCTTTGCTTGCTCCCTTATCAAAGTAGATGCGAAACAGCAACTGGAATATTTACCCAAATATCATATCGCACATTTGTTCCCATGTAAATATGTGAAAAATACGAAGTTAACGCAAAGAGGCTGCCGGTCTCCACGGCAACCTCGCTAGCTGATTCTATCGTGTTTCTATTACATAAGTCCAACTAACGCTACGAGATACGTTTTAATATACTCAACAAATATTGATCCAGGCACTCAGCTACGATCTCTGTCGTTAATCCGATTTTGCCCAAGTCTGTCCATCCTTTATATACCTCAGGAGGCCAATAAGCGAAGTCGATCAAAGTGACAAGATCCCAGTAAGGATCATAGACAAAGGAATCTCCTGCATACTTTTGATACGAAGAAAGAAATTGGTCGGCTGTTTGTACATCGTAAAGTTGCGCCAAGTTTACACGGCAATGGCCGACATCGATGCCGGCCGGGCCGACACAACCGTTGACCCAATCGACGACACCGCTCACCTCTCCGCCTTTCCATAGCACGTTCGCCGGGTGATAGTCCCGGTGTATGAAACGATTAATGACAAACGGACGGGGTCCCGTCACGATGTCGGCAGCAGCGCGCCATTGGGCGGGATATTCGGACCAAGATGACGTATCCAGTGATGCGGCATCACAGTACGGTGCAAACGTCCGAGAATAATCGGCAGCTTCAACCTTATGAATCCGCGCGAGCGCTTCGGCCATGCCGTCCACCCATCGTACTGTGTCCGGCGGTTCCAATACAACGCTGCCTTCCAATCGGGTCATAAGCAGCGCCGGCACGCCGCACGCGCTTCCGGTTTCATCGAATGCAATGAGCTTCGGCGTCTGCACGCCAACGCATTGAGAGGCCCGACGTAAGCTTTCAGCTTCGTGAAGAGCCAAATCAGGCTGCTCCCGTACCCACTCCGCATTGTCGAACTGCCGCAGCACGACGCTTCTCTCTTCTCCATTCACTTTAAGAAGAATTCCGTGAACAAGCGAGGAAATCCCTCCATGAAGCCGCCGTATCGAGAGCACGTTCGCTTCAGGATGTACAGCATGGATGACCCACTCGAGCGCTTGGTCGGATAACACGTTATTCATCGTATTCACTGGCTTCATCCTCTCGTATAGAATTACACTTTCTCTGTTGCAAGTAAACTTTAATCTGATCCATAATCGAATCCATAGATTCCACCGTATCGATTACAAGCTCTCCATCCATCGGTTGAATGCTTAAGACTTTATAATAACTTTTAAGCTCGTCAAAATCAGTAATCAATTGGTTTGGGAGCGGATTCGATTTCCGTTTATTAAAACGTTCAGCCCAAATCTTCTCATCGCTGCAAGTGCAAAGAATCGATTTCAGACCATAGTCGCGGCTTTCCAACCATAACTTAAAATGGTTCATTTCCTCTTCTTTATTGAAAGGGAAATCAAGTATGTACCGCATATTCGTACTGGCATTCGTTTGTAACAAGCGAAACAAGATCCCGTACGATACTTTGTTTCTTTGTTCATGATTATCGTTATAATCAGAGATGACATCGTAAAAATCATCTTTACGAATGATAGGGACATTTAGCATTGGACCCAGTCTATCGGATATTGTCGTTTTCCCGACGCCCGGCCGTCCTCTTAATAAAATGACTTCTCCCACAAAGAACCTCCCCGAGCCGCTAATCACCTTTCCCGTGTATACAGAAAAATCGGCCATTGATTTAGAATCAAATCTCCTGCATGTTCCCCTCCTATGGCTGACTGTCGTTGCATCTTTGATACTTTTCTCTATTTGCGTTTCAATTTCCTTTATTTGTAACCAAGTTAACTTGCCTGCGTCAGTGGCAGTCGCAACAATCCTAGACCTAAGTCGGGGATAAAACACTACACGGGTCCAAAGCGGAAACCTGTGGTTCATGGTACACTGTTAACGGTTAAAAAATATACATACTACCTTCTATTCGTAGAACATGAATATACCAGGAAGAATGGAAAAGAGGATGATACCATGTATGTGATCATAAGTCCGAAACGAATTCTGATCGTCGGCACGATGGTACTTACCATTACCGCCGGCATGGGGTTATGGAACAAGGAAGCCGCTGCAAGCCCTTTTCAAAGCCTTCTCGAGAGAATTGACAGCCACAACAAACAGATTGCAGCCAAAGATGATTTCCTGCGTGTACTCGGCGCTTCTTCGGATGAAGAGTTGTACGATTCTTTGCTCGAAGGAAAATCGCTCGCCGACATTGCAGCGGGCAATCAAGCGGATGTAGACAACATTATCAACCTCCAAGTTGCCGAATTAACAGCTCAGCTGGATTCGCGTCTTGCGGATGGAAGTTTGCTGCCGCATCAATACCGGGCTCAAAAAGCGGAACTTGAGGAAATCATTAAGAAAAGTGTGTATGGCGAATCGTCTGCATAGGAAGCATAGGCAAAACGAGGTTAGATCAGCAGTCGCATCTGGGAATATTATCCGTTTTTAATACATAAAGATTGCTTTGCGTATTATGTGAGGCTGACATGTCGCGTTGTATGAGATGAAACAAAACCAGTCATAACACCATTAAGTGTTAGACTGGTTTTGTTTATTTCAATACCACAGGCCGCCGAGCAATAGTAATACTACTAACCGGTCACCCGCGTCTTAATCTTCGTCCACGACCGTTTGCGGCCAGCGGGGAGATTGATCGAGAAATCCCTGCGGTTCGTGCCTCTTCGGTTCGTATCGGACCAGCCGGTCTCCGTCCAATGCTTCTGCGAAACCGTATGAGCGGTAATGTTCGACCATCTCCTTCTGGCAATGGAGGCAAAGTTCGGGATGATGTGCTGCAATATCCGTCCATTCGTCCGGATCGGCGCGTAGATCGTACAAATTTTGTTTGCCGCCGTTGGTGTGGTAAATATATTTATAATCGCCCCAGCGCAGCATCATCTTCATGACCCTGCCTCTGCCGACCTCCGCGAATATTTTAGCTCGCGACGGCTCCTGCTCCTTCGTGGCGGCCGGTATGAGATTGCGACCCGAAGATGATTCCGGCACCGTTCCGCCCGACACCGCAATCAATGTGGCGTAAATATCCTGCAGCAGCGCCAGATGATCCCGCCGCTCTCCTTGAGGCAGTACCGCAGGCCAGCTGACAATGAGGGGAATTCTGGCGGAAGCTTCATAGAAGGTACGTTTGCCATAGGAGTAATGATCCCCGAGCATCTCGCCGTGGTCCGATGTAAATATGATCAAAGTGTCGTCCAGCAGTCCGCACGATTCCAACTTATCGAGAATGCGGCCGACTTGTTTATCGACCTGCGAGACGCAGCCGTAGTAATAGGCTCGCATTTTCAGTTCTTCCTCCATACTGAGGCTGTCGATCCCGTTCACTTTGTAATCGTTCATGACGTCGATTGCGTAATCGTCCGGGGTTCGCTCATGCTCCTTGCGTGCCGGCTTCGGAACTTGCTCGGGATTGTACATTTCGTCGTAAGGCATGCATGGGTCGAACGGCGGATGCGGTTTGATGAAAGACGTGAACAGGAAGAACGGTCGATTCCGGTTATTGCCGATGACCCGGCACGTCGTATCGGCTGTCCAGGCCGTCGTATGCAGATGCTCGGGTAGCTCCGAGATTTGCGGCACGTAATACAGCTCGCTTCGTTTACCGTGAGGCTCGATCACATGTCCGTATCCTTGCTCCCGTAAAAATTGCAAATAATCGTCGTTCTCGATATGGGTCGGAATCTCTTCGGACAAATACATGCGATCAAATCCGTAGTGTTTCCGTACCGGTTGAAAATGCATTTTGCCTACCGCGCACGTATAATACCCTTGCTTCCGAATGAGCTCGGGCAGCGGGTGGGCTATTTCTTTGGCCAGCCGTTCGTTTTTGAGCAGTCCGAGCTCGAACGGATGCTGCCCGGCGATAAGTCCGTGGCGGGCAGGAACGCATACCGGCGTCTGGCTATACGCCCGGTCGAAGCATATCCCCCTTTGGGCCAGTCGGTCGATATTCGGGGTTTGCACCTGCTTATTGCCGTAGCATCCGAGCACGTCGAACCGCAATTGATCACACATGATCAGCAGTATGTTCGGTTTTTTGCTCATTCCATTTCAACCTCCATAACCTGGAATCACTTTCACATCTTTGACGGAAGCACTATCCACTTCGAACCGGTCGATCGTTAACGGCTTGTTGTTGATCGTGACGTTTTCAAAAGTAACATTGCGAATACCGTGTTCGGCGTCATAACCTTGCAGGATGCTTTTTTCCTTCATTTCATTAATGATGTTAATATTTCTGAACGTTATATCGGAGATGTTACCGTAACCGATTTGCTCCTCATTAAATTTTGTTTTCAAGAAAATGAGTTTGACGAACCGAAAATTCGCGTTCTCGATCGTCATATTTTGAAACACATAGTTGCTGAGATGCCCGGTGCCCCCATGGATCGAATTAAAGACGGCTCTGTTGTCCCAATCCTTATAATGCTCGACGCGGATGACATCGCAATTCGTGACAAGCACATTGCTTGTCGGTACGGACACATTCCAGGTCAGTTGAAAAGGAGCGCCGTTCATTAATTGCCACAATACACAATTGCGAACGACGATTCCGGAATGGTACAGCTTGACGGCATCGTCGTTCAGCTTAAAAAAGCAGTCCTCGATTAACGAATCGCTGCCCAGCAAAATCCCGTCGGTGTTGTAATACCAGCTGATCATTTTCACGTTGCGAACGGTATTGTTTTGCCCCCACATGCGGATATGCGTCCACGGAGAATTGATGATCGTGATGCCCTCGATGCGAATGTTGCGCGTCTGATTGCCCATAATTTCAATCATATGGTGCGCCTTGTGTTCGTAAGCCTCGCCCGACAAAATGCCTCTGCCGCGGATCGTAATATCCGTCTTGTTCGTGCCGCCGTCAAAATAACCTTTCACGTAAGCGCCGCCGGCGATATAAACGGTTTGACCCGACTTCAGCTCCACTCTTCCGACGTCATGAACGCCCGGCGGAAAGTAAAGCACATTCGGTCCGGGCTTAGGCACAGGCTCGGTTTCGGGAGGATCGGCAAACACGAGCAGCGGATGCTTGATTTGACCGTTGAGTTCAACGGAAAGCTTCGCCGGAGCGTCTAGATCGAACTCAACCTGATGGCCGTTGATTCTCGGTTTAATCCCGAGGTGCGACGGTAAAATGCTGCACGATTGGATCGGCTTGTTATCTTTGCTTGTAACGACCACAGTCACTTTGCCGGAAAAGGAAAACGTCGTCCATGACGTATCTTCGCTATAAATATTCACCCTGGGAAACTGGTTTTTGCTAATATAGGTGAAGCTGTCCTTAAGCTCCTGCCCCTGCCGAACGGCAACCGAATAAAAAGGGGAATCGGGCGCTTGTTCAGGACCAGGATAAGTTATCACCTTGGAATCCCCTGCTTTCTGTTCCGTTAGGGGAGCGGCTGGAGGATCGGTTGCCGCAGCAGGGCTCCCCGCATCGCAAGCCGGCAGGAGAATCGCAAACAGCATCATCCAGGCGAGTATCATTTTTGGCATTCCGTGCGCCGACTCCCCTTCCCCGAACAAATGATATTTATTTCTTTAATAACGATTCAATCGCTTTGTTAATTTTCTCATCGGTTTGACGGATGACGGTATTCACATCGGCTCCGGGTTCTTTGGCGACCTGATTTCCGCCGGCGACCAGCTCTTTGAACGCGGCGTCATCGAATTTCGTAGTCGGCGGCTGCGGCGCCAGCGCCGTTTTAAAGATCGCCTCTTTGTTTTTTCCTTTCAATGATTTCAGGTCTTCCCCGAACACTTGGCTGTATTTCGGATCTTTCAAGCTGCTCCGGCGGCCTTGCTTGCTCAACATCGTTTGCGATTCGTCGTCAGTGAGCAGTTTGAGCACCTGGAACGCTTCCGTCTGATGCTTGCTTTTGGAGGACATCATCAAATAAAAGATGCCTCCTCCGAAAGCGTTCTTCGGCGCTTGCGGGAACGTCGGCAGCGTCGCCATATCCCAGTTCATCGCCTGCCCTTGGCCCACCATTTGTTCAAATTCGCCAAGCCTTGCGCTTAAACCGGCGAGCATCGCCAAGTTTCTGTCTTTTTGGAATGCGGGAATTCTTTGCGGATTTTCCAGCCAATTGTCGGGGATTTGCCCGATTTTCCGGTACGTGTCGAATACCGTTTTCCATGCCTCCGTTTGCAGCGCCGATTTGTTCGTTTTTGCATCGACCATCGGCAGTCCCAACTGTTCCCCGAGCCGGTTGATGTTGCCGTCGATCGCAATACCTTTGTATTGTATGCCGCCGTCCATCCGGGTCAGTTTTTTGGCCAGCTCAATGGCTTCATCCCACATCATGCCGTCCTTTGGGTAAGGAACGGCGAACCGGTCGAATATTTCTTTATTGTAATACAGCACGGAGAAGTTGAAGCCGAGCGGAAGAGCGAACAGTTTGCCGCCGTCCGCAAGCTGCTTGGCGATATCGATCCCCGCCGGGTCGAATTTCCCCAAATCGACGTTATTTTTCTTCACCGCATCATTCAAATCTTGCGCGGCTTCCAGCTCCACGATTTTGGCGGCGGTTACCGGCCCGGCATATATAATATCCGGCAAATTACCGATGGAGATGAGCTCCGCGAGCTTATCCGGGTTGTCCTCGCGAACCAAGTTCAACGTAATGTTCGGGTATTTTTTCTTCACCGGATCGGCGACCCACATCTTGAATTCGTCATCGGTCATTTTTGCGGAAGTTTGCAGAAAAGATAGCGTCAGCGGTTCGCTGCTTACGGTTTCCGCCTTTGGAGTATCGGTTTTTCCCGTTTTCTCATCCGTGGAGCATCCTGCGACAAGCACTATCGACAAACCAGCCAAAAACAATGCGACTCTCATTTCCGTCGTCATTTTTTCGGACTCCTCCCCTTTTATGGCGATACATGCACCTATGATCCGTTAGAACAACGCTTCAATCGTCTTCCCACTTCGGAAATTCAAGCTCATCCTGGAATACGCCTTGCCGGATCAACTCCTTGCACTCGGGATCCGTCATCGTCAACGTATAATCTTGACCGTCCTTCCCGATCAACCCGAGATCCGATTTCGCACGCAGCGATGCTTCCTCCGGATCGACGATGGTGCGCAGCAGCGCTTCAAACTGCTTCAGCTTGTCGCCGTAACGCCCATCAGTCGCCAGATCATGCATCTCCTGCGGATCTTCTATCAAGTTGAACAAAGACGGTCGATCGTTCACATAGCACGTATACTTAAAGCCGTCCTTGACGAGCATATACCAGTCCTGCTTGAAGAAATTGCCGTGATACTCCGAGAAGGCAAATTCCTCGCGATTTCGGCTTCCGTTCTTGATTAAGGGCAGCCAGCTGGTACCCGGCCGATCCGGCTCCGTCTCAAGTCCCGCAATGTCCATAAGCGTCGGGTACAGATCGACAAGCGTCACGGGCTGGTCGATGCGCTGTCCGCTCGGCAATCCGGGACCTTTTACGATCAGCGGCACGCCCACGGAGGCTTCATAGCTGCACTGCTTGTAAAATAATCCGTGCTCCCCGAGATTTTCCCCGTGGTCCGACATGTAGACGATGTAGGTGATATCATACAAATTTTGCGCCTTCAGCTCGGCGATAATTTTACCCACATGGTCATCCAGCGCTGTGATCATCCCGTAATACGCGGCGATGACGTTACGCAGCATCGGCTCCGTAATGGTGCCGAGACCAAGCGCATTTTGCATATTGCGAACCTGCGGGTGAAGCCCGTCGTTCGGAAAATGGGCGTCATGCGGCATGACGATGTTGTCCGGGTAATACATGTCGTAATATTGCTGCGGAACCTTATAGGGCCAATGCGGAAACATCAGTCCGACGTACATGGCCCAAGGCTGGTCTTCCTTCTCCCCGCCCTTGCGCTTCAAATAATCGATGGCCCATTCGGTCACCACCCGGTCATGATCGTAGAAACCGAGATCTTTGTTGTACCCGGTATCGCCATCCGTCACCACGTCTTCCCGTACGCCGGCATTCACGATATGCGCCCGCTTGTCTTTGCGCACATGCCCTTCCAGCCGCGAATACAGCGGTGTCGTCCGTGGGTATGGCTTGAACGCCGGCCGCTTCTTGATGATTTTATGCTCCGTAAACCCGCCGTCCTGATATTTCCCGCAAAAAATCCATCTTTCCGAACATCGCCGACGGCATGCCTGCTTCGTGCAGCTTGCGCGACCACGTCATTTCATTCCGGTCCAGCGGGCAGCCGAGAAACCAGCTGTCGATCTGATGCGGATATTTGCCTGTAATAAAGCTCATGCGGCTCGGCGTACATACGGGACAATTGCTGTAAGCGCTAGTAAAATGAGTACCTTCCGCAGCGAGCTGATCCAGATGAGGCGTCTTGATAAACGGATGTCCGCGGTACCCGGTAATTAAAGGGTGGTGCTGGTCGCTGCAAATGACAACAATATTCGGTTGGCTCATGGCGGATAACTCCCTTCCAAATCTGTTTGAAACAAGACATGAACGTACCAATGCGAAACGATCCGTCCTTTACATGCTCGCTAGCGAAAAACCGCGATAATGCGTATGGCTTGCTTCGGCATTGGAAAATCCGATCATCCCGGTCAAGTACGGACGATCTTCATCGGCATAATCCATAAGCGGCACGCCGTCTGCCGAAACTTCAAACCGGTTGCCTTGCGCTTTTACAACGATTGTTACCGCCTTCTCGTTCTGCCAATCCAAATCTGCCTCGCGTAATGTGCGGTACCCGTTCTCATTTTTGTAAAGGGCCAGCTTCCCGTCAGGCGCGAGTCCTACCGCATAGGAACGAATCCCTCCCTGCACGCGGAAATTGATGCGGTGATGCTCACCAAGCTTCGGAACGACAACGGCTTCGAACGTATAATCGTCCCAATCCAGTTTACCTGTATAGCATTCCGCCGTTTCGCCGGAAAAGCTACCGCTCAGTTCGCCGTCCTCTAACGTCCAAATTCCCCGCAAATAGGTCATCTGGCTTACCTCGATATGCAGCCCGTTCCATTTCTCGAGCCGCTCCTTGGCAAAATCGATGGCGTAGTTCGGTTTCCCGCCGAACACGAAATCGTCCACGTAGGCTACGAGACTAGGTCCCTTCGGGCCTTTTCCCGCCATAGGGATGAACTCGATCCCCGCCTGCTCCAGACAGCAGTCGCTTAAAGAAGGGATGGCAAATTCAAGCCGTGTCCATTCGCCGGGAGTAAGAACCGCCGCTTCACCGTAATAATCGTTGCCCGAATGGCCGTCCTTCACGTACAGCCGCGCTTTCACTTGCTGCCCGGCCGCCGGAACCATCACCATCGCTTCCATCGATTGCCCCGGATATAAAATCGGCGAGAAGCTCGGGTCGTACCGACTGTCGTTAAAATCATGCGGACGGTAGTACGTTTGATGGTACACCCGGTAGCCGACGCCTCCTTGCGTTTTATCGAACAGCACTTTGAGCGATCGACTCCCTGAAGCAGCCGCTTCTTCCGTATTTTCGATCAAGGCCGTCACATGCAGGGAATCGTCCGTCGATGTGCGAAACGCATGGGTGGAATTGGGCAATTCAAAGTGAAAGCGGGTTCCCTTCTCTTCTATAATTGCTGCCCATCTTTCCGGGACCGGTTCACCTGCAATTTTATAGCCGAGTCTCGCGATATAGGTCGCGCACCATACGTTATCCAGGATGTTTAACGACCCAATCACGCTCGAACAGCACAAGAAATCGTTGATCGGCTTCCGCCAACTTGCATCGATGCCTTCCAAGCCGTTGCGGACGCCCATAATCGTTCCGACGTTCGCCACATTGCAATCCGTATCCCAGCCGCACATATTGCAAATGTTGATCGACTTGGAAAAATCGCCTTCGCCATACAGCAGCGATAAAATAATAACCGCCGAATTCGGGATAATATGGCAGTGACCCGGATATTTATCGTAACCGAAATGAGCTTTGACATAATGGAACGCATCCCGCCAGTTATCGGGGTTCGCTTGATGAAAGTCCATGACCGCACGGGTCATCCGGACATATTCGCAATCGGTAGGAATCGTTTCAAGGCCGGTTTCGATGATGCGTCGAATATCTTTCTCGACAAAGGCTGCGGCGATGCATGCGGCGATAAACATCCCGCCGTACTTTCCGTTTCCGTCGTGAGACACACTTGCGATTTTCTCCGCAAATTCCGCGGCAAGCTTCGGGTTTCCGGGCGCAATCAGCCCCCAGACGTCAATAAAAATTTGTCCGCCGATCTGTTCGGCAACCGCATGCCCATTTTGTGCGATGGAACCTGAACGCGGCGCCATAACGCCGTTCTTTAAGTTGACGTAGGCGGTATGCTCGGTGGACTTGCCGTAGCCGCCCCACCAGTAAAAGCCATGGCCGTCCGGAGCGTAATTAAGCCAAGTCAATCCCATCTGTTCAGCCGTGATTTCCGGGCCGCAAGTGTAATCGTCCAGCGCTCGCAGGAAAAACATCGGCCCGTTCGTGTCATCGTCAGCCGCAAAGTTTTTAAATTCGTGCAAATAGCCGGTTACTTCGCCAAACGTGCGTTCAATTCGTTCGTACGTCCAATTTTCAATATTGCCCCCATGCCGGACGCCGATGACTTTCCCAAGCCATCCGGCATATACTCGTTCGACGTAATCCTGCTGCATAACCATTGCTTACTCCACCTTTCTTCTTACCTTTCGATGACTGACCGATTGAATGTTTGGAACCAAAATAGCATTTTTGGAACCGGTTTTATTTTGTTGCAACAACGATGTTTTCGTTGATACGATCAACATATCGTTTCATATTCAAAGCATACAGTCCCTTCTCGCTGGAACCGATTCCATTTGTGTTCGTTCAGAACTCTTTTCTGTATTCATTATAGCAATGAGAGCTCTGTTTCAACATATAGCGTGTTGTTTACCCTGTCCGGTTCAGCAGACAAGGCAAACATTGTTTATTCGCGTGCTCAGATTGATTTCACCGTCGACTCCCGAACAATCAACCTTGGTTCCAGTTTTACTTTCTTAAACGGTTCGTCGGATTGATCGATCCGTTTCAGTAGCAGCTCGACCGCGATGCGGCCCATTTCCGCCACTAAATTCGAAACCGAGCTTACCTTCGGATTCGTCAGCATACACCAAGGGATATCGTCGATTCCTACGACGGCGACATCTTCCGGAACCCGCAATCCCAGCTCCATAAGACCTTGAATGACGCCGATGGCGATCAGGTCATTGGCCGCGAACACGGCATCCGGCCGTTCCTTCAATCGGTAAAAATATTGCGCGGCTTCCATTCCGGTTTCGAGAGATAATCTTTCGCCGGTAAACACAAGGGAACGATCAAGTTTCATAAAACTCGCGGCAAGCGACTTCTCGTAAGCATTGTAACGCGATCCCCGATGCATCGTGATCGGGCCACCCGCATACGCAATTCGCCTTCTGCCGATCCGAATCAGGTGATCCATTGCCAAGTACCCTTCCGATCGGCTCAGCCCTACTGTATCCGCCGGCATCTCTTCGCCGTAATTGCCGATTAAACTGACCGGAACGGTCGCTTTCTTAATGAGCGAATTCAACGTTTTCGGGTGGCTGATGGAAAGCAGAACGATACCGTCTACATGCATATCGTTGACTTCCCTTATGACCGCGAGCTCTTCGGACGGATTTCCGTAATGATTGATCAACACAAGCCGATAATCATTTTGTTTGGCCACCTGCTCCGCCGCCCACGCCAGTTCTGGATAATACGGATTGCGTATGTCGTCTATCGCGAGTGCGATTTGTCTGCGTAAATTCGTTTTCAAGCTTCGAGCCATTATATTAGGCGTAAATCCCAGCTGTTCAATAACCCGGTTTACCTTCTGCCTCGTGATCGGTTTTACCCCGGGCGCGTTATTGATAATCCTCGATACGGTAGACTTGGCCACTCCGGCTTCCTTTGCCACGTCATCGATCGTAATTTTCGTTTTTTTCTGATCCATATCTATCTCCTAACCATCACTCAAAAAACGAATCCGTACATTTCACTCGCACAAAACTCATGATTCTGCGTTTAAAAAGCTTGTTATCTCCTCAAGCGTCGGGATAGAGGATTGGGCTCCCCTGCGCATCACACTTAGGGCGGCTGCAGCGGAAGCGAACCGCAGCGCCTCCGGGATCGGACTCCCGGCGCTTATTCGTGCCGTATAGGCTCCGATGAATGTATCCCCGGCTGCTGTCGTATCGACCGCCTTTACCGGGCAAGCCGGCGTATAGAAGCGATCCCCTTTTTGCCCCATGTACAGCGCGCCTTGCGATCCCAACGTAACGATCACTTCGCCTGCGCCGCCGGCTAGCAATGCACTTGCTGCAGATTCCGCCTCGGCTCTGCTGCCAACCTCCCGCCCCGTAATGAACTCCGCTTCGGATTCGTTGACAATTAGCATGTCGATTAGCTTGAGCACATCACCGGGAATCGGGAGCGCCGGGGCCGGGTTGAACGTTACGCGAATCCCTTCGGCTTTCGCCTGCCGGATCACGCTGAGATTCGAAGCCCATGGAATTTCATTTTGCAGAAGTATGGTTGTCACATCTTACGCGGCCCATAGCGGCTGAACATCTTCCGTGACCACGTCTCCGTTGGCTCCTTCGGACAAAATGATCTGATTTTGACCCGAAGCGTCCACGGTAATAAACGCCATGCCGGAGTTGCCGCTCTTTCGGACGACCAGATCCGCATCAATGCCTTCTTGTCGTAAAGCAGCCAGCAGCTCACCGCCGAAAGAATCGGAACCGACGGCGCCCGCCATCATTACATGGCCTCCCGAACGGGCAGCAGCGACAGCCTGATTCGCACCTTTGCCGCCGTAATTGTACTCCGTCCCCCCGCTCTTGATCGTTTGGCCGGGAATAGGATACTGCTGAACGCGGTTGACAATGTCCAGATTAATGCTGCCAACTACAGCTATGTTACCCAATCCGAATCAACTCTCCTTGCACATTTATGGAACCGGTTCCAATTCGATTATGGCATAGCTAGCGAACATCGTCAATCCAAGATTTACAGTGAAATTCGTTGTATCCCGCAGCATGCATGTTAATTTCGATGCATGAATATCGCCTCACGTTTGTAGCAAATCGGGCAGGCAATCCACGCTGTCCGGATTCGACTCGCTTCATGCGCATCAGCACAAATATTTTCAATAATTAAAGCAAATCGCTAAAATACAAAGGATAATAAACCTGTGTATGGATGTAAACGCTATTTTACGGATTTGGATAAAATAATTGACGGTCAGCCATGTTTAACTCGGTTTACTTTTGTTGAATAAGAAAGTAATATTCAATTCGTACTTACAAATTGAATAACGCTGAATTTTCTTTAAGAAAAACGGGGGACCCGACTACCGGGGTGAATCCTATGCCATAAGCATGGGAAGGGTACGCTTCTCACAACCCTAATCCGACAGCTAACCTCGTAAGCGTTTCGTGAGAAGGTGAGATGATGAACACAAGACTCTAACCTTGTGTTTTTTTGTGCTTTTTTTTGGATATATTAAACAGGAATTTGGAATTAGGTTAACGAAAATCATTCTTAATCGAGGTGCACGGAATGGCAGCAGATTCTTTAAAAAGAATGATATTCGGCAGGCCGCTCAAGTCCAATGAGTTGGAACAAGAAAAGATGCCCGTGTGGAAAGCTTTGCCGATTTTATCCTCGGATGCTTTGTCATCTGTAGCGTACGGTACGGAGCAGATTTTGATCGCTCTTGCAGCTGTTGGAGCCGCGGCGGCTTATGGTTTCTCGCTCCCTATTGCGATAGCCATCATCCTTTTGATTACCATTCTGGTCATCAGCTACAGACAAGTTATCGAAACTTATCCTCAAGGCGGCGGAGCCTATATGGTCTCCAAAGAAAACTTGGGCATGTCTTTCGGAAGGTTGACGGGCGTGTCCTTATTAATCGATTACACTTTGACGGTGGCGGTGTCCATTTCGGCCGGGGTGCAGGCTATTACGTCCGCGTTTCCGGCGGCCATTCCTTATATTGTACCGATTGCCGTATTTCTTGTGTGGTTCATGGTTTGGATCAATTTGAGAGGTACTTCGGAATCCGGAACCGTATTTGCCTTCCCCACCTATTTTTTTATTCTTTGTTTACTCATGTTAATAGGCAAAGGCATTTTCGATTTGTTTACGGGAGCCAGTCATGCGTCAGCCGTTCATGTGATCCCTTCTTCCGTGCCTACAGGGCTCACCTTGTTTGTTTTGTTAAAAGCCTTCTCATCCGGATGTTCCGCCGTCACCGGCATCGAGGCGATTTCAGACGCGGTGCCTCATTTTAAATCGCCTTCCAAGGACAATGCCAAGCGAACCTTGGTTTGTCTAGGGATTTTGCTGGCGATCATATTCGGAGGCGTCACGGTTTTAACGATGGCCTACGGCATCACGCCGGACCCAAAAGGACATACATCCGTTCTCTCCATGGTTACGGAAAGTGCTTACGGACGCGGAATCATTTATTATGCAACCCAGATTGCAACTATGATGATTTTGACGCTTGCCGCCAACACCAGTTTTAACGGGTTTCCGATCTTGGCATCGATCATGGCTCAAGATAAAAACTTTCCGCGCATGTTCGCTAACCGGGGAGACCGTCTATCCTTTCACTTCGGGATCGTAACATTAGGTATTTTGGCTTCCATCCTGCTGATTGCGTTTCGAGGAAAGACCGATGCGTTAATCCCGCTCTATGCCATCGGGGTATTTTTATCGTTTACGCTCGCTCAAAGCGGCCTCGTTCGCAAATGGCTGAAGGAAAAACAAAAGGGATGGCAGGGACGGTTGATTATAAACGGAATAGGCGCCCTTGTATCGTTTGCGGTTCTCGTTATTTTTTGCATTACAAAGTTTGTGCAAGGCGCCTGGATCGTGATTGTATTAACACCGATACTGTTATGGCTTATAACCAAAATCTACGATCATTACGAAGATGTCGCTGACCAGCTTCGAATCAATATAGAGGAGCCTTTGCCGCATAAAGAATCGATTATCATCATTCCGATCGCCGGGATTCATCGCGTGGTTGCCTCTACGATCTCGTATGCAAAGACGCTTTCGCCAAATGTCATCGCTTTTTATATTTCCTTTACCGAAGAAGACGAGGACAAAATGGAGAAAAAATGGGAGCAGTGGAATCCAGGGGTGCGATTGGTAGTATTTCACTCCAGATACAGAACCATCGTCAAGCCTTTGGTGGAATTTATTGAACGGATTGATACACATGTCAAGGAGAAGCAGACGATTATGGTCCTTCTACCCCAATTCGTACCGAGGAAATGGTGGCAAAGATTGCTGCACAATCAGTCGGCATACCGAATCCGATCCAGACTGTTAAAGGAAAAGGACGTAGTCGTGGCTACCGTTCCATATCATTTATGCGAAAAGTGAAAAAAGAGAGGGCTAGTCGGCCCTCTCTTTCCATTATTCTTCATCATCAATTTCTTCGTTATGATCAGGCACGACAACATACGTATTTTCACTGGTTTTTACATGCCAATCCTGCTGCGAGCTAAACAGTTCTTTTAACAGTTCTTCCAAGTCCAATAGAACACATCTCCCTTATTCAATTCGCTACCATTAAATTGACCTTATGTCAGGAATCATATTCAAGTGCAGCTCATGTCTTACGATTACAAGTCGTCTATAATGAAAATCTTTGCTTAATCATGCTTGCAACTTCTTCCGGGCTCAAATTTGCATTGTTGATTCTTATATAATGGTCTCTCTGGATTTCCCCATCAAAAGAGTTGAGCCGACTTTTCGCCATCCTGTTTAACAGATCCCGTTCGGAAAATGCAATATCTCTTTTTGTAGGTTTATGATTTAGCCGGTTCGGCGTTTTATTTCGCTCCAGTCTTATTTCCAGTTCTGCTTCCAGTTCAACAAAACAAACGATACCGCCCTTCGATTCGAAGATGCGGCAAATGCTTTCTATATAGTCCCAGTCAGCCTGTTGGTCGAATGACCAAAGGTATGTAAATATTAAGCCATCCATGTCGCTATTCGCTACTTCTTCAAAGATCGCTTGGCGAAAAAGCTTGACTAATCGTCTCCCGGGTTCCGTGCCGTAACTAAAAATCGGAGCAACCGCTTCAATACTCATGTGATTATGAAAAAGCTTCAAACCCGTAATTTTTTCGAGCTCCTGGCCGACGGTCATTTTGCCCACTGCCTGCGGTCCAAATATGACTACGAATTTCATAATAGCGTTACGCCCCTCTCCCTTTTATAAGCTTCGGAGTAATATAGAAAATAATACCATTTCCATTAGCGTAATTCTATATGCGATCTCCGAACGGCACGAAAGCTGGAGAAGCTGCCATGAAGAAAGCTTTTCTTGAAGCATCAGAATGGTTCGGCTTCGCTGATAATTCTAAATGGACGATATTATGCCGAAGCCACGGAATAGAAAAAGCAGCCGGTATTGAACTGCACCCCATTTGTTAGACACAACTAACAAAAGAGGCGCAGTTCACCTAGGGCAGCTTGTGGCACTATTGATTCAAAGACCGGGGGGGTATTCCAGCAAGCAACGCACCCAATCGGTCGAGGTTTTGCTCGTTGCCTTTGGCGCAGTAAGGCTTGGCCTGTTCGAACTCCTTCGTGTCCTTAAAAAGCTGGCTGAATGTGACTCTCGTGCGACTGCCAAGTTCTTCGAAGGTCGCTGTCACCCGAAATTGGTGTCCGGACAAATGATCGAGCACGATCCGCTCCATAGGTACGATCTCGACAAAGACGCTATGGTTCGGATAGTTTGCGCCATCCGGTCCGTGCATGTCGAAGCGCCACGAGCCTCCGGGCCTCAAATCGAACTCGTGAAACGTATTGGTGAAGCCTTTCGGCCCCCACCAGTAGGCCAATTGCTCCGGCTCAGTCCAAGCTCGAAAAACAAGCTCCCGCGGCACATCATATTCTCGCGCAGATATAATTTCATTATCTTTTATCATTGGTAACATGCGCTCAAACCTCCTTAAAGCGATTTGCCCAGCGCGTCAAGCATTACGTTCGTGCCGTGCTCACGTATTTCCGGCGTATCGTGCCCGTCGAAGAATGTGCCTTGCTCGGTGAAGACCAACTTCGTGCCGCCCTCCGTCGGTATAAGCTCGACCGTTGTGATCGACACGGACATGCGTGTATCGTTCGAATCCAAGGTGTAGGTATATACGATCCGCTGTTCCGGGATGATCTCCTGATAACAAGCGTCGAAGGTAAAGACCGGTCCTTCCGGAGGCCCACCGGCGCTGTATTCGCGCCCCCCTACCCGAAATTCGAAGATTTCGGGCTTGGAAAACCACTTCCCTTTGGCGGATGGGTCAGACCAAGCGTTATAAACCTTTTCAGGCGAAGCTGGATACGTTCGTTCGATGACGAAGGTAGCGTGTTTGACGAATCGTTCAATCATGGATAATCCTCCTTGGGTTCATTACTCATTTTCTTCGGCAAGAAAAGTGCCGAGCATGTCCAGCCGGTGCTCCCAGCTCATCCGCCGCTCGACGACCAGCTTCTCTTGACCGGTCTTCATCGCTTGAAGGAGCCTAGTGAAATCTTCAACCGTGAGCGGCGCCCTCCCCTGCATCAGCTCGGACACATGTTCAAGCTGCTCCAATAGCTTGTGCTGAAGCTTCATTTGTTCCTTGATCCGCTCCATCTGCAAGGTAACAATCTCAAGCGGACTATACTGCTCCCCGGCCAAGACGGACTTGACTTCCTCAAGCGATAAGCCGAGCTCCTTGAGCGATAAAATCTGCTGCAGACGCGAAATGTCGGATTCATTGTACAGCCTGTGGCCGGATTCGGTCTGGTCGGATGGCGAAAACAAGCCGATTTGATCGTAAAATCGCAATGTTCGCACGGTGAGCCCCGTCAGCTTGGCGAGGTCGCCTACTTTCCATTTACGTTTCATAATCAACTCCTTCTTCAACGCTAGCTTGTTTACCGGTAACTTTACTATAAATCATGACGTTACGTAAGGTGCAAGCACAAAAAACTTTTCCGGCAACAACAAATATCGTATGATCAACATCATCTGCTGCCAGCCAGCACCTGGCGATGGATTGTTTTTAGCGAACAGAAACGTCCGCAAATATGAAAAAGCTTGATTTCTCAAGCTTTTCACATGGCTATGCAAACCTATTTTGTTTCGTTAACCAATGAAGCATACTTTAAATCATCTAAGTATGCAGGCTCCCTTCCAAACGAGGACGCCCGCGATAGTGACCGATCGGAATCTGGATCAGCGTCGTTTTTTTCTGGTCCGCCAGATTGTACAGTTCGTCGCAAACCGCAGGATCATACCCGAGCAGCGGCCGTCCTCCCATGCCGACGGCCGACGCCGCGAATAGCAGTCTTTGTACAAGCATCCCTGCCTCCATCTGTTGAATACGGTATCCGCGATAGCCTAATTCGGGTTGGTTGTAATTCCGATCTCCTGCCACATGAAAACAGAGCGGCACTTGAAATAAATTGACGTTATCCAACGACATTCCCTTTTGCAGCCGCAGCCGGTGATCTCCCGGAAGCACGCGGCGCAGCATATGGGCTGTGCCGTCATAACGATAGGCGCCGTCCGGTACGCCCTCAACGTTATACACACTGCAGTACAAAGACAAACGCGAAGCAGGATGTTCTCCTGGACTATTCAAATCGCTGTATACCGAAGAGAAAGAAGCGGTCGTTTCTTGTAACAAAGCCGCCAGGTCCTGCTGTGACACCCGGCGGAGTACGAAATCCGATTCCGGCGAATACCGGCTTCGGCAATATGAGGCCAGGTCACAGGACAATCGCTTTACGAAAGGCATATATGCCGCTTGAATACCGGTATCCGCATGGGTCGCCCTACCCGCTTGTCGAAACGATGCTGCTGCATCCTGCATGGACGCTTCATTCATCCGGATGAGCATCGGATACTCTTTTATATTTTGCGACCGTACGTAGTGTTCATGCCGAACCATAGGCAGCTCGCGGCAAAGCTGTATCGCAGAATCGGCTTCCATTCCAACCGTCGCTTGTCGAAACCATGCGGCCGTGGGCTTTGTCGATAACGGAATGACCGCATACACGCTCTCTTCCTGATCGGAAACGCCTAGCAGATGGTTGACCGCTCGATCCAGAAACTGGTAATATGCGCCCGATTCAAAGCCGAAACGCTTTGCTGATTCAAGAAGGTGGCCGATCAGCACCCCCGTGTCCAATCCTTGCAAACGATAAGCGAAGTTATGGTACTTATAAAAATTTTTCCAAAACATAACCGATACAAAAACCGCTCCAAAACAGCCGGATATATCACATCGGTTACCGAGTGCCCGTGACAAAAATGAATCAAAAACTCCCTCTCGAAGCAGTACCAGACGATGATGCGCCGCGTCATAATGGTAAACGCCGTTAGGAGCCTCCGTCGTCTTCAAGTAAATATACAATTCGTTCGGGTACAGTCCGCCGCCGGAAGGGACAAACCGCCGGTACATCTGCAGCGGTCCAATCGACGGATTAGCGGAACGATCCAGAGGGTATTGACTTAATCGGGCTACACCATATGCATGCCAGAGCATGTATCCGACGGTCTCTAGATCGGGACCCGAAGGCGGCGGTCCATCGCGGCGCAGCGTTAACGGCACTTCCGGGCATAGCGGAATGACCGGCAGGCGGCGATAGAGCTTATAGGTAAGCGGCGCGTCAGCCCAGTCGATTTCCCAATCCGGCGGTTTGGATTCGTACGTATCCGCATGGAGACTGCGAAGAAACTGTTCCGGAGTCATCTCCTTTTTCCCCCTCAGCCCTATTAAGGGAACGGATGCGGATATGGATTGAGCTGCTCGAATGCCAACGGCTCCTTGGCATATCCAAGCAGCGCCGGTACCGTTAACACTCTGTCCAGCCCGGTCACACGAGTCAGATGATAGCCGAACGTCATCGGAAGCATTCCCGGAATCAGCACTTTTACACAATGCAAATCGTTTCGTTGCAACTCGGGCGTGGTCTGATCCACTACGATCACATCGAGATTCAGCCTCTGAAATGCTTGAAGCACATCCTTCAGATCATCAGTCAAGTCCGGATGCATCGGGTGCTGGCCGAATTCCTCCTGAAATGCCCGCGGCGGTCTGTTTTGTTTCAGTAGAAAATGCAATCGCTCCTCGGCTTCCGGCAAGCTGTATAGCATGGAATGATCTTCCATTCCGCGTACCAATGTCGGGTCATGAAGCATCTGCATATACCGCGCCCGATTCGCTTCGAATTTCCCGTCAAGGTTGAGCGTCATCCCCGATAGTTCATGAACCGCGCCTTTCGCGGCACGAACCGGGTCCGGATGAGCCCCTGCAGCACAAATGAGGTTTACTCCCGTAGACTTTCGATTTTTAGCGATCGCCCACACGCTTGGAATTCCATTTTCCATCGTCGCGTTATACAAGTGAACGTCAAAACCCGCTACCGATTGCATGCGGCTCAACATGAGCTCCAATTCCGAATCGCCTGCAGAATAAGGATCAAGCTGGGGGAGCGGAAGCTGCGCATACCAAGTCAGCAGGAACGAATCGCGCTCGACCACTTCCATGATGCCGTAAAAAATAGCCTCCTCCAAACTTCCACCCAAAGCGCAGCCGTTGGACGTTTCATACAGAAATCCATGTCCGCAGCTCGAACTGTAGTAGGCAAGCTGCTGCGGAACCAATATGGGACTTTGCCGCTCAAACGAGTATCCCCATACCCAGTCCATCGGCTCGTCGGGATGAAACGGCTGGAAAGCGAAATTCGGCAGATTATACTGCTCTTTCGCATACAAGCCGACCGTAACAGGATGAAGCGCATGATCCGCCACGTTTCGGTAACTATCATGAACCGTCGTCCTTTTTCCGCGAGGCGCCATGCCGCAATATCTCTCCAATCCTTCCATGATCGCCGTAAGTTCGCTATCCGCGTACGAATGCGTTCGTCCCGCCGTTGCCTCGTCCTGATCAAACAGCGGCAGGTTTACGCTCACATCGGCAAAAGGCGATAGCAGATCAACCATTTTGCCATTCAAGAAACCGCATTTATAGTCCAAGTAGTCTTGCACAAGAAAGCTTGCAAGGTCTTGTAACGAACGGGAACGGAAGCTTTTTCCGCTCTTGGGACTCGGTCGAAGCGTGATGCAGGCTCTCTCCGGCGAGTCGTCGGGCAAATCACCACAAACCGGACATAACGGGTCCGGCAAAAAAAAGTGGTTGGTGCAGCCCAATGTTCTCATGTCCAGAAATACGATCCGTTGTTCCAAGCGGGATCGTTTGTCCTGAAGCACCCTCAGCGTATCCGCCACGAGCAGGTGCGCTAACTGGCTTAAACCGGCACGCGATGCCCATGCGTCGTGCGAAATGCCCCCTGACTCCGTGAGACGCTGCTCCAGTATCCACATCTCCTTGCGGTCACGCCCTGCCAACAGACGCCGGGTGTCGGCGCAAAGCGAGCAGCCGGACAAACCGGGTCGAACCATCGGTCCGACCACACCTTCACCGAACGCAACATAGCCGCGAAGCCATGGAATGCCTGCTTGCCGAAGCAACTTTTCCGCTTCCCTATGAACGGAAGGATGCCACGCATCGTGCAATACCAAGGCAAAGTCGACCGTTTCCGGCACGCCTTCCTTGAAATCCCTCAGTCGTACAATCCGGCATTGGGCGGTCAACTCATAACTGACAAGATCCGCTAACCCACCCTCTCCGATGACGGCCACTACTTTGTTCACCGGGATTCCCCCTCTCGCAGCAAGACGCCATACACACCTTTGAGCTCTTCTTTCAAAAACGGCTCTACGGCCAAATTCGCTACATAAAGCTTCGTATTGTTATTGTTCAAGATTTGTAAAGCTTCCTGTAAAGCGGCTTGCGCGTCTTTTTCGCTCGAAGGAACCGCTAGGTCGACCGTGGTTTCTCCCGCAAGCCTTACAGCCGAAGTTTCCAGCACGTGAACCGCATTGTGACCGGAACCGCTCTGTATCCTCAGCAGGGCTGCCTTCAACGCATTCTCAAGTGCAAGCTTTGGATTTAAGCCGATACTGCCGAACCAACCATCGCCGGTGCCGACCCATACGACCGGGAATCCTGATACAGCCTCGCCCAAACCAATGACCGGTGCTCCCCTCATGGTGGTCAAAGCATGCAAATAATACCGGCACCGTTCATCTTCTACCTTGTTTAATCGTACTCGAGTAACAGCATGCTGCCTTACTGTAAGTTGTATTGCCAGCCGCTTGGCCAGATGGGCTTGCAAGCCGCGAATAATTCCTTCCGCAGCCGTTTCCCCTGCGCCGATGCCGACGATTTCATTCGTGCGAACGAGCCTTTCGGCCAAACGCGATACATATGCTTCAATCCCGATCAATCCAGCTTCCCGCCGCGCCTCCTCGTGCGTCAAGCCGGAACCAATCAGCGCCGGCAGCAGTTCGGCAGGACCTTCCGATAACGGATCGACCGCCTGGACGCGGCACAGGGACAGCGGAAGCTGCCTCAAATCTCCCTCTTCCCAAATATGAAATATGCCGGATTGCGGCGATGTCAGACCGCTCCAATAAGCAAGCAATCGGTTGGATGCATGAATGCTCGAGCTTTGTTCGTCCCTGTCAAGCGCATCAAGTTGAAGCCTGGATAAATGTACCGCCTGCAGTGCTTCGCTTCCATGAACGAATGGATGCGGAATGAACGAATGCCAGCTTCCTTCCAACGTTTCCAAATCCAGCAGAAAAAACAAGTTTCTAGACTCGGATTGTCCGGTAACCGTCTTGAACAGCTCAAACGTAATCACGTTCGAAAGCATGGCTCCTGCTGTGGAAGAGTACCAATGCAGCTCCGGGTCCTTATAAACAGCGGGTTGGTGGACCCGACGCCATGCCGATTCCCAGCCCCCCTTGGACTGCGGATGAATAACCGGACCTGCCATTCCCGTCTGATACAGGCACATGGCCGGCAACAAAATCTTTTCCTCCGCTATACAAGCAGCCTGAAGAAGCCGAAATGGTTCCAGATTGCCCTCTTGAGAAACGTAAAGAATCGCTTGGTAGGGCCGTACGGCTTCTCTCCAGCCGTCTGCTCCTTCTTGCCGCATCTTAATCTCGTGAACAGCCGCATCCGGGTCGGTACGGCGGGCATGCTCCGCCAATTCCGCGAGCCGCTCCCGGTTTGTCGGCACCTCATCCGTGATCAATAGGTGTGGTGAAGCCAGTCCGGACTCCAGCAATGCGGAAACCAGCGAAACAAACAACGGGCCCGACCCGACCGCCAATACGCTCGTCTGCCGATAACATTGAAACCTGTACGCGCCGGAATCGCCGAAGCTTTCCAGAAAGGCGATTTGCGCAGCGTACTTCTGGATAATCCCGCTCGTTAATTGATGCGGACGGTCTTTACTTACATCCCTGACAAAGCCTTTTTGGTATAAAACATCTGCGATCTCATAAACCCGTTGCCGATACGGTTGCGTTAATCCTTCCGTCAACTCCGCCAACGTATACTCCCCGTTGAACATGGGAAACAGCTTTTCAATCCACCGGTCGATCATCTCGCCTTCCAACTGAAACGTCCCTACATTATTTCGGAAGTACACACCGTTGTTCGGAACCGGGAGAAAGAACGTATCCTCCTTTACTTTCAGACGTGCAGCAGGAGTTAAGCCTGTCATCTTACACCTCCAATTTGACGCGGATTACCAATGTATGGACCTTCTATTCGTTATTATATGTACGTTAATTCGTCCCACATGCTATCCCGTAAACAAGTAAATGCCCCCGACAGCAATTGCTGTACGGGGGCACGTTTCTTGCGTAAATCTTGAAGCAGCAATTAACGGCAACGATGGGAGCAAAAGCCACCGCAACGTATGCCTCCGCAGCGAAAAGCGGCGCAGCGAATGCCGGCACAACTGAAAGCGCCGCAGAAACCGACGCAGTTGCTGCAAAAACCGACGCAGGAGCCTGCGCAGAAACCAACGCCGAAACCGCTACAGAAGCCACCGCAAACTCCGACGCAAAAACCGCCGAAACCAACGCATAGCCGTGATGGATCCACCGGATTCACGCCAACGGGGAACTGACCTGCAGGGTACTGGCTTTGTTGGTGCCAGGGAGTCATTTCGCTGGCCTGAAACTGGGAAACGTTTAATTGTTGAAGATCATTCTGGAATTCATTCATGATAAAATCTCCTCCATTATTTTCTAGTGGGCAACTGACTCTTGAGGTAAAAGACTCGAATTGTTTTGCACATGATTCCAATTTATGGTGTAACTCCGCATTTGTTACTGATGCATGCGCCCATTTTATAGGCATTTGTCCCGAAAAATGTACGCTTGAAGGTTTCACGCTCCCTCTAAGTATGGCCGGCTGTAAGCAAGATTTGGAAGCGGGGGGCTTTATCTTGGCGTTTCAGCACTTGGTGGTTCGCCTTAATGCGTGAGCGTCGCTGATGATTTCTGCAGAACGGAAAAAACCGCGCATGGCGCGGTTTCTAATGGATATATGAATATATTCATTTGCATGCCAGCCGAGGACGAAATCGATGACATCTTCCTGAGCTCCCTTTCTCCGCATGCGCACCCGCGCTTGTTCTTCGGTAAGACCCCACCCCTTCCGGGAAATTTGCGTTTGCCGGGTTGCGCGAGCGCGCGCGACCGCGCTGCCCTGAATGGACAAGCTGATCGACGATATGACGGCCTACGTTCCCTGTAGCACCTGTAACTAAAATGGTCATTGTATATCCTCCTCTATCGGGTTCATCGCAATGTCGATGAAAAATGTATCATGCGTGCCAAAGCTGTACTTCTACTTGCCAGAGGCAAGCCTGTTGAAGGGATGTCAGACGAAGCCGCGGTTCCATAGAAAAAGCTCCTGCCATAATGGGGAGCAGGAGCTCTTGCGTATTCATATATGTGCCGGGCTACAGGGACATCGGCTTCGACATTGACCGTTCTTCGGACCGTCGCAGTGCCGGAACAAAGCCGTAGGTGCCTGCTCTCCACAGCCATTCGGCAGGACCCATCCTGTAACGCTTCAGCCATGCCTTGCTGCCAACAATGAACAGCACCGTCATGATCACTGCGTAAATCATCTCCAACCAGAGCGGCGCCTGGCTTATCCGCTGTCCGAATCCGGCAACGAATCCGGCCGTTATGATCGACTGCAGCAAATATACGGTGAGCGATAGCCGGCCGACAGCCGCCAAACCTCGAAACCGCTCGCTTCCCCATCGTCTTGCCGCCAGCACCAGCGTACAGATGTAGAAGATCGCCATGCTTTTACCGGATAAATAAGTAAAGTGGTATACCGCAAATGTGTTATAGACCGGACTTGAAATATAGTACTGCACCATCGGGATAAACAATAATACCGAAACGACCAGCGCTGCGAACTGCAAACTTCTTACCGCGGTTACATGAAAGGAACCCGAAAACCATTGCTTCTTGGCGGCAACGATGCCGACCAAATACAGGCCAACCACCTCAAAGCTGAAAATAAGGTTGTTCAGCAGTCCGATGTTCAGCAGGTAGTCCAGCCTTTGCTGCAAGGCTGGAATTTGGGTGAAGGTGCGCGGGCTGGCCGCGCCAAAGGGCGACCATGCATAAAGAAATAAGATGAGCAAAGTAAACAGACCTAGAAGAATCAAGCTCCAAACGATGAGCGTAGCGATCGATCTTCGGTAAAAGGGAAACAGCAGCAGACCCAATAATGCATAGGAGGTCAAAATGTCCCCGAACCAAAGCAGTACGCCGTGAAGCAGCCCTATGACGAGCAGCACCAACAGGCGCCGCAGAAACAGCCTCCTCGCCGGGAGCCCCTTGCGCTCGGCGTTTTGCATAAAGATCGTAAAGCCTGCGCCGAACAGGAAAGAAAAGATCGTGTACAGCTTCGTTTGGAAAAACATATCATAGAACAGCCGCAGCAAAGCGTCGGCACCGGTAAAGGACGAGCGGAAAGCAAGTCCGTTGCCCACCATATCCGGAATATTCACGAAAAAGATGCCCAAAACGGCGAAGCCTCGCAATATATCAAGCAGTATGAGTCTAGTATGAGCAGATTCATTGGTGACTGCAGTCATCCGGCCTCTCCTTCCTGGAATGCTGTACGCGTTTTACTGCATTGTACCACATTATGCTTGAAGGCCGCTCATTTCTTCTCGCCTGCTTTTTGCGTAACGACATATTGATTGATCGCTTCCTCCGTGTTTCGGATCATCGTATTCAAATCGACTTTGCCTTCCACGTAATCGACCAGCGCATTGTACGCAAAATTTCTCGCTCCGCCCTCGTATTTCGTAAATTGCTGCGGCGGCGCGGTCTTGCTCTTGAAGATGGCATCCATATGTTTTCCGTTCAAGCCCGGATTGCCGGCCATAAATTGTTTTTTTACTTGATCGCTGGCAAGCGGCGTAAATCGCCCCGTTTGTTTGGCGCTGATCGTCTGGACTTCGTCGGACGTCGCGAGGGCGATCACCTTCATCGCTTCCGCTTGATGTTTGCTGGTCGACGTCACAAGCATGAAATGCGCATCGACGGTTCCATATACGTTTGGCGATTCTTTATAACTCGGGTACTGAACCATATCCCAGTTCACCCCCTGCTTCTCAGCTTCGATCAGATTCGTAAGCACATTGACGGATGGCCACATCGCTACCACTTTTTCTTTGGCGAAAGCGTCAAGCGACGCCGACACACTGGTGGACTTTTTCAAATCCTGCGGTTTGTTGCCCGGGATATTGTAGATCGCATACATCATTTCGAACATTTTTCTCCATTCCGCACTGCCAATCGCCGCCTTTTCCGTTTTGGCATCCAAATACGTAAGCGACTTGGAGAACGACATCCGGTTCAAGCTTTCGGGGTCCAACCCGCGGTATTGGACGCCGTCCTGCATCTTTGTCACTTTTTTGGCCAGCTCGATCGTATCGTCCCAGGTCATGCCGTCCTTCGGGTAAGGAACCCCGAACTTATCGAAGATGTCTTTATTGTAATACAATGCATTGAATTGTACGGCGAGCGGCAGGGCATAGAGTCCCTTTTCGTCCTTTGCTGCGCTCACCACGACCGGATCGAACCGATTGATATCGATATTTTGCTGCTTGATGAACGGCGTCTGATCGGATAAAAAATGAAGCGGCTCCAGGCTTTTCAAATCGGCTCCATAAGTAAATATAATGTCCGGGGTTTGTCCGGCAGCAATCAGATCCTCGATTTTGCTTTTGGCCGCGTCGATTTTTTCCAACGTCAAATGCGGGTAACGCTTCTTCAATGGTTCCGTAAAAATGAGTTTGAAATCCTCTTCAGAAATGGTCTGTCTGGCATAAAACGTAAGATGAACCGGTTCATCGCTGACGGTAGTCCGGCTCGCGTCTGTGGGATTGGCGCTGCTGCAGGAGCTCAATAACGCGATCGCGCCTATCAGAAATAAGGAAACGGGAAGCCTATTTCTCGGCTGCATCTTCGGTTTCGGCATTCCTTTGTAAGCGTTATCAATATACTCGTTTTTACGGATCATCTGTTCTCGCGCCCCTTCCACTGTTATAATATTGTTGTGGCATATATTGGATAGGCAAATCATACTTCCACATTTCGCTCATTTCAACAGTAATATATAGCAAAAGGATGGTAAAATATTGTGCATCATAGCTACGGATTTCGCTATTCCGAAGGGGCGCGCCGGTATTTGCATCTCATTGAGACGATTGGCCGGGAATCGACGCAAAATGCGGGGTACAGCTTTGACGGGCTCGATCGGGACGGTCACGGACTGCTGTTCCAATATACATTGTCCGGCGAGGGCAGACTGGAGCTGGGGAATACGACGTACAAGGTGCCTCGTTATCACGGCTTTTTTGTCACGATTCCAAGCGCGCATCGCTATTACTACGATCCTTCGGTTAACGCGCCGTGGGAATTCATATGGATTAAATTAAACATCCAGGGAAGCTCCCATTATTGGCAGCATTTCGTGCAAACGTTCGGCCCGGTGGCAGCCATCAAACCGGATTCGGATTCGATCCTGCTATTGCAAAAGCTGCTGAACGATGTCGCAGCCAAGAAATTCGCCGATTCCAAATACGATATGTCGATCCGCGTACATGAATGGCTCCTTACGCTGCTGCGGCTGTCCGAAGGCGAGAAGCATCAATCCAGCGATTTGCCGGAGCCTGTGCGTCTGGCGAAAAAATTCATCGAGGGTCACTATGGGGAACCGATGTCGCTGGATCAAATTGCAAATGCAGCTAAGCTGTCCAAGCATTATTTATGCAAAACGTTTCGCAAGTTCACGGGCACCACGCCTATCGATTATTTGCGTAAATTAAGGGTCGAGGAGGCCGTTCGGCTTTTGCAGCATACCGACATTCCGATATCGCAAATTGCGATGAAGACGGGCTTTGACAATGCGAGTTATTTCGGAAAGGTGTTCCATCAACTGGTAGGCATTACTCCGACGGAATTTCGCGAGAGGAAGTCCGATTTGTCCGCCGATTATTTGCACATTATGAGCTAAAAGGGACTCTCCGCTCATTGCGGAAAAGTCCCTAACTTTTCGTCGTCGTATAGCCAAGGCCAATTAAGCGTCGGCAATCGAATAATGATAAAGAGCGAAAGCGAACGGTTGGTTCAACTTACAGGCGATATCACCGTGGCTTCCGTCGATGGACATGATGCGGTCCTTCTCGTGTTCGAGGACTTCGCCTTCCGCAGCGAAAGAAGCTTCCATGTGCTGCGAGCTGATGATACATTGCATCTCCAATCGCGTCGCCGAGACGTTCCGCAGCTTGAATCTCCCCTCTTCCCTCCCGTTCCATTCCCTTAAAACGAGTACGTATCCTTCCTTATCGTTCACAATCGATTGGAACCCCGTCCAGCTTGTACCGGAAGGCTCTTCTCCGATCGGAACGATGTGGCCTGAATGTAAATGTGCCTGCACGTTCCTGTACGCTCGGATGTGAGCGCTTAGCAGTTGCCGATTCGCTTCGTTCAGTCCGGTAACTTCCATCCACGCCAGCGGGTTGGCGAACATCGTGACCGCAAACGCATATGCGATCCCGCACCGGGACGGAGCTAACGGATCATCCTTGTAACGTTCGGTATTCCGCTCGACGTTAAGAAATTCGATCTGCAGCTTTTGGGCGGGCACGTATTTGCTCAGCATCCAAAAGTTTCGCAGAGTCCAATGAGGGTAGTAATTCGTCCAATCGGTATACCGGTTCTCGAGAAACAGCCCGCCATATTGCGTTTGTCCGTAGTAACCGAGCCTCATACCTGATGTCGTATCTTGGTTAAAATAAACGGCGCCAGACGTTTCGCGAACGACTTTTCTCATCATGTTCAGCAGGTTCCGCTCTCCCCGCTTGCTTCGAATCTCGATCCCGTCCAATTTGAAATAGCATATGCCGTAGCGACGATAGAGGTCCAGCAATTGGTCCGCATCCCGCTCCCAATGGGCACCATCTTGACTGGAGTCCGGCGAGAACCATAGACCGAGCTGTATGCCGTATTCGTCCGCCATGGCAACGACCGGCTCCAGTCCGTTCGGGAACCGCTGCGGATGTACGCTCCAGAAGTTCCCGTCCCGGGAATAATAATCTCCCCACGTTCCGCCGGGCTCGACGGAATTACTCGTGATCCCCTGCTGCCAGCCGTCATCGATCTGGTAATGCGTAATGCCCAGAGCGGCTGCAACCGGCAGCTCGGACCGTACGAATGCTTCGCCGACCCGACCGTCCCGGGAACGGTCTCCCCAAGTATTGCTCATGATGAAGCAATCCCGATCTGATTTCCACTCGCGCAAGCACTGATGGTATTGATGCAGCAAGGAGAAGGCGTCATAGTCGCCGCCTTGAAAGAGACCGACGACGGAACCGTAAGTGTAAACATATTCGTCCGATCGCAGCTCTTCCGGGCGTAAGCCGGTCCCTGCCATATACAGCTGCTTTCCCATCATGCGGTAATCGCCTTCGCCGTAATGCAATTGGCCGAAGCGGGTCGGCGACTCCTTTAACCATAAAAGTCCGCTGTCACTCATCGTTTTCTTTAAGCGGAGCAAATTTCCCTCCAACCATTTGCGTTCGTTCGGATACAGCAGCCCGCTATCTTCGCTGACGACATTATTATTCGTATCCGTCCGATCGCGCAGCGCTACCGCTACCCATGAACAATGCATTTCGTCGATGGCCAAAGCGTCGATGTGATCTCCCGGCGGGGCATTCTTCGGTTTGCTGTTCGCATCCAACTGAACGGGAGCGGCTTGGTTTCCATCATGCACCGTCTTGCGATATTGTTCCTCGATACGATCCCCGTTCATTCCCGTATCGTTACCTTGATCGGCTGCATGAACGTTCACCCGAACCGTTTTCACACCAATCGTATGCCGCATTATGGCCGTTCCCGGATAAATTCTCGTATCCATCCTGATTTTGTGCGACACATACGTCAGCACCAACGATACGATCATATGTTCTTTCCCGATGCCCGCATCATCGTCCAATCGACTAGTCACTTCGACTTGCGGTTGTTCACCGGAGAGCTCAATGGGCAGCCGGAACATCGGTAAGTTGGCATCCGGACGTATCCATTCGTCGCTAGAGCGTTTATGTAATATCGACTTCGTGTACAAAATGCCGCCTGCCAGCTCCCAGCTTCTCTCGATGCCATCGTTGCCGATCGTCAGCCGGCTTTCTGCGATTGAATAATAGCAGTCCTTGTAACGCTCCAACCTGCTCACCCCATGCATTCGATATGTAAGGATAAACCAAGCATATTCGCAGAAAAAGTGAAGTTCAACCGTAAAATATAACGAAAGAACAGTAAAATATTGTCCATTCGTTAGACTCGCGCGGATCTCATTTCTATAGGCTCGTTTCATATACAAGCAATGATCCGTGATCATCATCCGGTACGGCATAAAGACGTATTCCTTGACCGGCGCTTTCCAAAAATACCGGATTGCGGGTAATCACATGGCCTTGAGGAGATTGCGCCAGGACAGGGACTTCGTGTACCGTCTCCAGCGTATTGATGTCAATTAAGGCTAGGCCCCCCAGCTCGAACCGCTTGGATCCGCGGCCCCCAAATTCCGGCAGTTCGGAGATGCCGCTCACAATCATCTTCCCTTCGCCTACGTATCGACCGTCTTGATAATCGATGAAATGGCTCGGGTTTTCTTTTTCTTGCAGCAGTTGTCCGTCCGGGCTCCACTTATAAAACTTGCGCGAGCCCCAGCTATACCCGATCAATTCTCCCTCTTGACCGTTGCGTACGACTCCACCGATATGATCGGCGACTCGAAACGATGGTTCTGCTTTCCTGGTGGCAGGATCGACTTTATAAACGATGGACTGACTATGCGGCCGGTATTCCGCAACAGACACCCAAAGATGCCGGCCATCGAAATCAATTCCTCCGGGATGGTACATGTCCCCTTCCCCCAAAACCATATCCCCAGCCAGCTGTCCGTGTTTGTCAAAAATGAACAGGTGGCCGATTCCGCGTCCGGGCGTACGGTCATATCGGTCTTCAGACCGATTGAACCTCACCGGGCGTTCAATCAGTTCAACTGAAGACAAATAAAACAAATCACCGATTCGAATCATACCTTGCGGGTGATGATTGTTGAATTGCAGGTCGATGCGCTCTTTTTGTTCCCATTTCGTATTTCGCGTTAGGTATCGGAACTGGGCAATCAGCTTTGCGTTATTCATAGTACTCTCCCTTTCACCGTTAGACTATTTTCGGGTTCCGTTAACGAAGCATATTGGAGAAAATCGTTTTGCTGCTAACACATTTCCCTTCCATGTACTCCAGCTTTACGATGCCGATCTCGATTATTTCCCCTCGCATTGGCTGAAATTCGGCATTCATATGAAATGACGTACCTGATCCCGGAATGGAACAAGGTACGTCATGGTTTCACCCTTTGCCGAAGATTATATAAACCTGTAATTATGCTGTCAATTCATTTATTAATTGCCGAACCGGCTGTCACTGGTGAGAACTGCCGACCGCCACCTGCGCCTTTCAAATGGTGCGGGCAACGTGCTCTTGATCCAGACATTGCAGCAGTTCGCGATATGTCCGGATCGCAGCGGCTTCATGCTTGCGCGCTTCTCTCATCAGCTCTGCTCCGGCATAACGTCTTTCCGTATCGGGAATCGGGCCAAAGGGCTGCATCCAAGGAAACATCTCGTATAGCTTCGCAAAGCAACGCTGCAGCCGTTCCGCTTCACGGATCGCCGCATCGAACGCAACCATAAGCTGCGGTCCGCCGCCAACTCTGCGTTTCGCCTCGCGTAAAAATTCCAGAACAAGCTTCCGGCATTCCTGCCAGCCGTTCGCATGCAGCCCCATATACCAGCCGTCCATCGTTCCTTTCTCAAGCGCACGGATAAGCCGGTCATAAGCTTGTATCCCGGTGTGCATTTCGGGACTCGCCCATGGACCGTCCGGCTCAACGTATGCTATCGCAAATTGCAATGCGTCACGGACAATTGTCCAGTCATCTGCCGGGTCTGAAAGCTTCGCCCAGTACAGCCGGACTTCCCCCTCGGACTGGGGTTGTAGTGCGGGACCGTATTTAATGGTTCTCTGACATGTATCGCACAGGCATACCGACTTCACGGGACCTTCCGTCCGCCAATCCGTACGCCGCGTCGTGCATTGCAGACACGGGCATTGTCCGAGTCCGTACATGTTCCATGGGATGGATTTGCGGGAAGGTCCGTGCCAGCCGTGCGTATAATACCCGTCCTGATCGTATCCGACGATCATGGAGTATTCGCCGCGGTCAAAGTCAACCGAACGGCCGAAGCAGGCCGAGCCATCGTCGATTGCAGCGCGTGCTTGATCCCAAGCGGATTCCAGCATTCGCCGGTAAGCCTCATCCTTGCCTGCCCCTTCTACCCCATGGATTGCGAGTCCAAGGTTAGCGAACAAGCGAATGAAATGATGCTCCGGGATAGGCAAGCAAATATCGTGAACGTTTACCCGCTCATGCACCGCGAACGCGAACGGCCGGCCGCTTGCTCCCAAAATCCATGCGTCAGAACCTGGTATGCGGTAATAGTCAGCCAGCCCTTTAAAGGTGTTGTGCTGCGAGATGCAGCTGTAGCCCCAATACCGCAGCCCCTCCAACCGCTTTTTACCGGCCAAGGCGGCTGCCGTTCCACCCAGAACACGTGCGCCTTCCGTCTCCGCCGCTACGGCTTTGGAAACAAACCCGCCGGCTTCGGATGGCGTATCGGCTGCCAGAAGCTCAGCAGCCGTGCTCCAGGTTGAGCCGGCCAGCTCGTAGGATCGCGCCGCCGATTCCAGCTGCTCCGCAAGCGTCGTTCCACCGACGGCTTCCAGGCAGTTGCGCAAATACAATGCAGCCTGCCTCCTTCGATCGGCGAGGGCCGCGGCCTGAAGCTGCGACGAGGCCGCTTCCGTAGTTTCAAGGGCTGCTAGCCAGGCCGATTCGAGGTGGCTCATGCTCTTCTTCCCATGCTCCGCTGCCCATCGGAACGCAGTCATCACTTTCTCACGCGGTAACGCTTCTATATCTGGCCGTACGGCAAACAATTCGACGACATCTTTCATATCCGTCATCTCAATATCACCAACCGGAGAAGCCTTTCGCAGCCTGTTGCTCTCCGTTCCGATAACTGCCGCGTAACCCCGTTGTTCGCCAAAATAACCGAATAGCGCCTGCCGTTCCTCCAACGATTGTTCAATGAATTGGAATACATCAAGTTCGGTCTCTTCATAGGCAGCCAAGTATCGTACTTCCAAACCGAACGGCTTGAGAAGCTCCTGGACCTCGGCAGAAAACCGGTTATCGAGCGGCTCCTGCGGCAAGATCGGCCGAAACCAATAGCCAATCCCTCCGAGCAGCTCGATCTCCTCCGCATATCGGTTGCAATAACTCATGGCGCCAAGTATACATCCTATGAATGAGCTGAGATGAGGGACAGCGCGATAATCTGTTCCTGTCGTCGGTTCCTCCGCCCCAATATGCTGCTCGATATGCAACGAGCCGACCGACAGATTGGCGCGCCAACCGGTCCGAACGCCTATTTTACCTTGCAAACCCCGATAATTCCCAAGCAGCGCAAACCGTTCCTCGCCGTTCACTAATACGCGCATAACGTCTTCCGCAATAATCCATTCGAGGTGGTGCCAACGTCCTGCAGGAACAGCGCCTTTGCCCGGCAAGTCAAAGGGCTGCTTGGTAACCGGATGACGGACGCGGAGCATATCCTCCCTGCGGTCCCAGTTCAAAATCACTTCGCCTTTCGCAAACTGCAGCACTATGTTCGTGCTATCCGTCATTAGCGTTGCTTCAACGGTCAACGGCGTTCCATACTCTCTTGTCGTCTGTGCCGGGTGAATGCCGAACGAATCGGTAAACTGCATGCCTTCCTTTATTCGTACAGGCTGACTGCCGGATACGGCGACCAGCGTATCGACCTGCTTTCCTCGGCTGTAAACCGGAATGGAAATTTCTTGTTCCCGTTCTTTCATTAGCTCTGAGTGACTCATAGCCAATAATCCCCTCCTCATGTTGAGTAGCAGCGTGCCAGACGGTCAAGCGCCTCGATGCCCGCTTCCTCGCAATATTTGACTTGCTGCAGCAAGCGCTCCGTTTCATTCCTCGTTGTGCGCTCGAATGGATCTCCTCCGCCCGGAAAAGGAAACTTTTCCACAAGCTGTGCTAGTGCATGTACCGCTGCGTAGTAGTGACCTTCCGCATCGAAAGCGAGCCGCGAAAGGTCGCCTTTCCAGGCGAGGCAGCGGCCTCGCAAAAACCGAACCGCATGTTCCCGGGCATGCAAAGCCAGTCTGAGGCAATACGCATTGCCGATTGGATCCACCGTACCGTTCCGAAATGCATCCATCCAGGCGTTGTATCCGTTCAGTCCCGTCACGTAACCGGGAAACGTCCGCTCTCCGTAGGCATGAGCGATCATATCCGCCACAAGCCTTGGGAACTCGTCTTCTTGGACATCGGCACGCTTGCTCAAAGCCATAACGAACAGCCCGCCGTCCTTGCCGCGCCCAAGCTTGTCGTAGGGCAGCGTCATCGCTGCCGAGCCCGGCGCAGCTGCGGAAAATAGCATCTGGTCGTCATCATAGCCGTGGAGCAGACCGAATTCCGGCCCGTTCAAATCCCATGCAATGGCCGGCACGCCGCTTGCGATGGACCTTCTGGCGATCGCGACAGCCTCTCCTAGCAGGTAGGCGGAAGGCTCGGTGCCACCGTCGCCGATATGCTCCATTTTACAGCCTAGACGGTTCAATCCCGCTTCGAACACCGGCTCCCAAAAATACATGGAAGGTCCGGACACGTCGATTCGTTCCCTCTCCAAATTGAGTCGGAACGCAAGCCCGGTCCACCCCATCACATCGGTAATGCCGCTTTCGGTATTTCCAGCGAAGCGAACAATCCGATGCATACACTCCGCTATCGAACATCCGCCTGACTGCCATGAATCGGCTCCGGCACGGAAAGGCAGCATCATCTTCGCCAGGCGTTCGCGCGCGTCGTCCGAATCGATAATCCGATGGCGCAAATCATGGCGAACCCGTTCTTCCCTTACCTTCTTTTTCAGACGGGATAAAGATTTGTAGACGCTGCCCTCCGTCATCCCGAGCAAGTCCGCGATTTCTTTCTGATTCAGCTGACTGAAGAAATGCGCCTCGAACATTTCTTTCTCCCGTTGCGAGAGACTATGGAGCATATTTCGCAACGCTTCGTAAAACTCTTTCCGCATCAGTTCGGCTTCTGGCGCGGCTATTTCATCCCGATTGCGGGTACGGGTCATTCGGTACAACAAATCGTCGAGTCCATCCCAATTCATTTCGGCATCGGCCTCTGTGCCATGCTTGCCGGACATGCTGGTAAACGTCGACTCCCGCGCCAAACGTACGTCTTTTCTGCGCTTCATCAAAGCCTGGTTTCGCACAATCCGGTTCAACCACGGGGTGAAGCGATCCGGATCGGCCAATCGGTTCATATGCAGGAATGCTTGAACCAACGCTTCCTGCACGACATCTTCGGCGGCGGATGCATCGTGAATGATCCTTTTCGCCACTCCGAGAATTCTTGCCCGATGCAGGCAGACCAGCTCGCTGAACGCTCCCGAATCCCCTGAACGCGCACGATCCGCCAGTGTCTTCTGCCGAATTGCATCGTTATTGTCATAGAACGGCTCCTGCATTGCACCCTCCTTTCCCATCTATACAGCTTGATGCGCGTTGTCTTCATTTTTGGACATCGTAAGGAATATTTTTATAAAAATTCTTCAAGCCATGCCCTGTACCCTTTCTACGCATACAAAAAAAGAGCAGCATCTCGGCCGCCCCTTTCCATCGTCTTCGTTTCATTATCACTTCCCGTTCAACCTTCGTTTGAATGCTTTTTCCGAACGATCCGGGGCGTTTAATAGTACTACGCCTCCAACAATGGCAACGATGCCAGCCAGCGTAAAGACACCGAATGCTTCTCCCCAAATCGCCACGCCGATCAGCGCCGTAACGACGGTGCCTACGCCTGACCATATGGCATAAGCTAAACTTAATGGCACCGTCCGGAGGCTAACGGATAAGGAATAAAATGCCAAACCAAACCCTGCAATGGCGCCGACGGAAGGAAACGGATCTGTAAAACCTTCCGACATTTTAAGCATGGTCGTACCAAATATTTCGAAAATCACGGCCAAGCCTAGTGCAATATAACCTTTCAACATACGACCTCCGATCCGTCTTGGATTAATGTGAGGCGCCTGTAAGCTTCATCACAAAAACGCCGCCAATGATGAGGGTCAAACCCGTTATTTTTGTTACATTCAATTTTTCTTTATAAACGACCGCGCCGACCAGTGCCGTTAAAGCCGTTCCCGCACCTGACCAAATCGCGTATGCGGTACCCAGAGGAATCGTTGTGAGCGCTAAGGAAAGGCAGTAGAAAGCCAGACCCATTCCTGCGATTACACCGACAGATGGGAGCAACTTCTTAAATCCGTTCGAAACCTTAAGCATCGAACTGCCAAATACCTCACAAACGATCGCGGTCGCGAGTAATACAAATGAATTCAAAGGCCGCAGCCTCCCTACTTGGTCATATTGATCAATTTCCGAACGACTTTTTCACGTAATTCCACGTCCAGCTTCCCTAAACCGAACACTTCCGAGAACCAGATGCCGTCGGCTACCAGCCGGACAATCGTCGAGTTCACAGGATCCATGCCGTCGTTTTCGAAGTTTTTTTGCCAGACTGCATATTGCTCTTGTAGATTACTCAATAGATCCGGGTTGGCGAAAAGCGCAACAATAAGCGCCGCGCTGATCCCTCTCTCTTCCTTAATATCTTCGATCGTTTGTTCAATGTAAGCGCGGCTCCACTTCCCGTTGTCCGCAGTTGCGTTATCTACACGTTGTTGAACGTCGGATGCAAAATCACTCGTTAAATATTGGACCAACCCTTCAAGCAAAGCTTCCTTATTCGGAAAATGGTAGAGCAAGCCGCCTTTGCTGACGCCGGCTTCTTTGGCGACCGCTTCAAGCGTAAGCTTCTCGACGCCGCGCTCTTTTACGATGTCGGAAGCGGCCGTTAAGACACGATCATACTTTGAATTGATATTCATAAAGATCACCCTCAATCACTATACCGTCCGGACGGTTTTTTTGTCAATCGGGATGTTAACAATAGCTCGTTCGTTAAGCGTATAGCGCTCATTTTTTGATCATGCGATCAAGCAAGCTTTACGGATTTTCGGCAAAGAAAAAAGCCTGATCGCTCAGGCTTCCATTGCAACCGTTTATCGGCGTCCGCCGCTGCCAAACGGTCTTGCGTATACAAACTGTTCGCTTGCGTCGTTTAGTTCCTGCAACACATGCTCAGGCAGTTCGAGCTCGACCGCCTTCAGGTTATCGTCTATTTGCGATTCGCGGGTCGCACCGGCAATAACCGTGCAGACGGCCGGCTTGTGCATCAGCCATGCGAGCGAAAGCGCCGTAGCCGTCGTACCGATCTCCGCCGCAATCCGGACAACGCGGTCGCCAAGCTCCATCCGTTCGGCATCCATCCGCTGGGCAAAGTTCGGATTTTTCTCGAGCTGCGAACCGCTCGGTACGGAGCCCCCGGAATATTTGCCCGTCAGGATGCCTCCCGCGAGTGGAAAATATGGGATAATGCCGATTCCCTGATCCACGCAGAAAGGCACCAGCTCCCTTTCGACTCCGCGATCGACAAGCGAATAGCCCGGTTGCACGGTGACATACGGATTCAATCCTTCGCTCTTGCTGATCGCAAGTGCCTTCATCATTTGCCATGCCGAATAGTTGGATGCGCCGATATATCGTACCTTACCGGAACTGACCAAATCGTCCAGCGCGCGAAGCGTCTCTTCCAGCGGTGTCTTTGCATCGAAAGCGTGAATCTGGTACAAATCGATGTAGTCGGTACGCAGACGGCGCAGACTTCCTTCCAGCTCCTTGATGATATGGTAACGCGAGGAGCCGCTTTCGTTCGGTCCTTGCCCCCGTTTCATCCCCACCTTCGTTGCCAGAATGATATCTTGGCGACGCCCTTCGAACGCTTCGCCAATAATTTCTTCGGACTTCGTTCCGGTGTATATATTCGCGGTATCAATGAAGTTAATTCCACTCGCCGCGGCATGATGCAGAACGCGGATCGACGTCTCTTTGTCCGCGCGCCCGCCGAACGCATTCGTACCTAATCCAAGAACCGAAACCTGCAAACCGCTAGTGCCCAAACTCCTATATCGCATTTCAGCTTCCTCCTGTTCGCTCGATTAGTTGCAATGAGCGTGATCGGCCGCGCTACTCTTTCATCAATATGGCGGTAATGCCGGGTTCAATCAAATCGATGAACTTCAGTGCATCGTCGCGCGTGCCGACGACATCTGCATAATGATACGGAATGACGATGCGCGGACGAATCAGATTGGCTGCTTTGGCCGCTTCTTCATAAGCCATCGTAAACGTACCGCCCATCGGAAGGAAGGCAACGTCTGCGTCGATGTCTTCCATCTCCGGAATCAGATCCGTATCGCCGGCCATATAGTACGACGCTCCGTTCACTGTAATAATGTAACCTACCCACTGGCGATCTTTCGGATGATTGCTCGTTTTCGTATTGTACGCCGGTACCGTTTTATAAGAAATATCATTTACGGTTCCCTCTTCGTTTGGAACAGCGCCGACGACTTTGCCGAATCCGGCATCAGCCACTTTGTCCAGCTCATTGGCCGGGAATACGATGGTTGCATCGGCTTTGGCAACTTTGCGGATTTCATTTAAGCTAAAATGATCACCGTGCGTATGTGTGATAAAAATAATGTCGCCATCCTTCGGCTCGCCGTCCACCTTGTAAGGATCGACATAAATGATCTGTTTTCCGGTAAGCTTGACCATCGATTGCTTGAACAGCTGAACGCCCTTCAGCACATTCGTCTTGGTCGTAACGGTAACATTCATCTTCTCCTTATTCCATACCGCGCCGGCCCCCAGCTTGTCCTGGATAAAGGCAAGATCGACATAGACCCGGCCATCCTTCAGAAACGGCTTGCCGCCGCTCGCAGATGCTTCCGGCTTAAACGTGAACGCGGCATCTCCTTCCCCGATACGAACCGCTGTCGATTTCGCATCCCAAAAGACGGGAATCCCCATGTTTTCGGCGGCGATCCGGACGGGGACGTATACGCTGGCGGTGACCGAGTAAGGCTGGGCGTCCGGAAATACGATTTCCCTCCCGTCCACTTGAACCGTCACCTTGCCGCCCGTTGCCGGTTGGTCAGCTGCGAACAGCGACCCCGTACCTGTCAATGACAGGAGCAATACGAATAAAACGGCTACTCTTACCTTCATGCGACACCTCCCAAAAATGGTTTGTTTGCAAATCCGGGAATGCAAGTGGGCCGAGTCTGCTGCACCAAATATAATCGGCCGTTGATTCCACGTACGATAAGATTCTACAAGAACCATAAAATTCCTGTACGAAAATGACATAATGTTAAAAATATTCTGTCTTATCCCATGACCATTACAGCGGCAGTCTTGTCTGCTTCTGCTCGAAAAGAAGGCGGATAAACCTAAAAATGAAGCAGCAGCCCGAGGCGTGATAACCTCAGTCTGCTGCTGATTTATTGCAATATCTTTGCCGGCTCGAGACGGGGTATCAGCCGCTATGAATGATCGCTGATAACCATGCTTTGAGGAGGAGGCAGAGGCTTCCCTGACAAACTGTTTTCAAACATATCGATAATGTGTAAAAATCTTTCAGCTTCACGAAAAACATGGTCAGCTAGCAAAGGATGAATAATGCTTTTCACGCGGCAAGCTTCGATTAATTCTCGCGCTGTTTTTTTGAAATCTCGCAATGATTTGACAGAAACACGGTTCTGGTCAAGAAACTGGTCCAGAAGTGGTGCAGTTTGCGATTGCGGACGCATGGAATCTAAATCTCTTGCTTGAAATATCAATTGGTCGAACTCGTTACTGAAATGATTCGCTTGATCAACCAGCTTTCGTTCGGAAGGATCAAGCAGATGACTAATAAACTTGGCGTGATCAGCCATGATTCTTAGAAAAAATATGTTTTCGTCGATGATGGCGTCTGGCAGCGGCTCCAATCTCCCCGTATTTAATTCCGCCAACCGGTTTCTGAAATAATTGGCTTCCCTGCTTACATGATCGACCAGCAACGGAAAATTATTCGCCCCCGGAAGCTGGCAGCGCAGTATCAAATCAAGCACCTTTCTCTTAAACACCCAGATGTGTGAAACCGCATTATGGACTTCTTCGTTAAACCTTGTGATCGTCTGGGGGTCCGTACCAATCGAAAATGAATTTGCCTTATTCTCGATCGATTCGAATATGGCATAAAATTGATTGGCTTCATTGATCAGTCGGGTATCCTCACAGCGAAAACCAAGTCTAAGGAAGAGCGAATGCTCCTTCATAATGCGCGACCAAAATCTCGTTTCATCTAATGAACGTGCAACAAACGCGTTGGACATACCGAAGCTCCTTCCCAAAGTATCTTTTCTTCATACCATATGTGCGAATGCCCATATTGGTTAAAAGACAGCTCTTGAAAATTTTTATTGAAAAGTGTGGGAATAATAGTTCATATTGATCTTTAACATAATATCTGGAAAACAATGCAAGAAAATGATGGCTCATGCGAGAGTCGCGGACAGAAGGAGTTACAGCGTATTGAAAAGCAAAATCGTAGATTTCATCGCTACGCACGCCGTTGTTTGGAAAATCCCGGTCGCTTCCGCATTCGCTTGGGAAATTGCCGAATTTGCCGGATCGAAACATCCTTATTTATCTCCGCTTACGGTCATCCTGTCCATTCAAGCAACGGTCGGAAAATCCGTGCAATTCGCATGGCAGCGCATCCTGGGCACCATAGCAGGCGTCCTGTTCACGGCTTCGATCGCTCCCTATGTCGGCTTAAGCGGCTGGAGCATCGGACTGCTGCTTTTTGCCAGCGCCGTGATCGTCGCATGGATGAAATGGGATCATGCGGTCATGATCCAGGTTGCGCTAAGCATTTTGCTCGTCATGTATTTTCAAAGCAAAATGCCAAGCTACCCGTTTGATCGCATTCGCGATACGATCACCGGAGCGTTCGTTGCCGTCCTATTCCAATTGTTCATTTTCCCACCCGATTCCGTCCAGCAAGCGAAAAAAAAGATGAGCCAGTTCGCGGATCATTTAACGGATCATTTCTATCGCACTGCACAATGGGTAAAAGGCGGATGCTCCTCGAACGAAGCCCGATTGATGACGACGCAGCTGCAAACGTTATTCCAGGAGCTGCACAAGACGACGACGGAGCTGGAGAAAGCGGGTCAAAGCTTGAATTACAATCCGCTCGCCCACAAGAAACGTCATACACTGCATGATCTGAATCACAAATTAGAGCTGCTTCGGCAAGGGTTTGCCAACTTATCGGACATGATACGCGTATTTACGAAATGGTCCGAGAGCAGCTTGTTTACGCATGAGGATCAACGCGTTTGGACCGGTCATTTGAACAACCTGGCAGCCTATGTAAAAGAGTGGAGAGGGCTGCTGGAGGCTCCGAAAACGTCCGCCTACGATCCGCATGCCGTTGGTTTGCAAATCAAAGCGCCTCATCCAATGGATAAAGAACAATACCCGCTTGCTTTGTATATGAATGCCGAACAAATCATTCAAGATTTCAAAAATCCCGTTTTTTCCAGCAACAATGCGTAGTCATCCTCCGTATCCACATCCGTGAATAAATCAGTGTCGGCGAAGTCGACGTAGGTGCCCGCCGTTTCATTTCGGATCATCGATCGGGCTCCTTGATCGCCTTGCAAGTGCAACAGATCCGGAAATATGCGCCTATCGAATATAACCGGCGGCCTCGCAAGTCCGTTATAGCGCGAAGCGGCGTAAGCCGTGCCGCTGTTCGCCGACCGTTCCTTTTGATAATGAATGAGCAGCTCATCGATCATTGCTGCAGAAATGAGCGGCTGATCCGCCAGCAAGATCATCACGGCGCTGGATTCCAACGATATTGCAGCCTGTACACCGCACCGCAGCGAGTGCGCTTGCCCCATATCAGCGTCGGGGCAGTTGATTACGGACCATTTTCGCTGGACCGGATCGCGGTATAAATCGCTGTGAATCCAATCCGCGGTTTCATTACCCGAAACAACGAGCACATGATCCAGGATGGAGCGTACAGCGGCGGCAAGCCCATAGCTTCCCACATTCATGGACCCGAGAGGAAGCCTCAGCTTATTTGAACCCATTCGCGTACTTCGTCCCGCCGCCAAATAAATACCCGTTATCTTATTTGGCTTCATGAGCAACATTCTCCCGCATTCTTAATTGCCGGTACGTGCGTATTAAATCGGCGAGAATGCTCACCGCGATTTCTGCCGGCCCTTGTGCGCCGATCGCCATGCCTACAGGGGAATGAACTTCGGCGGGCACCATGTCCCCCTGCAGCAGCCGTTCGGCGCGTTTTCTCGATCCCAGTATGCCAAGGTACCAAAGCCCCCGGTCCGAAAGCAGGCGAACGAGCTGCCGGTCCCGGCCAAAATGATGCGTCATTACGATGGCGCAGTCGTAAGGCGTACAGGGCAGCTGCTCCATGACTTCCTCCGGAAATCCGGCGATGATCGCTTCTGCATCGGGAAAATAGTGCCGGTCGCATAAGGCCGCCCGCCAATCGGCCACGATGACGGAAAATCCAGTAGCGGCCGCAAACGCAGCTAACGGACGGGCATCCGGTCCCGCGCCAAAAATAAACAAACGAGGCTTTGGATAGAAGGTATGAACGTACACTTCGGATTGCATCGAAGAGACATAGTTCATGCCGCTTCTTCGCGCCTCGCCGCAATGCATCCAATCGAGCAGCGATTGAGGAAGGTCTCCGCCCCATTCGCCGAAGCGATACTGCTTTTCAGTTAAGAAGCCGTATTCGGAAACGGACCGATCCAAGCCTATTTTTTTGAAATGCACGACTTCGGTTCGCTGGTCCAAACAAGCCTTCAATGTTCGTAAATGCGACTTTAACGCGTCATCAACCGGTTCCATCATGACATGAACGACGCCCCCGCACCCGGAGTCCTCCCCCCAGGAGAGCGGAGCCGTTGATGCTTGCATATCGAAAACAACTTCGCAGGAAGCGCCCCTCTCCAATATTTCCGGCACGCGGGCCGCGAGATCCGCTTCCAAACAGCCGGCGCTTAGCACCCCTATTTGCGACCCGTCTTCGAGAAACAGCATCGAGGCCCCTTCTTTGCGGTATGCACTCCCTTCCACATGCGTAATCGTTGCCAGCACGCTTGGCCCATCGGCACGTTGAATCGTTTCTAGTAGTCGATGAATATCCTCCACGCTTCCCCCTCCTCAACGCCCGGGCGATGACATATTCGCATTGTTATGCAGAGTAAAGATCGTTTTTACCACTTCATGGATTTCTTCATACGACGTACACCTGCAAATGTTGGATTCGAGCCATAGCTGAATCGATCGTTCATCGGCATTCGGATGGGCGTTCAACAAGCCGTGACAATTCATGATAAAGCCGGATGTGCAGTATCCGCATTGGAACGCCTGTTTTTGTGCAAAAGCTTGCTGTACCGGCGTACGGTCCAAACCTTCGATCGTCGTGACCCGCTGTCCATTGGCTTCCACGGCGAGCATCAGGCATGATTTTACGGGCAGCCCGTTAACCAAAATCGTACACGCGCCGCAATCGCCGTTGTTGCAGCCAGGTTTGGCGCCTGTCAGTCCGAGCTGTGCCCGAAGAACGTGCAGAAGCACTTCCGCTGCCCTGACCCGAATCGTCCGGCGCTCTCCGTTAACCTCACAATGTATAGAGTAATGCGCGGCATCGTAAGCTGGCATGCTTCACCTTCCTTCCAATTCGCTTACGGCATCAGCCATCGTTTGCTTAAGAACAAATCCGCGATAAGCGGCGCTTCCTTCGACATCGCTCAGGATCGGTGCCGGCAGCCTGTCGATCGCTTGAGCAATCCGGTCCGATAAGGGAAGAGACGCATGATTGAGCGCCTGTTCGATGGCGGCGGAACGAAACGGAAAAGAACAAACGCCGCTGTAAGCGGTGCGAATCCGATTGTCTTTCTTGAGCGCGGCCATCGTTACGAGCGGATAGCCTACGTTACCGATTTGCCGTTTTTTGTAATGTACGAAAGGCAGCGACGCATATTCGCGATCCGTCATCGTCTGCACAACGAATTCACCGTCTGCAAGCCGTATTTGCTCTAAGAACACGTCATGAATGGACACTTCTCTCGTCCCTCCCGGTCCGGCCACAACCAGGCGGCTGTCGGCCAAGAGCAAAGGCAGTACAGCCTCACGGTAATAAAATGCGCTGCAAACGTTTCCTCCCAGCGTAATGGAATTACGGGCCGTCTGATCGGCGATGCCCTGCGCCGTGCCGCTGAGCAGCGGGAACGGGTTTGCCGCGGATAGCGCCGATAACGTGACACTGGCCCCTATAATGAGTCGATCCTGCCGGAATTCGAGTACGCCGCACTCGGGTATCGATTTGATATCGACGACCGCCCCGGGCCTAACGTAGCTGAGCCTTCCCAACGTAATGATTTCCGTGCCGCCGGAGAAATACATCGGATGCTTCCCCTGCGCTTGCAGACGCTGAAACCATTCTACGGCCTGCTCTATGGATGCAGGCTTGTAATACTCAAAGTCAAACGGAATCATGGACGGCCCTCCAGATCGATTCCGGCGTTAAAGGCAAATGATTCAAGTCTACGCCGACAGCGGTCGACAAGCTGTTGGCCAGTGCCGCAGGCATGCCGATCAGACCATGCTCCCCGATGCCGCGCAGTCCGTACGGCGCTTCCGCATGAGGCGTCTCGACGAAGTCGACCGCATATTCCGGTTGTTCTCCGTACCTGATCAACTTGTAGGTACGCAGCTGCCAGTTGAGAATCGCCCCGCTTCGATCGAGGCGGTACGCTTCGCGGCTCGCAAAACTGAGGCCCATGCTCATGGCGCCCGTCACTTGGCCTCGGGCGAATACCGGATTGATTACTTTGCCGGCGTCGATGACTGTCGCCGCTTTTACGATCTTGTAGGTGTAATCTTTCGTATTCACTTCCACTTCAACCGCTTGTGCCCCGACTGTCCATTCCGGCCCGGGATTGCCTTTTCCCGTTTCCGGGTCCAGCAAAGTCAAATTGCGCATAGCATAGCTCCCGCGTCCGATCACTTGCCCGCCGATCGTGTTCCCATTCGGAAATTTATACCCGTTGGCGATTTTTTTAATTTCGATCCTGGTATCGGGACGATCTTTGACGAAAACCATCCCTTCTCCGACTTCCAATTGTTCGGGGGACACTTGCAGCACAGTGGAAGCGATATGCTTCAGCTGTCCGATCGCATCCTCAGCAGCCTTCATCACCGCATTCCCGACTAAAAACGTGCTGCGGCTCGCCACCGTTTTCCAATAATAAGGATCGGCTTCTGTATTGACATCCCAAGAAATATGGATCATCCGCTCATCCATACGCAAACGTTCGGCCAATAATTGCGTAAGAGCCGTCCTTGTTCCTTGACCGATTTCCACCGCCCCGCAGAGAAGATTCACGCTGCCGTCGGGATGAAACAATACAACGGCTCCCGCCCCGGCATCCGTTGGCGTGCTTGAATTTTTCCAGAAGCAGGATACTCCTCTCGCTTTAATGAGGTGACCGTCGATTTCGATTGGGGGGCGATCGTCCCAACCGATTAAATTCTTCAGCTTCTCGATGCACTGCGGCAAATCACCCACCTTGCTTCGGTCTAACAAATTTTGTGTCGGCGTGGTATCCCCCGGTTTAATCGCATTAAGCAATCGAAACTCCAAAGGATCCATATCCAATCGATTTGCCATCGTATCCATGGCTCTTTCAATGGCAAACGTCAGTTCCGGATGAGCGAATCCTCGAAACGAAGTCGAGTAAGGATGATTCGTATACATACATAAGGAATCGCAGTGCAAATTATCGATCCGATAAGGCCCCGTACAATCGACGGCGCCAGCCCGGTTCATGACGGCTCCTCGATCGGAATAGGCCCCCCCGTCAAACAGATGCCATATTTCCGCAGCCATAATTTTCCCTTCTCGGTTGCAGCCCAGCTTGATCGTGGCCTCCAAACCTATATGTACCGGAGAGGTGATCATATCCTGCTCCCTGGAATTAACCAGCTTCACCGCTTTGCCGCCGACCGCTTTGGTAGCCATGTATACGAGAAATTCCAGTTGGATCGCCGCTTTCCCGCCGTAGCTCCCTCCGACCAGCGGCGTATGAACGGTAATTTGCTGAAGCGGAACGTGAAACGATTCACTGATCGACTTTCGAATGAAAAAGGGCGACTGCGATGCGGAATAAATGATTACTTTACCGTCCGGTAAAATTTCCCCGATGCTGCATCGCACTTCCATGGCCGCATGATCCGATTGCGGCAGCGATACGCGCACATCAATGATATGATCGCTCTGCCGCCATCCTTCCTCCATATCCCCTTTGCGCATTTTGGTGCGATTGGCGACGTTCGTGCCCGGTTCGGGATAGACGTCTTCATCCCGCTTGTAAGAGGCAAGATGTTCGTGAATCAGCGGAGCATCCGGCCTGTAAGCCTCTCCCGGAGAGTGAACGACGGGCAGAAGCTCAAAGTCCATTTTAATAAGGCGAGCCGCCTTCTCAGCTGTATACCCTTGATCTGCGACAACAAGAGCGACGGGTTCACCGAAATATCTTACTTTGTCTATTGCGATGGGAGGCCGGTCTGACAGCGGTGAACCGGTAAAAACCGGATAATCTTGTCCGGTAACGATCGCCCGCACCCCTGGCACTTTCCATGCTTCGGACGTATCGATCGATATTATTTTCGCATGAGCATGCGGGCTGACGGCTAGAGTGGCATGCAGCATTCCCGGTCTGACGATGTCATTCGTATATTTGGCGGTTCCGGTGACCTTTTCCCAAGTCTCCTTTCTGGGAACGCTTTTTCCAAGTGATTCACCGATTGGATTCCCCTCCTTTTTCGAGGTATAATGTTTCATTGTGCTATAGCCTATATATATACAGCACTTTTTGTCCGTATTATTCGAAATGGATTGAACAAGGGTTGACACGGATATACTGCTAACAATCGTCTGTCTGGTAAAGAAAGCATAATTTTACTGAAATGGAACCATCCGCTTTGTTAACAAAAGTACCATCCATGTTCAATAGATTGATATACATTCTTCAATCAAATGACGTTGAAAAAGGCGTTTCATTCATAAACCGAATGTTATGATGAAATCATCCTGTACTTGAATCTATTATTTCACACGGCTAGGAGGTGATCTTCATGTGGAAGCCCGATCGGGACAGCAGCCAACCGCTATACCAGCAAATTGCCGATGACATCGAACGAAGAATTTCATACGGCGAGTTTCCGCCTGGAAGCCAGCTGCCTTCGGAACGAAAGTTAGCCGAACAATTGAGGGTTAACCGGAGTACTGTCGTACTTGCTTATTCGGAGCTTCGCGCGCTCGGGATTATCGAAAGCCGTTCGGGAAGCGGAACCCGGGTAAGCCGGCACAAATGGGGCGCCACACCGAAGCATACTCCGAATTGGCATCGGTATGTAGAAGGCGGCAGTTTTTTGCCAAACCCGCTTTTTTTGCGCCGGATCCGGGAAGCGCTGCAGCAAGACAAAACGCTGATTGACTTTGCCAGCGGTGAGCTGGGCGCGGACCTGTCTCCCGTGAAAGAGATCAATACCATTATCGATAAAAATTACACCGAATATCTCGGTTATGATAATCCGCAAGGATTTGCCCCGCTCCGGGAGGCACTCGTCGCGTATTTAAGCCAATATCGGGGCATTCATACGACAGAATCATCGATCTTGATCACTTCGGGCTCTCAACAATCGTTATATTTAATTACACAATGTTTGCTAACGCCCGGGGATGCGGTGGCCATCGAGGATCCTTCGTATTGCTATTCGTTGCCCATGTTTCAATCCGCCGGTCTTCGGCTGTTTCGGCTACCCGTCGACCATAAAGGAGTTCGTTCGGAAGATGTGTATTCGCTCTATAAAAAACACCGCATCAAGATGGTGTTCATTAATCCAAATTTTCAGAATCCGACAGGCACCTTCCTTGATGAAGAGCGCCGAAAGCAGCTGCTCGATGTTGCGAGCGAGTTAGGACTTCCGATTGTAGAGGATGATCCATTCAGCTTGACCGCTTATGATGGATCGCCGCCGCGGCCGCTCAAATCGATGGATTCGATCGGCTCGGTCCTCTATATCGGCTCTTTCTCCAAAATCGCGGCATCCGGGCTGCGGGTCGGGTGGATGGTCGCCCCTCATACCGTTGTTGAACGGCTAGCCGATGCGAGACAACAGATGGATTTCGGACTTAGCGTCGTGCCTCAACAGGTTGCGGCACAGTTTTTAAACTCCTCCTATTTTCAGCCTCACTTGAGCAATTTGCGAATGCAGCTGCTCTACAAACGGGATCTATTGATAGAAGCGCTTCAGAAAGAGCTGCCGGACCTGATCCGCTTCACGGTTCCACAAGGAGGCTTGCACTTATGGTGTAAAGTGATCCCTGAGGTGAACGACAGCAAGTTGTTGGAAGAAGCGATCCGACGAGGTGTCATCTTTGTACCCGGCAGCGTCTACGGCTCGAACTCGGGTTATGTGCGAATCACTTTCGCTAGACCCAAAGCGGAGCAAATCGTCCCGGGTATCGCCAAATTTGCAGCTTCGCTTCGGGCCGTACTCGGGTAAACAAACGAAAAAGGTGAATGAAAGCTTTGTATTTTGCGATACAAGCCTTTCCATTCACCTTTTTTTTGTATGAAGCGGGTATCTCTTGAGCCTACTTGTCGGTTACGTTTTTCACGACCAGTTCCTTTATTGGCGTAACATATGTTTCTTTGTCCGAAACTTCTGCCGTTACATAGTAGACTCCCGCTTCCGGGAACATCGTCTGGATTCGATATTTGCCATCATGCGAATGTCCCGCGGTGATCGTCTTGCGCTTCTCTTGATCCTTCTTCCATATTTCAAACTTCACTTGCCCCGCATCCGTCACCTTCTCGCTGCCCTTTGTAACAAGCGCATCGATGAGAATGGCTTTGCCTGAGTGCAGTGTTTCCTGTACCGGCTTAATTTCAACCTGAACCGCTCCGGAATGGACGGCGGTTTCGGTAGTGGAATTAGAGCAGGCGGCAGCAAGTAAAAATGTAACAAGTGCTATGAACGGCAAACTTTTTTTCATCATGACAATACCCTCCTTAGGTATAAGTGAATGATTAGTAACAAGCATTGCGTATGAGGTTAACCTCACGCTTTACTTTAAAGGAGAATGATATGAGGGGCACCATCCACTAGCCAAGCGCATAAGCCGACCATGTTCAAATAAATGAAACATTTGAATACATACAAAAGAGCCCTTCAGATGGGAATGAGGGCTATAGCTTTATCGTATTCGAAGTTTCATGAGCGGACGGCCATGAGTGGGAGCAATATGCATTACACGAAATGTCTTACTATCGACAGCAGCAGCACAAGGGCGATACCGAAACAAAGACGCATCAGCCATTTGTCCTGACGATCGAATACATTCATGCCAGTTCCCCTTTCACATAGCGGGCATTGAACAAAAACAATCTCAGCAACAAAATGAGCGACGGAACGAGCAGTGCGAAACCCGCAATAAATACGATGACCAATGCTCGCCCCATGGTCGGGTTCGTTACGCCGCCATACAGTGTCAAATAAGGGTACAGCAAGTAAGGAAGATGCGAAATGCCGTATCCGTAAAACGCAAAAGCGAACTGCAGCATGACCATTACAAAGGCGATGCCGTACGATCGCTGCTTCCAAATCAGCCATACCGCCATCGCAAAGCTGACCAGCGAGAGCCCGAACATCCACCATACGTCCAGCGCACGCTGAAAATGCTCCAGGTTATGATTGCGCAGCGCGATAAACACAAACAAGCTGGAGATGATCGTAGGAATGCCTCCCCATAGTGCGAACCGGCGCATCAATTCCAGCGCATTCTCATCTTTCGCTCTAGCGGCATAAAACGTCAGAAACGTCGAGCTGATGAATAACACACTGGACATCGCAAGCAGCACAACCGCCCAGGAATAAGCGCTGTAAAACAATTCTTCCATCAGCAAGACGACTTCATTTCCCCTGACGGCCAGAAAGCCTCCTTCCGAAATTGTGAATACCGTGGACAAGGAAGCCGGTATTAACAAGCCGGTCGCTCCGTAAGCAAGCAGGTAGAACGAATTTTTTTTCACGCCGTAATTCGCAAATGCGTAGAACGACCCCCGAATGGAAAGCAATATGAGAGCAATGCTGCCGGGAATCAGCAGTGCCGTTCCGTAATAGTAAGCCGTTTCCGGGAAGAAGCCGACGATACCGACGAAAAAAAATACAAGGAACACGTTGGTCACTTCCCACACCGGGGACAAATACCTGGAAATGACCGGCCCGATAATCGATTCCTTTCCGATCATCCGCCCGTAATAAGCGTAAAATCCCGCACCAAAATCGATGGATCCGACAATCAAATAGCCGTATAAAAAGCTCCAAAGAACGGTAATTCCGAGTTGTTCGATGGACATGCCGTAACCTCCTCACAAGATGATGCGGTGCAATTCCAGTTCCAGCTCCGCCGGCTTATTGTGAAACAGACGAGCCAATACGAACAGGCATACGATACCAAGCACGGCGTACAAGACGGCAAACATCCAGAATGTAACGTCAACGTGAGCGTTCGTGGTAGCCGCATCGGACACGCGCAAATATCCCCGGATAATCCATGGCTGTCTGCCGACCTCTGCGTAAAACCATCCGAGCTCGATGGCGAGAAAGGACAGCGGTCCTCCCGCCAAAATGCCTCCTAGTATCCAACGGTTGTATGCGTTCCAACGCTTGATCAGCAGCATCGCCAGAAAAAGGCACGGCACGGCTAACAAATAAAAACCGATCCCGACCATGGCATCAAACAAATAATGCACGTAAAGCGGAGGCCACTCGTCTTTTGGAAAATCATTCAGTCCAACGACCGTTCCGTCAGGATGATTGGTTGCGAGAATACTGAGCGCCCAAGGAATTTCAATGGCTCCGGAAATTTCGCCGGTTTCCGGATTCAATCGACCGCCGACAACGAGCGATGCTCTGTCGCCAGTCTCGAAATGCCACTCCGCAGCCGCGAGCTTCTCCGGCTGTTCTTTGGCCAAAAACTTCGCCGACGCATCGCCGCCAATGATCGTAGCGACCGCGAGAACGAGCCCTACGGTCATGTTCAAGCGAATCGACTTCCGGTAGTAATCGTCCTTTCGCCCTTTGAGCATGGCGAAAGCGGCGATCATGGCGAGCAGAAAAGCGGACGTCAAGTAAGCGGAAAATAATACGTGCGCCACTTTGGAAGGTGTAGCCGGGTTGAACATGGCCGCGAGCGGGTCAATGTGCGTCAGGTTCCCGCTCTCATAGGTGAACCCTTGCGGAGTATTCATAAATGCGTTGACGGTTGTAATAAAAAGCGCCGATCCCGTAGAACCGATAATAATCGGCAGCGTTAACAGCCAGTGCAGGTAAGGATTTGAAAATCGGTTCCATGTATACAGATAGATGCCGAGAAATATGGCCTCGAAGAAAAACGCAAACGTCTCCATAAACAAAGGCAAACCGACCACATTGCCTGCCAGCCTCATGAATTCGGGCCAAAGCAAACTGAGCTGCAGACCGATGCACGTCCCTGTAACTACGCCTACAGCTACCGTAATGACGAACCCCCGCGCCCATCTTCGCGCCATTAATGAATAGTGCACGTCCTTCTTTGCAATCCCCAACCATTCGGCGATGGAAATGAACACAGGCACGCCAACGCCGACCGTCGCAAACAAAATATGAAAAGCGAGCGTCATTTCCGTTAAGCCGCGGCTCCAATCTACCGTCCCCATTGCTTATCCTCCTAAGGCTATGACGTGTAAGCAGACTGTGACCCATGACTCGGTACAATATGGTTACTATACCCAAGGAAATCATTGTTATGCAGCGAACGCGACTTGTTCAAGACATTAGGTTGAAACCGGTGGAAATCGTATTGCCGCTGCGTTTCGGCTCGGGAATAAGTCAATTTTCCCACGCATGAATTTTGTAGTCGACTGTTTGGCGAAAGGTTCGGGGTATAAAAAAAGTACAATCCCACGGATTGTACTTCAGCGCGTTATGGTAGGCGAATTCCAGATATTTATGGAATTTCATTCTTCGTCGGACTCGTACAGCCGCGTCTTTTCCTTACGTTTTTGCAGCTTCTTATCTACTAACAACAGCTGCCGAGCAATCGTATAACCGATCAAGTATGCCGCTGCCGAAGTATTGCCGTCCACCGTGAACGGAATGATGGAAGCATCCGCAACGACGAGTCTCTTTACCCCATGAACGTTTCCCCGGCGATCAACAACCCCGCCTTTGCTTAAAGGAGCCATGCGCAGCGAGCTTTGCTGATGATGATTATGTTCGAAATTATCCTTAATAAATTGTTCAAGCCTTGCGTCGTTGTCGATTACGTCGGGAGACGGCGAAATAAGCCGATAGGTTGGATCGATGGATGCTAATTGCGCTGCAATATTTTTAACGTAAATTTTAAAAATATTTTTGACTTGTTCCATATCCTCCGAATTTTTGAGAAATCCTTCGTCAGCCAACACAATTTTTAAAGGATCGTTGTTCTGAATTTTTATGGAACCGCGGCTCGCGGGACGTAAGTAAATGATGCCTAGCATTAAAGTATGATCGGAACCAACTCCGAATAGTTGAACTGCCCGGCGCATAGGATTCGTTCCGGTGGGATTAGGCAAAAAAGCACCTCCTGCATAAAGCGCATTGGGATCATCAGTGGGATGAGCGCGATCGTCGGGATTCGCGGAAAAAACAGCAAAGTTAAGCGTATGATTTCTTAAACTTTTCCCTACGTTCGGATTATGAAATTTGACCGGAATCCCCGCGTCTTTTAGCATTTTGGACGGTCCGATTCCAGACAGCATCAACAGTTGAGCGCTGTTAATGCCTGCTGAAATGATGACTTTCTTTCGTACGTAAGCCCGGGTCTGTTTGCCTTCAATAAGAAATTCCACGCCGACGGCACGCATGTCGGAAAAAAGCACGCGTAAAACCGTACATTTAGTGAAAACTTTTAATTTCCGGCCGTTAACGCCGCGGCCTGCAGGAGTCATGATGTTCGCAGAAAGAAAAGCCGTTGATGCACTCTCCCTCCGACCGTTCGGGTTCTGATACAATTGCCATCTGGTAAAGGGGCCAAGAGGCGTTTTAGGATCGTTATAATCCAGAATCTTCGGAAACCCGGTCGCTTTCTCGATTGCTGTCGTCAGTTTAACGGCCATCGATGTCGGTCGATCCGGAGTTTGCCTTATATCTATTGGCCCTCTGAATCCGCGCACCCTGGCATTATTGGTTTTTCCGTTGTACTTCTCTAATGTTTTGAATCGGCTCGTAGCCCTTTCAGGTGACCAAATCGGACCTAATAGCGCTTCCCATTGTTTAAGAACAGCTGAAGTAGGTCGTACATATTGTTCACCGTTAATCGAAGACCCTCCGCCCAGCAGTCGTCCGGTCGTCCATTCGAATGAACGGTCATCAACGTTCTCTTGCGGAATTCCTTCTCCTTGCCAAAAGTATTTCGCGAAAAATTGTTCCTCCAGCTCCATCGCAAATTCAGAGTTACGGATCGGCTCATCCTTATCGTTGTTGTCACCGGATTCGAGAACTAGAACCGACGTTTTTTTATCATCGGTTAACGTTTTCGCGATCACGGATCCGGCAGGACCCGTTCCTACGACGATATAATCGAAAATTAATTTTTTTGTCATCCAAAAATCTCCTTAATCAAAATGGGCTAATATACTGTATTGTCGATTGTTGTCCCGTGTGATTCGGCTGCACGAAAAAGATCCGCTATCCCATAGCGGACCTTTGATAAGTATTGGATATTTGTGACGCCCGTCCGGCCATCGTTTCCGACAGCTTCAACAACCTTAGAATTTACTCGGAACGGTCTGTACGGAATGGACTTGCAGGCAGTCCTTCCTTATTGTATAAATTCACTTCCGGAAAGCCTTCATAAGCATAGCGCACAGCGACGGGAGCAGGAACCTTATCGCTGGATACGACTATCCGATCCCCTTGTATGACCGCTTCGGCGTCGACGAAGCGGTAATCGGGGCCGCTCATTTTAAATCCTTTCAACCGCTCGCCTTTCGCCATCAGGCCGCCACCAATGTGCGTAAATTCAATTTCCGCCTTTCCGTTCTTCACGGTCATTGCTTTATAAATCGGCCCCATGTACTCGATCTTTTCGCCGTAAGCTAGCGCCCGGGCAATCAACGACAACCGGTAGCCGGTTTCTTTCTTGTTGCGCGGATGAATGTTATCGGATTGGCCGTTATCGATCGTTACTGCCATGCCGGTATTCTCCGTCTTGGATAACGTGAGCAGTTGCTCATCCCGGAGCGCTGGAAATCTCGTGTTGTTGTAGCTGGATAACTGCACATAGATGAACGGAAAATCGCCTTGATTCCATTGCTTTCTCCAATCGTTCACAAGGGCGGCAAACAGCCCGCTGTAATTTTTGTCTCCGGTCGATGCGTTCTGCTCCCCCTGCCACCAGGCTACCCCTGCTATGCCATAAGGCTGCAAAGGGGCTATTCTAGCATTGTACAGCAAGGAAGGCAGCTGCCTCTTCGGTTCGGCCTTAAAGCTGAACTCTTTTACGATGTCTGGCCGCATCCACATATAAATGTCGGTTCCTCCCACCGCGGTTGAGATAAGGCCGATCGGTACGCCCAATTTCTTCTGCAGCTCAAGCCCGAAATAGTAACCGGTCGCGGAAAAATCGGCGACGCTTTCCGGGGTAGCGGCTTTCCAGCTTCCGCCGGGAACATCCCATTGCGGCTGCTCCGTCATAGTAAGCCTTGAGGAGAACAGCCTGATCTTATCATGATTGGCCTGACGTATATCCTCAGGATCGGCAATGCTTTTCATTACAAACTGCATATTGGATTGGCCGCTTAAAACCCAGACCTCTCCGACGAGAACATCCTTATACACAATCTGTTTTTGATTATTGTGCACAACCAGTTCATATGGCCCGCCGGCTTGTAATGGCGCAAGTTCAACCTTCCATTTGCCGTCTTTTACGGTCGTTTCCGCCTTCTGGCCCGCGAACTGGACCGTCACGTGTTCACCGTCCGTTCCTTTACCCCAGATCGGAATCGTTTTATTGCGCTGCAGCACCATCCGATCGGAGAAAACGGCCGGCAGAGCCAAGGCATCCTTTCCCGCGGCGGGCACATTGCCGCTCGGGGCTGCTGCTGCGAAAGCTGCTGAAGCTGCAGGACGTTTATCTTTCAAGCTATCCCATTCGCTGAAGGGATACACTTTCATCCCGCCGAACGTGACTGCGGGCTGTACGTCGGCTGAACCCGACGTTCCGACCTGCGGCCCGACATCCGCGTTTTTCATGATGCGGTAATTGGAATTGTCCAAATAGCTGATCAGCGGTTTCTTGCCCGATTCGGGATCGTCCGGGTCGAATACATACAAATTAAGCGTTACGATGTTCTCGCTTACGTTATTGATGACGATGCGCGCCGTATACGTTTTTCCCCACTTCATAATATAAGGCGCTTCCCGCTTGGGATCGGAAGCATTGTTGAATTCGGCCGGCGCAGCCGTATTCATAAGCTTCCACAGCAATCTCCCGTTTTCCATACTGTATTGAAACGCATAATATTGTTTCTTCGCGAAATCTTTTGTACGCGGAATGAGCACAACTGCCGGTCTCGACGCAGCGCCCAGTTTGTCGACCTGGAACGATGTCTCAAATATGTAGTTGTCTTCCCGGATGAAAGCATCCGTTTTCAAGGCGGCGTTTGCAGGACCCGTTTGGTTGCGAACCACGAAACCTTGCGTACCCGACAAGGCAATGTCGGTACCGGATGAACGCTGCAGGAGCCATACCGGTTGACCGTCCGCTTTGGCAATCGTATTCTCGATGATGCTCTGATTCGAAAAGTCGATCGCCGTTCCAAGCGGTTTTTCAACCGGAAGAGGCGATTCGATCTCCTTCCGTGTATCCAAACATGCACTGAGCGTTCCGACAAGTAACACTAACCATATCGATACAAACCACCGCTTCATCGATTAAGTCCTCCTATGGCCGCGCTTCTCCCCTGCAAGGTATGAGCAAGCGGCTCTGTTCATCGGCAAATCCACATCATTTGCATATGCGCTTCATTTTGTATCAATTCGCTTACCTCAGCATCAGCTCAATAATGTTAACGCTTCAATGTATAAATCCATATCCTATAATCCTTGGATGAGTCTGTCTTTCCAAAGGGAGAACCACCCTGCCTATGATCATCGATATCTCGCCCGTACATGCTCGGATGATGAGATGTTCCTAAAAGCATTTTAGTACATTTTGTAACATGTGAATAGAAGAAATTTCCAACGATTGGATTTGTGGTGCAATTCGCTTGATAAGGTATGATCACGGCAGGTATGTGGCGTCAAGGTCGGATTCGTTTGGCCTAAAACAACAAATAAGGATCAGCTATACGGCTGATCCTGCAACGTTCTTTTGGTGTTCCAGAATGATCGTATCATAAATGCACCTGTCTCGGCGTAGAGATTTTACCTCCCAGTCGCTTAACAAGCCGACATCCAATGGATAGTTGAATAAAGATCTTAATCCGTTCCCGTACCGGACAACGATTTTACAATCGGAAGAAACATATGCTGTTAACTCCTCCACAATTTCCAGTTTCTGCGGAACCAGCGAAGCAATAAATACGTGTGTGGCCGCCGCTAGAAATTCAGGATTCCGCAAGTGACTGTCCGAATAATGAAAGGAGTCCTGCAAACCGAGAAATTGCGCCAATTTGTTCCCGTGACGAATCGCTTCACCATCAATATCCGTGCACAGCACTTCGGCCGACGTTTCTCTTGCCATGGTCAATGCGGAGACAGGGAACGCGCCGGCACCGATAAATAGGACTTTGGCGTTAGGGCCCATGCAAACGTATTCCTTCTCTTCCTTTACGGCAGCGGAAAGAAGCGAAAAATACAGGTTTGCATCCCGTTGCTCCGTGTATGTACGAAGAGCTTTCATTTTCTCGACCAGGCATAACGAATGTGCCGAGATTTCCCTTATTTTTTCCGAACATTGCTTTATATCTTCACGGCTTCCCCACTGTTTCCAGCGCTCTTCATTCTCCTTACAAAGGATAAATTCACAAAGGCGATCCAGCTCGTCAGTGAGAAGTTCCACTCCGTCCGGACGGCAATGAACGGCTGCCAACAGCAGGGTCAGATCCGCCTCAAACGAGGTCAAGCGACTTAGAAATTTTTCATGGCCTTCGATGTCTCTTCCCTCCCTCTCCTCCACATTCACGCTTAACTTGAACAGTTGAAGTATATGAGGAAAGGTAAGCCATCCATGTCTGAGTACGTACACTCTATTTAAAAAAAGAAGCTCATCGGAACAAACAGATCGGAGCTTCAGCTATTGAAATAACCATTGCTTCACTTGTGCTTCAAAATCAGAATCTTTCCACAAAGTAACGGCGTTCATTTCACCGAGCTGCTGCATTTGGACTTGCATAAACCAATCGCCTAAAAAATAGGCTAATCTGCTGTAGCCAAACGTTTTGCCGCCATTAATTGAAAACCACTCGCGATATAAAGAATTAGACGGAACGGTACAATAATTTTTGGCAAACGCCTTTTTTATTTCTGCTCTGTTGGATTCGGCAAATGCTAGCCAATCCTGGCCTTGTTCATCGTATGAGAAATATATGGAAGGATGTAAACCGCCTGCTGTTTTTCGGGAGAAGTGTATAGCTGCACCTTCTTGAAAAAGCCAAACGAGCGGGCTTTCCCAATGAATTTGCGTCCAGTCGATCCCGGCGTTATTTGAAATTAGGTTATGTGCTGCATGGCCGAATTCATGGGCGACAATGACCTTAACATGATCCAGCCCGGGAGATAACTTTTCCAAAGCAAATGTAATGTTCGTCGTATGCCTATGATATGTGTAAGCATTGGAACCAAAACCGCCCCCAACAAATTACGAACTTTACTGCATATGTCGCTAGGAGATCAACTGGTCATCTTTCAATCATGAGAGATTTTCGTCATAGTCTCCCCGTTGATGTAAAGTGCTTCGTGATCGGTAATTCTTAGAATCTCGCATTGATGCGTCGATTCAAATTGTTGAATTCTCGCTTCGATCGTTTCATCATGCGGAAATTTATCGTGTCTGCCGTAATGGGGAAACGTAATGGGTTCATGCAATCGAAGCGCGGTTAGATCATGCATACCGACGTGATTAAGATGGGGAGTAAAGTAATCGACAATTCGAATGTCCGGTCCTAAAACCACCGTACCTGCACTGATCCCTACGAGTACTACGCCGTTTTTACTTAAACTCTCTATGATCTGATCCGCTCCGCTCCGTCTTAAATGATGCAAGAGGTGGAATGGGTTCCCCCCGCTCAAACAAATGACGTCGTATTTGTTTAATTTATCAGCATCTTCAAATTCAATGTCTATAAATTCCACTTTACGGAATCCCATCGAGTCCAACGCTTGCTTTGCCTTTAGGGAGGGCCGAGCATGTGATTTAAGCTGGACGGCCGCGGTCGTCATGATAACAGCCGTCAATTCATTGGGGCTTCGGTCTACCAGATCGAGAAACGCTTCCGTTATGTTGGATGTCGCAAATCCGGCAGAAGTCAATAAAATTTTCCTCATCGTTCTCCCCCCTCGTTACTTGTTCCTACTCGAGATGCATATCGAATAAGCCCTCTAGTCATCATAAGGGATCATTTGGCATTTGGGTAATGATAATATGCTATAAGCACATATACATAAAAATTATAAAACGGGATTCACAGATGATAGTGCAGTCTGTGATCCCGTATTTCGTTGTTTACCTTTAGATTATATTTCAAAACCACTGTGTTTGCTTTATCATCGACTATTTCTTTGTCTCGTAAACAGCAGTATGACGAACGAAATGATAATGATGGAGCACGACCAGGCCCATGCCATCGTCGTATTGCCCGAATCAACCGCGACGTAAATTGCGGTCGGTATGGTTTGCGTTTTACCCGGGATATTTCCAGCGATCATAAGCGTTGCTCCAAATTCGCCAAGGCCGCGGGCAAAACCGAGAATATACGCCGAAACGAATGAAGGGGCGGTTAACGGAAGCGTGATATAACGGAACACCTGCCATTCGTTTGCCCCGGCCGAACGCGCAGCCCCCTCCAAATCGCGATCCACTGCCAGGAACCCGACCTTCATCGTTTGATACACGAGCGGAAATGATACGACGATTGAAGCGATTACGGCGGCCCACCACGAAAAGATGACGGGTGCAGCAAAAAGCCATTCAATGAATTGACCCAACCAACTTTTTCGACCCAAAATGACTAAGAGCACAAAACCTACCACCGTCGGCGGTAGAACCAGCGGCAGCATAAACGCGGTTTCAACAAGCGTCTTGCCCGCAAACGACCTTCTCGACATCCGCCACGCCGTTCCCACACCGAGTACAACAACGACAAGACTCGATACAAACGCGACTTGCAGCGATAGCCAGATCGGAGTCACAAATTCATGCCAATTCATGACAGCCACGATCAGTTAAGAATCGAGAAACCGAATTTTACGAAAACGTCAATCGCTTGCTTGGACTGCAGGAACGTGTAAAAATCTTCGGCTTCTTTACGATGTTTCGTTGCTTTCACGATTCCGACCGGATATTCAACAACGGTGTACGTTTTGGGATCGACAGTAAAAGCGACTTTGAGTTTAGGGGATGTTAATGCATCCGTCTTATAGACGAATCCAACTTCAGCATTTCCCGTTTCCACATATTGAAGCACTTGCCTAACGTCTTTTGCCTGAACCATCTTGGATTGCAAGCTGTCCCACACTTTCTCGTTCGTGAGCGCTTCTTTCGCATAACTTCCTGCAGGCACGCTTTCGGGTATACCGATCGCAACCTTTTTCACTTCCGATTTGGACAAGTCCGCGACCTTACCGATCGAAGCTTTTCCATCAGCGGAAACGACAGCCACCAGCTCGTTCGTCAGTAATTTTTTTTGTTGATTGGCATCAATCAATTGGTTATCCACGAGAGCTTTCATGTTCTTCGCTGCGGCGGAAAGAAATAAGTCGGCAGGCGCCCCCTGCTCGATTTGCTGCTGTAGTGCACCGGATGCGCCGAAGTTAAAATTCAACTTAACCGCAGGGTTTTTCGATTCGTAAGCCTTCTGAATATCTTTAAGCGCGTCGGTCATGCTTGCTGCAGCGGACACCGTCAACTGTACGGCTTCAGCTGGTTTTGGACTTGATGCGCCCGCGCCGGAGGTTTGTGCATTCGCATTGCCATCCGCAATCGGTTTTTGCGTGGAACCACAGCCTGCCATCAGGAGCAATACAGACAAAAATAACAAAATCACATTACATTTAATGTATTTAAACATAAATTCCCCTCCTTTGTATGATTTAGTTATAATTAAACATAATTATTATACATACCCTGCTATATATTGTAAACTCGATTCGTGAATACCACTTGGAATAACCATTTGTGATATAATGAAGCATAAATTATATGTGACGCATGCAACCACTAGGAGGATTCCGATATGTCCAGTGACATGTCCTATACAACGGAAGAAATCGCCAAACTGTTGAAAATATCCAAACTGACCGTTTATGATCTGATCAAAAAAGGCGAGCTGGTCTCCTATCGGGTCGGCAAGCAAATGCGAGTCGACGCCGCTGATCTGGAAGCTTATAAGCAGCGGACCCGAGCGGCATCGACTACGGATCGCCCTGCCGTGATCAATGAGCCCCTACGTTCCCTCTCATCCGCTCCCATGAACGGAAACCGCCCGATCGTTATTACCGGACATGACATCGGCCTGGATATTTTGGCCAAACATATGGAGAAAAATATACCTGGCATCCGGCCTCTCCGTTCCTTTGTCGGCAGCTTGGACAGTTTGATATCGATGTACCGGGGGGAGTCCGACATCGTCAGTACCCATCTTTTGGACGGAGATACCGGCGAATACAATCTCCCCTATATTCGGACGCTGCTTGTCGGTTCTTCTTATTTGGTCGTCAATCTGCTTTTCAGAAATGCAGGGTTATATGTCAAGCAAGGAAATCCGTTCGGGCTCAAACAATGGTCCGACTTAAGTCAGCCGGGCTTGCGATTCGTGAATCGCGAGAAAGGTTCGGGCGCCCGGGTGCTGTTAGATGAGCAGCTCCGTCTTCACGGGATCAAACCCGAACGGTTGGTCGGATATGACAATGAACAAATCAATCACCTCGCAGTGGCATCTAAAGTGGCCTCAGATGAAGCCGATGTCGGTGTAGGCATTGAAAAAACCGCCTCCCTTGTCAAACAGATCGAGTTTATCCCTTTGATTCGGGAACGTTATGATCTGGTCATGCTTAAAAACGCGAATAACCATTACTGGATTCAATCGCTATTGCAAATTTTACAGTCCGATGTATTCAAGCAGGAGTTTCAATCGATTTCAGGTTACGACTTGTCCCGTACGGGAGAGATTTTGTTTGAATCGTGAGAAAAACAAAAATGGACATTCGATGAAAACGAATGTCCACATAAGCTGCTAATACGATAACTAAAATCCGAATTGGTCACTTACGTATTTCCGGCTCATGATCGCGCTTACGGCAGGCGCCCGGTCGGTGCTGTCCTGCTCCACCGTCCACCAAGGCAGTTTCAGTGCCAGTACCCGTTGTAAAATCGGGCTCAGCGGGACTTCCCCTTCGCCCAGCTCTTTCCACTGTTCTCCCGCCGTGTCTTTGAGATGTACATACTTGATATGTGCCGCATACCGTTCGATGAACTCCTCCACATTGGTTCCAGCCCGATAAACCCATGCCAGATCGGCGGCCAAATCGACGTTGTAGGTGCGCGTCAGTTCGTCAAAAAAACGATAACCGTTCTCGAATTCCCCAGCATGATTGTGATAGCATAACCGAACCTGTGCTTGGGAGCAATACTCCGATAATTCCGAAGCCAATTCGAACCATTTGCGATATTCGGGCATACGTCCCATGCTGACCAATAAATACTTGCTGCCCGCACGGTTCATACGCTCCAGCAAATCGCCCAAGACCTGCCTGCGGTCTTCGGTATCGAATGATTTGAGATTCGCATGCAACGCAATAATCGAAATCGAATTCGCCGATGCGCAATGGAGCAATCGTTCTTCCTGCTCGATCAACATCTTGGATCTGCATTCGATTCCATCGTATCCGGCGCGGTGCACTTCGTCAAAAACCGATTCCGGTTCTCTCTCGACCCGGTCCAATCCCCATAATCTTGCCTGAATCGCTATTTTCGGAATCGCCATCGTTCCTACCTCCAAACTTATTTTGCCTCGACCGGTTATTTTGCTTTTTCTTCGGCTACCCTTTGATTCACCTTTTCTTCCGCTTCGCGAAGCGCCGTATTAATATCCTGTTTGTCGGTCGCGATATTCGCGAATGCCGCTCTTACAATAGGCCCGGCCAAATAATCGTACTGCTCGACGACTTTCGTCGCGGCATTGCCGCTAAAATCCGCTTTCAAATTTTTACCGGCTGAGCTCGGCACATCGGCGCCGTATTGTTTTATGATTTCCGGTACATTGGAACCGGGGACCAGTGAGGCCGTACGGGCGATTGCGATTTGCACCGGGTCGGAAAAGTAAAGCGAAATGACCTGAAAGGCGGCATCCTTATTTTTGCTGGACGAAGCGATCGTCAGCATGGCGCCCAGTTTATCCATGATCAAATGATTATCGAACGTCGGCGAAACGACATAATCCCAATTCAAATCCGGGATCGGATTTCGCAACAGGAAAGAGGAGTTCGTAATAATCATGGCGGTGTTGCGGTCTTTCGTGAACAAATCACGGTCTCCCGTCGTCGCGTAATTTCCGGGAATGCTGTAGAGCGACTTCCAGGCTTGAGCGATCTTCTCCCAACCCGGCGTCTTCAATTGGGCCTTGCCGTCTTTTCCGAAGAATGGCAGCTCCAGCATCGATTTCATCACACCGAAATCTCCCAAGACCAACCCGTGATAATTGACACCCCCTTCGGAAAGGGTCAGCTTCCGCGCTAAAGCAATGATCTCCTCCCATGACATGGCTTCCTTGGGATACGGGACACCGAACTTGTCGAAAATATCCTTATTATACAACAGCACACGCACGCTGCGGTCCGATGGCAGAGCATAGATTTCGCCGTTACGGCCAAAAGCTTGCACGCTTTTTAACAGATCGGTATCGAGCTTTTTAATATCAAAATTGTATTTTTTGATCAGTCCGTTCAAGCCGTACTGAAGATTCAAGTCCATTGCCGGCCGTAAGCTGCCGTTTTGAAAAACGATATCGGGCGTATCGCCCGTCGCCACCTTATCGGCTAAAGATGGAGGTGACTGCATGTACTCGAGCGTAATATGCGGGTACTTCTCCTTGATGATCGGATCGATAAACGTATGAGACACTTCGACATAAGCGCCGCTTAAATCCGCTTTAACCGTGACCGGCTCCTGCTTCTCTGCCGATTTGACGATATCGCCGCTACCCGTCTCCACTGTTTTTTGCGAACAGCCGGACAAAGTCAAAACAATCGCGACGATTGCCGTCAAATGCAACTTTGCCTTTTTCATTCAATCAACCCCCCCCCATCATTACATCATGATGAAATTTATTACATTGCCGTTTGAATCATCCACGCTCTAGTCGTTTGCCGGATGATGTCATCGTTCGCCCATTTATTTTGTTACCGCCATATCATCCGCGACGAGTTTGTTGATTCTATCCTCCGCGCTGCGCAATGCGGTGTTAATGTCTTTCTTCCCGTCAGCGACTTGCTTGTATTCATCGAAGACGATGTCACGCGATTGCGGGTAATATTTGGAGAAGATTTGGCCGGCTGCAGGCTTGCTCTTAAATATCGGCTGCAAGTCGACTCCAGGCAAAAATTTGGTGGCGAACTGCTTCTGGAGTTCCGGATCCTTGAGCGGAGACAACCGGGCATAGGTTTTGGCTGCAGCCATTTGCACCTCGTCGGAAGTTAGCACCTCGATGACCTTCATCGCCGCATCTTGATTCCTGCTCGTCTTCGTCAGAAAAATATAGTGCGCATCGACCATACCGTACGTATTGGGCGCTTCCTTGAACTGAGGATATTGGGCGATACCGAGAGAAATCGTTCCTTCTTCCACAGCTTTTTTGATATTCGGCAACGAGTCTCCCACATTGGGGAACATCGCCACTTGCCCTTTCATGAAATCTTTGTTCACCCGATTTCCGGGGATCGAATCGATGCGCAACGCATATTGCAGCGCATTTTTCCACACGTCGTTATTCACGGTCGCTTTGCCCGTTTTGGCGTTGACGATGTCGGGAGAGAATGGGAATGCCAATCGCTGAACGCCGCCATAGTTGAGTCCCTGAATCTGCACGTCGCCTTCCATGCGAGTCATTCTGGCTCCCAGATCAATGACCTCCTCCCAAGTCATGCCGTCCTTCGGATAGGGCACGCCGAACTTGTCAAACAGATCCTTGTTGTAATATAAGGCGTTCAACTGGGCGTAATACGGGATAGCGTACAGTTCCCCCTTCTCGGAAAACCTTTTGATAGCGTCGATATACACATTCTGAAAGCGGCCCAGGTCCAAATTATGCTTTTTCACCAGGTCGGTCATATCCGTCAGCAGATCATACTGCTGATAGCTCGGCACGCCTCCATTCCAATCGGTGATCAGATCGGGAGTTTCCCCGGCAACAATGAGTTCGCTTAACTTGCCTTGCAGCTTTTGCACCGTGATCTGGGGATATTTCTTGGTCATCGGTTCAGCGATCATGAAATTAAAAAGCTGATCGTTCATATTGCCGGCCATGATTTTGACCGTGGTCGGTTTAGAGACATCGACCGCTTGTTCCTTGCCTTCAATTACATTCGATTTCCCCATGCTGGGGTTGGAGGAATGTAAGCAGCCTGTAGCGAATACGGCGATCAGTGACACCGAAGCGATATGTTCCGCGATCCGTTTTCTCACCCAAAATGACCCCCCATACAATTGCAGTCGTTTGAACAATCACAACACTGCTTGGGATTAATGTCAGCTCGTATCGAATCAATCCTTTTGATTCAAACTACTTCAGGTATTGAGGCATGTTTGTCAGATTCATAGTGACAACAGTACTCGCTTAGCAAGCGATTGGCGGTAGCGTCTGTGCGGGTAATATCTACGTTTAACCGATGGTTCATATGATTTGGGACTGCGTTGGAATGGCGGTCTGTACCAGTTTAATACGTGGGGACTATTGCATCGATGGAGTTCTCGAGGTGGAGATGCGGTATGCTGCGTGCGACTCGTTTCCCGGAATGGCGCGGCCGTCATCTCTCCTTGCGGATCGAAAGGGTCGCGCCTGTTTTACCGGGCTAACCGAGCTGCTTCGGTTCAAACAAGCTGCTTGTAAAAGGATGCGAAATCGATGACTTCGCCGGTTTCAATCGATTTGAAAATAGCCAGCGTCGTCGCAAGCACTTCACGGCCTGCCTGAAAACTGACCGGCGCAGGCTTCCCGTTATTCAAAGCATCGACAAACAAGTCAAATTGCGCCTTATGCAGTGAAGCATACGATTCTAAAGGCACCTCTGTAACTTGATCTTCCTCATACAGCATTATTTTTTTCGGGTTATTGTTAAGACCGCCTTCAATGCCCCCATTCGGGCCGTAAATACGATCTTGGTACGATTTCATTTTAAAATTGGGCGCCATGCCCCAGGTTACGGTAAATATGCCGGTATCTCCGGATTCGTATTCAATGGTGACCGCAGCTGTATCGATCGCGAGCTTCTCAATATGCGATAGCTCCTTGCGATCCTTGGCCATCACGTTGCCGTGCGCATAAACCGTCTTCGGCAGCGATTGGAAGATCGTTTGCCACATGACATAATAGTGGCAGCCGAGATCCATCAGCGGACCGGCATTTCCGTTCGCGTCATGCATAATCCGTTTCGGCCTGATTTGTGCCACAGAGTCGCATTGACAGACGACCGGCCTGCCCAATTTGCCCTCTTCAATCCAATCCTTCACCACGCCGATCGATCTTGACAAGTTACGCTGAAAGCCGAGTCCGAATTGCACACTCGCTTTATTCACGGCTTCTTCCATGGCTGCCGCTTCACGAAAATTACGGGCGAGCGGTTTTTCGCAGAACACGTGCTTCCCTTGCTCTGCGGCATAGATCGTGACAGGTGCATGCAAGCTTAACGGCAAACAAATGGAGACGATTTCCACTTCTGGCTGCGCGACCGCTTCTTTGTAATCTGCATAGGTTCGTTCGATACCGAATTCTGCCGCCAGCGGTTTGACGCGCTCCGCATCGATATCGGTTACGGAGACGACTTCATGTCCCGCCAATGTCCATCCTCTTACATGCTGCCTGCCCATATCTCCGGCGCCGATAACGGCAACTTTCCACATTTTACTCATTGTGCTTCCTCCTATTCGTTTATGTAAACGCTTGCAATTCACTTTTTATAAGCTGCTGCGAAAGCGGTATTTTCCACCGGCTTCTGGCAAAGTGCCCGTGTGAAGACCGCTTCCCTGCAGCATATTATAACTTCCTATTAAAAAAACTCGGGATAATGGCGTTTCACTTCTTCCAGCGACTGAACATCGCTCACCGAAGGCTTATATTCCAGGCCGACAAAGCCCTCGTACCCCGTCCCCGCTACCGCCTCCAGAATGGCGTAGAAGTTCAATTCGCCTCCGATCGGCTCGACTCGGCCCGGCACTTTGGCAATATGATAATAACCGATGAATTCGTTATGATTGCGAATCGTGCTGATGACGTTGCCTTCCATGATCTGCATATGATACGCATCATAAAGAATTTTCACGTTCGGGCTGCCGACTTCTTCCACAATTTTAAAAGCTTCGGTCGTGTTGTCGCAGTAGACGCCTTTATGATCCACCTTGCTGTTCAAAGGCTCGATGACGGCCGTCACGCCCGCTTGCTCCAGAATCGGCGCTACCGACTTCAAGGAAGCCACCGCTTCCTGCCTGTGCTGCTCGATGCTCCAGCCGTTAATCAGGTTGCCGACAACCATGATCAAGTTAGGGCACTCCAGACTTCCGGCGTAACTTACGGCGGTTTGGACATCTGCGGCCAGACGCTCCCGGTCCTCAGGCCATACGAGCACGGGACGTCCGCCCCCGACGGTGCCGCCGGTCGTGCCGCCCAATACGCTGACGGCAAGAGGGGCTTGCGCTTTCAGGCCGGTCGCCTCGGCCAAATCATGCAGCCTCCACACAAACTCGCAGCCTTGAAAGCCAAGCCGGTTCGCCGTTAACCAACGATCCTTAAAGGTGACGCCTTTACTAAAATTCATTTCCAGGTGTGCAGCAAATTTGAACATTTGTATCACCCCTTCGTGTATATTATGAAATTCAATATCATATCATCACTATCTTTATAAATGTACTGCCTCATAAAGGCAGTCCGTCTTATGAAAGATTAACGTTTCAAATGTACCCTATATAAGTACAAGTCCGAACGGTAATCGGTACGCGTGAATTCGATGGCGTGACCTAGCGTCGAGTACGTGGTCCGGATCATTCGAAGCATCGGATCTCGTTCATGAATGCCCAGAAGCGAAGCTTCTTGTTTCGTCGCCGTTTTGGCGGTGATGATTTCATCCGCATCTCTCAGATAAATGCCGTTTTTCTCCAGAATCGAGTAGAAGGCGCTCGTCTCGAGATTGCTATCCTTAAAAAAAGCCCCGATTTCCTTCGGCCAATAGCTGTTTTCGATGGCAATCGGCTCATCGTTAGCCAGACGAATTCTTTTAATATACAGGACATGTTCCTCGTTCCCGCCGGTAAGGTTTTCCAAAACCGCCTTTGGAGGAATCATTTCTTTAACCTCAAGCAATTTTGCTCCCGGCGTGAGCCCCTTGGAAATCATTTCTTCGGCAAATCCGGTCAGCCTCCCAAGGCGCTCTTCCATTTTGGGCGCGCATACAATCGTGCCTTTGCCTTGTTTTTTTTGCAATTTGCCTTCGTGCACCAAGGCGGTGATCCCTTCACGTACCGTTGTCCGGCTCACTTCGTATTTCGATATAAGTTCATTCTCCGTCGGAATGAGCTGCCCCGGCTGCCATTCGCCGCTCTTGATTTTATCGTCGAATATTTGTTTGAGCTGATAGTAAAGCGGTACCGGCAAGTTCGGGTCCGGTTTCGGTTCGTTGCGTGTCATAAAGAGCCTCCGACAAGAAAATGGTTAAAGTGCTTACGCAAATATAATATCATCATTATATTTACATGGTCAACGACCAACCATTTAGGCGTACATTTCCAAGTGTCTTTTGGCCAGCAGCAAGCCTTTTTCGACTTTGTCGTCCGAACCGGTCCAGATTGGATCTTCGTGCTCGATGCTGAGCATCCCGTTATAGCCGATATCGTGCAGCGCAGTCACGAATCGATTCCAGTCCACAGCGCCTTGCCCCGGTATACGGTGTCTCCACCATTTGCAGGTCATCATCCCTTCTACCCGCTGAATGTGCGGTAGCAGCTCCGTGTCCTTCGCCTGAGCAAGCACAATCTTGTCCTTAAAGTCATGCACGGCCTGCACGTAATCGATTCCTTGCCAGACCAGATGGGAGGGGTCGATATTCAGTCCAAGCGCGGAAGAAGGCACCCGGTCGAATATTTCGTGCCACAATGCCGGGGAGACGGCAATATTGTGCACCGGCGGCCAAAACTCGTACATCGGGCAATTTTCGAACGCAAGCTTTACGTTTTGGCGTTCGGCGAACTCGGCAAGCTCCGTAAAAACGGGCGCGATGAGCGGCAAATTGTCCTCCACCGGCAATAGCGGATCTCTTCCCGTAAATGTGGATACGACCGGAACGCCGATGTTCGCCGCCGCTTTCAGCAAAGTTTTGATCGTTTCGACCGCACGCTTCCGTTCGTTCGAATCGGATGACAAAAAAGGAAGCGCCCCGAACATAATGCCCGACAGTGAGACATCGTATTTCTCCTGCAGTTTGATGATCTCGCCGCAGCCCTGCCCGTTCGCTAGCGCCGTCCAATTGATATGCTCGTATCGGGGACCGCCGTGCAGTTCAATGCCATGGAAACCGTTCTTCGCGGCCCATTCAAACGTTCGCGGAAGATCCCAGTGCAAGTAACAAGAATGATAAAAGCCGATCTTCATGTATGCGATTCTCCGTTTCCTATGTAGTGGTTGTATTATAAATACACGATTTTGCCGGTTTCGATCGATTCCAGTACGGCATGCGACAGCTTCAGCATTTCGCGTCCCTGCTTGAAGCTGACCGGTGCCGGCTGGCCGGATACGATGGCATCTACGAAAGCTTGGAATTCCTCTTTGAACAAATCGGGCTGCTTGACCTCGACGGTTTCCGTATGTTCCCCTTCGAACAGCTCGATTTTTACCGCAGGTATGCCGAAGTTATTGAAGCTTCCTTCCGCCCCGCCTTTCGGTCCGAATATACGATCGGGCCTTCCTCTCATTTTGAACTTTTTGGCGAGCCCCCATGAAACGGTGATCGTACCGATATCGCCTGACTCGTATTCCACTGTAATGACGGCGGTATCGATCGCGAGCTGCTCGAAATGAGCGATCTCCGCTCTTCCTTGGGCCATTATGCCGCCGCTTGCATACACTTTCTTCGGCTTCGAATGGAAGAACGTTTGCCACATCATGAATGTATGGCAGCAAGCATCGACTACCGGACCTTGGTTGCCGTTGCGGTCGTGCATCGCCACTTTCGGTCTTACTTCCTGAAGCAGATCGGAATACATGACCATTGGCCGGCCGAACTTGCCTTCGTCAATCCAACGCTTGACCTGCTCCACGCCTTTGGAGAAGTTTCTTTGAAAACCGACGCCGAACTGGACGCCCGCCGCCTCGACCGCTTTCTGCATTTCATCGGCGGCTGCTGGAGAAGACGCCAATGGCTTCTCGCAAAATATATGTTTTCCCATCTGTGCAGCATAGACGGTGACAGGTGCATGGAAAACGAGTGGAAGGCAGACGGAAACGATGTCGATCTGCGAGTCGTCGATTGCTTCTTTATAATCGGCGACCAAGTTCGGCACATTGAATTCAAGCCCCAGCTTGTTCAGTCGCTCCGGATCGACGTCACAAATCGTTACGACATGATGCCCCGCCGCAATCCAGCTTCTTACATGGTTTCTGCCCATATCTCCCGCGCCAATCACCGCTATGTTAAATCGTTTCATCTACATCAACCTCTTTTCGTTCGTTGTAGGATTCATGATTCATTATCGCTGCAAAATTCCCGGCCGAACATAGGTCTTTCCGTTCACATGGATTTCGATCCCCGGGTATTCCAAAGTCGGCGTTACGATTTCGCTGCCGTTCGCGCCAACATAGATCGTATCCTCCGACTTGACCCCGGCAATCGAAGGATTCCAAGCAAAGATTTGACCGCGCCGGATCGTCATCTTTTCATGCGGTGTAGCCAGTTTCTCTCTTGTGGCGTAGCCTGTGAGTCCGCCTTGGTGATGATAACGATATTCGTCCGGGTATCCGGCTTCGCTATAGAAACGCATTGCTTCGGAATAAACCGCTCCAAGCGGCTTCCCTTCCGTTGTCGCGTCGATCATTCGCGCATCGATCTCCGCCACTGCCCGCATTTTATCGGAAATCGGCTCGGGAACGGCACCAAAATGAACCAATCGGGTGGCGGATGCGATCAGCCCGTTGCGTCTGGCGCAAACCACCAGCATTGCATACGATTGGAGCGTCTTCCCCGTCGGCAGCGGATGACGCCGCTGGAAGATACGCTCATCTGCCGCAATCAGATTGACAATCGGGTCCAGCCCTCTCTCATAGCACCGATATGCAAGCCGTCCGGCGATCGCAAATTCGGTATCGCCCGGCTTCACATCGAAGGCAGCCTTTTCGGTTGCTTCGGCCGTCAATCGTCCGAGCTGTTTGAAATCCTCGATGCGGTCATCGTCGAGCACGCTTCGCAGTTCCATGAAGACAGCTTCCAACTCGACGTCGGTCTTGAGCGGAGCGCGCCCGGCAATATGCGTACGCAGCTTTTGCTCCCTGCTCCCGGGATTAAACCAGTCCCATACTTCCACTGCATCGGTTTGTTCCCACAGATCGCTGCGGACTTCCTCTTCTTCAAGCCGTTTGGCTTCGATATTATTCACGAAGAGGACGTTTTTATCGTTCGTCACCAAGTATTGGCAGCATCCCGGCTCCGATGCGATATTGACATGACATCGGCCGCCGAGCAGCCAGCTCAAATTTTTTTGCTGCGTGATCAGGATCGCTGCCTTTTCCGCAGCCGCCAGTTCTTTCAGCTTTTGCAACCGCACGTTGCTTGCATCTCTTTCCATGGGATTCCCCCCACCTCATTTCGTTCTTACTTTAACGCCACTCTGCATAGTGAAGCGGTTCCTTCCAGCTCGCGAATGACTTCGGAGGCGACCATCTCCGATGTCCGGACCTGCGATTGCTCCGTCAGTCCCGCAATGTGCGGCGTAATCCAGCAATTGTCCAGCGTCAGCAGCGGATGCTCCTTATCCGGCGGTTCTTGCGCCAATACGTCAAGGAAAGCGCCGGCAATCCGGCTCCGCTTGAGCGCCCGGTACAGATCGTGCTCGTTGACAATGCCTCCGCGCGAAGAATTGATCAATATCGCACCGGGTTTCATCCGTTCCAGAGCCGCTTCGTTAATCAAATCGGCGGTTTGTTTGGTCAGTGGAATATGCAGACTGATGAAATCCGCTTCCTCCAACACTTGTTCCAAACCGGCAAGACGAATCCCCGACTCAGTCACGGCAAAATCGTAAGCACCTACATAAGGGTCATAGCCAATCGCCTTCATGCCGAGCGCTTTAGCCCGGACCGCCACCCGATGTCCGATATCCCCCAAGCCGATCAAACCTAGCGATGAGCCGTAAAGCTCGGTGCCTGTATTACGTTTGCGGTCCCAGCGCCCCTCTCTCACTTCCGCAGAAGCTCTAAACAGCGGACGGCAGTAACTGAGAATGGCGGTTACAACATATTCGGCAACTGAATTCGCATTGGCATATTTGCCATATACGACCGGAATTTGCCGGCTTGATGCCGCCTTCAAGTCGATATTATCCAGTCCGACCCCGAGCCGTCCGACCACCTTCAACCCATGGCCGCGTTCAAGCAGTTCTTCGTCGACGCTCGTCTGATTTCTTACGATCAACGCCGCGGCATCTTCCACCTCCGCGAGCAGCCGCGTTCGATCCCTCCACACCTCCGGGTCATACCGAACTTCCCATCCTTTGCGTCTCAGCAGCTCCGCGCCGTCCGGCCAATCCAATTCGCTAATGACGATTTTCATGCTCATCCCCCCATTTGAAACCTCTAGATCGCATCCGGAAATGCCGTGCCGCAGGCAGCTCCAAGCGCCTGCAATTCGCTTGCGACCTCTGCCGAAAGGGCGATGCCCCGGCTTTGATTCAGCAGTCGGGTCCGATGCCTGCGTTCCCCTGGAATCAATATTTCATTGGCTTGTGCTGACAGCGGGGCACTTTTGATTTCGCTTGTGAACAGATCCATTCGGTCATAATAGGGTTCCAGCTCCATCCACTTGCCGATATTCATCAAGATGAATGCATGGCCGACATCGGCCGGTGGATCGTGTTCCTGATACAAGTTGCCGACTCTCGGACCGAAAGCCGCTCCCGTCAGCACCGCCGACATCATTTCGACCGCCATCGCAAGCGCGTATCCTTTGGGCCCGCCAAGCGGCAGCACGGCGCCTCGAAGCGCGGCAGCGGCATCCGTCGTAGGCCTGCCCTCTTCATCGATCGCCCATCCTTCAGGAATCGGTTTGTTTTGCTTATTCGCCAAAATAATGTTGCCGCGGGCTACCACGCTCGATGACATGTCGACGATGAGCGGAGGGCCGGAACGAATCGGAAATCCGAAAGCGATCGGATTCGTGCCCAGATACGCTTTCTTCCCGCCCCACGGGGCAATGCCCGGGGGGGAATTCGTAACGGCGACAAGCGCAAGCTTCTGCTCGCAGGCTAGCTGGCAGTAATAGGCCGCCGTCCCGAAATGATTGCTGCCGCGGATCAAGACCATGCTGATTCCAGCATCGCGTGCCAAAGGAACAGCTTCCTCCAGCGCTCTTACGCAAACGACCTGCCCGAGACCGTTGCCGCCGTCGACATGGACGATATTGCCGTGATGCTGCATGCGAATATCCGGCTTAGCGGCAATTCGCCCTTCCTGAATTCGTCTCACATAGATCGGCAACCGGCTTATGCCGTGGCTGCCGTTCTCCTCAAGATCGGCACGTACCAGCGAGTCGGCTGCGACAGCCGCATCCTTGGCGGAAAAACCCGACCGGATGAATACATTCCTGCAAAACTGCTCCAGCGCATCGGATCGATATCGTTTATCCGGTTGCTCGCCCATATATCGCAATCTCCTTGTGGATTCGGTTTACAAGTTAAATACGACAATCCGTTCCTCCGTCATTTCCTCAATCGCATACTTCGGACCTTCTTTGCCCCAGCCGCTTTCTTTCACGCCTCCATACGGCATCAGATCGGCCCGGAATTGCGATGCATCGTTCACGATCAGCCCGCCGACATGAATCCGCCTGGCAGCATGAAACGCGGTGGACAGATTAGCAGTAAAAATACCGGCCTGCAAGCCGTAGCGCGACAGATTGATTCGCTCTATGCATTCGTCCAATTCCGTGTACTCGCTAATGCCGACTACCGGAGCGAACAGCTCTTCACAGGTGACCTTCATTTCTTCCTTGACATGACTCAGCACCGTTGGCTGGAACAGAGCTCCATCCCGCTTTCCGCCGCATTCCAGCGTGGCTCCGGCCTCCAGCGCCTCATGCACCCATTGTTCCGCACGCACCGCTTCCTTCTCGCTGATCATCGGGCCGACATCGGTTGCGGGGTCGAACGGATCGCCCGTTCGGAGAGCGAGCGTCCGCTGGACAAACGCTTTTACGAACCGTTCCTTAATGTCTTGGTGGACATAAATGCGCTGTACCGAGATGCACACTTGACCGGCATTGCCGAAGCTTTTGCCGACAGTCAACCCAGCCGCTAGCTCCACATCGGCGTCCTTGTGAACGATGACGGCGGAGTTGCTGCCGAGCTCAAGCAGCACTTTGCGAAGCCCGGTTCTTTGCTTCAGCTGCTTGCCTACGGCGGGACTGCCCGTAAAAGTATATAGATTGATCCGCTCATCCTGCGCAAGCTGCTCGCCTACCGAAGAGCCGGAACCGATCACGAGGTTCAAGTACCCCGGCGGCAAGCCGGCTTGCTCGAATAACTGCGCCAATTTCACGGCAATGAGCGGCGTAACGCTGGCCGGTTTCAACACAACCGCATTGCCCGCCGCAAGCGCGGGTCCGACTTTATGCGCCACCAAGTTCAGCGGAACGTTGAACGGCGTGATCGCACAAACGACCCCGACCGGCACGCGAATCGTAAAAGCAAGCCGGTTCTCGGCGCCGGGCGAACTTTCGACCGGAATGCCTTCGCCATGGATGCGTTTGGCTTCCTCGGCGGAAATCTCCAGCGTTTGCGCCGTTCGTTCCACCTCGACAACCGCTTCTTTCAACGTTTTGCCTACTTCTTGCGCGATCAGCCGACCCAGTTGCTGCTTATTCGCCAGCACAAGCTCACTTGTTCTCTTCAATATTTCATACCGGCGGTACGGCGGCAGCGCATTCGTCCGATAAGCGGTCTGTGCGGCTGCAACCGCCTGTTCTACAAGCACTTCGGATGCTATGGAAACGGTCGCGATCGTCTTGCCGGAATACTTCTCCTTAACTTCCAGCTTTTCCTCCGTGCTGATCCATCGGCCGTCGATCAGAATCGGATAATGCTCCATATTCTCACCTGCTTTACCTTATTGTGATTGCTTGTCAAGCTTTTCCGGCGCTTCCGAACAGGCGCATCTTGTCAACGACGATCCGCTTCATTCGTTCGGCTCCCGTCCTCGCAAAAGGGAACACATCGTATGCATCGCCGAACTGCTCGAGCGCTTCGCGTACGCCTTGCGTGTAAGCGCTGCGCAGCTCGGTGTCCACATTGATTTTGGCAATGCCGTTCGCAACGGCCTGACGAATCTGATCGTCCGGAATGCCGGAGCCGCCATGCAGCACGATCGGTATGTTCGTGAGCGCGCTGATTTTCTTCAGCCGCTCCATGTCCAGCTCGGGCTTCGATTTGTACAGACCGTGCGCAGAACCGATCGCCACTGCTAACGAATCTACCTGCGTTTCCTGCCAAAAATGCAAGGCCTGCTCGGGATTCGTATAGAAAGCGTCCCGGTCGTCTACCGCCAAATCGTCTTCGACGCCGGGAATTTTGCCGAGCTCGCCTTCCACGGGGACTCCTGCGGCATGCCCGGCGCGTACGACTTCGCGAGTAACGGTTATGTTCTCATCGAGATCATGATGCGATCCGTCATACATCACGGACGTACATCCGGCCTGGATGGCTTCAATGGCTTGCTCATAAGATTTGCCGTGATCCAGATGAACAACGACAGGTACATCCGTATGAGAGCCGTGCCAACGAATACTGTTGACCAAAGCTCCAAAACCGCTGTTGCGTATGGCGCGCTGCCCGATTTGAATGATGACAGGCGACCGCTGTTCATCGGCAGCCTCGATGATCCCCTGAACCATTTCCGCCGTGTGGGCGCTGAAAGCGCCGACGGCATATTTTCGTTTCATAGCATCATCCAGCAGCTCTCTCGCGAAAAATCGCCTCACGAGTTTTCCTCCTTCTGGGCATATGATATCGGAATGATCGTTCGATAGCGATTGGTCGCATCCATAAACGGGGCTAACCATCGCCGGTAACCGCTATGGATCGTTCCATCGGCCGATATATATTTGCTGTCCAATTCCCTCTCCTTGCCGGCGACTGCGGCGAACGCAATTTTCCCGATCTCCCATTTATAGGGCTGATGCGCCAAACGTTCAATCCGCACCATCATCCCGCTTTCTCCCCGCAAGATGAGCTGGGCCGCCTTCCTTCCCAGCGCGGCCGCCTCCATCCGGTCCAGCTCCGAAACGGCAAAGGTTGCGCAGCGCTGCAAAATACCCAAATTTTCATACCGGCAAGCGAGTCCCAGACGGGTACTTACGGATTCGGCGAGTACGCTTCCTACGCCACCGAGCGCTTTGCTCTGCGTATTCTGTTTCATGCCGTTCATCATGATCGGCTGCCCGTCCTTGCCTTTCAAGCCTTCGCTGACGACAACAACGCAATAGCCTAGACGCGAATGAATATCGGACACGGCTCGCAGCATCGCTTCCGAATCGAACGGAATCTCCGGAACGTATACCAGATGAGGCCCGTCTTCCATCCTTTCCTTATAATAAATCGAAGCGGCCGTCAGCCATCCGACGTTGCGGCCCATCGTCTCGATGATCCGCACATGCTCGAAATTTTTCATTGCCTCCAAATCCGTCGATAAATCCCGTACGGCGCGGGCTACAAATTTGGCAGCGCTTGGAAATCCGGGCGTGTGATCGGTTCCGACAATGTCGTTGTCCACCGTTTTCGGAATTCCGATCACCTGCAGCTCATACCCCATCTCCTTGGCTTTGACAGCCAGTTTGTCGCCGGCGGCCATCGTTCCGTTGCCGCCAAGCAGCACTAGAGCGCGTATATCGGCACGTTTTAAATGCTCGACTCCTGCGGTCAGGTCGTCATTCGTGAAAGCCATTCGACCTGCGCCGAGTACCGCTCCCGGCTGAAATTGCAGCCAATCCAACGATTGGCGCAAATCCAGATTGAAAAAATCGCCGTTAACAAGTCCTGTCAACCCTTGACGAATGCCAATCACGTTCGCCCTCTCGTCCGTTCTTCCGATCTCCTGCAGCAATCCGAATAAACTGCTGTTCAATACTGCAGTGGGTCCACCGGATTGGATGACAGCAATTTTTTTGTCGTATCGCATGCGCAAGCCGGCAACTGCCATACCATCCACACCCTTTCTCATAAAACGGTCGGCTCAAAGTCCAACCATTCGCATAACGCTTTCATTTCCTCGTTGATGTCCGCATAAACCAACGAATAATGCGGCTCGAAGCCATGCTTCATCAAGCTTTTGAACAGCGGCAGCACCGGGCGGTTAAAGCCGACCTCGACGCTCGTTCCCAAAAACTTCTGCGGCTCGTCGAGCGCTTCTCCGTCCAGCATCAGCATGCGGTACGTCCCCGGACGGAACGGGTTCGGCCCTAACCGATTGATGGATACCCGCCCTGCTTTCAACCCGAATTCCATCGTGAATCCGATTTTCCGGTTCGGGTGAAGCCCGGCTACGGCTCCGGTATCCTGTCGCGCCAAGGAAAAAGCGCCGGCGCCGCAATGCCAGAACACGCCGGAATCTTTACTTTCATCAATATGGACGAGATCTCCCAGATAAGGAGCGCTTTGTGCCAGTTGATGCTGAATGTACATCGTCATTACGCCATGGATATCCGCTTCGCAGGACGCCATAATGCCCGAGTCAATAAAAGAGGACACCGTCGAACAGGCAGCAGCGCCGAAATCGGTAAAAAATTCAGGCCAGCAGCGCACGGCAACCATGCCGATACCTTGCCGCTTAAGATCCTCAAGCAGCGCCGTCTGGAAGCGGGCGAACTTCTTTACGCCTTCTTGAGGTATTTGCTGCAGAGCATTCACCTTCCCGGCAAGAGAAGCAATCGCCTGCTCCGCTTCTTCCTTCCGGATCTCGTTTGCGCGGCGAAACGCTTCCTGCAAATCGAGTTCGATGAGCTGCGGCCCGATGGAAGCGAGCTGATTCGGTTCGGCCGCCGAAAAGAAAAAGCCGTCCGGATGCTTGCCCAGTACACCGATCTTAAGCGTCTTCAGCTGTCCGACCAGCTTCGCGACGCGCAGTTGAACGCTCATCTCGCGAACAAGCGCTTCCTCTGTCGGATTTCCGAACAGCAGCGCAAATTTGCGTCCGCTGGCGACAATCGTGTTGCTTAAATTATTGACGCCCGTCATGGAATTCAGCGACAACCTGGTTCCGTTGCCCACCCGCGGTTCCCGGACGCCCCATAACAGAATCGGCAGATCGGATAAATGCATAATTTCCTGTATGAATCTGGCGTCGACGAATGTGGTCGTCTGTACGACAAGCACGTCCGGCTGGTGTTCCTGAAGCATTTTCTGGACAAACTGTGCGGTATCTTCGGGAGACATAAGCAGCGATTCGGGAGAAGTGCACGTATCCGTCAGCGATTCCAGCAGTTTCTTGGATTGCTCGAAATAAAGATTGGCCGACTCGACATCGAATGTGGATCTGCCTACGGCAATAAAACCAACGTGTAATGTCAATGGAATCATCTTCTTTCTTTCAACGGGTTGTGAATAATATATAATAACATCATGATGTTATGTTTATCTTATAATGATGTGTATTCGCTGTCAATACAAAATCTTCCTCTTTGCCGACTATTGTTTCACTCGTACTACCACACAAGCATTGGTCATGCATTCCGCCCTCAAAGACCGTAACGATGTCATGCCGCCGGATTCAAAACCAACAATTGCACTCCCGAAACAAAGACGACTCCGTAGGCAATGCGTTGAATCCATGCTTGCGACAAACGGTGAAACAGCCGTTGACCGATCAGAACGCCAAGAAAAGCCGCAACGGCGCAAGGCAGGAAAAAGCGGAGCACCGATTCGGGAATATCCCCCTTAAAGCCGTGCATCGTTAAAGTCAACAAATTGGCGCTCAAAAAAGCAAGCTGCAAGTTAGCCTGATATTCCTTCTTATCCGCAAACCGGGCCAAAAAATAAATGACGAAAAAAGGTCCGCCTACTGCAAACAATCCACCGATCAGTGATCCGAGGAATGCCACTCCCCATGTGCCTGCATAGCTTTCAGCGATCCAAGAGCTTGATTCGGCGCGGGAGAAGATCATCCGCAGCACCAGCAGAATAACACCGAGTATTTTCTTCATCAGGCGGCGTTCCCGTAATGTTCAAGAATAACGAAGCAGACCCCTCTTCCCATAAAAGCGCTGATTAAAAACCAGAGCATCGCCTTTAACCGAATATGGTTTCGAAGCTGCACCATGATGGAGACGGACAATATGCAAGTCAGTGCCAATATAAGCAGCGTGCTATCCTTGACAGGCAGGTACAGCGTGATGAGTCCTACGGAAAGAAGACCAAAGCCGATGCCCGAATACCCCTGACATAGACTTCCTATAAAAATCACCGGCAATATCAACAGCCATTCACTCATTCGGACTGCATCCACTTTCGCTTCTCCTTTCCATCGAGTGCCGTTCCATTACCTGCCGAACTTCCGCAAACACAACCCATGCGAATCACGATGACTGTCAACCATGAATTCGGACGATAGCGGCTGTCATGGCCTGCACGGTCAAAGTAACCTTCCCGCGCTTCCCAACATCCAGCTTCGTCCACGTGCCGCTCCATTGTCCGCTGTTGTTTATCGTCGCCTCTCCAAGCATCGCGTTCTTTACCGAGGCATGGCCGCCCGGTATTCCGCTCGCCAGCACCGTCGATGAAGCTTCCTTTGCCTGAAAGCCGGACGGGACTATCGTCACGCTTGCATCTTTCGCCTCTTCACCCTGAGTCTTGTTGATGATTGTTACATAGAGATTATGTCCCTCCCCAACGGCATACGCTGTCAGATTGAGGGCATTCGGGTTCGATATGGTAACAGGCATCACGAAACCGTTCGAACCCAGATTAAATGCTTTAATGCCGTATCCTTTGGGCGTGGTCTGGAAATTTCCAGACGGATCCATCACGATGGTACAGGTATAGATCCACTGCTTATTGTGAAAATTTACCCCCGACGCCTGATGCGCTGCCCACCAGTGCATGTAATCCAGCGCCCACAATGCCGAGGCAAACGCGTTGCTCGCTCCTGGAACGCCGGTCAAATAGTCGTTCGACTCGGTCATTCGATACGGAATCCCAGCTTTGAGCATCGGGGCAATGATTTGCGAATAAAGCCATGGGTAAGGCGTGTAAGTAGTGACCGCCGTCCCCGTTCCGGCGGATTGGGTCCCGACCTCGGTTTTGTTGACCCAATCGGGCGACAACATATTGTCGATGGCCTGCTTAATCGTTGATACTCCGGGACTTGCCCCGACGTAGTAGTGCTGGGTAATTTCCGCGATCCGTCCCGAATTCGCTTCGTTTTCTGCAAATCGCTGCGTCCAGGAGACTCCGGTTGTCCGATCCGGCGTAAACGTTCCCGTTCCATAGTCGCCCGTATCCGGTCCGGAGAACTTCGCCCCCGGCGCAAGCTCGCGGATTGCGTCCGCAAAGGCTCGCCATGTCTCGAGATAAGACGGATACGCCGACCCCGGCACACCGGGAACGGTTTCGTAAATCAGCGGATCGTTCGGGTGGCCCGGGTAATGATGATACGATTTCCAGTCGGGCTCATTCCCGACGGCGAAAGAACTCAAATATGGCTGGTAACGCTGCCAAATATATTGTGCGATCGCAGCTTGACCGGCAATCAGGTTGGGGACGGGCTTCGCAGCCGGGTTCAGCATCCGAAAGGTGTAGATTACTTTCACACCGGCCGCCTTCGCGAATGCAAACAGGTTATCGATCCCGGCATAGCCGTCGGACCCGGTTCCGGCAGGAATTCGTTGGTCGACGGAGCCTCCGCCAACTCGCAGGTTTTTAATGCCGATATTTTGAAAGAGCGTGATTAGCTGTGAATTCTCGGGGCTGAACAGGTAACCTTCAACGCCGGCGTTTCCTGAGACCAGCGGCCCTACTTCGAAGCTCAATCCCGAGAAATCGGACGGGATGCGATGGCCCCGAGAACTCGTATCCACAGTCAAAAGGATCGGCTCCCCTGCAACTTGGTTAGGAGTCGGTTGTTTCGTTTCATCGGACGCTTTCCCGCTACGACTCAGAAAGCCGGCACCGCTTAAGAGTATGGCGCCGGCTGCGATCCCGGAACCGACGTACTTCAGTGCGTCTCGACGAGAAATCGCTTTTGGCTTCCTCTCTTGCATCCCTTCCTCTTTCGACGGACTGTTACTCATCCAACCACTCCTCATCTCCGTCTGACGGCCGGCTCCAATGATCGCAATTGTTCTCACGAATGACCACGCCTACTTTCGTACTTGATTAAATGAAGAAGGTCTGGATATGGCAGAGCACTCCCCCTTATTTAATCATAATGATGCGACATGTACCGGATATAATTTTCCGCCAGTTTCAGATCCTCCAGCGCTTCTTTCGCCGCGCATGGCGCAGGACGAGTCCCCTGAACGGCAGCAATAAAGTTCATGGCCTGCTTCTTCATGGCCGACATGTTCGGCATTACGGGATGAACATAGGAAGGCTGGCCTTTGCCGTTATCCCGCATGACCGTTACCTTGCCGGCAACCTGACGCGCCAGAGGGGCGGGCAGATCAATGCGAATAAAGCCTCTCTCGAAACAAACCTGTATCGTTTCATGCCATTCGAAGGAAGTGCGGTACGGCGCCATTTCCAGCACCACAGTCACCCCGCTGTCGCTTTCTCCGGCCATAAGCACGCCGCTGCGGTCACCAAACGTAAGCTGATACGATTCCTGCAAAAAGAAACGGATCGCATTCACCTGATGAATATAGTAGTTGACAAAAGCGTCCAGCTGTTTCACTTGGTTTTCCGTAAAATCCGCCGGCCCCGGTTCCATTGGAATGGAAGGAAAAGGTTCGTTCGAAGTAAGCGGTTCATCGGCGCCCCCTTTCCAGCCGCCTGGCGGCATCGTGACCCGGATGTAACGGAGCTTGCCGAATTCTCCGCTGCTTCTCCATTCCTCCGCCAGCTTCCCGGCGTATTCCATGGCGGGATCGGATCTTTTATGGTATCCGACCATATGCAAAGTATGGTTTTCTTCGCCTAGTTTCACTATATGCTCTCCCGTTTCCACCGTGAGCGATAAAGGCTTTTCGGTAAATACAGGGATACCCGCCCGCAATATATCCGGAATAATGGCATGATGATTGCGGTATTGCTGCGCAGCGACGATCGCATCTACGTCTGCGCGCTCGATTAATTCCAAATGATTGGCAAAAACTTGGGGTACTCCGTAACGCCGTGCAACCTGTTCCGCCAATTGCGGACGCGGCTCGGCCAGCGCGACGACCTCGCATTCATCTCTGAGTACGGCATAATTCGAAAGATGTGCCATTTGTCCCATGCCGCCGACGCCGACAAATCCGATTTTTAGCTTAGCCATAACCGCTCACTCCTGTCTCCCCAAGTTTTCGAATAAAAACAAGCCCTCTTTGCCCGGAGCGACAATATCGGGATATCCATTACCGGTGATGTCCTCAATCCACATATAGATTCCGTTGCCGGACGCCTCTCCTGCCGGTCCATAGTCGATCACGTGCTTTTCGAATGCACCCTTCTTGATCTTGAAATAATAGATGCCTACCGGATCTTCCGCTCCGGGATCAATATCATGCGCCATATACCGCTTTCCCGTAACGAGCTCCAGCTCGCCGTCCAGATCCAGATCAACCAGCATCATATCGTGATACTGCGATACGCTCATGTCGATATCATGCTTGATCCAGCGTCTCGTTCCATCCGACTCTATCATTTGTTCGTACCAGTGGAGCCCGTAATCATGCGCCTGGCCGACGATAAGATCGCACAGACCGTTATCGGTTACGTCGTAACCAAGAATCGGCACGCTGGCCGTACCCAAGGAAAACTCGGGATGAAATGTCCATGGAACGCCGAACGGAGCGGCCGGCTGCTCCAGCCAGCCGCCGGCAAGCACGATATCCATGCGGCCGTCGCCGTTAATATCTGCGAATCCCAGACCGTGACCGCTTTGCGTTTCATGAATGACTGTTTTTCGAAACGCTCCGGTCCCTTTACCTTGATCGTTGCAGACGAGTTTATACATCAACTGGGGTCCGCCGGGAGTATTCGGAAATATTTCCGGAACGCCGCAGCCGTCAATATCATAATACCGGATCGTTTCGATGCTTCGGCTTTTATCGATGTCCAGCGTTTGCCACTCTGAATCTGATGTCCCCGGATTTTTCCGCCAGCGGAGCGCACCGCTCCACCAAGATCCCGTAATCATATCCGTAAAACCGTCCCCATCCACATCCATCGGAAAATCGGAAAAATCATCGTGATAATTTTTACCGGACGGGACGATGTCGCATATTTTATGCTTCCGGTCGAATTGCGGGCCTTCATACCAATATGCTCCGCACACAATATCAAGGGCTCCGTCATTATTGACGTCAAATACGGAGCAAGCTTCATAAGGCACACGATCAAGAAGCCGTTTCTTGAATTTTATCGGCATAATTTTACCGAACCTCCCATAAACCGTATTTCTGTATTTCGCCACAAATAGCCGACCATTCAGTACAGCTGTTTCCAACGCGCACGAACCCTTGACGCACATTTCAGCGCTGTGAGGCGGACAGTGGCACCTCGCAGTTGCACAGCTTTATCCGGCTGATCTGAACGGTCGAATTACGCAGTGCGACTTCGCCAAGAAGGCGGATGGCCTGACAAATCACGAATTTGCTTCGGCTCAAAGGTTAATCTTCAAATTTTTGGCGCTTTCCAGCATAATGGCGAACCGGAACTTTAGATCATCCTCGCACCACATCGTGAAATTCGTCCCCCAAATGTTGTTATGCAAATTGAAATGCATGCCTTCATCAAGGGAGGCGAATGAATTGTCGAATTGAAGCAATCTTCGTTTGCCGGGGGCGAGCAGAGGCGCATCCAGCGTTTCGATCTGAACCATGCCGTCGCTGCCGCGATAGGTTATGCCGGTAAGAACGGCATGCAAATTGCGCCCACCATCGCGGACCACCTCAAGCGGCGATATGGCCTCTCCCATTTTATCCATCTTCCACAGATTCGGATTGTCTACCTTCGGCGCAAAAGAAAACCAGCTTGCTTCCGGCAGACGGTAAGCGGATTTGCCGTTCCAGACGAGCTCAGTTTCGATGCGGCTGTCGTACTTGTTAAATGCATAACGAATTCGCAGCTGTACTGGCCCCCCGTGCAGCTCCACCGCCTCATCGGGTAACCGCAGATCGGCAATGACGATATCCTGCGTCTTTTCCTCTTGACGCTGCAATGAGACGAGCACCGGGGAGTATACGGTTCCCGTCGGCGTCGGTTCGCACAATTCCATGCCCGGATTGCCGAAGTCGGGATCCGCCCAGCTATGCGTCCGCTGTTGATTCGAAACATATTGCTCGAACCACGTATGATACTGCGCCACGCCGAACGTTTCGTATTGGAACAAGCCAAGCCGATGACTGTCGTCTGCCCAACATTTGCCGCTGCCGTCTCTTAATTGCGCGATGGAGCCGTCGCTTGCAAAAGCGGCTTCGAACGTGCCGAGCTTGTATGTCTTCCCTGCTTGCAGCAGCCGGGTTTCCGGAATCTCTGCGATAACGGGCTTCAGTTCCGCGAACGCGCGCGCTACTTCAAACTTCTTCTCGTCATCAAGCGCTTGAATCGCTTGCTCCACATAATCGCGCTGCTCCTGCCACGAGCTTTCGAAATATCGATAAGTCCGCGTTACGCCCGATTTGTTTTTCAAATATCCGTATTTGGCCGGGACCGCGTCTTCCGACACGACATCTGCCTGCCTTGCAGCCTGGAATGACGGTTTAGAATAATTGCGGTAATCGGGCAAAAATTTTTTCAAATCCATGCCCCACGTATGCTCGGCAACTAGCAGCAAGCTTTCGGATAAACGGGCGTACTCCTGCCCGTACAGGTCGAACCTTCCTTCCTTCAACCATCGGTTACGCAGGCGCAGCAGCTCGCGGTAACGGCTCATCTTCCACGGATCGCTAGTAGCGCCGTGAATCCAGGAATCCCCGATTTCTTCCGTCACTACCGGTAGCCGGTGTTTGATTGCTGCCAGTTTCTCCGCAAAGGCGTCCAGTGTGGACGCTTGGATCTCTGCGTGAGGATATCGCTCGCCAAGTTCGGCGAATAAGCTGATTACTTTGTCCGCCGACGGCGGCCCCATATTGTCGCCTGTGTGGGCAAACACCAATGCGTCGCCAAAGTCTTCGACTTCCAGCACTCGGCCGTAGCCGCTGCCGTAATTCACAATCACTTCGGCGCCATCCGCCGCTCTCCAAACGAACAGCGGCGGAACGCCGGGAACTTTGGACGCCGGATTGACGCCGAGCTGCAAAAATTGAATGCCGCTGCGGGCCAGATGAGGGACGATCGCTTGCGTATGCCCGGGTACATCCGTCATTTTTGCCGCTATCGTACGTTTGCCGAAACGCGCATCCAGCTTTTGCGCCAGCGACAAGCCGTACTCGAACAAGCTTGCGTCAAGCAATTCTGTATGCGTAGTGAAAGGCAGCCCGTGCCAAGTCACATGCCCATTCGCAATGGCCCGCTCCATCGCGGATCGTCCTTCATTGTCCGCTTGCCGCAAATATTCTTGGATGAGCCAAGATCCGGTTGTCCATACAAAACGGGCCGGACCGTTTTCCTTAGCGAGCTGTTCCGATAGTAGAATCGCTCCGGGGATGTAGTAGCGCATATATTTATCGACGACATTGCGTGCCAAATCGGTAAATCCGATATCGAGATGCGTTTTGAATACGACATGTACCGTTTCAATTTGTTTCATGGTTTCCCCCTGGATCATGGATGCGGCACGTTTCAGGATTGGAACTGCCGTTTGAAATAATTCAGACTGATCGTTGCGCTTTCCAGCGGGTGAAGCTTGCTGTTGTCCTGCTCGATGGTCCATACGTCCAGCCCGAGCGTATCTAAAATCCGGGTCGTTTCCGCTACATTCGCGTCGCCTGTTCCGAGCTCCTTCCACTGTTCCTTCGTCGTATCCTTCAAGTGCACATATCCGATACGCTCCCGGTATCGGTTGACCGTTGCCTCCAGCGGATACCCGGCGCGGAACAGCCAGCCCGTATCCAGCGCAATGCCGATATGCTTGAATTCCATGACCGCATCGAACAAATCGTAACCGAACTTCTCGAATTCCCAGGCGTGGTTATGATACGATAAACGGATCCCACGGTCGGCGCACCGTTCTCCCATCTGGTCGATAATATGCAGCAATTCCCGCTCTTCCTCCATCGTCTCGTATTTCGCCGGACTGAACAGCAGATTCGGAATGCTGAAGCCATTCATGTCCTTCAGCAGCTCGGCAAACTCCGGCTTAATATCCCCATCGTAAAACGCTTTCGGTGAAGTGTGCAGCGCGAAGATTTGCAACGGGTTTTCCGACAAATAGCGGCGCAGCTTCTCCTTTTGCTGAAGCACAGTAAACCGGCTCTCCACGCCATCGTAGCCTGCACGAATGACATCGTCGTAAATCGGAGTAAAGTCGTTATCCAAATTGGAATTTCCCCACAGCTGGGTTTGCACCGCAATTGTTCGTTCCATATGTAACCCTCCCAATGATCATCATTCCTGATTTTTTCATTACTACATGTATACTCGTATGCATAATCCAATAGACAGACGGGCATTTTTTATTGCTCCTCATGCCACCCCTGCAAGTTCGTTGCCTCGCATAGTTGTACAACGCGTTGTGTTGAAGCAGTACGGATGGAAACCATCTCCTTTTCTTCCGCGATTTATAAATATAGTATCATCATGATGTTATACTGACAATACAGTTGAGCATCTTTTATGGGATATTTTGTTATCCCAACAAATGCGAAACCCCCAGCAGAACCGAAAGCTCGGGACGAGCCGCTGCCGTAATACGAACCTTGCCCCAAGGCGCCCAAGCGTGCTTGTGAACATACGCGGCAAGTTGCGGAAGGACGCGGCTCGCCGACTTCATTAATCCGCCGCTCAGTACGACGAGTTCGGGATCATATGCATGCACCATATTGACCAGACCCGCCCCCCACTGCAATATGAGCTGCTCTGCCAACTCTGAAGCAACCCGATCTCCTGCGTCAGCGGCTTGAAGCAGAGTCAAATAAGATAAGTCTTCATGCTCTTTCAGCACGCTTGAGCTGTGATGCAGATGACTGCGGAACAGGCGGGGCAAGGCCCAATGGCTCGCTTGCGCCTCCAGACAGCCAGCATTGCCGCAATTGCACAAGACGCCCATATCGCCGGTGACGAAATGCCCGCCAAGAATACCCGCCAAATGATGCTTCCCCCGCAGCACCTTCCCGTCGATCATGGCGGAAGTCCCGATTCCCGTACCGAAGCTGACGAGGACGACATCCCGCTCCCCCTGAGCGGCCCCATGGGCGACCTCCCCGATCAAAGCGGCCCGCGCGTCATTCTCAAGAACCGATCGCAGACAGAACGTATCCGCCGCCCACCCGGCGAAGTGAAACCCTATCGCATCCGCATACTTTTTATTGACGGAAAGGAGCTGACCGGCTGCGAAATCGACGATACCCGGGATCGCAAGGCCTATGCCCCTGCACTGATCCAAGGAAATTTCATGACGCTTCAGCATATCGAGAACCGCCTGTTCCACCGCGGGCAACCGCTTCAGCAGCCCTTGGCCGGAATAAGCCGGCAGGGTCGCCAGGTCTCTGGCTTGACCTCCATCTATAAGCCCCAGCTTAATATTCGTTCCTCCAAAATCAATGGCTATCTCCATGATAAGCTCTCCCTTATCAGCCCGATCACGTTCTTACATAAGCTTTGATCGTAGCATACGGCTTGCCGTCCCCAGACGTTGAAGGCCGGATCGTATACGCTCCAGCTGCCGCCGGGATAATGAACGTTTCCGCATAACCGACCTTGAACGGCGGGAATGCGTTAGTGGGGCTTTCGACTACCACTTGCTCCCCCTCCACCAGATTGAGCATTTGCACGGAGTCTAAACCCGGATGCCGAACCGGCTCCGTGAACCAATGGCGCCGTGTTTCGATAAATTGCAGCGGATGAAGTCCCGTTCGCTCTTCTTTCCAGCCGGATTGTTCGTCTACGGTTGTAACCGGGTTGACCAATTGCTCCTCCACCCATTTCGTCGTCCGGTCCCAACGAATATTGGACATCCCGTGCTTCAGATGCACCGGTCGCGGCTTGCCGTCAAGTCCCAAGCGGTCCCAGTCCCATAGTTTAAAGGTAAAGATATATGGCGTCGAACTAATTTCAAGCACCATCGTTCCGCTGCATGAGCAATGAACCGTTCCGGCCGGGATCAGAAAATGATCATGCTTATGGGCCGGCAAACGATTCACATACGCATCCGCAGGAAAAGAATGTCCGCCTTGCTGCGCCTTCTCCAGTTCCTCCAGCATTTGTTCCCGATCGACCGATTCCTTCAGCCCCAAATAAACGGAGGCCCCCTCCTCGGCAGCCAAAATATAATAGCTCTCATCCTGGGTATAGCTCATTCCGAAATTGTTCCTTATATAATCCGTAGACGGATGAACTTGCAAGCTCAGGTGCTGACCGCCGATCGTATCCAGGAAATCGAAGCGGATCGGAAATTCGGCGCCGAACCGCGAGTAGACCGATTCCCCCAGCAGCGCTGCCGGCTCGAAAAACACGATATTCATGGAGGGTATCTCTACGCGAATCGAACCGTAACGGAAATAAACACTATTTTCTTCCGGCACGCCGTCGAATCCCCAAGCGTACGGATGTTCTTGCGGACTCAGCCCGATATGCTCCTCAAGCCATCGTCCGCCCCAAACGCCGGGATCAAAGTACGGCACCAGCCGGAACGGTCTGCGACTGGTTTGTTTTAAGCCGTCCATTAGCGCCTCAACGGTGATCATCTTGGGGTCGTTTTTGGTATTCGTATCCAAATAATAATCACATTGATGCATAATGGATCGCTTAAACCGGTCGGCAGCTCTCCACTCGACAAAAAATCCTCTTTTATATTTCCGAAGAATGTCCTCGCCATGATTGGACGCCAGCCAATTGCCGATCTCTTGCGACCGGTACCTCTGCTGAATTTCCCAGCGGGTCAAGTCAGCGTAGACCGTCACATCCGCTTCGGCGACAAGTGCCGCTCCCGTACCTATGATCATCGTCAGCCCTGCCCGATCGGATAGAAGCTGCTGCTGCATGTGCCTTAACCGGTCAGCGTCATAAAAGTCTTGAACCGTAAACGGGGCCATATAACCGAATACGCGATCCTCCGTCAAGTACCGGCTCAACATGCGATCGATCCGCAGCCTCTCTTTCGCCGCATGCTCGGCATAGATGATTCTCGCCGGCTGCAAAACGGGACTCAGCGCATTCACGATTTCATCTATTCTTACGCCAGGGTAGCACTCGACCGCAAGCACGCGATCCGACTTCCCCTGAAGGGAGTTCAGTTTGCGCAGCAGCTCATGAGCAATGCAATCGTACCCGTCCCATGCCGCATGTTCCCAGCCTTCAATCTCTACAAAAGGTTCCTTGTTATATGATGCCATGTGTGTTAGCCTCCTTGTTGAGCAACTCGATCATTGTTTTATCGCAAGCACCAATTTTTCGGGAACCATTCGGCACCTGCCATTGTTGTTCGAAGGTACAGCGCAGAACCCCTCCGAGCGTTCCATTCATTTGTTCTTTTCTTGCTGTTCGATTTTCTGATTCAATTTCTCTTCCGCCTGTCTCAATGCGGTATTCACGTCTTTTCCGTTCGTTACCACATCTTTCAACGCGTCGTTGATGGCGTTCATGCCAGTGACATCGTACTTCGTAGGAGTGAACGATTTGGCCGGTATCGTTTTGTAAATGGCTTGCATATTTTTCCCTTTAATGAAGTCCAGATTGGCCCCGAAGGCATCCCTGATTTTCTTGTCTTTCAAAATGCTGAGCCGTCCTTGCTTGATCAGATCCGTCTGTACTTCGTCGGAAACGACCGTGGAAATGACCATGAAGGCGGCGTCCTTATTTTTGCTCGTGTTTGTAATCATCATCAAGTGCTCATCATTCCGAAAACCGATACCCGGCGCTTCCGGCCAAGTCGGATACGAAACCATATCCCAGTTCAAATCCGGATTGAGGTGTAAATTTCCGTCAAACAAAATATTGTTCGTCGTCAGCATCGCTAGCGTCCGATCTTTTACGAATAAACTGTTGGCATCTTTGTGGAACGTAATCTGCTGGTTGCCCGGAATTTGATGGATCTTTACCATAAATTCCAATACTCTTTTCCATGGATCCGTATTGATCAGCGCTTTGTGTGTCTTAGGGTCCACATAAGGCAGGGAAAGCTGAGATGCCGGTCTTTCCGTCACGTTGGGCTCCAGTCCGCGAAACTGAACATTGTCCTCTTTGCGCGTTACCTTTTTGGCCAACTCATACACTTGATCCCACGTCATGCCATCCTTGGGGTAAGAAACGCCCAACTTATCGAATATGTCTTTGTTGTAATACAAGGCGGGAAAATGTCGGGTATAAGGGATTCCGACAAGATCGTCCCGCTGTGCGGCCGCCTTGATCGCGTCAAGCGCCTCCGGTTCAAACTTGCTTAAATCCATTTTATGTTTTTGGATCAGCTCGCTTAAAGAGTACGTGAGTTCCATGTCAAAATATTCCTGCATTCCGCCGAGGTTGTGGTGAATGACGATGTCGGGCGTTTTTCCGGCCGAGACCAGCTCGGTCAAGCTGCTTCCCTTCTCAAACGTCACTTGTTGAACCGTGATCCACGGGTATTTCTTTTTTACCGGCTCCGTGATGTAGCGGTTAATTTCTTCGACCTTCAAGAAAGAATTCGGTATGCCGACGGTTACGGTGACCGGGTCATGCTTCTCCACTTGTTCTCCCGCGTCCGCTCCCTTCGTTCCGCCCGAACATCCGTTTAATGCAAGAACCGCCAGGAGCGAAAGCACGCCAACATTGAACCTTTTGTTCATCGTTCAACCCCCTTTTGTTTTACGAGCCTTAACGATCATTAAACCTTGCTTTACGAACTTAACGCGCCTTGAACCATTTCATCTCCATGGAATTATGATTTGGAATGCTAGTAGTTCAATGGGCTCAGCTCCTCTCGGAAAGGAAAATCACAAATATAATAACATCATGATCTATTATCGACAATAGCTTTGGCTCACATTTTTTTAAATATTTTATTTGGAAAATTATTGTTGTCAAAATTCATCATGATGTTTTATAATCAGGTCAAATTGGTAATACCACTTACCAATAAACTGCACAAAAGGAGGCTCTTGCGATGCACAAGTTTTTGATTCACAAGAAGGGAGACCATGTCGGGGTCGCTACCAGAGATATCGAAATCGGTGAAAAAGTGATCGGCGTCTACATGGATGACGACTCGATCATTGAAGTGACGGCCAATCGCGCCATCCCGCTCGGCCACAAAATTGCAATTGCCGGTCTGGAACCGAACGGTTCCGTTCTGGAGTACGGCCTGCCGATCGGCTATGCGCCGGACGGGATTCAAATCGGAGACTATGTTCACACGCACAATATTAAAACATTGAGGTGGTAACGATGAAACAACTTTACGGGTATCGCCGGGAAAACGGTAAAGTCGGCATCCGCAATCATGTGATCATTCTTTCGGTGGACGATATTTCCAATGCGGCATGCGAGGCGGTTGCCCGCAATATACATGGGGTTATGGCACTCCCCCACGCATACGGCCGCCTTCAATACGGCAAAGATCTCGAGCTGCACTTTCGCACCATGATCGGCACCGGCTCCAACCCGAACGTTGCAGCGTGCATCATTATCGGAATTGAGCCCAACTGGACGAAAATCATTGCCGACGGTATTGCTCAGACCGGCAAGCCGGTGGCGTCTTTTTCCATCGAAGGCACGGGCGATCTCGAAATTATTCGTCAAGCTTCCTGGAAAGCGAAGGAATTCGTGCAATGGGCGTCCGAGCTGCAGCGCGAGCCGATTGAATTTAAGGAGCTTACGGTCAGCATCAAATGCGGGGAATCCGACACGACGACCGGCCTCGGCTCCTGCCCGACCGTAGCGCAAGCGGTCGACCGGCTCGTCGATGCGGGCGCTACCGTCTTTTTCGGCGAAACGTCCGAGCTTACCGGCGGCGAACATCTGATCGCCGACCGCTGCATCAACCCGGATGTGCGGCAGAAATTTATGGGCATGTACGATGACTACATCAGCGAAATCAAATCGCAAGGCGTCGATCTGCTTGGTTCCCAGCCGACGCAAGGCAACATCGCCGGCGGTTTGTCGACTATCGAGGAGAAAGCGCTCGGAAACATCGAAAAGACGGGTACCAAGCCGGTGATCGGTGCGTTAGAGCCTGCCGAGGCGCCGCAAAACGGGCCGGGTCTCTATTTTATGGACACCTCGTCCGCAGCTGCGGAATGCATTACGCTCATGGCTGCCGGAGGAGCCGTGCTCCACTTCTTCCCTACCGGACAAGGTAATATTATTGGCAATCCGATCGAGCCGGTCATTAAAATCAGCGCGAATCCGAAGACGGTAAGTGCCATGAGCGAGCATATCGACGTCGACTGCAGCGGACTGCTCTCGCGCGAAATCAATCTTGCGCAAGCCGGAGACATGCTGATGGACTACCTGTGCCGTGTCGTAAACGGACGACTGACGTCCGCTGAAGCGCTGGGTCACAAAGAGTTTGTCATGACGAAATTGTATCGCAGCGCATAATGTTAATGTTCTTCGGGCGGTCCTATGCTATCATCAGTAGTTGGATGCCGTTATTGCGCATCCGACTATTGGATGGAAGCCGGTCCCCTCTTCTGCCAGCCGAATGCGATGGCAAGCGCGGGGAATGTCGGGCAATGTCGGAAGGTAGGAATCGTAACCATGTTTAAGTCCGTCAACGAAGAACGCAAAACATTTTCCCGCAAAGTGGTCGATCGGATTCGGGAACTTATTGTCTCCGAGCAGCTTAAACCGGGCGACAAGCTTCCGTCCGAGCGCGAGCTCGCAGATCTGATGAATGTCAGCCGGCCGACGATCCGGGAAGCTCTCAAAATCTTATCCGCAACGGGCTTTATCCATATTCGGCAAGGCAACGGCGTCTTTGTCGCCGAGCAAAGCGACCGTTTGGACAATTTGGCGGCATTGTTATTTTTGCAAACCGATACGATTTACGAGCTGTTTGACGTCCGTAAAATGATCGAAACGGAAAGCGCCGCAAAAGCGGCCGTTAAGGGGACTTCCGCCTATCTGGAACAGATCTGCTTCATGACGCAAGACGGTTACGACAAAGCCGTTGTCCGTCAGTCATTTGCAACTGCGGAGGAGCGCGAATCGTTCCTGTCCGACTCGGATCAACAGTTTCATCTGATGATTGCGGAAGCGGCCGGCAACGAAGTGGTCATTCGGATCATGAACCATCTGATCGATCTACTCCGTCAGAGCCGGATGCAATCGATGAAAATTCCCGGCCGGGTCGAGCAATCGCTGAAGGAACACATGCTTATCGCAGAGGCATTAAAGGACAGGAACGCCGAGCTTGCCCGTACGCGGATGTTCGACCATCTTACGAGCGTCGAGAAAGCTTTATTACTTGATATTCAACGTTCCGGAAATTTTGAAGCGGCTGACAAGTGAGGCTTCGGAAAGAAGGAACAAAATAAACGCTAGCCGGGAGATGTTTGAGTTGCACAATATTCCGTCAGGATCGATTACGGTGCCGAAGATGAACGATGCTCCTCAAGGATGGAAGCTGCTCCCCAAGGGAATCATCTTGACCGTCACGCTCGCCGTTTTGGCCGGCCGAATTGCTCAATTACCGTTGTTCTCCATTATGGGGATTATGATCATTTCCATCATGCTCGGCGTCGTTTGGAAATCCGTCATGGATTTGCCCAAGGATGCGGCGCCCGGCATTACATTCAGCAGCAAATTTCTGCTTCGGGCCGGAATCATACTGATGGGGATACGGCTGAATCTGACGCAAATTGCGGATGCCGGGCTGAAGGTTGTTCTGGTGGATGTCATCGTTATTGTCTTTACATTGGCTTTTATGATTTTTCTGGGGAAGCGCTTGTCGGTGGACCGAACACTAGCCGCACTGGTCGCCGTTGGAAGTGCAATATGCGGAGCAGCCGCCATCGTTGCCGTAGCACCGTTGATCGGAGCCAAAAAAGAGCAGACCGCCCTCTCGGTCGCTTGCATTGCCATCCTGGGAACGATCGGGGCGATCGCTTACATTTTCCTGTATCCATACATGCTTCTGGATCCTTATACGTACGGCGTATTGGCCGGGGCTACGCTGCATGAACTGGCACATGTCATAGCGGCAGGCTCCCCCGCCGGCGATGTCGGCAGCTCAACCGCCATACTGGTTAAGCTCGGACGAGTCGCCCTTCTGATCCCAGTCTCCCTGATCCTCGGTTATTTGTATCGAAGCGCAAATGCCGATGGGGACGGTATCAAGCGATGGAATAAATTTCCGGTGCCTTGGTTTATTTTTGGTTTTCTTGCCATGAGTTTAGTCAACACTACCGGGGTGCTGCCTTCTTTCGCCGTGAAGCTTTTTACCGATCTCAGTGTATTTTTGCTATCCGTGGCGATGGCCGGGCTCGGATTAACGATCAGTCTCGGCGATTTCAAAAAAATCGGCAAAAATACGGTTATTGTAGCCGTCGTTGGATTTATTGCATTGGCGGGATTAGGTCAATTGCTTATTTTCTTACTATACTAGTCCTGCATCGATGTGCGGACCAAGGCAGGAGCTGAAATCGTTCGAAACGACGAGTTCGGCTCTTTTCTTTGTTTCAATGCATTCCGTCGCCGAATAAAGCATCTTTGTCCTGTTCAAATTGCTTCCAGAAGCAATATATCGAGATGCAAATAAGTACGCTGCATACAATCTCTTTCAGCAAAAGCATCGTATCCCAGCCCTTCTTTTTAATTCCTATGGGAATAGTATTCATTAAAACGGTGATTATGTCAATGCATTTGCGAAATCTTTAAGCACTCGAAGCCGATCTGCCGAACTGGACATACATACAGACAATCAATTGTGTCCAAGAATTATTTACTGTCTCTTCATAAAGTAAACCGAGAAGAGGCGATAAAATAATGATTAATGTTTACTTAGACGATGTACGTCCATGTCCGAAGGGCTTTAAAATAGCAAGATCTGTTGAATCATGTATTAAATTAATAAGTTCGGCAAAAGTCGATACACTCTCGCTTGATCATGATTTGGGTTTTGGGAAACCAAGTGGATATGAAATCGTTAAATTCATGGTTACCAATAAAATATATGCAAAGAAAATTATTATCCATAGCGCAAACCCATTTGGTCGATTGAGGATGTTCAGGATGTTACAAATGCATAAGCCGGCTCATGTTGAACTTTTCATACGGCCTGAACCATTGTTTATTATCCTATGAAAGATACGTTTTATCATCATTTTGAATGATCAACCGATTCTATAAGTCTCAAAGCCTTCGTATCGACCATGTCTGTAAAAGAAACGCTTTCCGAACCCGTAAGTTCGCGAAACGCACAGAAGGGCTGCCGACTTCGGTCGGTAGCCCTTCTGCGTCTGATAAGTATTATAATGATCGGTGCCTAGTAGCTTTAGGACATTTGGAAGTAAGCATTGCGGATTCATGTTACAGTGGTATCATTAGCTTTTCGCAAGTTCCCCGGTAGCTTGTATATACTTTTCGTGCCATTTACTCCATTCGCTTTTCCGCCATTCGATTGTTTTTCCATCCATCAATGCGCTGACGACCTCCAAGCATACATGCCAGCCGGCAAGATCTTTGGAAGTATGATCGGTAATTTTGTTGATCTTCTCGATAAGGATGAGCCGGCACCCGTCGGATTCCGGATAAAGCTCGAACCGGACGCGGCCTTCTCCCCATGTATACTCCAATACGGAGTGCGGCTTGAGCTCGATGATCGCAAGTTCCTCGAATGTACCATCCTGCATATCGAACTTAATTACGCCTCCTTCCCGGAGATCATCGACCTTTAACTCAGAGAACCATTTGGCCAACTTATCGTTCTCTGTCAAATAAGACCAAACTTTCTCGACGGGGTGCTTCAGATGGCGCTCGAAACGGGCCGAATATCCGTCTGGGGTTGGTTGTATTACAGCTAACATATGATTCTCCTCCGTTCAAGTGGTCTGGATTGTACTACTGCTCCTCTTCGTCAAGCTGCTTTTCCAAATCATCCAGTTTATTCGTCCAATATTGCCGATACGGTTCAAACCAATCGTGAATTCCTTGCAAAGGCTCTGCGTTTAAGCGATACAAATGCTGCTGTGCATCTTTCCTTACTGTTACAAGCTCCGCTTGCCGCAAAATGCGCAAATGCTTCGATATCCCCGGCTGACTAAGCGACAACAAAGCAACAAGCTCCCCGACAGAGCGTTCACGAGCACGCAAATAATCAAGGATCTTCCTACGATTCGGTTCAGCCAATATTTCAAACAGTTTATCTTCGTTCATGCAATTATATTACCCTTCAGTTATATTTCCGTCAAGTTATATAATTATGTACAACCCCGGGCTTACTGCTTCTCGGATAAAGACCGTAATCGCCTGAGCGATGGAAATAAATACATCCATAATCCGGCCACGACGATCGTACCGACACCGCCAATGAAAGCAGCCCGAGACGCTCCAACAAATCCGGCCAGCGTACCCGATTCGAACTCGCCCAATTGATTGGAAGTCCCGATAAACAGTGAATTCACAGCGTTCACGCGTCCGCGCATTTCATCCGGTGTTTGCATTTGCACAAGGGTTGACCGGATCACAACACTGACTACATCCGACGCCCCGACGAGCAGCAATGCAATAAGCGATACGATCAGGTTCGTGGACACGGCGAAGATCATCGTCGCTATGCCAAATACGCCGAGCGCCCCGAAGAGCGTAGGTCCAAAAGCTCTTTTTAACGGATAATACGCAAAAATAATCGTCATCATCAATGCACCGACGGCCGGCGCCGTCCGCATGAACCCTAGCCCCCATGGACCGGTATGCAAAATATCTTGCGCAAAAATGGGCAATAGCGCCGTCGCTCCGCCAAGCAGAACAGCGAAAAGATCTAGCGAAATCGTCCCTAAAATGACCGGATTGCGGTAAACAAAGACGAGACCTGAAAACAGGGAACGCAGGGATACCGGTTCCAGCTTTCGTACGCTCTGCTCCATGCGAATGAAGATACTGAGCGTGGCCGCGACCAGCAGCGCAACCGTTGCTGTAACGTATACGAACCCGGCGCCTAACGAAAAAAGCAGCCCGCCCAGGGCAGGACCTAATATTTGGGCGGTTTGTCCAGCCGAAGTACTCCATGAAATGGCTTGCTGAAGGATCGCCTTTGGCACCAATTGCGGTAATAGCGCAGAGGAAGAAGGGCCTTCGAATGCACGGCAAGCCCCGATAATCGCCGCAGCCAGCAGTATTTGTTCACGACCAAGCCAGCCGGCCAAATTGCCTAACAGCAAAATAGCAGCGACCAAGCCCTCAATGAGTTGACACAAAAAAACAATCTTCCGGCGGTCGAAGCGATCCGCAACATGGCCGACAACTAACGTAAGCAGCACCATCGGCGCAAACTGGGCGAGACCCACGAGACCCAGACTGAACGCATCGCGGGTCAAATCGTACATTTGCCAGCCGATCGCAACGGAGAGCATCTGGAATGAGGTGGAAGACAATATTCGCGAGGTCCAAAATTTCGCGAAAGACGGCTGCCTGAGCATAGAATCCGATGATAGCAGCAAAATACAGCTCACGTCCTTTGGTGTAGATTAGCAACATATGCACATAATTCGGGCTAGCCGGCACAAAAGCAAGGTACATTATACCATTTTAACGCGGCATTGAGTTAAATTGTTTTCAAATGCTTAATACTCATTTTTCAATGTTCGAGCATAATCGTTCTAATTTCGAGAACAGTTCGTTGTAAATCTCAAGATCTACTAAGTATAATAATAGATATTACTAGTTATTGGTTGGGAGTTTATTCATGGATCGTTCTGCATTCCAATCCGTCGTCATCCCCCGTACGCAAAAAAGAATCATGCTGTTCCAAGGCAATCATTTGAGAAAATTGCTGAAGGACAATAAGACCATACGGCTATTGCTCACGGCAGGAGAGCTCGAGAAATCGCATGAAAGTTAGGTCAATATGAAGGCCAAGGCTCTTGCAGGCCGGCTGTCTGAGATAGGAAATGAGCATCTGTCTGTTGAGTATCGAGAGTATGAGCATGAAAACCATATTTCCGTACTGCCTGTATTGATCAGTCAGGCCATCCGTTTCGCCATGCAAAAACCCCTATGAGTTCTACTCATTAGGGGTTCGGCGTACACCTATTGATTTCAACCATAATAACGACCATCCAAACGGCAGCTATTATCTTACAAAAGTATTTTTCACTCGCTCAGACTTAACGAAATACGGTATCCAGATTAAACAAGTAACGATTGATCTAAAGATATCTTTTAATTGGCCTGCATCTTGCATTTCACTAGCCATAGGAATTTGAAGTACAAGCAAATAGTCAATGATTCCAACAACAAGAGAAGTACTATAATAAATGATCATTAACTTGGGTAGTATCAATTTCTTTTGATAAAGATTTATAAGGATAATGATAGTATATAGAAAAAATAATACATTAAACGCTAATTCAAATATAATCAATGCTCCCCACAACGGATGATACAATTCGGAGGTTTTCGAAGTTACATTTTTCCATATCTCGGGACTTACGGACGGGATGGAATAATTATAAATTTGAACAAGCAACAACAATAAACTACCATATATACCTATTTGAACTAATACCATCCATCCGCCAAGTCCTACAACGCCTAGCGGGCGTTCTTGAATGTTCTGCTCAGCTAAATTATTTTCCATTTGGGCACTTCCCTCTTATTATGGTTTACACTTGCTTTTTATTTCCTCTGATATCGTATTTACAATGGCATCAAGCGGTAAAGAACCATCAATAACGAAGTCTGAATTAGGCTTAGTCGTTCTTAACATATCTAAGTATGCAAACCTTCCTCGAGCTAAGTAATGCTTCATATCGTTTCTAATATTCTCACTAGAACTGTCGGTATAATCTCTCAGGATCCGCCTTGCCATAGCCATATCTAACGGAGTATCGATAAAGATTGTGAAGTCGATAAATTTTTTCATTCCTTCATGCAAATAGCCAAATGGATAGTCAACGATGATGTAGTCCAGTGACGGTTCATGGCGTGAAAGCAAAAACTGTAAATCGTTAATTAACGGCGACAAATTCCACACACTGGTATCTGACCCTTGCTCAACCCACTCACATATATCATCGGGCTCACCCTCAAATTCATACGCATCAAAATATAGAGCTTTCGAATGGCTTAATGTCTCTGCTAAGCGTTTCGTTACCGTTGTCTTTCCGCCACCTGAGACGGCGGCAATGGTTATTACAAATGGTTTTTGGTGGAGTCCCATAAGATCCTCCCTTTATCATGGTTTATCCAAGATCATATGTCGTCCATCCTTTTTCTAGTAGCTTGAATTGTATGCTATAGATTCTTGGACATCTCAATCGCTCCACTACCCCATATTTCGCTGTATCGTTTACTAACGATAAATCCGTGTTTCTCATAAAACTTGACGGTATGTTCATATAGCGGCTTTACTTCAGGCGGGACTGTTAATAATGACACCCGTTTAAATCCTATTTCGGTTACATGTCTAATCAAATAATTTATTAATTGCGATCCTAGACCCTGACCTCTTTTAATCAGCATCTAGAATTCTTCCTTCATGTGTATACAAATTAGCTGGTGGTGCTTGATGTTGTCCAACTGATACGACATTCTGACCAGCGGACAAGCTGAGGATACGTCCCAGCTCGTAAAATAAATATACCATTACCTACAAATATTGGTAATGGTAATATTCGTTCAGCAGCAAATCGCAAGTATGGACCTTGCTATACTTTACTCCTCACCCAATATATACAACGGCTCCGTCCCGCTGCAGCATCTTGGGCAACTCCGACTGCAGAATATCAATGCGGCTCGCCAATTTTTCCATTCGATCACCTCCGGATTGGCTAGAGGCCCACTGCTTGGTACGAATGGTCCAAATCGTATTCAGATACGTCACCTCCTATGAATCTGGCCCCGTGCAGAAGCGACGTTCTCTTGATAGTCAACGCGACAGATGGTTTTAGCTGCTCCGATCTCCCCAGATCATGTTCGTTATCGTGAACATAAGTGATAATTTACCTTACCATATTCTTCGACCGACAGGAATATTTTGGGTCTTTCGGTTGAAATACCTTGATCCGGAAGCTCAAACAAATTATACCCATGAAAAAAAACCGTCCAGCCCTCCCGAACGGTTTATGGTAATTATGATTCGAATGCTGCATTGATCCGTTCGATGACACCGTTGTTTAACCGCAGCGATATGAGTTACTTCGATTTACTCGTCTTCTGAATCAACGTTGATTTGAAAGACGTCATATTCTCGCTCCTTTTTAAATCCAATCGACTCGGCTACATGGATGGAGCCCTTATTATGATCATCGCAATTCCAGTGCGGAATCTTACCGTCATCGAGACAGCGACGGGCACATGCTGAAGCTGCAGCTTTGGCATAGCCCTTTCTTCGATACGCTTCATCGGTCATCAATCCAAGTTCATGATGCTTTGAGTCTACAAATAACGACAAGCACCAACTGGCAATTGTATTCCCCTCTACGATGCAGTAACCGATTCCTTTCTCCAAAAATCGTTCCTTCGATGGCCAAGCCACATGGATCCATTGCATAACTTGGTCTACATTGTTTATCGATGGATCGTTTAACAGCGAACCGTCAATGAGCCTCAATGAAGCATTCTCGTTCAGCGATTGTTTTGGCGACACATTGCTTGTCGAATCCATCGTATAGAAGCGCTTCTTCACCGTGCTTAATTTTTGCTTGCTCGCAATCACGAGCTGGATAGCTTGCTTCCATTGTTTGGATTCATAATACATATTCATGTATGGTACTCGTCTTCCCTTCATTGCGGAAATCGTTTCCCGCTCCAGCATATCCCCGAACGTTCTATTGAAATCTTCGTTCCCCGGATCGCCTGCAAACAGCATTTCAAAGTCGATTCCGTTCATGACCGCAGACTTCGGTTCCTCAACATGATCGACGTAAATCGTTCCGATCGTATTGCCGGCCATTATTGATTTCGAAATGAGCTGATGCGTGAACGGTTCAAAGAGCGGCCTTACATTTTCGTATTGATGCTTGGGCAACAAGTACATCGAATATCTTCCTCTCCACTGTCAATTATTATCCGGCAGGAACGGTTCAATTGAATTAGTAAACCGACTGTTCGGTCTATTAATGTTTGAAAATATAACCCCTACCGCAATTCAGGGGTTACTGTCTGGAAATCCCGTGAAGGAACACATCGATCGCTTGCTCGTAGAGGAAATAAAACCTTTCTTCGCTATATCCGAAAAATTGCGTAATACTCAATCCCGTAAGTGTACCATACAGAATGTAGGATAAGTCCTCTACATTTTTACTGCTTTCAAACTCTTGCTTACGTATGCCCTCTTCGATGAGTTGATGAAAGACGTCGTACTCAGGCTGAATGAGACGAATGATTTTCTCCTTCATCATATGTTCAATCTTCTCCGAGGCTATATATTCGGGAACGATTTTCGACAGCGGATTTTGCATATCCGTAGCATAGTAGCGCGCAAGCAAATACAGCTTTTCTCGCACTGTCGCTACCTTATTCGCTTGTTCCTCCCATAAGCTCCGCCATGCTTTGGAGGATTCCTCAACCGCATACAAGAACAACTCTTCCTTGCTCTTAAAATGGTAGTAGATGCTGCCTTTGCTGGTCTGGGTACATTCTCGAATTTCTTCCATTGAAGTGGCCGCGTACCCTTTTTGTTCGAAAAGAACTTTCGCTCTTTCCGCAATGAGCTTTTTCGTTTTTTCACCTTGACCCACAGGTCTTGCCATTTGATCTGCTCCGTTGTTCGAAATGATAATTTAAATATACTGACCGGTCGGTTTATTAATTATAACCGATCATTATTTTGCTTGCAATCGTCCGTCGCGATATAGCTTGCACAATGCATCATGTTGGAAGGCAGCGCTATCTTCTGCGATTTTGAATCGGCTTTTCAAACATATATAGCTCGTCATCCATCTGATTCATTTTTTCATTTACTAACGCCCGAGCGTCACTTATTGCCTTGTTGTAGATGTACGGTCCAAGCTCCTTCATCATAAAATCAATGATCTGTTCCGCCCCTAAATCACCGATCGTTTCGGATCGTTCTTCTTCAAAATAATTCTTTACGCTGTTAATTATTTGTTCCTTCTCTTCTTTTGGCAGCTTAATCGAAATCGTCATGTTTCCGTCCCCTTCTTGGATTAAAATTGGTGAAAAAAATCAAGTTCTTAATAGTGTCGTGACTCCCTTTTTCAAGTCTTCGAACACCGGTCTTTGTACCGTACTGATCTCCTCGATATTGATTTCCTCAATAAATTTAAATTCCAGCTTTAACGATTCCCGGCTTTCATCAACATAAATAAGCGTTTTATTGTCCGCCGCAAGCTTTCCCGTTAAGTCTGCCTCAGCATGAAAAATGAACATAACAAATACGACTTCGTTTCCATCCGGGTACTTGTACTTCATTCGTGAGCCGCTGTACACCGTATATAGCTCTTTTTGCTTCACTTCCAACCCGGTTTCCTCGTACACTTCCCGAATCATAGTCTCCTCGATCGACTCGCCTGCATGCATTCCGCCGCCGGGCAATCCCCACCTAGACTCTCAAGTTTTGGATTGTTTAGAGCACTCCTCTTCAATTTTCCGATCAGCTGACAGTTTAGTTTAACATAGCCAAAAATTAAAAACATCAAGTTCAACTAAACCTGATGTTTCAATACACCGTAATTCTATAATTTTTTTAATATATCAAAAAAGTTTCCTCTTTCATAACCCTTTCATGTGATCCAGATATTTAGCCCGAGTACCCGTGTCAGGTTAGAACGGCTTGAACACCATTAGTATAAGCGAGAGGAAAACGGCAAAATTCGCAATGCCTTCCAACCTCGCGGACCGCTTGCGGCTCTGCCGGTACGAGTCGGGCAGCGCATCGCCATACGTCTGCTGCTGCAGCAGCGCTAGCTGGTGCTTGATGCCTGCAGGAAGGAAGACGGCGAGGATGATCAGAATGAGGAAGAATATCGCAATCGAGGCCACATACCACAGCTCCCGAAACAGGCTCGTATTCATCAAGCCGAGCGCCAGCCCGCTCAACAGCAGTAGCGAGCCGCCGATCTTCGGCAAAATGGCCAATTTGTTCTGCATTGCTAACCCAAACTTGGCCTGCTCTGCGGTACGCACGCCACTCATGATCAATGGAGAACCGACGATGGAGCTAATCGCAATTACGGCGGAGATGATGTGGATGAATTACAAAGTAATATACAAATTCATGGTTACGCCCCCTTCTGATTTTGAGAATGCCTGACCTTTAATTATGAATAGATCCGCTCTTAGGGAAGTCCAGCTTTTCGGCAAGTCCGGCGACCTGCCGAAGCATCGATTCCCGTGCAACTTCATCTGCCGTATTCACCAAATAAAGGAATACATGGTCTACGACATCGATGCCGACATCCAGAATGCCTTCTTTGACGATCAGCTTCATCGCCTGCTCCAACCTTCGGGAAGCCAGGTTGCGCTCACTCCGTCCCGCCGTTTGGATGACGAGGCGCCTCTCCTCCTTGGAATGAGCCAAGCAGCTCTTGCCCCGTAAGCGTCGGATCGAAGGCGGATTCGTACAGATCGGAATGCTGCACTAGATGTCCAGCTTTCGTATGGCTGTCGACCAGTACGCTGCGGACAGCAGCGTTGAAACTATATGGATTTGGGTGTGCGTTAACGATGAAAACATTCATGTTCATAACCACCTTTTAAGTTATTGTTTGTGGAATTTCTATTTTGTTCAATTATATAACGTTGTTAGATTTAACTTCTAAAAAAACGGGGGTTTACCCCCACGCCTTTACATACAGTTCCACCATCCGGTCGATGAGCATTTCGGCGCGTTCCTGTCCGCCTTTCATCCGCCCCTGAATCGTCAGCGAAATCATACCGTGCAAGTTGCTCCAAAATAAATCGACTTCGCCATCCAGATCCTTCGTTTCCACGTTCATGCACGCTTCAATGGCATCTCGCAGAATGAAAAATACCCTCACCGGCTCTTCAGGTGTATTTTGCGTCCCAAACGAAATGCCCGCAAGTCCGTGCATGATTTCGTACAACTCACGTTCCCGGAAAGCGAAAGCCCAATACGCTTTGGCCATCGCGTACAGCGTTTGCTGCGGCGTCTCGTTGTTTTCCGCCTTCGCCTTTGCCAAATCGAGATAGAGCAGGTGAAAGCCGTCCTTCAGCAGTTGGAATAGCAGCGCATCCTTGTTCTCGAAATACTCGTAAATCGTCGGCGGGCTGTACTCGATCTGTTCTGCGACTTTCCGGATCGTTATGCCCTTCCATCCGTCCCTGTCGGCAATCTCCTTCGTCGCTGCAATGATTCGCTGCCGAAGCTCCTGCTTGTGCCGCTCGCGGCGATTCAAATCGGATCAACCTCCTTTCCATATTTTACTCACATTCAGAAATATAACATTGTTAGATTTTGATGTCAAGGGGCATACGGCCCCCTTGGTCATCGTAGCAGTACAATCTCTTAAAGCTTTCACTTTGCATGCAAAGAACGATTATTACTAAATCCGTTCCGTAAGGATACAAAACTACCCAAGCGTGTCCCGGTTCTGCATATAAAATTGCTGCCATTGCTCCAGCATGTTCGTCGAAGCTAAAGCAGATGGAAATTGCCGCAGCAATTTATCCATTACTTCTTCCGTGTCGATGGGGTTCGCGATCACTTGAATGTTATTTACCAGGCACTCTTGCACATACTCTTTTGTCAAATGCTTGTGTGACATCCAGAGGTATCGCGAACGAAGCTGCTTCATGAAAGGGAATACGCTTGGGGACAAGCAGCCCATGATTAGACCGATGTCGATACCGGAATCAAGCTCTCGCATTTTCATCAACGAATAATGGTCGAAGGAGGTGACGATGATCTGATCCGTTATATCGTGGCGGCGGATCACATCCAGCACTTTTTCTTCTATGCCCTCATAAGCTTTCCCGATTTGCTTCAGCTCCAGAAAAACCGAAATACGGCCCTTGCACAGCGCAAGCGCCTCATCAAGCGTCGGAATCGTCTCCCGTTCTCCAACGGTGAAACGCTTCAGCTCCTCCAAAGTATATTCTTTAACCCTGCCTTTGTCATTGCACATCCGGTTAACGGTTGGGTCATGGATAACGACAGGAATGCCGTCCTTGCTCAGATGCACATCCAATTCCAGATGCGTATAATTCGCATCCAATGCGGCCTGGAATGAGGATAACGTATTTTCCGGAAATAATGTCGGGTAGCCGCGATGGGCTATGCCTCGAACGTTCATGAACTTCACTCTCCATCTTGGAAATAATAGGTATGATTCAATGACTTCGACATAAGTCGACTTCAATCCTCTTTGGAAATGCGGCACAGGCAAAATCCGTGTAACCACTGGCCTATCCATGTAGTCCGTTGTCCCGGTCTACGATCGTATGACCCTGTTCCAATCCGATCTCTATGAACCCGGCCATCTGTTTAATTTCTAAATCAATCGCACGATCGCTGCCGATGAGAATAATGTTTCGCAAGTCGGACGCACCTGCGCTCTCAGGAGAAAACGCTTTCGTTTCCGCAAATACGGCTTTAAGCGTCGTATGGATCGCGTTAATTAGCTTATCGTTTCTGCTCTTGCCCATTAGATTCATGACGACGGCTCCGCGGGCGTTGAGCTTTTCCTTCGCCATAGTAAAAAAATCTATTGTTACCAGATGCATCGGCGTCCCTTTCGCGGAGAAAGCATCCAATATGATGAAATCAAACGTATTCGGCGCTTCCTTCTCCAAAAGCTGGCGGCCGTCTCCAGTAACGACGTTATTTTGGCTGTAGTTAAAAAATCGCCTGCTCAACTCCACCACTTGTGCATCAATCTCGGCAACGGTAAATCGCTTGTCCGGGAAATGTCCGGCGATCGTTCCCGTCCCATGCCCGATGACAAATACATTCTCAAGGGACGGATTGTTTTTCTCCAGTAAATGAATGATAGCCCTCGGGTATTCGAGCACGATACGATCCGGATGTTTTATGTCCAAGGCGCCTTGTACGGCACCGTCTGCAAACTGCAAGAAGCGAAACTTTCCCATCTCCCCATACAACTCTGTCGTTTCATACACTGAAATCTCGTTATAACTGCTGATTTCTTTCGCTAACAATTGCAATTCATCGATCTCCTTCTACAACCCCGTCGCTTCGATCCACTTCGTTACAAGTTCGGTGAGCCTATCTTTTTTTGCTTGTACATCGTTCATATCAACAATCTTGACAACGGCCCTGTCAACGGCAACCCACGCAAGTAGCCCGGTGTGATCGTCAAATAACGGTCCTTCTCGTCTGTTTTCCTTTACCTTGGCTCCGCAGTGAAAAATGATCCGAAAAAATCCTTTGCCATGCAAATTAAATGTGATTCTGTCTTCATTTTTATAGCAGAAACTCGGTGCATTCCATTTAATATGCTCGCTAAGCTGTGTATTTGCGCTTAAAATGATTTGACGTACTTCCTCTATTTCCATTTTCAGCGGATGGTCGAGATTGCTCAAATATTCAACCACCTGTTCATGACCCGACTGTTTGATAGATTCCGTGGCAGTTGTCCTTGGTAATTTCTTGGTTGTTGTCATTTGAATCCCACCTTTCCATTATGATTTCACAATGCCGTCAGCGCGAATTCCGGAATGTACGGTATACCGTACATAATAACAGAATAAAAATTATTGGTAAATTATCCAATTTTGTGGCGTTAACCGCTTGCAAGAATAAGATTTTGCGATGACTAAGGGAAATCGTGGCTTGCGTGTTTACCTGAACGATTAGCCCTACTTTTTTATTTGCTTTGTGCAAGCAAATATAATAAAATGAGATCATAATTTGAAAATTTTGTTAGGAAGTGAACCCTTTGACGAAAGACCGCAATGAACTTCAAAAGTTAGCGTATGGAACGTTAAGGCTAGTAAAGGAATTTAAACATGCACAGAATCGAAGATCCGATTTGGATCGAGTAACGTTTGAAATTCTTATGCTAATAAGGCAAAAGGAGCAAGTTCGACTAACAGACATAGCTAATGAGCTTGACTTCAATCCTTCCTCCATCACCCGGCGAATCCAATCTTTAAAACAATCGGGATATATTGCCGTTATCTCGGACCCTAAAGATCTTCGATCCAGTTTGATTCGTTTAACTGAGATTGGTGAGGGAGCGCTGTTGCATTTTCTCGAAAAAAGTATCGACGGATTAGAACACATTTTAAAGGATTGGAATGATGATGAAATCAAGGTTCTTGCTGACAAAATATTGCGTTTGGCGGACTCAATGAGTGATTGGCGGATTGCAGCAGATAAAACGGAAGGAGTGTCTCCTAATGATGTCAGAGAATAAAGAAAAGCTTAAACAAAATCAATATGCGAACTCGGGTAATTTCAACGCTCGAATCCACCTGCACAAATCTTTTGGTACAAACAAATACCCTTGGCCTTTTTGGGTTTTTGACCAGCTAAACCAAGCAGGTCATGCCAAGGTGTTGGAACTGGGCGGAGGCAATGGGTTGCTGTGGATGGCGAATGCCCACCGAATTCCGGAGCATTGGAACATTACCATTACAGATATATCATCGGGCATGCTAAAGGATGCTGAAATGAATCTTGCCAATCTAAACAGGAACTTTCATTACGAGGTAATAGATGCCGAACAGATCCTCTATTCAGACTCTACATTCGATATCGTAATCGCAAACCACATGCTTTATCATGTTGAGAACAGGGGGAAAGCTTTATTCGAGATCAAGCGTATTCTCAAACCTGACGGGACATTTTACGCAAGTACGGTAGGTAAGCGCAATATGCTCGAGCTGAAGGAAATGGTCAACGAATTTGATCCTCATTCAAAATACGATAAAGTGCTTGGTACGCTTGAATCTCATTTTTCCTTGGAGAATGGCAAAGAACAGTTGCTGGAAGCTTTCGGGGATGTTCAACTTGCACTGTACGAGGATGCTTTGTTGGTTACGGACGCTCAGGCCATTGTCGATTACGTATTATCTTTGAATGGAATGGATTCCGGTCAGATGATACTGGACCCGGGTTGTGCTGAAAAGTTTAAAGATTTTCTCGATAGGAAAATGGAGCTATCCGATGGCAAGATCCACATCAGCAAAGGATCAGGAATATTTATTTGTAAACGATAACTTAGTGACTGTGCAGTTAAATGCAACAAACTGGCTGTGTTACAGCCAGTTCATGTGCCGGGATCGTAAAACCCGACTTGGCCGCGGCGCCATTGTCGGGTTCAATATGGGTTCAGATGCAGTGGGGAATTTCATTCATCGTTATGATCCGGAATGACTTTAAGAGGTTTTCCTTCTTTATAATAAAGGGTGGGAGAAAGAATAACGAAATAAATATGAACATGCTGGCAGTCAAACTCATGGAAAATGCGATTCATGCTCGAAGCGAGGGCATCATGGGTCTCCTGCTCCCTTTGAAACATTTGAATCTCCACGGATAATGGCGAGTTAGTGATCTGCCTGATCGGAAGCAGCTCAATCTTGACTTTTTCTTTCGGAATTTTGACGATGTAAGCAAATTCGTCTACAACCAGCGGCGCCAGTTTCTCCAATACTTCACTTTGAAATCCTTTGAAACGCAAATAAGGCACAAGTATCCCTTCATTCTGTAATTTCTGTCTACCTTTGTGATTTTAATCACATATGCGCCGAAAGTCAACCCTTCACCGAGCTTTAATGTCGCATTTTGACAACAAAAAAAGCACCGCTGAGAATGACTACCGCCATCTCCGGATGCTTTCGATTGCCTTGCCGCACCTCATTATTATGTTTAAAGAGAATTGGAAGCTTGTACAAGAAGTTGGGTCAGCAAGCCGTAGTCAGGCGAGTCCCCTTCACGGATTTTGAGCCATTTTCGCTCGGCAGGACCTTCGAAATTTTTCGGGACTTCCAAACCGGTAGCATTCATAATCATAAACGCAATAGCGTCCTTCGATGGGGATATCACTGCAGCGTAATGCCCGTTTTTCAGGAAATGCGGTTTCTTGTATTGAATCCGTTCTTCCACCCCCGGGATGGATTCATGGACCATTTGTCGAAGTTGTTTGGAAACTTCAACCTGCCATGGCTGATTAAGGCTTTCGATAAATGAGACGACCTCTTGGTTCATTGCTGTATTGCTCCTTTCTTTTACCTTATGATGTCATTATTAGTAGCCATAGATTGCTTCTCTAGTATATCATGCATTAGAATACATCATTTCTTTTGAATTGCTATTTCGAGATCCGATGCGAGTGCCTGCTTAAACGAACGGGATGCATGCTACCAAGGCAATGACTTTCCGGTATCCGCTTCGATGTACATCGGCTGCGGCCCGATCTCATCCTTATATTCATCGATGCGTTTCAAAATGTTCGCTCCCGCTTCCTCCGGCGTATAAGTGCCGGCATCGTTCCATGTACCGCTCATCGACGTTTTTACCCACCCCGGATGGATCAGCAATACCCGTCCGCCATCCTTGCAAATGCTGTTATGGATGATGGTGGACCCCATGTTCAGCGCGGATTTGGCCATGCAATAACCGAACCAGCTTTCACGGAAGCTGTTCCCGATGCTTCCCGCTTCCGAAGAAATATTCACGATCAGCTTTCCGCCGTTCATCACTGGCCCAATCAATGCACTCGACATTCGGATTGCGCCAAGAGCCGATACGTTGTACACACGTTGTATTTCGTCAAAATCGAGTTCGTCCGCGATCGTTTTCTTCGTATCACCGAGAATCGCTGCGTTGTTGATGAGAAAGTCGAGCTTCTCGGTATCGCTTTGGATAAATTCCGCCGCTTCGCCAACGCTCGTATCGCTCCCCACGTCCAATACGAACCGCCGCAGTCGTCCCGGGAACGCTACCGCGAAGTCGTCGAGTTCCTTGTTCTCCTGCTGAATGCCGCCGGCAAACACCGTATATCCCTCAAGCAGCAATCCTTTGGACAAGGCCAATCCAATGCCTCTGTCCGTTCCCGTTATACAAACCGTCTTACCTGCATCCATTTCCATCATCACTCCTGCGACCGGATTCTTTTGGCGGTACGGCTGAACCATGAACTACTGGAATCATCCATTCATAATGCGATTTATCGTGCAATTGATAGCGTTCCATGTTAGGGCCGACCTGCTTATAGCCAAATGATTGCAACACAAGCATAGTACTAAAGCATGCGTACGGATCGTTAGACAAGCAATCCAACACAACAAACAGGGTAGGCTCAATGGTTTCAATCTCTGCAGATTTGAATTCTTCATCTGGAAAAGAAACCTTTCCGCGAAGTCGAAAACCGACTTTCCCGATCATATTGTCGCCAGTCACCTGCTCTTGCTTAACAAATGCCTCCTGCACGTGCAGTCCTATATTTCTCATCTGTGCCGCTCTCTGTTCCATCACTTGCGCAAAAGGATTCAACTGCCGCTGCACTTGATGACGAAACCATACCATTTGGACCGGAGCGTCCCATTTCACCAATCGTACATGTTCATCCCTTGGGCCGACACCATACAAAAACTGTTTGGCAGCGTGGAGCAACGATAGTTTAGCGTCAATATCACTGCGCCATTTGTTCATCCACACCCATTGCTGTGCGGTATCCGCATGAAGAAACTCCCGAATCTCGGCCAGCTGAATGCCCGCTTGACGCAAAGAATGTATTTTTACTGCAGTGGGGATCTGGTCTTCACGGTACAGACGATATCCGTTGGGCGAACGAACGTCCGCCAGCAGCAATCGTTCCTTCTCATAATAACGCAATGTACTGGAGGGGAGACCGGTCCGGTCAGCGAAGACTTGAATCGTCATTTTTTTGGCATAGGCGCTCCCCTTCAAAATTAATAATAATTCCAAACGTTCAACCGATTACCGTCCGGATCGTAAAAATGAAACCCTTGCCAACGTTCCCCGACGATCTCGGAAACTTCTAATGCTTGTTCCTTCAACCACGAATGGGTCTGTTCAAAGTCCGCTCGTTCTTCAATTTGAAAGTATAGTCTGGCCCCGGGATTCGCTTTTACAAACTTTGATGTTGAAGGAATTTGTTCCAGCCATGCAAAGTCCCATTCGTCTTTTACATCCCGCATCAATACAAACCCTCGGTCTTTGAAATTGTGATCGGATTGGGCAAAACCTAACACGCGCTCGTACCACACCGTCGCCGCCTCCAGATTACGAACTCCCAACCATAGCGGTTTCGCAGCATATTGGATGATGCGTGAGTCAGGATATTTGCCCTCTAGCTTGCGATCTTCACATAAAGTAAGTCGTGACCCGCCAAATGCTTGTATATCGGCAGCCCAGGTTCCGTCGGGCATATTAACCGGTTCTGAAATCTCGACCCCTTGCTGTGTAAAATAAAGCAGCGTTTGCTCCAAATTCGCTGTTCGAAAACAGAAACGGCAATGGCCTTCGGCGTAATCTTCCATTGTAAAATGATCCATGCCGCTTTCAAACGACTTTAAGTTCGCTTGTCCCATGCCTGGCAGCTTAAAAAATGCTTTCCTCCCTACCGGACCCGTAGCGGTGCCGTTCAATCGCCATCCCATGGTGTCGCGATACCACTCGACTGCTTCGTCAAACCGGTCCCAAGGTACCATAATAAATCCGCCGTCAAATTTAAAATAAGGTGTGTCCAATGATATTCGCCTCCATGATGTATCAAGATGGAAATATCATACACCTTCAAGTTACTTTAAGGTCAACCGTTTTTTCGATTTCGGCGCCAATGAACGATCCGGCTCCATGCCGCATTGTCCAACAGCAATTACCCTCAGAGGAAACCTCTGAGGGGCATGAAAGTAACGATGTATTGCATAAGCAGCAATCTTACTTATAGAAGAACTTCTTGTCTGCCGTGATCTTATTGCGCAGCACCGACGGATGCGGCTTCAATGATGGAGGCTACGGAGACCGTCTCTCCTTTTTCCGGGAAATAGGCCTTGATTCCTCTCGTATTAAGCGATCTCGGATGAGGACTATGCAGCGTAATAACCGCTTTCGGCGCGATCCGCTCGACTAAATCAGAGATCGCGTCGGGATGAGCATGACCCCCGTTGTTCAAGGTATGTCCGGTAATGCCGAACGATTTCAAAAATTTGGCGACATCCTTGTGATCTACTTTCACACTGTAGTCGGATTGAATGAAATGCGAGCAGCCTTGCAGCCCGCCGAGCGTCTCCAGCTCAATCATTTGGGCCAGATCCGGGAATTTGAAGAAGTACAAATACTGGTCTTTATGCTCAGCCACTTCCTCCAGCGCGACTGTTTCGTAAGGCACCGTCATGCCGTCCGTCACCGTAGCATCCATTACTTTTATCGTCGCGTTCAGCGCCGGATGACCTTCCAGAATGCGCAATCCTTCGCGATTGGCAGCATGCCAGATCAACGCGTGGGACGATTCCATGACGATCTTACGCCCCTTCTCCATGGCGATGGCGATCATGTTGGCCATGCGCTCGAGGTCCCTCGGCGACATTTGCAAATATACAAACCCTTCCGCTTCGCCTACTAATTGTGAAAAATCATTCAGCAATGCGTCTTCCGGCTGCTGATAGGCAGGAACGGCAGCGGGATCTGCCGGTAGGCGCGTCCCTTCCGTAATGAGCACGTCGATCTGCTTGCTTCGGCAAAGCTCGATGAACCGGTCGATCTTCTCCGGATGCTTGCCCTGGCGCCGCCAGTCTCCCGTATAGGCGATTTTGTGATCGCCGCTTTCGATAATAAGACCCGCCGCTCCCGTAGCGTTATGGTCCATCTCAACAATCTGGATCGTAAATTCGCCGAAATCGATGACGCTTAGATCTTCGCATGCTTCAATGCGCGCCGCTGTATCCGGATAATGTCCGCCAGCCACGATGCCGCGGTATAACGCATAGGAATCATGGTTCATGTACACCGGAAGATCCGGATGCGCATAAGGAAGCACACCGATATGATCGGTATGCATATGTCCGATAAACAGGTTGATTCGCTCATATTGCGGGAACTCGCGATTATTCCAGACACGGCGCACAATCGCCGGGTCAATCCCTTTGATTTGTTCAGGATCGTACAACTTGAGCAGCGGCGCAGTCATGCCGCCAAGCAAAAATTGACGAATTTCACGCCCGGATGTTGCGCCAACAGGTTCGTAAAGCGTCGTTTGCTTTGGGAACAGCAGAGAGCTGTGCTCTACGCCGAAATCGAATAAAACCGCCTGCTTACCTTTGCCGTATAAAACCTGCACGCCTCCCGACTTGCCTGCCCCGCCAAAAAAAGTCAATTGCCCTTCGCGCAAATCGATCTCCTCCAATATGAGTTGAAATGGTATGTTTCCGAAAGAGAGAAGCTTTTCCATTTTCATCATACAAAGGAGACCAAAGATCGAACATACAGTAATGAAACTTATGACATATACTTTATTTCAACGATTTATTCCAGCTATCCTTTAGAGGCACGATCCTGTTGAACACGAGCCGCTCGCTCGTAGTGAACTTGTGATCTACGCTGAAATAACCGTGACGGAAAAATTGAAACTTTTGTTCCGGACGGGCATGCCGGGCGAACGGCTCCAATAAACCGTCCGTTACGGTAACGAGCGAATCGGGATTGACCACATCCGTCCAATCCGCACCGTCCTCATCCGGAATATCCTGTTCGAGCAGCAATTTCTCGTACAAATGAATGTCTGCTTTGGTTGCATGCGTAGCTGAAACCCAGTGAATCGTCCCTTTCACTTTGCGTCCGGTAAAGCCGGTGCCGCTTTTGGTAATCGGGTCATACGTACAATGAAGCTCCGTAATTTCGCCGGTATTCGGGTCCTTCATCACTTCTTCGCACTTGATGAAGTAAGCCCCTTTCAGCCTCACCTCCGCACCCGGACTCAAGCGGTGAAATCCTTTCGGCGGCTGCTCCGTGAAATCGTCCCGCTCGATATAGATCGTTCTGGAAAACGGTACCTCTCGTTTGCCAAGCGACTCGTTCTCGCTATTGTTCTCGATGAGCAGCAGCTCCGTCTCATTCTCAGGATAGTTCGTTATGACGACCTTCAAAGGCTGCAAAACGGCCATCACGCTGATCGTCTTTTCCTTCAGATCCTGCCGCAGACAATGATCCAGCAAGGAGATGTGCACCGTGCTTTGCGTTCGGATGCTGCCGATTTCTTCAATAAAACTGCGTATGCTCTCCGGCGTGAACCCTCTTCTTCTCAAGCCGCGAATCGTCGGAAGCCGTGGATCGTCCCAGCCGTCTACCAATCCTTCTTCCACCAGCTGCCGCAAAAACCGTTTGCTCGTGACGACGCCCGTTAAGCTGAGCCGGCCGAACTCTCTTTGCCGTGGAGGCTCCTTGATCTCAAGCTCTCTAAGGACCCAATCGTACAATGGACGGTGGTCCTTGAATTCGATGGAGCATAAAGAATACGTAATCCCCTCGATCATGTCTTGAATCGGATGGGCAAAATCGTACATCGGATAAATGCACCAGCCATTTCCCGTTCTGTAATGCTCGGCATGGATAATCCGGTAGATGACAGGATCACGCAGATTGATGTTGGGCGAAGCCATGTCAATCTTGGCGCGAAGCACTTTGGAGGAGGCGGGATAGTCACCGTTTTTCATTTTGGCGAACAGCTCCAGATTTTCCTCGGCCGGCCGGTCCCGATAAGGACTGTTTTTGCCCGGCTCCGTCAGCGTCCCCCGATACTCGGTTACTTCCTCCGGCGACAAATCACACACATAAGCTTTCCCTTGCTTGATCAAGGTGACCGCAGCGTTATAGATTTTGTCCGAGTAATCCGAACCGTAATAAATATGCTCTCCCGGATCGTAGCCGAGCCATTTGATGTCTTCAATGATCGCATTCACGTATTCGATATTTTCTTTTAGCGGGTTCGTATCGTCAAAACGCAAATGGAACGTGCCGTTAAACCGCCGGGCGATCGAATAATTCGTGTGAATGGCGTATGCGCTCCCGATATGAAGATAGCCGTTAGGCTCGGGAGGAAATCTCGTGCACATGTCCCTTTCGAAAGGTACGGCCTCAAGCTCCTCGGCAATCAGCTTAACCATAAAATTTTCCGCAGCATGTTCCTTCTCGTTACCCATGGTCGGCTCCTCCTAACGAATGTATGAAGCGATGAAAAAACAAAAAAACCTCATCTCCAAGACTAATTTCATGTCTCAGGGACGAAGTTATCGCGGTACCACCCAGTTTCATTAATATGTCGCCATATTAACCTCTTCAAGTACGCATGGCGTATCCATGTTATACTCTAGCTCAGTAACGGGAGCTCCCGTCATGCCATCCCCTCTGGTGGTTCCGACATGCTGCTCAGAGGCTTGGTTCGGGAGAAGTTCTTCGCTCCTTTTCAGCTGCCGGAGCTCTCTGTGCAAGAACGTTGTTCCCTACTCTTCTCGTCATCGCGTTTTGAATTTGCTTATTATAATAACAAATGATGGCCATTTGTGTAAACTGTTATTCACATACACTTCATATGGCGCCTCCCCTACAATTTCTCCGCGACGATCGTGAATGTTTTGGGGATGCCCTTATCAAATACGTCTGAAGAAAGATTAGGAAGCTCTTCCAGCACTTTCACGTACAAGCCCGCATTTGCAATCGATGTAACGATTTCTCCAAGAGTCCAGTTGCGCAGACGCACGGTTTGTACGCTGCCTTCACCGCGTTCACTGCCCTCGGCCGCCAGAAATTTGGAGAAAGCAACTTCCTTTTCCACAAGCGACGAATCGAAGTAATCTCCGGTCACTTTATGTTTTCGAATGTTTGCCGTGGTTCCTTTGGAACTGATCAATTTGGTCGATACGGGATGGAAATCTTGAAGGACCAGCGTACCGCCTTTGCGAAGAAGCGCCTGGACCACATGGAGCAGCGGGTTCAAATCCAGAAAGTAATGAAGGATGCCGTGTTCCATATATACAAAATCGAAATCGCCCGTCAATACATGCGCCGGTAAGTTTAGTACATCGGACTGAATGTATGTAAGATGAACATCCGACTCTTTTGCCAGCTCCATGGCATATTTTTCGTTTTCCGCAGAAAAATCGACCACCGTGACGTTCGCGCCGAGTAAAGCGAATGCAACGGCTTTATTCCCGTTCGAGCCCAGCAAGTTGGCGATTTTCTTGTCTCTTATGTCCCCCATGTAATCGAGCGCTTTGCCGATTCGCTTCGCAGGGTTTTCTCTCAGTTTGACAGCCGCTTCGCTCGGGAAACCGAAACGGTTAACCCAAGCCTGGTAGGCTCCGGTATTCCATGAAGTTTGATTTTGTTGAAATGGTTCCAATGATGTTGACTCCTCTCCGCACCTCATCATACAGTACCGAGCCGTATATTTGAAAGTAAAAAATGTTTAACATTTGATTATTCCGGTGTTCTCCGTAGACCCGTTTCGAAGGACGCAGCTGCCGTGAGTTTCAAAGGAAATATTCCACACGTCACATCTAAACATGGTATCTTTACTTTATGCTTCCACAAAATTTTCCGAAACATGTAGAAGTCGTTGGCGCTCGTTCGTCATTAGATTGAGTGGACAACATAACGCGCTCAAACCCATTCGAGAGGAGAAATAAAACGATGCACTACACATTGCTATTTTATGAAAACCCGGAGGATTTCTCAGCACGCACCGATCCGTCGCGTCAGCAGGCGTATTTGGCCGGCTGGACCCATTATGTAAAAGCTTTGCGCGAAGCAGGAATTGTTGTGAGCAGTTCCGGCCTCTACCCTCCGGAAACGGCCACAACCTTACGGCGCCGAGACGGTGAGCTGTTGGTGCAGGATGGGCCGGTTACCGAGACGAAAGAGCAAATCGGCGGTTTATTCATTATCGACGTGCCGGATCTTGACAAAGCGTTGGAGTGGGCGGCACGCAGTCCGGTCAATGCCGTCGAAGTAAGGCAAAACATTCCGCAGATCAAATAACAACATACCATGAACACACAACACATTATTGAGTTGACAGCTCGCGAATCGTACGGCAGGTTGGTAGCCTACTTGTCCGTACGATGGCGTGACGTGGAAGCGGCCGAAGATGCGCTGGCCGACGCCTTCCTTATAGCTTTAGAAACATGGCCTCGCATTGGCGTTCCGGACAAGCCGGAGGCTTGGCTTCTTACAACGGCGCGGCGGCGGCTTATCGATCGCGCTCGTCGCGGGCGCATACACGAGAGGGTTATGCCTGCGCTGCAAGCTATGTCGGAGGAAGTGCAGCAGCGGTCTTCTTCCGGCATGGACTTTCCTGACGAACGTCTCAAGATGCTGTTGATGTGCACCCACCCATCCATCGATCCGAGCGTGCGTACTCCGCTGATGCTTCAAACGGTATTGGGAATCGATGCGGCACGCATCGCGTCCTCCTTCATCGTGAAGCCGTCCACGATGGGCCAACGGCTCACCCGAGTGAAAGCGAACTTACGCGCCAAAGACGTTAAGTTCGAAATGCCTCACCCCGAACAATGGCCGGAACGCCTCGACTCGGTACTTGAAGCGATATATGCCGCTTACGGCAGCGGTTGGGACGACGTGACGGGAGTTGACGAGCGCCGCAAAGGATTGGCTGAAGAGGCGATTTACTTGGGAAGGCTGCTCGTGCGCTTTATGCCTGAAGAGCCCGAGGCACAAGCATTGCTGGCGCTTATGCTGCACTGCGAAGCACGCCGCGACGCCCGCCGCGATGTAGGGGGAAACTACGTTCCCCTCTCCGAGCAAGATATGACGCTTTGGTCGGAAACGATGATCGCGGAGGCGGAGCGCTGCCTCCACCGTGCCGCACAAGTAGGTCGCGTCGGCCGCTTCCAGCTTCTGGCGGCGATCCAATCGGTGCATGCCCAGCGCGCATGGTCTGGTCGCACCGCATGGGACGAAATCGCCCTGTTGTATGAAGGGCTCGTTCGCTTGGCCCCTACCATTGGGGCAGCGGTTGGCCGAGCCGCCGCTATGGCCGAAGCGCAAGGGCCTCAGCACGGATGGGCGCTGCTGGAAGCGATCCCGTCCGCACAAGTCGTGAGCTACCAACCGTATTGGGCGCTTGCCGCTCATTTGCTCATGCGAATGGAACGGCACGAAGAAGCCCGCACCGCTTACAGCCGTGCCATCGGTCTTTGCGCCGACCCGTCCGTGCGCGAGTTTCTGAAGCGGCAGGCGGATCACGCTGGATGAAGCCGCGCAATCTCTGATCTTAAAAAAACGGCAAGCGAACCAATCGGTTCGCCTGCCGTTTTTCCAAAGCTAATACTAATGAACAATAATTTTAACGTTGAACATGGGCATCCGGGGCCTTATCCGCTACAAGATTGAGGACAACGTTATGCTCAAGCAGCGCCTTTAATCCGCACAGCACCATCGTGTACCCTTCCGTTGAATCCAATGCCCGAATGACCACTTCGTCCCCGGTTCCCGTAAATCCGGAGTTCGTAATCGTTACGATCGTTTCGTTATCGCTGCGAGGGGTAAAGATCCACTCGACCGTGGTGCCGTCCGACGATTCGATCACAATGCGCCGGTTTTGCTCGATTTCTTTTACGTAGATGTCATCTCCTACGCCGTACATCTCCCAATCCCAACGGACACGCTTACCCGCTTCCAGTTTCCCGCTGCTTTTGGTGAACCAAAATTTTATAGTAATGGCAGGGTCGACAAAAGCTTCAAACACGGCTGCAGCCGGTCTGCGAATGAGCATTTCCGTTTTGACAACGGGAATATAATTCAAGGTTTGCATTGAACGGCTCCTTTCATGGTACAATATCCTCTTCATCATACCATGCATCCATTGATATGATTTCTTATGGATTGCTTATCCGAGGATAGCAACTTGTTTTAATATGCCGTCCATCCACCGTCTGCCGTAACGACCGTCCCGTTAATCCATCCTTTCATGATACGATGATGAACCGTTTGGTGTTTTCTTCAGCCTCTTTCTCCGCTTAATTTAGCTGTTTTCATCGGAACGCCTTTCGCGTCTTTAGGCACAGATCGTTTTATGAACAGTGCAAACACCAACGCTACGACGGTCAGGGCGGTTGCCACGATGAACGAGTAATTCGTACCGTAGATGCTCGCTTGAGCCAATACTTCTGGCGATTCCATTGCAAGTCTGCCCAAGGCCGCTTTGTCGTCCATGCTGATTCCCGTCTCGTTAAACAAATAATTTTTCATTTCGGTGCTGTACAGCGTTATGAAAATGGCGGTGCCGATCGCTCCGAACACCGTACGCAGCGTGTTAAGCATAACGGTTCCGTGTGCGTTCAGCTTTTGAGGTATATCGTTCAGCGCGGCCGTTTGAATCGGCATCATGAGCAGCGACATCCCGAACATCCGGAAAGAATACATAACGAGCAGATGTACGTACGACGTTTCCATCGACAATGTGCTAAACTCCCACGTCGTTACGATAGTAATCGCCAGACCTATGATGCTAAGCCATTTGGCCCCGAATTTATCGAATAACGCGCCCGTTACCGGTGACATGATCCCCATAATAATTGCGCCCGGGAGCATCAATAATCCGGAATCGAGTGCGCTGATGCCCCGCGTATTTTGAAGATAAATCGGGAGTAAAATCATACCCGAGAACAAGGCCATATTGACTACGATGAGAATAATCGAGTTCAGCGAGTACATGTTGTATTTGAATACACGGAACTCCAGCAATGGCGTTTCCAGCTTGAATTGTCTTAATACAAAAAGCAGCAGCGCGATCGCACCCGCCACCAGACAGATGACGACGACGGGATCGCTCCAGCCTTTGGCGCCCGCATCGCTGAATCCGTACAGCAGACCGCCAAATCCAATGGTCGAAAGCAAGACCGACGGCATATCAAGGCTCGGATTGCTTTGCGCCGTTACGTTCTTGATGAATTTAACCCCAACCAGTATAGAAATAAAGGAGATTGGCAAAATGATATAAAACAATACTCTCCAGTTATAATGTTCAACAATAAAGCCGGATAGCGTCGGACCGATTGCCGGAGCTAGGATCATAGCAAGACCGATGGTCCCCATCGCCCGCCCGCGCTGCTCAAGGGGATAAATATTCAAAATAACGACGGACAGCAGCGGCATCATAATCCCTGCACCAGCCGCCTGGATCAGCCTTCCTCCCAGCAGAACCGAAAAAGTAGGGCTAATCGCACAAAGCAATGTTCCTAAAGTAAATAGAGACATGCCAGTAATGAATATTTGTCTTGTTGAAAATTTAGCCATCAAGTAGGCTGTGATCGGCATTAAAACACCGTTGACGAGCATAAACCCTGTACTTAGCCACTGAACGGTTGTCTCATTCGTGTTCAGATCTTTCATAATGCTTGGCAAGGCAACATTCAGCAGCGTTTGGTTCAAAAACGCAACGAATGCGCCGAGCAGCATGGCAAACAGTATGGGACCTCTTTTCAGCGCTCCATCCGGTTTGGACTGCAGTTCCGTATCGTTGCTCATAACAAGTTCATCTCTCCTTCTCCACCTTTTACAATTAGCTTCTCTTTATCTAATACAGAATATCCAGATGAAAAGCGGTGAATCCTGCGAATGACGACTTACGATTGCACCCAATCATGACACCCTTTTTGTTTTTTTAAATTGTCATGAATCGTCGCAATATAAGCGTTCATCATTTCCATCCCTTCGGTCGGAATGCCTTGCGTGATCTTGTTTTGAAACTCCGCGATTTCGGACTCGATTTTTTTTATGATTTCAACGCCGTGATCCGTGACCGTAATTTTCTTGGTACGCCGATCTTCGCCATGAACCGTTATAACATAGCCCAGATCTTTCAATTTATTCGTCAGACGCGTAATGGTCGGACCTTCCACGTTTCGCATTTGCGCTACTTCGTTCAAGGTGTTAGATCCGCGATAATGCAGCAAATACAAAATCGCCCACTGGGAACTATATAAATTGTACTTGCTCAATAGCTGATTTAACTGATCGATGTATTGGCGGTACATTTGATTCATATGAAAAAACAGCGAAACGTTCTGTTCCATGTTCGGCCTCCTTTCAAAAAATAATTACTTAGGGTAAGTAATTAATATGATAAAAGTTTTTTGATGGTTCGTCAACCTTTCCCAATCATTGCCGGAGAAAAGCGGCAAAAGATTGGACTTCCAGTCGCATCATTCGTCCAGCTTCTGATTGGAGAGCATTCCCGTTCCGTCCATAGATTCATCCACCCAGCATGTTCCGTCCGCCGCAAACATTTCTTCGATGTGCTTCAATTTAATTAAAGTCCGGACGACCTGATCGCATTTAATATATCCTGCACACGTCAATGGTATGTCGCCACTTCCCCGAACGGTCCCGTCAATGGAGCATTCCTGTCCTGCACATTAGAAAAGGCCACCCGGAGAACATGCGGGCAGCCAGCGTCTTACATCCTAAATTGTGGTGGAAGCGATCGCCGGCGGAAATCAAACATGCGGCCGCGCTTATGGTACGATCATAATTTTACGATACCCGCCAGTGAAGCCGGGACCGGTCACATACTGATAACGGCCGGCTGCGAATGCGTCCCGATGCGGGAAATGCACGTGACCGCAAAACAGCGCAACCAGGTTATCGCACGCCACGTTGACAATCCACTGGCGAAACGCCTTCGTACTGGCCTCGGCAACGCCTACCCCCCACTTTCTTTGCGCCTCCGGATCCCCCCCTTCTGCATCGACCATGATGGGCGACTTCCATACCTCGTGTACTTTGTCGGCAAGCGTCAGGATATAAAGAGTCGGGTAGGCCATAAGCCGTCAAGTAGCGGCTTTTTCGGCTTGCTCGGCTTTTTCAGTATAAGACTCCCGATACTGAAGCTCGTAAAGCTTCCGGTATAGCCCGTTTTTCAGCAGCAGCTCCTGATGCGTCCCCATTTCGCGGATGGTACCCTTATGCAGGACGACGATCTTGTCGGCATGCTGAATGGTCGACAGCCGGTGCGCTACGATAATGGTCGTTCGGCCGGAGGAAATTTTTTGGAATGCATCCTGAATGAGCAGCTCGGTTTCCGTATCGATATTCGCCGTAGCCTCATCCAAGATCAAGATCGACGGGTTAAAAGCGAGCGTTCTCGCGATCGCAATCAGTTGGCGTTGTCCAGCGGATAAATTGGCGCCCCGTTCCATCACGGGCTCGTCGTAGCCGCGCGGCAGCTTCTCGATAAACACGTCCGCATTGACGTATTCGCAAATGTTCCGGATGTCCTCGTCCTTTAGCGTGTCGTTGCCAAGCCGGATATTCGTCTTAATGTCCTCGGAGAACAGAAACACATCCTGCTGTACGAGCCCGATATAATTGCGCAGCTCCTGCTTGGGCAATTCGCGGATATCTACGCCGTCGAGACGGATCGAGCCTTTCTGCACATCGTAAAACCGGCATAATAAACTAATAATCGAGCTTTTGCCTGCGCCCGTCGCGCCGACAAAGGCGACGGTCTCTCCCGGTTTGATGGTCAAATCGATGTCTTTGAGCACCCACTCCCCGGGATTATATGCAAACGACACTTGCTCGAAGACGATGCTTCCCGCGACGTTATCCAGATGGCGAGGATGAGCCGGCTCCGGCAAATCGTCCTTCTCGTCCAACAGCTCGAAAATTCGCTCGGACGACACCATCGACTGCTGCAAAATCGTAAACTTCTCGGCCAAATCCTGAATCGGCTTGAAAAAGCGGTTGATGTAGTCCACAAAAGCGTAGAGAACGCCGAACTCCACCGCGCCTTGCACCATCTGCCCGCCGCCGAACCAGATCAGGAGCGCCAAACCGATAGCGTAGACAAAGTCCATGACCGGGCGATACAGCGAAGACACATGGAGCTCCTTCGTATTCGCGTCAAAATGGCTGCGGTTGATCGCTTCCACCTTCCGGTTTTGCTGCTTTTCCCGGTGGAAAATTTGCACCACGCGCATCCCGGTAATATTTTCGTTCAATGTCGCATTGATTTGCGCCAGCTTGATCCGGACCTCGCGCATCGCTTCGCGCGCATATTTGCGGTAAACGATCGTAGCGGCGATAATGAGCGGCAGCGTCAGGAACGATACGAGTGCCAGGCGTACATTCAGATTTAGCATGACAACCATAATGCCGATGAGCATAAATATGTCTTTGATCAAGTTAATCATGACGTTGCTGTACATGTCGTTGAGCGTCTGCGTGTCGTTCGTAATCCGGGTCACGAGACGGCCCACCGGGTTTCGGTCGAAGAAGCTGAACGAAAGCCGCTGCAGATGGGCGAACAAGTTTGCTCTTAATGTGTAAATAATTTTTTGCGCAATCAGATTTAACGTGTATGTTTGCGTATAGTTCAAAATAAACGTCACGGATACGAGCAGCAAATAAAAGCCGGACAATCGATACAACGCTTGAATGTCCTGATTGCGGAATCGATCTACGTCCGCTTTGCTGAGCTGCGCGACGGGCGTTGTCCCTCCGTTTGCGGTTAGCTGCACCAGCTCGGACGTTGAACCGGTCTTGACGATCCGATACCGCTGCTTGTTCTGAAGCTGTTCCGCCGGAAATTTGCCATCCAGCTCCCGCTCTCTTACGAGCACCAGATTGCCATATGAAACGGCGGGCGCCACGGTCGCCGCCTCCGTCCCACCCACATCGACCATCGGCAGCGACAAGCCGTTGATATGGTCGTCAATGGCGATTTTGATCAAATACGGTCCGCAAAGATCGGCAATCGTGATCAAGACGACCAGACATACCGACAGCATGAGCCGTTTGGCATGCGGTTTCGCATAACGAAGCAAGCGGCCCATCAAACCGAGATCGTAAGCTTGCGTCAGTTGTTTCTCCTCATGAATACTCATGTCTTCTCACCTTCCTCACGATTCCCCGGCGACCTGTTCTTCCAACAGCTGCTTTTCGTACAAATTCCGGTAATGTCCATGCAGCGCCAGCAGCTCCTCGTGGCTGCCCCGCTCTACGATCGCTCCGTCCTCCATCACGATGATCTGATCGGCATGCTGAACCGTAGACACCCGGTGCGCGATCATGATCGTCGTCTTGTTGCGGCGGTTGCTTTTCAGCCGGCTTAGGATCGCTTCTTCCGTTTTTGTATCGACAGCCGACAAGCTGTCATCCAAAATGAGGATCGCCGGATCTTTGATCATCGCCCTGGCAATGGAGATGCGCTGCTTTTGCCCACCGGACAGCGTTACGCCCCGCTCGCCGAGCATCGTATCGAATCGATCCGGGAAATCGACGATGTTGTCCAGCACCTGCGCGTCGTCGGCCGCTTTCCTAACGTTCTCGAACGGGGCCTCATCCGTACCGAACGCGATGTTGTCGCGAATCGTTTCGGAGAACAGGAAGTTTTCCTGCGGTACAAAACCGATATCGCGCCGCAGCACGGACAGGGGAATTTCCCGCAGCACGTGGCCGTCGATAAGAATGCCGCCCTCTTTGTAATCGTAGAGCCGGACGAGCAGGTTGACCAAGGTCGATTTGCCGCTTCCGGTTCGTCCGATAATCGCGACCGTCTGCCCCTGCTTGATATCGAGGTTGATACGATGCAGCGCATTCGAATCGGCGCCCGGGTAACGGAACGACAGATCGGAAATGTGAATCGATCCCGTCAATTGGTGAATCGGCTTCACTTGATCCGCATCGTCGGCAATCTCGCCTCGGGTGTTCAATATTTCATTAATTCGGCTCATCGAAGCGGCTCCGCGTTGAAATATGTTGATCATCCATCCAATCGCCATGATCGGTCCCGCGAGCAAACCCATATAAGCATTGAACGTGACAAATTCGCCGAGCGTGATCCGCTCTTGTACGACGAGAATGCCGCCATAACCGAGCACAAGCAGCAGACTGACGCCGGTAATCCATTGCACCAGCGGATTGAACAGCGCCTGGAGACGAGCCACGCTCATATTGCGTTCGAAGTTATGCTCGTTCATCGACGCGAACTTGTGAACCTCCGTTTCCTCCTGGGCAAAAGCTTTCACCACCCGCATGCCGGAAATGTTCTCCTGTACCCGATCCGTCAAACCGGAGAACGCTTGCTGCGCGTCGCGGAATCGCTCATGGATTTGCGACCCGAACCGCAGGGCAATGAAGGCCATCACCGGCAACGGCAACAGCCCGACGATGGTTAGCCGCCAATCGACCGTAATCGTCATCATGACGATGGCGGTGCTGAGCAAGATCAGCGAGTCGAAAGCCGTTACAACGCCGCCGCCGAACGTAAATCGAAGCGCTTGCAAATCGTTCGTCGCCAGAGCCATCAGATCGCCGGTCTTGCGTCGGTTGTACCAGGATGCCGACAGCTTCTGATAATGCGCGAACAGCCGATTTCTCATCTCATACTCCAGCGTCCGTGCCGCCCCGAAGATCATGACCCGCCACATGTACCTGAAGATGAAAATACCGGCGCTTGCAATGAGCAAATAACCGATATACGTCCACAATTGGGACGAGGCGATGCTCCCGTCTTTCACGTCGTCGGTAAACCGCCCGAGAACCCACGGGATGCACAGTTGGCATACATCGGTAATGATGATGGAAAGAATGCCGATCGCGTACCGGTAGCGGAACCGCCATATAAACTCTTTAAGCGTCCAAAGCTCTCTCATACTCATGCCCTAGCCTTTCGTTCGATAATCATTCCTCATTTAGTCACATTAACAACAAATCCAGCTTTTGTAAACCGCTTTGCCCGATTACGCAGCAATAGGCCGCCGATAGCATTCGGCAGCCTCGTAGTGCTGGTTCTTGATTCCATGAAGGTTCGAAACAACTTCGACGTGCATGAAACTTTGGATTGAAAGCGACTGATGCACGATGCAGCGTAATGCATATCCCGGAGAAGCACCTTTATCCTTTTATGGCTCCGGCCGTGATGCCTTTAATGAACGTTTTCGAGCCGAGCAGGAAGACGATCAATACGGGAATCGTCGACATGGCCAGTGCCGCCATCCGCGCGGCATAATCGGTACGATGCACGATGCCGAGATTCGACACGAACACCGGGATCGTATACCATTTCGAATTGTTAATGGTGACGAGCGGCAGCAAGTAATTATTCCACGACCACAAGAAGACGAGCGTGGCGAGGGTGGACAAGCCCGGCACGATCAACGGAAAGACGATGCGGAATAAAATGCCCGGCTCCGAGCAGCCGTCGATCCGCGCGCATTCGATCATTTCGCTAGGCACCGAGTCCTTGATGTACTGCGTCATGAAAAACGCCCCGAACGGGAACGCCGTCCAAATCAAGATAATCGGAAATAACGTATTGCCAAGCCCCATATGCTTCATTTGGATAATATAGCCGATCAATCCGACTTGAGACGGTACCATCAATGTAATGATAATAAAATAATTCATGAACCGCTTCATGCGAAATTCATATTTGGCGACCGCATAACCGGCCAGCGCACTGATGAGTACCGAGAGCACAACCGAGCATACGGAGACGATAAGGCTATTTGCATACACTCGAAAAAAATTGGTCGCAAACACCGTCTTCAAATTTTCCGGCAAATAATCGCTCGGCCACAGCGGCAGCCCTTTGAAAATATCTTCATTATAATAGGTCGACATCGTCAGCATTACGTAAAACGGCACGAGCGAGATCGCGGTGACGAGCAGCAGGAACGTCCATTTCAGCACCTTCATGACGTTTCCTCCTTACCGGATGTCAATTTGTAGCTCAGAATCGACAAAATGACGATAATGACGAACAGCGTATAGGCGATGGATGCGCCATACCCGAACCTCGTATTGGAAATAAACGAATCGTCCACGAATTTCCAGATGACGGTCAATGCAGCGTTATCCGGTCCGCCGATCGAGCTTGCTCCCGACCAGCCGCCGTACAGCAACTTCGGTTCGTCGAACAACTGAAGGCCGCCGATGACAGACGTTACGACGAGAAACACCGTAATGTTTCGGAGCAGCGGAAGCGTAATTCGCGTAAACGTATGAAACCCGGTCGAACCGTCCACTTTCGCCGCTTCGAATATTTCTTGCGGCACAGCCGTCATCCCGGCCAAATAAATGGCCATGAAATAGCCGAGATACCGCCATATGATCATGATCGCAATGATGATTCGCGACGACCACGGATTTTGCAGCCAATAATAGCCTTCCTCCATCAACCCGAGACGAAGGAGCACCTGATTGACCGTACCGGTCTGCCAATCGAACAGAAACGAGAAAATAAAGCCGATCGCGACGGGCGTCGTAATGTACGGCAGCATGTTGACCGTTTGAAAAAAACGGCGGCCCCGCGTCAGATGAAACGTCCAGAATGCGAGCAGCATTCCGAGCACGAGCGTTGCTGGCAGAGACATCAGCATAATGACGAACGTGTTGTACAGCGACTTGTAAAACAGCGGATCGTTTGTCAGCAGCTGCACGTAATTGTCCAGTCCGATAAACGTCTTCGGGCCGACGCCGTTCCACTCGTTCAAGCTTAAATAAAGCGAGTAGGCGACAGGGTATAAATGAAACAGGATATAGAGCGCTACAAACGGCAGTACGAACAAATAGGGCCATACGCGTATGCCGGGATTGCGGATCGCCAGCCCCCAACGCTTAGCAACGGTTTCTGTCTTCAAGTCCACACCCCCACCGGTTCCCGAATATAGTTGGGAAACGGCCCCTTGTTCCATCCGCTTGCGATAGAGCGGGATGGCCTAGGCTCGGGCACCGTTTCCCTTTTTGCGATAAATGGCGTTACTTCAATACGGCATCGGGAGCTTTGCTCTTCACTTCGGCCTTGAATTTCTCCAGCGCCTTGTCCGCATCGATGCTCGTATCCTGGGTCCATAGCGGGTACAGCGTCTTGAACGCGCCGTCTACGATCGATTCATATTTCGTTTGCGCCTGCCCCTTCAAGTCCGGAACGATTTTGTCGATAAAATATTTCGTCAAATTTTGCCCGCCGAAAAAAGCGTCAAATTCGGAGCCTTTGTTGACGAGATCAGCATTTTTCGTATAAAACGATTTGATGCCCGGCGTAAAACCGAATTTCTCCAGCGCGATTTTGGTCCCTTCGTCGGAAACATAACAGAAGTTAATAAACGCCCACGCCGCCTGTTTTTGTTTGCTATCCTTATATATGCTGACAGCCGTGCCACCGAGCGTGTAGCCTCCGCCAGGCGCTTTGACCAAGCCCCAGCGTCCTTTGCCGTCCTTGTCGTTAGCCGAAATGTTCCATTTCGGTCCCCAAGGGGCCATGCCGTAAAAAATGTTCTCGCCCTTGGACAGCGAGCTCGACCAGGCCGGAGAACTCATCTCGTATTTGCCTAATATGCCGGCATTGCGCATTTTGAATAATGTATCCAGCGGGCCTTTCATCCGTTTGGTCAAGTCGATTTCTTTGCCTTTGATGTATTCCATCGCGTTTTGCCCGCGCAGCACGCCGAACGCATCGCTCAGCCCGGCAAACATCGTCACCTTGCCGCCGCTCTTTTCTTTGACCTCGATGCCTTTGGCGATAAAGGCGTTCCAGTCCGGCAGCAATTTCTCCAGCTGCGCCGGGTCATCGGTGCCCAAATACTGCTTTGCCAAGTCCCGGCGATACGCAAGACCGGCCGGCGTAATTTGCTGATCGACGCCGACCAGCTCCCCCTTCGAATTCGTCAGCAGCGGAATCAAATAGTCGAGCAGCTCCGCCCTTTTGAAATTGTACGGCGCTTTCTCGATGTTATCGAGCACATCCAGGTCGAACAGTTTGCCTCGATAAGCCATCTCGCTTAAGATGACATCGGGCACATCCGAGCCGGACGCAATGCCGCTTTGCAGCTTTTGCAAATAATCGTTCGGATTGACGACCGTATATTCCACTTTAATATTCGGATACTTTTTGTTGAACTCCGGGATCATCGTTTTTTGGAACGTTTCGTCCCAATCCCATACTTTGATCGTCGCTTTCAACTCATTCGGATTGGCTGCGTTCCCCTTGCCGTCGCCGGAAGAGGCCGCCTCGCCCCCCGCCGGTTTCGAATCGCCTCCGCTGCATCCCGCCGCCACGGACGCAACCAGCATGAAGGTCAACAACAAAAACAAATACAGCTTTGTTTTTCGTTTCGCCATTCGTTTTCCTCCATTCGATATCCTCCACTCGCAGTAAGCGCTTACACCAATCATATTACCGAATTCGGTTCGGTCAGCCAATGCAACAATCCGGTTATTTTGTTCAATATCCGGCAGTTTCTTCTGTAATCGGAAGCTCAAACGGCAGCCGGATCAAAACGGACGTGCCATCCATCGGCTTGCTGCGGATATCGACATGAAAAGACGAGCCGTAATGATGCTGCAGCCGTTCCTTTATGTTGGACAGGCCGATGCCTCTCGTGTGATTCGTCGGATGTCCGGATTTGGAGCCGTCGATGAGACGCTGCAGCGCGGACGCATCCATGCCGACCCCGTTATCCTCAATGCCGACGACCAGTTGTCCCTCTTCGCAATACGTGCGGATGCGAATCAGGCCCGGCTCCTCGGACGGCTGTATACCATGAAACAAGGCGTTTTCCACCAGCGGCTGAATCATCATGCGCGGCAGGACGGCTTGCGCCGTTTCTTCGCCGATCTGCCATTCGACCGTAAACCGCTCCGGATACCGGTACTGCTGGATGCCGATGTAGTTCCGGATAATCTCCACCTCTTCGGCTACCGTCGCAAATTCCGCACCTTTGCCGGTTTTGATCGTATCTTGCAAAATGGCGATCAAATTTTCCGTAATTTTGGCTACATCGCGGTTGCGTTCGTCATGCGACAAATAAATGACGGTGTTGAGAGTGTTATATACAAAATGAGGATTTATTTGCGACATAAGCAAATCGATCTGCATCCGACGTTTCGTCTCTTCGTCCCGAACCGAAGATGCGATCCGCTCCTTCAGCTCGATCACCATCTTGTTAAAACCGGCGCCGAGAATTTCCATTTCATCGCCGCTTCGGATCATGATGCTCGTGTTCAAATCGCCGACGGAAACACGCTTCATCGCCTGGGTCAGGCGAGATATCGGATTCGTGATGCTCCAGATGATGGGCAGCATGATAGCGAGCGTCACGACAAGACTAGAGACGATAATGATCAAATACATGTACAGGATGTTGTTGATTTTATCGAACAACCTGCTTTTGGAGATGACGGCAACCTGCACCCAGTCTTTCATCGAATCGTCGGTCAGCACGATATGGTCGCGATTTTCCGCATAGGACTTGCCGTTCGTGAACGTCTTGGCAATCATATCGGTGAACCTCTTGTCCTCTGGCGGCTTGCTGCCGTAGAGCGGCTGGCCCTCCCCGTTCAGCAGCATGACCTGTTCGAAAGCGGCCATGCCCTGGCCAAACGCTTGACTGATCTCCGAATACGCGATATCGAGCACCAGATCGTACTCGGCTGACGAACGATCGAGCAAATTTTTGTAATGGGCAGTATAGCTGATCACCATCTGATTGCCGCCGCCCATGTTCGCCCGGTTCAATTCGTGCGGAACGGAAAATCCGGTGCTCGTACCGCGCTGCTTCATATCCGTGAACCAACGTTCCTTTAAGTAATCGGCAAAGTACGATTCGAAGCCGCTGTTGTTCGAGAACACTTGCCCGTCGCTGCGGACGATCATAATATTGTAAATCGTCGTGTTCAAGGACGTAAACCGCTTGAGCTTTTCTTTGACGCCTTCCTTAATGAAGTGCGCTTCCTCCAGCGACAGGCTCTCTCTCGGAATGAGCAGCGTATTGATTTCTTCGTCGGAAATAATGTATTCGGCCGTCTTGATCGCCTGCTCCTGAAACCTCCGGATTTGCGACGCCGTTTGCGACAGCTTCGTCTTCGTGTCGCCCACCGACTGCTCCCGAATGATCCGCGTCACGTAAAGATAGGTAAAAAAGCCGCTCAACGACAGTGAAATGATCACGACGAGCGCCGTGCTGGCGATAATTTTCGTTCTAATCTTGATCAACGCTGCCAGCTCCTTTCCCTTCGGCATATTCCAGCGGATTGACGCCCGTCATCTTGCGGAACACTTGGCTGAAATATTGGCTGCTTTTATAGCCGGTTTTCAGCGCAATCTCGTATATTTTGTAGTTGCCCGTCTCCAGCAATTGTTTGGCGTGCCCGATCCGGATTCGCGTCATATATTCAAGAATCGTGAAGCCGGTCTCTTCCTTGAACAGATGCCGCAGGCGGTCGCCGCTCACTCCGACGCGTTCGGCCAAATATTCGGCGGTCAGCTCCTCGGCATAATGGGCATGCATGTATTCCAGCGTATGCCGGATTTTGCGCGAATACCCGGCATTCGCAGCGTTCTCCGCCTCGCGGAGCGTTTCCATAAACACGCCGATGAACCAATCCCGGATCGAATCGACGTGATGCCAGCGCGACGGGTCGCTTCTCCCTTCTTCGGCCACCCAAAGGTCAAACCGCTGCAGGCTGCGGGACTTCCGGTATCGCTCCAGCGTCTCCGTCAGTTCATCGCACACGGCGCGCAGCCGTTCCGGCCGCCGCCGCTTCGTCGCGGATTCGAAAGCGGCTATGATCGCCGTACGCAGCCCGTCCGCATCGCCCGTCGCGAGCGTCTCCGCGACCGCCGCAACCTCTGCGGCCGGGACCATCTGCAGAGGCGGCTCTTTCGCATCGGAGTCAACATCTTCCGGCATAAGGAGCGTGCTGCTCCGCAAAAAAACGGATGCTTGGATCGCCCGTTCCGTCTCGCGGTACGCCGAAGCCAGCTTGTTCAGCTCCTCGAAGGAGCGGGACGCCGCCAGCGTGACGTTCGTGCCGTGCTGCTCCTTACAATAACGTCGCATGGCCCCTGCGACGGCGAGCAGCCGATCCATCCGCTGCCTTTCGCTTTGCAGACGTACGGCGGCCCCAAGGACGACGCCCCAACGTCCATCGCGAATAGGAAGCGTTTCCAAAACATAATAGGAATCGCTTTCCATATTCGGCGGCACAGGGGATGGCAGCGGCGAAGCAGGCGGTGACTGTTCCGAAGGAAGCGTCAGCACCGGGAACGGCTGGTCCCGCTGTACCATTATAAATTCGTACCGGTAAGGCCGTTCGGCGCTCTTTAGCAGTGCAATTTGATCGCTAGGCAAATCGCGTCCGGACAATAAGTCAACAAATAACTGACGCCTAACCCATAAATCGCGTTTTTGCTCACGCTCCAGATCGCTTTTGATTTTGAGCATCTCTTTTTCCAATTGATCGGCTTTCAATTCATGTTTGACCAAGTAATCATACACTCCGATTTTGACCGCTTCCTTGGCATATTCAAATTCCTTATAGGCGGTCAGCAGAACGATTTTCAGCTCTCTTGCGATCTCCAGCGCTTGCCGGCTGAAAGCCAGCCCGTCCAGAACGGGCATCCGGATGTCCACGAAGGCAATATGCGGTTGATGCCGGAGCACCAACTCCAGCGCTTTTTCGGGAAACGTCGATTCCGCTACCACCTCAAATCCAAGAGCTTCCCAATCGATCATTTGCTTGATATGACGAATCGCCAGCACCTCGTCGTCGACTATAATGACTTTGATCCGATCCATGGCACCACTCCACACCTTGCAATTTTTTTACATCGTACGCAATCGATTGTAGGCGCCATTATTATATCACGATGCTGTAACCTTCCGTAACCGTATTCGCTGCTCTACAGTGTTTACATATCCATCGGGAAAACGCACTCCCTTGCAGGCTTCTCCACAAAAGCCTGAATGCTCGGCTGCCTTAACGACCGTCCCTCTTGCAGCCTCCACTCGGTGTACATAATCTTGGCGCAGAGTGTCGGCAGCACCCAATAAACGTTATGATGCCTTTCCGGTTTATTCGCGAAGGGTGACTCGCGAATGACATGAGGCTTAAGTTTCTCCGTCAATTCGCGCCACTCCGGCTTCGACAGTCTCCCGGTTCCGGTATGTCCGATATACCAGAACCGACCTTCCTTATCATACAGTCCAAGCAGCACCGCATTGACGATATTTCCGCTAAGCGTGAACCCGCCGATCGCTGCGATGATATCGCCGTAGTTTTTGACTTTTACCCAATTTGCGTTTTTCCCCGCGATTTCGTAGCCGCTGTCGAGGCGTTTGCATACGATTCCTTCCATCCGTTGTTGTTTCATCAGCTCGAACAGGGCATGACCATCGGTTTGCGGCGTCACCTGCTGAACAACCGGGTTCGGAAGGAGCATATCGCCCAGCAGCTTTAACCGCTCATGCAGCGGCCGCTGATGTACCCAGCTCCCGTTATGGTATAAAATATCAAACACCATGTAATATACGGGCACGTGCTTCTTTACTTGATCCACTCTTTCCATTCGCCGGAGCCCGTCTCTTCGCATCACCTCATGGAAGGACGGCTTTCCGTCTTCGGCCAGCGCAATGATTTCTCCATCCAATATAAAACAATTCGTTCGCGAGTACGAAGAAATGTCATGAAGCTCCGGATAGTGCTCAGTCCGTTCATGCAGCTTGCGGTTATATAACGCGATGCCATTGCCGTCAGCATAAGCGAGAATACGAACTCCATCCCACTTGATTTGATATATCCATTGGTCTCCCGTAGGAATTATTTCTTGTCTAACCGGTTCAAAAGGAATGATTGGCTTCAAGGCTGTCCGACCTCCGCTCGCGTTCATCGTACACATAGCCTTTACCATATTTGTGCAAAATATGATAAAAGACGATCCGGATTGGAGCTTACGGGATGAATGACCTCACGGTAAACGTGGAAGGCAAAGAGCTAACGATTACGAACCCCGATAAACTTCTATGGCCCGCTGCGCGTATAAGCAAAAAACAATATATCGCCTACTTAAGTGCAGTCGCGCCCTATCTTCTGTCTTATGCGAAAGACCGCATGCTCATGATCTGGCGTTACCCGGAGGGGATCGAGGGAAAACGGTTGGAAGAGCGTTCCATCCATGGACATGCTCACAATTGGGTGCCGCGGATCGTTTATCAGGAAAAAGAACGAATTTTATTGAATAATGCCGCCACATTGGTGTGGGTTGCAAACATGGCTGCCCTGGAGCTTCATGTCCCATTCGATACATACCAGCGAAAAGATTTTCCCACGGAGCTTGTGCTGGATTTGGATCCCCCTGATGAGCATAGCTTTGTCATGGCGAGCGAAGTCGCGCTTCGGATTAAGGCGGTTCTTGACTCCTTGACGCTCACCAGCGTTCCCAAGACTTCGGGTGCCACCGGTCTGCAAATTTATGTACCGATCGTGCCGAAATATCCGTTTGAAGACACTCGGTTAGTGAACCGTTTTGTAGCCGAGTTCATTCAGCAGCAGCTTCCCGGCCTCGTTACTTTGGACCGTGTCGTCCGCCGCCGCGGAGGCAAGCTGTACCTCGATTATATGCAGCTCTGGCGCGGACGGACGATGCCGGCTCCTTATTCCGTCAGAGCCAGGAAAGAAGCAACCGTCTCGACGCCTCTACTGTGGGAAGAAATTGAGCGCGGAATACGACCGGTTGATTTCACCATGCAATCGGTAGTTGCGCGGCTGCAAACGCTCGGCGATCTGTTCAGCCCGATCACTACCGATAAAGCCCGTAATATTAATTCGCTGGATGAGATCATACGGTTCGTCAAGGCTCGCCGCTAACACGCGGTGGTGATCGTCAGCAACAGGATGTCCCACAACAGCTCGTTAACGGGAAAATCGCTACTTTTAACAGCCGCATCAACTTGAAAGTAACCATTCGAGAAATAAGAGGCGAGACCACTCTGGACAATATCAAACGAGAGCTTGAGTCGGTGCTTACGAATCGGTTTCATCAAATGTTCCAAAAAAATCCTGTCAAAACAAGCGGACATTTTAGGAATCGGTCAATTTTTCCGCTACAAAATAGGGATCGTCTGGAGGATTGGAGGACGGACTATTATCCGTATATGAAATTGAACGTTTGGATCCATACGATTATTCAAAACGAAGGCAATCTCAAAACGATTGGAAAATCGGACTTCTAGGGAGCATCAGTGGTGAAAGGAGCAACCGGTATCGCGGTTACTCCGGTGTTATAGCCACCAGCATAATGCAATAAAAGCCGCAAATCAAAATCTGCGGCTTTTTGGATGCGGGAATATAATTGCATGGGAACCATAAACTCTCGATACGCAAACGAACGTACGGATTATTTCTCTCCGCCTTTCCCGCGCTCTCCGACTAAAAAGACTACAACGAACTGAAACATCGCCGCAGCGAGCAGCACCAGCGGAAGCATAGGTCCGGTTAAATTACTTGCGGTCGCCAGCAGCACCAATATGGCCGTGATCCGGCCGACATTGACAAACAACTCTCGCATCACGATCGATTCGATACGCAGCGCTCCTTTTAACGGCAGCTCACCTATGATTCTGTAATAATGGTTCGTCAGGATGTTTCCCTGAATTACGTTGAAGCTTGAATACAACACCATATAAATGACAATCGTGACGATATCCAGTTTCCATAACAGCAGCGACGCTCCCACTATATACCCGGTTGCCGCGAGCGCCAAGTAACGTTTGGAAAATCGGAGCTTCCCCCATTTGCCGAATCCGTACCCGGTCAACACAGCCAAGCCGGAAAACAGAACCCCCAAGTAACCGACCAGGTCTTCACGCGGCGTCGCCTGGTAAAGCAGCAAGTTAGGCAAAAACATCATCAGGCCTTGAAGCATGGCATAGATGTAATACGCAATCAACGACCATCGCCAATTCCGATTTTTGCGAAACGGCAGAAACATCAGATGCAAATAGTAAGCGCGGTGATGCGACTGAAGCGTCTTGATGCGCAAGCTCCCGATCGTTGTCAGCAAAAACATGACAAAAGCAAACGCAAAGACGATCATGTAGCCTTTCAATCCGTCCATCCGGCTGATGATCAATCCGGCCAGAGCCGGACCCGCCAAACCGGCCAACGTAAAGGCGATCATATTGAGAGACAAATACCTCATCCGGTTTTGTTCGTTCGACACTTCGTACATCAGCGTCAAATAGGCCGTCCAATAGAAAGAGGACGCCAACGCATTGATGACGGCGAACAGAACATAATATTTCGCCACCGCTGCTCCGGATAAAATGACGAGCAAGTAGAAGAACACGAACCCGACGATTCCGATCCGGTAAGCTACCATGCGGTCTTTCCGCTTCGCAAACCATCCCGCGAGCGCAAAGCCGACAGGCGTGAACAGAAAAACAACGATGTTGAACATCCCGCTCACAAGCAGGCTGTGCGTCAAGCGCCACAAGTACAATGTCAGGAAAACGCTGGACATCGAAGCGCCGAATTGAAAGAAACCGTGCAGCACGATAGATGTTACCGCTTCTTTGGACAACCTCTTTTCGCTGGGCACGGCGCCCCTGATCTGCTGCATCACACGTCCCATTTCAATCCTCATCGTCTGTCCCCCCGCGATGTATACCCGTTCCATACACAGGTCATTATAGCGGATGGGCGGCTGTGCTGTAACCCTATTTTTTCATCCTTTAGATGTGCGCATAAAAAAGGTTAGCCCACGATCTCGGCTAACCTGTTGTGACACGGTCCGTCTCCCTCATGCGATCAACCGAGGTTTGACAGGATGTCGCTCTTGAACTGCTCGATCGCTTCGTCCGTATCGATCGTATAGCCGCATTCCAGACCGACAAAACCGCTGAATCCGGTTTCTTTAATCGCTTTCAATATATTGATATAGTTCAGCTCCCCGGTTCCGGGCTGCTTTCTTCCCGGGTTATCGGCAATATGGTAATGGTTGATCCGCTCGATATATCCGGTAGCGTTGCGAATGACGTTGCCTTCGGTTATTTGCTGATGATATACGTCAAAAACGAGCTTAACATGACTGCTCGCCACTTTGTCGATTACGTCGACCGCTTCGTCTGAACGCTGCAAATAATGGCCCTTATGGTTCACAAGCCCGTTCAAGGGCTCAATCTCCAGCACAATGTCCGCGCTCTCGCAAAGCGGTGCGCATCTTTTCAGCGTTTCGACCATCGCCTCGTGCTGAAGCTCGCGCGCCACTCCCTCGATCTCGTTGCCGGTCTGGGTAATGATCGATTTCACGCCGAGAATACGGCAAGCTTCGATCGTTTCTTTCAACGCATCGATATACTGCTCCCGCTTGGACGCATCCACCAGATTGAAAAATTTCGTGCACGTGGCGATAATACCGACGCCGATTCGCTCCTGTTCTTTCGCCGTCTGCTTCAAGTCTTCGAGATTCCACCAACCGTAATACTCCAGGCCGTGCAGACCGTGCTCCTTGATTTTTTCAAGATGATACACCGCGTCCTTGCCTTTATAAGCTCCTATACAAAGCGAATACTTCATCTATCGTCGCCCCTTCCTTCCCACATGTCACAGCTTCACCGGATGGCCGGTTACGGCCGATTCGTTGGCGGCCACCGTCACTTTATGCGTCTTGATTGCATCTTCATAGGTCGACAGGATGCCGGACGCGTCTCCGGTGCGAATCGCGTCCAGAAACGCCACATCTTCCGCAAAATAAGCGTTGGTCGAGCCTTTGTATTCCGTGACGCGGTCTTTGCGAATTTCCTTCAGGTTCCCGCCTCGAATTTCCAATATCCCTTGATCCGTATACACATCGAGCCCAACATGGTGCCCTACTGGAAGCAGACAGGTGTTGGAGACGGTTGCGACCATGCCGTTATGCAGTTTCATCGTAACGGTGCCGACATCCGCCACATCGGTTCCTTCCACCTTCCGCTGCATGACGCGATGACCGTAGGCCGCATACACTTCAACGACATCGCCGCACAAGTAACGCAGCAGATCGGTAATATGCGTCGTTTGCTCGACAAACTGGCCGCCCGAGCCTTGCTGCACTCTCCACCACGTAACCATCGGCATCCCGCCCATCCAGTAACCGAGCGCCATCCCCGCTTCGCTTTCCGCCAGCAATTGCCGCGCTTTCCGCGTCGAATCGTGATAACGCCAATGAAAACCGACGGATGTCGTCAACGATTTGGCCTTGATTAGTTCAACGATGCGGTCAGGCAGCTCTTGATCGATACCGAGCGGTTTTTCCACCAGAAACGGAATCCCCCGCTCGGTCAGGCTCTCTTCCGCTTCCCCGTGCGCCATAGGCGGGATGCAGATGTACACGCCGTCCAGCTTCTGGTCGTCCAGCATGTCCGCGATTCGCGTAAACGCTTTCGCATGAGGCCATTGCCGAGCGGCTTGCTCCGCTCTTTCCAACGCAATATCGCAAAACGAGCTTACCGTAACGCCTTCCATTTTAGCCAAATTGCTCAGATGGTTTTTGGCGATTCCGCCTGTGCCGATAAATCCGATCTTTAACGTCATTTTCCCAGCCTCCCGGAATGGACAATATGTTAGCTACTATATTCAATAGACTAAACAAATATGAACTTCATTCTCAGGTGATAGATAGAATGCGATTTACAGCTAATGGCGTCTGCAGATCGTTCCAACTATATTGTATCATTTGGAATGAACAAGCTGCGAGTTCTTTTTTTCGCTTCGCTTGGCTGTGCTCCTTTCCGCAATTATGTTATACTAACATTTACTTTTGGATTTTTTTTCAAAATCAAAGGAGTGGATCAAATGGAAGCTATCGTATTCAAGCAGTTGGAATTTGTACGGAAGCAAACACTCAAGGTGCTTGACGGTGTTAAGGATCATATAGCGGCATCCATACCGGACAAGTTCCGCAACCATATCTTATGGCAGGCCGGACACATTTACTTGGTGCAAGAACGATTTGCATTTTTGATCCACGGATTCGACGCAGAGCTTCCGGAATCGTATAAATCGCTGTTTGCTCCGGGTAGCGCACCGGCCTCCTGGACCGGGACTGCACCGTCTTTAGCGGAAGTAACGGACTTGCTGCGAAATCAACCGCAGCGTATCAGGCAAAACTTGAAAGGACGACTCGGGGAATCGTCTCCTTCGCCTTACACCACTTCCAGCGGATTGACGCTTGAGACGATTGGCGAGTTTGTGAATTTTTCTTTGTATCACGAAGGGATGCACTTCAATGCAATCAAGCAGTATAAAGCGCTGCTTACCCCATAGGTAAACCTGTTTATTGAGCAACTTCGATCAGCCTGATCAATAAACATATCCCGCAAGCAAAACCTCCGCTCTCACTTGTTGAAGTGAAATTGGAGGTTTTTGCATTTGCTGCGCTGTCATTACACGCCTAACGGGTTCAAGCGGAGCCATTCGGCCGTGTCGCGCAGTGTCTCTTCCAGCGGGCGTAATTGAATGCCCAGTTCACGCTTCGCTTTATCCGAGCTCGTGCGAAGCTTCCCGGTAAGCACGCGGACGGAGTCAACGGTCAGGTTCGTTTCCTTTCCCGACAAGGCCGCCATCGTTTCCGACAGCCATGCCACCGCATAGATCATTGGCCTCGAAACGCTGCGCTTCGGTTCCTCCACGCCCGTAACAAGCTTGAGGGTTTGGCCCAGTTCGGCCAAACTGGCATGATGCGCAGCGATAATGTAACGCTCGCCCGCCTTCCCCCTGCTTGCGGCAGCGAGCATGGCCGCTGCGACATCCCTCGCATCGACGACGTCGAAACCGGAATCGAACACGCCTTGCAGCCGCCGGTTCATATAATCAAGCACGAACTTCCCGCTGCTCGTCGGAGCGGCGTCGCCGGGGCCGAACATCCAAGCCGGCAGCACGGTGGTAACGGGCAATTGCGATTTGTGGGCGTATTCGGCAATCGCTTTGTCCCCGAGTATTTTGCTGCGGGCGTACGGGGTTGGCGCTTCGCTCGACAGCAGCACATCGCTTTCCTCGCTCGCTTTGCCGTCCGAACGTTTGCGGATCGCGGCGTTGCTGCTCGTGTGAATTACTTTTCCGACGCCATGCCGCTGAGCCTGTTCGAATAGCCTCACGGTATTGTCAACGTTGATCCGCTGCAGCATCGGCCAATGATTGCTTCTGCCGGCGAAAGCTTCGCGAAAATAGGCGGCCGTATGAAACAGCACGTCACAGCCTTTCATCGCCGGAGCAAACGCGTCGATGTCGTTCATGTCGCCGACGACAATGTCTGCGCCGGTACCGCCGAGAATGGCTTCCGCTTTATTCCGGCTCCGGGCAAGCGCCCGAACCTCAAACCCCTCCTGAAGTAACAACCGTACGAGATTATTACCAAGCAATCCTGTACTCCCAGTCACAAAAGCACGTATGACGAACACCCTCTCTCTCCATGTTTTTTTCTTCGAGCTGCGCTATTGCGAGCATCAGCAGTTCACGGACTTCTCCTTTCCTGCAAAGCGCCGCTCCCTTCCCTGAAGCCGTAACGATCCCACCATCGCATCATCGAGCCCGGCGACCACCAGGCCCACTTGCCGAGCAAACGCATCGTAGCCGGAACGAGCAGACCGCGAACGATGGTGACGTCGACGATAATGGCGATCACGAGCCCGACGCCGATCATCTTCATGAAGGTGATGCTCGATACGATGAAGCCGCCTACGACCACAAGCAGCAGCAGCGCCGCGTTAGTAATGATGCCGGCCGTTCGCTGAACGCCCAGGGCAACCGACTCGACGGGATCGCCCGAGTTCACCCATTGCTCGCGTATCCTGGAAAGCAGGAACAATTCGTAGTCCATCGAAAGCCCGAAGGCAATCGCGACGATGAGGACGGGAAAATTGACGTCCACGGCACCGACCGGTACGAACTGAAGCGCCTCCGCGAAATACCCGTCTTGAAAAATGAGCTTGATCGCACCGAATGCCGCCGAAAGCGACAGCAAGTTCATTACGATCGATTTGAGCGGCAGCAGCAGCGATCCGAAGGCAAGGAACAAAATGATGAAGGAAACGACGGCTACGAACAGCATCATCCACGGCAGTCGGGAAGCGATCATCTCCACAATATCCACCCGGGAGACGGGCATGCCCGTGAACAACGATTCGCTGCCTTGCGGCGCCGTTTCGGCGCGAAGCTGCTCCACCATTCGAGCGGCCTCGCGTGACTGCGGATCCGGCGAATAGCCGAGCGTGAGCCGAGCGCTATTGCCGTGAACGCCTGTCAGTTTTGCGCTTTCGATGCCTTCCACGATTAGAAGCCGGTTCATATATTGCTGCAACGCGCCTTGCATCGCCGGCGAAGTCGGCGACTCTTTCGTCTCCAGGACAACCGTTATGATTCGGGCCGGATCGCTCTGAAAGTCGGTTCGCAATTTCTCCGTCACCGCCCGGGCGTCCGCATCAACAGGCAGTACCCAATCTCCCGGTCTCGCCCAGTTCACGCCGAGAAACGGCGAGCCGAGCGCAACGAGCAGGATGACGATCCCCATCGTGCTAAGCAGCGGCCTGCGCATGACGGCGTGTGCTGTGCGATACCATCTGCCCCTGGTTTCATCGAACGAAGCGTTCGCAGCCTTTGCTCTTGCCATCGATGGCAGCGGAATGCGCAGCGCGTTGATCCGGTGGCCGGCAAACCGCAGCAGCGCAGGGAGCACGATCAATGTGCTTAGAACGGCGAACAAGACCGCGGCCATGCCGCTGATGCCCATCGAGCTGAGAAATCTCGACGGAAACACGACAAGGCAAGCGACGGATACGGCTACGGTTACGCCAGAGAACGCAACGGTGCGCCCCGCCGTCGCCATCGTCCTCACAATCGCATCGTCGACGGTAAGTCCATGGGCCAGCTCCTCCCGGTAACGGCTTACCATAAACAGCGCGTAATCGATCGCAAGTCCCAATCCGAGCATCGTAATGACGTTAATGGAAAAGGTCGAAATATCCACGATTGCGGTCAACGATCGCAGAACCGCGAACGAACCTACGGCAACGATCACCCCGATGACAAGCGGCATAGACGCAGCGACGGCGCTTCGGAAGATGAGCACCAGCAGGATAAGAAGCAGCGGAATCGACAGCATCTCGGCAAGTGCAATATCTCTGCCGGTCTGTGCGTTCACTTGCTCGGTCATAGGCGTCAACCCGCCGAACTTCACCGTCAAGCCTTCGACCTGAAACAAATTTTTGAGTGCCTTGAATTGCCGGACGCGCTCCTGCTCATCGTCCGAGGGAAGCTGAAGCGTGACATAGCCTGCATGCCGGTCTCCGGAGACGAAGGCTTCGTCTCCACTGGTCCAATACGAGCTCATCCTCACGGCCGCATCCGCCGGAATGGCGGTTAACGCCTTACGGACCGGCCCGGCAAAGCCGGGATCGTCTACGGTCATATCCGGATGCTCATACAGCACGACAACATCCGAAACGTAACGGCCGAGAGGTCCGGCCAGGATGACGTCCGCTTTGGCCGAATCGCTTTGCGGATCGTCGAACCCCGCTCCCCCGGCAAGTCTGCCCAATGCGCCGCTCCCCCATATCCCCGCAAACGCGACGAACAGGACGGTAACAAGCAGAACACCCCATCTTCGCTTTGCTGCCGTTCGACCCAGGGCGGCAAACAAACTTTGCTCCATCATTCAATCACTCTCGCTTTCATCTGCTTATCGATTACAAGATCAACCAAAATATACAACATTAATTGAACGATGTAAACTGATTTGTATAATATTAGTTTAATTTGTTATAATACGTTCAGTTCGTTTCATATTGCGTGCTGTATGCTATACTAATTGAATACCGGACATTAGCAGGAGGAAACACGAAATGGATAAAGCCAAGAGCAAAAACAAATATTTCGATAAAATCAAACCGGTGCTTCGGAAAAACCGCTTCAGTCAACTCAACATGGATGACATGGCCAGACATATGGATATCAGCAAAGCAACGCTGTATAAGTATTTCTCGTCCAAGGACGAAATCATTGCCATGTTCGTGGAACATTGCGTGGACTATTTCAAACGCGCCGACGGCCTGTTGATGAATCCAAACGTTTCGTATGGCGAGCGTTTCCAGAGAACGTACGAGCATTCCTTGAAAGCCGTTATCTATACGCCCGATTTTTTATTGCATGATCTCAAAGAAATTTATCCGCATTTACATGACAGCCTCATGCTTGCGCAGCAGGAGCGGATTAAAAGTTTGGCCAAATTTTTCGAAGCCGGCGCTGCCGAAGGCATATTCAATCCGATCAACGCCACTCTGTTTATGGTGCAGGACGATGTCGTGCTTCGGCGCATATTGGAGCCTTCGTTCACGATCCAGTTCGATCTGACGTTGAAAAAATCGCTGCTCGATTTTTACGCGTTGAAAAAATATCAACTGATTGCAGCGGATCAATTGGACACCGTGGACGACTCGCTGATGGAAAAGGAAATTTCGTTGATTATTCAACAAATCTCATAACCATTGTTTTCTCTGGGCTTATTTGCGTTTGAAATCGTACGCCGTGGTACCCTCCCTCCGACTTCAGCCTGCTATTCGCTTACTAAAGTTGAGAAACGATAAAAAAATGAGTAAACTGTAGGTATTGAAGGAGGAGAATCAACATGTCGGATCAAAATAGCCGTATGGAAATAGGAATTAGTACGTTTTTGGAGGCTACGCCGGACCCGGTTACCGGGGAAGTGATCAGCCATGCCGAACGGTTGCGCGACGCGGTCGAGGAAATCGTGCTGGCCGATCAGGTCGGACTGGATGTGTACGGCATCGGGGAGCATCATCGTTCCGATTACGCGGGGACCGCACCTGCCGTCGTCTTGGCAGCCGCGGCGGCCATGACCAAACGGATCCGGCTTACAAGCGCGGTGACCGTGCTGTCCTCCGACGACCCGGTACGCGTGTATCAACAGTTCTCCACCTTAGACGGCATCTCGAACGGGCGCGCTGAAATTATGGCCGGCCGGGGTTCGTTCATTGAATCTTTCCCGCTGTTCGGATACAGCCTTGATGATTACGACGAATTGTTCGAGGAAAAACTGGAGCTGCTGCTTGCGATCCGGGCTTCGGAGAAAGTAACGTGGCGCGGTGGTCATCGTCCCGTAATCCGCAACCTTGGCGTCTATCCGCGCTCCGTCCAAAATCCGCTGCCGGTCTGGATCGCAAGCGGCGGCAATCCGGAGTCCGCGATTCGCGCAGGCACGCTGGGCCTTCCGATCGCATTCGCCATCATCGGCGGCATGCCGGAAAGCTTCCGGCCTCTTGTCGCCCTCTACAAGGAAGCAGCCGCGAAAGCCGGACATGATCCGGACAAGCTGTCGATCGCAACGCATTCGCACGGATTTGTCGGGGAAACGACCGAACAGGCGGCAGACTTGTTCTTCCCTTCGACGCAAGCCCAAATGAACGTCATCGGACGCGAGCGGGGTTGGGGCAGTTACAGCCGCGCGACATTCGATGCCGCACGCAGCCCTCGGGGTGCGCTCTATGTAGGCGATCCTGAATATGTGGCGGAGAAAATCATTTTGCTGCGTAAAAATTTGGGGGTCAATCGCTTTTTCCTGCATATCAACGTCGGCACCATGCCGCACCGCGATGTTATGCGCGCCATCGAGCTGCTCGGCACGAGAGTGGCACCTATCGTACGCAAGGAGCTGGCGCGAAACGAATCAAAGCAATAACCGGCCTGCTTACCATGTAGCAAGGCACTGATTGTTCCATACCGGCTATAAAAAAGTGTGCGGACCGTGAAGGTTGCGCACACTTCTTGCTTGGATTTGCATTTCGTCGGCATCGTCCGCATCAGTTTCCTGCATGGCCGCTCTCGTCCATTTGTGCAAGCAGACGCTCGGCCTGAGCCACCGCCTTACGAAACAGCTCATCTGCCGCGTCGATTCGCTCTGCAATGTCTTGTACGGATTGTACGCCGTACAAATGCTCCAGCGTTACTGTCACTTCCGCCGGAAAATCCCGCGTTGCGTGTACGAGGAAGCAATCGGCCTGGAACGGCGTATGGATCATCCGCAGCACATCGACCAGCGGCTTCAAGACGTATTTTTGATAATAAATCAACGACTCCAAAAAAAGACCGCGATGCGTATATTTAATCGCCCGGCTTCGCTGACTGTAAACTCCCAGCGCTTCCGTCAGCTGAGAACGAAGCGATGTCCGGTGAGACACAGGATCGATGTTATGATATTGGACGATCGACGTTTTATCGAATAATACGACCGGTACGACCGTTTGATCCTCGCGCTGGAACGATACGGGAAAGCTTTCGCTTTGAATCGTCACGTCAATGAGAAGATGCGCCGACGTCTCTTGCAGATGATATACTTTATAGCGGTTATTGTCCGGACGCCCGGGCTGCTCATACTCGATATCCACTTGTCCCATTCGGCGCATGCAATCGTCCAGTCGCTGTATAGCCTCGACTGTAAATCCTTCTTTCGTGTAACAAACCACATCGATGTCGGAATATTCGTCCAGGCTGCCGGTGCCGTCCGAACCTTCAAGCCATAAAGCAAGGATGAACTCTTCCGATTCAAGCGCGGTCGCCATTTCGCGAAGAACCGTATCGCGGTTTATTTTCATAGCCGATTCCCCCCAGCCTGCAGATGCATTAGATGCTTTTCATTGTACCACTCCTTCCTTCATGGTACTTTGGAAAGTTTCCGTGAGATGGAAACTTTCCTCCGCCACAAATTTCGTACAATGAAAAAAAATGCATATCATACGCTTGCTTAGCGTTAGGCTGTGACTATTCCGCGCAACCTCGCAGTGCCGCTGGTTCCCGGTTACGATTAGAGCGGTTGGAATACAACCGGATAATGCTTAACGCCATAAACAAACGGACTTTGAATGGGTGTAAGGTCCGCGTCCGCTGCCAAACGAATGTCCCCCATCCGCTCGATGATCGTGCGCAGAGCGATCTGACCTTCCAACCTGGCCAGCGGCGCGCCGAGACAAAAATGAATGCCGAAGCCGAAGGAAAGGTGAGCGTTCGGTTTGCGGTCGATGATAAACGTCTCGGGATCGGCGAATTTCGTTTCGTCGCGATTGGCGGATGCCACCCAGGAAACGACTTGATCGCCTTTTTTAATTGATTTCCCGCCAATCTCGATATCTGCGGCGGCGACCCTGCCAATGGCCTGAATGGGTGGATAAAAGCGCAGCACTTCCTCAATGAAGGACGCCACCAGCTCGGGATTGTGCCTCAATTGCTGCTGCACATCCGTTTTTTCCGTCAGGATGCGAACGGCGTTCGTGATGAGATTGGTTGTCGTTTCGTTTCCGGCTGCCAGCAGCAGGATGGAGAAGCCGAGGATTTCTTTATCGGTCAGCTTCTGCCCTTCGATTTCCGCCGATAACAACAGTGAAATAAGATCTTCTTGCGGCTCAAGTCGGCGCTGCTCGACAATTTGGGCGAAGTAGGCATTCAACTGTTCCGTGGCTTGGCCTTTTTCCGCCATCACTTGATAAAACGCTTCATCCGTATTTTCCTCCGGTCCTTTCACCAAAATATCGGACCATTCCTTGAACAGGTCGCGGTCCTTCGACGGGACGCCAAGCAGCTCGGCAATAACGATGACCGGCAGCGGTACGGCCAAATCATGCACCATATCCATCGCGCCTTTATCCAGTACGGCGTTCAGCAAATCGTTCGTAATGGAACGAATGTGCGGCTCCAGTTCGGAGATGATTTTCGGCGTAAACGCTTTGTTGACTAGCGCCCTCATCTGACTGTGCCGCGGGGGGTCCATCGTTAAGATGGTTTCCCTTTCTTTATCGGACAGCATGCGGACGGAAGAAAATGCGGCGGGGTCCTTCAAAATCCGGTGAACGTCCTCATACCGGAACACATCCCATGTACTGCGGCTTTCGTCGAATCGAACCGGCGTCAATCGGCGCAGCAAGTTGTATACGGGAAACGGAAGAAGTCTTTTTTCCTTCGTATTCAATTCGGCGACTGGAATAATGTTGGCGTATCGCTCCGACTTTTTGGTTTCCACAGCAATTCTCCTCTCGGTAAATACCATTTGTTTCTAATACTTTTCCCACAAACTTGAAATATCATCCTTGCTGCCCAGGGCGTGAAAATTATCCCGCTTCCTTGATTTGTGTACACGAATTTGACGGTGATCACTCAAAACAAAGGAGCATCCTGACGCTAAGATTCATCTTAGCTCGGGACGCCCCTTTGTTTTGTTCACCTTCGCAACATTCGCGTGTGCATATGATGGGGAGAGATTCGCTCCGCTCTCGTTCAGCGGGAAAGCAGCCGCCTTGCGTTGCGTATGCGCTCATGCTGCTGCATAAATAGATGGTGCCGCAGAGTGAAAAAGGCGCAAAAAATACGAACAGGAGAAAGGTCGGAAGTATATTCCATCCTTTCTCCTGTTTTGACCGAGAACGGAAACAGCCTGCTCTCCAGATACTTGAGCGTTCATTCCCGGTACATTCTTCATCATAGGTGACGTTCGCCCGATGCATGTCTTGAGAACGGGGACAACTAAACAGCAACCTTCGTCGCTTGCCCGTTCCTCTAACCGGTAGCCAACGCCTCAAGTCGCCGGAAAGCGGTTGATGGCGCATCATCGTTGAGCCGGTTTCGGATGACGGCGGCACATTCCTCTGAGCTCATCGCCGAGGTATCGACCTCAATGTCGTATATCCCTGGCTCATGTACGGCTTGCTGCCACAAACGAACCGGCTTAGGCACCGAACCATCGTCTGGAGTGCTTGCCCCCCACGTAGCCCGCCGTCTTTCCATGACTACCTCGAGCGGGCAGCGTACGCCGACGAACAATACCGGTAGTCCTTTCAATTGCAGAGCGCAGTTTGGGAGAATTCCTCGCGGTATCGAATAGACATCGTGATGACCGACATCCACTACGACGTTGAGCCCCAAGCGGCTGTGCGCGGCAATCGACTCATACATGGCGCGGTACAAGGTTGCAATGAGAGGCTCAAGATCGGGACGCTCTCCCCCGGGCCGCAGCCCGATCCCGGGTTGATAACGTTCAGGGGTCATCTGCATGAACCGATCGACACCCATATTCATCCATACTCCTTCGAACGTATTCTGGATCACGGCGGCAATGCTGGACTTACCGGATCGCGGAGTACCGTTCAGTATTACGATTTGGCCAGGCGTATCTGTTTGTAGCATGCGCTTCCTCCCTATTCTTTTGCATTTTCACATCCGCATCGATGTCCTCTTCCAATCCGTACTTGAATTATACCTGCAAACCTCCAATAAATTACAGACTGAACATTTCTTCCGATATATGGTATACTTGTTTTAAGAGAAGAACGGATAGACTTGGCCAAGATTGCAACCACAGTTCGAAAGAGAGGGAGCGGCCGCTAAAGCGGCTGCCCCCTCTCTTTATTCACGTTCTGCAACATACGCAGTACCTACATCAAGCCTTTTTACAGACATTCGATTCGACTTGGCGCGACCTGCCGGGTGGTATCGCCATTGAGCTCATCCGAGTCCTTCTCGCTTACCCTACCGTAAAGGCGACATGTTCTGGATGAATGTCCCGGCACCGGAATCGTTGATCCCGTTTGATTCCAGTATGGTAGTGGCGAACAACATTTGATTGCCTTGAATGTTATTGTATTTTTCCGTGGGCGATGAATTGAGGATCGCATTGGCCGATCCGTACCGGATCTCGCATTCAGAAGCCGAATCCGGTAGGCTTGTAAGTGCTTACAATACTGACAACCGGAAATATCGGAAGCGATCCAATCGAACAGGCCATATCGCTTTTAGGAAGATTTCCTTTTCATAGTCCGAAATGGTGCCGGATAAAGGGCCAGACGCGTTCCTTGTAATAACGGTGTCCGCCGTTTCCTTCAAACAGCTCGCAGTGTTCGGAAAGATGAGGTTCCATTGCTTCGTAAATGATCTTCGCATGTGCGAAAGCTTCCCGCGTATACTCGATTGGAAAGTCGTGATCATGAATTCCATGGACGAATAGCGCTGGTCGCGGCGCGATCAAGCCCACAATATCGTACATTTCCCCCAATTGCATCATGCCCGGGATCACGTTGCACAAACAATGGGGTACGTTCATAACGGAGCCGACAAACGTACAAAAGCACGAACCCGGCACGCAAACCGAGATGCGTTCATCCAGTGCCGCAGTAAAAAACGATACGGTTCCGCCCCCCGAATTGCCGGTAATCGCAATCCGGTTCGTATCGATGTCGGTGCGCATGGAGGCATAGTCGATCAGCCGCCCCATGTCGTGCACCCGTTCCCCGATCAGCGTTCTCCCAAACAGGAATGCGCGCTTTTGCAGTTCATCGCAAGAGCTGGTCTTGCCTTTGACAAACTCTTCCTCTCGCGACATTTCCCAAAATCCCCGTACATCCATCGCGATCACGGCATACCCTTCCGCCACGGCCTGCAGGGCGATGTCCCGCTCCCCGGCCAGCGCGCTCTCCTGCTCCTTATCGCTGGAGAAGTTGCCGACATACACTTCTTTGCCGCGTCTGCCATGCCCGTGTGGGGTCAACACCAGCGGGAACGGCCCATTGCCTTGCTCCGGGATCAGCAGATAGAACGGGATTTCCACTCCGGGCTCTGAAGCGATATACATTTTTTCTCGGCGGTAACCGGCAAATCGGGTCACCTCTTCCGTTCTTGGAGACAGCGGAAGACCGCGGTGATGCGCTCTTATGTGCGCGAGTCCCGTTACTTCCGTCAGACGATCGCGGAACGTTCGCTGCCATTGCTTCCAGTCTCCATGATCCGGCACCCGCGTATAATCAAACTCCCGCGGTACAGTCTCCCGCAAGTTTTGCATATACCGGCTTGTTGCGAATAAAATCGACTCCGTCAACGATCTCATCCTCCGATCCGTATTCTGACTCCCAGGCCGCATGTTCCGAGCCGAAGCACGTGAAATTATTTCATTTTGGCAATGTTTTTTATTAATCGTTTCTTCCAAATCACGCAGCGTGGTGTTGATATCTTTGCCTTGCAAAAAAAAGGCATATCTTTCCCCGTTTGCTACTTGATGTCCTGAATATTTAATATCGTTAATCTTCTCTGAAAAGGTTACGCTTCATCTTCGTCCTTCGCTTCGCTGATACCCCGTTTTTCGTAAAGACAATGATCTTATGTCCCGCCGTTATTTTTGCGTTTCCGCTATTTTCCGGTTAATTTCTTCTTCCACCTCGCGGAGAATCGTGTTCACGTCTTTCGCCCGCGTATAAAAATCTTTGCCGAGCGCCGTTTTATAGAATACGTCTTTGGCGATGCCGTCGTACTTCGTCACGACCGCCGGCTTGCCGATTTTATCCTTCAGGAAGGCGCCCATATTTTTCCCGGCAACTCCGGGCAGATCGGCGGCAAATCCTTGAACCGCAGCCGGGCTGTTCATAATCGGAACTTTGCCTTGTCTCGCCTTGGCGACTTGCACTTCATCCGACAGCAAATAAGAAATCAGCTGGAACGCTTCCTCTTTGTGCTTGCTGCCGGGAGGAAGCGCATAAAACGGCGCAATCATTTGCGTACCTCCGGCCGGGCTGCCGGCAAACTGCGGCAGTGCGGTCACATCCCAATTCAGACCGGCATTCGCCGCTTCGATCACGGATGACACGATGTTCGGTCCGGTCCACATCGCTACCGTCTGTTCCTTGTAAAAAGTCAAATTTTTGTAATCGTTGTTTGGGATGAAGTAAAATCCGCCCATGACCTCCAACCACCGTTTCCATTCCGGCGTATTGACGGCCGCTTTATTCGTCTTCGGATCGACGAAAGGCAGGCCCAGCTGGTTTTTCCACACCAAATTTTGATGCTGAAAAATAAATCCCTGATACTCCGTACCGTTGTCAATGCGGGATACCTTGCGCGCGAGATCATACATTTGCTCCCAGGTCATCCCGTCCAGAGGGTAAGAGACGCCGAATTTGTCGAAGATCGTTTTGTTGTAAAATAATACGTTGCTGTTGAGTTCAAACGGCAAAAACAGCATTTCCCCGCTGTCGGAATAAGATCGCACGCTTTCCATCACGCCGGGAATGAACCGGCTCTCATCGAACCGGTATTTTTTCATCAGCGGAGCCAAGTCGGAAATCAGCCCGGCGTTTTTCATATCCCAAAACGAGCCGAGGCTAAACGAGAGGAAATCCGGGATTTCTCCGGCCGCAATCAGTTGATCCACAGTGCTATCTTTCGCAAGCGTTACTTTCAAGGTTACGTTCGGATATTTTTTGGCGATCAGCTGCTGCTCAAGCTCCAGCCACTTTGTATTATCGTTCGTGTAGTAGTGCAGCGTGATCGGATCGGACAAGGATGCGCCAGATGCGGATTCCGCATCGCCGCCCTGCTTGACGACGCCGTTTTGCGTGCATGCGGCAAGAAACGTACTTAACGCCAATATACAACCTGTCTGACACAATCTCGTCATTCCAGTCATATGACTATCCCCTATTTTATCAATTGTTCCACGCAATAACCTGTTTGTCTTCCAGCAGCCTCTTTCGCAGCTTCGCATAGTCCACTTCCTGCACGGCGCACCCCGCTTCCAAAGCAAGTGCGGCTGCGGTTGCCGCCGATTGGCCGAGGATCATGAATACCGGCTCCATCCGGATCGAGCCGAAAGCAATATGGGAGGCGGACAAGCATACGGGCACGAGCAGGTTGGTGCATTGCTTTCCTTTCGGTACGATGGCGCGATACGAAATCGGATAAGGCGCGCTCGGCGCCACCTCCACATTCCCTTCGTTTATGCATCTTCCGTCGATAACGAGCCTGCGGCAGTTATGCGAATCCATCGTATAAGCCGCGAGTCCGACCGGATCTTCGACAACCGCGTATCCTCGGCAATGGTGCTCGGTCATGACGACTTCCGATACCATGCGCCGTGCTTCACGCACATACAGCTGCGGCGTCCAGTGGCTGCTATCCGGATACTCGTCTGCAGGCAGCCCCCATTGGCTGACTTCCCGACGTATCGGCTCGGGTACCCGTTCGTCATTGCACAGGAAGTACAGCATCCCCATATTGTGCCGGAGATGCTCCTGGAATAGACGCTCCCGCGTCCGCGCGTCGCCTTCCGGCCACTTGTCGCCGCCCCCGATATGATCGGTGGAAACCGCACCGAAATTATTCAGGTCGGTTTTGCCGTTCGGCATCATTTTGAGCAGGCGCAACGCGTCCCACACGCCGGCTTCAATATACCTCGCAAGCAAAGTATACGTTTGCGGATCGTAGCCGGGCGGCTGCGGAAACGGGATCCGGTTCTCAAGCACGTTCGTGAGGCATATGCGGAAGTTGTACGCCTGCACGCTCGAATCGCCATCCCCTTGCCGCAGTACGGGCGCATCCGTCACGCCCGGCAGCAATCCGCTGTCCGGTTTGCCCGGAATGACGTATGGATCGACCCATGCTTTAAAATTATGGTTCGGATGTCCGTAATGAACGCCGTTGAGCGTCTCCCGATACACAGAATTCGCTTCTCGTCCGACATGATAAGCCACACCGGCGCGTGCCAGCAAATCGCCTTCGTACGTGGCATCGATAAACACCGGCGCGCTGAACCGGTTGCCGCTTGTCATGACCAGAAGCGATATGTTCCCATCCTTCATTTCCACCCGGTCTAGATGTTGATCGTAATAAACGGGTACCCCCGCCGATTGCAGCCACTCCTCATAAATCCGCTTGGCCACACTCGGTTCGAAGGTCCACTTCGTCCCATCCGGCTCCGCACTCCCGTAATGCTTGCCGACCGCACTGTAAAATTCGCGGGAAATCCCTCCAATCGCTGCTTTATTGCCGATATCCGTCGCACCCAGTCCGCCTGTCGTGAGTCCGCCCAAATGACGGCCGAACTCGGCTATGACCACCTTGAGCCCCATCCGGCTCGCTTGAACGGCTGCCGCAATCCCGGCCGAAGTTCCCCCGTAGATGCATAAATCCGCTTGAATCAGCTGCGGGCTGGATTCGGGGTCCGAACCGGCGTCATACTTAATCTTACCGAAGTCGATGCTGTGCATGGCTTTTCTCCTTGTACTTTGTTTTAAAGTATTTTTTGTATCCGCTTTAATTTGATTTTATTCAAATTCAACTTTCATAACTAGTTGAAGAAAACTTTCATTTTAATTACAATCAAATTCAATGACAACAAGTTGAAGGAGACCCTCATGCGCAAGAAAAAATCAGTAACGCTGCAAGAATTGTCACGTCAGTCGGGGCTGTCGGTCCACACCGTATCCAAAGCGCTGCGCGGATTGCCCGGCATGTCGGAGGAAACCCGAAATCATGTCCATAAAGTCGCCCAGGAGATCGGATACCGAACCAAAGATCAGGAACGCGTTCATGCGGTCGAACGGATCCCGCTACATCCCCGCAAGCCGTTTCGATTTAAAATGGTCATTTCCGACAAAGCCCAAACGTCCGACATGATTCTGTTGATTTTGAGCGGAGTGCAGGAAAAGCTGGCGGAATACGGCCATTCGATTGAGACCGTCACGATTCCGTATCACCTCGAATCCGACACGCTGCAAAATTGGTCGAAACTTCATCAATTAGAGTATTGCGACGGCGTATTTATTACCCCGATGGTTGGGAAGAAACAGGAAGAGCATCTGCTTCGGCATCCGATTCCGCGTATTCTGATTAATTTCCCGGGGCCTGCGGCAACAGTGGACAGCGTCGTCTGGGATGTCGGTACCGCCATTCACCAATCGGTGCGGCATTTGCTGGCCAAGGGCCATACCCAAATCATGTATGTTGGCAATATAAGCATCCATCGAGGTTTTATCCTGCGTTGGCAGTCGTTCGTGACGGCGATGACGGCGGCGGGGATCCATGTGGACCCCAAACACCATATGACCGAAGGGTTGGGAGGGCAAGAAAATTGGATGGCACAGCTCAACGGCAAGCTGCTGCAATTTCAACCGTCGGCGATTCTAGTCGCATTGAGCCAAGATCTTGTCTGGGTTTATAATGCATGCAGCCAAATCGGCAAACAAATACCGCAGGATATGTCGCTGATCAGTCTGGAGAACGCTGAGAACGCCTTCGTGCCCGAACTGTCCCGGCCGTTGCTTTTGATAAAGGAAGCGGGAAATCGAGCAGCCGCACGGATGCTGTGGCGCATGGCGAACCCGCATCTGCCTTACGAGCATATTTTATTGCAGGGCCACTTTTACGATGGCTCCACGGTACAAGCGAGAAAGAGCCGCATCCTTTGACGGATGCGGCTCTGCTTCGTTCATCGTCCCTTCGACAAGAATGTCAATTTCATGCATCGTTCGGGACAAACTGACTTGGATGGCAGAAAATATCGCTTTTTGCGGTTGCCCGGGAAATGAAGCCGGAAATCGGGGAAATATTGAAACGAACCGGGGACACTACGACTGCTTTGCGGCCGATGCAATAAGTTCGCGAACCGCAATCGTTTCGCCTCTTTCAGGATAGTAGACCGGCACTCCGGCCGTATCCAACGCCCGTGGATTACCGCTATGCATAGGGATCACCGCTTTTGGAGAAATCCGTTTGATCAGATCGCTTAACGCTGCTGCCGAGGCATGGCCTGAAGTACCGATCTTATGCAAAGCCATACCGAATTGGGCAACGTATTTCTCCAGGTATACTTGTTGATCCGGGTTCATGGGGCTATTTCCTACGATATAATGCGAGCGTGCGCTGCGATCCCCCATCGTTTCCAGCTCGATTAACATCGGTAAGCTCGGATAGGTCAGGAAATAAACAAGTTCGCTTTTGCGCCTGATCATTTCCTCCACAGTGATCGCCCCAAAAGGCAGCGGCATACCGTCAGGTACCGTTGCTTCGACGATACGAACGGTGTCCATGACATCGAATACCGGATGACCCTCGAGCGCCTTGATCCCGGATCGCAGCGTTTCGCTCCAAAGCACGGCCAAACCGTAATCCAAAGCTACATGACGTCCGGCTGTAACGGCTTCGTGGATACAATTCGTCATCCGTTCCACATTTCTCGGAAGCGATTGGAAATACACCATGCCTTCGGCTTCTTTTACTATATTGATATATTTTTTCACAACGTCCGGCTCGGTCGCGCGCTCGGGCCCCGGCTTCGGGTGGGTCGATTCGGTAATCAATACATCCACCTCTTTGGTGCGGCAAAGCTCGATGAACCGGTCAATCCGTTCCGGATGATATCCGTTGCGGGTCCAATCGCCCGTAAAAGCAATTTTGAATTCAGAGCTCTCGATCAATATACCGGCCGCTCCCGTCGCGTCATGATCCATTTCAATCATATGCATGATAAAACCGCCGAAATCGACTTTGGTTAAATGATCTAACGGTACAATAGCCGCTTTCGTATCCCCGTATTCTCCCGAGGCTACGATGCCTCGATACAGGGAGTGCGTATCCCTGCTCATATATACCTTCAATCCTTCACGGGCATACGGCAAGATGGCTATATGATCCTGATGGACGTGGCTGATATAGACGCTGAGGCTGTCATACTCCGGAAAGCTTTTGTTCCCCCACAGCTGTTGGACCGATCTCTTCAAGGGTTGGTCGATCTGAGCTTCGTCGTACAGCTCCATAATGGGGGGGGCCATCCCGCCGAGCAATAACTGCCGGGCCCCCCTGCGTGGAAACAACCTTATCGGGTCAAATGTCGCCACATTAAAAGCGTCGATCAACCCCCGATGCGGTATGCCAAAATCAAACAGCAGTCCGGTGCCGCCATTCCCGTATAAAACTTGAACCCCCGTCCCGACGGTCCCGTTAAAAAACGTCAATCGATCCGAGCTCATCTCCGATTCCTCCTCATCCTGGACTTTGCTTGAACAACCATACGATGCCCATTATTTAGCTCTTAGCTCCTGAAGCCGCTTGTCGGCTGCCTCCTGCGCTTCGCGAAGCGCGGTGTTAATATCCTTGTTGTCGATGGCAATCGCTTTGCGTGTTTGCCTTATAAACGGTTGAACTTCTTTGTCGTACAAATTAGGCTTAGGCGTTGGCGACGCTTTGAACTTGAAGAGACTGGCTACGTTCTTCGCCGCCATCCAGGGGATATCCTTACCGTATTCTTTCTTGATCGCTTCGTCATTCAGTACGGGTACGCGCGCGTTTCTTGCCTGGATCCGTTGCGCTTCCGGCGACGTTACGGTCTGGATTACATGCATCGCTTGCTTTTTGTAAGGGCTGTTTTTTGTAATGATCATCATGCTTGCCAACATATGGCGTCCTTTACCGGCTTTATCCTCAAAGTTCGGAATCGTCACCATATCCCAATTGAAACTTGCGCCTTGCTCGATGGCTTCGACTAGATCCCCGATCATCTTGATCGACCATTCGGTCATCATGCCTACTTTTTTGTCCACGATAAATTCCTTGGGCGCATATGTAAATTTATTGTTAGCTCCGATAAAGCCGGGCTGTTCGTACACTTGCTTCATCAGTTCGAACACTTTCCGGTATACATCGGTATCCACCACTGCTTTGTTTGTTTTCGGATCGACAAAAGGCTGGGAATACGGACTTGCAATCGCATCCGGAAAGCCGGGCTCCCATCCGATGTATTGAACCCCGTCCACATTGCGCGTCAGTTTTTTGGACAGGTCAAGCACTTCCTTCCAAGTCATGTCGTCCTTCGGGTACGGGATTCCAAACCTGTCAAACAAATCCTTGTTATAAAATAATGCCCCGACATTTAAGCTGAAAGGAATGGCGTACATCTTGCCGCTGTCGCTCAGCTGCTTCACCGCTTGTATGGACTCCGGAACAAATGTATTCACGTCCAGCCTGAATTCCTTGATCAGATCCGTTAAATCCTGCTGCAGATCGAGGGTTGTCAGCGCCGAATACCAATCGTTGTCAGTCAAGATCAAGTCAGGTATATTGCCAGCTACGATAAGATCCTCCAGCTTTCCTTCGAGCCGCTCCATCGTGATGTTCGGATGCGTCTTTTTTAATGGCTCAAGGATGAATTTCTGATATTCCGTATCGGTCAATCGAACGGCATGAACGAAAATTTTCAGAGTAACAGGATTCGACGAGACCGGCGAATCTTGCTCTACTCCGGGTTTGGCCGCTTGGCAGCCCGATAAAACCAGCGTCACGATTGTCGTCAACATTACAAGCGAATTGAATTTGTTAACCATACCGCTATCCCCTCGCCTATGGTCAAATAAATTACGCTTACACCATTGTGACTTACAAAGCCGCAAGCTGAAGCTGATCCTTTGCGCTCCGTTCACCAAGCGCTTCGTGCCGCATTTTTACTGAAGCCGGTCCCGATGTTCAATGTAAAACCGCTCCCAACGTTCCAATTGATTCGTTGAGGCCAGCACTGCGGGGAAACGCAGCATTTTGTTCATCGTCTCTTCCGTGTCGATCGGCCTCGTGATGAGCTGTACGCCGTTCTCATGGCAAATATCAGCATATTCTTCCGTCAAATAGGCGTGAGGAATCGACATGTACCGGGAGGAAATTTCCTTCATAAAGGGAAACACGGCGGGAGACGATCCGCTCATGAGCAAACCGATCGGTACGTCGCCGTTCAGACGACGCATCTTGACCAAGGCGTAATGGTCGAACGAAGTAATAATGACTTGATCGACCATATCGAGTCCGGTAATGACTTCCAGCACTTTTTCTTCCAAGCCTTCATACAACTTGCCGGTTTGCTTTAACTCTACCAATACGGTGATGCGACCTTGAGCCAGCCGGAACACCTGTTCCAAGGTTGGAATCGTTTCCGCTTCGCCTACCTTGAGCTGCTGCAATTGCTCGAACGTAAAGTTCTTGATTGGTCCTTTGCCGTTGCTCATTCGCTGAAGGGTATGGTCATGCATCACGACCGGAACGCCGTCCTTGCTTAAATGCACGTCCAGCTCCATATGACTGAAGGATGCGTCAAGCGCCGCTTGGAACGACGAAATCGTATTTTCCGGATATCGGGCCGGAAACCCGCGATGCGCAATGCCTCTAATCCTAGCCATGGAAATCCTTCCTTTCCGCTATCCCTACTCGGGCTATTCTGTTCTAACCTTTATTCCGGCACATTCCTCTACTACAGAGATGACGGAAGTATAGTCGTGATTATCGTGTCCTAGTCCCCGTGCCATATTAAACAGTTGTGTGCTTGAGGCAGCCACGGAAAGCGGGACATTCAGCTGTCCCCCGAGACTCAGCGCTAGGTTCATATCCTTGTAAGCGAGTCGAACGGCAAAGCCGGGACTGAAATCTCCCTTAAGCGCCTTAACGGGATAAGTAGCGTGCAGATGCCCGTTATTGGCAGCCGTGCTGCGCAGCACCTGAAGCAGCGTTTCCAGCTTCACTCCCGCTTTTACCCCGAGCGTCAACGCTTCCGCATTGGCTGTGACAATAATTCCGGTAAGCATATTATTAACGATCTTAACGATTTCCCCTGACCCGATCGGACCGCAATGCACCAAGTCGCTGCCCATGCACGACAGGATCGGCTTGCATTCCTCGAACAAATCCTCGTCGCCGCCCGCCATAATGAGCAGCGTCCCATCCTCCGCGTTAGCTGTGGAACGGCCTACCGGCGCGTCAAGCATCCTGCACCCTTTCGTGTGAACCGCATCCGCGATTTTTCGCGTCGTCGCCGGATCGATCGTGCTCATATCGATCAGGACCGATCCCGGACGCAGTCCGCTGAGCACCCCGCTAGGTCCGAGCACGGCGGCTTCCACGTCGGGCGAATTCGGAAGCATCGTAATCACGATGTCGCTGTTCTCCGCCACCTCTGCAGCGGAAGTTGCTGCTCGCGCTCCGTGCGAGACTAATTCCTCGACCGCCTTATCGAACAAATCGTAAACCGTTAGTTCGTACTTTCCTTTTGCGATAACATTTTTGGACATCGGTCTGCCCATCGCTCCGAGTCCGATAAAGCCGACTTTCTTCGGCATACAGACTTCCTCCCTCTATGCAATACGGATATTTTACGAATGTTTGAGATATACGGACTTGATATCGGTAAAGAAATCCTTCGTTGTCGGGCCCACCGAGCCGGGACCTACGCCCGAAGCTTTGACGCCGCCAAACGGCATATGACTTTCCGGAGCCGTACCGTGATTGACGTGAACCATGCCGGCTTGAATGCCGTCTACGAAACGTCCCGCCACCGACAGATCCTTCGTAAATATCGCTGCGGTCAACCCGTATTCCACGTTATTGGCCATCGCCAAAGCTTCTTCAAACGTTTCTACAGCCTGTACGATGAGAACCGGCCCGAAAACTTCCTCTCTGGCGATTTCCATCTCGCCCGTTACATCCGCCAGCAAGGTTGCCGGGAAAAAGAAGCCTTTGGCAAATTCGCCTTCTTTCAAAGGTTCGCCTCCCAATACCAAGCGGGCACCTTCTTGAACCGCGCGCTGCACGAAACCGCTCACCTTGGACAACTGAGCTTCGTTCGTCAAAGGACCGAGCGTCACTCCATTCTCCAGGCCATTGCCGGGGCGCAGCTCGGATAAAGCGGCGGCGAACGCCTGCTCGATCTCCGCCGTATCCGCCTTGCGCACGATGACGCGGCTGATTGCCGTACAGCGCTGCCCCGAGCACAGAAACGCCGCACTAACAATATGCTTCACCGCCTCTTGCATGCTTGGAGGATCCCATACGACGGCCGGGTTTTTGCCCCCCATCTCCGCCTGCACCCGGACCAAACGCTCCGCCGCAAGCTTATAGATGGATCGGCCGGCCGCCGTCGATCCGGTGAATGTAATCGCTTTGATCGCGTGGTGCTTCACCAAAGCTTCTCCCGTGGATCGGCCTCCTGTAACCGCATTCAACACGCCTTTGGGCAGGCCCCGGGAGTTTAATATCTCCACAAGCTTCAGCCCGGTTAGAGGCGTGTACTCCGACGGCTTCAGCACGGCCGTATTGCCTGTGATCAGCGCGGGCATCAGCTTGCGCATCGGCGTGAGCACGGGGAAATTCCACGGGGTGATTGCCGCAACGGGGCCAACTGGCACCCTTACCGTTTGTGCCCACGTCCCCGGCTTTTCACTCATCGTCGTATAGCCATTCAAGCGGTACCCTTCTCCGAGCATGAACTGGGCCTCGCTGATCGATTTGCCGATTTCATTCAACGACTCCTGGAGCGGTTTCCCTTGCTCCCTCGTCATCACTCGGGCAAGCTCTTCCTTTCTCTCGGCCAAAGCGACTAGCGCCATTTGCAAAATGGCGGCACGTTCCGTTCCCGACGTGCCTGCCCACTGCGGTGCGGCGCTTACGATGGAATCCACCGCCTCCGCCACTTCCTGTCTGCCGGAGTCGACGAACATTCCAAGACACTCTTCCCTGTTTGCCGGATTTACAGAATCGAACCACGAAGCTCGCCTCGGGGTAACATAGTTTCCGCCAATAAAATTACCGTAATATTCGGCCATGTCGACGGCTCCTTTCCTCATCTTAAGTCATTGTGAACGAATTCAAATCATCCTAGCGAAGAAACGTCAATTCGGTAATGCTCGACAAACTCCGGATCCAGTTCCATGCCGAGGCCCGGCCCTTGCGGAACGGCTAGCTTCCCGTCTTTCACGACAAAGGGAGTCGTAAAAAGCTTTTCGCGAAAAGGATTCGGATTCGCATCGAGCTCCAATAGGACCCCGCCGGGAACGGCGGAAAAAAAATGCAGACTGGCGGCAAGACAAACGGCCCCGCCTAAAAAATGCGGTGCAAACGGAACGTCTGCACTGCGGGCGATATCCGCCATGGCCCTGCACTCCGAAATGCCGCCGTTTTTGCTCAGGTCGGGCTGAATGATATCGAGGGCCCGGTTTTCCAGAGCCATTCTTGCATGCCGCTCGCCGTACAGATTCTCGCCTGCCGCCACGGGAATTCCCGTGCTTTCGCGAACGAAGCGGTATCCGTTGAAGTCATCGCAGCGCAGCGGTTCCTCAATCCAAGTAAGATTAAAAGCTTTGAATCGCTGCAAATTGCGAATGGCGTTTTCTCTATCCCACGCTTGATTGGCATCGATCATGATCTTGTCATCGGGCTGCAGCATGCCGCGCATTTTCTGCAAATTACGGAAATCCTGCTCGTCGTTTTTCCCTACCTTCAGTTTAAAGGCGGAGACGCCCATTTCCTGATGGCTTTCGATCAAATTCTCGATCTCGCCGGGCCCGATGCCGCTGGCATAAACCTGAACGGGCTGGCGATCATGCCCGCCGAGAAGCTGGGCAACCGGTTTGCCCATATGCTTCCCTTTCAAGTCCCACAAAGCCATATCGATCCCGCTGATGCTCTGGTAAATAGGCCCCAGCGCACCCCACTGCAGACCGAGCACGGTAAGTGCACGAAATAACTTGGCGTTTATCTCCCCGATATCGAGCGGGTCTTCACCGATGAGTAAAGGTGTAATGCCATGCTTCAACGTCGTTACTTTCTCGTAAACACCCCAGGAGGGAAAGTTATTCCATATTTCCCCAATTCCATATTCGCCCGTATCCGTTTCGACTTTAACAAGAACCGTCGTCCTCGCATCCATTTTGCCGAAAGATGTGACTACCGGCTTTTCCAGTGGTATATGCAGAACAATGGGCTCTACTTTATTGATTTTAATATGCTATCCCTCCGATCAAGATGTAAACTCCGGCTCTAAACCGCCTTCATGTCAACACACGCATTTCATCCCATGGCCTTTCGCATTCGAGCTTAACGCTGCAACTGAACGGTGTACTGGAAATAATCCGGCCGATACACGGCTTCCAAATATTCTACAGGGGTTTGATCAGCGGCATATATGATTCGTGTAATAGAAAGCAAAGCCGTTCCTTCGACGATTCCGAGCATTTTGGCCTCCTGCTTGCCGGCATTCTTTGCGCTGATGTTCTGCGTACCGTTGCGCAGCGTCACTCCGAGCTCTTTCTCCATATAGGCGTAAGTCAGCACGGAGCCCAACTCCTGCTGCTCCAGCCGCATGCCGATCGCTTCCGGAAAATAGGAATGTTCAATCGCAATAGGCAAATCATCGGCGTAACGGAGCCGCTTCAATTCCCAAGCCGTTTGGACCATAAGCTTGCTTTTGATTTCGTCTGCAAGCGTTTTGGCTACCCCGTATTTCAGCGTCTTTCCCCCAGGTGTAAAGCCCGAGGCGGTAATGGTCTCGGAAAATCCGAGCAGTTGTCCGGTCCAATGTTCGGCATGATTCGTTTTCAGGAAAGTTCCCTTTCCTCTTTCCCGGTGAAGCAACCCTTGATCGACCAATTTGGAAAGCGCTTGGCGTACCGTAATGCGGCTGACTTCGAATCGGGCCATCAGCTCGATTTCCGTAGGCATTTTTCCGTTTTTATCCGCTAAATCGCCGTTTAACGCTTCAAACCTAATAATTTCCTGCAATTGATAGTGCAGAGGAAGAGGACTCTTGGAATCCAATTTTTTGTTGTGTTTATTCATCCAGCGCTCCTGCTATTTTATTATATTGTTATAACAATATGTCAATGTCCCAAAGTTATAACATTCCAATATATTTGTCAATGATTAGTTCAATTTTGAACAGCAGGCAGTCGATAGAACAACGTTGGCTACGACAATCCCCATCCGTTTCTACCGTTTGGAAGGACCATGCACCATCATTATTATATAATCGCGAGTCTTCGCCAACTTTTTACGGCAAAGATCGGCGATCTGGCTTATAATGAGACCGAGAGAAACAGAACTATCGGGAAGAAGGTAAACACCATGTCTCCTCCGAAAAAGATGGCCTTATTCGCGATCACTTGGCCGTTGTTTATAGAATCGTCTCTGCAAATGTTCATGAGAACGGCGGATACGTTCATGGTCAGCAAAGTATCCGATGCCGCCGTCGCTTCCGTCGGCGTTTCCAATCAATTGATCTTGTTTACCTTTTTGCTGCTGCAGGTCGTCTCCGCCGGCACCGCGATCGTCATCTCGCAATATTTGGGTGCGGGAAAGACGGAAGATGTCAAACGTTTTGCCGCCGGCGCCATTGCGCTTAACTTTGTGTTCGGGCTTGTCGTCAGTATCGGCATGGTCAGCTTCAGCAGACCGCTGCTCGGTCTGTTCGGACTGCAGCCGGACTTGCTGGAGCAAGCCCGCGTATATCTGGTCATCGTCGGCGGAGCGCTGTTCATGCAAGCCGTGAATTTGACAATCTCGGCCATTACCCAGGTTCATGGCTTTACGCGTTATACGATGATGGTCAGCATCGGCATGAATCTGCTGAATTTGACAGGGAATTACTTGTTCATCTTCGGGCCGGGCGGATTCCCGAAGCTCGGCGTCCCCGGCGTCGCCATCTCCGCCGCCATCAGTCAATGTGTGGCGCTAGCCGCGTATTGCGTTATATTGCGCAAGGTCGTGCGGCTGCACATCGGCTGGAAACAATTTTTGAAATGCAGGAAGGAAGATTTGAAAAAGATCCTTGCCATCGGCATCCCTACTGGCAGCAATCAGCTATCCTACTCGGCCAGCCAGCTCGTAACGACTTATTTCATCACATCGCTAGGCGCCGAATTGCTGTCCACACGCATTTATACACAAAATATTATGTATTTCATCATGGTGCTCGCCATTTCGCTAGGCCGCGGTACGATGATCATTATCGGCCGCCTTGTAGGCGCCGGAGAAAAGGAAGCGGCGTATCGTCAGTTGTATCGCAGCCTGCGATTAAGTATGCTGCTGTGCTTGTGCGCCGTTACGGTCATTGTCACCTTCCGGGAGCGGCTGCTCGGCCTGTTCACGCAGGAAGCGGACATCATCTCGCTGGGTGCCGCTCTGCTCTGCCTGGGGTTCATACTGGAGCCTGGCCGCTGTCTGAATATCGTGATCGGCGAAGCGCTTAGAGCAAGCGGCGATGCCCGGTTTATCGTGATCACCGGCGTTCTCGCGATATGGGGTCTTTGCATTCCTCTCACTTACTTGCTGGGCCTTCATTTCGGTTACGGACTGATCGGGATTTGGATCGTGTTTATTATTGACGAATGGGTACGGGGATTAATTTTACTGTATCGCTGGAGAAGCCGCGCATGGGAGAGCAAGGTGCTGGTGAAGGCTGAGTCGAAGTCGGCATCCGCTGCCATGTAGCTTTGATGTAGCGTAGTGTATGGAAGAGACGCAGAATTTTATCGGTTCCAGCACGCACAAAGGGAAGGCGCCTCATCGAAGTCCGGTCACCTTCCCTTTGATATGATGCCACTTGATCGAATTGAACCGCTCCTTGCTCACATGTCCCGAGTTATACGCTTTGCAGCCAAATGTCTTTAAAATCGATCCAACCGAGAGAATTGACGGAAACACCGCGGACCGAAGGGTTATATAACGTTTGAAGCTCCTTAAACAGCAAAAATAAAATGACATGTTCGTGATTCATCATACCCATCTTCACATTCCGCTCCGAACACTGCCACAGCCCGGTCAGCTCGGTAATCGTAATCTCGACCGTCATTCCCTGGGGCTGCCCGTAGGCTAGATACAGCTCGAAAAATTGATGTTCCAGCATCCCCCACTCACCGCCTGTAAAGAAATAAGGCTATTGTACTCCTTTCCTGAAGCGGTTTGAACCGGTTTTTTTCAGTTAAATTAAATTTGGGGCATTTCCCTCGTCACCACAGGTTAGCTATTATCGTCCCCGCTCATTACGTCCTGCGCATTCTCATCGAATGTGTCCGGGAACGAATACGTTCCGATGGCTTCCAGCGCCTTGGCGCCAAGCCGGTCTTCCAACTGTTTCAAGTATAAGCTTCTGGGCTCGACATGATTGCCGTACGAAGCCATGAATGCCGGATCCCGCGGTTCGAAAGCGCCTTTGCTCTTGGCGCCGACATGGCCGATCACCCACGTCGCAGCCGTCGGCGGGTTCTGCGCAACAACCGGTCCGCTTGTGTTCCACAGCACATAGTTCGCACCGGCCCAACCGTGTCCCGAACCGTAATATTGACGGTCCTGGATGGCGATCGGCGCACTGACGTTGTCGAAGAGACCGCCGACGGACCACCGGTGATGCGGTTCGCTGGTGGCGTAGTTTTCATGCGAGACCCCTTGCAGGAACACATTCGGTCCCTTCACCTGCGATCCGAGTACAAAAGCATGACGGGCCGATTCGGAATAGGCGCGCTGCACAAGGATAAGCTCCCCGTTCACGTTAAACGGGTAGCGCAAGCCGCCCGTCAGCACGCTGATCATATCGAGATTTTTGGCATCCTGGACCGTAATCCACTTGGCTCCTTTCCCGATGTTGACGGCGGAAATTGAAAAGTGAGTGGCGGTAAAATCTCTTACCCAGCCGTTCTTCAGATTATTCATCGATATAAAATCGTTCGCATGGTTCTCGTCAGCCAAATACGATTTGCCTTTGTCCGTTTTTTTGACTTCCTTGTTGTATTCGGTATCGCCGCGAAGATTCTCGATGCCGACCTTTTCGATTCGTCCCCCGTCTTGCGAACGAATGACCGTCCCGCCACCCCATCTGCTGTCAATCGCATCCGTCAGCGGGGCGTCCACCGTAATTCGATTGCCGTCAATCGCCGTGACGACCCGGTCAAAATCAAGGTTGAACGGATCCCACATTTTCGTCTCGCTCGGTTTGCCCGGCCTCAGCGTAATGCGGTCCATTTTTAAAAACGATATAAAATCTTTATTTCCGATTTTCCGCACGAACACCGTGTCGCCTACCTTCAATCCTTTTACGGATTGCACATGAAAGCTGCGCGAACCGACCGGCACGTACAGATCGGTGATAACGCGCGGAGGTTCGGTCACAAGCTTCGCACCCGAACTTCCGGCTACCTGAACTAGCGCCCGTTTAGCCGTTCCGGCGGCAAGCAGCACCGTACCGTCCTCTCCCTGCCCTTCCCCGCGCAGTACAACGCCGCTGCTGCTGATCTTGATCGAGCCTGCGATTTGGTAACTGCCTTTCTTCAAGAGCACGGCTCCTCGAAAGCCGTCTTTATCGCGTTCCAGCTTGGACACCTGATCGATCGCGGCTTGAATACGCGCCCCGTCGTCACCGTCGCCGGGTTCGACCGTCGCTTTCACCTGCACGTCCGGCAGCTTCACGCCGCCTCCCATATAACCCGCGTTGGAAAAATCGGGGATCGTGTTCCCTTTGTAATCCGGCGCATACTTCAGCTTACCTTTGTCATCAAGATAGACGGCCTGAGCCTGATTTTTGCTCTGCTGCTCCGGCGTCATAACGGTGAAAGCGATATGATCCGTTGCTTCCTCATAACCTTGTGCCGACAGTTTGATCTGTATATCGTACCGGCCCGGCTTTTGCGGTTTGCCTGACGTTTCCAAGGTGACTTCCTGGCCGGACGTCGCATTTTTCGCAGCAAATTGAGCCGCCGTACTGCCGTCCTCGAACAGGACGATCGCAGAGACCGTTCCATCAACCTTCGGTTTAAGTTTGAGCTTCGGGTAACCGTCATCCGGCGACAGAATGGCGGGTTCCCCGATCTTCGCTTTTATTTTCGGATGTTCAACGGCAAGCGACAGCACGTCGCCCGTTAGCAGCTTGAGCGGCGTCTCGGTTCCGTTGGTGTTTGTTGCCGAAGCAGGCTGTGCCGTCGGCTGGCTCGCTGCCGCCTGATCGTTCTTCACGCCTGAGCTTGATTCACAGCCGATTAGGGAGGTCAAACACAGGATGGAGGCCAAGGATAAGCCGATGGTTGTTCCGGATAAATGCGATTTGCGTTTCATAGTGCCTCCCCGGCCGTTACGAGTGTAATCTAACGAAATATGTAGATGAATCCGTTCTCATCACTTAACACTTGCATTCCTTATGATTTTGGCCATCATAACCGAGTTGGGGTACTGCGCTTCCTCGTACTGGCGAATCACTTCGTCGATCGGGAAGCAAACCCGCTCCACCGACGTACGGATGCGCCCCTTCTCCACCTCGACGATCGCATACGACGCCTTGGTCATCCCGTCAAAGGGCAATCCGACGCTTCCCGTGTTGATGACGACTTTGCCGTCCAAATACCGGATATACGGTTTATGAATATGGGCATAGACGTATACATCCGTGACCGATGCCGACATAAGCTTGGCTTTGATCTCCTCATCGTCCGCATACGGTGGAATCACCTCAAATAAGCTATCCGGCGTCGCATGAAATGCGCTGATCGATACGCCTTCGATTTGTAACTTGAGCTCCGTCGGAAGCTGATTCAAATAATCGACGTCCTGCGGATCCAATCGCGACAATGTCCAATCGCGTTCCCGGTTCATCATATCGATCGCCTGCTCCGGCACTTCTCCGGGACGAATGCCGCGCACGACCCATTCATCCGCATTTCCTTTGATCACTTCGGTTTGTAACGAACGTACCCGCTCCAGCGATCGCTTCGGATCCGGCCCGCGATAACATATATCGCCAAGAACATAGATCCGGTCAACCGATTTGTTCCGAACATCCTCCAATACCGCCTCAAGTGCAACGGCATTCCCATGAATATCCGAAATGAACGCCAATTTCATTTGACTTCCCCCTATTCCCGCAAAAAAAAGTTTAATCCAAATTTGTCGCGATTTCTGGCGTTGTACTTCAATTTCACCATATATTATATCAATTCGCCTCTATCGTTCCTATGCCGGAATCGATAAAAAACATCACGATTTCGACTTTTCATTACAAAAATGGACCAACGCCCTTGTCTTTGAACAAGTGCAATGGTCCATGAAAACGAAGCATGAATCCGCTATTTGGTCGAGGTGCCTGCCAATTTTTCCTGAATCGCTTTATTGGCCGCTTCATTTGCTTCCCGTAATGCGGTATTGATGTCTTTGCCTTTCTCGGCTTCGGCCAGCGCCGGGCTCAGCTTGCCTGTAGCAAGCGAATCGTATGGAGTGAATTTATGGAACGCGGCCGGTTTCGTTTTGAATATGGCGTCGAGATGCTTCCCTTTTAATTCCGGCTGGTTCGTCCCAAAGCTCTTGAGCGGTTCGGGATCGGTGGTCACGGGCAAATAACCGGCCTTGCTCAATTCCAGCTGCGGCTCAAGCGAAGTCAAATGCGATACAACCATAAACGCCGCGTCTTTGTTTTGGCTGCTGCTTGAAATCGACAAGTTATGGGAGTCGACCTCATATCCGATTCCCGGCCGTTCGGGAAAACCGGGCAGCGACGCCATATCCCAATTGATCGGCGCCCCTTTTGCCGCCGAATCGGCAAGCAGTGTTACCATATCCGCATAAAATGGATACATCGCCAAGGTCCGGTCTTTCAGGAACGTATCTCTGGAGACGCCCCGGGTTTCGTTCCCCGGTATTTTATAGGCGGTTAGGAACGTTTGGAATATTCTTTTGAACCCGTCGTTATCCAGCAGCGCCTGATTCGTTTTGGGATCGACGAAGTTTAATCCGAGCTGATGCGCCATTCCCGTAATGCTGGTAGGATCCAATCCTTTGAAAGCAACGTTATCCTGCGTTTTCGTCAATTTCTTGGAAAGCTCGATCGCCTCATCCCAGATCATGCCGTCCTTCGGATACGCAACGCCGAACTTGTCGAAAATGTCTTTGTTATAGTACAACGCCGTGAAATTCATCCAGAGCGGCATATGGTACAGCTCTCCGTTGCTGCCCCACACTTTCAAAGCATCAACGACGACTGGGTTCAGCTTGCTCACATCGAATTTGTACTTTTTGATCATATCGTTCATATCGTATAGCAGCCCCAGGTCTTTGTACACCGTATATCTCGGAATGCTCTCGTAGATGAGATCCGGGAATGTTCCTGCGACGACAAGTTCGTCCGGATTGGTCCCTTTCGCTTTCCTTACGATGTCGATGCTGATATTCGGGTACTTCTTTTGAACCGGTCCGATGATATATTTCTGAATCCATTCATCGGGCTGCAGGAGTCCCATGTATAAACTGAGCTTAACGGGTTTGGACATGTCGAACGACTCGGCCCCGCTCGGCGCTGGTGCCTTCCCGGAGCCTGTTTCTTTGGAACAACCTGACGCTAAAGCGAGTATTACCGGAATAGATACAACCACCACAGCCAGCTTCCTTCGTCCCCTGAACATTTTCATCATGTTCCGTTCCTCCCTAGTAGAGATACAGACTACTTATTGCTCACTTGATCCCACCCATTTGGTAAAACGCTTACATCTTCGCTCCTTGAAACCCCGTCAGTCTATTCCATTTAGCAACGTTTCCGAAACGTTTCATATACATCCTAAATGAAAACGCTTTTATATTCAACCCTTTTTTATCGACAAAATATCCGATTCCAAATAAAGGTGTTTTCGAGAACCATAAAGAATTTATTGATTTTCCGTAAAATCGTGCCTTGAGAGGAGTATGACTATGATTCGTGAAGAAAGCCGAAAAATAATCGAGCAATATGTTGAAGCCTACAACTCGTTTGATATCGAAGGCATGGTCAACCTTCTGCATGAGGACATTGTTTTCCAAAATTTCTCCGGTGGCGAAATGAACGTGGAAACAAAAGGCATCCAACCGTTTCGAGAGCTGGCACAGCAATCCACAGCGATGTTCTCCAGCCGCAGACAGAAGATTACGCATTTTGAGAATGCGGATGACAAGATCGCGGTACACGTCGATTATGAAGCAATAGTGGCAATCGACTTGCCGAACGGATTAAAGGCTGGAGACAAGATTGAACTGAAAGGCACATCGTTATTTCAAATGGAACATGGGCGAATCATACGAATTGAGGATCACAGTTAATTTCAAAATTCATACTTACCCCAGCTCGCCTGTTGCAGTCGTATTAGTAGCACACGAAAAAGGCTCCTTTCGCACTGCGCTGCGTAAAGGAGCCTTTCTTCCATCGGTATAATCATGTGCTTCAGAATCTGTACCGCTATTTATGCGGTTTGCTCCGCCTCTTCCTTTTGCGATTCTTCTCCCTGCCATAGCAATTGCATCTCTGCACTCGTCGCCAGCAGCTCGGATAACGTTCCTTCGGCTTCGATTCGTCCGTTCTTCATCACGATGATATGATCCGCCCGAGCCAGTGCCGCCCTGCGGTGAGATACGGCGATACAAGTAACGTCCCGCTCATGAAACAATCGCTCCCACAGCAGCTTTTCCGTTTCAACATCGAGCGCGCTCGATAAATCGTCAAAAAGAAACAGGTCCGATTGCGTCAGCATCATCCGCGCGGTGGCGGCGCGCTGAATTTGTCCGCCGGAGAGCATCACGCCCCGCGGGCCGACCATCGTATCAAGCCCATGCTTGAGCTGCTTGATGTCTTGTTCCATCACAGCCAGACGGACGGCATGTTCGAGCGAATCCGTTGATGCGGCGCTGCCTTGCGTAATGTTTTCGCGCAGCGGGTCGCTGAACAGCCGCGGCACCTGCGGCGTGTAAGCCGCTCTCGGCGGGATAAGGAACGTCGCCGGATGTTCCACCGTTTTCCCGTTCCATGCGACCGTTCCGTTCGTTTTCGGCAAAAGGCCCAGAAGCGTCCGCACCAAAGTCGATTTGCCCGAACCGATTCGACCCGTAACGACCAAAAATTTGCCGCGCTCCAGACGGAAGCTGATATCGGCAATGCCGTTCCCAGAGTTCGGATATTGATACGAGAGCCCTTTCACTTCCAGACTTTGCAGCTGTTCCGCCGCACTTTTGTCGATTGCCGGCACATCCGGCGGCGAATCGTCCAGGTAAATAGCATTATGTTCCACAATACGGTCTTCCTGGCCTGGGCGGAACAGTACCCGCATCCGGTCTATGGCCACTTTCAGTCGTTTATGCTGGAACACCATGTAGCCGAACAACGAAATGCTGGAAGCGAACGAGCCTACATACATCGTAAAAAGTGCAAAGTCGCCTACGGTGAACCGGCCGGCCTGCATCTCAGCGGCACACATCAACAAAATGATGCCGGTGCTGATGCTCAGCACGTGTTGATTCAGCGAGCGCATCCACTGCTTGAACAAATTGTCTTTGAGCGCCGCCTGTCTTCGCGCTTCGTTAAGCGTCAGAAACCGGTTCAGGACATGCCGCTCGGCCTGCCCCAGTTTCACGGCTTGCACGGCGCCGAACGTCTCGGCGATAAACCCGGTGATCCGGCCGGTCGCTTCACGGTTAAGGCGGCTGTAACGCCTTGCCCGGTTGCCTGACAAATTGTTGAGCAGCGTCACGATCACAAGAGGCGAAATGGCGACGAACGTGATCAACCAGTTAATCTTGGCCATAATGATGATCGCAATGACCGCATACGCCAGCTTCCCCCAAAAATCAACCCACGATTCCACATACTCCACCACTTCGTCGACATCTTCCCGGAAGCGGGTCATCGCTTCGCCCGGAGAAGCGGGCAAATTGCGGCCGGGCCACTGCATAATGCCGATTAACATATTGGTACGCAATATCGCTTGCAGATGATAGGTGTAAGTAATCCATTCGTAAAATGCAATGAAAAACATGCCGACCCGTCCTACACGCATGAGCGCTACAATGAGCAGCGGGGCCGCCAGCCACAAAAAGTGATGGGACTCCCCGGTAGCGCGGTCGAAAAACCACTGCATCCCAATACCGAACAGCACCGGAATTGAGTGAAACACACACCACAGCACCCCGTTGATCACAAACAACGACAGCCGGTAACGCAGCAGATGTCCAACAAACCGACCTACGGTCATGCCAATTCCTCCTGACGATCCGTTCGTAATAGTTGTGCAAAATGAGAGGACGGTTCCTGCGCGAGCGCTCCCCGTTCGCCGAATTCCAGAATGCGTCCTTGGCCGAGCACCATGATCTTGTCTACTCTCTCCAGCGTAGACAATCGATGCGCAATCACGATGGCGGTGCATTGTTCCATCAGTTGATCCACGGCGCCTTGCAGGGCAGCTTCCGTCGCTGCATCAAGCCTCGAAGACGGTTCATCCAATATAACAAGGCTCGGCTTGGTCAAAAACACGCGCGTCAGCGCAAACAGCTGCGCTTCTCCGGCAGATAAGGAACCTCCGCCCGCGGACAAATGCGTGTCCAGCCCGTTCGGCAATTCGTCGATCCAGGATCGCAATCCAAGCTTCTCTGTCGTCGCGAGAATGTCTTGATCCGATACGCCGCTATAGAACAGCGTCAGATTGTCCCGGAGCGTCCCGTCAAACAGCTGTACGTCTTGTGTGACCATACCGACCCGGCGGTACAATGCCTCCAGCTTTAAGGTGCGGATGTCTACACCGCCCACACGTATGACGCCGCTATCGGTGTTGTACATGCGCAGCAGCAAACGGCTGATGCTGGTCTTTCCGCTGCCGGTGCGACCGATAAGGCCGAGGCGTTCGCCAGGTTTCAAGGAAAAGCTGATGTTATGCAGAACGCGGCTGTCCTTGTTATAGCTGAAGCTCACCTGCTCAAACTCCACGCTGAGAGCCCCTGCTGGAATCGTGTCACCCTCTCCTTCCATAATTTCGCTTTGCATGGATAGTATTTCACGAGAGCGGCGCATGCCCGACTTCGCCTTTTGAAACTCCTGCACCTGATTGCCGAGCTGTTCGATCGGATCGTTCAACATTTGCGTGTATTGATAGAACAGAAACAGCGTGCCCAGCGTGACTTGGCCTTTCAAGTACAAATAGACACCCAGCATGAGCACCACCGTTACTGCAATTGTAAATAGAACAACCGTCGCGTTCCACGGAACGACGCGGAGCATCCATGCTTTTCGCCCGGTCAGGAACAAGGAGCGCATCGCGCGATGAAACCGGTTCATTACGTACGGAACGCCTCCGTTGGCCTGCACGTCTTCAATGCCGGCGATACGCTCTTCGATCAGTCCGAGCAAGGCGGCTTTCGCTTGGCGCTCGGCCTGCGTCGCGTTGACGCCCAAATCTCGAACGTACACCATAACCCCTATGGAAATACCTGTGAACAAGGTCATCACAACGGCAATCGGCCAATTCGTTACGAACATGTAACCCAGAATGCCCGCCAGCAGCACGAAACTGCCAATGATCTGGACAATAAACATGGAGAAAAAATTCGACATGTTCGTTACGTCGCCGTCGACGCGCTCGATCATTTCCCCAGGCGTTTTCAGGTTATGAAAACGCATATCGAGCCGAAGGCAATGCTGCAGCAAATCGGCCCGTAGCCGATTCGTCGCTCGCCAAGCCACGTCGTTGCCCAAGTAACTGACGGCTACCGTCAACAGCTGATTGCAAACGGCGACGACGAGGTACAGACCGGCAAGACTGAGCAGTCCGGAGACGACCCCTTTGGCGTCGGCGGTGTCGATAAATTGCTTCACGATTTGCGGATTGATCAGCTGAAGCGCCGTGGAAGAGAGCAGCATGCTTAGCAAAATCGCGAGTCTCCCTTTGACCGGCTGAAGGTAACGAAACAGCCAAAAAATCGATAATTGCTTGTTCTGCTGCATATTTTATACTCCTTTGCATACGAATCGGATCCGATCCACCGGTGACGCATCCTTTCACCGCCGGCCGGAGAAAAACAAACCTCCAGGCAAGCAGCCTGAAGGGCAACAAGGACAATACCGATCGCATCATGATTACCATAATACACAAATTTCAATCTCGTGACAGGTAGAGTTTAAATAAAAGAAAAGCTTCCGATCGAGTTTTAAATACATTGGATGAAGATAACCTTTGCAGTTGTTACGCTGCCCAAAATATATATTTATTCACATTAATAATTAATTACATTAACTTTTAGAGCGAACCCATCATTAACATTTAGCGTTTCCCAACGTTCATACGAATCATAGAGAATCCCAGTCACCTGCTACGAATCTCTCGATACCGTTCCGAAAGTAATTTTCATATTGCACGCATACGTGAAAAAAGACTCTGAGTGGAATTGTTTGGATAAATACAGCTCATTTTCATACTGTTCCTGCGCTTCCTGAAATCTGGCCCCCCGCTCCATCAATTGGCTTATAAAGGCTTCCCGTTCTTGGCTTGGAGCTTCGGCGTGGCCGCTCTCCTGCAAACGTTGATACAGGTTCATTTTGCGGCTCGGATCCATATTCGGATGCAGGAAGATTACCTTATCGCTTACTCTGCTTTCGATGTCCGTCAATCCCAATTCGCTTAAGTAAATCGGCACCTTCGCGCCTATGTTGCCGTCTTTGCCGCTGCGTTTCGTGTCCTGCTCATACAGCTTTTGAAGAATTCCCAGATGGACCAGTCGCGAATGATCGTGCCCGTGCAAATAATAATTCGCCATATTCCCGATCCAATGCGGCTCGAACGTAATGATTCTCCCTTGATTGACTACGCAGTCGATCATTTTTTTGAGCACATCAACCGGATTCGGCATATGCAGCAGTACTGCGTGACAAAGAGCAATATCGTACTTCCGCTCCAGCTTCACCTCTTGAATATCAGCTCTTATGAACTCGCTCTCGTACGGAAGCGACTGAAAAACCGATCTTGCTTCATCGAGCAGCTTCTCCCCCAGATCAACGCCCGTATAAGTCGAACCGTCAGGCAGCAAAGGCAAAAGCTTCAATCCCAGGTAACCATATCCGCAGCCAAAATCAATCAAATGAACGGGAGCTTCAATCTTCCAAACCATCTTCACTAAAAATTCGATGTAATCGTCATTGTAATACAAGTCTCTCGAGCTGCGTAAATAATCGATTCGGGTATCCCAATAGTACGTATCCAATGCACACGCTCCTTAGCTATATTGTGGCCCAAGGCAATTCGCGCCTTGTTATTAAAATAAAGGATTTTTCCAAAAAATTGTAGACTTATGTTTTCCCGTGCGTTATAATACTATTGTAAGGGATTGGAAACGACCCCCTTGCTTAAATTGTGCCTAAACCCTGAACTCCACAACGAATTGTGGCGTTTCTTTATATTTTAATCAAAAACGCTAAGCACTCGATCTCGAGCCGCTTGGCGTTTTTTTGTTCGTACCGGCGGTTCCGGACCTGACACCTGCATCATCGCCTATAGCCCCATGCCCGCCCCTTACCGCTCTTCTCTTCAGTCCGTTGTCGTTCTCCCCCGGGTTCTGCTCTCTTCCGTTCATTTTTTTCGCCTGTTCCCAAACTTTTTATATACCCTCGTTCGTCTTGCACATATCACGTTTCAATACAAAACATCATTGCGTCTAGCAGCAGGAGGTTACATATTATGTCAAAAGCACAGGATGTCCATGCCGGTGCGGCAAATAGCCGCTATATGCCGGGCTTGGACGGGCTGCGGGCCCTATCGGTCCTCGTGGTCATCGCCTACCATCTACATCCTTCTTGGGCTCCCGGCGGGTTTCTTGGCGTTGGTATTTTTTTCACATTGTCCGGTTACCTTATTACCGATCAATTGATCGGACAATGGCGAAGCAATAGACGGATCGATCTGATAGATTTTTGGGTTCGGCGCATGCGGAGGTTGATGCCGGCGATGCTGTTCATGCTTGCCGTCGTAGGCGTTTGGCTGCTATGGGTTGATCGTACACGTCTCGCTGCACTGCAAGGCGACTTCATTTCCGCGACGTTGTACTTCAACAATTGGTGGCTTATTTTTCATCATGTATCCTACTTTGAAAGTTTCGGTCCGCCTTCCCCGATCGGTCATCTTTGGTCGCTCGCCATTGAGGAGCAATTTTATATCGCATGGCCGCTTGTCCTTGCGCTCTTCTTACGCTTTGTGCCGCAACGCGGCAAACTGATTTTGTGCATGCTGATCGGAGCGGCGGTCTCGGCTGTAGCCATGGCGGTTATCTACGTCCCCGGGAACGATCCAAGCCGCGTGTACTATGGCACGGACACGCGAGCGTCCGCTCTGATCGTCGGAGCGGTTGCAGCGGTTGTATGGCCTAGCCGCAGGTTGTCCGAGACGCTTTCCCCCCGATCCCGCTCCGTGCTCGACTTCATCGGCGGTGCCGGTCTAATCGGACTCCTATGGATGATATGGACGGTAAGTGAATACAACGACTTTCTTTATCGCGGCGGATTGGCGCTGTTCGCCTTGTTGTCGGCAGTCGTTACGGCAGTCCTTGCACACCCGGCAAGCTTTTTTGCCAAGGCGATGGGAAGCAAGCCGCTGCGTTGGATCGGCAAACGCTCTTACAGTCTGTACCTTTGGCATTTTCCCGTACTGATCCTTACGAGTCCGGCAGTGAATACGGATGGATTGAACGGAAACAGAGCCATTTTCCAACTGGCGTTGACCTTTCTGCTGGCTGCCGCATCGTGGCAACTCATTGAGGAACCGGTTCGACGCGGCTCGTGGGCATCTCATGGGCGGAATTTACGCAGCCGGCCGGAGTTCAAGCCTCGATATGTGCTTTTATCTAGCGCATTTGGTTTGAGCCTGTTTCTCATCTCTTGTTCCGGCAGCTTGATCGCCGAACAACCGTCTGCCGAGCAATGGTCCATCGCCGATGAAGCACCAAAGAAGGCAAAAGCAGAATCCCCTTCAGGTACAGTCGCTGCCGAAGAGCCGTCCGCCAACCTATCCGCTTCCCAAGCTTCCGAAGATAAGAAGCCGGCGGCGAACCTTGGCAGATCGGAAGAGGTAGCCGAAACAAGTAAAGGAATAACGGCGATCGGCGATTCCGTCATCCTGGATGCTGCACCGCATTTGGAAAAGTTAATGCCCGGTATTATCATTGACGGCAAGGTCGGCAGGCAAATGTCCCAAGCGCAAGAAGTGGTGAACCGACTCAAGACGAACGGGACACTTGGTGATCGAGTAATTATCGAGCTTGGGACGAACGGGGCCTTCAGCAAGAAGCAATTACGTCAGCTGCTCACCTCGCTAAAGGAGGTGAAACAGATCGTGCTGGTGAACACACGCGTCCCCAGAAAGTGGCAAGGCACGGTCAACGCGACGTTAGAGGAGGTCGCTGCGGAATTCCCGAATGCGAAGATCGGGGATTGGTATGCCGCTAGCATGGGGAAAGACTCATTTTTTGCCGCTGACGGGGTTCATTTAACGTTGGAAGGTTCCAAATTTTATGCTGCTCTCGTCAGCGAAGCCGTACTACAATAGGAGCGAAACACGATGAAGATGTTCGACGACAAATCCGTACTGGTACAATTTATTACGAATCATAAAGAAAACATTTATCGACTGGTTACAGTTATGTGAGAAATAAAGACGACGCGCTGGATATCGTGCAGGATGCGATCTACAGAGCGATGAAAACGAAGGCTTCCCTCAAAGATCCGGCTGCAGTGAAAAGCTGGTTTTACCGCATCGTCGTTCATACAGCGCTCGACTTTACGAGAAAACGAAAAAAAGTCCAGCCTATGGAGGATGAGAAGCTTCACGCGTTTATGAACAGTTCCGAGGATGTATATTCAGACGTCGATATCGAAAAAACGCTTGCGGAATTGCCCGAAATATATAGAAGCGCGGTGGTGCTCCGCTTTTTCGAAGATTTGAAGATCGAAGAAGTGGCTGAAGTATTGCATGTTAACGTGAATACGGTCAACCAGATGGATCTCAGCAGCCGGCGCGGCTGTCCTTCTATTTTTGATCGGCATTAACGTCAGCACTTCCGCGGCGCAAGCTTTCTCCGCAATCCCCGGCGTCGGTCCGTTCATTAAAGTGCTCACCATCAGACAATATATCGTGAAAGACGATCATCACCATGCCGATATTAAAGTTCCGGGCATCAGCAACCTGAATGACAAGGCGTTAGAGCTGGGCTTGAATGAGAAATATTTGGCGGAAGGCAAGGCGCTGTACGATCAATTTCAAAAGGACATGGGGTCTGCCGTAAATGGTCATTTCGGCGTAGATGCGGGGTATATTGTAAAGACCGATACCGACGATATATTCGCCATTGCCCGATACGTCGTAACGAGCGCCGGCTCATCCTCAGAGGAACGCAAGTATGATACGATCGATAAGAAAAATCAGATCCTGCTGACGCTGCCCCTGCTGTTCAAGGATGATCGATACATCGAAGTGATCAGCGACAACATTAAGAAAAAGATGAAAGATCAAATGAAAGCCGATCCCGTCAAAACATATGATGGCAAAGTCCCGGTAGAAACGTTCAAGAACATTCGCGCCGATCAAAACTTTTTCATTAACGCCGACGGCCATCTTGTTATTTCTTTTAATAAGTATGAAGTAGCACCCGGTTATATGGGCGTCCAAGAGTTCATCATTCCGACGGAAGTCATCGCTGACCTGCTGCTCAGCCGCAATTATGTAAAATAAGTCGGTTCGTTAGTAACAATTGGAGCGAACCTCTAATGATAAAAGCCGGTTTCCGCAATATGGAAAACCGGCTTTTTGCTTGGTCGAAGCATGGTATAGGCAAACTTCATCAGTGCCGTTGTCCAGCCCCCTTGATGCAAAAAAAGCTGCCGAACGTATCGGCAGCCGCCGGCAGCGAGACTTCCCCCGGCTCTCTGAATTATTTCGTTACCCGGCTTACGATATCGAGCACATTCGCCCTCGTTAATTTGCTTCCGCCGACGGCAATGATTTTAACCGTCGCATGAGCCAATGCCAGCGGTATTTTGCAAAACTCCAGAGCCGGACCTTTCTTCAGATCGGCAATGTAAGCATCGGCCGTCTGCAAATTGCGCCGCGTGTACCGGAGCATTTCCTCCAGCCCCCAGCCGTCCGGGTAATAATCTACTCCGCGTTCCAAATCTTCCGTCCGATTGCGAATGATATTAACCGCTTGCAAACCTCTGCCGAACGCTACCGCCTTAGTTAAATCCGACTTTGTGCCGTCATGCCATTCCCATAGCTCCGACAGCATTTCGCCCACCATCCCAGCCACGCTGTATGTGTACCGGTCCAGATCTTCTTCCGTATGAATCGTCCAATTGCTGCGTACCCATCCGGCCATTTGTTCGGACATCATCGCAATGTAGCGATATACGTTCGGTGCGATCGACTCCGGGCAAAATAGCAGCCAGTCTTCCAGCTGTAACGTAACCGGCGGCAAGGTCGTTTCATAAGGTGACAATAGCTTGGAAATATCCTGAAGGCGTTGCGATTGGAGAGCCTGGCTGATGCCGTCCAGCAATTCCGCTTTCGTCTGCCGGGCAAGCTCACTATGATCCTCGATTTCGTCTATAGCGCGCATACATAAATAGGCGGATGACACCGCTTCTTTCAGTCCCGGTTCCAACCGACTAATAGGAATATAAAAAGTTCGGCTCGTACTTTTTAGCATGGTCATGGCAGTATTCAAGATGTTGTTAATGATGAGTGACCCCTCCATTAGTAAGCTAGGCTTTACCTTCATAAAAGTTTTATTATTTCATCATACCATATGTTATTTAGACTGGCTATTTTTCAGCGGATGCATGCCCCCTATTTCGGCAAACTGTTTTGGTCACGCCAAATTGGCAGCCGGTACACCCCGGCAGCCTAATGAAATTTATGAAATTACGGCGTCTAAGACACGATCGCGAAGCTTATTTCTGCTGTGTCGAAGCTCCGATTCCGCGCCTCGCGCGATTAAATAAAGTCACTGCGGGTATCAAAGATGCCTTGATCCAACTTGTCCCAAGGTGTAAACGTCGTCTTTAGCGTGTAGCGATTACCCGTTTCCGCCGAGTGGTAAGCACCGAACATGATCTCATGGACATGCAGCTGCTGTCTTCCCGTCTGCACAGGCTGTGTTCCGGCGCGGAGGCAGCGGACGAAGTGGCTCATGAAGTCCTCGTTCGGAAACGATGCGATCTTCCCTTGAGGGACGTAGCAATCGGTCAGGCCGCGCCAAGTCACTTGTTCGGCATCAGGCAGTGCTTGCGTAGGGGAATGAATAACGAGCGGGTATCCGCAGTCGTGCATCGCAATCGTTCCGCTTCGCCCGTAAATCAACGTATTATTCTGCTTGAACGATGTTCCCCACAAAGTACGAATGACGGCATGCTGTCCTCCGGCAAATTCTAGGATCAGCGTTGCATTGTCGTCAACATCGCTTTTCACTCTCTTCCCTTCCCCGACGATCCGGTTTGGAATGAGCGTATTGACTTCGGCCATGATCCCTATCGCCGGTCCCAACAGCGAAACGAGGCGGCTGACCGGATATACCAGACAATCGAGCACCGCCCCGCCGTGGGCGATCGATTTATTATAGTACCAGTTATCCCTCCACGGCCCGGGCAAAGAAAGCTGCGCTTCGGCACCGGTTATTTTACCGATATACCGTTCGTGGACATACTCGGAAGCGGCCAGGAACGTCGGAGACAAATTGAAGGGCAAACTCATGAAAATAGCCTTTTTTTCCTCCGCCAGCGTAACCATGCGGGTGCAGTCCTCGAAGGAAGTAGCCATCGGCTTCTCGTTTAACACGTGAAGCCCTCGCTCAAGGGCGGCCAGCACCGGCTCCGTATGTAGGGAGTGCGGCGTCGTGACGACGACGGCATCCAGCTCTTCCTTATCCATCATTTGATTGTAATCGTCATACCAGCGAGGCACGCCGTAAGCCATCGCTTTGCGTTCCGCATTCTCAAGCCGCTTCGCACAAGTGGCCGCGAAACGGACGCCGTCGAGTTTGGCGACCTGCGCAAAATACCGGTCGCTTACATGGCCGCAGCCTATCATCCCGAGCTTGATTACCTTCATCGTCATTTCTCCTCGACAACGCTTGTCATATCCTTGTGCAGCGCTCGACTCATGCCGGTAATTTCGTTATAGTTGAATTCACATATTCGATTTCCTTGAGGGCAAATCCTCTTTTTTAAATAAATAAAGTAATATTTTTCCATCTTGGCAGAACTGTCATGACTCGCTCCGGTACAATAGAATTACACATATACGGCTTTCAGCCAGGATTGACGAAGAGCACAATCCGTACTACCATATAAGAATTGCAAAATTGATTGCGTACACGAACGAGATCGTTATGTCTTCGCCGCACTCTAGTGCTAGACTATTCGTTATTGATATACGAAGAAGATTAAGGAGAACATATGATGCCAGAGAATCATAAAGCAAGATCCTACGAGAGCCGTCTTGATCTGCAAGCCGACTGCGAGCGTTGTTTCGGTTTATGCTGCGTAGCCCTGCCGTTCGCCGCTTCGGCCGATTTCGCAGTGGACAAGGACGCCGGGCAGCCCTGCCGCAACTTGCAATCGGACTTTCGCTGCGGCATACACAGCAGCCTCAGGCAGCAAGGGTTTCGCGGCTGTACCGTGTTTGACTGTTTCGGCGCCGGGCAGCAAGTTTCGCAAGTGACTTTCGGCAAACGTGATTGGCGGCAATCACCGGAGTCGGCGAAAGTAATGTTCGACGTATTCCCGGTCATGCGGCAGCTCCATGAGCTGCTCTGGTACCTTAGCGAAGCAGTCACCCTTAAACCGGCCCATTCGCTGCAGGATGCGCTCCGCTCTGCGCTCGTCGAGACGGAACGCCTCACTCTCCTTGATCCCGACGCCATTATGAGTCTGGATGTGGCGTCACACCGGGCGGAGGTAAATGCACTGCTCTTGCGTGTCAGCGAACTTGTACGGGCTGAAGCCGCTCGCTCACTGAACGTTCCGGCCGGCCGGCGAAAAACGTACGGCCATGGCGCCGATCTGATCGGAGCCAAGCTGAAAGGCGCAGACTTGAGGGGCGCTAACTTGCGAGGAGCCTACCTGATAGCCGCCGATTTGAGAGATGCGGATTTGCGGGCGGCTGATCTGATCGGGGCTGACTTCCGCGACGCGGACCTGCGAGGAGCCGATCTGACCGACACGATATTCCTTACCCAAGCCCAGATCAATGCAGCGAAAGGAAATGCCGCCACGAAGCTGCCGCCGTCCCTCTCGGCACCGGCACACTGGTTTGCTGCAGAGGTTTAACAAAAACTTCTGATCGAAGTCATTCGATGATGATACATTCTTGCATCCATTGAAGCTTTCCTTGATCCATCAGAACGGTCAACAATCATGAAATGAATGGAGCCGCCAAACCCGCATAATCAAGTTCATTGGCTCATAGGACCAAACCGGAAACTTGACCATGGGGCTTAGCGGCTACCATGTTTTCACCCTATAGGTTCTGGATCGATCCATCCGGGAACGTAATCCGAATCATCGATCCCGAGTTTGTCTTTTCACCGACCAATTCCACCTTCAGACTGCCTTCCCCTTCGCGGCAAGCGCGAAGAATCGTAATGAACCGGGTACTTTTCACGCCTCGGCGTCTCCGGATCAGCGTACTGTGCTTGCCGATTGACGGCATCGCCGGGGATTCCGCCAGCATGATTTCTTCGGTCTCACCCTCCGGCTGTACCAGCCCGTATACTTCAAATCGATCCCCGCTGAACCCGGCATTATCCCATTTCCACGTTCGACACCATGACATGGCATTCTCTGGATTCCATCTCATGGAATGCTCGAGAAATTCATATCCATCCTTTGTCCCGATCCGAAATCCCGAATCCGTATCGATCGCCGTTTCTCGATCTGGCTGCGTGAGGGGCAATCCCTTCGTATGCATGATCCAATCCACATCCTGCTCGCGATCAGAGCTGACTTCAAATACATCCACCAGCAGCTTGTCAGTCAATATATTGGACCTGCGAAGGATTGCACCGGAATAAGCCTCTTCCGTCATGGTCTCCAAATAGATCCAGCCGTTATCCGCCTGCTCCGCCTTTACAACGCGGCCTTCCGCCTCCGATTGCGAGCGTCCGCCGAGCGTTACCGTGTTATGGGCAACCGTTTGCTTAAAAAAGGCTTCATGCATCGCATTCCCATACGGCAGCATCCCTGCATCGCTCAGCCATGGATGGCCGCCTGCATAATAAAGCAAGCTCAGCTTATCTCGATGCCCGTGATAACCTCCGTGCATTCCATAATCGATCATTGCCGTTTGCAAGGACGAATGCTGCTTCATGAACATCATGCCTGCTTTTTTCAACTCGACGAGCGCAGCTGAACGGCTTTCCTCTTGCTTGCCGCCGGTCGTATCGCTCGTTCCAAACAATATCGCTTCGACAGAATCGCGGGAAGAAGCGGCAATCACCTCATGTCCCACGTCAAAGAAGCCGCTTGAAAATTCATACAAAGGAGCATACTGATTCACATTGACAGTGCCTGAGTCATGTACCGGCGGCAGCGTACCGTCCGGGAACATACATTGCAGCGGCGCGCGGAACATCGATTGAAATCGGTTGTTTCCATACAAAGGCAAACCCATGAACTGTGCGGCCATAACCAATTGGACTTGAGCACCTAACGTGTAAAAATGATACCCCCAAGCGCCTTCATACCAGAAACCGTCGTCCGATAAGCTGCTCTCCATCTGGAACAAGAAGCCGTTGTCCGGATCGTTGACCGCCTGTTCCAATAAGTCCTGTCGTCCGGTAGCCGCGGCAATCCAAGCTTTGGCGGCATTGTGATACGACTGCCAGTTGGAGACACCCATCGGATTGCCGTCGAGCAGCGGCACGACTTGCAGCAGCAAGCCTTGTTCAATCATCTGACGCTCTTCCGCAGACAAAACCCCATGCAGCTTCAAAATGCAGTAAGCCTGCGCCATCGGCAGCAGCCAGCTGGACTCCGACAGCGTCTGGCACATGACTTTGCCGCCTACTTTGGATGCACCGCCAAATCGGTCGTGCAGGGCAAATTCATTGTAATGCGCCGCATAAAACAACAGCACCCGCTTCGCCCATTCCGCCGCACGCTCCTCACCCGTTATGCCGAACAACAGCGCCATGAGCCTGGTCCCCGAGCTGTAATATCCGTGCTCGTGACTGACGGCCACTTCATCCCATGGACTTCCGCTCCAGACTTGACCGCAGCTCGGACAACGGTGGTGGTGACGATCGATAAGCACGAGCCGGTCTCCCTCGTTCGGGCAATTATAGTCATGGCTCCAGCCGCCGCCAAGCAGCGGAATATCGAACGGACGGTCCCAGCGTTCCTCGGCTTGCTTCCTCAGCTTCTGCAGCGCTTGCCGAGCCCACTCCGCTTTGCCGCACTTCTCCTGAATCTGTTTAAAAAATTCGGGACTGTATATTGAACTATGCAACTTGACATACCTCCGGTCATAATCAATGCAACGTGAGCTTGATGTGATTTTTTGTAAAATATCTTTTATACAAATGATTCCCCATGGTCGCACATGTTTCCTGCACGCTTTAACATAATCATATACCGACGAACTTTCATGACCTTATCCGCAACTGGTGTCGAAATCTTTCATATATTTCCGATTCTTATGGAGGTGTACCGGAAAATGGCCGAAACACGTACTTGTCGTCTTATTCGTACGTCCGGGACTTATCATGGCAAGCAAGGATTGGACTACGCCGAAGCCATTTCAAAAGAAAGCGTCGGCTCTCAGGGCATTTGCATGCATCTATTAACGATTCCTCCGGGCAAGCGGGCGAAAGCTCATCTTCATGAAGATCATGAGACAGCGATTTATATGCTCAAGGGAAAATCCGCCATGTGGTATGGGGAGAAGCTCGAGCTGCATATGGAATTGGAAGAGGGAGACTTTCTGTACATTCCGGCCGGGACTCCTCATTTGCCTTACAATCCAAGCCAGACCGAGCCCTGCTCCGCCCTGATCGCCCGTACGGATCCGAATGAACAGGAAAGCGTCCTCCTTCTACCTGAGCTCGAGGCCGAATGGGAAAACAAAAACTCCCCATCATAAGGGGAGCTCAAGCGGTTAAGGAAGCACGTTGCCTGCCGCGCGATAAATTTCATACCATTCTTGGCGTGTCAAATAAACGTCGCTTGCTTTGCAGCAATCTTTTAACCGGTCTACAGTCATCGTACCGGTGACCGGCTGCATGTGTGCAGGATGGCGCAACAGCCATGCGATAGCGATGGTCGTATTGCTTACTTCGTATTTTGCCGCGATTTCATCGATCTTCCGGTTCAGTTCCGGGAACTTCTCGTTTCCAAGGAATACGCCTTCAAAAAATCCGAATTGGAAAGGCGACCAAGGCTGAATGGTAATGTCGTTCAGCCTGCAGAAGTCAAGTACGCTTCCGTCCCGGTTCACGGCGGAGTCGTTCGCCATGTTCACATTCATGCCGCTGGAGATCATGGTGGCGTTGGTGATGCTGAGTTGCAGCTGGTTGGCCACAAGCGGCTGCTTCACCGCCTTTTTCAACAACTGAATTTGCATCGGATTTTGATTGGAAACGCCGAAATGGCGCACTTTTCCCGAGCTCTCCAGAAGATCAAAAGCCTCGGCGACCTCTTCCGGCTCTACCAGCGCATCCGGACGGTGAAGGAGCAGTACGTCCAGATAATCGGTTTTCAGCCGCTTCAAGATGCCGTCCACCGACTCCAATATATGTTCTTTGGAGAAGTCGAACATGCCCTTCCGAATGCCGCACTTCGATTGCAGGATGATCTTCTCGCGGATATCATCGTTCATGCCGATGGCCTCCGCGAATATTTCTTCACAGGTACCGCCGCCGTAAATATCGGCATGATCGAAGAAATTCGCACCTTCTTCCAACGCCGTCCGGACGAAACGCTCGGCCTCGTTTTTGCCCAGCGATTTAATTCGCATGCAGCCGACCGCAATAACCGGAACTTCTAATGCGCTGCTTCCAAGCTTAATCGTTCTCATATAATTGTCCATCCTCCTTCGGGGTTCTGCACTCTCATTGTCCGATATGTTCACCCTTACAATTGTCTCATATATGTATAGTAAATTTCAACAATGATAGAATTCACCAATAGCGCAATTGGGATGGCTGAATATGATAAGGACCGTTCCCGAAAAATAGCAACAAAAAAACATTTGACGGAAGCTTGCGGCTGCCTCAAATGTTTTTTTGTTACAAATCTTTGCGCTTGAACAGCCAAAAACCTGCGAGAAGCGCGAGCAGCGTATACGCGGCTGCATACAGCAAGAAGGCGTTCGAAGGAACTTGATTGAACGCAAACGGCCCCAGAGAGCGGTTCAGGTTCACGATCCCTTGCAGCTCGGACAAGTTGAACATCTCGGCAAGCATCCGTCTCTGAATGGCGTCCGCCGGCATGAGCAGCGACATGACGCCCGCAATCGTCATGAGCGGTTTGATGACGACTTGGTCCAGCGGAAAGCTGCCGGCCAGCTTCTCGATCATTCCCCCAAGCCATCCGACGCCGAACAGCATCGTCATGAATACGCCGTTGCCCAGCGCGGAGAAGTAGCACGATCCAAGCATCGAAATGGATATGAGTATAGGGACAACGGACGCAAAGAGCAGGAACGACAACGTCAAGGAACCAAGATCGGACGGAATCGTCGCATGCATTCGCGTGACGGCGAGAATGGAACAGAACAGCAGCAAGGCGTAGCCGATGCCTAGGCTTACGAATCCGATCCAACGTCCCGCATACCATTGCCAGCGCGGGATCGGGCGAGGCAGCAGCGCCTGAAGCACTCCCTGCTCCGCCTCTCCCGCGATGACGGAGAAGGAGCTGAAGATCGATAAAAACGCGACAACGAACGAACCGAAAAAAAAGCCGAGCGTCAGGATAACCCCGCCTGTAACGTAACGTTCAATCAGGAATTCAGCGCTTTCCGGATCTATGCGCGTGCTGATTCCAAGGAAACGATTGCCAAGCGTCGATGCCACAAACCAGAAGGCGATCAAAAAGACAACGGTCATCAGTAGGGTTAGCAGCATTACTTTTTTGCGCAGCATCTCTTTCCAGGTCATGCCGATAATCGTGATCATGGCCGCTCCCCCCTGTGGCTTAGTCCGGATACGGCGCTGACGAACCATTCCTCCAGCCTCGTTCTCGCTTTCGAAACTTCATATAGCGTTATTCCCTGCTCAATCATGAGCGTATTCAGCCATCCCGCCTGCTCCTCGTTGTCCAGCTCTGCGGCCAGCCATACAGTATCGCTGCCGTCCGGTACGGGAAGATCCGCTTGCGATACGGGAAGCGCGCTTGCCTCCCTGAGCCATTGGAGCAGAAGCGGCGTAAACCCGCCGACACGAAAATGCCAACGCGTCTTCTCCTGAAGCACATCGCTGACCGTTCCGGTATGCAGCACATGCCCGTTGTTGAGCAGCGCCACGCGATCGCATAAAATCTCTACGTCCTCCAATAAATGCGAATTGAGGAACAGCGTCTTGCCCTGCGCCTTGAGACGCTGCAAAATTTGCCGGACGTCACTGCGTCCGAGCGGGTCAAGCGCCGACGACGGCTCGTCCAAAAATACGATCTTCGGATCGTTCACCAGCGCGCAAGCCAGCCCGAGCCGCTGCTGCATTCCTTTGGAATAATGCTTCACCCGGTCGCGGCCGCGGGCGCCGATCCCGACTTCCTCCAGCAATCGCGGGATGATCCGCTGCGCTTCCGGAGGCTTCACCCCGCATAACCTGGCATGCAGACGGACGACCTCTTCGCCGGTAAGCCACTCCTGGTACCGGTATAATTCCGGCAAATACCCGATGAGCCGCTTCGCTTCGATCGTACCAACCCGCTCACCGAATAAGGCAGCGGAGCCGCCGGTCGGCCGAATCAGGCCGACGAGCATTTTGACGAACGTGCTTTTGCCTGCCCCGTTAGGGCCGAGGAAGCCAAAGGCTTCCCCTTCCTTCACTTGAATGGTTACGCCGCGGCAGCCGCGGCCGTTGCCGTAATCTTTGGTCAATTCCGAAGCTTCGATCGCGAGAGAGCTCACGACTCCATCAGCTCCTTGATCTTCTTCAGCACGGCATCTTTGTCCATATACATGTTGCCTCCGTTGAAATTAAACAGCTGTCCGTCCTTCACCCAAGTTGCACTGTATCGCGACCAGGATCGATCCTTGGACTCGTCGAAAGCTAATGTGACATTTACATCATTCACACGGATCGTTTCCGTCTGACCGCTCGCGATCACCGGAAACGGCGCACTGCCGCCGCTCAGCATATTGCTCTGCTTGAGCGCCTGCTTCAGATGCTCCGGCAAAACCGGAAGATCGAGCACCGCGCTGAGCGCCTCGGATACCGGAATGGACGGATCAACCGTGACGACCGGAACGTTCTGCTGCGAGAAGGAGGCGTACTTTTTCTTGTCCCCATTCGAAAAGTTGTAGTTAACCCCTTCTCCAATCTCCAAAGTGATCGGCTTTCCGTTGACCGATGCGGGGAGCAGCTTTTTCGCTCCGAGCCGCTTCAGCGCCTTGTTCACTTCATCCACATGCAACGCGAACGTCAGCTTGTTGGACGGAGATACGTACACCGAAGTCTCCTTCGAGTCCTTCAACTCTTTGGGGACCGCAAGCTTAAATCCGAGCGCTTTGGCCGCTTCCTCCGGCGTAAATTGTCCTTGCAATTTGCCGCCCGTCTGTGTGAACGTGCCGAATTGGTTGATTTGCTCCCGCGTTTTCCCATCCGCCGAGATTTGGTTGAACAGATCGCGCAAATCGTTTTCTTGAACAACCGTCACTTCCTGCATGCGGAATTTGTTCAAAATGGCGGCGAGCGCCTCGTTCTCGAACGGGGACGCGATAAGGGCGGCCAGTACGCAGCAAGCCGTTGCTGCAATCCATTGCTTCCTGCGGTTGCGGAACCAGGCGAACCGCTTCCGCTCCGAAGGAGCTATACTGCTCTTATCCGCGGTATTCCGGGATAACGCCTCTGCAGGAACGGCTTCCAAAGGACCGGCCGGTTTCGCTGCAACAGGCTGTATTCGAAGTTCCTCACCGGTTTGCGCCTCTGCGGATTGCGGAACGGCAAGCTCATTGGTCCACTTCGGCTGCACAGGTTCCGTCGCCAGCCTGGATTGCAATCTTGTCCACGCTGCGTCCGTCCGTTGTTTATCTCGATTATCATTCATATCGGAAGACATCGCTTTTTCCTCCTTTAATTCAAATATTGCTCAGGTTGTGCTTTCGCAAACCGTTTCAAACGGGTCGTTGCCCGGTGAAGCAGCGTACCGACAAGCGGCGGACGAACCTGGAGCTGCTCGGCGATTTCGGCGTAGCTGTATCCTGAATAACGCAGGAGCAGCACTTGTCTATCGCGCTCGGGCAGCTCCTCGAGCAGTTCCCGAATTTCTTCCTGATCCAGCTTGCGCAGCAGCAGATCTTCGTTTGACGGCGGATGCGTTTCAGAGGCCATCAACTGTTCCTGCTTGGCCTGAAGCGCCCGCTGTCGCGATTGTTTGGCCAGGTGATCGTAGGCGATCCGGGTTAGCACCCGGTGCAGCCATGCGCCGATGACGGCAAGATCGTCGGGAGGATTGCGGTACAAGCGTAAGAATACTTCTTGCGCCAAATCCTCCGCAGCCGCTTCGTCTCGCACCAAGGCAATCAATTTTCGCCGGACGGCGGGATAATGCGTATAGAAAACAGTTCGAAAATAATCGGATTCCGGAATTTCCATTGGTTAGCCTCCTTTCAGCTGCAGCTATATATAAGACGGGCGCAAGCCCGATTTTGTATCACATCAGTGTAAACGAATATTGGATCGAAGGAAACCCGGTTATTTTTGGACACAGCGAACATAGGGAAGCATCATTTTAACCCCCAAGCCTTCAACGAACGATTGAAATTTTTAAAATAGGAAAAACCCGTCCGGATGGTTCTTTCGCGTGCTTATCCATCCGTTAGCACATGGGAGGTGTGGATTTGGGATTCAGCCGCTACGCTCATCCACCCCATACCCATTGCTTCTCCTATCTACTTTCTGCTTAATTCTAGATATGGCTGCTCAATCTTCGATCCGGAACTCAATCTGAAGCCACGCTCCTCAGTCTGCAAATGATTATTTTCTTATATTTCAAAAAAGCCATAGCCTGCTTGATGCAGGTTATGGCTTTGGAAATGACGCTTATGGCGCTTTGAATGTGGGCGGATATGGTTGTACTGGCCAGATCGCTCCATATGTACGTCCGGCCGCCTCTTTGTTGAACGTGTCCCAGTAGCCGGTTCTTCCGGAATTCGTCCCCGCCTTTCGGATATCCGCCAATTATTTGGCAATATCCGGATCGTTCGGATCCTATTCATCCTGCAGTTCAGCATGGCAGCCCATTTGTGCCGCAGCATGCGTATTCATCCTCCCCTTCTGCTTTGACGGCACCAGTTGGAGAAAATCAATTAACGCGGGCCATCGTGAAGGATAGGATCAACAGCACATTCAAGATTCGAGTCGACAAAGCTCTCATAGCGAATAACGGGCAATGTCAATCATTTCTTCATGCTTTCAATTTCTTTCGCTGCTCCTTCTTCCGCCGTCTTTAAAGCCGTATTTACATCGTATTTTCCGCTTAGATGGTCAAGGAACGAGTTTTTCAGCCATTTTCTTACGATGTCGTCATATTGGCTCGCTTTATGCGGCTGTCTCGGTGTCGTTTTAAAAATGCCGTTTATATTTTTTGTCTTTAATAGTGGGTAGTCCGCGCCGAACGATTTCATCAGATTCTCGTTATTCAGAGCCGGCAGCGCCCGCCCCATCTTCGCCAAATTGCCTTGAACCTCTTCGGACGAGGTTAAATATTGTATCACCTTAAAGGCTTCGTCAGGATGTTTGCTTGTTTTGGACAAAGCCAATACTTGCGCATCCACCTCCGAGGACTTCCCTGGAGAATCTTTGAAGCTGGGGAAAGAGACGACGTCCCAGTTGAATCCAAGTTCATCGTTCAATTGCGCCGCTTTTTGTACGCGGGTTCCGAAATACGGCATCATGGCAATATTTTTGTCTTTGAAGAAATCGTCGGAGCCTTTCCATATGTTTTTCGGATCTTTCGGCTCATTGCCGGGGATGGAGTTGATTTCTTTCGCGATTTCGAAAACTTTTTTCCAGCCGTCCGTCGTTACTTTCGCTTTTTTATTCTGCTCATCCATATAGGACAGCGATAAGCCTCCGGCAAACACATCGATGATATCCGCCGGCTGCAATCCTTTGTATGTAATCCCGTCCTGCACCTTCGACACCTTGGCGGCCAGCGACTTCACTTCATCCCAGGTCATCTGGTCCTTCGGGTATTCGACGGAAAAACGGTCAAATATATCTTTGTTGTACAGCATCGCGTAAAAATTCACGTACAACGGCAAAGCATACAATTCGCCTTTCGAGCCATAGTCGGCAATGGCGTCGATCGCTTCCTTGCGGTATAAGGATCGGTCCAGCCGGTTCGTTTTCATGAGGCCCGTCAGGTCGGCAGGAACGTCCAGCTCCTGGAATACCAAAAGCTGCCTCATGCCGGTCATAATAATGTCCGGCATCGTTCCCGCCGTGGCCAGCTCGTTCGGCGAAGTCCCTTTGCCGCTTGCAACGTATTCCAGCGTTATGTGCGGATACTTTTGCTTCAGAGGCGCGGCGATATACTTATCGAAATCCTCCTTGACCAAAGCTCCCGAATAAGCGTAGGCTTGGAGCGTGATCGGCTTTGCCTCCTCCGGCTTGCCTGTGGATTTATCTTTGGAGTCCGTGCCTGAGGACGTTGGCGCCGTCCCGCCGCATGCGGATAGGAACATAAGCGAACACGATACGGAAAGCGCTATCAAAATTGGCTTTTTTACCATGCTTTTTCCCCCTTGCCATCATATGGTTCAAGTAAAAATCGATCGCTGAATACGAGTCCGGATTCAAGTATTGCGCTCATCGTTAGCTTATCAAGAATTGCTTCGATCCTGTAGAGAGATTCTTGCTTACTTTTGTAATTATTCTGCTTCATTACGCTTCGTGACATCCGTTGGAACGGTCGTTTCTATTTGCATGAATTTTGAAGCTAACGACCCTTGACGCCAGAACGTATAAAGGGTCTTATCGGCATTATAACTTTATTGCTCGGTTAGGCCGAAACCGAATTCCTTATGTCGGAGTCGTTGTATCCGCATGTGCGTCACGGTATCTCTTCGGCGTTATTTTCTCATATCGTTTGTATAGTTTCGCAAAATAACTCTGATCCTGAAACCCTGTGCTTTCCGCGATTTCGCTAATAGGCAGTTGGGTCGTAGATAACAGCTTCTTGGCTTGGGTAACCCTGAATTTTATCAAATACTCCATAACGGTAAAACCAGTGCTTTTCTTAAAAAGTCTTGCAAAATGAAATGTGCTCATCCCCGCTATTTCCGCCACCTCATCCAAACGAAGCGGTTGGTTATATCTTTCTTCCATATAGCGGAGAGAAACAAAAATTTCATCGCAGACCGAGGCGCTGCGTTCCATACCCCAAGTACCCGCCCCTTCCATTTTGTCCAGCACAATTTCGGAGAGCGTCTGCGTAATCAATAAGGAAGAACGTACTTCCATGGACGGAGGCCGATAGTTCAGCAAATTCAACATCTCCTGTAAAGATTGGCGAATTTTTTGCAAACGATCTATAGAAACCTCAAATACCGCTATCTCACTAGCTTCCACTAGCTCAAAGTAATGGGGGGCCGGTATTCCGTCAAAATGAATCCATAAAAGCTCCAAGCTATGATCCGACGCCGAGCATAATTTGTAGCCCTTGTTCATATCCAAATAAATGAAGTGGCCGGGTTGGATCGTCCATACACGGTTATTCGCCTCAAGACGACCCGTACCGTTCAGCACCAGGCTCAATTGGTAGCCGTAAAGATTATGGTCATTGCGTTCCACCGCCAGAGACGGGCCGCAAATCATGTTTCCGACGGAAAGCGGATATAATAGAAATTTTTTGGCGGTTTCGCTAGGTGCATGATTAAACTGGATATTTTTACCTATTTTCATGTTGACCACCTTCCCGAAAGGCCTGTATTACCAGTAGCTGTTCCAGTCTTTTAGACATCTCACTAACGCTTCGAAATAAAAGTAATCCCCCCACAAACAGCACTCATCTACGCCGGCCCAAATCGGAAGGTTATAAACGCCATGTAAAAGAACTCCGCTACACCCCATTTCGTTTACGGATAAATAGTCACGGGTTAAAGATTGCAGCGTCTGTATAGCAGCCTGTTCGATGAGCAGCTTTTGCTCCGCATGATCGTCCATATGTTTTAATAGCTCCAACATTCCGCAAACCGCTATTGCCGATGCGGACGAGTCCCTTTGATCCTGCTCGCCCGTATAATACAGATCCCAGCAGCAGACTTGATCGGACGGCAGCCGACTGATGTAGTACTCGGTCATGGCGATTGCCGCTTGCAAGCTTTCCCTGCACGATGTGTAGCTATAATGCAGCGCCAAGCCGTAAATGCCCCATGCCATACCGCGCGACCAGCAAGAGCTTGGCGAGAAACCGACAATCCGGTTGACCGGTTCACCGGTATCCTGATGCACATCTACCGCATGATAAATCATGCCGTTTTCGCGAAGGTTCAACCGAAGAACGTTTTGAATGTGACTAAGGCATACGTTCAAATACGGTTCATCCCCGGTTTCCGCATATGCCCAATGCAGCAATGGAAGGTTCATAACCGTATCGATGACGGTTCGATACCGTCTGGCGACTTTATACTGATAGATCATCCCGTTCTTCGTCGTTCTGTTCCTTAGAAGCTCTGCGGCCTGTAAAGCCCATTGACGGGCATCCCGATTGCCGGTCAGTTTGTAAGCGGATACACATGAAGGAACGTAAACCATACCCATTTCATGGCCGTCATTCACGCCGGTCCCGTTCACTTTGATTTGAAACCGATTGCCGTACGATTCCAATTGAGCTTCGGCCGCATGGCGGTATTTATCGTCTCCGGTCAAATCGTAAGCAAGCCATGACATTCCCGTCCAAAATCCGTGCGCCCACATATGGTTCTCCCCGTGCGGATACCTTAGTCTGTCGCTATGAATCCCGGGAAATGTGCGGCTAAATTGATTCAAGTTGTCGTCAAGCTTTTTCAGCACGTAATGAGCCGCCTTCTCGGCTTCGTTGAACGTCGCTTTGCCCATGTTTCGTTTCAATTCATCGGACTGCCGCAGCCTGTTGTGCACATCCAAACCTCCACTTTCGGTAATGTTCTGTAGTCTCCACAGGAAAACATAAGCTCTAATAAAAGAAACTTGCTTCCTTTCGGTATCATAACATAGGCTTTTGTCTAGGAAGAAGAGAGGAAATTGCTCAATTTTATAACGATCATGCTCGGGAATAAAACTCCGGCCGGAGTCCTCGAGCCAATGGATGCAGTTGATGGCACGAATGCACAAAACACCCCTTAGATTTTAGTCGGGGGGATCCCAACTATTGCTAAGGGGTGCAATATACGCCATGTCGTATGAATCAAGGCCAGTACAGCTCAGCGCCGCGAGCCGCCATCGTTTGTTGGAACGCTTGCAAACGGTCCTTGCGGTTCCGAACTTCTCTCGGGCTTACGCCGTGCTCCAGGCAAAAGGCCGCAAGCGCCCCAGCTGCTTCGCCGATGTTCCATTCCACCGGATGAAGCCGATAGCAGCCGTTAGTGATATGCGTCGTGCCGATGTTTTTGCAAGCCGGCAGCAAATTGTCCATACGTACGGGGATCAGCGCGCCGAGCGGGATTTGGAACGGCAGCGACTCGATATCGATATACGTCCGGTTCCCCGTGCTCGGATGCAAATCGATCGCGTAATAGCCGACGCCGACGGTGTCCTCGAACGGCTGCGCTTTCCCATCCGCTCGGGCTGCCGGGCTAAGATGCTGCTCCAGCACCGTAAACTCCGCCCGGATTCGGCGCGATTCGCGGATATACGGCGCCTTGGCCAAGCCGTCCTCGGTACCGACGACATCCGGGCGCAGCCGGAGCCCTGGGTATCCAGCTCCGCCGTCCGGCCGGGGTGCCTCGGTCTGCAGCCAGTATAACAGCGACAAGCTGAGCTGCTTGGCGCCTTCGAGATGCTTGCGCCGTTCTTCCTCGGGAACGTCGATGACCGGGCCGAGCCAGTAATCGTTCTGCGGGCAGTTGACGAGCGTTATGTCGCTTGCGAACAAGCCGGGCTGAAAATGCGACCGGTCGAGAATGCGCCGGTAGTGCCAGAGCGACAGCTTTCCCTCTTGGGGAAATAGCGACAAGTCTACCGGTCTCAGCGTGCGCGGATTCGGGTAAGTCCAGCCGAGCTGATGCCCCGGCCAAAAATCGGCGCGGTACGACTTCCAGAATGCATACTGAGCCGGGCGGGGGATCGTATGGTCCTCCCCTTCCAAATAATCCATAGCAAAGCAGTACGTAATCGCCTGCATGTCATGGGGCATCGCCGGACCGTCCACCGCATGGGGCTCTCCCGTATCGGCGGCGGATTCGGCGCCCGTAACGTATTCCGCCTGCGCCAGCGGCAGCAAATCGCCGCAATCGGTGGCGTCGAGCACATAGGGGCCTGCGAGGACGATGCGCAAGCCGTCGCCCGCTCGCTCCAGCGTGACGGAGCGCACGATGTCGCCGTCCGTTTCCGCTGCAACGGGCCGCGCGCCGCGCAGGATGGTCAGCCTGCCGCTGTGCACATACGGCGCCAGCATCGTCTCCAGCACCGCGAGCGCGGCGCGCGGTTCATGGCTTAAGCGGCTGACCAGCGCGGTGCCGGGATTGAGCAGCGGGTTCGCCGCCGCCGTATCCGTCAGCGGAAAGTGCCGCTTGTAGTAGAGGCGAACGCCTTCCCGGAACCGGCGGTACGATCGATTGCCGCCGTGCTGCTCGATCCAGCGGTGCTCATCCGGCGGCACGGCCTGGCTCGTCAGCTGGCCGCCGATCCAGTCGGTTTCCTCCGTTAAGATGACAGTGCGCCCGGCTTCCGCCGCCGCCTGCGCAGCGGCGCAGCCGCCCAAGCTGCCGCCGATGACGATGACATCCGCTCTCATCTCTTTCATCGGCTATTCCCCCGCTGCGCTCGGAGTTTCCTTCGATGCGCCCAGCACTGCCCCTTGCTCGGTCAGCGCCTTCTGGACTTTACTGACATCGAGCTCGCGCGGCAGTACCCCGTCTTTCGCGCACAGCGCCGCTGCCGTACCTGCCGCTTGGCCGATAGCCATGGCGATCGGTTGAACGCGAATGGCTGAGTGCGCTTCATGCGTAGTGGAAATCGGGCGCCCGCCGATCAGCAGGTTTTGAACTTTTTTCGGCACGAGCGTGCGGAACGGGATATCGTACCATTCCCCCGGCGGCAGATGCTTTAGAATCGTACCTTCGCCGTCGGGGTTATGAATATCGACCGGGTAGGCACCCCGGGCGATCACATCGTCGAATCGGCACGAGGCCAGCAGCTCATCCGCTGTGAGCATGTATTCGCCAACGACTCTGCGGGATTCCCGTACGCCGATCTGCGGGGCGGTCGTTTGCAGATAAGCATCTTCAAATCCCGGTACCTCCGCCTTCAAGAAGCGGACAAGCTGCTGCACTTGACGCCGGCCCTCGATCTCCGCCTCCGTCAAATCCCACGGATTGGTCGCGTCCTTGCGAATGACCCTTGTCGTATTGAAGTGAATGACGCCGGGCTGGTTCGCGTAGAACCACAGCACATCTTCGCGCGGACAGTCGATTTCGCCCCTTCTTTTCGCTTCTTTATACAGCGCCGTAATTTCCTGCCTGGTCTGCAGCCGGTCCATATCGACATTAGCCATCCGGAAATTGAGCGTCATCGGCTGACTCAAGCTGTCCACGGCTCTGCCTTTTTCCACGATCGCTCCGGCCAGCGCAGCCAAATCCGCATCTCCGGTCGTATCGACGTACATGTTCGCCTTGAAGTCGACAAGGCCGGCCTTATTGGCGAATCGGACCGCCTCGATCCGCATACCGCTTTCGTCCATCTTCGCTTCGCCGAGGAAGGAATGGTACAGCAGGTTGACGCCGGCTTCCTGGCACAGCTGCTCTGCGGCAACCTTCAAGGCTTCAGGATCGAACGCGGTCTTCTGCTTCGGATGCCCGTACATCCCCATCGACGTCATCCGGTCAATGAGCTCCTGAAGCACGCCAAATATAAGCTGAACGTTTGCGCCGCCCGAGGCCCAGTACGACATCCACGGGTTGACCATCATTGCCGTGCCGGCGCCGCCGAGAAATCCGTAGCGCTCGACCAGAAGCGTCCTTGCCCCCATCCGGGCTGCCGCCACGGCCGCAGCGATTCCGCTGGGCCCGCCTCCGGCTACAATGACGTCATATGACTGTTTGTTCATCTCTAACTCCTCCTCTATTACGAAAGTGAACAGGGGCCCAAACACGTTTGGATGCACCAGCAGGACATATGGGGTGAACATTTTTAATTATGCTGCAGGATGCACCATTACTTTTTGTATCAAGCCCCTGCGGTAAAAACATTTATAATACGTAACCTGATTCGGCTTGCACTTGCGCTTACTTTACGAAGCCTTGCTCCTTGATCTGTTTCTCCCCAGCGTCCACATACGTCTTGTACTTGAACGTAGTGTCGAACGTCTTCAGGAAATCTCCGTATTCGGCGATCGGCCGTTTTCCCGTAACGAACTTGATCATTTCTTCCTCCGCAAACCGATCCGCATCCGCTTTATTGAAGCCGGTCGGCGGGATGACGGAGCTGTCGAAAGCATGGATACGCGGCGTTTTGATGGCAAAATCGGTAGCTGCCGCCTGGTTCGGGAATTTGATCGCCAAGTAGTCTTTGTTCGGACGCCCCGTAATTTGGTAGACGTTAAAATAATTGCCTTCTTTGGCCATAAGCGGAGTGGGTTCGATCTTGCCGTCCTTCAGGTTGTAATGCTTGCCCGGAAGGCCGTACATCACAAGACGGTTGCCCTCTTGCCCGGAAACATAGTTTATGAGATCGAACACCTTTTGCAGCTTCGCCTTGTCTTTTTCCAGCGCTTTCGGAATGACCCAATAGCGCGACGGACGGTCATAATCGTAGGAACCGTCGAATTGGCCTCCTGGCCCTTTCAAAGGCGTCATCTGGACCCAATCCGCTTTCGGGTTAATCGCCTTGTACTGCTCAACGAATTCGTCTTTGGCAATGTCCGTCCAGCCTTTGAAGATAAAGCCGGCCTTCCCTTGGAACGCCTTTTGCACCTCAACGTTGCCCTTGTTCGTCATAATCTCGGGATCGACCACACCCGCATCGAACAGCGATTTGATATATTTGAGCGCTTCCGGCATGGCGGGGTCATAGTACGAGTTCATGACTTTGCCGCCTTTCTCGTAGAACGAGCCGGGGCTGCCTACGCCATACGCTCCGAATATCGTAGCGAAGCCGTCGAATTTGGCTCCGGTCATTCCGTACGTATCCTTCTTGCCGTTGCCGTCCGGGTCTTGCTCGGTGAACGCTTTGGCTACCGCCAAAAACTCCTCGAGATTCGTGGGCGTTTTCAGGTTCAGCTTCTCAATCCAGTCTTTCCGTACCCACATCGATGAGAAAGGTACGTCCGCCGTCCGGGGAACGGCATATATTTTATTGTTCACCGTCACTTTCTTCAAAATATTCGGCGTTAGTCCGACGATGAAGTCTTTCGCCGGTTTCAGTTCTTTGTCCATATAAGGCATCAAGTCCAGCAGCAAGCCTTTATCGGAAAACTCTTTGACATCCGAGAACTCAACCGAAAAGATGTCCGGGAAATTACCGCCCGACAGCCGGACGCGAATCTGGTTCTTGTAGTCGTCGCCCGAAGCAATCGCCGTCAGTTGCAGATCGACATTGAGCTTTTGATCGATTGTTTTCTTGATGTCGTCGGCATCCGGTGCAGGCAGCCCCGTAGCGGACATCGCCATCTGCAATTTGATCGGGCCGGAAGAAGGCTGGTTGCCTGTTCCTTTTGCCGATGGATCGGATCCGGCATTACCCCCCGTCGTGCATCCTGCCAGTACGTTCACTGCGAGCAAAGCGGTCGATAAACCGAACGTCCCCCATACTCTCCTGTTCATGCGCTTCCCCTTCCTTCTTATCGGATCTGTTATTGATGCCGGCTGTATGCCGGACGTTCAACCTTTGATCGAACCGAGCAGCATGCCTTTGGTGAAATGCTTTTGCAGAAACGGATACACCGCAAGAACCGGCAAGCTGGCGAAGATGACGGCGGCCATCTGCATCGTGACGGTCGGAACCTGATCTTCGGCATTTTCGAGCGGCTGCTGCGAAAGCATCAAGATCTCGCGGACGACGACCTGCAGCGGAAAGAGCGACCGGTCGGTCACGTACATAATCGCGTTGAAAAAAGAATTCCAATGCCCTACCGCGTAAAACAGCCCTACCGTGACCATCACGGGAAGCGACAGCGGCACCGTAAGCTGAAGCAAGATGCGGAACTCTTTGGCACCGTCCATCCGAGCCGATTCGAACAGTTCTTCCGGCAGCTGTTCAAAAAAGCTTTTCATGATCAGTACGTTGAAGCTGGACACAGCCGTCGGCAAAATAAGCGCCCATAAACTGTCGATCAACCCCGTCGCCTTCACCACCAAATACGTGGGAATAATGCCTCCGCTGAACAGCAGCGTGAACACGACCATAATCAGGAACAAGCTGCGTCCCGGCAAATATTTGCGGCTGAGCGGATAAGCGACAAGCGTCGTCAGGAGCAGGTTGATCGTTGTGCCGACGACGGTGATGTATACGGTGACTCCGAGCGACCGCGGGATCGTCGAGGTGCCGATCAGCTTCTCGTACGCATTGAAGGTGATTTCCTTCGGAAACAGCACGTACCCGCCGTGCCGGAGCACCTCTGCGAAGGGAGTGAGCGAGACGGAAAATACATATAGGAGCGGGATGACCGCGGCAAGTCCGACCACGGCCAATATGAAATAGCTGACGACCTGGAACAGCTTATCTTCCGCACGGCTTACCATATGTTTTCCCCCCAACGTTTGGACAAGGAATTTGAAATATAGACCAGGATGAGACCGATTGCCGATTTAAATAAACCGACGGCCGATGCCAGACTGTAATTCCATTGCTCCAGCCCCGTCCTGAACACCCAGGTGTCCAAAATGTCCGCTACCGGATAAACGTGAATGTTGTACAAAATGTAAATTTGCTCGAAGCCCGCGTCGAGCATATGGCCGAGCCGCAAAATGAGCAGCAGGACGATGACATGCCGGATACCGGGCAGCGTAATGTGCCATACCATACGCAGTCGGCTAGCGCCGTCCACCCGCCCGGCCTCATATAGCGTCGGGTCAATTCCGGCAATGGCGGCCAAATAAATGATGGCGCCCCACCCGAGGTTCTGCCATATTTCCGAGCCGACCAGCACGCTTCGGAACCAGTCGGTCGAGGTCAGGAACGGAACGGCCTTGCCGCCCGCGTCCACGAGCCAGCGGTTGACGATGCCGGAATCTTGGGAAAAAAACATGAGCAATATGCCGTAAATGATAACCCAGGACAAGAAGTGCGGCATGTAGCTTAGCGTCTGCACAAGCGACTTAAACCAGCGAACCCGGCACTCATTCAGCAAGATGGCCAACACAATCTGCGGCACCATGCCGAATATCAGTTTATAAACGCTAATGAGCAGCGTATTGGTAATAATCTGGGAAAAATAAGGCGATTCGTAAAATTGTTGAAAATATTTGTACCACGGGTCGGCCCACGGGCTGCCTAAGATGCCTTCCATCATGTCATAGTCTTTAAACGCAATGACGACCCCATACATGGGGAAATATTTATAAATCAAATAATAGATCACGCCGGGCAGCAGCATGATATAAAATTCCTTGTACGCCCATACCGCCTTCAGCCTTTTTCTTAACCTTGCACCGGCGGTCGGCGATACCGCAGCCGGTTTCGAATTCCATGCGTCAGGGTGCAACATCCTCACATCCTTTCATGGCTTATGTCCTGTTTGCGCTTGCAAGCGGGTTGCCCGCATGGTGCCGGTAGCAAATATTGAAACCGGCTTTCTTCCCGAATTTGTATTCTGTATTTACCATATCATTTGGAAGATAGAGGGATAAGGAACATTTTTAAGGGAGTAATGGAACAAATTTTGTTAGTTGCCGCGTGAGCGGTACTCGCTCGGAGTCGTCCCGGTCCACCGCCTGAAAATTTTAATGAAATAGTTGGCGTTCGGAAAGCCTACCCTGTCTCCGATTTCGGCAACCGGCAGTTTCGTTTGTTCCAGAAGTTTTTTGGCCATGCCAATCCGGACCTGCTGTATATGATGCATCAAAGTCACGCCCGTTTTTCTTTTGAACAGTGCGCTGAAATATGCTTCATCCATGGCGACCAGTGCTGCGATCGACTTCAGCGTCATATCCTCGTGGTAGTGCCGGCGTATATGGGCCAGCGCCTTGTCGATTTCCGGATGCCCGGTAAGCGATTCGTTATCTTCACCGTACTTGTTCGCATACCGTTCTGCACTGGAGAGCAGACGCAGTCCCAGCTCTTCATGACGGACACACGAGGTGTAGTCTTCCTCCGGCGTGCCGCTGCCTCCGGAGATGAGTGCTAAAATCCGGTCAATGCGAAGCGCCGTTTCCTTCACCACAGCCATCGGGAAGCGGCGATCGGCCATGTCCTTCCATCCTACCTGCAGGCGGCTTCGGAAATCATCCGGCTTATGCTGCTCGAAGCTTTGAATCCATTCGCGCTCGGTGTCCCAGCGGAGCGAAGCGGATGCCGACGTGACCTTATCGGTTGTATCGGCGGCCTGGATTAAACTCGTCGTTCCCTCGTACCAGTTACGATCCAACGTACGCAGCACATGGCCCCACGCCGCAGCCAGCTCGCTGCGCTTCACGAGCGGCGCGTACACCGCCGGCCAAGGAATCTTATTATGATTTGCATGCACTAGGAACGATACGGGATTCCAAACGAATACCGTCGTTTGGCCGAAATGGGAGTACGCGTGCACCACGGAACGGCAGCCGGGCGACACCATGCCGAACTCAATAAACTTTTCCAAAGTGAAGCGATCCGGTCCGTGCAGGAATGAAACGATTCCAACCGACTGAAAGCGGTCGTCCAATCCGCCTTCTTCATCGATCTGCAGCCGGTGATCTGCGATTTCCCCCTCGCCGATCGACTGCCAAATGTCACGGTACAATTGTTGGAACGGCTGCTGGAGCGACTGCGATCTCATCAGTAAGTCGCGCACCAATTCCCGCCTCACTTTGGACAATGTGTCTTCGATCGCTTGCACGTTCATCGACAGCTTCAGCAAGTAAGCGGACGCCCCGAGTTCCAGCGCCTGCCGGGCATACTCGAATTCGTTCATGCAGGTCAGCATGACGAACGCGGATTCGAGCCCTTCTTCTTTTGCTCGCTTCATGAGCTCGATACCGTCCATGACCGGCATCACAATATCGGTGATGACGAGATCCGGCGAACAGGCATGCATCATCGCCAGCGCCTCTTGACCGTCCCCTGCTTCTCCGACGATCGTGAATCCCATCGCCTCCCACGGGACAAGCTGCTTGAGCGAGCGCCGCACAAAAGCTTCGTCTTCAACGAGCAGCACGTTCCACATGATCGATCCCTCCTTCTTGATACGGTTTTGCGATCAGCAGCGGAAAGCCGAGCCGGACCCGGGTTCCTTGCGGCAGCGGGTGAATCTCGAGCGTAGCCTGCTGCTTGAACAGCAGTTCGAGCCGCTCTTTCATATTTTTGAGACCGATCCCTTTGCGTTTGCGCGCGGCATTTACAGAATTCGCCGGATCCCAGCCGGCTCCGTTATCTTCCACTTCCAGATAGCAGCGGTTCTGCTTGACCGTTGCGCGAATCCAGATGATTCCTTCCTTCCCCTTGCTGGACAATCCATGAAAAATCGCGTTCTCGACGAGCGGCTGCAAGCTGAGTTTGGGGACTAAGGCATAGGCAAGCCCTTCGTCGCATTCCCAACGAATTTCAAAGCTTTGGTCGTACCGAAACGATTGAATGGAAACATAGGCTTCCGTCAGCTCCCGCTCAACCCGGAAATGAACGAGATCCGCCTCATCGTTCAAGCTCGTTTCCAGCAGCTTGCCGAGTGAAACGCATATGGCGGCCGTTTCTTCGTCGCCTTTGCCGAGAACGTTCCATTTCACCACATTCAACGTGTTGAGCAGAAAATGCGGGTTCATCTGCGATAAGAGCACTTGAAACCGGACCGCTTCCTTCTGTCTTTCTTCCGCTTTGAGCCGCTGCATGAGCGCCTGCAAGTCGCTGATCATCTGATTGAACGCTTTCGCCAGCAGCAGCACCTCACCCTTGTAATTCCCCGTGTGGAGATACGTTACCAGCTGTTTGTCCGCGACTTCCGCCATCTTTTTTTGAAGCAAGCGAAGCGGCCGGATAATCGTCGACAGGATGAAGAACGTAATGACGACGAACAAGAGCGTGAAAAGTAGGAAAGTCGTGAGCGTCTGCCGTTTCAGCTGCCCGACATCGCCGAAAAACTGCTGGATCGGAAACCGGCTGACCAACGTCCACTTCATGGCAGGCACAGGCATCCGGTTATACAAGTATTTGCCTTCCAACCGGTGCGTACTTTCCAATTGTTCGGCATCCGACCGGGCAAACCCGGTCAACATCGGGTCCGCCTGTTCCCCCGTTCCGCCGAGAATAATGCCGCTGCCGTCCACCAGAAAAAAATCTTGAGTAATCGGGAAGCTCCGCGCCATGGAAGACAGCCATGCCTGAAAATCAATGCCGATGCGCAGCAGGCCGGACCGGCCTCCAAACTCGTCATGAATGAATAAATACAACGTTAGGAGGCGAGGGCTCTTGCTATCCTCCATCCGCAGGTCGCTCGCTTCATCGGGAACCCACAGGTAAGCGGTTTGTTCGCTCCGCAGCGCTACATTCTTTTCTTTGTTCATCACGGTATCATACGTCATAGGATCCTTGGGGGAATAAGACGAATACTGGTTTCCATTTCGATCCATCAAGGTGTAGAAGACATACGGAGACGGAAGAATTTTGCTGTTGATTTCATTCCATAAGCCCGTCAACTGCTTGCGAATTTCCTCTTGGTCGACGGGTAAGTTCATGTTCAGCGCACCGGTAACGGCCGGATCTTTCTCCAGGCGGATCGCAATGCGGAAAACCGTGCTTCGCAGATCTTCAAACGTAATTTTGAGCTGTTCCAGTTGTTCCGTGTTCTGACCGATAATTTGACGCTCGAACGAACGTTCGATGGTGTTGATGCTGTGGAGTTGAAGGAAGGAATAAGGCAGAAGAATAAGCAGCAAAAATGCGAGAAAAAGCCGATTTTTCAGAGAAGAAAGCGCGAAAAAACCGATCTTGTCTTTCACGATAAGCACCCCCGCAATTGGTATGCTATTCGTTGTAAACGCTATCATATTCGGACAAAAAAGAAAAGAGCCTCCCTGACTAGCCCAGATCGCACGGACAGGCTATCTTTGCTACATCTTGTACCGATGCAAGACCGGTAAAGTAAAAATTTCATGGAGCCGCTTGCCAAAATTCCATGGTTTTTATATTAGACGCCAGCCTCAGCTGTTGCTGCAGTTGGGCCATAGCGCCATTGCCCGACGATAGTGCTGTTTTTGATCCAGGATATTAGGCATATAAAAAAAGCTTGATTTCTCAAGCTTTTTCATTTGCATGCTTACCTGTCGATCAGTCCCCGAGTATACCATATCGCTTGGCGGCACTGCCGTACAGCCACTCCCTTGCCGCGAACAGAGCCGTTTCCTTGTCCACCCAGCCGGACTCGATGCGTTCGAATAGAAATTCGGCGAGCAGCTTTTTCACGAGCAAAATTTTGCCGTAGCTCCATTCGATACAGCGGGCGTCGGAAGCGATCAGCGAACTCTTGATCGGCGAGATCGCTTCCAGCCTGTACTGCATTACATCGCGGTACGTGCTCCCCCTGAAGTTGAACCACCACAGTCCGCCGACATGAACGTTCGGAAAATTCCACGCAGCCTGTACGACATCAAGATTATTGAGCTCCGATGCGACAACGAGCTCGAACGGAATCGCATACCGCTCGAACAATGCGGTCAGCTTCAATATTCGCTCCGTGTCGTTGACCGGCACCGGCTCTCCGCACCAAGACCGCTCCACACCGAGGAAAAACTGAACAAACAGCCCGTTCTTCTGTGCTCCGGCGCATAATTCGTGAAGCAGCATCATCATGATTTGCGATTTTTCCGTCACTTCGCTTAGATGGTAATCCCTATCCGCTCTGGCTTCATACGCCGGAAGCGTCGTCATCACGCCGGGACAGCCGTCGTTTTTAAACGATTGAAGCAGCTCGGTCAGCTCCGACTTCGCTCGTTCATAGGCCATGTTCCGCTCATCGGACTCGAAGACCGTTTTGACCCACGTATTCAGTTTTCCGTCGATCCGCGGTATAAGAATGCCAGGATCGCGCATTCCTTCAAACGCCGCATGCTCATGTATATTAACGACAAACCTGCGAATGGCCAGCTTGTCTGCAACTGTCTGAGCCCATCCGGGGTTGGACGCGCTTGCACGTACCGCCGCATCCGCCGCCTTAACGGATTGTTCGTCGCGTATCTCAATGCCGTACAACTGCTTGAAAATTTGCGTGAACACCCAGTTCATCAGTGTGTTGCGGGTAGCGTGATAAGCGGACAAAAAGGCTGTGATCCTTTGCTGCTCCGGCAGCTTGTCCGCATCCGCAGGATACCCGCCCGTCTGCAGCTCGCGATTGAGCCAGAAGTAATGGGCGATTTGCCAAAAATCGGTCGCGCGGAGCTTGTCACCGACTAGATGGGTGTGCGTATCCAATACGTTCATCTGCATGATTTCTTCCATGAAAGCGTCTTTTGTCTGATTAGGCATAGTTCGCCTCTCCTCCCGTATCCGTTTGTAACGTATTTTCTATCTCCTTCTCCTACTCGCTTACCGTAAACGATTTAACTCGGAATTTCAAATGTATCAAGCCCTAGTCAACCTATTCAGATTGAACTAAGGCTTAATACCGGCATAAGCTACTTTGTGAACAGTCCGACGAATCCGCCGCCGCTGTTCAGCTCGATCGCAAGCATATCGCCGCGCTGCGCCGTGTGGTTCTCGACGACAACCGCTTCTTCGTTATGCAAATGATCGCGAACGAGCGTCGCCTTATATCCGCCTTCACCGAGGAAAGACAAATCCACCCGAATCGACCTTGCCGGTCCTGCGCTCATGACCGCAAGAACCCACTTCTCCCCGCTTCGCCGCGCAAAGACCGTCAATTCCCCGATGCTCGACTCCGGCAGTACGATCGTTTCGTCCCACACCGCTTCCATGCTTCGTATGACATCTACGGCTGCGCTGTCGAGCACGCTCTGCGGATGCGCCGCGATCGTCAGGATCGGACTGTGGAACGTCGCCAGACAAGCGATCTGGTGCGCCCAGGTCGAATCCCGCCGCCGCTCCGTGAAAATCATCGTCGTGTAATCCGCCGGCCCAGCCAAGTAACGCGTAAACGGTAAAATTGTCTCATGCCGCGCCCGCAGCTTCAGCCCGCCGGATTCCATCCCCCGGATTCCTTCATAGATCATCGCATTCGGCCAAGTCCGGGTGCGGCCGGTCGGCTTGTTCGAGCCGTGGAAGTTCAGCACAAGCTCATACTCGGCCGCCAAGCGGAGCAGCTCTTCGTAAAGGTCGATGTTTTCTTTGGCCTCGTGGTCGAAAAAGTCAATCTTGGCCCCGCTTACGCCCAGGCGGTGCAGCCGCGAGAAAAATTCATCCCGGCTCTCCGCCGTCCGCAGCTGGTTGCTGTGCCGCCAGAACAATACTTTTACGCCCAAAGCGTTCGAATATTGTACGAATTCGCGGATTTCCTCATCCGTCCAGCGATAGGCGAAGCCTTCGAGGATGTGGTACTTGGCGCCGATCTCATGGCCCATGCGGGAGAAGTCCTTCATCAATTCAAATTGGCTGATGCCTTCCCTGGATACGTAATTCCGATCCACGTAATCCCATACGGCAAGGCCCGGCTCCACCCAAGGCGTCTTCACCTGCTGAGGGAACAGTCTTGTTTCCGCCGGAGGACACAGGTTGTGCAAAATATCGCTGTTCACAAGCATGTTGAGATCGCGTGCTACAAGCACAACGCGCCATGGCGTAGTCACCGTGCCGTTAACCGATGCCGGCGTTGCAAGGCGCTTCGCCTCTTCCCGCCCGTAGCGAAGCTCATACGGATAATTAATCGGATGCCGATGGGCAAGACCGACCACCCAGCCGCGTCTGCCGTCGCATTCCAAAGCCATCCCGCTGTAGTTTACGAGATTCGCTTCCGTAATGGCCCCGTACCCTTCGTGATTCGGCAGCTCAAACGTCAGCGGCGGGCCGCTCCATTCCCCCGCCCGAATGTCCGATACGTTCTCTTTCACATACTCAGCCTCGTAATGACCTTCCAGTCCGTGATACCAGATCGTGGCGCCGGCCGGGAGAACGAATTCGGAAGCTTCGTCCGGTACGCGGGACACCCCGGCATCGCCTTCGATGACATGGCGATAGGCTATGCCATCGTCGAACACCCGGATTTCCAATACGTAAGCTGTCATGCTGAGGTCGTGGGTCAGACGTAGTTTCACACCGTTGCAACGGTTGACCGCCGTACTGTGGACACCGTGCCAATCATACGTTTCGTCCATGCTGTACGTTTCCGAGCCATTGAAAATAACACCCGATGAGAGATGATAGCCGTCCAGCATCATATGGATAGCGGATGGCTCTATGACAACGGCCTCATCGAGCGTCACCTTGAAGCTCAGCCGCTCCGGATTGGAGCCGACGATGAACTTCACCCGGCCGTCCGGACTGGCGACCCGGACCTCATTCATCGGCACTACCCGCTGGGTGCGTCTAGACGGCTTTTCCTCCTCATTCAATTCGATCGCCGGTTTCGTTCCTTGCTGCATCCTGTTTGCCTCCTTCAAGATCATAGTGAGATCATATTGGATTGATGGATGGTCGTTGCTGCTTAATTTATGACTGGGATGGCGATAAAGACGCCTATTCTCATCCGACTGCCTCGGCTCTGTTGTAGGCGTCAACTAGGATGGTTCCACCATAATGTCTCGGCCCGGGGATGTTTCGAACAGCAGCAGCGAACCGCTGGATAGAATCGATTTCTCCGCCGCCCCGGTGATCCGCACCGGTTGTTCGCCCCAAGGATTACGCAGGCGGCATGTACCGCCTAGTGTAGAACTGATTTTAACGAAAGGAATCGCTCCTTGCCGTCTCGCGGACGTGACGATGAAGCCCCCGTGGCACCATAAGGAAAATTCGGCGTCCCAATCGCCGGGACACGCCGGAAACAGCCGAATGATCGGATCTTTTCCCGGTCCGGGAGGCTCGCTTTGACATAAGGCAAGCTGCAAGCCTGCTGCGGCATTGCCGAGCCGCTGAGCGCTGAGGCAGTTGACCCCTTCCCTCACGGTAAGCCTGTTCTCGAAAAATTTGATTCGGCCCGTATCGTTGAAATAGCAGTACTCTCGCTCGGCATTCACGCAGTTCAATTGAGCCAGGACGACTTGCTTGAACGGCTCCGCCAGCCCCATGTTGGCCAGCACCCGCGCCATCGGCGACATCTCCGAGGCAGCCCGGCTCCAGTCGCCCGCAAGACGGGCTTCCTGGTACTTTATCGTCGCAAGCGCGGTTTGGTACATCCCGGGATTATCATGAGCGGTCTCTTGCGTACACAGACTGCAAAAACGGGCTGGCCGTAAATCAATATGACTCCGGTTATCCAGCACGGGTCCGATCGCGCCGACCCATACGGCCGGTTCGCCCTCATCCGTCCGCAGAACGGCATCCGGGTGATCACTCGTTGGAATCGGAGCAAGATTTTCATAAAGCTCCTTCCATGCCGGCCTCAGTTCTTCATCGACGCCTAATAATTCCGACGCTCTTAGAACGACCGGCAGTATGCCGTGCATCGCCGACATCGAGTCCATCGTATCTTTGCCGTCGGCATATTTTTCATCGCTCATCGTGTGAACGATATGGTACTTGCCGTCCGCTTCTTTCCGCAAATTCGGAAAATGGCGGAAAAACTCGGCCGCTCCTTTGATCATCGGATAGGCGCGTTCGCGAAGCCACGTTTCGTCCAGCGTATATTCGTAATACATCCAGAAATGATAAGCCACGCCGACTTGATTGGCGAACATGTGCGTCGTGAAACCGAACGGACCGTACCCTTTATCGGAGTAGACCAGCTTGCCGTCGACGAACTTCTCGTAATATTTCCAATTCCACCGGCTTTCGTGAGGGTGCTTGGAGTATGCAAAGTCGCGAAAGCGCTCCGACATTTGCTCCCATGGTTTCCTAAGCAGGTACAAGTCTCTCATCTCGGCCGCAATATCGTCAGGCAGTTCCTCCAGGCCGTTGAACCAGACTACCTCCGGAATGTAAATCCCTTTGCTTCCCCACTGCTGTTCCGCCGCTTTGGCGCAAGAATCGTACATTCCCGAAAACATGCTGAAATAAGGCTGGAGAAGCTCGTAATGGCCCGACGGCAAAATCGCGTTATAATATAAATTCAAATTATTCCACCACTGCATGGCCCCCCAATGCCGCGCATCCCCTCGGGGACTGAGCAGCATGCCGCCGAAGTTCATCGGAAACTTCCCGCCCCTGGAATTGGATGCCATCAAATAGAGGTAATACGTATAATGCATCTCTACAAATTCCGCCGAGCCGTCCGCGCTTTGCAAGGCGATGTACGATTTGGACCAATATGCATTCCACCAAGCCTTATGTTCCTCGAGCAAGCGCTCATAGCCCGCATTCCTTGCCTGCTCGAGCTGCTGCACGGCTTTGGCAACGATGTCCTCTTCCTCGTCAAAAGTGGCGGCGCTTGCGATGAATATATCCGCTCGTCCCGGTCCGGGCTTGAGACAAAGCCGCATTTCCGTTTCATTCGGCTGCCCGAGACCGATCGATGTCCGGGTATGGTTCACTTTCGCTTTTCCGCCGAGCTCGTCATTCAGCCTGATGACGGAATCCCTGCCGCTAATGCCGATAACGACGGCCGAACTGCAATAATGCCGTCCTTCCCTGAACTGTTGCTTCAATACGATCATGTCGTTCACAATGCCGAGTTCCGAGATCGCCGTATGATTTTTCGTAACGACTTCGGCGGGTCGGAGCATTTTCAACTTGACGTTGATGCCTTGGGGAAACGGTCTGTCGTCTTCCACGCGAACCGCAAATACATCCTGATGAGCCACAGCGAAAGTCTGAACCTTCACTCCTGCGCCGCGAATCGTTGCCAGCGCATCGAAAACGCTCAGATGCTGTGCGATGTCTTCGTCTTGGAATGCATCCTCCCCATAGTCGACAACATCGATGTCGACAAAACCGCAAGCATAACCGTAATCCGAATGTCTTTGATTAAAACTGTTAGTCGAGCAATCGGCTGCGTACACATCGACGCGATTGACTTGAAATTTGACGGCGGACGGCGAAGTCCAAATCAAGCTTCCCATCGTTCCATTGCCGATCGGCAAGCCGCCTTCACTTCGTTTAACCGTTTTGTCGTAATGCAAATCTGCTCGCGAAACCAGGCTCCGATAATCCATAGGCGGTATACCGGTCTTACTCGTCATCACATTTACACCCCAATCGGTTGAAAGTTGATGTACGGAGATCAGTGGCAGCGCTTACTATAAAAATTATACCTCGGATCCGGAGAGCTACAATGCTTAATACTCACCTCTTTTTACCTCATTCTATCTATTTATGCCGATCGCGCAGGCGCAGGGCATCTTTTCCTGCGTGCTGACAGGGTAAAGAAAACGCCTATCCCTTTCGATTCCGAAAGGTTAGGCGTTGTGGTGAACTACGAGTTGGCTTCGTACCTTCGCAGCACTTCGTCCATGCGTTCTTGCAAGCCCGGATAAGCGTTCGTATCGGCGCCCGCATCGATGAGCATGCGGATGGTCGTCCCCCAGTCCGGCTCAACAATCGGCCAATGGCATACCGGATCGCTATGATTGGCGGCCCAGACCGCTTGTCCCAACACGGTTGCGCCGTACGTATTCTTCGTCTCAAGCGGCGCGCCTCGCTTCAAGAGCAGCTTGACGATTTCCGGCAGCCCGCCGACAACGGCCCAGTGCAGGCCGGTCATGCCCCTTGCCTGCATCCCGGCTTCAACGCCATGATCGAGCAAAAACTCGACAACTTCGATACGGCCGTACTCGCAAGCCCACATGAAGCCCGACTCCATTTGCGCTACCGTGGCATTCGCTTTCAAGCGTCCGTCTTCGTCGAAGAAGCTCTTGACCCGATCGAGTCGTCCCAACCCGGCCGCTCCCTCGAGATCGAGCCGTGCTCCGCGCCCCGCAAGAAAAGCGGCGGCTTCGGGACGTCCGTTGGCCAAGCAGGCATTGACGATGGCCATATCTCCGGGAGCGCCGTCTATCGCTGCGCCTGCCTCCAGCAGCGTCTCCATGAGCGCGATCTGCACGCCGGCACGGGCCGGATGGACGCTTGTCGCCACAAGGCTCAGCGACGTATCCTTGCCGTACATGGCGGCAACCGCGTCAACCTCTGCACCGGCACGCAGCAATAATGCCGCGATCTGAACGGCATTGCCCGGCGTCCGTTGGCGGTACGCTTCCACGCCGTTCGCTCCGATGTAATGAAGCAGCGTCGCTTGATGGCTGCGCAGCGAACGCTCCCGAATCAATGACGGACGCTTCCCCACCAGCGATTCGAGTGCAGCGGTATCGCCGGCGATAATCGCTTCAACCGCCGATTCAAACACGGCAACCGGCGAATGGTCGCATGAAGCTTCCATCGCGAAGCGCGTAAGCTCCTCCCAACTCTCAAAACCGTATCCGCGGGCGATAATTAGCCGAGCCTCGTGGAGGGGCAGCTCTCCGTTTTCCATCGCCGGTGCCGGGATTTCAAGAAAAGGCGAATCACCGTGTAAAGAACGTGAAATTTCGGATTGCCCTGATTTCAACGTTTCCAAGAGACTATTCGCTTGGCGCTCATACTGCTCCGGGCCGGAATGAACCGGCAGCGGCTTGAAATGCAGCATTCTCATAAACGATCTTCCTTTCATGATAAATTGCAAAATCAAAGAAAGCCCGTTCAGTCTTGCTTCAATTGATGGCCTTCAGTCTTTCATAGCAATTAATTCCACATCTTTTCAAACGATCCTCCCTCCATGGATAACTCCAAATACCCATTAGAGCTTGTACCCTCTTTCCACATGTTTTCGACATCTACTTTGGTGATCGTATCGAAATTCTCCTTTCCATGTGAATCGTCTGGTGACAAGCACGCAAAAAAGCCGTAGATGAACGAATGTCCAACAACGGCTTAAAACCGCATGCGGGTTACCGCCGACGAGCCGGGACCACTTCCTGGTGTTCCCTGCAGGATAAGGCCCGGGTACTTATGGTTTTACACGTCGGCGGTTATCTTCGGAAATTTAACTTCGTCTCTTATGTGTTCGGCAGTGAGCCGGAAACTCATTTCGCATCCGTCTTCCGTTTCATAATCGCCCGAAAACGGATTGAACACCTGCAGGCACAGCTGTTTGGTGGAAGGCTGGTACTTGACGATTCGCAGGCGTCCCTCCCCTCCGTTAGGCGCGCTTTGCCAATTTTGAAACGATTGAAACACCGGGTTGCCATTCTCGCCGAGATCGATTCGGTAGCTGAGGTTGTGGGGGATATGATGACCGGAGAATACGGCGATCAGATTGGGGTGATGCTTGAACGATTTATGCCACAGATCCTCCCCGTCATTCGCTCCGGACGCGCCGGGATAAATCTTCGGATTATGCGTGTTGCCGGGCTTCGTTCTTTCCCCTTTCATATACATGTAGCTATGCGTAATGATGATCGCTTCGTGATCCGAATGTGCGCGCAAAACTTCGTTGCACCAGTTAATCACTTCGTCTCTCGGTCCGAACTCCAGCGATACGAAAATGAAATTGCCGCCCCCGATGTTCAGCTTCGCATAGCTGTTCTCGGATTTACCTTCTTCGAACGTTGCGCCGAACCACGGTTTGTTGCCATAAACTGATTTGCCGAAATACTGATTGAACAGACGGGAACTCCTGTCGTTTTTCACCTGGTTATCATAATCGTGGTTGCCTATGGCAATCAGCATAGGGATATCCGCTTCATGAATGACATTGAGCGCATTCTGGGCGATCCGGTACTGCTCTTCCTTTGTCTCTCCCGCGTTCACCACGTCCCCTACATGCAGCACCATCTTCAGATCCAAGGATTCCGCGTGATCCGCAATCCACCGGGTCAATGCGGTAAAAGCAGATTCGTGTTTAGCCGATAGGATTTGCGTATCCGGAATTACGGCGATCGAAAAAGTGTCCGTCATTGCTCATTCCTCCAATTTCGTTTTTTTCTTGCGTCTCATTATACGTATGTCCGTCTTGGCCATTTATTTATTGAAATTCCGGGTTCCATAGCCTCGCTTTATATAAGGCCGCGTCATCCCGAGTCATCCTCCTATCGGGCACAATAGTCACAGCGTTCGTGTTCCAATCATGCAAAATACCTTTTTGGGGAAATGTTAAAATGACCTTACCAGACGGTTGAGTTCCAATACTCTTAACTCCGGCACGTCTTATGGAATGATTTCCTTAAAAATGAATATCGAACGTGTTAGTGAATTTTATATATTGATATACAGTCTTATTCGTCGTCACCCATAACCTATCCGTATCCCCATATACCGGCTGCAAGTCACGACCGCCTGCGGTCGGCAAAGCCACCTTCACTTTCTCGCACAAGGTGGGATTGTCATCCGTGCCGCCAACCTCAAGACTGACCAAATATTCATAACCCGGTGCCCAAAGAAGTTGATTCTTCGGATCCCACTGAACGCCATGGGCACTGGCAAGTTGCGACGGCCTGGAACCATCTTTTTCCGAATCCCCCGACATCGAAGCTACAGAAATTTCCGTCAGCATCCGCGTAATCGCCAAAGCCGCCATCAGTTCAAGCCCGATTGGCCTCAGCGAGAACAAATAAATCAAATCCTGACACCAATGCTTGATCAACTCGTTCTTTCCCATCCGAATGATCGGCGATTTACGGTGCTCAAGCAGGGACAAATACATTTTGGCCTGTTCTCCGCCTAAGTGTATCCATACGAGCTCCCAAGGATCCTCTGGATCAGAGTAGTACGCATGCTCCTGCGTCAAATCGAAAAATAACAAATCGTCGGGACCGACATGGTACTTCGTCCCTATCCAAATAAAAAATCCTTTGCCCCGGCTCACGTACTGGAGCTGATACCCGTAAAAGGAATCGGCCTTGCGGACGGTCGAAAAGGTGCGCGGGTAAGCGACCCAACCCATAGCATGAATATAAAACGCAAGATGTTTGGACAATTCGCTTGGCGAATGTCTGAAGTGATAATAGTAATGGCGAGATTCCGTCAAACGCGACCACACCTCCCAACCATCGAAACACAGCATGATTTGAATGTAGTATAACAATGCCCCGCCATCGAGTAGCGGGGCAATAAAATCTTTATATTTTCGAAACCTTGCATATTCCTCGATCCTCGCTGCCGTCCGCCCACGTAATCCGATAAGGGTAAGGCAGGAGCGCGAACATCGCGATTTGGCAGGAAGTCAGATCATAATGCGCCTCCGCGAGCGCATCGACGGCATCCAGTTGAATCCGGAAGTGCTGCGTATACACGTAGCCTCCGACAAGCAATGATCCGGAAATAGCCAACTTCGCCGGCTGTGTGTGGGCTGACCGATTCCGCTCCGATTCTGCTTCCAGCAACCGGAGTTGTTCTTCGGAAGCGCCGGTCAAATGTCCGCGGCCCCCAACTCCCGGCAACTCGTCATAGCGGACAAGCGACCTTTTGCCTAGCCGCTCCATCTCGCGCACGTAAGATCGGGAATGCGATACCGGGACCCGGATATCGCCGTCGCCGTGCGCCATGTACAGCGGCGTCTGCACGTTGGCCGCCAGCCGCAGTCCGCTGCGCGCTTCGTACCGCTCCGGCTCATCGTCCGGACTGCGGCCGACCCAGACGTCCAGCTCGTCGCGGAACTCGCCCGTTTCGTCCTGCGCATACCAGGCCGCATAGTCCGATACGCCGTAGAACGCCGTCGCCGCCGCAAACAAATCCGGAAACTTGGCCACTGCAGCCAGCACATTCCCTCCGCCTCCGCTGCCACCTTCCAAATATATTGGCGGCTCGGCGGACAAGAGATGCTGCGCATACTCCTTCTGCACGAAGCGCACAGCATCGTAAATGTCGATCAGCTCGTAGCCGTTGCAGTCCGGCTTGCCTTCGGAAAATGCCCTGCCCCGCATATCGACCTGCACGACGAGATACGGCAGCTCTCCCGGGTGTTCGCGTCGCACCGGATTCGGCATGCTCATGTGCCATCCATGCAGCTGCACAAGCATGGGACCGGGACGCTCCGGCTTGATGATATTCAGGCCGAGACGGATTCCCGGCGTGACGGAGGATGGATAGCAGCGGAAATCCTGGAACGGCGATTGAAACGGCCGAAGGCTCGTTTTCGCTAGCCTTACCTCGTCTTCATACGGATTAAACATGGCGAATTCCTCCGATCGCATAATCCTGCACACGGGTATCCTCCGTTTATTGAGCCATCAACACATAAATCTCTTCCCCTTCGACCAGCACTTCATAGCCGCGAAGCTTGACCTTGTCATCGGCCATATGTTTACCGGTGAGCAAGTCAAACTCCCAACCGTGCCAGGGACATCTTAATATTTCCTCGTCTTTGCCGAATTCGTATTCATATACCTCCGAAGGAAGCTTGGTCCCGCACACCTTCCCCTTGCATATCGGTGCAGCCGCGTGCGGGCATACGTTCCGCCATGCATAATACGCGCCATTTACATAATAAATGCCGATATCGATCCCTCGGATTTCGACGAGTTTGCTCCCCGCTTGAACAATGTCGCTTACTTGGGCCGCATAAACCTTCCTTTTTACCATTGTCGTCATGTTAACGCGCCTCCGCTTCCGGTTCAGCCGAAGGCGCCGAAGTAAGCCCGTACAGCGCGATCGCGTTATCGGCGAATATTTTATCCCGGAGCGCCTTGCGGATCGGCCGCAGCGCCACCTTCGGGTTATCGTAATCCCAGTGGGGATAATCCGAGGAGAACATCACCATATGATCGGCGCCGATCATATCAAAAATCTGGTTGATATGGTCCGGATGAGTCGGCTCCTCGATCGGCTGGGTCGTCAAACGGATATGTTCCGTAATATATTCGGACGGCAGCCGTTTCAGCCAAGGCACTTGGTCGCGCAACCCTTTATAATTTTTGTCCATCCGCCACATCAGATGCGGCAGCCAGGCGATGCCCCCTTCAATCGCCACGAATTTGAGCTTCGGGAACTTCTCGAACACGCCTTCACACACAAGGCTGTTCACATGCGCCATGTAGTTGATCGGCAAAATGTTATGCCATTCCAAATATCTTGTAGGGTAACCGGATGGCGTCGGAGCCCCGCCTGGCCCGCGTCCTTCCGTTCCCGGGTGGATTGCGACGGGAAGCCCGTTGCGCTCGGCGGCTTCATAGATCGGATGATAAAACCGCTGCCCGTACAATGTGCGGGCGCCGCTGCACATGATGACTTGAATCATATCCGGGTGGCCGGCCATTCTGTCGATTTCTTTGGCCGCCGCCGCAGGATCGGAATGATTGATCAGAATCGAGCCTTTGTACCGCGGACTGGCCTTCAGCCACGTATTCGCCAGCCAGTCGTTATAGGCGGAAGCGACCGCATTGCCGAAATCCGGGTCCGGGTGCAGCGAAATGCCCAAGATGCCTGAGCCGGTCAAGATCGCATAATCGATCTCGTTAGGCTCCAGGTGGTGCTTGAGAAGAAAGTGCGGGTCGCTGCCCGCCGCCCCTCCACCTTCCGGAACCGCATCTTTGCGCATCACGCCGATAGGCGAATACCAGCCGTACATTGAACCTGCGCCGGAGCCGGACCATTGTTCATGCCAGACTCTCGGCAAATAAGGGAGCAAATCTTTCGATTTCGCAATGGCGTTATGAACATCGGCATCAATTAATTTCGGTCGGTTACTCATGTTTTTACCTCCATCCGAACAAGTCGTGTATTGTTGTCTGAGATTAGAATAAAACGAAAATGCTGCGGCGTACATGAACATTAATTATCGATAACTGGATAATTGTTATGTGCAGGCAAGCCCATATGACCTTGCAATATAAAAGGCAGCCCCCCGGCAACATCGGAGAAAGACATTCTCCCATGCACCAAGGGGCGTATGCTGCAACGTTCATGGATACACGTCCGGCGTGGTGGATTATTTTACTTGAATGGACTCGATTTCCTTTTTGGCGGCATCGGCGGATTCCCTGAGCGCTGAGTTCGTATCTTTATTATTGAAAATCATTTCCTTCATCGCCGCGACTACATGCTTTTCCGCGATGCTGGAATATTCCGTTTTCGGTATGGCGGCCGCATAGCTGGCGGGAACCAAAGCTTTGATGTTCTTGCCTTTATAAAACTCGGCATACTCGCTCCCTTTGCCGAATTCCTTCAGCACGTCGGGATTGGTCACGATCGGCGGAAGACCCATGCGGGAGGTGAACAGCTGGAACTCATCCGTCGTAAAATACGACATGATTTCGAATGCCTGCTCTTTATGCTTGCTTTGACTCGTCAAATAAAAGTATGCAGGATACGATTGCGGCCCTACGCCTTTCGCTTCCTTAAAGGACGGGAGCGGCACGACGTCCCAGTTCACGTCGGACATCTCGGCATCGCGCCATACCGTCGAGAAAGCGAACATCGCCGCATTTTGCGTTTTGGTAAACGCCGCTTTATGAATAGCCGTATTGGTCGACATCGCATCCTTGTACGTTTCCATGCCGGGCAGCTTGAAGAACCGAAGCCAGTTTTGCACCAGAGCGGCGTATTTGTCGCCCGTGAACAGGATTTCGTTCGTCTTGGAGTTGACAGCCGGAAGCGATAGCTGGTTGTGCGAGAGCATATGTCCCGGCGACATGATGTACCCGTAATATTGGACTCCCGAATCGACCCGGGTCAATTTCCTCGATAATTCATACAGGTCATCCCATGTCATCCCCTCGGCCGGATACGGAACCCCGAACTTATCGAATATGTCTTTGTTGTAAAATAAAGCCATGGTCGACGTTCGCACCGGCAGCCCGTACATGCCGCCGTTTGCGAGGTCCTTTTGAATCGCTACTGTCGACGGTTCCAGGCGGGACGTGTTGTAGTTGTATTTCTTCATCAAGTCCGTAATGTCGTGCTGAAAATGGTACTTGATTACCGCGTTGTTCGTTAGCCCGATGGACGTGAGGATCAGATCGATCTCTGTTCCCGAGGTAACGAGCGCTTCCAGATCGCCCGTCAAATATTTCACCGTCACATGCGGAAATATCTCCTTTATTTTGTTGCCGTATTCCACCATGAATCGTTCTTCGGGATGTTTATCTACGTTGTATATGGTCAGCTCCACAGGGTCTTTCTTTGACACCGGCACGGCCCCTTCTTCTTTCGGCGTCTCCCGGCCCGGGCCGCCCGCACCGTTGCAAGCGCTTACCATTAAAAGGGCAATGATCGACATCATAGCTTGTTTACACCGCATTTGAACGACTCCCCCTCGCTCCCCTCAAACCTGCTCCTCGGGTTCTAAGGCTATCTTAACGTCCGTACGAGCGATGCGTACATGGAGAAATAATTCGATAAACTGGACAATTGTTATGTCTTAAGGATCATCCGTTCCGGAACTCGCGCGGAGGAATTCCGACATGAGCGGTAAACAGCCTGGTGAAGTAGAACGGATCGGGGAGGCCGACCTCGCGGGCGATTTCGTTGATTGCCAGTCGGCTCGTCTTGAGAAGCTTTTTGGCTTCATCCATCCGGATTTTGTGCAAATACTCGATGGGAGTGAAGCCGGTATGCCTCTTGAATATGATCGAGAAATAGCCCGGTGAAAGCGATAGCTGCTTGGCTAACCATTCCCGGGAAACGGGTTTGGAATAATTCGCTTTCATGAGGCCGATCGCTTCCTCAATATATTTGTGAGGCGCCGTGTTCGAAGCCGGGTCGTTTTCCAGCAGTAGATCGATCTTATTTACAATATCCAGCATTGCCAGCTTTACACGCCACTCGTATCCTTTGTTTTTTGACGTCCAAAACTTAAACGCATTCTCGAAATCGTCCTTCATGCTTCGGTCCGGTACCCGGAACACCTCCGGTATCGGCAATATACCCGATTTATCGTTCCATACCGAATCCGCTCCCTCCCAACGAACCAAACCGTACTGATAGCTGAACGAATAATGGCCGAGGGGGCGCTCGGGACTCGTGGTGAGCAGCAGGCGCTGTCCCGGGCGATGCTGGAAGATCATCCCTTCGGACAATGATGTCTTTTTATGGTCCAGCTCAAGCATGCCTTCTCCGGTATACACGTAGGCCAGCAGGTGCATCACCGTCGATTCGCGATAGAGCTTGTACTGAAACTCCTCCCAATACGATTGTTCTCTATGATTCACATGGAGAATTCTTGGCGTGAAACTTTCCAGAAACTCGTAGTCCATCGATACGATCACCTCATTACACGGGTCCCTTTGCTACGATAACGATACCTTTTAATCTTCTGCTCGGCAATAAAGGAATTAAGCCGCTTCATCGCGAATTCTTAAAACAGCATATATTTCGCACCAGAAACATAAGGCTATGAGGCTTGCTCAAAATAGCCGCAGATCACGAATCGTATGAAACCAACGCCATAGGGAGGCACGTTTATGAATGATTATAATAAATATGCTTTTCGTATACGGAGCGCCATGCAGAAAACGCAGCGCGAAATCGCAATGAAAATGCAAACGCAATATAAAACCAAATTAACGAGAGTCCAGTTTCACCTGCTTCAATTGATTTCGGAGGAAGAGCCTTGCAAAGTGACGGACATCGCCAAAAGATTCGGGGCGAATCCGAGCACCGTTTCTACGGTCGTTACCCGGCTTGTACACGAAGGTCTCATTACGCGCGAATACGGCAATAACGACCGCCGAAATGTATTCGTTTCCATCACGCCGCAAGGCAGAGATGTTCTCGAAGAGGATCTTCATAATTACAGTCGGGTGCTGGAGCATTACCTTTCCCATTTGGAACCAAGCGAGCTGGAAACGTTTATCCTTACATTCGAGAAACTGGCTTCCGTCAAATAACTCATTCTACGAAAGTGCGGTTCAATCGAGCAAGCAGTTCTCCGAATTGTTTACGCTCTTCATCGGACCATTCTTTGAATAATTGCGCATGTCTGGCCAACCGGGCATTTTTGGCTTCCGTCAATCTGCGCATCCCCTCCTCCGTCACTTGAAAATAACTTGACCTTCCGTCTCCAACGTTCGGCAGCCGCTGTACATACCCTTTAGCTTCCAAAACCGTCGTTTGTCTGCTGATGGTCGAAATATCGAGCCGAAACTCGTCAGCGAGCGCTTTCACGCTGGTTGGTCCGCCGGATTTGGAAAGCTGCGTGAGCAGCGTATAGGTAGATCTGTCCATCCCTCCCAACTCCTTGTCCAGTGTGCTTCTGCGGATTAACACAACCAATTCGTAATCGATCAATTCCAAGTCGTTCCTATTCACGGTTCATCATTCCTTTTGGATGTATTGACATATGGGTCGGTAGTTGTATAATACAAATACTGCCAAATGATTGTATCATACAACTATATACAAGGAAACCCAGCATCTCAAGCAGCTCCTGGTATGTACGGGTGAGTATTCTTATTTGCAAGGATGAAGCTTTTCAACAAAAAAAGGCGGCGATGAAGTGGCACACAGCGCATCAGGCAAATCGGCATTTTGGTTCATTATTTTATCGATTTTTTTCGGAAATTTTATGTCTATTCTCAGTTCGACAACGATCAACGTAGCTTTTCCGATTTTTTTGAAGGATTTTCATGCCGAGCTGGGCGAGGTTCAATGGATGATTACCGGATTTTTGCTCGCAACCGGGATTGTTGCTCCGGTTGTCGGTTATTTCGGCGACCGCTGGAGCTATAAGCGAGTGTATATAGGAGCATTGACAGGATTTACCCTGTTCTCCGTCTTATGTACGGTCGCTTGGAGCATTGAGTCGCTTGTATCGTTTCGCATTATGCAAGGCGTATTTAGCGGTCTGATCATTCCGACGACCATGACGATGATTTACCAATTTATCGAAAAAGAGCGACAGGCGTTCGCAATGAGCTTGTGGAGCTTATCTTCCATGCTGGCACCTGCATTCGGACCGACCCTGGGAGGCTGGCTCACCGAATATTTCGGCTGGCAATCTTTGTTTCTGCTTAATTTGCCGATCGGCATTACTGCCATTGCCGTTGCGTTCAAATGCTTGCCTTATCAGAGGGCTTTCCGATCCAAATCGTTCGATTTGCCGGGTTTCATAACGGTGCTGATCAGCAGCTCCCTCCTTATTTTGTCGTTCAGCGAAGTGAACCACTGGGGATGGACTTCCTGGAAAACGCTGACTTGCCTGCTTGTAGGGGCATCGACGCTGACTTATTTTATTCGCCGTGAACTTTCACTCGAAGAACCGCTGCTCAACCTGAGCGTATTTCAATCGAGCCGCTTTACTTACAGCTTGCTCATCAATTGCATCATTACGGCTTCGTTATACTCGGGTACGTTTCTAATCCCCGTGTTTTTGCAGGACATTCAGCAGTCGACCCCACTGCACACGGCGCTCGTGCTGCTGCCCGGCTCTCTGGTGATGGCTCTGTTCTCTCCTATCGTCGGGAAATTGTACTCCCGTATCGGGCCTTTCTGGCTTATTATGAGCGGTATCGCGCTGCTGATCGTATCCAACTTGGAATTAAGCCATATCACGCTGCAAGCTTCGCATACGTATGTGGCGGCATGGATGACGCTCCGCTATGTCGGCATCGCCTTGGCGTTTATGCCGGTCATGAATGCCGGCATGTCTTCGATCCCCAAGGAAAAGTCGGGACACGCCTCGTCGGTGACGAATTGGGTGCGCCAGGCTACCGGCGCACTGTCGATCGGCGTTTTCAGCTCTATGCTCGCCGCCAGATCGTTGACGCATCAGAATGAACTCGGCGGAAGCTCGCTCGCAAGAGAGATGGGCATGACTTTAGGCGTGCAGGATGTGTTCATGACGGCCACCGTCATTTGCGTGGCAGCCATCCCGTTGACCTTTATATTAAAGGAAAGACGAAGCAAACAAAAGCTTGTTGCTGAGCAAAGCGGCTAGGCGGTTATCTCTTAACACATCCGATAGTCCAGGCACGCAAAAAATGCCTTTTCCGGATATTCGTGAATAACCGGCAAGGGCATTTTTCCAGTGGGATGTCATTTTTTATCAAATTCGATCGACCTTTTATTTTCCTTTTGTTTCAAATGATGCCGTATTCCCTTGCCTGCCAACGGCTCGTCGCCAAATCTCGGAATAATATGAAGATGTGCATGGAACACGGTCTGTCCGCCGACTTCATAACAATTCCAGCCTACATTGTAACCATCCGGCCTATAGAGTTGGTCCATGCGCAATTTGACTTGCTTGAGCAGACGAAACGTATCGACCGTTTCTTCTTCCGTTAAATCAAATACCGTTTCACGATGTTCCTTCGGCACGATCATGCCCGAGCCCTTCAGCACTTCGTCATCGTTTCGTATAAACACGCAGTACTTGCTTTCAATAATCGTTTCACTACTTACTTGCGGCCAGCAGAATGGACAGTGATCCACGTTTCGGTCTCCTTCAGCTTGGTTTATTAGGCATCAGCTTCTTACAATAATCTCATGCTTTCAAGTAATCCTGCAAGTCATGCGGATGAGCTTTAATACAAATTCCTATCCGAGTATACAGTTATGCCTTGATCAATATCTGCAGATCGGTTTGTTCGCGACAAAAAATCAAGCTCTTTCCAAGTATAACAAGTGTTATTGCCTTCCTCGAGCGCTTTCAATACGGCTTCTTTTACGTTGGCTTCAGGATTTTCCTTTAAATTTGTTTGGTTGGCGGAATGCCCATCCTCCGTGAAGTATCGCGCGTCCATGTGACTCTTGATCAAATGAATTTGTTGTTCTTCGCAGCATCTAATGTCACCCCAAGTATGTTCATTTACTTGTTATTATGCAGCAAATTTATTATTTCGCGCAGGGTGATGTACCTCAATTCAAAGCTTTTCGATAAACTAGAATAAATATTTGTATAAATTAACCATCATAAGTACAAACTGTTCATGTCTAGGTAGCAATATTGTTGCGGAGGTTATAATGATGTCTCAAAACGAACTTGAATCTATGCGATCTCAACTAAATAATTTGAATGTAAATCAGTGGATCAACCATGAATTATTCAGTTTTAATTGGTGGATCATATTACTTTTTAACACTGTATTATTTGGGTTGTTAATCTTACTTACTGATCGGAGAAAAACGTCAGCCATTGCAATTGCTTTTTTAATTTCTTTATCAATTGTTGGATTGTTCGATGAAACAGGTACTTATTTCGGTTGGTGGAGTTACCCGTACGAATTCGTACCGTTCAGCGCTCGATTCAATGCCGTAAATTTTTTTGCCATCCCCAGCATAATCGCGCTAATGTATCAGTGGTTTACACGATGGAGATCTTTCTTATTGGCAACCGTAATTTTTTCGGTTATTATTTCCTACATTGGTGAACCGGTTTTCGTTCTTCTGGGTATATATAAATTAAATACTTGGACATATACCCGGTCATTTTTAGTAATGCTTTTCATACCTATTGTTGTTAAGTACTTGACTGATGTCATATCAAAAAATAGAGCTCGCAATGAACATGACGATGATTTGAACATTAACTGGTTTAGAAGGAAAGAAAAAATAAACTAGGCTTATAGCTATTAGCGTTTCATCCTCCTCCCCTCTAAAAATGGGGATTTTGTTATGATCCTCTATCGTTTTTGAACGCAATGAGGCATTGAAATTGATAAGATGGTTTTATCATCGATGAAGGGTATCATATTGTATGACTGCTATAACATACTGTTGGGCCCTCGCCCTTCCCTCCCCGGGGTTATGTTGTCCACCGGATCATCGGTAGTATGGCCCCCTCCGACTCCCTTCCCGCAGCTTGCCATTTCACCTTTGGGGTTTATAGGTTTGCTGGCTTCAGCCGCCGGATCTCGCCGACGTCTGCGCGATTAGTACTTGACCCGCCCGCCAAATATTTTCCGAATTTTCTCCAGTGAAGATTTGGGAACACGATCATAGCTCAGCAGCCCGTTAATCTCTTGTTCTACGTCGGTTAGCTGTGTGTAGCAAATGCCTTGAATCTGTGGGGATTGTAACAGTGGCTCGACAACATCAGCAAGCCTCTTAAGAAAATCCTCTTCATTCTCGGCTCCGGAATAACCCCAACCCTCCTGCTCGTTTTTCTTAAAGGCAATACCACCAAATTCGGTCACAAGAATCGGCTGGTTCTCATACACATTGCCTCCAACCAGGAGCTCGCGGCGGGAAGGCTTCATACCCAACGTTTTTTCCAGCGTTGCATATTGCTCCTCCAGCTCTTCCCGTCTCCACTCGTAGTCGTGAATGGTCAAGAGATCCGTTCGCATATGCTCCCAACCGTCGTTAGAAACAACCAGTCTAGTATCATCTAAGGACTTGGTTAAGTGGTACATTGCAAGTGCATGCTGCTGCTGCCGCTTATCGACCAGAATGTTTGGGACTCCCCAGCTTTCATTAAGGGGTACCCAGACGACAAGGGAAGGATGATTGTAATCTCGTTCAATGGCCTCCTGCCATTCAGCGGTGATTTTCCGAACGTACTCCTCCGTGTAATCATAAGCGTTCGCCATTTCGCCCCATACGAGAAAACCTAATTTGTCCGCCCAGTATAGAAAACGGGGGTCTTCAATCTTCTGATGCTTACGAGCTCCGTTAAAGCCCATTTCCTTTGCCAATTCAATATCCCGTTTCAGTGCTTCATCGTTTGGAGCTGTCAGGTTTCCGTCCGGGAAATAACCTTGATCAAGGACAAGACGCATGAAATACACCCGATTATTCAGCATGACCTTGCCTGCTTCAACGGATATTTTACGCATGCCGAAATAGCTTTGCAGAGAGTCCACTGCCTCTCCATTCACAAGCAAGGTTATTGTGACGTCATATAGGTTAGGATTGTGCGGCGACCACCAACGCCCCAATCCGTGATCGTTAAAATCGTGCAGCCCCACGGTTCTGGTTTCTTCAGCATGATGAAAACTTAACGTTGTGCTGGTGAAATACTCATCTTTAAATCGAATATCGATGCGGGCCTCTATCTTATCGGCTGCTGGAGCTTGATTCAAGAAAGTCCGGATTTGAATTTCGTTCTTATCAATATCTGGCTTGAATTTGAGTTTCTTAATATGCAACTGGTTGACCGGCTCCAGCCAAACCGTCTGCCATATGCCGGTTGTCCGTGTATAGAATATAGAGGCTGAATTGTCCTTCCAATATTGCTTTCCGCGAGGAAGAGTGACATCTCGGCTGAAATCCTCAGATCGAACTACAACCGTATTCTCTCCTTGCTGCAGAAACGCTGTTATGTCTGCATGAAACGGTGTATGTCCCCCTTCATGAAAGGCGACCTCTTTCCCGTTCACCCACACCGTTGCCGCATAGTCAACCGCGCCGAAGTGAAGTATGATCCTGCTGCCGGTCCAATCCGCAGGAATGGTGAAGCTGCGCTTATACCACACCAGATCGTGAAAACCGGTCTCTCCAATTCCGCTTAATTGGCTCTGATACGCAAAAGGAACTTGAATTTGTTTCCTAAATTCCTTGGTGCCCGAGCCCCATTGCTGATCATCTCCTACACGGTGATCATCGAACTCAAACTCCCAGGCTCCATTTAAGTTAAGCCATTTCTCCCTTACGAGCTGTGGCCTCGGATACTCCGGTCTTTGGATCATCTCTTGATTCATGTCTGCACTCCTCTTATTTTATTAACATATAAATTAATATAATTACTTTCATGTGAATATGATAGGCAAGTCATTCTTTTTTGTCAATCAAAAAGTTTAATTGTTAACTAATTGGTTATATAAAAAGTTCATCCTGCCATTGATATTCCTGCGTCCAGCAATAAAAATAGCTCAGTCCGGCGTAAGGCCGGACTGAGCTATTTTGCATCGAAGTTCTTGCGCCACTCAAGCGGCGTCTTGCCCGCATGCTTGATGAACAGATCGTGAAAGCGGCTCGAGGAAGTAAATCCGACTTCGGAAGCGATGAACTCGACCGGCTTGTCGGTATTTCTCAGCAGCCTTTTGGCTTCGTTCAAGCGAAGAGTGATGATGTACTGCTTCGGTGGTACGCCGACCCATTCCGTAAATTTTTTGCGGAAAATGCTTTCGGATAGAAAGCGGCGCGCCGCCAAATCGGCTATCTTCAAGGAAGTGAAATAAGTCCTGTGAATCTCTCGCAGTACGTCCTGGACCATCCGTTCGTCCCTATCCCCGTCTGTAAGAGCCGGTTCCGAAGCTCGGGGCGCGTTTGAATGGTATGACAGCAGCAGCGTCTCTAGCGCATTGCGCATCAAATCGTCCGAAAATTCGTTCAGCCGCTCTCGCTGGCCTTCTTCCTCCAATTGCAGCAATGCCGCTTTGGCGCTATGGTGATGAGCTCCGCATAACCGCGATTTCAAAATTTGATTTGGACGCTGCTTATATGCACGCTGAAGCAAATATTGGCAGTAGGCCGGGATTTCGCGGAAATCGTAGTGTACCGAGATCCCGGCCCAAGCTTTCAGGCACACGAATCCGTGGTGAATGCCGGCCGGAATCAGGATCAGGTCGCCTGCCGCAACCGATACGTTTTGCCCCGCCGAAGTATAATACCCTTCTCCCTCAAGAATAAGCGTTATTTCGTCGGCGCCATGCGAATGAGAACGAAACAGTCCTGCTCCCTGCTCTCCCGTAAAGGAATGAGGGGCAAAATATTCGATGCTTTCCACAAATCCGCAGCTCATAGGGAATCCCATGCCTTTAAAGTGAATGGTTTTCCCTTATTGTAATGGATTCTGGATGCGCTTACAACTTCAGTCCAATCGGTACATGAGCCAAAATTGCGCGACCCCGCCGGGGATATCCTGCCAAGTCCCTACGCTCGCTCCGCTGTCGATGCTGGATCCGCCTACGTCGAGTGCTTTGCCCGTCCGCACGTTTAACAATTTACAATAGCCGTTGCCGGTGTCGACGAGCTTCCATTTTTGCGTGTCCAGCCCCTTATCCTCCGAGACGGCCACTCTTCCCCAAGAAGCAGCTGGATCCATGACGGTCAGCGCTTTGCCGGAGTTTGGATTGATCAACGAATAGGTTTTGTCCGCGTTCCGGACAATTTTCCAGCGCTGTGCTGCCCCGCCGTCGGTATCGTTCCACATCCGGGTCCAAGTCCCATCGGCCGTACCTGCGCCGGTCACATCGAGCGCCTTGCCGCCGCCCGGGTTGATGAGCTTATATTCAGCCCCGGACTTGACCGAGAACGTGTTGCTTCCCGACATCTCGATATAATCGATCTCGACGGCATGTTTGCCCTTCGTGAATTCGATGACGTTGTTATAGCCCTTTTTCAGATTGATTTGTAATGAAGCTGTTGCGAACTGGTTGCTTCCCGTATGGGGGAAGGACATCGTCGTTAGATTGCCGTACACCGAAACTTGTACTGTAGCATCCGGGCCGGCGGTGTTCGAATATCGAACCGATAATGTGTAGTTCCCTTCCTCCGGTACAATGATATCCTTGAGCGTCAAGGAGCTATTTTCGTTATTCAGACGCACAATTTTACCTCCGGAAGCGGCTGCCTTATCCTTCACTTCCGCTTTAACCGGCGTGCCTTCCTCCGCTTCAATCCGGTAGTCGCCGGACGGAACGGAGAGCGGACCGTTCGTCGGTACGCCGAAATTCGGAGAACCGTCATCGTTCCATGTAAAAGGCTGCACACGGGACGGACGGGCGCCGCAACCTTTGCCGGGACCGCTGTTACCGTGGTATACGATCAGATCTTGAGTGCCGTCTTTGGATTGGACGAAGGAGTTATGGCCCGGGCCGAACACACCGTTTTTCGGTGATTTGGCGAATACCGGCTGCGCGCTCTTCGTCCACGATACGGGATTAAGCAAATCGCTTGTATCGTTCGCAGTCAGGATGCCGAGCGAATAATCGTCCTCCCAGCAGGCGCTCGCGGAATAGACGAGGAATATTTTTCCGTTCCGTTTTAGGATGACTGCACCTTCGTTTACCGGCATTCCTTTCTTCTCCCAGCCGTATTCGGGCTTCGTCAAAATCACGTTTTCGCCGTCCAGCGTCCACGGATTGGACATCGGTGCTATGGCGATCGCACTGCCATGAGCGCCGGACCAATTCCCGTATGCCGCATACAGGAAGTACAATCGGCCGTTATGGTCAAATACCGTGCCGTCCAGACCGGAATACTGCGTGTTCAGCTTTCCTTTGTCGGTCCATTCTCCCGAAAGCGGATCCGCGGAATCATTCTCCAGGACGTACACTCCGCGGCATTTATCTCCGCAGCCCGTATTCGCCGTATAATAGATGAACCATTTACCTTCAATATAATGGATTTCCGGAGCCCAGATGTCTTTTAAGCCGGAAGGGCGTGTCCATACCGTTTTCCGTTGTCCCAGATCGATTGCGGTCAGCGATCTCGATTTCCAAATATCCAATCTGTTGCCTAACGTGCGGGTAAAATAATAATATCCGTCCGTATGCAGCATCACATAAGGATCCGCTCCGGCAGTATTGATCGGATTCGAATAGGTCGAAGTGGATGCGGCGGACGAATCATCAGCCCCAAAAGAAGTCAGGATTAGCATAAGCATGAGAACAAGCGCCGTTAATTTCAAGCCGATTCCTTTAGCAGCGCGCATTAGTTCCGTACACCTCCGGCATATTAGGATGGTTGTTACGATCGCGATCGAACAAGTACAATGATACAACGAAACCAACTGTGAAAGTTACCGAAAGCGCTTGCTTCACGCAGGTAAACAAGCTGAAAATGAACCGGATTCGACGGTCGAATCCGGTTTTGACGGTCCTCTAATACTTCCTTCTCATTATTGCTGGGACAATAGGAAACGTGCGCCCCTAAGTAAATAGTTTGCCGCATCGTTCGATATGTGTTTTCCATTTTGCGCTTGCACTTCGTTAATAAAACTATGCAAATTGCCATTCTCCAATTTTACCTGCAGGCTGTTGGCAATGCCGGCATTATCGATTTCCTTGCTCCCCGCAAAACGCGTCACTAATGCCTTTAATGAATTAATACTTGCCACGGTATGGAAAACCACGGTTTTACTGCTTGAATTGCCGGCTAGGTCGACTGAAGACACCACAAGCGTATGTGTTCCTAGCGGCAATGAAAGGAGTGGGACCGTCGTGCCGATCTTAAAAGAATATGTATCCAACGTCACCGTCGTCTTGCTGTTGTCGACTCCCGATGCCGTATCCATCGTAGTAATCAAAGGGGTCAATTCCCCGCTATCATCATAGATGCTGCCTTCTCCAGGAATGGCAACTTCTATCGTTGGCGCCTTCGTATCGAGCTTTAAGCTGACTGCTTTCGCAATCTCCTCATTCCCAGCTATATCAGACGAACGATAGGTGACTGTGTATGTTCCATCTTGGCTGAATGTGATGGGTGCCGTATAGGTTTGCCAAGTTGTCCCGCCATCCAGACTGTATACTGATTTTGCAACACTGGTCAGTTGGTCCGTTGCCGACAAACTTACCGTTACCGGATGCGTGTACCATCCGTTTTTGCCATTCGGAACTTCAGGTGAAAGAGCCGCAGATGTGATCGGCGTAATGATCGGTATTTGGATGCAATCGATTTCCGCGAAGCCTGAACCCTTGGTGAATTTGATCGTATTGCTGCCTGCGATCAAAGAAACGTTTAACGTCACAATATTACTACGCGTCCAAGCCCCGGTTTTCGTGTACGTTATTGCTTTCGCTGTGCCACCATTCACCGAAACATTATGCGTACTGTCCCCGCCCGTTCCATTGTCGTAACGTACATACATCGTGTAGCTGCCGGATACAGGAACATTGACGTTGAACTGAACAAAGCTGTCCGCGTAGTCGATATGGCCGACGACCTTTCCACCGGAAGCGTATGATTGATTGACAACTTGGGTATTGAATGTTGCCGCTTGTTCCGCTTCATAAGTGGTTCGCTGCAGAGCTTCGCCTGAAGGTAAGTTTACCGGCAAGTCGGGCGATATCGGGGTACCGAAATTCGGCGTGCCGTCGGCATTCCAACTGAATTTTTGCGCACGAACATTCCGGGTCCAACCTGCGCCGCTGTATTTGGCCGCATGATAGATGATCCAGTCTTCGGTGCCATCGATCGATTTCGTGAAGGAGCTATGCCCTGGACCATACACAATCCCTGCAGACTGAAAAACAGGGGTTTCTTTCTTCACCCAAGAGGCGGGATCAAGTGGATCCGTGCCTTCCAGCGTCAGCATTCCGAGACAGTATGCATTTTGCCAGCTGGCGTTCGCAGAGTATACGACAAATGTTTTCCCCCCGTGCTGCAGCACTTCAGGCCCTTCGTTAATGGCAGAACCGCTCTTTTCCCAGTTGTACGTAGGAGAAGAGATAACAACCCGATTGCCGCTTATATGGGTAGGAGAATCCATAGGCGCGATAAACAGTCTTTGAACCCTATCCGTCGTGCTGTTCCAACCGGACCATATAAAATACAACTGGTTATTATACGATAACACCGTCCCGTCAATTGCCCATTGATCTGACGGGTCGGTCACCTGGCCGATAAAAGTGTACTTGCTGAGCGGATCGGAATCGGCGCTTTTCAATACATACATGCGATGGGTCGAATTGTCGCCGTTCACGTCTGCCGCAAAGTAAACATACCAATAACCGTCATAATAATGCAGCTCCGGAGCCCAAATATCTCTGAATGTCGTATTCGCATTTGACCAAACGACGACCTTGGGACTACTCTCCACACCGCTGATCGAATCCGATTTCCAAATGGTTACGTTATTGCCCGTGGTGCGGGTAAAATAATATACGCCATTGTGTTGGATCATCCATGGATCAGCACCATTCGACATGATCGGATTATAGAACGTTCCGGTAGACGCCGCATAAGATTGTTTCTCTGACGTGAACGAACCGAGAAGTATCAGTGCAATACATAAAACGAATGCTGCAGATTTCTTATACATTTTGGATACCATTAACCATTCCACCCCTTCAAAATTTGTACTACCTCAAATGCTGAAGTCTTCCTCAGGCACTACTTGTGAATATTTCTTACTTAATCACTCAGCCAAAACCGGCTCTCATTAAGCTTCATCATGACACAACCTTTTATTAAAAAATCCGAATAAACAACCTTCAATTAATTTTGCGCGATTATGATAGCGCTTGCCCTGAGCTGTTCCCTCACCTCCCAAAGTTACCGTTGTCCTTCCTCTCACCTCCTTTCCGAATTCGCCAAAGAAATCTATCATTGAGAAGGAGTCTCTCCTCCCTCTCTTTGGCCGCAGAGCTGCTGCTAACATATATTCCGATATGAACTCCCAAAAGAGGGCCGAAACGATTACCCACTTTTGGAATCTATACATTTTGTATCAAATAGTACGCACAGGGATTTCTAACGCCTGATCTTATCGCGGATTGAACTAAGATATTGAATTTCTCTGGAACTAGATCGACAAATGTTAGCGCTTTCGTTTGTTTAGATCCAAAAGGCTTACTAGCCATGTAAAGTACAATGAGCGTAACATCGTTTATTCATATGGAAAATGAAGTTTTAAAACAAAAAGAGTAGCTGGTATGCTCCCCTTTTACCGTCAATACAAATCGGAACTACAATTCTGCAAAGATAACCCTCTGCTTCTTGGGAAATGTCTACAGGAAAAAGCAGAGGGTTATCGGCACAAGGAACAATTACTGGGCAGCAGCTTGTTCCTTGATATACTGGTTTAGTTTCTCCTGCGCATTCCGCAAGGCGGTATTGACATCGACACCCTTCAATATCATCTCATTGTTCGCTTCTACAATTAAGCTTCTGCCTTTCGTATCAAATTTCGTATGTTCATGCACTCCCGGCTGGAGGGTGAAGAACGCATTCGTATTTTTCCCCTTCAGAAACTCCAAGTCCGCGCCAAACTCTTTCTTCAATTCTTCGGTTTTCTTCAGAATCGGTATTCTTCCGCTCTTATTGATTATCTTTTGCACCTCTTCTCCAGCGACATAGGACAACACTTGGAAAGCTTGGTCCTTATGTTTGCTTGTGGTGGTCACAATCATATTATGCGTTTCCGCCTGCCATGCATAGCCCTTGCCCTTCTCAAACGTGGGGAGCGTTACCATGTCCCAATGAAGTTCCTGACCGCTCTTTGCCAGTTTATCGATTTCTCCGATGACATCTGTGCCCCAATAGCCGGCCATAGCAACTCTTTGGTCTTTCACAAACACGGTGTGCGAGTTGCTTGAAAGTTTACCGTCCTTTACATATCCCGGGATGTCATACATCGATTTATGCAGATTCAGTACCCTGGCCCAGCTATCCGTTGTCAATACGGCTTCGTTCGTCTGCTTGTTCACATAAGGCAAAGTAAGCCCCATTGCAAAGCGGTCCACCCCACCCACGTAGAGACCCAAATACTGAACGCCTCCGTCATCGCGTGTCAGCTTGCGCGCCAAATCGATTGTCTCTTCCCATGTCATGCCTTCCTTAGGATAAGCGATTCCGAATCGTTCGAATATGTCTTTGTTATAGAAGAGAGCAGGGATGTTCATTCGGAATGGCAGCGCAACCATTTCACCTTTTGCTCCAAACTTCTTGATGGACTCAATCGGGATCGGTTCGTATTTGGACAGGTCCAATCCGAATTTTTTGATATACGGATTTAGATCCTCAATGATTTGTAAATCCTGTAAAGCAGGAATCCCGGGCAACCCGGCGATTAAAATATCGGGGACATCGCCCGATGTTATCATATCCTGCAGCTTGCCGCTAACCAGTTCCAATGTAATATGCGGATATTTCTTTTTTACCTGCTGGGCAAAATAAGCCTCAAAATCTTCTTGCGCGAAAAAGCCATGGGCAACCATTAACTTTAAAGTAACGGGTTCCGTACTGACATCGGATATATCCCCGCTTTTTTCGCCGGGCTTCTTTTGACTTTGGCAACCGGCATTCAGGAGCAAAGCTAAGACTGTGGCAGTAAGTACTAACTTCCTGTTCAATTAGACCCCTCCATGTTCATTGTATCTATCCAAAATAAACTTCATATGACACAGTGCTGGTGAAATACTCGACTTTAAATCGAGAATCAATTGTGGGCATCTATCTTGCTTCCTAGAAGTTCCTGGTGCACACCTAATCCGGAAACCGTTTTCATAAATTCCGCTTCGTTTGCTTTGTTTGTGAAAGAATCTCGATTCGTTTAGTAAATCCCTTATCACCTGCCCAGCTGTTCTTCAACTCCTACATGGTTATCGGTTAAAAATCAGCCAATGCTCTCTTACAATCTGTGTGCGAGGATACTCCTGTTTCATTATTTTTTGAGCCATGTCCGCACTCTCCTTCTTCTACTTAATAAAATCATTATCTTTATTGTATTCTGGTTAATATAATAGATTCCCATTTCTTTTTTGTCAATGTAAAGTTGATTAATTAACAATTTGGTTATATAATTGGATGAGTTAGGAGCGTGCTTTATGAAAATAGACGTGACCACAAGAAATATGAACGTGCTGGAGTGCTTTTCTTCCGAAACGCGAGTTCGGATTATTGAATTGTTGAATGAGAAACCTTATAACATTGGTGAGCTCGCAGAGGCATTAGGCTTGTCTTCAGCCATAATTACGAAGCATATCCAGAAGCTGGAGGAAGCTAGGATTGTTTCTACGGAGAATTCGGTAGGAAAACGAGGTACGCAGAAGCGCTGTTCATTGAATGTGGATAAGTTGACGTTAGTACTCCGAACTGCCGAAGAAGAAAAGCCTCAGAGCCAAACCGGATTTTCGGTCGACCTACCGGTTGGACAATACATCCGGTATGAGGTTCACCCTACCTGTGGTTTGGCGTCCTCTGACAAGCGCATCGGCATGATGGACGATCCTCGTTATTTCGACGACCCCGAGCGCACGACGGCAGAGCACCTTTGGTTTGCAAGCGGTTTTGTCGAATATCGGATTCCGAATTATTTGGTGGGAAAAGAAGCCGCGTCAAGCTTAAATATTGCTTTGGAGATTTGTTCCGAGGCGCCTTATTATAACGACAATTGGCCGTCGGATATTACCTTCTCCATCAATAACATTGATGTTGCTACCTGGACCTGCCCGGGAGATTTTGGCAGCAAGCGCGGACAATACACGCCCGAGTGGTGGGTAGATACACAGTACGGACTTCTTAAGGTCCTCTCCATTACCGATGAAGGCACACTTATCGATGGGGTAAGGTTTTCGGACGTTCGTATTCATCAACTGAACATAAAAGCAGGACAGGAGCTGCTCTTTCGAATCTCTTGTCCCGAATCCGCTGCGAATTGTGGAGGTGTCAGCCTTTTTGGCAAGAACTTCGGCAACTATCCGCAGGATATTCGAGTAACTATTTCAGTTTAGTTTAGATCTCTATTTATTGATTAACGAACGTTAAACAACCTAAGACCCAATGAATGGGTTTTAGGTTGTTATCATTTCTCCAATCCAAAAATCACAACATCGACTATTTTTGTTTGATTTGCGGTATCAGCTTCGTAATTTCTTCGTCCGCTTCCCGAAGCGCGGTATTTACGTCTTTTTTACCGGCGACGACATCGGCAACCTTAGCGTTGAAAATTTTTCTGACATCGGCATGGCCGGAGTAGGCCGAGGACGGCATGTATGGAGCAATCTTTCCTTTAAAGATCGCCTGTACATTTTTCCCTTTTAAATATTCCATCTCGGTACCGTATGCGTCTTTCACCGTTTTGCTATTCAGTACGGGAACATATCCGAATTTTTCCGCCATCGTCGTTTGTACTTCTTCGGAAGTCAGCACGGAGACCACTTTGAGCGCGTCATCCTGATTTTTGCTCACTTTGTTTACGCCCATATACAACGTATCTCCGAGTCCTTTGAGTCCGTCATACCCTTTATAGCTCGGCAGCTGCACCATATCCCAGTTCAGACCGTTCTTCGTCGCTTCCGGCAGCGACGGCATCATATTGGAGATGACCATCGCGGTATTTTGATCTTTGACGAACGCATTGACCACATCCGCAAACGCGCCTCCTTTCGGCTCGTTCCCCGGGATCATGACCAAGCTCGAATACAACGTAAGCAGCTGCTTCCATTGATCGTTATTGATCGTTGGCATATCCGTCTTCGGATCAAGCAGATCGATCGGCAAACCGCCTTTCATGGCGAAGATGCTCTGCGGGTGCAAGCCTTTGTACTGGAAGCCTTGATCCGACTTCGATACTTGCTTGGCCAGATTGATGACGTCTTCCCAATTCATGCCGTCTTTCGGATACGAAACGCCGAATTTATCGAAAATCGCTTTATTGTAAAACATCACAGTCGGACTGCTGTAAAAAGGCAGCGCTACCAGTTGATTGTCTACTTTGCTCCGTTCAATGAGCGCCGGATCGAATTTGCCAAGATCGATGTTCTCCTTTTTGATCAGAGGCGACATATCTTGCGTCAATCCGAGAGTGACGTACTGACGGGTGTCATTGGAAATCGTAAAAATATCCGGGAATTCGCCCGCGGCTACAAGTTCATCCGGGTTCGTTCCTTTTGCTCTTGTGATCTGCTCCAGCGTAATATGAGGGAATTTCTTCTTGACCGGTTCCACGTATAGCTGCTGCCATTGGTCGTCGGGCACGGCCACCCATTGATAAATTTTGATCGTTACCGGTTTGGCATCGGCTTTTGGCGCCTCGCCGCCCGGCGTATTTGGCGTTGTTTTTCCTCCCGAACATGCTGCAAGCAGGCTCAAGGCCGCCAGCGATGAAACAATAACGGATAAGCTCTTTTTCATTTTGTAGTCCCCCCATATGTTTATATAGCAATTCATAGATCATTGTCATCGCCAAAAACACCGGGTGTAAGCGTTTTATTCGCGATAGTTATATTATAAATAAATCGCTTCTGCTGCGCTCACAGTACATTGCTCAAAATTATAAGAATGTTGCTGCTTCTATGCTCATTACTTTGCTTTTGCTATTTATTATCAATATTTTGCTCATGGCCATAAAAAAAGCAGCGAACCGCGATTTCAGTCGCAGTTCGGCTGCATTTGGCGTAAGCGCCGCCTGTTGGTCGGATCATGCATTGCATTAGGTGTTTGTAGATTATCGCCGTTTGTTACACTTCGCGATGAGACCGGAACGCGGCAGCTTGTCCGTAAAACGCGCCTTTCTCATCCGTCAAATTCCACACCGTCGCCTGCAAGATGTAAAATCTCCTGCCGGTGCGGGATATCCGGATTCCGGTATAATCGTCGACATAGCCTTTTTCGCTGACGGCATTCATGAATGTGGCCCGCTCCTCGCGCTCCATCGGCTCCGCCGTCAGCCTCGACGGCGTACGTGTGAACATCTCCCAATCCATCTCCCACAGCTCCAGCGCCTTCCGGCTGCCGAAATTCAATATCGGATCAGCCTCCGTCCCATGCGATAGTACTACCATCGGAGCATGGAACAGCGCATTGAACGCATGGGCAGGATCAAACTCTTCATCCAGCAGCGGTTTTCCCGTCCACCTTCGGTAGCTTTCCATCACTCGTCTGGCATGCTCGTCAGTCGCTCCAACGCCGGTGTATTTCATCTTGAATATAGCCTCCTCCTCGTTACCCGATCGCGCTGCTTCCGATACAACGCAGCCGGTAACTTCTGAACCGCATTCATCTATTTCTCATTACATTTACTATATAAGAGTAGTATAGATTACGGCGATATTCAATCGCGGACGCTCCATCTCGCGGCTCAATAGGCTGCCGTCCATTATGCATGCTTCGCACGAATTCGGTTTAGTTTGGGCGCTTGAATTTCACCTTGAGCCTTGATGTAATCCATCACGGGCCAAGAAGCGATTCGCAGCGCATCGGAGTATCCCGAAAATGACGGGTATCCTCCCCCGTTAACCGCGACAAGTCCGTTCGTAGCCACACGGTATCGCCGATCAGGGTCAAGCTTCTCCCCGTTAATGATGACATCGGCGGGAGCGATACGAGCCCTGAGCGGCTGATGGAGGTCGTAGGCGTATTGCACATTGTATGAGACATTGACCGGCTGAAACATAACCGTCCCATCCGTCCCTTGACTCCACTGCTCCTCCAAAATTTGTTGAATCTGTTTGCCACTCAGCGTAACCACGATTTCCGAAGTATGGGCACCGACACTATGCAGCAGCTCTCCAAACGTAATCGTTCCGTCAAGATCGGTCGGTACCGTACCTTTGGCAAATAACAGGTCACCCTTCGGCAGCCCGACGGTCATGGCGAAATCGACCGGCTGAGGTATTTTTTGGGCTGCGGCATAAAAGGCGTCCGCTACGACGTTCGCGAACGCGCTTTCACCGTAAGCATTGCGCGCGCAAAGGAGATCCCCTTTCAATTTGGCCAGAGGAACATTCTGTTGTTCTTGCGCACGTTTCGACCAATAAGCCACCATCGCTTCGATATCCGGATCAGGCGCAATATCTCTCGTATTCGGGTGATTAATGCAACGGGTTTTGTCCCGTAACACGTCTTTGGTTAGCGGATCAATATACAGATTGATTTCCGTAATGAGTCTGCCGTGATTGCTTCCTTCCACAACGGGACGCGGATTTCCATCCGGATCGTCGATGAGGCAGTTGAATGCCGCATGCCAGTGACCGGTGATGATGACGTCAATAGCCGGGGAAGCCTTTGCCGCAAAGTCGATTGCCGGTCCCCACGGCCGCTCGCAGCCATTAAAGTCCAAGCCGCTGCTGTCTGCTGACCCGCCCTCGTGCACCAGTGCGATAATCGTCTGTACGCCTTGATCCCGCAGCTCCTCTGCATAGCGATTAGCCGATTCCAGCAGCGAGTCCGCATATAACACGCCCGATTGAACTGACATCTGTTCTTTCGTAAATGCGGCTTCCTCGATTAAACCGATAATCCCCACAGGAACGGTGCCGCCGCGACCGTCGGGGATGTGCTTGATGATATACGGCTTCAGCACAAGCTGTCCGTTCCGCGCGTCCCGGACATTGGCGCTTATATAATCAAAATGGCAACCGCGAAACGGCTTTCCGGTAGAATCCTTGTAGCAGCCGTCGATGTCCTCGGTACCGAAGCATTCTCCGTTCATCATGTGACGGATTAAAAATTCGGGGGAGACATCGAATTCATGATTTCCCGCCGAAGACACCTCCACTCCGATCGCATTCAAAAATTCAATTGTAGGTTCGCTTTTGAACGCAGCCGTCTCGATCGGCCACCCGCTAAAATTATCGCCATTGGACAGCAGCAGCGAGTTCGCATGGCCTGCTCGCAGCCGCTTCAGGTGAGCTGCCAAATAGGCTGCTCCGCCTACGACAAGAGGTCCGTCTAAGGATTGAATTTCTCCGTTCGCTTTATCGCTGGCAGGCTGAAGATAACCGTGAAAATCAGTGATCGCCAGCAGTTGAAGCTCAATCGGTTCAGTTTCAGAACGTGTAGCTTGATCGCTTAGCGGTTCTCGGGTCTCGTACATCAAATAGGCTCCTTTACGTGTAAATGGCTACAGTCAGCTTACCCGATGGGTGAAAAGGCAACAATGAACGATATTGTCCGATTTATGCAATATATTGGCCAATGCGCAAAGAAACATCGCTGCGTAAGCGATGTTTCTTTAACTAGGATATGATAATGTTGTTCGCTTTCCCCATCTGCCGCGAAAACGAAAAAGCTTGTATGCGTTCTGCCGTTACGCTTCTTCCGGCTTACCCTTGATTGACGACAGATTGATCCATGTACATGACTTCCCACAGATGTCCATCGATATCCTGGAAGCTTCTCGTGTACATGAACCCGTGATCCGCCGGATCATTGGATACTTTTCCGCCGGCAGCCAGCGCCTTGTCCACAATCTCGTCGACTTGCTCCCTGCTGTCGGCCGACAATGCGACAATGGCTTCCGTCGTTTTGTCCGCATTGGCGATATCTTTCTTCGTGAAGGTGCGGAAGAAATCTTCCACGAGCAGCATGACATAGATGTGATCGCTGATCACCATGCATGTTGCGTTGTCGTCCGTAAATTGGGCATTGAATTCAAATCCGATCTTCGAAAAAAAGTCGATGGACTGCTTCAAATTTTTAACCGGCAAATTCACAAAAATTTTGTCCGCTGTCAGTGCCATTGGATGAAGTAACTCCCTTCGTTTACACAAATTTTTTCACTTCTCCAATATAGCATAGAGCAAATGTCAAGGTTTCTTATGAATTGCTATATTTTAAGCGACGGGGAGTTATTTCACGCCGGAATGCATGAAGCTGTTAATAAACCCTTTTTGAAAAGTGAAGAAGCCGACCAGCAGCGGGATGGCGATGATTAACGTCGCTGCTGTCACCTCCGCAAATTGGGCGCCTGTTTCGGATGCATGAGCGAATATGGCAAGCCCGACCGTAAGCGGCCGGTTCTCCGGCGAATTCGTAACGATGAGCGGCCATAAGAACGCGTTCCAATGATGGCTGATCGAGACGATGCCGAAGGAGATAATCGATGGAATGGCAAGCGGCGCGTATACTTTCATTATAATTTGCAGCACATTGCAGCCGTCCATCCTAGCCGCTTCCTCCAGCTCATACGGCACCGACTTAAACGTTTGCCTGAGCAAAAACGTTCCGAACGCGGAAGCAAAGTAAGGAATCATGATGCCAAGCTTCGTATCGATCAGGTGCAAACTTTTCAGTACTTGATAGTTTTGAACGATCAATATATCCGGAGGAACCATAATCTGCATCATGACCAACATCAGGAGCACATCTTTCCCCCAAAATCTCAATCGGGCAAACGCATAAGCCGCCAATATGACGGTCACCAGCTGAACGGCCAAAATGCCGATCACGATCTCAATCGTATTGACATAATATTGGCCGAAAGGAGCAGCGTCCCACGCCCGTATATAATTGTCAAAAGTAAACTGCAGCGTCCATCCGGATGCCACGATCAAATCTCGGGGCCGAAACGAGGTTAATACGGTCCAAGCTAACGGGATGATCCAAATGGCAGCCAGCAGGTACATTAAGCCGTTTTTCAGGTAGCGCATTCCAATCATCCTAACTGTAATGAATTTTTTTGTCCAGCCCGAAAAATTGAACGCAAGAAACGATCAGAAGCAGCACGATCAACACGACCGTTAACGTTGCCGCCATGCCTTCATCCCAAAACTTAAACGCAGTCTCATAAATATGGAACAACAACAGGTTGCTTGCATTGTCCGGTCCGCCGCCCGTCATCACCGGCAAATGATCCACCAGCTTAAACGTACCGGTTGTGGCAATAATGAATATGAACAAGGTGCTGGGCATGAGCAGCGGAAACGTAATTTTCCAAAATACAAACCACGGCCTGCCTCCGTCCACTTCCGCCGCTTCGTACAGATCTTTCGGAATGTTCTGCAAGCCGGCCAAATAAAACACCATCAAAAACCCGGCTTCCTTCCAGACCGCCATCACGATCGTCGCTCCGAGCACCGTGTCGACGCTGCCGAGCCAATTGACCGATGGAATGTGGAACCATTCTAGAATACTGTTCAGAATGCCGTATTTCGGCGTGTAAATGAACAGCCAAATGTTAGCGATCGCGACGGCCGGAATGACCGTCGGGTAAAAATAAAACGTGCGCATGAATCCGCCGCCTCGAATGGCCCGGTTCACGAACAACGCCATCGCCATGGCAACCGCCATCGCGGCGGGCACCGTCCCTATCACGAAAACAATCGTATTGCCAAGCACCTTCCAAAACTTTTCGTCTTCCCACAGCTTCTGATAGTTTCCCCACCCCACATATTGCGGAACCCGGACCGCCAGCTTCTTCATAAAGAAACTGGTATACACCGTCTTGATCAGTGGGTAAAACGTAAACATGGCAAGGAAGACGAAAGTAGGAAGGAGAAGCAGCCAAGCTTGCGTGTTTTCGCGCAATCTTCTGGCAAACAACCGCTTCTCCATGGGACACTCCTCCATTCACTTGTGTCTGTCCGTTATTTGTTAAAAGGAGCAAGCACCTTCTCGGCCGCTTCCTGCGCCTTCTTGAGTGCTTCCGCCGCCGTAGCGGTTCCTGTGATGGCGGACTGCAGATTATCGTTCCATATTTTCCCGACTTCGCCGGAACTGTGCGTGGAGAACGAAGCGGCCGCGTATTTCAATTGGTCGCGCGCCGTAACGGCTTGCGGGAAGGAGGCGATGTACTTCTTCATGATTTCCGTTTCGTTCGAGCTTCTCGTCGGTGCGACATAGCCCGTGTCGATGCTGAACTGGGCAAGACGTTCCGGCTGCGTCAGCCAGCGAATATATTTCCATGCGGCTTCTTGTCGTTCTTTCGCGATGCCTTTAAAAATATACAGGTTCGCCCCGCCTACCGGCGTGCCGAAATTTTTGCCGGCAGGAAGAAACGCGGTTCCGAATTCAAACTTCGCTCCGTTCTTCACGGCGCCCAGATTGCCTGTCGTGTGATACATCATGGCCGTTTTGCCGCTCATGAAATCGGAAGGAATCGTCGCCCAGTTCGTAGCGCCTTCCGGCATAACCTTTTCCTTCTTGATCAAATCGATCCAAAACTGCAGCGCTTGCACGTTTTCCGGCGTATTGAAGAACACTTTTTTGCCGTCCTGATCCATCAGGTTTTTGCCGTTTTGCAGCGCGAATGCCTGGAACATCCATCCGATGTACTCGGTTGAGGAAATTTCGAGTCCCCATCTGCCGGGCTTCGTCAGCTTTTTGGCATACTCCGTCAGCTCCTTGTAGTTTTGCGGCGGTTTATTTGGATCGAGCCCGACCTCTTTGAACGCGTCCTTGTTGTAATACAAAATAATCGTACTGCGCTGGAACGGAATGCTATATGTTTTTCCTCCCGTTTGCGCGTTAGCCAAAAAGCCTTCGTAAAAATCTTTTATATAGGCGTCCCCGCCGTCCTTAGCGATCAGATCGTTAAGCGGAATTATCGCGTCCATGTCGAGCAATGTGAACAAGTCCGTAGACGATACCAGCATGAGATCGGGCGGAGTGCCGCCCATCACGGCCGTTTGGGCTTTAATCAGCGTATCCTGATTGCTGCCGGTGTAAATCGGCTTTACCGTAATGCCGTCTTTGTTCTCCTTGTTGAACTGCTCCGCCAGACTGTCGAATATTTTGGTCAGCGGTCCTCCGACCGCTACCGGAAAGTAGAACGATAATTCGATAGGCTTGTTCGATTTACTGGCGGAATCGCCGCCAGCCGCATTCCCTCCGGAAGCAGGAGCCGCAGGTGCGCCGCACGCGGTAATCAGCAACAAGCTAGCGATGAGAACGGTTACAATAATGGATTTCGATTTGGAAAAGACCATTGTCTTTCATCTCCCTGGGCTTCGAAATGGCCAAACTATGACACTTGCGATCTCTCGTTTATTTGGCGATCACCCCTTCCGAAAAATAAAAAAACCGAGCAGCAACCATCTCCTTCTCCTCCATGGGAAAAAGAAATGTGTTGCACTCGGGGTTCTCCTGGTCTCTGCCCTTGTGAACGCTTTCATTGTATCGTTTTCCAATTATAACCTGACCGTAGCGGGACTGCAACTAAAATTTTACAGAGGTTTTCGCCATGCACTTGCAGCGGGACAAAATCTTCTCCTGCAAATATCGAATCCGGCAGGAAGCGGCAAAACCATGTTTGTTTCGCGCGTTTCCGGCGGCATTTCGATTGCGGGGGCAACCATCGCCATCCTAAAAAACGGAACGGTGACCGGGACGACAGTAACACCCGTAAATTTGAACTTCGGCAGCTCAAACACAAGCGTAATGGCCGCCAAAAGCGCGACGGGAACCGTTACCGGCAGTCCCGTGACCGTGATTTCGTTAATTTTTTGCTTCATCTGGTGGGAGGTTTGACCTGGCGTAACGGGCGAATGACGAGCAACTTAAGCGTCTTTGCCGAGCGACCGTTTATTGAACAAGCGTCTGCCGCGCCCTGATTTCCTCTCTCGCCTGGTCATTCATTTTGGCTGGCGTCCATTTGGGCTCCCAAACGAGCCGGACGTCGACTTGTTTCACTTCCGGAATTTGCGATACGGTCCGTTTTACATTATCGACGATTTCATCGGCAAGCGGGCATTGGGGAATGGTCAAAGTCATTTCGATGCTCACTTTGCCATTGTCCTCTACCGACACCTCGTAAACAAGACCCAGATCCACAATATTGACCCCGATCTCAGGATCGATGACTTCTTCCAGCGCCGACCATATTTTTTCCTCCGCTTTCAAAATATTTCGCCTCCATTTCATACTTGGATTGGTGCATCTTCCCTTTTGCACTATGTAGATTGCCCCTATTGTCAGGCGATTATTTGCATTTGTATACTTAAAGCACAGCTGCCACTTGCGAACATATGTTTCATATTGTAAAATGGAATTATGGGGAATAATGAACCAGAGATGGTAAATAACGAAGGAGCTGACTTGATGACTTTGCGGTTAATACCTTATTTGATGATGAATGGAAATGCGGCAGAAGCGATCCTTTTTTACGAACAAGCATTGGACGCCAAGCTCCTCTTTAAGCAAACGTTCGGAGAGATGCCGGAAAATCCGGAATTTCCGTTACCGGCGGAAGCAAAAGGTCTTGTTGCGCACGCGATGCTAAAAGTCGGCGAAACGGACCTGATGTTCTCGGATATGTTCCCGGGTCAACCCCACCATATCGGAAATCAAGTTACCATTTGCGTTTCGACGGACGACGCGGACAAATCAAGACGAATCTTCGAAGCGCTGCAGCAAGGCGGTCAAGTGAACATGCCTCTGCAGGATACGCATTTCAGCCCTGCTTACGGAATTGTTACCGACAAGTACGGTGTAACTTTCCAAATCTATACGGAAAGCAAGCAATAAACCGATTTCTACATAACCCGCCGGTTTCGCGCGGTTACGCTTCCGCGTCCGGTTTCAATGCAAAACGGCTCTGTTCCTCGTGGACAGAGCCGTTTCCATTTTTCATTGCATGTACGTCGTCTGCTTGTCTAAGCTACCGTCCCCTCAGCGAATTGGCTGTTGTACAGTTCGGCGTAGAAGCCGCCTTTGGCAAGCAGTTCCTCGTGTTTTCCTTGTTCGATCACGTTGCCGTGATTCATGACAAGAATCAAAACAGCGTCTCGTATCGTCGATAACCTGTGCGCGATGACGAAGCTCGTACGCCCTTTCATCAGCTCATGCATCGCCTTCTGAATATAAATTTCCGTTCGCGTGTCTACGCTGCTCGTCGCTTCATCCAGAATCAGAATCGCGGGGTCCGCCAAGATGGCGCGGGCGATCGTCAGCAGCTGCTTCTGACCTTGCGAGATGTTGGACGCTTCTTCGTTCAACACGGTGTCATACCCTTCGGGCAGCGTACGAATGAAATGATCGGCTTGCGCCGCTTGCGCGGCCTCAATGATTTCTTGCTCGGTTGCACCCATGCGGCCGTATGCGATATTATCCCGGATCGTCCCGTTGAACAGCCACGTATCCTGCAGCACCATGCCGAACAGGCGGCGAAGCTGCTCCCGCTTCATGCCGGCAATATTGTTACCGTCGATGGTGATGGCGCCTTCGTTGATCTCGTAGAAACGCATCAGCAAATTAATGAGCGTCGTTTTGCCGGCTCCGGTCGGCCCGACGATCGCGATCGTCTGCCCCTGCTTCACATCGATATTCATCTGATGGATCAACGTCGCGTCTTCCTTATAGCCGAAGCTGACGTTGTCGAAACGAACATTGCCGCGAGGTTCCTGCACGACGATTCCTTGCGCAGCCTCCGGCACTTCTTCCGTCTCATCCAATATTTCGAATACGCGTTCCGCCGACGCCAGCGTCGATTGAATGACGTTGGCGATATTCGCGGTCTGCACGATCGGCATAGAGAATTGGCGCGCATATTGAATAAAAGCCTGAATGTCGCCGATCGCAATCGCCCGTTGCGTCACCAGCACCCCGCCAACGACGCAAATGAGCACGTACCCGATGTTATTGATGACCGTCATCAGCGGCATCATGATCCCGCTGATGAATTGCGCCCGCCAACCTGATTCGTATAACCGGTCGTTAATCGAATCGAACTTCTGAATGGATTTCTTCTCGTGACCGAACGCCTTAATGATTTTATGGCCGGTATACATCTCTTCCACGTGACCGTTCAGTTCGCCGAGCGCTTTTTGCTGCCCCATAAAGTGCGGCTGCGAGCGGCCCGCAATCGCTTTGATGACGATAAAGCTGAGCGGCAGCGTCAGCACGAGAATGAGCGTCAAAAGCGGACTGATGGTCAGCATCATTACAATGATGCCGATCAGCGTAATCACGGAAGTGATCATTTGCGTCAAGCTTTGCTGCAGCGTCCCGCTGATGTTCTCCATATCGTTCACGGCCCGGCTCATGATTTCGCCGTGCGTTTGCGAATCATAATATTTGAGCGGCAGGCGCGTCAATTTCTCTTTGACCTCTTTGCGGAGATGATACACGGTCCTCTGGGCGACGCCGGCCATCAAATACTGCTGAATATAAGCGAATAAAGAGCTGAACGCATAAAGAACAATTAAGATCAGAACGATATTGAAAATATAGGAAAAATCAATCGCCGCATCCGGAACGCCATTCATCTTCGCCAATATGCCCTCGAACATTTTGGTCGTAGCCTTCCCCATAATTTTCGGGCTTACAATGCTGAATATGGTACTTAACACAGCAGTAATCAATACGGCAAACAGCTGCACGCGGAAAGGTTTCAAATAGCCGAGCAGCCTGCGGAATGTGCCCTTGGCGTCCTTGGCCTTCTGCCCCGGCATCCCGAAGCCGCCGCCCATCGGTCCGCGTCCGGGTCCCCCCATAGGGCCTCCCATCGGTCGGCCGTCATTTCCTCGCGGTTTATTTTGTTCACTCATGCGATTTCCTCCTCCGCGAGCTGTGAGGACACGATTTCCCTGTATACTTTGGATGTCTCCATCAATTGCTCGTGATTGCCTATCCCTGCAATGGCCCCTTCTTCCATAACGATAATGCGGTCCGCATTCTTAATCGTACTGACTCTTTGTGCGACGATGATAACCGTAGCATCCGTCGTTTCCCGCGCAAGCGCGGCACGCAGGTTCGCATCCGTCTTATAATCCAGCGCGGAGAAGCTGTCGTCGAATACGTAAATATCCGGTTTTCTGACAAGCGCCCGCGCGATGGACAGCCGCTGCTTCTGGCCGCCCGACAAGTTCGCTCCGCCTTGCGAGATGACGGCATCATAGCCTTCCGGCTTCTCCGCTATAAACGATGCGGCTTGCGCGATTTCTGCGGCATGCCGGATTTGTTCCTCCGCCGCGTCTTCTTTGCCGTAGGCGATATTTTCCCGAATCGTCCCCGTGAACAGTACCGCCTTCTGCGGGACGAAGCCGATCTTGGACCGCAGCGCCTCCTGCGTCATATCTCGTACATCGATGCCGTCGACCGTAATGCGGCCGCCGTCAATATCGTAAAATCGGGTGATCAGATTGGCCAATGTCGTTTTACCCGAGCCCGTGCCGCCGATGATCGCGGTAATTTCCCCGATCTTTGCTTCGAACGAGATATCGGAAACGGCGGGCTTCTCCGCACCGGGATAGCTGAATGTGACGCGATCGAAGACAACATGGCCGCCCCGCTGCGCCGTAGTTCGCGCCGTATCGCGATCCGTAATGACAGGCACGGTATCCAGCACTTCATTGATCCGCGCAGCTGAAGCCGATGCTCGCGGCACCATGACGAACATCATGGACACCATAATGAGCGAGAACATGATCTGCATGGCGTATTGCAGAAACGCCATCAAATCGCCCACTTGCATATCGCCGGTGCTGATACGATGGCCTCCGAACCAAATGATCGCAATGGACGTGAGGTTCATAATCAGCATCATCATCGGCATCATGGCCGCCATAATTTTGTTTACTTTCACGGCCGTTTCCGTCAAATCGAGGTTCGCGGCATCGAACCGCTTCTTCTCGTGCTCCGTCCGATTGAACGCCCGGATTACGCGGACCCCGGTCAAATTCTCACGCAATACGAGGTTCAGTTTATCGATCTTGAATTGGATCGATTTGAACAGCGGCATGCCTTTCCTGGCAATCAGGAAAATCGTAAGCGCCAATATCGGCACGACGCACACGATGACGAGCGACAGCTTCGGGTCCTTTGAGAACGCCATGATAATGCCGCCGATACACATCATCGGCGCGGATACCATCATCCGCATCATCATGAGCAATACTTGCTGTACTTGCGTAATGTCATTCGTCGTACGGGTAATCAGCGACGCCGTACCGAGCTTATCAAATTCCTGCAGTGAAAAGTCTTCGACCTGCGCGAACGTTTTGCCGCGGACGATGCGACCGAAGCCTGCGGAAATTTTGGACGAGTGGTAGCTCGCATAGACGGAAAAGCCTCCGCTTAGCGCCGTTACCAGCAGCATAAGTCCGCCGATGCGCCAAATATGGCTCACATCCCCGCTTACAATCCCTTGATTCACAATGTCCGCCATCAACGTTGGCAAATACAAATCGGACAAGGATTGAAGGAAAATGAGCAGCAGCACCAAGGCAATCGACCAACGGTAGGGCCGCAAATATTGAAACAACTTGATCATGCTTTATCATCTCCACTTGATTTTTCGCGGCTTGACGGGCCGACAAGAGCTATACAGGAGGCAACGGCATCCTCCATATCGCGATGAAACATGCGTTCAATTTCTGTCTTGCTCACGCCTTGCTCTTGTAGCTCCAGATTCATCTGCCGCAGATGCATCATCCCGTGCATCATGGCCCCCCAATATTGCGTAGCAAGCAACTGCGGAGACATGGAGCGAATGTCCCCGGCATCCATGCCTCGTTGCATCGTCTCGCGAATCATATTCAGATTATCGCGATGCCATTTCCATTCATTCAATTCCTCCGCCGTGAACAATTGATGCAATTCGTGGCGCATGCGCATAAAAAACAAAAAACTGTCCGGCTGCGCCATCAAGTTGTCATACATGGAACGGACAAAACTTTCCAACATGACGGGAACGGGGAGGTTTCTCTCAAAATGCATTTGTACTTGTTTATTCGATTGTTCAAACATGAAAAGAAACAGTTCCCGAAATAGCGTCAACTTATCCTTGAAATAATAATAAACAAGCCCCCTAGCTATACCCGCCTGCTCAGCAACGTCTCCGATTTCTGCGGCCGCATACCCCTTTTCCACATATACCTTTAAAGCGCCCTTCATGATCATTTCTTTCCGTTGGCGCCGGATTTCTTCATTTTGTTCTTTATTGCGCGGCAAAGGGCGATCACCTCGTTTTTTAATTGACTTTCATGTCAACCAAAACTATAGCTTACAGCTAAGCCCGCTGTCAAGCGCATCTATCCCTATTTTTAATTGTGATGAATGAATCCCTTCGTAGATGGTCATATTAACCTTGTTGTACAGGCAAAACTTAGGAGGGACCACCAGTGCCTAATCAAGAACAGCAAAATGCGGCTAACGCTGCTGCAGCGCAAAATTCATTGAACCAAACGCAAGCAACCGCTAACACCCAAGCCGGTGCGACAGCACAAGGCGCTCAAGCTACGCAAGCGACGCAATCCGCACAAGCGCAGCAATCGCAAAGCGCAGCAAACCAAGCTCAAAATGCAGTAAATCAGGCGCAACAGGCATTGAATCAAGCTCAAGCGAGCGCTGATCCGCAAGCCATTCAATCGGCACAAGAGCAGCTTGAAACGGCCCAGCAGCAGTTGGCGCAAGCGCAAGCTACAGCGAACAGCAACGAAGAAACGCTTTCGTAATCGGCAGTATGAGGTAACGGCTTTCCTCTCATACAAAAAATACCCTCATATTCTCCGGCAGGAGATGTGAGGGCATTTTTGTATCAAGGCATCCTTCTTCGTTGAGTTCCGTTAATGCAGAATTAGCGATTACCCTCTCTGACGCTACCTCCATCCATCCTAAGTCGGCGCCTTTACGGCTGCGTATTCCATTAACGAAATGCTGACGGACATCGAGCCTGCGCTTTGGTTGCTTACCGATACAACGAGCTCGGACTTCTCGGCATTCCAATGATATGCGGTAAGAAACAGCGTCTCCGGTCCCATGGAAACTCTGTTGAGCGTCCCGGCTGAAGTACGGGTCTCCCCCGCCGAATTCGATACGATGACCGATTGTTCAGCTGCATCGAATAGCTGCGTCACTCCCTTGACGCATACCGTGAACGTCAACTTCGTGACTTTCCCTGAATCGGCGGCGAGCGGATTCAACGCAAACGCGACGGAACCTGCGGCCCCGGCGGCTGCAACCATGGACTGGGACTGAACGAACTTCACGTCGGTCACGTTCAGCGCATTGCCGGATGATTGAAACAACCGTTCTAAAGAAGATGCGTCATTGTGGCCGGATAACGTATAATGCTTGTTGTCGTATACCCGAACTGTCCCTCCGGAGCCGCTGAATATTATCGCCCCGTTCACGTCGTTGCCGCAAATGTCCAAGTCCAGCGCCGACCCGCGCACAATCCCGATCGAACCGCTTGTGAAACCGCTCGCGATCCGATTGTCCGCGATTCGGCAGGAAGTGGCCTGCGTCCCCCGAATGAAAATGCCCCAACTGCCCGGGCCGGTCAATTCGTTATTCCATATACCCAGGTTTTTAATATTGCCGTTGCGGTACGTACCGAACTTGTCGACATAGATCCGGTCGGTAATGTTGTTGGAAATGATCACATTCTCGCAATCGTTATCCTGCACGGTGATGAATATTCGCTGTTTGATCATATTCCCGTCGATGACTACATTAGAGCTGTCGTCAATCCACAGCTGCTTTTCAAAATTGTTGCTTGCGATCAATACTTCCGCACCAGGGGAGTTTTCGATTTCGCAGGAACCGTACAAGTTGTTGAAATCGTAGTTGCCGATAATTTTGATCTTGCCGTTGCCGCCGAAAAAATTGTAGCTGGTCGCATTTTGCCCGTTATAACAGCTGTTCCCGCTGTAATAAGTGTTCATCGTGCACACGTTCTGAAAATGTCCTGCGTTTGTTCCTACAGGCGCAACCGATTTGCAGTTGGTTACGACAATGTCTTTGACCGGGAACTGATCCGTGCCGCGAAAATGAGTCGCATAAAAAAAATGCTCAAATTCGCAGTTTTCCACCGTGATCCGCTCGATGACTCGTTCCAACTGCGCCGTTGCGGCGAAGAGGCCGCGAATGCTGCTTGTCGTATTCAACGCTTTGAACCGCAGCCCGCTGCAATAAAAGCCATTGCCGAGAAGCTCGATATGACGGCCGAGTATGAGTCTCCCGGTCCCTTCGATGGTGACATGGTCTTTGTTAATCGCAAAACCGGAAGCAAGCAAATAATCGCCGGCTGGCACATAAATTTTAGCCCCATCATTCGCGGCATCGTCGATTGCTGCTTGAAATATCGCCGAATTATCGAATTCTCCTCCGGGACGGGCGTTGTACGGGGGGCGGGTAATATCGATCCACGATTCATTTTGTCCTTTATGCGGATGGGGCGGCGGATTCTCCGGAGTATATACCGCGTCGGCAACCGTAACGGCTTGTGCCGATCCTGCGCCGGACGCAGCCACATATGCTCCGAGCATGCCAAGCGAGGCAAGCAGCTTCCTTCTGCTCCAAAGACGGTGAGACACAGCTTCCTGTTCCAATTCCCGGCTATCATTCGTCAAGTACGGTTCACTCCTTCGGATAACGTTTATTTTCCGAAATATCTCGATGATGATAATAAGCATAACAGCCGCCGGGATAACTGTCTTTGCCCACATTCATGAATGTCTCACGTCATTTGACTGACATGAACACAACCGTCCAACGATAGTATCCTGTATTAAACCTGTAATCGTCGCATCGTTCAGACCTTGTTCTTTTCTTTCAGCAAAGCGTACAGCGGAATCAACAGTATCAAAAAAACGAGATCCATAAATAACACCGTCCATACCGGATGTTCGCCCGCCGCCATTACGCCAAGCATCGCTCCCATCATGCCGCCCATCAGGCCGGCCAACATGCCGTCCATCGAAGCCAGCAGTCCATACGGCTGGCCGGAGAAATATCCGGCAGCCATTCCGAAGGCTACGGCAATCGCGGTAGGTACCAACATTTCCGCCATCATTAAACCGACCGTCGTTCCAATCGTCACGCTTGACGTCATGCCGATGGACATGGCGGCCATCATGCCGGACATGGGGGGCAGGCTCGCGCCTTTCATTCTAACTTTTACCGTAATCATCAGGCTGGCGAGGCCCATTACAATAAGAGAAACGACGCTGACCGGCAGCATGCCAGGTGAATCCGCTGCTTTTTGCATGGAGAACCGGCCTGAACCGGCCGATTGAACTTGATTTGCCGCTTCGGGATGCATATGGCCGGAATGTTCGGCACCCATGGTCACGTGATCGGACTTCAATTGCTGCGCACGGACCTCATCTGTCATAGCAAAGAACAGCATCAAACAGAACGCCCATGCGATAACGACCGTTTTAGCCATGTACTCGCTCCCTTTCGCCTGCAATTGCCGCCGCATTCCCGCAGCGGTCACCTCCTCCTAACATATCGCGCATCATCCGATATTAGAATGACTCCATCGGGCTATCGTTCCTTCCCATACATCCTGAACCCGCTGCATGCCATGACGACAGCGGTTGCAGCCCGACCTACCCGAGACCACCGACGCATATGTTCACGTTGGACCTCCTCTATCATTCATGCATTGCTGCTTGCCCGAATCATCTTCCTTTTCGGTACTCATCGCGGAAAGCGGCATGCCGTTTTCCTTTTTCTTTCTCCAACATTTGTTTAGCGTACTTTTTACCCTTCTCTTTTTCGACGCTCCGGATCGTTTTTTCCATTTTGCGGGACAAATGCTTTAATTCCGCCCCCAAGCTTTGATAGCTCCGGAATCGCTTCGCTTCCAGCGTACCGTTCTTGAGCGCGAGACGTACCGCACATCCCGGTTCGTGCCGGTGGCTGCAATCGTTAAAGTAGCACGCTTTCGCAAGCGTATCGATATCTTCAAATGCATTGGCGAGTCCGTCGCTGCTTTCCCACAGCTGCAATTCGCGCATACCGGGCGTATCCATAATCAAAGCGCCGTCCGGAAGCATGATGAGCTCGCGATGCGTGGTCGTATGCTTGCCGCGGTCATCGCCTTGCCGCACATCGTTCACTTTTTGAATGTCTGCACCGGCAAGACAATTGATAAGTGTAGATTTCCCGGCCCCGGAGGAACCGAGCAGCGCAACCGTTTGCCCTTGGGCCAAATAGCCGGATAACGATGGCAGCCCCTCCTTTTGGATCGAACTGATGACATGGACAGGCACGCCCGGGGCGATGCTGCGAACGCTCGCCGCTTTTTTGTCGGCATCCGCGCACAAATCCGCTTTGCTTAACACGATGACCGGGTTCGCCCCGCTCTCCCAAGTCAAGGTCAAATATCGTTCGATTCTTCGGAGATTGAAATCGTTATTTAGCGCATTGACTAAGAAAACAGTATCGACATTCGCCGCTACGATTTGCTCTGCCGTCTTATTGCCTGCCGCCCTGCGCGAAAACTTGCTTTTTCTCGGCAAAATCGCATGAATTGTCGCTTTGTGTTCACCCCCGCGATCTTGAATGACCACCCAGTCGCCGACGGCAGGGTATTGATCGCGGGAGGTCGATTGATGTCTCATCTTCCCGCTAATTTCGCCTGTGCGTTCCCCGTCGGCCGTCCAAATTTGGTACAGCCCTTTGTGTTCGATGGCGATACGTCCGCAACCATATCCTTGTGCGGCATATACGCCAAATTGTTCGTGTAATTCCGTGTTCCATCCCAGTCTCGTCAAATCCACTTCGGATTCCTCCCTCAATGTGTTCCTTCAAAGTTCGTTGCAAAAAAAAAACAGCCCCTGCAACAGAGGCTGTTTCAACAACGCTAAAATACGAAACGAACGAAGCCGACGTATTGTTTGCGTTTGTGAACATACAAAATAGCCCTGAAAGCGATGACCTGCCCTCAGAGCGCAAAACCCTTGGTTACCTTGATACCGATTACCAGGAAAACCGTGCTGCAGCGCGAGGACAAGCGTTATCCGATTGTACGTTTTTCATTGTCCTCACCCCTTCCGTTTGCTGAATGTAAATTCATGTTAACACGCGCGGCCGGCGCTGAACAGGGATTAAACGATTATAGACGTCTTTGCCACGAGCTGCCGCAATACAAATACAAAAGATCCGGAAGATTGTATAAAGAAATTCGCGATGAACGGATGGTATGATGTCTCTAGATTTGTAAATGATCGCACCGGTACACGGCGGCAATTTCGGATGCAGAGGCTGCCGCAATCATCGAAAAGGAGAGTGGGACGATTGACGATACGTCACAGTGGCAATGAACAAACGGAAGGCGATCACGATGAACAGCTACCCGGCAAAAAATTAACGAGGAGAGCGCTGCTTGCATCGGCAGGCATGGCTGGGGCGGCGTTCGTATGCGGCACGGCATTCGGAGCAACGGCTAACAATTCTGCATCCGGCTTGTCGGCTTCAACCGTTAGCAGCAATACCTACGATCCGGTTCCGGACAACCCGCTTCCAGGCACATCGCCTCCTGCACCTCAAGTAGACTTCGTACAGCTTCTTCGCGAACATAACGAGACGGCGACGCAGCTGTACGTCAAAGTTACCGGCAATCGCAGTATCGAGGTGCTCATTCCGTTCAAAGGAAAACGTTGCGCTCACTACGCCTTCATGAAAGATCCGAACGACGACTTCATCAAGCTCCAAAACGGGGCGGTTTCCATTCTCAGTTCGACGTCAACCGTTGCGGGCGTCATCGATTATGCGGCGAAAACGGGCAACTGGGTGACCAATTTTCCGCCGAACGATTATACGACGCAAGCGGGAGCTACGTTTTCGTTTTCATTCAATGGTACCGGTTTCGACTTTCAGCATTATACCGACAACCGGGGCGGAGTATGGGAATTTGCGGTGGACGGCAGCATGGCCGCTTCGATCAGCACCCACATCGACGCGGTTCCTAAGCCGGAGCTGCGTGGAAATTACGGTTGCAGACCGGTTGCAAGGGGACTCTCGGACGGTACGCATACGGTAGTGGCAACGTTTAAAGGCGACGATCCGACCCACCCCCCTTCCGGCGGAGCAGGCACATCTAGAGGATGGGTCCGTAACGCGGCGAATTCCGCCTCCAAGGACGAACCTTACCGGACGGCGCTGCTGTACGACTCGACATCGGTTCAAGTGAACAATCCGGTCAAACTGTTTGAAGCGCTGCATTCGTGGAGTAACAAGGAGTTCGCGCTGAACGTATCCCCTGCCGGCTCCGGCTTCGCCAATCATTGGCTGCCCGAGCATGTGAACGTCGGTACCGTCTATACAGGCGGTTCGCAACGCGTTTATTTTGACGATACGGAAGTTTCGGCCTGGACCGCCGATGTGACGTTTCGCCCCGTGCGTTCGGTCAAAATCGTGCAGCAAATGATAGCCAAACATCCGAACGACCCGGCGAACCCGGTCGCTGAAATCGACTGCGTGCATACGGCCAGCACGAGTGGCGTTTCCGTGAAAGTGAAAGTGAGATGGCTGCGGTCCGTCTTTATTTTTACCGGCTACGGGATGATGTTCCCGGCGGCCGGGACATTCGCCAATAAACTTGTGACCGGATCGGGAAAGACGTACGAGGCCAGCGCTACGGACGGCAGCAAGACCGACTTGATCGAGAACGATCAATCCGCAAGCTACGCGTACATTCACAGCGCTTCGGGGACGAACGGTGAACCGGACACGGTGCTGGCCATGACCATTCACGATATTGCCAAGACGTTCCGGTACGGACAAGCCGGAAGAAGGAAAAACGGCTCTGTCGTATGGCTGCAGCATCGGGACGCTACAATGCAGAAGCTGTATCCTCAAATATTTGATCAATATACGGCTGCGGCAGGGGAAACATATGAGGCTGGGGGAACGTATTTCATTGGCGAACTGCCGCTCGCGCATCGGCTGCTGACATGACACTTCATGAGCAGAGGCTTCCGGTCAAACTGCCGCTGGCCTCTGCTCGCAGCAGGTTACGCTTTACTCGCCATGGCCAGCGCTTTTCGGTTTTCCGTAAGCGGCGGCTGCTCCATCCAGCCGTGATCCGTCATCACCCTCAGCCAATTCGCGCTAACTTTCATATCATCACCGATCGCCATCATATATTTGGCAACAAGGTCCTTCCGCGGCGAAGAAGCGAGACCCGATCCGTAATACACCATAGCGCTTGAAAATAAAAATCCTACCTGGAACATCATCAACCTATCGGAGAAGGGAGAAAGCATCGTGTCGGTAATTTCCGATTCCAGCGTAGGCGGAGCGGGAAGATTATCGTCGTCAAGCGTCGCAGCAAACGTTTCAATATGTTTTTCTTTGACTTCAATGGCCTCCAGTAAAAAGCGTTTAACAATACTACTCTTCCCAACTTGATGAAATGCGACAAGCACCGCTTTGGCCAATATGCTCTTTTTCAAATTGAACAAAATATCCGTGATTTCAATGCAAGTGAGCGGCCGCTTCTCGCCGATCAATCCGGCCACAAAGCTTTTGCTCTGCACAAATTCCGGCCTTTCGGGAGGCGTGATCGCCGGCGGACGGAAATAGATCCCCTTGTCTATTAAAAGGTCTTTGGTCCAGTTGCATAATTTAACCGAAGATGCGAGGCACTCCGAAAAATATTCCCTTACATCTTTCCTGGAAGACGTCGTAATGGCGCCGCTATAGCCATGACAGCCATGGATGGACATGATGTTTAAATAATGAAGAGCTAAAGGATCCGAGAACATCTTAGGTGCTTTTGTGCTCACATCCTGCTCCGTAAAAGCCTCGGGAATGGGGTAGCTCTCGCTTTCAAAAAAGGATTGGATCTTTTCGACGTGCTGTTCCCCCAAGTGGACTGCATATTCATAAATGGCTCGTATGTCGTCATCGTTCAAGTTTTGAAGCAAAAACTTGTTCATGTAAAGACTAGCCGTTTCATTCATGTACTGCATCCATAAACCTGCAATCTCTGCTGATGTCAGCTTCGGATGATGAGTTGAACTCAATCGTAACACCTGCCTCACGTTTAGATTATTCCAGATTAATGTTTCCTTGTTTTGCATGACTATTCATATCGAATATGTTTTGGAATAAAGCTCTTTACAATTGAAAAATGGTATGCTATTGTTTATTTCCATAAGTATAGAAATAAGACTACGGCAAGGTGATGACGATGGTTCGGGATAATGCAGAAGTACGGCAAGCCGTCAAAATATATAAGGCACTCGGAGAACCGACCCGGCTCAAAATTGCAATGCTGCTTACGGAGGAGAAAAATTTGTGCTGCTCCGATATCCAGAGCAAGCTTGAATCCATCGCCGGATCGACGCTCTCCCACCACCTGAAACAGTTGACGGATTGCGGACTGCTCGATCTCCGCAAGGACGGTACTTATATATATTACAGCGTGAACCGTGAAGCGGCCCAAAAGTACGCACCGTATTTGCTTACTTAAATTTTTTTCATCTTTATTTCTATATTTCTAGAAATATAATATTAACGGAGTGGAGAAAGGAGCGCATGCAACATGTCAAATGCGTGGAAAATTTATATGCTGGCGGTTGTCAGCTTCTTGGTTGGAACGTCGGAATACATCATTGCCGGAATACTGGATAAAGTGGCTATAGATATCGGTGTGTCGGTTTCGGCCGCAGGTCAGCTCATTACTGTATTTTCGCTCGCCTACGCGTTCGGGACTCCGATTCTTATGGCCCTAACGGCCCGCATGGAGCGGCGCAAGCTGCTGCTCTATGCTTTGGGCTTATTCGCCATCGGCAACGGAGCAGCCCTTGCGCTCCCGGGATTTGAATATCTGATTGCCTCGCGAATCGTCCTTGCGATCAGCACCGGCGTATTCGTCGTTACCGCGCTCACCGTCGCTTCCAAACTGGCGGCTCCCGAGAAGCAAGGCAGTGCCATCGCGACGCTTGTCATGGGCTTTAGCACCTCGCTCATCGTCGGCGTTCCGATCGGAAGAGTCGTTGCTTCCATGTATGATTGGAAGCTGATCTTCGGCGGGATCGGTTTGCTTGGCATCGTCGCCATGGTCGCGATTGCCTTCACGATTCCGCGGACGGACGGTGAAGAGCCGGTGCCGCTGCGCGATCAATTGGCTCTGCTGAAACAGCCGAATATTATTATAGCGCTGCTCGTGACGTTCTTCTGGATTGGCGGATATGCCATCGCCTATACTTACATTTCTCCGTTTCTCCTTACGGTTACGGGAATGAGCGAACAAGGCGTGAGCGCCAGCTTGTTCGCCTTCGGCATCGCGAGCTTGCTCGGTTCGAAATTAGGCGGCTTCGGTACGGACAAATGGGGCGTGCCCCGCACACTGATCGGCGGCATGCTGCTTCATGCCGCAGCGCTGGTAGTGCTGTCGCTGTGCGCCAAATCCCCAGCCGCCATGATCCCGCTGCTTATGATCTGGGCGTTCTCCGCCTGGTCGTCTGGTCCTACTCAGCAGTATTACTTAATTACGCTAGCTCCGGCCGCATCCGGCATTATGCTGAGCTTGAATACCTCGGTCCTGCAGCTTGCGATGGCTGCCGGCGCAGGAATCGGCGGCGTTGTCGTGGAACAGTCGTCGCTGTCGTCGATAACCTGGATCGGCGCGGCCGGCGTTGCCGTTGCCGCAGGCACGGCAGCCGTATCGTTCCGGCTGTCCCGCTCCCGCTCCCAATCCGACATTCACGCGGCGGAACGGCGGCGATTGCGCAAGGCCAGCGCTTGAAGTGAATTGAACATCCGCACGAAAAACGCAGGGCGCTCAACGGCCCTGCGTTTTTCGTTGTATTGTATATTGTTTTTCCTTCGATCCGTTCACCGCAAGCTGGAATTCGGCGACCCTATATAGGAGTCGCTTGATTGTCAATTATTTGGAAAACAGCTTTTCTGCATGGTCTAGCAACATTTTATTGCCCATTGCCGAGTAATCCAGCCACGGCTGATCGGGAATCGGGTATATATGGTTCGCTTTCACCGCTTTCAAGCCTTGCCAGATCGGGCTGGATTGCAGCTGCGCATACAATTTTTTGGCGCCGTCCTCATTGTTGACGACGATGAAAATCGCATCGGCATCGTAATCGGGCAGCACTTCTTGCGAAATGACGTCGAACGATTTAACTTTACTGATCTTCTCAACCCCTTGGCCGGATTAAGTCCCAAATCTTCAAACAGCATCGGTCCCATCGGCCGTCTAAAACCGAACACCCTCAGCTCTTTAGCCGTTGCAACGCCTCATTATGCTGACTTACCGGGTCTGCATAAATATGAGCAGCCCCCCCCCATCCCATTGAATAACGCCTGCAAGCTTAACTGTTCGCTTGAGCGGCTTCCGTCCGATCGGAAGACAGCACCTCGTTTTTCAAAAACCAGCAAATGAAAAATGCCGCGACCACGAACACGAGCGAAATCGAGAACATGCTCTGGAACGCTTGCGCGAAAACAAGCTTCACTTGCGTGACCAGTTCCGATGGCAGTCCCAGCGGAATGCCGCCGGTTTCCACATGATCCAGCGTTCCGGGCGGAAGCTGCTCGTTCAAATCGGCAACTCCGCTTCTGATGCGATTGGATAACAGACTGCCGAATACGCTCAAGCCGATCGTCGCCCCGAGCGATTGAATTAACTGCACCGTAGACAATGCGATGCCGCTATCCTTCTTGTCGACCGATTCTTGAACGATCAGATTGTCTCCGCCGAACAAGGCGCCTAGCCCGATACCGAGAATCAGGAAGCTGGCGACGATGTACACGACACTCGTATCGACGTGAATCCGCGACAGCAGCAAAAAACCGACAACCGGAAGCGTGAACGAGACGATGAACAATTTGCGGTACGCGATCCGCGTAATCAAAAATCCGTTCAATACGCTGGCCGGGATCGCTCCCGCCATAAAAGCCAGCGTCAGATAGCCGGAAGCTGTCGGCGTCAGGTCCATGACGTTCTGGGCGTAAAACGGAAACGCCGCAATGACTCCCATAATGCCCAGCATCAGCGTGAATACCAACACGGAAAGTACGACGACATTCCGGTTTCGGAATAAATGTAGCGGTATGATCGGTTCCTTCGCTTTCGACTCGATCCGAATCAACAGGGCGAACAATACGCAAGACAGCACCAGCAGCGCGATAATAACGGGAGATGTCCAAGCGTAACCTTGATTGTCAACGAGCACCGGCGCCAATAGCAGCGATAATAAGGCAAGTACAAGCGTCGATGCCCCTGCCCAATCGATCGATCGTTTCTCTTCACCTATCGATTCCCGCATGCCTATGGAGAGCACGGCCGCGGCGACAAGGCCTACAGGGATATTGATCAAAAACACCCAGTGCCAATTGACATGGCCGACAAGATAACCGCCAACCGTCGGTCCGAGCAGTTGAGGAATGATCATCATCGGGCCGAACAAGCTTTGGATTTTGGCCCGCTGCTCCAGCGGGTACGTCTCACCGATAATGACAAGCGCGAGCGGCATCAGCCCGCCAGCGCCAATCCCTTGTATTCCGCGGCCGATCAATAGAACCGTCATCGACGGAGCCAGACCGCTGACGATCGAACCGGCGATGAATAGTGCCATGCAGCTCAAATAAACGCGTTTGCGCCCGTACAAATCGGCCAGCTTGCCGAGAATCGGCATGAACATCGTCACGGCAAGCATGTACACGCCGGCAACCCAGCCATACAAGGGCAAGCCGTGCAGCTCGCGAATGATTGTCGGCATCGCCGTCGATACGATCGTTTCGTCGAGCTCCGCGAAGATGATGCCGATCAGGAGGCCGGTAAGGACGAGCGCTTTGTTGTTTTCTTTGTTAATTGTAATTCACCTCAAATCAATGGATGTGCCCGTGCGGGCATCAAGAGAGTACTACGGCAATATGAACTGAAATTAAACAGCGCTGCATTACATATCTAAGATCCCACAGGATATTTCCCATTTCAAAGGAAAAAATATTTATAATCGACCTCTCCTCCGCTACTGGCATAATTTTCTTGGCAGAAACGCAAAAAAAATAGAGCTGCATCAGCCCTATTTTTCATCTGAATATTCAACTCGGTAATCCGCTACTATTTGACTTCTGCTTTGCCTGCCTTCGCCTGGAGCGATTGCGCCGTTTTCGGCGAGCCGATATACATCGAGTCATAAGCTTGCTGCGACGATTGGAACGGTCCGCCGCCTTTGCCGTGCCAGTCCAAATTCGTATACATCGGGTTGGTGCGGCCCGTATCGGCTTCCCTCTTCGCGATGTGCGCCTGCAGTCTCGATTCCAGCAAGGCCACGATTTCCGGCTCTTCTTCCGCTACGTTGTGCAGCTCCTGCGGATCCTTGATCAGATTGTACAGCTCGATCTCCGGCTTGAAGTGAAAATCCGGCTCCAGCGCATGAATCAGCTTCCACTCCGGCGTGCGCCATCCATGCTTGCGCATCCAGGTACACTCCGTAATATAAAATTCCGGTTCGCGAGTCCGTTCTTTCCCTTCGAGCAGCGGCAGCAGGCTGCGTCCGTCGAAAGCGATATCCGTCTTGATTTCGAGCAAATCCAGGATCGTCGGCATAATGTCTTTTATTTGGCTGTAGTCGGAATAACGCTTTCCTTCCGGCACTTTGCCTGGATATTTAAGGATCAGCGGCACGACGAGATTCGTCTCATACAGGCCGTGATGATCGTAATAGCATTCATGTTCGTTCAACGTTTCCCCGTGATCCGAAGTGATGATAATGAGCGTTTCTTCCTCGATGCCAAGCGCCTCGACGGTCGTCAGTATATTTTGAATGCATGCATCCATATAGGCAATCGCGCCGTCATACTGGGCGTCGATATAGTCCGAATCCGTGCATCCTTCCGGGAACCACGAAGCGAAATAATCGCGGAACGGCTTGAATTCGTACAGTCCTTTTAACGACTCGTTGTCCGGACTGCATTCGTTTCCGTCATAAAACATTCTTTCGTACGGCCGTGGCGGCAAATAAGGCGAGTGCGGGTCCATATGGCGCAGGAACAGGAAGAAAGGCTGATCCTCCTGCGCAAGCCGCTTCAGCTCCGGGATCGCGACGGCGTTGAGATTTTCCGCCTTGGGGCTGCGGCCGGTTTCATTGGGTCCCCACCCTTCAAAGTTCATATACTTCTGAAATCCACGGGAGGACGGATTGCCTGTAAAGCCGATGCATGTCGTATTGTATCCGTTATCGCCCAGCACCTCGGACAGCGTCGCAACGTGGTTGCCGAGCGGACCTTTATGCCGCAGCGCAACGACATCCGATCCGAAGCAGTCCATTCCCGTCAGCATGGAAGCGTATCCCGGCGTGGTCGGCACGCTCGGGCTGAAATGGTTCTCGAACAGCGCTCCGCCCTGCGCGAGCTTGTCGATATGCGGTGTCGTCAGGCGTTGGTAACCGTAGGCGCTCATATGATCTCGACGCAAACTGTCGATGCCGAATAGCAGCAGGTTCGGTTTCTTTTTCATCGTCATTGCCCTTTCTGTACCGGATTTCGGGAATTCGTTCCGTTCGTATTATCTTGCGCCGAGCGCTTTGAGGCACGCATTCAAATAGCCGTAGCTTTCGGCGGCCACGATGGATACCTCGGCCAGCGAATGGCCTTTCGCTCCGATAACTTCGAGGCAGACCGGACCGTCATAACCGCCGTCGACCATTGCTTTGCAATAAGCCGCCAGATCGATGTCGCCGCGTCCGCATGCCTGATTGGCGATAGAACCGGGCCCCGAAGTTCTGCCTTTGCAATCCCGGATATGGATATGCTTCACGCGCTGCAGCACTTGCGGGAGCGCCTCTTCGGGGTTCTCGTTGCCGCGGTAAATATGGCTCGGGTCCATATCGATCCCGAATGCGGCATATGCGATCTCCTGCATGGCGCGAAGCGTTGTCGGCGTATTGTAGATCGCGTTCCCCACGTGCGCCTTGACGCAGAGCGTCACGCCATATCCTTCCGCCTTCTCGGACAATCTGGCAAGCTTCTCGATGGATGCTTGCAGATCCTCCTCCACGCCCGATTTGCCCCCTGGCCCGACGTTGATGACGGGGATGCCGATTTCGGCTCCTGCTTCAAAAGCGCGGAGCAGCCGTGTTTCGTCCAACGAAGCGACTTCCATTGATAAAAACTGCACGCCGTGATCGCTTACAATTTGCCTGAACTCCGCCGCCTGCTTTTCCCATTCGTCGAGCACCAGATGCTCGCACATCCCTTTGATCGCCGATACTTCCACCCCGTCATAGCCGCTTAATGCGATATGCTTGACGGCCGTAGCGAAATCAAATTCTTTGAACAGTACCGTATTCACGCCCAGCTTTATCATATTTCCCCTCCGTTGCCCGCTTGTTTTACCGCCAGTTCTACAGCTCGACAATCGCACCGGTTTCCCAGGATTGAATCGCCGCTTCAATAATCATCTGCACTTTCAGCGCATCTTCGCCCGACCCGTTGATTTGATCATATGCGGCGCCCGCTTCAAGCTGGTTCACCCAATCGCCGATGCGGCTCTTGAACGTTTCCGGGAACGACCGCATCCCGCCGAGGTAGTTGTACGTTTCCGTCTCGATGCTGTTTCTCGGGTAGAACGTCAAATGCTCGCACGCATCCTCCAGGACGAAACGTCCTTTCGATCCGACCACTTCGCACAGCTCAAGCCCATAGCTTTTGCCCGCATCGTAGCTGCCGACCAAATTGCCGATGGCGCCGTTCTCAAACTGCAAAAGCACCTGCGTATTCGACCAGATCGTGCGGCCTTCGCCTTTCATCATAAAAGCGGCCACTTTCTTCACATCACCGCAAAAATAACGGATGACGTCGAAGGAATGGGGATGCAGCGCGCGCAGATGGAACCATGGGGAAGTTTCAACCGGGTTGTTGATCCACATCCGCATGTTGATCATGTGCAATTGGCCGAGCCGCCCGCTCGACACCCATTCTTTGGCACGCAGCGCCGCAGGCGTGAACCGATGGTTCAAGTTCACCGCGTACGGAATTTTTTTGCTTCGCGCAAGCTCCACCATTTGCTTGCCTTCCTCGACCCGATTGGAGATCGGCTTCTCGCCGAGTACGGGAATGCCCGCTTCGAGCAGTTCCATCGTCGGTGCGAAATGCTCGCCGCCGTTCTCCTCCCCCTTGGTACATACGCTAACCGCATCTAGTCGTATGCCGCTCTCCAGCATTTCCCGCACGCTGTAGAAAGCTCTTGCGCCGAATTTTTCTGCAGCCGCATCGGCTTTCTGCTTAATAATGTCGCATACTGCGACCAGCTCCGTCTTTGGATTCTCCTTATAGACGGATGCGTGCGTGCTGCCGATGTTGCCGACGCCGACAACGCCAACCTGTAGTGTCATCCTTGCTCTCCTCCTTTGATTGAAACCGCTTAATATATTCGAATGAGCTTTTGCATTCCGCATGCATTTATTGTAGCAACCTCACCCGCCCGTCTCATGGCCTATTGCGCTAAGTTGATAGCGTATTCGGACATCTTCTTCCTCGCATCTTATTTCTTGAAGAACCATTGTTCCCCGGCAAAATTATAAGCGATGCCCCAACCCTTATCGGAGAAATTGCCGATGCGCGAATTGACGGCGACCGGCAGCACGACGTCCTCCGCATGAACGAAGTACCACAGATTCCACCCCAGATTGGCTCTGATTTCATCGCGTTTCTTCTCCGCCTGCTGCAGTGAGACTTCGCGCAATTCGAAGATCGACTGCAAATACGCCTTCGCCTCGGGCGGCGGTTCTTCCCCTTCCTTGCCCCCCGTATTCCACCACCGGTCCCAAAGCGGCGCCCATATGTTTTGCCCCCATTCCTGACGCGACCATTGTACGGGACCCGGTGTGAACATAACAGTCGCCATCAGCTCGTTGGCTTTGTTGCGCGTGTCCCATAAGGCGGAATCGATCTGCTTCATCGTCACGTCGAGCCCCAGCAGACGCCATTGCTCGGTCACGACCTGGCCTAATTTGATAAAATCCTGATTGCTGGACGAGATTTCAAACGGGATCGCGAATTTTTTGCCGTCGGGACCGACCCGGAAGCCGTCCGCGCCTTTCGTCATGCCCATGTCGTCGAGAATCCGGTTCGCTTCCTTCAGATCGAACGTCGTATCCTGAATCGGCGAAGGCTTTGCCATGCCGAAAAAGACGGAATCGACGATTTCCTTTTTATTAAGCGCCAGATTCAATGCTTTGCGGAATCTTACATCCTGCACTACCTTGCGCCAAGCCGGGTCCTTATATGTCAAATTCAAATGAATGTCGTTCGCCGTCCGGTGCAGTTTGGTCAAATATAGCGTATATCCGCCTTTCTTTTCTTGTTCCTTGAGCAGCGGCAGCTTGGGGATCGTCACATATTCGTACGAATGATCGATTTCCCCGGACATGATCTTCAAGATAACCATTTCCACATTTTGCACAAGACTGCTTCGCAGCTTATCGATATAAGGCAGCTGCTGCCCGGCCGCATCGACCTTGAAATAATACGGGTTGCGCTCAAACTCGATCGTGTCGCCCGCTTTCACCTGCATATATGGAGAAAGCACAGGAAAGCCGACGGCTTGCGGATGGGTAATCTCCGTATTGATGATATCCTTCAGGTTGAACAGCTTCGCCCAATCGCCCGATGGAAAGCCTGCTTCCTTGATCAGCGGCTCAAGCTTTTCCGGCGGCGTGTATTTCGCATGGAACTGCTTCAAATAATGTTTCGGCTTCAGCAAATCGTTATAGCCTCTCCAGCCCTGAACCGCAAGCTGCATCAAAAATCCGCCGTACGGCTTGTCGAAGCTGATTTTGAACGTATAATCGTCGATCACTTCAAATGCCATCGGCGCCCCTGCAGAATCGGCGGCGCTTTTCAGCCACGGAGGTAAACCGCCCGGCGTCAACTCTTCGCTTAACAGCACGTCCTCGACGGCAAACTTCACGTCCTCCGTCGTGACCGGCTGGCCGTCCGACCATTTCAAACCTTCCCTCATGCGGAAGGTGAACTGTTTCTGATCATCAGACACTTGGTAACTTTTCAATACGTTGCCGGTCACTTCGCTGCCGAGAAGTCCCGGGGTATTGACGAGCGGCTCGTTCTCGATAATGAATACCGTATTGTCCGTATTCACATCCGTTCTAGCCGTTCGCAGCGTCCCGCCGTAGCTTCCGATCTGATACGTAAGCAGCTCCGGCGGCATCTCGTTGGTCAGCTTCGGCTCTTTCGGCAGCCGCTCCGCAATGTCCGGCAGTCCTTTGCCATCGAGAAGGGGCGATTGCTTAAGCCCCTTCTCCGTAATGACGGGAGGTGTGGCCGCGGGAGCGGAGCCTGTCGTCGCGTCCTTTTCAGGAACCGGCTGTTCGGAAGTTCGCTCGGCCGGCTCGCGACAACCTGTCAACGTCGCGCCCGCCAGCAGCACGAACAGCGTTGCGATGGTAATGCCTCTTTTCATCCGTCCGGTTCCCTCCACTTCCAGCTCCCCCTCTACGTCTGACTGAGATGGCCGGTCGCTCTCGTCGCAATGTGGTGCTCGCGGTATTTGCCGGGCGAACAGCCGACGAGCCGTTGGAATAACCGGCTGAAAAAAGCGGGGTCGTCATATCCGACTCTCCCGGCAATCGTAATTACTTTCTCATCGGTTTCCTCCAGTAAATATTTCGCTTTTTCGACGCGGATTTGATGCGCCGCCTCGATGACGGTCAGGCCCGTTTCTTTCTTGAAAATGCGATTCACCTGACGCGTGCTGACGTTGAACAACTCGCAAATGGACGGTACCGATACTTTTTTGTCACAATATCTTTCCAGGTATCCGCTGATGCGCCGGACGATGAGCTGGTGATCGCTTTCGCGCTGCGGCTTTTGCCGGTTCAAAGCATACAGCTGCCCGTAATAACGCGAGAGCAAAATGAGCAGCTCCACCAATTGAATGCGGATTAGCGTCGAATAACCGGATTGCCGCCGGTCCGTTTCCTGAATCATGCCTTCGAGCAGGGCAAGCGTTCGCGACGCATCCTGTCCGCGCAAATTCAAACGGTGATGGAACCGTTCGCTTTTATCCAAAAACGGGTGCACGTAAAAGTAATCCATCGATTGGGAAATGCCCAGCTCCCGCAGCCAGCTTTCCTGAATCAATTCCGGCAGGAACAGGCAGTTAATAATTTCAAGCCGCTTGCCCGGCTCAATCCGGTAGGCGTGAACTTCATCGGGATTGATGATGAATACGTCCCCTGCGCGAATGTTGTAGCATTCCCCTTCGAACACGTGTTCCGCTTCCCCGCAAACGATATAGACGAGTTCGATAAAATCATGCCTATGCGCGGAAGGGGTGTTCGCATGGTCGTGAAAGAAGCGATGTATCCAAAAAGGAAACGCCGCTTCCTTCATAAATTGGCTGCTCGTTAATTTGAATTCCACCGGAATCGCCTCATTCCAACCGTAAGTTTGAACCGGAAGTTCGTCTTCCGTTCTTTCAAGAAATGTACTTTCGTATCGTACGAATGGATTTTCATTGTTGCGGTTATGAGCTTTTCTTGTCAGCTTCCAGCACGCGGTCGCGTATTTCGCAAAAATTATCGGCGGTCACGTATTCCAATATAAACGGAACGCCTTCGGTGTATTGGTGATACAGCTTCAGAAACAACGGCCAATCGATATCCCCGTCACCGACCGCCCGACCGTACGCGTCGTTCACTTTGCGGTCTTTTCCATGGAAATAAGCAATATGCGGCGCCAAATAGCGGTACATGTCTTCCTCCGAGCTGTTGGCGATCAGGTTAGCGGGATCGAGCAGCACGCGCACCCGGTCCGAGCCGACCTCCTTGATGAAATCGGCGGTCCGCTTCGCGCTCGGTACGACATCAAGCACGCAAGGCTCCAGTGCCACGTGAACGTCGTACTGCTCCGCCATGGCCGCCAGCCGCTTGAAGCTGTCCACCAAGCGCTGGTAAGCCGACTCATATTTGTCCGCATGAACGCCACGCGCCCCTTTTACAAAGCCGCATTCCGTCGCGACGTAAGGAATTTGATTGAGGGAAGCGATCTGCATATGCCGTTCGAAGTACGCAAGGTTCTGCTCCCACTCTTCATCGTCCGGCTCAAGCAAATTCGTGAATACACCAAGCGAGGGCACCGAAATGCCCCGGCTTCGGTACGTACCCACAATCTCCTTACTTCGTTCGTCGGTCAGCTCCGACAAGTCGGATCGCCCGTTGTATACCCAGTAGTTCGAATCGGTCTGGGAAAAACAAAGCTCCGTCCATGCAAACCCGTTCGATGCGATCAGCTCGGCCGCCTCTTGATTCGTAAGCTGCCGAAAGCTGCGCGAAACGACGCCAACATCCATCACAACCGCTCCTTCCCGTGATTCCGTTTCGTTTCTTTTCCGGATAAGTAGAGTCCGAAGTACAACAACGCGGCCCCTGCTATCCCTTCCGCTCCGGCAATAGTGAATTGCAGGCTCGTATACCTTATTATACCAATTGCCGGCGGAATTAGGTGGGATAAAAAGAGCAATACCGCCTGAATGCCGGTCATTATCGAAACCATGCTCCACATGGCTTGACGTTCGGCGCGCTTCACGTAGTCATGCTGGACATACAAGACAAACGCCAGCCATATCATCCCGAGCAGCAAAAAACTGAATTGATCGATCGCCTGCCATGACCAGCGGCTGATCGAGCTGTTCGATACAATCGTCATCAGCATTTCCCGCAGAACAATCCAGTTGAGCAGCCCTAACGCCCCTGTAAAGGCGCTTAGCAAGTAAGCGAGGATGGCGGATAACCGTCTCTTACTACTGCGATCCGGCAGGCTGTTCATGGCGGCGGCCTTCCCCCCATTGCGATCGGATGCGTGACAGGTCGGCAAGCAGTGTCTGACGTGTTTCTTCATCCTCCACCAGTCTTGTTGTTCTCACATAACCGATGAGCCGATCAAGCTTGCGTATGGATTTCCGGGCTTCCTTCCTGTCCGCTGGGGCCGTCGAACCATCCGAGCGGCCTGCCAGGTTGGCAGCCGCACCGCCGTAAGAGGAAGACCATTGCTCAGGCACCCGCTCCGTACGAATGATTTGTTCCAACAGCTCGTGCTTCGACCCGACATACGCTTTCATAAGCCGGGTCATGAGCCAGCTCGTGGCGGCCATGATAGCAAACAGTGAGAGCAGCGTAGCGGCAATAATAACGACGATCGCCGTCATTGCGAATGCACCCCTTGCAGCTCAAGCTCCCCGGCCAAATGGCACGCCACATAATGATCTTTACCCACTTCCGTCCATTCCGGCGCTTTTTGCTTGCAGATGTCTTTGGCGTATTTGCAGCGCGGGTGGAAATAACAGCCGGACGGCGGGTTGGCCGGATTGGCCACCTCCCCCTCCAAAATAATGCGCTTTGATTTGGCCCTCGGATCAGGCAAGGGCTTTGCCGAAAGAAGCGCCTCCGTGTATGGATGCTTCGGTGTATTGAACAACGCTTCGGTCTCGGCCATCTCCACCATTTTGCCGACATACATCACACCGACCCGGTCGGAAATATGCTGGATGACGCCCAAATCATGCGAAATGAACAAGTAGCTTAAATTCAACTGTTCCTGCAAGTCCTGAAGCAAGTTCAATATTTGCGCCTGCACCGATACGTCGAGCGCCGATACCGCTTCGTCGCATACGATGAACCTCGGATTGGTCGCCAGAGCGCGGGCGATGCCGATCCGCTGACGCTGCCCTCCGCTGAACGCATGCGGGTACCGTTCCAGATGCCTGCTGTTCAGTCCGACCAGCTCCATTAACCGCTTCACCCGCTCCCGCAGCTCATCCCCTTTGGCGATGCCGTTGCAAAGAAGCGGCTCGCCGATAATGTTCAGCACCGTCATGCGCGGATTCAAGGAAGAGTACGGATCCTGGAATATAAGCTGCATATCTCTTCGGATGGCGCGCAGCTGCTTCGGATCGAGCCCTGTCAGCTCCACGTGATTCCCTTTCCGGTCTTTGAACAGCGCGGAGCCTTCCGACGGCTCGATCGCGCGCAGTATGCATCGCCCGAGCGTCGTCTTGCCGCAGCCGGATTCGCCTACAAGCCCCAGCGTCTCCCCTTCATTGATATAGAAATGAATATCGTCCACCGCTTTGACGTGACCTACCGTTCGCTTCAGAAACCCTTTCTTGACCGGAAAATATTTTTTGAGCGACGTCACTTCCAGAATGCGGCTATTGTTCTCCATGCAAGCCTCCCACCCCTGCCGGCGCTTTTGTTTCGACGAGCAGACATCGTACGTAATGGCCTTTCTTCACTTCGACGAGCGGCACGTCTTCCCTATTGCACAAGCCATCCTGCGCCCGTTTGCAGCGGGAATAAAAGCCGCACCCTTTCGGCAAGTTCATCGGGTACGGCACCGTGCCTTCGATGGAATCCAGCCGCGCATTGCGCTTCGCGACAGACGGGATCGAGTGCAGCAGCGCCTGCGTATACGGATGCAGCGCACCGTAGAATAGCGAATCCACGTCCGTGTACTCCACCACTTTCCCCAAATACATGACCGCCACCTCATCCGACATTTCGGCAATGACACCGAGGTCGTGCGTAATGAAAATGACGGAGGTGCCGATCGTCCGCTTCAGATCGTTGATGAGCTGCAGCACCTGGGCTTGCACCGTCACATCGAGCGCCGTCGTCGGTTCGTCTGCGATCAGGATGGACGGACTGCAGGAAAGCGCCATAGCGATCATCGCCCGCTGCCGCATCCCGCCGGACAGCTGGTGCGGGTATTCGCCGAACCGCTGCTCGGGGTTAGACATGCCGACCTTCCGCAGCGTGTCGATGGCCGTCCGTTTCGCTTCCTCCTTATCCTTCGTGCGGTGGAGCAAAATCGCTTCCATGATCTGATTGCCGATCGTGTGAATCGGGGAAAATGCCTTCATCGGCTCCTGGAAGATCATGCTGATCTCTCCACCGCGAATCGAGCGGATATCGGCGCCTTCCGGTTCCATGCGTGCCAGATCGACGATTTCGGTCTTGCCCTGCTTTCGGCGGCGCAGCTTAATTTCGCCTTCCACGGCAGCCGTCTTCGGCACAATTCGCAAAATCGATTGCGAGGTGACGCTTTTCCCGGAGCCGCTCTCGCCGACGATGCCGAGCGTTTTTCCCGCTTTGATCTTCAGGTCCACGCCGTCCACCGCTTTTAGCAGCCCTTCGTCGAGACGAAAGTACGTCCGCAGGTTATTAACTTCGAGGATAACGTCGTCATGGCCGTTCCCTTGTTCATGAACCATCCGTGGTTGCCCCCTCTCTACTTGTAAGGATCGGCCGCATCCCGCAATCCGTCGCCGAGAAAATTGAACATTAACACGGTGACGACGATAAAGGCGGCCGGCCACAGCAGCCAAGGGTGATGAGCCAATGTCTCCAAATTTTGCGCCGATTGCAGCAGTACGCCCCAGCTCACGACCGGCGGCTGCAAGCCGAGGCCGAGAAAGCTGAGCGACGTCTCCCCGAGAATGGTGGCCGGGATCGAAAGGGTGACGTTGACGATAATATAGCTGGCAAACGAAGGCAGCAGATGTTTGTTGATGATCCGCATGTCGCTCGCTCCGGCAAGCCTAGCCGCCATCGTAAAATCCTCTTCGCGCAGCGAAAGCATTTTCCCCCGGACGACGCGGGCAAGTCCGGTCCAGCCGATAATCGACATGATTAGAATCATCCCGAAATAAATTTGCAGCGGCGTCCAGTCTTTGGGCAGTGCGGCGGCGAGCGCCATCCAAAGCGGAATCGTAGGCTTGGAGATCAAAAGATCGATCAACCGCTGAATGATCGTATCGGTGATTCCTCCCAAATAACCGGAGAGACCGCCGAGCAACAGCCCCAAAATCAGCGTGAATACAATGCCGATCAACCCGAAGGAAAGCGAGATGCGCGCGCCGTACAATATGCGCGTGAACAAATCCCGGCCGAGGTCGTCCGTCCCCATCAGGAACAGCGGACCTTTCGGGTCGTTCAGACCGAACAGATGAACGTTCGTTTCAAACAATCCCCAAAATTTATACGTCTCCCCCCGTACGAACAGGTGGATCGGAAATTTCGTCGACGGGTCCTCCTGAAACGTTCTCCGGAACGTTTCTTTGTCGACCTGCTGCTTCATGTCATAAACGAAGGGGCGCAGGCTGAACCCGGTTTCCTGATCGACGAAGCGGATTTTCGAAGGCGGCGCGTTTTTGTACTCGGTAAACCGTTCGAGTGGAAGCGAGGGCGCGAGAAACTCGCAGAACAGCGCCATCAAATAGAGCAGGATCAGCACGACCCCGGCGACCATCGCCATTTTGTGCTTTTTAAACTTCCACCACATCAGCTGCCACTGGGAAGCGACCTCGTATTGATCGGCGTTCGCATTTTCCGGCTTCTGTCGCCGCTTGAGACCGCTTCTTAACTTTTGCAAGATCGCGCTCATTCCTGCACCCCTCCAAACCGGATCCGCGGATCGACAATCGCGAGCAGTATATCCGAGAGCAGTGTACCGATGACGGTCAAGACACTCAAGATGAGCAGGAAGCTTCCCGCCAGATACATGTCCTGAAACATTAATGCTTTGAGCAGGATCGGGCCGGTCGTCGGCATATTCAGGACAATGGAGACGATGGCTTCGCCGGAAATGATGCTCGGCAGCGTCCAGCCGATCGTGCTGATCAGCGGATTGATCGCCATCCGCACCGGATATTTAAACAGCAGCTTGCGTTCCTCCACCCCTTTGGCCCGGGCCGTAATGACGTACTGCTTTTGCAGCTCGTCGAGCAGCATTCCGCGGGTCACGCGAATCAGTCCGGCCGTTCCCGACATCCCGATGACGACGATCGGCAGCCATATGCGCTGCAGCATATTGACGATTTTGTCCCAGCTCCAAGCCGCATCTTGAAATTCAGGAGAGAATAGTCCGGTTATGGAAAGCCCGGTATTTACGAACACCGCGTATACCAATATGAGCGCGATAAGGAAACCGGGTACCGCGAGGCCAATAAAGCCGATAAACGTAAACACGTAATCCAGAATCGAGTATTGATGCGTAGCCGAATAAATGCCGATCGGAATCGCGACGACCCACACGAAAATGAGTGTCAAAACGGAAATGACCATCGTCAGTCCGAGCCGTTCGCCGATCACCTGCGAAACGGGCAAATTCCACTGGAACGACCGCCCCAAATCGCCGTGCAAAATAATGTTTTTGATCCAAATGAAATACTGCACATACATCGGCTGGTCCAAACCGTACTGCTGCTTCAGGCTGATGATCGTGGAGGCGTCGACCTTCGTCCCCGAAAGTTCCAGCTGCTGAATATACGTTGTCAGAAAATCACCGGGCGGTAGCTGGATAATGACGAATACGATGATGCTTATGGCGATCAAAAGCGGGATTAACTGGAGCACCCGGTGCCCGATAAAATGTAACATGCTGCGCTCATCCCCTTTATGCCGGTTCGGCCCCGGGCAAAAAATCCCAGGCGGCGGCCCAACCTGTGAGCCGCTGCCTGAGATCCTGCCTGTTGCCGGATGACGGCTATTCCCGTTTCCGGGTCATTTTTTGAAGAAGAACTGCTCGCCGCTGAAGTTGGCCGCAATGGCAAACCCTTTCTCCGGAATGTTGCCGAGCTTCGCATTCACGATTAGCGGCTGCTTCACATTTTCGATGTGCACGAAATACCAGTAGTTTTTACCCATTTCTTTTTTCACGTCTTCAATCGCTTTGATCGCCTCAGCCGGAGGACTGGTGGACACTTTATCCACCAAGTCGTAAAATTTCTTAACGTCGGCCGGCGGCTCTTCGCCTTGCTTGCCGCCCGTATCAAGCCACAATCTCCACAATCTGCCCCAGAAGTTTTGACCCCAATCGGCCATATACCACAGCGGCGTATGCGTCCAGATCATCGTCGCCTGCAGCTCGTTGGCATCCCGGCGCGAGCCCCACAGCGTCTGGTCGATCGTCTTCATCGTTACATCGATACCGAGCTTCTTCCAAAACTCGACCACAAGCTGGGTCAGCGGCACGATATCCGGCGCCTGGGCTCCGATTTCGAAGGCGATGCTGAACTTTTTGCCGTCAGGCGCAAGGCGGAATCCGTCGGCGCCTTTCTTCATTCCCATTTCGTCGAGCAGCTTGTTGGCCTCATTCACGTTATAGGTGGGATCTTCCATTTTCCCCGGTTCGGCAAACCCGTAGTAGATCGTATCGATAATTTCTTTGCGGTCGAGTCCTAGACTTAGCGCTTTCCGGAAACGAACGTCCTGTACGACTTTGCGCCATGTCGGATCGTTGTACGTTTCGTTCAGGAAAATATCCGTCGGTGTGACGTGCATATCCGACAGGAGCGTCCGGTAACCGCCTTTCTTCTCGTTCTCCTTGTACAACGGCATTTTGATCAGTGCCGCCGATTCGCGCGAGAAATCCACTTCGCCGGCGATCGTTTTCATCGTAACCATTTCAATGTTTTGCACGAGCGCACTTTGAATCTTGTCGATGTAAGGTAACTGGTTGCCCTTGGCGTCCACTTTGAAATAATACGGATTTCTTTCGTAATCCGTCGTCGAATCGGACCGTTTCACCATCATCCAGGGATACAGGACTGGAAATCCGATTGCTTCGGGTTTGGTCAGCTCGCGGCTTGTAACGTCTTTATCGTTAAACATTTTCACCCAATCGTCCGGCCCGTATTGGCCTTCCTTCAGCTTCGCTTCGAGCTGCTTCGGATCAGCGTATTTTTTATGGAACGGTTTTAGAAAATGCGCCGGTTTGAGAATATAATCGCTATAGCCGCGCCAGCTTTCGATCGCGAGGCGAATCGGGAAGCCGCCGTATGGCTGATCGAACGAAATCTGGAACGTGTACTCATCGACCACCTTAAACTTCGGCGGCGCCCCATCCGCTTTGCCGCCCGCTCTCAGCCACGCGGGAAATACCGGGGTCAGCTCCTCGTTAAACAAAATGTCTTCAATCGAGAACTTGACGTCTTCGGAAGTAACCGGCTTCCCGTCCGACCACTTGAGCCCCTTCCTCATGATGAACGTAAACTCTTTGCTGTCCGCGCTCGCTTTGTAATCTTTCAGCACATTGCCTGTAATTTCTTTGCCGAGAATGCCCGGCGTGTTGAGCAGCGGCTCGTTACTCATGACGAACACGTCCGCATCCCACCCGATCACCGAAGTCACGGTGCGCAGCGTGCCGCCGTACGTGCCGATTTCCGTTTTCAGCATATCGGCAGGCATTTCGTTGGCGACTTTCGGTTCATCAGGCAGACGATCTTTCAGCGCAGGCAATCCTTTCCCATCGAGCATCGGCGATTGCTTCAGCTCCATGCCTCCGCTGCCGCCTCCTCCCCCGCCGGTCGGCGGTGCGGCCGTGTTTTCCTTTGTGTCCGTTTTCGTGGGTTCTTTTGCGGGCTGGGCTGCCGGTCCGCCGAAACATCCGCTCAAGGTCGCGGAAATCAGGAGACCTGTTACCGTCATACACCAAAACGACCTTTTCATCGAATCCCTCCAGTTTCATTTGACTGCGATAGCTGTAAGCGCTTCATTTTGTTGCTCTAGCTTACGACGCGATTTCCGAAAAAATAACTATTTCTTTTTGGATTTCGCGATTTATTTCCACAGTCCCACAAAACCAAAAGGGATGCCGCAAACTTCAACAAAAAAACGGAGAAAGAACAAAAAAAGCATCCCATGTCTGCACATTTCCGATGCTTTTTCGTATCCGTGACTTGAGCACTATACAAGCTTGACCGAGAAGTCCCTACTTTTCAGTTGTTGTAATAGGGCTGTATCGATTTTGGAGTCTGTGATGATTTCCTCCACTTCTTTCAGCGGCGCCAGCATTTCTAGCGCTCTGGTGCCGAATTTGCTGTGGTCGGCGAGCAAGTATCGATGATCGGATATCGACATCATGCGCCGCTTGATCATCGCATTCGATTCGCTGGATTCGCGTAAGCCTAATTCGACATCAATGCCTTTGCAGGAGAAAAACAGCTTGTTCACATGATACTCCTTAAGCATTCGCTCCGCCGCCGGCCCGACAAAGGACAGCGATGCCGGGGACAGCGTGCCCCCGGTAGATATGACCCGAATCCGGGTCCTGTCCGCCAGTTCAACGGCTACCTTGATCGCGTTGGTCAGCACGGTCAATCGCATGTCAGGCAGCAGCCGCGCCATTTGCCAAGCGGTCGTGCTGGCGTCAAGAAGGATCGTGTCGCCCTCCACCACCCTTTGCACCGCTTCTCTAGCGATCGCGATCTTTTCCTGCATGTAGCTGATTTCCCGTTCGGAGAACGGCGCTTCGCGTTCATAGTGCCTAATGCCTACCGCGCCGCCGTGGGTGCGCACGAGTCTCCCTTCCGCCTCAAGCCTCTCCAGGTCGCGGCGAATCGTCTCCTCCGTCACCTGGAACAAACGGGCCAGCTCCGTCACCCTGACGCTTCCCTCTTGATCAAGAACATTCACGATTTCACGATGCCGCTCCGCAACCAGCATGAACATAGCCTCCCCAACGTTTCAGTGTCTCTATATGATACCGGCTGCCAGCAATGCCCGAAGCACGCCGATCGGGCCGTCCGAAATGAATGCGCGGCTTAGCGTGCAGGATACCCCATAACGGACATCAGCGCATTTTCCGCCTGGGTCGCATCCAGTCGGCTGTACTGCACGATAACGGGAATATTGCTTTCCACTTCCATCGCATAAGGAACGCCGGCCGGGATGCGCCGGCCGTCTTGCTCAAGCAGGCTGGTGCGGATATGAAACGTTCGGCGGGCCGATACGGAAGCTTCCAGCTTCTCGAGCGGAGGCTGATCCTCGAAATAAACCGTAATTTGCAGCTTGGCTTCCTCTTCGCTGCAGTTGAGTACGCAGATCGATTCGTGACTGGTAAGAGAGCCTGAGCTTTGCGGCGGAATATATCCGTCCGGAATAAACCATAACGTGTGACCTTTTGCCGAATTTCCCATTTCGTATCCTCCCTATTTGTTTGTTCGGTACATGCCGCCCTGTCCATAATCAACACCTTTGTTGTAAGCGCTGTCAAATAATGCAATCCGATATCCGAATGAATGTATTGTTCCCGAATCTCAGCGGATTTGTTTCCCAATCGTTTCGATTGTACTGCAATATATGCCCGTTTATTTTTGATTATGTTACTTTCGTTCGCGGTTTACAATTTATTCCCAAGCAGGAGCTGGTCTTTCATCCAATGGTTCGCTGCGAGGCCGTCTCCGTCTTGAATAAGCTGAAGGTATAGGGCCGTTCGAAGCTGCTTAACGGTATCGGCGGCAGCCGGGTCGGTAATGCGGTTGTTCAATTCGCCGGGATCCTGCGCCAAATCGTACAGCTCATCCACATCGGTTGTATTCCAAATGTATTTCCAATCTTTAGTGCGGATCATCCGCTGAGTGTATAAACCGAACTGCTGGCCGTTATAGGATGCCACGACGGCATCCCGCCAGTCCGTCGGCGCATTTCCCCCGCCTTGCAGCAGCGGCAGTAACGAACGTCCCTGCATCGAATCGGGCGCCTGCAGTTCCAGCAGCTCCAAGATCGTCGGAGGCACGTCCAGCAAATTATAAACGAACGCGTCGCACACCGTTCCCGGCGCGGACAGGCCCGGGTACTTGACGATCAACGGAACTTTGACCACATCGTCGTACAGGATGTAATGCTTATCCATCATCCGGTGGGCTCCGCACATATCGCCGTGGTCGGAAGTGAAGACGACGATCGTTTCGTCCGCGATGCCGAGCGCTTCCAGCTGCTGCAGGACGAGTCCGACCGCGTCGTCGACTTGACTGACCATCCCGTAATAGCGAGCGACGACGGGCTGCCAGTCCGACCACTTATAGTGATGTACCTGCCAATTGAGGAGCTGCTGCCGCTGAATATACGGCTTGTTGAGGAAGTTGTCCTGGAAGTTGTGCCACTCGGGGATCGCATCGGGGTCGTACATGGATGCGAAACGGCCGGCGGGCCTGCAGGGCAGGTGCGGTTCGGAGAAATTCAGCCGAATATGCCAAGGTGTCCCCGTTGCTGTCAGTTCACTGATGCTGTCTACCGTTTGCCTGGCAAACCAATGCGTTCTTGCATCCTCCAGCGGAATCGGATCCGCCTCCCCGAAATAACCATGCGTGTATTTCACTTGCGGGTAGCGATTCGCCTTGAAATGCTGGTAATCCCCTTCTCCTACATACCGCTCGTACCCGTAGCATGTCGGGTCATGTTCCGGATGCACGCCCCACTTGCCGAAATATCGGGCACGATAGCCTAGCGCGGCGAGTTCTCTGGGCCAAACATACTGCTCCGGGGCCAAACCGGGAATCGGAAGCGCGATGTTAAAGTTCCACAAGCTTCCGAACGTCTCCGCCCGCCGTCCATTCATGAACGATTGTCTGGCCGGACAGCACAGCGGAATATGCGTATAGGCATGGGAAAACCCCATGCCCTCGGACGCAAGCCGATCCAGGTTCGGCGTATGTACGGGATAGCCCCGGCTGTATCCTACGCAGTCGTAGCGCAGCTGATCGGCCATAATGATTAACAGGTTCGGTCGTTTCTGCATCGCTAAACGATCCTTTCGTTTTCATTCTTGCGGTACGCACGGTGGAACCGCAGGTTCGTTACAACAGCTTCCTTTTTTCGACGCCGCTGCCGGTTTACGCGTTGTGCGATTGTACGACGCAGGCATTACTTCGCCCCGCCCGGAACGATGCCATACGCTTTCTGCGCGTGAAGCGCATCGAAACGCTCGCGATTCGGATGACGGAGCCATTCTTCCCAAGTTAATCCGACGTCGGACAAAATCTTCTCGATCCGGTTGCGGAACGGCAGTCCCAGCTCCCGCAGCTGCCGGATCATCGGATCTTGGCGGCCTTGCAGCTTTGCGTCTACCCAGTCGCTCAGCTGCCGATCCAGAGCGTCGGCCGTTTCCGGAAGCATTTCCGCCAAGTTGACCGTCTCTTCCGGATCGGCGAGCAAATCGTACAGCTCCCTCGGCGGACGGGAGAACGGCCCCGCATCCAGCGTGCGGATGAACTTGTACCGCTCGCTGCGAATGCCGCGGGCGGCCTGCCAGGCGCATTCGCTAAGATAGATTGCGGCATGCGTCCGGTCGGTCTCGCCGCGGATCGTGCTCCACAGGCTGTGCCCGTCCAGCCCCGCAGGCGCGGTGAGACGGGACGGATCGGTCCCCGACGACGCCGCCATCCGCGCAGCCTCCAGTACCGTCGGCATCAAATCCGCCTGCTGGACGAGTCCTTTCACCCGCCGTCCCTCCGGGACGGCTCCCGGCCATCTCATGATCACCGGAACGTGAACGGTCGTCTCGTACAAGCCGCAATGGTCCCAGTAGATGCCATGCTCCGTCAAGCTTTCGCCATGATCCCCGAACAGGATAAGTAGAGTGTCCTCGCGAATCCCTTGTTCCTCCAAGTAATCGTCGAGCTCCCGGAGCAGATCGTCCAAATACCGGATTTCCGCGTCATACAGCGCGTTAATGTACTCGGCGTCGGTGACGGGGCCGAGCAAGTCGTAATGGTGGTGCTTAAAGAACGGGTAAGCCATGTGATTATATGCGCCTTCCATACTAAGGTTCGCCGGGTCATAAGCGTTGCGGCCGGCCTCGTAAAACAGGGGCACGTATCGTTCCGGCGGCAAATAGGGCGTATGCGGGTCCCAATAGTGAAGGAACAAAAAAAAGTTCTCGTCCTTATGTTCCTTAATCCACGGCTTGGCCAAATCGTTAATGGTTCTTCCGTCGATCCAGCGTTTCCCTCCGACGCTGTTGATATAATAGCGGTAACCGCGCGCGAACCATTCTTTGAGCTGATACAAATTGTCTACCGCGCCTGTCGTAAACCCGGCCGAACGAAGCAGCGTCGGCAGCCATTCGGTCGATTTCGGGAGCATGCCCAGCTCCGAACCGTGCGATACGACTCCGGTCGTGAGCCCCACCTTTCCGGTAAATATACCAGTATGGGCAACCTCCGTCGGAATGTCGGCGGCATATGCGTTCTCGAACAATACGCCCTGCGATGCAATTTCATCGATATACGGGCTGGTCGGTTTGGCATAACCGTAGCAGCCCAGCCGCGAAGCCCGCATCGTATCGAGAGAGATCATAATGATTTTCATGGCAGCCGCCTCCTCGCAAATGCCGCTTTCTCATTCTCAGGCACAGCGCTGCCGCTGGTTGCTGCCGTGCGCTGGATCAGCCATTCCATAATCGCAAGACTATTTTCTTCGACGGAATGAAGCGCCGTGTTTATAAGAATATCCGGCTGAAGCGGCTCCTCGTACGGATCGGAAATGCCTGTAAACGCCGTGATTTCCTGTCTTCGCGCCTTCGCGTACAGTCCTTTAACGTCTCTTCGCTCGCACTCTTCCAACGGGCACTGCACATAGATTTCGGCAAAACCGGGAATCCGGCTGCGAACATAATCCCTCATTTCGCGATAAGGGGTAATGGCCGATACAAGCACAATGACCCCTTGCCTCGACAGCAGCCCGGCCACGTAGGCGATGCGCCGTATGTTTTCAAACCGGTCGTCGCGGCTGAAGCCGAGACCTTTGCAGATCGTTTCGCGAAGTTCGTCGCCGTCGAGTAGTTCTACACGGCGTCCGGCGTCTTTCAGCAGCTGAAAAAGCTGCCTCGCCGTCGTCGTCTTACCCGAACCGGACAGTCCGGTAAACCAAAGTACAATTCCATCGGTATGGTCATTCGCGTTCATAGCCGCCGCTCCTCTCGAATGCTTTACCGCGCAAGCGATTTCATTTGGGCACATCAATGACGGCACCGTTTCTCATCTGCGATGCGATCGCCGCTTCGATGACTTCCTGAGCCGCCAAAGCATCTTCGCCGGAAGCTTCGATCTGTTCGGGAGGCACCCCTTCTTTTATCTGACTGATAAACCGCTCGATCCGGTTTTTGAACGTATCGTCAAATCCTTGCATGCCGCGGAATATCGGATTGCGCATCACGAGCAGCTCGTCGCTCTTGTGGGGATAAAACGTAAAGCTCTCGTACACGTTATCGATCACAAAGCGTCCTTGATTGCCTGCAACTTCGCAATATTCAATCGGATGCTTCATCGACATATCGTAGCTGCCGGTCAAATGCCCGACCGCACCGTTCTCGAATTCCATATTCACCGAAGCGGTCGACCAGGTGCTGCGTCCTTCCGCTTTGGTCATGAACGCCTGCACCCGGCGCACGTTGCCCATAAAGTAGCGCATCACATCAATCGAATGCGGATGCAGGGCGCGCATATGGAACCATTCGCTCGCTTCGGATTTATTATCGATCGTCAGCCGCATATTGATAAACAACGGCGACCCCAACGATCCTCGTGTCAGCAGCTCTTTCCCTTTCGCGGCTGCCGGCGTGAAGCGATGGTTCAAGTTGCAGGCCAGCCGCACGCCCTGCTCCCGCGCAAATCGCACCATCTCTCTCGCTTCCTCCACGCGGTTGGAAATCGGCTTCTCCACGAGCACGTCTTTGCCCGCCGCCATCGCGATCATGGCCGGCTCGAAATGATGGCTCCCTTTCTCCACCCCGGCCGTTGCTACGCACACGACGTCAATATCCTCATGTTCCAGCATCGCACGTATATCCGTGTAAGCATTCACCTGATATTCGCGCGCGGCGGCGTTCGCTCGTTCCTCCATCAAATCGCATACCGCAGCAAGCTGCGTATCCGGATTTTGCGAATAATATTTGCAGTGAACCTTTCCGATGTTGTTCACGCCGACGACGGCTACTTTGATCATGTCATCCATCCTTTCTTCTTGTTACATCATAGTACCGGCAATCATACAGTAGCACCGGCTCGCATAACCCGAGTCGCCCATAGCTTCATTGTACGATTGTTTGGAGGCTTAGGGCATTGCTGATTTAGACAACTGCATTGTCGATCCGGTCATGATGCTTTTCACCCCCGCTGCTCCCGGTAAACTTCCAATCGTTTTCGCTTTGCCCTGCACATGCGAAAAACCATCGCTGTATAAGCAATGGTTTTTTATAAATGCCCGCTACCCGGTACGACGCGCGAAGATCCATTCGCATATCAACAAGTTGAGGACAAGGCCTACCCAAATATTCACTTCCAGCACCGGCCCGATCGCAGCCTGCACTCCCCCTGCCGGCGTTCCATGCGACGCAATATAGGCCAGCAGGCACAACGGCGTAACGACGCGCGCCGTCGCCGCGACAAGCGTTACCGCGTAACTTCGCAGCATCCAAAGCCGATGTTCCTCCAGCCGTCCTTGTCGAATCCTGCGATACCCTTTCCAGCTCGTAATGAACCATAACAGCGCCAAGGTGATAAAGGCAAGCTGGCGAATGAAACTTTCGGTATACATCCCTACGACGAGTGCTGTTATTCCGCCGACCGCAATGCAGCCCAGATAGATGCGACCGATTAATCGGTGCAGGTGCACGTATTTGGCGCGGATACCGGGAACAAACTGGATCCAACCCGTAGCCAAAGCCAGAAACGACGTAAAAATATGCACAAGCAGCAGCGGATAGTGGATGGACAAAGCAGGGCTGAGCTTCACGCGGCTGTACGCAGGGTCGAACAGCAGGTACGGGGCGATTGCGAATATAGCGGCCGCTGCAAGCAGCAGGAAGACGACGCTCCGCGCAAGCCGATTATTTCCGTTCATTCTCATCGATTCGCATCCTTTCGGAAAAAGGGGACTTCGTCCAGCTCCCCGGCTCTCTCCATCATAGACGCCAATTATAAACAATGCTGAAATCATTTCTAAAAAAAGTGTAAAAATCGGCAGATGCAGGAACCCACCCACACGCAATCCTTTTCAAAACATATAATGGACAACTACAGTGTAAAGGAGGTAACCACATGTCAGCCGTTTCCATGTACAAACAATGCAAAAGAAACGTTGGCCGAAACGTCAGAATTAAAGCTAAAAACGGAAATACGTATACCGGTAAAATCGTAAAAGTAACCGGCAAAAAGGTATATCTGAAAGTGACATCCGTGCGTAGCGGAAACAAAGTTCACACTTCATTTTTCCCTTTTTTGCTGCCGCTCGTGCTGTTCGACCTGTTGGCGGTCACTTTGCTGATTTGATCCGCAGTTTTAAGAAAATGATGCAAGTGTCAACCTTGTGTTGGCACTTTTTTTTGATGATGCAGCTTATCGCCAGGACGAAGCGTATGCGGGATTTCCCAGTGTGCCTCTGTGCGCGCCAGCTACGGATTTGCACGGCGGGTGGTCAGCTTGAATGGACAAGCCTCATAACGGCTCTGTTTTCTCATTGCGGTAATTTTACACTTGGTATTGGCCAATTTTATTAATGTCATGAATAATTTACAATTTTATGTCATACGTTTTTTAGTACTTCAATACCCTTCCATTAAAGGAGTGATTTTCATGAAGGCGCTAAAAACGAAATTAAGTGTGCTTGTGGTATGTTCCAGCTTGATTTTACCGAATGCGGTAAGTGCTGCAACGGCGACTACGACGGCGACGGATAAGGCCAAGGAGATTCCGACCTACACGAACTCGATCGCTCAAACGAAAGTAAACGGCATTTCCGTCCCCGGGATATATATAGTGACCAAAGATTCGAGAGTAGCCCTCATTCCCGATGGAATCGGGATTGTCGTGGTCCATAAAGACATTAAGCTGCCGGCAGGCTCCCGCTACATCACGGCAACGGAGTAAGCGGAAAAAAGCCGCATAGCTCGCTCCTCTCACTTATTTTTCGTACCGGGCAATTCAAGCGCTGGCACGAGGATATCAATCGATAACAAGCCAAAAACCGGGCAGCAAGCTTCCCGGTTTTTTTACGTACGTATATTTTATTGAAGCATTTTCTTCCGTTGTATCTCCTTCCTATGTTGGAAGGTTGGCTGCACTCTAAATGAAGATCCGGTCATGCACATTTATCGTCCGTTCCGCCGGCATGACTACAATTGCATTTGGTATACCATAAACCAATATAGTATGTTATAATAGGCATATACCGTATGGGAGGGATGCCTTGTGCCATCAGTGACTCTGCAAACGTCAGGCAAAACCATCGAAGTTGCAAACGATACCAATCTTCTGAGAATGTCCATCCGATATGAAGGTTCTGTTCCTTACAAATGCGGCGGCGGCTTATGCGGCACTTGCCGGGTTCGTATTGTCGAAGGAAATGAAAGCGTTAGCAAAGTAATGAAGAAAGAAATCGACCGATTGGGCCAAGACAAGATCGATCAAGGCTACCGGCTGGCCTGTCAAACTTTTGTTACCGGCGACGTCACGATAGCATGGGGCGAAGAAGATCTCGAGCGTTTGAACAAAATCGCTCAACGCCGTATTAATGCGGCTCAATAACGAATGTATAAATACGCATGGTAAGTACAGCGGTTTCGGATCATCATCCGGACTGCTTTTTTATGTTCTGGTGACGGAGAAAAAAAGAAAAACGCAGCATTTTGCGAACGCCGCGCCTTTCTCTTACAGATTATACTTTAACAACTTTGCTTTCGTCGTCGATATCCAGTTCGTATATTTCCTTCTCGATTTCGGCCGTCGATTCAAATTTCGGGAACACTTTGAGCGGTATGCTGTTGTCCGGAAAAACTTCGGCGATTCCCTGGATGACGATTCTCGTATCGTGATTTTTAATTTTGCAGATGGAAAACGTCGTTTTTTTCTTGCCGAAGAAATAGTAATCGTAGTCGGCGATTTTCTCCAAATCCGGATTGTCGGTTACCGTCCGGTAGCGTTCCGTCGTGGATACCAAAATGTATTCGCTCATGTTCAAAACCTCCGCATGGTTAGAATGATTAGACGAATGATCCGAATGATTCGTAACGAACGATAAGTTCCACTTCGACCGCCGCGCCGCCCGGTAATGATGCGACGCCGATCGCCGAGCGAGCATGAACGCCTTTTTCGCCGAATACGTCGACGAGCAAATCCGATGCGCCGTTAAGCACGGCAGGAAGATCGGTAAACTCCGGAGTCGCGTTAATAAAGCCTTCCATTTTGATAATGCTGACTACGCGGTCCAAGTCCCCCAAGGCCGCCCGCAGCGTCCCCAGTTGATTGATAATGCACTGCCTGGCCGCTTGATAGCCTTGTTCCGGCGTCAATTCCTGTCCTATTTTTCCTTTGTATTGCAGGACGCCGCCGACCTTCGGGGTCACGCCGCTTAAATAAAGGATCGGATCCACCATCGTAAAAGGCACGTAGTTGCCGCTCGGTTTAGGCAAAGACTCCAGCTTGATGTTCAGTTCCTTCAGTTTCGCTTCAGCTTGTCCGGATTGTTGCACCAGGCGTCCCCTCCTGCATTGTGACTGACAGCAACTAGATCGTTGACAGTTCTCAATCATCTGCGACTCACCGCTATTCCTGACGTATTTCAAGATCATCCGTAATATATAATTGGCATGCAAGACGGAACCCTTCGCTGAGTTTATCGCCAAGCATTTTGTTTTCTTTCCAATTCGGCTCGGGGAGCTTCTCTCCTCCGGAAACCACTTTGACCATGCATTTGGTGCACTTGCCCATACCGCAGCCATATTTCAGATGGGGGAATTTTTTTATTCCGGCTAACACTACCAAGTTGCTGTTTGCGCTTACTTCTTGTTGAAACACTTGGCCGTTTTGATGCAATATGATATTCGGCATACAAAAAACCTCCATCTAGCGCATGAATCATGACTTTGCTTTCGTTATTCTCTTTCGAGCGCTTCCATATAAGCTTTCTTAGAATTTTCAATATGAATTTTGATCAAATTTTCGGCCAGCTCCGATTCGCCGTTACGCAGCGCCTTCGCCAAATCCCGGTGCTCCTCCATTGCCTTACGCTGCCGTCCCGGCAGCTCGTAGCCGACCTGAACGAAAGCACGGATGTAATCGGACAAGCCGTCGAGCATCTGCGTTAATCGCGGACTTTGCGCCGCGCGGCAAATGACATCGTTAATCGCAAAGTGAAACTTGTCGCCCGGCTCCACAGTGCCAGGCTTGGCTAGAGCCGCATCAATCTCGTGAATAATAGCGGTCCATTGTTCCGCATGCGTCGGCTTCGACTTTTGAACAGCCAGCTTCACCGCCAAGCTTTCCAAAGCGGACAAAATCGTGAAGATTTCGATAATTTCTTCCGGCGTCAGCTTGGAGACGACGACGCCTTTGCGTGGAAGCGTCTTCACGAATCCTTGGGATTCGAGGCGAAACAACGCTTCGCGGATCGGCGTACGGCTCACGTTCAGTTGATCCGCAAGTTCCCGCTCGATAATGCGGTCGCCCGATTTGTACACGCCCTGCACAATGGCTTGTTTAATATATTGATACACTTTATCGCGAATTGGACTCAGTTCTTCATCTTTCCATACGACTGGCAGATCCGGCATTTGGTATACCCCCGATATGAGTTTTTCTTAAGTGTAATGGATATCATGTCATCATTCAACATCAAATCGGAGGCAAACTTGTCGGATCAAGAGAGCACTAACGCTCCGTATACCAGTGCGAGTCCCACAACGACGGCGGGGTGAATCTTCCATTTCTCCAGAGCGACGAAGCTGACCGCCGACAGGATGGCCGTCTGCCAAATGCCGGACGACTGATACGCGCTTGTGAAAAACTGCAGCGCGAGCGTCGCGAGCAGGACGGCCACGATCGGCCGGACAATTTGCGTCATCGCCGCCACCTGCGGAGAAGCTTTGAAAAAATCGAGAAATTTGAACAATATAACCATGGCGATGGCCGTCGGCGCGATGGTGGCGATCAAAGCGACAGCGGCGCCTGGAATGCCGGCGACTTGATAGCCGATATATCCGGCCAGCTTCGTAGCGATCGGACTCGGCAGCGCATTCCCAAGCGCCAGCACATCGCCGAACTGCTCCATCGTCATCCACCCGAAATGATCGACCACTTCCGCTTGCAAGAGCGGAATGATCGGCGGGCCGCCTCCATAGCCCAAAATATTGGGAACGAAAAATGCCCAAAAAATTTCAAGTAGCGTCATGCGGAAAAACCCCTGTCCGAATCGGCTTTCTTCTTCTTCTTCCTGCGCTCCAGAACGTACGTGGACTCGATAAAAGCGTAAGCAAGCGCGATGCCTATAAGTAATCCCGGATTTAAGTCGAGCAGCATAAGCGCGATGACCGAGACGAGCGTCCAGGCGAGCGTCCTGCTTTTCGTCCAGCTTTTCCAGGACTTCTTGAAAAATTCATAAGCCATGACGGCCATCATTACGCCGATCACCGGTTGCATGCCGTGCGTCATGCCGCCGACGATGCCGGAATCTTTCAGCTTGTAGATAAGGCCGAGCAGCAGGATCATGCCGGCGAGGACGGGAATGACCATCGCCGCGATGGCGATAAAAGCGCCAAGCGCCCCCTTCACCTTGTAACCGATGTAGCCGGCCATTTTGGTAGCTATCGGTCCGGGCAGCGCATTGCCCATCGCCAGGACGTCCGTAAACTCCTCGTCCGTCATCCAGCTGTATTTTTGTACGGCTTCGGCATGGACAAGCGGAATCATAGTGGGCCCGCCGCCATAGCCGAGCAGCCCGATCCGGAAAAAACCGAGGAACAGATTCCAGTATTGCATCTTAGCCTCCGTCCGCAGCGGATCACATGAACGGCAATGATTTCTTATTTCTTAATGTCCGCCTGCGTCATGACGTCGTATCCGCTGCCTAACTTAGTTTGAAGCGCTTTTAAAGCCGCCGTGCCGACCGCCGTATCCTGCTCCCCGTTGCCGCCGCTGACGCCGACGCCGCCGACGACTTCGCCGTTCACGACGATCGGGAATCCGCCGACGAAGATGGCGAACTTACCGGGCATCATCACGTGAATGCCGAACGCTTCGCCGGTCGTCGTCGCCGGTCCGCCCGGCTGATTGAACAGATGCGTGGAGCGCTTGTGGCCGCTCGCCGTGAACGCTTTCGCCATCGCAATTTCCGGGCCGGTGATGCGCGCGCCGTTCATGCGTTCCATGGCGATCACATACCCACCATCATCCACGATGCATATCGTTTCCAGGGCGTTCACTTCTTCCGCCGCTTGTTTCGCGGCTTCCATCATCACTTTCGCTTCTTCCAATTCCAGCCTCAACACGGATTTCACCCGAATGCCTCCATTCTGCATCAATTAGCAATCAATCGGCGATGCTGCGAACGCCGTGGTATACGGTTTTGGTGTGCGTGTAAAATTCGAGCGCCTCGCGTCCCGATTCGCGGTAAGTGGCCGTACTGGACATTTTGACGCCTCCGAACGGCGCGTTGTACGCAACGCCTGTCGTCGGGCGGTTGATTTTGACCATACCGGCTTCGATGCTGTGGACAAATTGCTGCATCCGGTTCGGATCGGAAGTGCAAATTGCCGCAGCCAAGCCGAATTCCACATCGTTGGCGACCTCCATCGCTTCCCTAAAGCTTGCGACGCGGATTACCGAGATGACCGGCCCGAATATTTCCTCCTGCGCGATGCGCATCTTCGGCATAACGCCCGTGAACACCGCCGGTCTGACGTAATAACCATCAGTCAGTTCGCCCTCGGTTAGCCGCTCCCCGCCAAACGCGAGTTCCGCGCCTTCGTTTTTGCCGATTTCGATATACTCCAGCACGTTCTTGAGCTGGCTGGCGTTGGCAAGCGGACCGACTTCGATCCCTTTGTGCAGCCCGTTTCCGACGGTGAGCGTTCTCGTCTTCTCGATCAGCTTGGCAACGAACGTGTCATGTACGGAATCCATCACGATAACTCGGCTCGTTCCGGTACAAGCTTGGCCGGTCAATTCAAACCCGCCTTTGATCGTAAGTTCAGCCGCTTCGTCCATATCGGCATCGTCCATCACGATGAGCGGGTTTTTGCCGCCAAGCTCCAGTTGGACGCGTGTGGACAAACGCACGGAACGATTGATGTTCTCTCCGGCACCGGTCGAACCGGTAAACGTAACCGCTTTGACAGCCGGATGCGTCACAAGCGGCTTGCCGGTTCTGGAAGCCGAGCCGGTCACGAAATTGATGACGCCTGCCGGCAGCCCGGCTTCATGCAGCGCCTGAACGAGGCGAAGTGCGATGAGCGGCGTATCCGACGCCGGTTTGAACACGACCGTGTTGCCGGTTACGAGCGCCGGCGCGATTTTACGAACCGGAATCGAGATCGGGAAATTCCACGGAGTAATGACGGTGACGACGCCCAAAGGCTCGGTTCTCGTATATACGAAAGTCGTCGGGTCATCGGACGGAAGCGTATCGCCGGTCACGTTTAATCCTTCCGAGGCGTAGTAGCGCAGCGTTTGTGCGGAGCGCTTCACTTCCATTCGGCTGCTGGCGAGCGTCTTGCCTTCCTCTCTCGTAAGCTCTTCCGCATACTGCTCCAGGCCCGCTTCAAGCAAATCGGCCGCTTTATACATTATTTCCGCCCGCTTGGAAGGGGCCGTGTAGCGCCAAATTCGGAAAGCGCGCTCCGCCGCCTCGATTGCTTGGACAACGTCTTCCTCGACCGACGCCTGGAACCGTCCGACGATATCCGAGACGCGGGCCGGATTTACGCTTTCGAACGTTTCTCCGCTCGCCGATGGCACCCATTCTCCATTAATCAGGTTTTTGTACGTTTCCACTGCCGTTTGAATCGCCATGTGAATCCCCTTTCTTTCAAAGTTGAAGAATGGAAGAACGGTTATCCGTTTGCTCCGCCGGCTGCTTCTCAAGGCCAGTTCAGAGCAGTTGGGCTTGTTTACATCAATTCCCGAGAAAACGTATTTCTCGGGAATTATGGTTTTGCTTTATTGCCGGTCTATTCCAGACAGAACTCACGAGAGATGGCCGCGATGTACATTCTGCGCATTTTCGTCGCTTCTTCCACGATTTTAATGCAGCGCTGCTGGTCTTCCGGCGTTCTTGCATACTCCAGTACGATTTGGTAGCCGCGCTCGCCGTGGATTTCGTCGGATACGATGTGAAGGTCGAAGAACTCGACTTCCTCATCCGTAAATCCGTAATGATCGCGAAGCGTTGGCGTTTGTCGGCGGTAGATCGCCGGCACTTGCGATTCAAGACCGACTACGAGCGCCGCGGTGGCGAACAGGAAGTTTTCTTTGAACGCCATCCGGTAGCACCAGGATTGCAAGCCGATCGTCTCCGGCAGCAGATGCTGCATCGATTCGACGCGCTCTCGGGTCGTTCCGCAAGCTTCGCCGAAGCGGATCAACAGATCGGTGTGGCGGTCGCCGCCGAGCTCTTCCTCCCACATATTTTGCAGCAGGAAGTCTCTGGCGTCCTCATGCGGACAGTTGGCGTAAATATAAGCGAGGTATTCAGCGAACGGACCGACGTAAGCGTAATGCTGTTCCACCCAACGGGCGAAATGTTCTTTCTTCAATTCGCCGTTGGCCCACATCGTCGTAAAAGGAGCTTTAGCAACTGCATTTCCTTCAATCGCTTGCTCAAGTGCATAGCGGAATTCCTCTTTGTTCATTAAGCGGGCTTTCGTTGCGATTTCTGTCATCTGAAACTCTCCTCTCGAATTGTAAAATGTAGGTTGGAACCAGGCTTGCCTCCAGTCCGATCGTACGCGAACCGGAATGTTGTAACCGCTGTCAAACAACTTTGTAACCGCTATCAAATTACTGATTGTACTTGGTATATTGTATACCAAAATGATTCTGGCTTTATTATTACTTACGATGGGCTTGTCTGTCAACCACCATTTTTGAGCAGCAGCAGCAGAACCATCACAAGCACCAGATAGGCCGCGGTAAACGGCGCGTTCCAGTTGGACACTTTATACGAGCTGTGACCGATCAGATTCGACATCATCCCGGCCGTTGCATTATACGGCCCCATCAGGAATGCCGTTGCCGCCCCCGCCAGCATCGCAATCGCCGTAATCTCCACGGAAATGCCCAGCGCATGCGGGTTCAGCGACTCCGCTGTCAACGCCAGGCCTACAGCCGGATGCAGGCCGATGAAAGCAAGCACCAGCGGAATGAGCGGAATCAGCAGCAGGAACACGTCGGCTCCGACGAAATTTTTTACGTCGAGAATCCACGCATTAAGCGTATGCCCCGCCCCGGTGGTCTGGATGGCGGAGATCATAAATCCGGCGCTCAGGAAGACAAAAAACTGCTCCTTCATCTTGAGCACTTGCTCGGGAAGCATTTTTCCGCTCATCGCCAGAAACGCTTTTCCTTTCCCAAGCAGCAGCGACCACGCGAACCCGAACGGGATAACGACGATCGAGACGAGCAGAAGAAAGCTCAAATGCATAAACTGCTCCATCACGAAGATGAGTCCGTTAAAAACGACGATTGCGATCAAAATTTGTACCGGATGGTATGCTTTCTCTTCACCGGAACCGGGCCGATTCCGCTGATTGGGTTGATTCGGTTGCGTGAACGGGTCCGGTTGAACAATCGGGCTCGACTCAGGAAACGGCTCCCGCGCCGCGGATACTTCTTCTAGCACCGATTGGTCGACACGCTTCTGCCTGCGTTTGGCAATCCATGCCCCCATAAACCAGTCCAGTGCGAGTCCTAGCAAGCTGAACGGAATGACGATCGGCAGGATCGCACTCCATTTGACCCCCGTCATCTCAACGACAATCCCGACAATCGGGGCAACGGGCGTCCACAAAATCGGCATGCTGTAGCCGTGCGTAATCGCGCGGCTGATGAACCGCTCCTTCTGCTCGATCGGATAATAATCCAGCGAAGGCCGAATGCTGTGGTACATCATCGGCAGCGTCGCCAAATTCATAAAAGAGCTGAGGACATAGGATAATAAGGAAGTAACGGAATAGAGCGCGCCTGAATGTTTGATTTTGCTTTGAATCATCGACCGCACCTTAGCCGCATACCGCCCCAGCTGGATCGGCAGCGCGATTAACGGAATGAGCGCGAACAAGCTTAAAATGTTCAGCATGTTGCCGAATCCTAGCACATAGCTTTGCCATGACGATCCGCCTGCAATAAGCAAAGCGACGCCGATGGTCAAAAATACCGCCCCGATCCCCTGCACGAAACGTTTGACGGAGCGAAATACGACGAGAACGATCAGCAGGCTGAGCACGGAAACGACGTATTTAAGCCATTCGTTCGGATATACGGCTGAGCATAAATAAGCGGCGATGGCGGCCAGAAACAAGAGCGGCTTCATGGCTACAGCACTTCTCTTACGGCCTTCGCCAATCGTTCCAACGCGGTCTCCACGATTTCCTTTCCGATATCCGCACTCGCTTTGGTCGCGTCGCCGAGGCATCCGTTGCGCGTCATTTCCTCGTAATAATAAAATCCTTGCAGCGGATTGCCGGGGCGTAGCTTTCGCCACCGTCCTTCCTGAAAATCCGCTTTCTCCAGCTTATCGGTGCGCACAAGATGCGGCGCCAAATAAAGCGCTTCGGAAACTTCTCGGTCGCAGCTGTGACCGTATAGCTTCGATTCGATTCGCCGATCCATCACGTCTTTGGCGGAAGCCGTCGTTTTGGCGTAAAAAATGTCCACTCCTAGTTCCGGCGTGAGCATGTCCACTGCTACGCCAAGCGTCGCCTGGTTGCCGCCATGGGAATTCAGGATCAGAAACTTGCCGATGCCGTGCTGCTTCAATGATTTGATCATGTCGCGGAGGATGGCGATGAGCGTCGTCGGCTCCAAAGAAATCGTGCCTGGAAAATGAATATGGTGCGGCGATACTCCCATATTAATGGTTGGCGTCATGATCGCATCCGGATACAGCTTCTCCGCCAGCCGTTTGCCCATCTCTTCGGCGAGGACGGCATCGCAGCTCTCCGCCATATGCGGACCGTGCTGCTCGTGCGCACCAAGCGGAATAATCGCGATGCGGACCGTCTCGAGCGCTTCCTTCACTTCCGGCCAAGTCATCCGGGTTAATACATACGCCGTCGTCATAGGTTCAAAACTCCCTCCATTTATGGTATATTGTATACCATATGTCTGAAAGATCACAAAATGTTTCGTTTTGTTTCTTTGTATTTTCCGATTCATCCATTATCATTGAAGTATAACCTTACGACACGATGAAAAAAGCAAAAGCAGGTGGACCTCATGCATTATTGTCATTATCTGGATAAAAAATCGACGGCTTATTTATCGGACGCCATCGTCAAACATTATATGAAATCGCCGGAGTACACTGAAATCGTTATCGTATGCGTCGGCACCAATCGTTACTCGGGCGATGCGCTCGGCCCCCTGGTCGGGAGCCGGCTGTCCGAGCGGTTCGATGGCCACCGTTATGTTCGAATTTACGGAACGTCGGAAAAGCCCGTCCATGCGCTGAATCTTTTGAAGACGCTGACGCATATCGCCAAGCATCACAGCCGGGCGTATGTCATCGCGGTCGATGCCTGCCTCGGACAGTTTTATAAAATCGGGACGCTTCAAGTCGTGGAAGAGCCGCTTCAACCGGGCGGCAGTCTGGACAAACAACTTCCTCCCGTCGGGTCGCTTCATATCAAAGGCATCGTCAACAACTACGGTCCTTTGAATCATAAAGTGCTCGAGCATACGAGCTTGACGTTCGTAGACGAGATGGTCGCGGTCGTCAGCCGCATTCTGGTGAAAGCGTGCCAAGATATCGCGCCGCGGCTCGTATCCGCCGAACAGCAGCGTTCGGAACTGCAGGCGCCAAACCATTTGTCTTCTGCGACATAAACCTGGTTTGACGCCGCGTTTTTCCGCTTTACTTACCAAATCAAGATGGCGACGATCGTCGACACGGCCAAGCCGATCATGACCGGCAAGAAATTTTTCCGTGCCAGATCAATCGCCGATACGCCGGCAAAGCCTGCTACCGCTACGAGCGAAGACCAGGCGATCAGCGTGCCGCCGCCGGACCATACGGAGCCCATCTGGCCAATAGCGGCAAGCGTGGAAGGGTCAATGCCTACCGTTGGGCCAAGCGCACCGGAAAGCGAACCTGTTAACGGCAAACCGGAAAAGCCCGATCCTTCCAATCCCGCGATAATCCCCATGATCAAAATGCCGAAGGCGGTAATAAATCCGTTGGATGGAATCGCGTATTGAATGGACATCACGATATCGTACAGAAACGCGGGAGCTTGTACATTGTCGCCAAGCGATAAGATGCTCTTCGAAAAGTCGGCGTTCCCAAGAAAGAAAAAGCCAGCAATCGGAATCACCGGTCCCATCGCCTTAAAAGCAAACACAAACCCTTCGGTGAGATGGTCGCTTATCTTGTCCAGCGCCCGAACTTTGGAGAACACGGTACAGGATAAAATCAATAGTATGACAGCTACGCCGCCGATGAATGCAGCCCCGTCCCCGCCTTCAAAACCGCCCATCGCGGAACCGCCGCCGAATTTGCTCGCGGCCATCACCGCCATCACGATCAGCATGGATAATGGAACGAGAACTGCAAAAATTTTGGACCATCTTATCACGGACGGATGAAGCGTTTCCACGGCGGCCGCCGCTTCCGCATACTCCACGGTCGAAACCGCGCTCGACGGTACTTTAGCTTCTTCCAGCACATCGGTCGCACCGGCCTTACGAATCGCTTTCCGGTTCATAATGTATGCCCCGGCGATCGAGATGCCTCCTGTAATTAAGGACAATACCATCGCTTTGTCCGCCACGGATGCCGTGGGTACGCCCGCCCCTTTGGCGCTGAGCATCGGAGCGATCTGCATCACATAATCGGACGACAGCGCCATCCCTTGTCCTGCCAGTGCGATCGCCATCGCCGCTCCCATCGCTGGAAGCCCTGCGCGGATCGCGGCCGGAATGAGCAGCGCGCCAATCAGTGGAACCGCCGGCGTCGGCCAGAAGAAGAGCGAGATCACGTACGTCACGAAGGCCAGTACGAAAAATGCAACGTGGCCGTTCACGATCAGCTTCTGAATCGGCCGGATCATGCGGCGGTCCGCCCCGATATCCCGCAGTGAGGCCAGCAGCGCAACCATGAAAGTAATAATGAGGAAGATTGTGAACAATTCTTTCGCTGCCGTCAAATTCGCGTTATACACCGCTTTGAATCCGCTGATCAAATCTCCTTTGTAAATCCAGCCGATAAGAAAAGTGCCAAGCAGCGTCGGAATAATGACACCGCGGCGAAACAACATGACGACAATGACACTTACGGTTACCAGTGCATACATTACATGTGCGAATGTAATCATTTGCATCCCTCAGCTTTATCATTTTTTGTTCAACGAAGAGCATTGCTGTTCATTCTACTGGCATAATGATCACATTTTGGGATATTGTATACAATTTTTACAATAGAGATAGGGATGTGTATCGCGTAAGTATACTGGTCGATGCCCTCATACCAACGCAATAAGCGAATCTGAACCTGCACTTTTGACTACAATGAATGTGCCGCTGGACAACCATAAGCCGTTTCTTCCGATAAACCACCTCACTTGCATCATCAAACCGCAGTTTTGAAAGCGATTTCAAACATATTTTAACCCGATTCAATTTAGATGTCAAAGGTTTATTGAATATTGTATACCAAAATCCAATAGCAAATGTTGTATAAAACCTCTACCGACTTATCGTTCGGACTTCATGTATCGCCGCTCCTATTTCGTTAATCCGATCGATCGGGAATGAAAAAAACACCGCCGTTTCATCCTATGGCGATGTCCTTCCATGAGTCATTGCTTCATTTATTTAAAGACTTGCCCGCGCATTTCTCCGTTCGGATGCTGCACGGTATGCACGTTGACGTATGCATTGCCTCTTTCAAACTCCCTGATTAAATCTTGAAGCGATTTGCCTTGCAAAGGTCCTACCAGATCGCGTCTGGTCAAAACTCCCTTGACTACGCCGCGTCTTACGGATATGCCGAATTTGGAAGGCCCGAATAAGAATGCGACAACGGGACCGTTCTGCCCTATTCTCCCGAGATGAATATGGGCTTGCGTAACCTTCTGAATATTTCTGACGACTAGACGAAATATTAATTGAGTTCCGTTATCGTTCAACTGAAGTATGGCATTTCCGCTCGCGATCGTTCGTACAGGGGGAACCTCATTACGACCGGCTAATCTAGCTTTAAAGATACGAATATGTCTTCACTCCTCTCATGTAAGTCACTTTAATCTATTCGAAGTTGAGAGAAGTGCTTGTATATCAGCCTGTAAAATCATATTTACATCGTTTGCCCGCCGTCCACGGTAATAATCTGTCCCGTCATCGACGGCTGCGCCAATACGGCGCAGATCATTTGCGCAATCTCTTCCGGCGTCGATATGCGCTGCAGCGGCAAATGGCCGATCAAGCGCTGCATTTGCTCTTCCTTCCCCGCCCACCATCTGGTCGCCACCGCTCCCGGCACTACGCTGTTGACGCTGATTTCCGGGACCAATGCGCGGGCCAGCGATTTGGTCAGCCCATGTACGGCCGCTTTGGATACGGCGTATGGAAGCGAAGAACCCGAACCCGTCAATCCGGCGATGCTGCCGACGTTGACGATCGCTCCCTGCTTCTTGCTCTTCATCAAGGGAGCGGCGGCGCGCGCGCAGTAGAACATGCCCTTGACGTTCACTGCGAACAGGTCGTCCCACACGTCTTCCGCAGCCGCCTCCAGATCGTCAAGCGGAATGTGCCTCGTAATGCTGGCGTTGTTGACAAGCAAATCGATCGTGCCGAATCGCTGCACGACGGCGTCGATCATAGCCCGCACTTCGGCGTCCCGCGATACGTCCGCCTCAACGGCGACAGCGCTGCCTCCGTAGTCTTGGATCCGCTGCACGGTTTCGTCCGCTTCGGCTTTGGAGCGCGAATAGTTCACCGCAACACTCGCTCCCCGCTCGGCCAGCATGATGGAAGTGGCACGTCCGATCCCCGTGCCGCCTCCCGTAACAATCGCCACTTTTTGTTTCAAGTCCATCGTTTCTCTCTCCTCTGTCCCTTTTTCTCTTACCTTTCCACCGCAGCCTTCTTCACCAACGGCGCCGCGGAATAGCCATTCCCTCCCCAATTGACCAGAAAAATGCCGGCGCATACAAGCAGGCCTCCCAGGCCGACATACCGGTTCACCTGCTCGCCGAGCAGCAGCCAGCTTGACAATACGCCGAACAGCGGCACGAGAAACAGGAACGCGCTCGTCTTCGCTGGATCTCCGTTACGGAGCAAGTAAAACCAAACCGTGAACTGAACGATCGAACACATGACTGCCAGCCACAGCAGTACGGTTATGGATGCCGCGTTAACCGTAAAATACGGGTGCTCCGTCAAGGCGCTTAAAAGGAACAGCGCAAGCCCGCCGGCAAGCATCTGATACGCGGCAAGGACGGTCATATCGAACGCGACACCCCATCGTTTGATCAGCAGGGTCGCCGAAGCGAAGCTGAGCGCCCCCGCAAAACCGATGAACGTGCCCGGCTGTAAGCCGAGATGAAAACCGAAGGCGACGGCGACCCCGAGGAACCCGGCCACGACGCCAAGCCATTGACGGCCGCGGTACACTGCGCCGCCAAACAAAGTGCCGAACACGATAACCAACAGCGGGTTTGTGCAGGTGATGATCGAGGATTCACCCGAAGTAATCCAGTGCATGCTGTAGTACGCACAGCCCATGACGCCCGCCGATTGGAACAGACCCACAGCTGCCGCCTGCAGCCACTGTTTCGCCCCGCGCGGTCTCGGTTTCCTGCGGACGATGAACGCCAATAAGGCACCGGCCAAAACGAACCGGATGCCCATCAGGAAGAACGGAGGCGCATAAGACATCCCGATTTTACCGACCGGGAAGGCAACGCCCATTAATAACGTCGTAAATAGAACGAGTCCGATATACTTTATTTTACTCATCTGGATTTTCCCTCCGTCTCTCTCGTTGGTGTGAACTTATTGTAACGGAGGTTTGCATTTATGTATAATGATTGTTACAGATGTTGAATATCACTAAATATGATAGCAAGATGGTTCACGCTCGACCCCCTCGGCGAAGCCGCGACGGTCGAGCGTGAACCATCACAATAGTAACAATGATCGCATGAAATGGAGGTCGTTTCGATGGAAAGTGCAGATTTGCGCATATTTCAAGCGGTTGCCCGCGAAGGATCGATTACAAAAGCGGCCGTACGGCTCGGATACGTGCAATCCAATGTGACCGCAAGAGTGCAGCAGCTGGAATCGGAGCTCGGTACGGTGCTCTTTCACCGCCATAACCGCGGTATGACGCTCTCTTCCAGCGGCAAAACGCTGCTCGGCTACGCCGACAAAATCGTCGGCTTGCTGGACGAAGCGACCAAGGCGCTCTCCTCTTCCGAGGTACCGTCCGGACCGCTTATGATCGGGTCCACCCAGACGGCCGCCGCCGTCCGTCTGCCCAAGCTGCTCACCGCCTATTACGAGCAGTACCCGAACGTAGTGCTGTCGATCGCTACGGGGCATACGCAATTTTTAATGGAACAAGTGCTTCATTATGAACTGGACGGCGCTTTTATCGGATGCGAATGCCGTCACCCGGAGCTTCAATCCATTCCGGCATTCGAGGAAGAGCTAGTCATCGCGTCGACTGCGTCGATTACCAGCCTGGAGGATGCCGTCAAAAGACCGATTCTCGTGTTCAGCCGAGGGTGTTCTTACCGGGAGGTGCTGGAAGATTGGCTGCGGGCGAACGGCTTAACGCAGTCGATCATTATGGAATTCGGCACATTGGAAGCGATCATCGGCGGGGTGTCGGCGGGACTCGGCATATCGATGATGCCCAAAGCGGTCATTCGCAAGCACGAGGCTGACGGACTGGTTCGCACTTATGAAATCGAGCCGTCGTACCGTCACATGAAAACCGAATTCATCACGCGAAAAGACTCGTTCATCAGCAGCGCCCTGCAAGCGTTTATCGGCATGCTGCCCGGTTCCGGCACCGGAATCGCCGTCAGCGTGGGCAGTTAACGGGGAACCTTCCGCGCCTGTTTCCATTCGCCGCCGCCCCGCTCCCAATGCCGGGTGATGCGGAGAACGAGGATGTTAAGCGTGTATACTCCAATGTACACAAAAGGCGAGTAAACAATGTGCCAGCCTTTGTAAGTGAACACATGACACAATACAGACAACCATTCCAGGAACGCCGTCAACAACGACCAGCCGATCACATACAAGATAAGTCGTATCGTGTTCAGCTGCAATCTGTCATAAAAATGCAAAAAAATATAAGCCACCGGGGGATACAGCAAGTAATAGATAACGATATCCATGATTTCGTATTTGGCAGAGTCGCTCACATCGTAAAAATCGAACGGCGTCACGGCAATCAACGAGTCGACCGTTTGCGATAAATACAAGCTGAATACGGCGATCACCGTAATTTCGATGGCTGAAAGCCGTTTGGGCAGCAAAAACGAAACGATGAATACAAGGGCGACGGCACTGAGCACAAACCATTCATTGACGTCAAACCGTTCAGGCGGATACAGGATCATCGCGTTCTCTCTTTCTCAACAGTTTTCGAAACCACCATGCAAAACAAAACGATTCCGTCAAAACCGTTAACCAGTAAGCGAACGAATAGAGCAACTTCCAACCCTTTAATTGAAAAATCCCGAGCACCTCGAACAAAAAGTAAGAGCCGGACAATGCGAGAAACCAAACGGCGGCAAGCAACGTTTTCCGTACAGTTCGTCCGTCCACGGCAAAAAACGAATGCAGCAGCCAAAGCGTCACGATCGGGAAAACGATAATCTGATTCATTTTAAAGAAAAAGAAGGCGGAAACGCTTTCTGAAAACCGAATCAATTTCAAATTATCGATGATCGCCGAATGGGTTTGTTCGATGGCGACGGTAATGACCATATAATATACCATTTTCTCCAGCGGCCGGAACGTTCCGCGCATCATACGTATAGTGGATAGCACGGCGATACTGATCATCAACATGATCGCGTTCATAACGACCATCGGCGACACCTCCATTCATGGCATGATTTTTAAGTATTCCCTTTCTTGCCCGCCGTATTCCGGGCATAGATGGCTTTTCGGAAAGCAGCGAAGTTCGCGGGGAAGCTGCCTGCTGGGCGAGTTTCTACTTTCGTATCGCTCGCATTTTGCGGGCGTTTCCGTTTAGTAGGCAATATTTTTCCCGTAAAAGATTTCGTCCATCTCCCATTTCAAACTCTCCGTAATATCTCGTTGTTCTTCCTCACTCAGCTTATCTTTCGTATATCCGAACAAATAATTGTTCAAATCGAACTGTCTCAGTTTGCACTTGGTATGAAAAATATTTTCTTGATACACGTTGACATCGATCATATGGTACATTTCCTTAATTTCATCGGGAATGTAGTTTTGGATCGAACTGATCTCATGATCAATAAACAGCTTGTGGCCGTGAATGTCTCGGGTAAAGCCGCGTACGCGGTAATCCATCGTCATGATGTCCGTATCGAACGATCGAATCAAGTAATTGAGCGCTTTGAGCGGCGAAATTTCCCCGCAGGTCGATACGTCTATGTCCGCTCGGAATGTGCTGATCCCTTCATCCGGATGGTATTCGGGATATGTATGAACGGTAATATGGCTTTTGTCCAGCGCCAGTACCACAGAGTCCGGAAGCGGTCCGGGCGATTCATCGTAAGACTCCGTCGGCACTTCAACAATCGGCCCTTCCGATACCAGCATCGTCACGCTCGCTCCTTGCGGTTCATAATCCTGCTTGGCGATATTCAGCACATGCGCGCCGATGATTTCCGCTACATGATTTAATATGGAAGTCAACCTGTCCGCATTGTACTGCTCATCGATATAATCGATGTATGCTTCCCGTTCCTCTTTTGTTTTCGTATAGCAGATGTCGTACATATTGAAGCTCAACGATTTGGTAAGATTGTTAAACCCATGCAGCGTGACCCGCTGTTCAGGCGTTAATTTCATTTGGGGCCATCCTCCTTCCGGTATCGTATTTACTATTTCCTTAATCTGTATGATTGATTCCGGGAAAAGCTTTTTCGTTTTCGAACTAATTTCTTTTTTTTGTTACAAAAGGTTTGCATTGGAAATAATACTTTTTGCATTTTCATCGAGTATCGAAAGGGGCGGGCCATCCTTCCGAATCATACGTTAATTTCGTTCACGCTTGATTTTATTTCGTTCCCCGCCACCGTCCTGATCTATCTCGGCCACTATCCTTCCGAAAAAGCAAAGCAAATCTTGTATATATTGGGCTGGGTGCTGCTCTATTCAATGGTCGAATTCATAACGCTGCATACATGGAATGGAATTTCTCACCATCACGGATGGAACATAGGGTGGTCCGTTCTTATGAACTTGATTACGTTCCCGATGCTGCGCCTCCATTACAAACATCCGTTGTGGGCATGGGTGCTGTCATTTTGCGCCGCCGTCCTGTTCTGGATCACGTTCGATTTGCCTGTTGAAAAAATGAAATAAAAAAACCACCGCGATTGTCGCGATGGTTTTTTCAGCTTCGCTTAATTCCGATACTCGGCGTTGGACAAGTGTGCTTTCACGCAAAATCCCCAGCCGAACTTGCCTTCCAGGTTGGTAATTTCGGCGCGAATCGAATTGCGGCCCGCTCTCCAGCGTACGGGAACAGCGGCGTGATCCGGGCGAATCCGCCCGTCGCTTGCCGGCGGCCCCCACTTCCAGTCTCCCTGGTACACTTCCATGCCGTTAACCCATAACCGCATACGATCGCTGAAGCCGAACGACAGCATCGACTCCCGCTCCTCGGGCAGCAACAGCGTGCACTCCGCTTGAAGCGCCGTCCCTTTCTCGCTGGTGGGGTGAAGCCTGTTGAGGTTAACGGTTCCGTTCTCCTCGGCAACTACTTTCGTAGGGAATTGTAATGGTCCGGTCGGACCGTCCGATGCGTAAGGTTCGGAAAGCTGCCATTCCGTCAACAGCATCGAGTCAGCAGGCAGCCGGTTACATTGCGGCGGTCGTTGTTCCTGCTGCTCCGTATGCTCAGGCTGTATTTGTTCTATGGTCATGCTGCGTATGTAACCGGGCAAGTTGGCCCACATTCCGATGCTGCCTACAGCGGGACCGTGCTGCAACTTTGAAACGATGAGCTGCGGGACGGCGTTATCGCCAACGCAAATCGCGGCTGTGTCTTTGCGGACCTCCAGCGTAAGCGCGACCCATTCTCCTGGCGGCACCGGCGCTTGCGCTTGATAGCCGGGGCCGTTATATATTTGCCAAGTGGTGGAGCCGTTCATAACGGGATCGTACTGAATGTCGCCGATGCTTGAAGCGCTCGCCGCTGAGATGTAGATGAGCTCGTAATTTTGCGCGTCGCGGACGCCGAACACGAGTCCGAGAAATCCGTTAGGCCCGGGAATGGCTACCTCCGCCCGAAGCCGAAAGCAATCCGGCGGCGTGTAGTTGCGCACGAGTACGGGATTCGTAAGAAAGGCTTCAAAATAAAGCGCATCTTGGCCGCGCCATTGTCCCGGTTTGGCGCCGGATTCGCCCAGATCAAGCTGTGCCAAATCGTCCGGAAATAGCCATTGCTTCATAAGCATATGCTTGCGCCTCTCTTCTATTATAATTGAGCTGCATGCCGTGCACCCTCGTCTTGATCATTTGGCCGGATGAATTCTCTGTTTCCGTCAAGTCCTATCCATATTTTTCCTTCAACATGTAGAATAGTCGTATATCGTACCATTGTCTATGAAAATTTCGTGGAACGGCGCGATTGACTCTTTATGCTGCCACTTTGGAAAACACACGCCTGCCCCACGCGACGGAAACGATAGCGGCAGCCAGCCCGAGGACGACAATCCCGCTCGCGATCCACGGATTATACAGCACCGTAGAAGCGGCGCCGGCGATCGCTCCGCCGACCCCCGCTCCGGTTGCCAGCCCCAGATGAATGATCGACGTATTCAGGCTGAGAATCAGATTGGACGACTCCGGCGCCTGTTGAATGAAATACGTTTGAATCGCCGGACCGGTCACGAACATCGTAAATACCATGACGGCAATCAACCCCAAACCAACTGCATACGTTGCGGAAAATAGAGGCAGAAGCACGAGCGACAGGGCATGGATGGCGATGCCGCCGATCATTAATCGGGCCGTTCCCCACTTGTCGACGATGTACCCGCCGAGCCGGGAACCGATCACTCCGAATAGACCGAATATAAGCATCATTACACCGATTTCGGATGATGTCATGTGTAGAATCGTTTGCAAATACGGGGTCATATACGTAAACATGACCGAATTGCCCGATTCGCGGAAAAAGCTGAGGAACAACCCGCTCACCACGGCCACATTGCCGAGTACGGCGAATTGTTGTTTGAACGACACGGGAGCGTCGCCTTCAATGGTCGGAAGCAGCCGGATTATGATGAACATGATCAAGAGACTGAATATGGCCAACATCATAAAGATCACCTGCCAATGAAACCACTGGGTAATCGCGATGCCTAGCGGAACTCCGAGCACCATTGCGCAGCTGAAGCCAAGAATGACGGTGCCGATCGCGCCGCCGATTTTGTCCGCCGGAACCAATTTGGCGACCGAGCTGAATACGACGACAAGGTATACGCCCGAGCTGATTCCCAGCATCATTCGGGAGATCATCAATATCGAAATGTTCGTACTGACGAAAGAAACGAGGCAGCCCAGGATAAAAGCAGCCAGCGAGCCGGCCAGCACTTTTTTGCGTTCCAGTCGGGAAGTCAACGACACGATAATCGGGGTGCCAACGGCGAACGCGACAGAATAAGCGGTGATCAGCTGCCCGGCAATGGCGATGGAAATGTGCAGATCCTCGGCAATGGCAGGAAGAATTCCCGCTACGACCAGTTCGGAAGTTGCCGTTACAAATACGCCGAGCGCAAGAATATAAATAAACAGTCGATTCATCATCATTCATTCCTTTCTGCGTGTGAGCTATCAGTCTTCACTTCAGCGGACGGCCGAATCCGTGCATGGCTAGCACATGCGCAGTCGACGGCTTCCGATAGTGATCATGTTTGCTGTTTCGCTTGATTGACATTATATTTGAGCTGCGATAATAATGTAAGAAGGCAAAGTATTTGGATATTGTCCTTTTATTTTGACTAACTAACTTTTTGTAAGGATGTGTCGTTATGAGTGCCTCTCCCGAAGCAGAACATTCGATGGGTTCCAACATATGCGAAGTGCTGCAAATTCTCGGCGCTAAGTGGGCTTTCCTGGTCATCGACGAGCTGTGCAGAGGACCGCAGCGGTTCAAACAGCTGCAAAGAAGCGTCAAGGTGATAAAAACCCAGTCGCTTACCGATACGCTGCGGCACCTGGAACAAAACGGCATCGTCCTCCGGGAAGTATTCCCGACCGTGCCGGTAACGGTGCAATATTCGTTAACGGAAAAAGGGATGGATTTTCAAGCGGCGCTGAAGGAAATGGAGAAGTGGGTCTTGAAGTGGGGCGATGGCGGAAAATAAAAGAAGGCCGCTCAGTACGTTGAGCAGCCTTCCGGCGGAAAGCAGCGTCCGAAGGCAGCATGCTGCATTGCCGCTGCCGCCCTCTTCCACGCTTGCTTGGATCAGCTAATCCACGAGCCTTTCATTTCGTGGATCGCCCAGTCGTTGTTCTCGCGTTTCAATATCAGTTGTTCCGTCCCGACCGCTCCTTTCGGAGACCTGTATTTGGCGCCGGCCACCGTTGCCACCGTCCCGGATTCGTCAATTCGGATCTTTTCAATTTGCAGAAGAATGCCTTGAAGCGATTTCGTTTGCTCGTTGATCCATTGATGCGATACGAGTTGTTCATGCGAATAATAGAGCAGCTCCACACCGTATTTTTGTTCGACATAAGCGGCCAACTGCGTTCGCTCTTCCTCTGTCCAGTCGTTCTGAACGTTCTTGACATAGATGGAAATAAATTTCATATTTCCGTTCAACGCGCTATCGAGAGACATCAGCTTATCGAAGACGCGGATGAAAAACGGCACTTTATCTGGTATTGCATCGAGCGATTGCACAAGCTTGCCCGCATCCGGCGGTTTACAGCCGCAATACATCCGCCGCTCGATGCTCTTCGTACCCTCGAAATTGCCGTCCGTACGCAGAAATTCGTATTTCTGCAATGCAAGCGCCACGTAAGGCTTTGCATAATCGGATACGGTCGGATCGTTCACTCCGCCGGTAAGCTGCGCTTCTTTCTCATGCTTCGAGCTGCTGCGAATCAAGATGACGGCAAGCTGCTCCCGGGTCACGTCCCCTCCCGGCTCGAACCGGTTCGCCCCGCTCCCGTCGATGATGCCCGCCTCCTGAAGCGCCTCTATGTACGGAAGCGCATATCCGTAGTCCGGGTCGTTCGCCTGTACGTCGTCATAATGGGAAACGTCTCGTGATACATCCACTCTCAAGTGGACGGCAAGCGCAACCATTATTGCAAGTTCGGCCCGGTTAACCGTTTCGTTAAGCCCGAAGCGATCTTCCGTTACCCCCTGGAATAAGCCCAAGGCAAGGCCCGTATCCACTTGCTGCTTCGTCTTGGCATCCGCCGTCGACAAGTCCTTATAATCGGCGGAAGACTTGGCCGCTTCGACGCGGGGCAACCCTCCTGCCGGCAAAACGGTCGCGAATGCCAGGCAAAGACCGATGATTACTGCGTATTTCCTCATGCGTTCACCCCTCGGCATTGCGTTGTTTTCGAGTCATACTCCCTATTCCGTGATAGCTCATTATATATCTTGAGATAACCGCACCATGTCCATGACCTGTATGCCGTTCTCATAAATTTCTTCGCTATAATGTCTTAAGAAAAAGTCCCGGTCCACGCCGGTTATGCGAAACCCGCATTTTTGATATAGCGCAAGCTGCCCCACGCCGGAATTGCCTGTGCCGATCTCAATCGTCTTGTATCCTTGCGCCTTCGCCGTTTGAATGGCATGGTTTACAAGCTGTTTTCCGACGCCTCTGCCCTGATGGCGTTCGTCGACTGCGACATTGACGATCTCCGTCGTATCCGGCCTTGTCGGCAGCAGTACGTACACGCCGATGGTGGCACCATCCGCTTCGGCGACAAAACAATCCCCTCGCTTCAAATATTGCTCGACCAGCTTCGGCGAAGGATCCGCGAGTAAAAGCAGTTCCATCGGCGGTTGTTCATGCAACGTTAGCTTTCGTATTTCCAATTTGCTTCTCTCCTTATCGTCCAACCGGCAGAAAGGTATGTTTCCATCCGCTTACTGGATAATTATACCATCGTCAATGCTTGCTAAGTTACAACAACGCGTTCAACATCACTTTCTTTGGCCTGCCGCATGAAAGCAAGACCGCCGGCAAGCAGCGGTCTTGATCGTCCTTGCGCAATCGGCTATCCGCCGCGGACCGTTATTCTGCGCTCCAATTCGCGATCATTCCTCTAGCCATCTCCATATCGGCTTCTTTCCCGGTAATGAGCGCAAATTTCGCTACAATCGCCGGATAAGCGGCCCATTGCTCGGCGATATGCTCGTGCATCCGTGGCCATACGATGCCTCCAGCCCGCTCGTAACGCCGCAGCAAATCGCGAAGGCCTTCCTCGCCGAACAGCGCGAAGTAAATGACAAAATCTTTGCCCGGATCGGCGATCTCCGCTTCCGTCCAGTCAATCAGCCCTGTCACGCGCTGCGCCTCGTCCACGAGTATATGCGGCGGATGCAAATCGCCGTGGTGCAACGCCGAATGATCAGGCCAGAATGAATCCGTGGACAGCCATGCCGACCATCGCGCATGAAGCTTATCGGGAATCGTGAAGCTGCGCTTGATCTCTTCGATATTGGCGGCAAAAGCGTCGCGCGCCTCGCGGGGGCTTTTGATTCGAACGCCGGCTTTCGCAGCCGCCGCGTGATCGATGCCGTGAAGCGCGGCCAAAGCTTCCGCAAGCGAATCGAAAAACGCATCGGAAAGCGATTGCTGCTCATACAGCCAAACATAGCCACCTGCCGCCGGGTCCACCGATGCCACCGGGCGGCCGCCGAGCAGCGGATACGCGATCAGTTCCGGCGTGCATATGCGCCAGTCCGGCACCTGAACCGGGAGCCGCCCGCTCACAAGCGTAAGCACCTTTTGCTCATTGACCGCCCGCTCCCATACATCCGCACGTCTCGGCTTGCGCAGCACCCACGCTTCCCCGGCATCATCCTTCGCAAATGCGACCAGAAAGTCCATGCCCGATTCATTGATTTCGATTTGTTTTGTATTCAGCCGCAGCCCGTTTGCGCGTGCAACGGCTATCATTTCGTCAATTTGCGATGAATGATCGTTTGTATGTTGTATTGTCATAATGACATTCGCTCCTTTTCGAGTAAAAAAATAAAAAACACAGACGGTTCGCCGCCTGTGCTGATTGCAATCGAAAAAGGAATGTCCTGCCCGTTTGTTCGAACGCAAAACAAAAGGATGACCTGTTCCCGGATTTTGTCAGAGAACGAGTCCTCTCGTCTTAATTCAAAACGATTGGGGTATCCGTGTGAAGACAAACCGATCCCGATTACTCTGCAGACACAGAGCAGCATTCGCAATTACTTGCTTTGCTTTCTCAATCGGGAAAAATTGATCACACGTAACCCTCCGTTCCAATCGAATACGAAAACATTACCATATCCTTTCAATTTGTGCAACTCTCCCGATCTTGCGAATTTTTCAAGTATGGCCGGCTCCAGACAAAGAAATACTATATTGGGAAGGAGTGGGTCTGCATGTCACTGTTTTGGGAGACGATCATACGCACGATCATTGCTTTTTCGCTCATTATGGTTTTTACGAGACTCCTTGGCAAGCATACGATCGCCAGGATGACTTACCACGATTTTGTCGCGTCGATTACGCTGGGCGCAATTACCAGTAATATTGCATTGAACACGCATTTGAAGACTTGGCAATCCGTTGCTTCATTTACGACGTTTGCCGGAATCGCCTATCTCGTCGCATTGATCTCGCTCAAGAGCCGAAAAAGCCGAAAGTGGCTTGCCGGCAAGCCGACAGTTATCATTGAAAATGGAAAAATACTGGAAAATAATTTAAAAAAAATGCACGTTTCCCTCGACGCGTTAAATCAGGAATTAAGGGAAAAAGATATTTTTGATCCGGATGAAGTGGAATATGCCGTGCTGGAGCTCAACGGCAAACTATCCATCCTGCGAAAGCCGGAATGCCGGTACGTTATGCGCAAAGACTTGCAGTCGTTGTTTCTGACAAGCCAAACGAAGCTGCAATTCCCTGTGGAACTTATTATGGACGGCAAAATCATTACGGAAAATTTACTGCAAAACGGCATGTCTCCGGAATGGATGACAAAACAATTGCAAAAGCGTGGCGTTAATTTGGAAGAAGTTAGCTACGCTGTGCGAAAAACGAACGGCGATTTGTTTTTCGACCTGTACCGCGACCGGATCCGGCATCCGATCGATCAAGAATGAGCAGAATCCGTCCATTTGAATGGAAAACAGGCGGCCGGAGGAACGGCCTGCCCGTTTACGTTCCGAGACGATGCACAATCGCATCGCTAGCAATAACCCGGTCATCGAAATGAGCGGTTACTCCTTTGACGATCTGGTATGTCTCGTGCCCTTTCCCGGCGATCAGCACGACGTCGTTCGGATGGGCCCGCTGCACCGCTCTTTGTATGGCCGCTGCCCGGTCTGCAATTCGCTCGTACTGTTCAGAGCCAAAGTTCGCTTCGCGAAGCCCCGTTTCAATGTCGTCCATAATCGCCTCCGGGTCCTCCGAGCGCGGATTATCCGATGTAATGACAATATAGTCGCTATGCTTCGCGACAACGTTCCCCATGATCGGCCGCTTGGTGCGGTCCCGATCGCCGCCGCAGCCGAAGACGGTAATTACATTTCCTTGCGCGAACTCGCGAATGGCGGATAGCGCATTATCGAGTCCGTCCGGCGTATGCGCGTAATCGACCAGTACGAGGAACGGCTGGCCCGCGTCGACGGATTCCATCCGGCCGGCGATCACGTCGAGCCGCTCCAAGCTCTGTTTTACCTGATCCAAAGAGAGTCCCTCCAGAATGCAGCAGGCGATGGCCCCCAACGCGTTGTAAACATTGAATTTGCCGATCAATTTCATTGACACGGGGATCGAACCTATCGGCGTCGTCACATGGAAACGGGTGCCCTGCGGCGATACGCTCAGCTGACTTGCCGATATATCCGCAGCCTTCTCGACGCCGTAAGTTACGACCTGCGCCGCGGTGACGCCCGCGTATTCGCCGGATGCGGCGTCGTCCGCGTTGAGCACAGCATACTTCACATCATGGCCCTCAGGCCCGTATGTATTGCCAAGCCGTGAGAAAAACAAACCTTTCGCCGCCTTGTACTTTTCCATCGTATCGTGATCGTCCAAATGATCCTGCGTTAAATTCGTGAATAACGCCGTGCGAAAGTCGACCCCTTTCACTCGGCCCGCTTGAAGAGCAATGCTTGCAACTTCCATGAGGCAGTATTCGGTTCCAGCCGCTCTCATTTTCCGAAAATACCGCTGCAAATCTACGGATTCCAGCGTCGTTTGTATGCCGCCGAACTGCTGCTCCGGGTCAACGATTTCACCGTTGATCCGAATGCCGATCGTCCCCATGACACCCGTGACAAAGCCGGCGTCCCGAAGTGCTTGCTCGATCATGTAAGTGGACGTCGTCTTGCCGTTCGTGCCGGTCACACCGATCACGCGCATCTCACGGCTTGGATAACCGTAAAAGTGACTGGCGATGATCGCCATGGCATCTCTGGCGTTTTTCACGACAAGCTGCGGGATATTTACATTCTGTTCGTGCTCGACAAGCAGTGCTGCAGCTCCGTTTGCGACGGCTTCGTCCGCGTATTGATGCCCGTCGAAATTGCGGCCGCGGATGCATACGAACAAATCCCCCGGGCGAATTTTGCGCGAATCCATCTGGATCCCGGTTATTTCCGCAGTGTCATCGCCGCGAATGCCGCAAAACGTTACTACAGAGGCCAACTCTTTTACGTTCAATACCGATCCCACCTTACGTTCCGATTTGTACCTCATTATATTCTCAGAAATTACGATATAGTTCAATCGCAGCCGGCTGACAGCGGACTGCCAAGTAACCAACAAACAAAAACCACCGACATATCGTATCGGTGGCATCTCCGGGACAAGCAGTAGATGATACAAGTGCGAAAAGGAGTCATTGCTTGTAGCAGCTTGCATGCTACTTCGTTGCAGGTCTGTCTTTCTCGGCGATCACTTTCATGTTCTTGCCGTCCGACGTGATCAGAATGTTGCCGTTCAAGCCGGTTGCGTACACGTCCGTGCCCTTCTTTTCGTACACCTTCAACACTTCTCCGCGGCTAAACAAATTCATGCTAATCACCGCTACTTTGGGAGTGACGGCATCGATGAACGTCGGCGAGGAGGAAGTCGAGCTTCCGTGATGGGGGGCGTGCACAAAATCGGTATCGAACTTTTTGCCGTGCAGCGTAACGAGCTCCATCTCCTTGTCCTTGTAAATATCCGCCGGGAACAAGAACGTGTTGTCCTTATAGGTCATCTTGATGACAAGCGAAAAGAAATTAAGCGTAGCCGTATCATAGTTGGTTACCGCCGCCGGCAGAGCACCCTTCTTCGGACTGAATACTTCGAATTTCAGGTCGTTCCCCAGCTCGAAGGTGTCGCCTTCCTCAAGCATGGTAATGGGGATTTTTTTCTTCTCCACCTGAGCCATCACATTGCGGTAGGCGCCGGACGACGGGAAAGGCAAGTTTTCCATGTAAAACGCCTTAGCGTCTTTTTTCTTCAATATTTCCGCATAGCCGCCGATATGATCCGTGTGCGGATGCGTGTTGAGGGCAATATCGAGCGTTTCGATGCCTAGCTGATCCAAGTAGCGTACGACCTGCCAACCCGTATCGGCGATCCCCGCATCGATCAGCATCGTCTTGCCTTCGGGACTCGTGATCAGGATGCTGTCTCCGGTCCCTACCTTTTGGTCTTTCAAATCGAAATAACGAATCGTCAAAAGACCCTTATATTTTTCCTTGTCGAACACTTCGCCGGTTCGCAGCGGCACTTCTTGCTTCTTGTCTTCCTGCTGCATGGGTGCCGCCGCTTGCTTGGGCTCGGGATTGACTTTGGCACAAGCAGCCGTAATGAGCAAGGCGCTTATCGCGACTGCGCCCGCCACTTTCACGCCATGCTTTTGGATAGGCAGTTTCATAGCCCAACCTTCCTCCTTTTTTTTATCCGTGCGGAATATCCATTTGGAAAAGCTTCTTAAAAACGCGAATGTATCTTCCTTGAAGATGCTCCCATCGGATACTCATTTTTATTTAATCAATTTGATTTATTATCATCAGGTTACAATAAGATGGTTTTATTTACAAGGTCCTTCTTTGCGATATTGCGAAAAACCGAGGTAAAGATTTGGTAAAGCGCTGTCTGTGCGTTGCATAGAAAAAGCCTGTGCGCATAAGTTCTCCTAGAACCTTGCTCACAGGCTGTACCGAACGTTATGTTATGATGAAATTACTCAGCTTCCTTGCTCTTCGATTTTTTTGTTGACGCGTTCCGCCGCTTGTTTCAAAGCAGTGTTAACATCCGTTCCGCTCAATACATCGTTTAGCGCGTTCAGCATTTCCACGTCTGCGATGTTCTGGTACTTCCCTTTCGGCGTCGGGTCGGCGAATTTTTTGGGGTATAAGGATTGGATGTTTTTCCCCTTGAGTGCAGGCACGTCGACTCCGAAATTTTTCATGATGCCCGGATCTTTCAGAATCGGACCGTTGCCCGTCTTTATGCTGTCGAGCTGCCACTCATCGCTCGTTGCGTACGCCAGCACTTTGAATGCCATCTCGCGGTTTTTCGTCAGCTTCGTCATGTACATGTACCCCGGATAGCTTTGCGGTCCGACTCCCGGCTTGTCCGATAAAAACGGAATTTGAACGACGTCCCAGTTCACCGCATCTTTGAAGAGCGACGATCCGCTTCCGCTTGTCGTCATGATCATGGCCGCGGTTTTGTCCTTATAGAACGGATCCGTCTGACCCGCCAGCGCATATTTGTTATTCGGAACGCCGTTCCCGGGAATTTGGTAGAAGCGGGCTAAATTTTCAAAAGCTTGCTTGAACGTTTCATTCGTAAAATTGGCTTTATTGGTTTTCGGGTCAACCGAAATCGCACCCGACTGGTTCATCAGCATCATATGGTTAAATGACATCGTAAGCCCTTTGTATTGAACGCCGTCCTCATTCCGGGTCATCCGTTTCGCCAGATCGTATAATTCATCCCATTTCATCCCGTCTTTCGGGTAAGGGATACCGAATCGGTCAAATATGTCTTTGTTGTAGTATAGGGCGGCCGAGCTCGTACTGATGGGAAGACCGTAAATCCCCCCGTTCGCCATTTGCCGCTGGATTTCCACCGACGTCGGCTCCAGCCGGTTGAGGTCATACTTCTGCAGTTTGATTTGGTCGCTGATGTCGGTTTGAAGCTCGGATGCGAGCAAATATGACGGCGTCGTTCCGATGGAACCGATAACAATATCAAACGGCTGCTTGATGGAGAGCAATTCCTTCAAATGCTGTTCGTTTTTCAACACAATGTACTTGATTGTAATGTTCGGAAATTTCGCCTTTATCTTGTTGCCGTACAACTGCATGAACGACTCTTCCGAAAAATTTCCCGTCAACTGCGCGAACACCATCTCGACAGGCTCGTCCGTAGTTTTCGGCGTGCCGCCGCTTGAATCATTTTTGACGTCCGACGTTCCCGCTCCTGCGCACGCCGTTAACCACAAAGCGGTTGCAAGCAGCAGTACCGGTACGCTTCCCCGATGATTTCCTCTCATAACATAACCCTCTCCTTTTAATATGAACATCATAAAGTGAGAACATGTTGAAATCGTAGGCGAGTATGCAATTGGAAAGCTGACAAAGATTGCTCGGTGACTCGGTGGGAATTCATTGCGATGGTGATGATGAACATGATGCGGAACGGAGGGGGTTGTTTCGATCTCGATAATACATGTATGTAAGTTGTATCTTAAATTGATATTATAATATCTCATTTTCAACGATTTGTAAATGTATATCGCTATTTCTGCAAACCTATATATCGCTAATAAGAAAACCTCTAACGAGGGCATTCGAGATGAGCGGCCGCTAAAAAAAGCCGGCAAATCATAATTCCTTTCGGAACTTGTTTACCGGCAGTTTGGAAAGTTTAGGAATGCTGTCTTATTGCACCGACCGCGAAATCTTCGAATCGAATCCGGATCGCCCCCGTCCTTCCCGTTCCAATCACGACCCCCTTGGCTCCCGAGCGGGGTTGCTGCAAGGAAAGCAAATATTGGCCTGTTTCATGCGAAAGTCGAAGCACGCTTTGTTTCAGCGAAGCGGGAAGATGATTCGTCGCGCCGTACACTTCGAATGTCAAATCGCCGTTGTAGCCGATTTCCGCCAGCGTCTTCATGATGTCCTCCCACGGAGCCGTGCCCATGAAAGGAAGCTGATGCGTGTCCGCCTCCCCGAAGTTGTCGCTCACGTGCGTTGCTTTGAGATGCTTGCCGATATACCGGAGCGCTTCGCATTGATCGTATTTCATCATGTTGGCATGTCCGAAATCCCAGCAAATGCCCACGGCTTCGTCATGAAACGATTGTACGAGATCGACCAGTTCTTCGTAAGAGGCCGTATATCGCCGCTGGAAGACGGGACCGACGGCATCGTACATATTCTCAAAGGCGATTCCGACGCCGAGCCTTTTGGCCAGCTCCAGATAGGGACTATAGTAAGCGATCGTCTGCTGTTTGGATGCTTTGGAGGCGCCGTTTTTATCGAAAGCCGTAAATCCATGAACAACGGCCCATTTGACGCCCAATGCGCTGCTTGCATAGTAAGCGCGCTCGCACATCGATTCAAACCAGGCGCGGAGCTCCGGATCGGTATAATACGGATCGGCCGGATGAAACGGATCATAGAACGGCATATGAGACTGCGAGAACTCGATCCCATGCTTGTTCGCTTCGTTGCCGATCGCTTCGAACTGCCACTCCCAATCGTCTTGAATCAAAAAAAATTCCGGATGGCGTACAAAACGAAAATCGATGTCCAGCACGCTGTATCCGACTTCCGCACAGTGCCGAATGCACTCCAGCGTGTCTGTTAGCGGTCCTCCATTGCGATTCACCGTGAATATGTTCGTAGATGTTGAAAGACGCACGGGTATCCCTCCGAGTTGATTTCTATTTCATCTTACTTAGCGGCACCGATCATGAACATGCAATATTTCTTCAATTTAACATACACTTTATTTCTATTACAAAATCCCGCAGCATCCAGCACCGCATCAGCTCGCCACTGTTCGTAGATGCACCGTAAACATGTTTCAACACGTCTCTCATCTTTAAGTGCGACAGCCTTCCATTTATGAGGACGGCTATGCTGTTTTTGTCGAATGAATCATGGAACCGACGTCTGTTTTTTGTAAATGTGCTGCAACCCGGCCCAAAATGTGAGAGAATAGAGTTGATGGCATCCGATCGGTTGATCCATTATTTCATCATCTAACTGAACACGGCTACGGCTGTTGTATATGTAGCGATTATTCACGCAGAATGTACATTATTTCTTCTTGCATCCGAGGTGAATCATGGACGAGCAATATTTGTGGGATCAATCCTTGAATCTTGTTTCCCATACGTACTGGGAGCGGAAAGAAAGGTTTAAAGTTCATATGGATACGTATCCGACGTGGGTGGTGTTTGCCGTCGAATCGGGGGAATTCGAATTTCGGATCGGCACGAGAAGCGGGATGGTAGGCCCCGGGGAACTTATCTTTTGTCCACCCGGCTATGCGTTCGAACGCGAAGCGCTGTCTCCGATGGCGCTGCACTATGTCGCCTTTGAGTTTGCCGAACCGCTGCCTCCGAATATCGACATCCCGATGCCGTCGCTCAAATCGCACCCGACGGACGGCAAACGTTTCGCCTCGGATTTAGCTTATTTGCGCAAACTCCATCTGGCAATCGATCCGCGCAGCGTGAAACGGAAGCAATCGATGCTGAACGATATGTGGCTGCTCGCCTGCGACGAATGGTATACCGAGACGAAGCAGGACGGACTTGACGGTTTGACCGACTCGGACGACGATCTGATGAACCGCGCGGCCAAATGGCTGTACGACAGAGCGCATACCCCGTTCGGGATGACGGAGCTGTCCGGGTGGCTCGGTCTAAGCCCTGTCCAGTTTACCCGCCGCTTCCAGAAGGCGTTCCACATGTCGCCGTCGGAGCTCGTTCGCACGCTGCGTATTCGCAAAGCGGCCGGGCTGCTGCTCGATACCGATTTGACACTGGAGCAAATCGCCGAACGGTGCGGCTATGAGAACGGCTTCTACTTAAGCCGCGTATTCAGCCGAAGCATGAACATGAGTCCGTCGAAGTATCGCGAACAAAACCGCGTATGACGCGCAAAGGCTCTGGAACGAATTCCAGAGCCTTCGTGACATGCGATCCTAGGAAGAAAGACGTCGCCTCTCTCGACTTCGGATCAAGTTCATGCGTTACGATGTTGTCGCGTGCGGTAGTACGACTGAGCCCGGCACCGACGAAAGCGCGCCGAACGGGTTATAGCCGATCACGGCCAATGTACCGCTGCTCGTGACGATGAAATGATAGTATGATCCGGGTCCTTCGATCGCGTAATCGTAGTTGGACGATAAGAGCCGGACTTCTTCCGGGATCGGCTGGCGCTGCGGCAGGTTCCCGTCTTGCTCGAACCATTGTCCGTCTGCCGTGATTCGCAGCTTGCCGCTGATCGCCTTGATGCCTTCCTGCGTCTCTGGCAGTACCGTCGCCTCGATCGCCGCCAGCTTCCGCCCTGACGCCATCACTTGATTTACGTGAATTTCGAATAATCGGCCATTCTCGTCTAGTGCCCACACTGGCGCAGGCTCCAGTGTATACCTGACAAAATATTCATGCGCCAGCTGCCGAATATGCTGCAAGCCTGCAACCGGCTTAAACGCAAATGGCGCATCCTCCGATTTGTCGGCATAATACACGCGACCATCTTCGGTCAAAGCCATGAACGTATAGTGGTTGGCATACAACGATTTCACACGGGCCGTCAACGTCGGATCCAACTGCGCCTCCTCCATCTTTTCAGGGATAAGTGATACCGTAACGTAACGTCCGCCCTTTTTCCCGATCTCCGGTTTGAATTTCACCGTTATGAGTCGGTCGTCCTCGCTCCGAAGCAGGAGATGCTCCCCGCCGCCAACGATGTCTTTTGCTTGAAACGGGAGATCCAGCGTCCTGTACGATTCGAACCGATCGGACCAAATGCGCACGACTCCGTCCTCGCTTAGTGTGATCGGAACGCCAGAAACCCCCGTTAACGTTCGAAGACGGGCCGGTCCTTTGACTTCATAAGCCAATAGATCGTCATTCAGGCTCCACAGAGAGCCGTCCTCTTTAATAAAATAAGGCCGATCCAGCAGCGTTACTACTTGACGGATGCCGTCCATTGTTCCGAGCTCGGTCCAGCGGTCGAGCAAATACGGTACTCTCCCCAACTGCCCGGTCATGTTGCTGCCCCATGAGAAGACGGAGCCGCTGCTGCTGAGCGCCAGCGCATGGTCGGTTCCCATCTGGACATCGACAATGTGTTCCAGCCCTTCCATTCGAACCGGCGTATCCACTTGATCGGGCAGATCGTCGCCAAGGATGCCGTCTTTGTTGGTCCCCCAGCCCCATACCGAGCCGTCCGCTTTAACGATCAAATATGTATTCCCTTCGCCTCCGACCGCCATACGCACCGCCTCATCCGCCGCGGGCATCCGCACGATCTCTTTTTTATCCGGCGAAAAAGCATACGCTTCACCTTGCCCGGTTTGGATTAACGCAGCGTCGTTATAACCGACCGCCAGTCGAACGACGTTATGCGGAACTTCAACCATACTTGCTTGCTCGGGCTTTATCTCTCCGAATCTGCCGTCGATATAATAAAGCTGTCCCGCATCGTTCAGCAGAAACAAAGACATATAGGAACTGATGATGCCGCGAATGTCGGCGAAATTAGCGAGACGCTCGGGTAACGTTTGGTCTTGTTTCAGCTGCCATACCGTTCCGTCGTTTCTCAGTACGAACAAAGTACCGAACATCTCGTCCAGCTGCTGAATGGCTGCGATGTCCCCCATCCCTTCCAGCGCCGTAGGCGGATTATCCGCATCCATTCGCCACACTTGACCGTCCTGGGTCAGTGCGAATTCGCCCGTAATCTGCGTAATGCGATCGAGTCCCGCCACCTGCTCCGGGTATGCACGGTACGGCTTGCTCTTGCCGTATCCCCATTGCCATGCGGTTCCGTCTTCGTCTATCGCATAGGAGATTCCCGGTTTCCAGCCGTAGCCCGCTGCGTCGAACACTTTCCCCGTTGAAATCGATACGATTTTGTCCAGCTGTTCATTCGATTCTATCTGACGCTGCCCGCTGATTATTGTATCCGACACATCCAGAGGATGCTGAGGTGCACTTACAGAAAAAGCAGATACCTCCGAGTTAGTTTCGGAACCATCGTATACGAAGACGGATCCGTACAAAAGCAGCGAGCACAGGACGAGCAAAATTCGTTTCTCCGTATTCATGACAATTCCCCTATTCATTATAAATATCGTCGGAAAATGCATCCCCTTCTTCAGATTAGACTCCATATTTTGGAAAAAGGTTGCTGCCGCCATGAAAAAAAAACGATGCGAATTGAAGTCCTTTCGTCAAGATACGAAAAAGGTTGTAGTTAACGGTGCCTGCCGTCTCCTACAACCCTTCTTTTGCGAAACCTTTTCAGTTAACGCGTTTACTTGTTTTGTTCCGCAATTTTGATGTTGATCTGCTCTTCGGCTTCCCTTAGTGCCGTATTTACATCCTTTACTCCGGTATTGACCTGAGCCAAACCAATGCTGGTGAGCCCTTCTTTTGCTATACCGTCAAATTTGGTCGGAGGAATCGATTTGGCGATGTTGTCCTTGAAGAAGGCCGACAAGTTTTTCCCTTTCAGCACGTCTAGTCCGCTGCCGAACGCTTGAACCACTTGCTCGCTTTTGACGATCGGGATTCTCCCCTGTTTCGCCATGACGGTCTGCACCTCATCGGAGAGCAGAAAAGCGATAACCTGGAACGACTGATCCTTGTTATTGCTTGTCGGAGGTATCGTGTAGTAAGGTGCGTTCATCTGCGATCCGGCGCTTTCCATTCCGGCAAATTTGGGCAGCGCGACCACGTCCCAATCCAGCCCTTTTTCCACCGCCGCAGGCAGCTCGGTCAAAAAGTTAGGGCCCGTTCGCATCGCCAGCGTTTGATTTTTCAAGAAGTTGTCTTTCTCGTCTCCACTGACTTCGTTTCCGGAAATACGATAGAACGACGACATCGTTTCCATCCATTTCTTCCACTGATCGTTATTGACCGTCGATTTCATCGTTTTCGGATCGACAAAGGTGAGCCCCATCTGGTTTTTGTATACGATGTTTAACCCGTTATATTGAAAGCCTTTATACTGCACGCCGTTATCGGTACGGCTCACTTTTTTGGCAAGCTCGTTCACTTCTTCCCACGTCATTCCGTCTTTCGGGAAAGGAACGCCGAATTTGTTGAAAATATTTTTGTTGTAAAACAGCACGTTATTGTTCAGCTCGAACGGCATGACCAAAAATTCACCTTTATCGGAATACGATTTCACCGTATCGACGACGCCGTTTGCAAGCCGGTTTTGATCGAATTTGTATTTTTGCAGAAAAGGCGTCAAATCGGAAGCAAGCTGCAGCTCTTTGACTTTCCATAGTCCGCCTAACGAATAAGAAATCAGATCGGGCGTAATGCCGGCGTTTAGCGTATCCTCGATGGTCGTGCCCTTTCCATGCTTGATCGTTTTCAGCGTAATATGAGGAAATTTCTCCTTAACGAGCTGTTCGATCTGTTCCGCCAACACAACGGAATTGCCTTCCGTGAAAAAGGTCAGCGTCACCGGCTGCTGTTGTGTCTGCGGTACCGCACCTTGATCGGCCGGAGCTCCGCCTCCGCCGCACGCCGATGTACACATCGCGAGAAATAGGAGCGGGGTCCCGTAGGCTACCGCCGCTTTGACCGGATTCGTCCTGATCTTCATTCCTATACCCCCAAAAATAATTATTTTCTGCAGGCTCTTAACAAGAAATAAAGGACGGTAATCCATTCTCCGCGGCTTACGTTGTCCGCGTCTTTCGCTAATGACGGCTGCCGCTCGGCTCCGACGGCTTTGAACGCGGCTTGCATCCATCTGCGCGCCATTGCCCGGCTTAATTGCGGATGCTCCGCCCAATACTCCCTGTACGGCGCCTCGTTCTTCCAAGGGTTTCGCGGCCCCATGTCCTCTCCGACCGGTAAGATCCGATCCGTCGCCGGAAGACTCGGAATTTTACGCCCGCCGGTCAGCGCTCTGCACCGGCTGATCCAATCCGACGCTTCCGCCACGGTCAGCTCGCGTTCCAGATCGGCCGTCAATTCCGTGAACCAGCCCTTCGTCCCGAAATATTGAGCGGCCTTGCCCTCATCGCTGCCCGGTTTGACGTCCTTAAAGTAAGTAATCATTTGCTTTTCATCGATCAGTTCATCCTGTAGCCGGTCCACGCATAATTGTTGAACAGAAACCTCCTCGGCTATGCTTAGATCGGCGGCCACTCCGGCGGCGAATCCGAGCTGCATCCAGCACGGCTCCATCCGGATCGTCCCGAAGCCCATGTGCGTTGCCGAAACGGCTACAGGCACAAGCAGATTGACGACCTGCTGCGGGACGATGATCCCGTACGGAATCTGATAGATCTCGGTCAGCCAGCCGAATCCGTGAAAGCCTTCCAACGCGCGGTTTTGGCCGATGGCCTCGCGTTTGAGAACGGCATGTGAATCGATCGCATAGTTTCCGGTGGCGATGCTGTCGAATTGTATGGGAGATCTGCCCAATCCCGGCGCGAGCCGTGCGTCATTTTCCGTGAACAGGTATTCTCCATGAATTCTTCGGGCCTCTCTGACATAGATTTGCGGCGGAAAATGATCCGTCTCCGTAAATTCATCCGCTGCATACCCCCACTGCTTCGCTTCCTCCCTGAACGATGCAGGCAGCTCTTCGTCGTTTTGCAAAAACCAGAGCAGCCCTTGAATATATTCGCGGTGGCGCCGGATGACCGCCTCCCTTACATCGCGGCTTCCCTCGGGATATGCGGTATTCTCCTCGGGCAAGTCCGTGGAACACATACAGTTATGATGGTTGTTCGTATCCGATTTTCCGTTAGGGATAGCCACGATATTGATGACTTCGCGAATCGATTTGACCCGTCCGTCCGTCACATCCCCGATCAGGCTGACGTAATCTTCTCTCCGGTAATCGGACGGACGGATGAAAGGAGCCTGGTTCTCTTTGTTTTGCGTCAGACAAAGTCGGAAGTTGTATGCTTGTATACGTCCGTCTCCTTCGCCGGTACTGCCCGGGAATATGTCTTTGCTCGTAAAATCGATATACAGCCTCCCGGCAAATTCCTCGTTCCAATCGTCCCGAGATTCGCGCCCTAGCGAATACGGTACCCCCGCCATTGCCGCAAGATCGCCTTCATAGGTGGCATCAATAAACATGTCGGCTTGGAACGCAAGCTCCGGCCCTCCCGACAAGGAGCAGAACGCAGCCGATTGTATGCGCTTCCCGTTCATGGTCACGGAAATCAGCTCGCAGGAACGGAGCATTTGAAGATCGGGCTCGGCCTGCAAGATGCCGGCGAACACTTTTTTGGCTACGGACGGCTCGAATCTTAGCCCTTGGTTGCACTGCTTTACTTGTTCGGATGAGTCTCCGTACGTTTCGGTGTAATGCTCAAGCACTTTGGACGCAAACTCCCTGAAGATGGACCCTGCGGCATCCATGGAACGGATATCCGTCATGCCCAACCCGCTAGTCATCAAGCCGCCGACGAATGGAGACGGTTCGATCAATGCGGTTTTCCGTCCCCGTCTGGCGGATGCCACCGCCGCCCCGATCCCTCCCGGTGTCGCTCCGTAAATAACGGTTTCATAACGCTGTTCTGTCCTATGTATCATATGTATACACCTTCCTTATCCTTGTAGTCTTTCAAGATCCGAATGCGACCAAAGAAATGGACTCAAATGTTCGCGAACGTTGCAACGCACTCAAGTCAGTATTCAAACAAAATTGTAACCGTTTTCATATTGTAGAAAACCTTTCACGAAATTCCTTCTGCTGCTTTTACTCGTGCCGGACGAGCTTTTTTTCCAATATCAAACCTCCTTTTCCCTGTCAACATGTTAACTTATTTATTAACTCGATTATATCGCCTTACTCCAACTGTTTCAATAATTTATTTTCGATAAAGCTATTTATTAACTTATACGTTTAGCAACATTTCGAGTGTATTTTGCACAAAAACAAAAAAAATCCGATACCTATTCCGGTTCGGATTTACGGTTCGACAGCGGGGCGCAGGAGCTCCTTTCGATCAGCTGTGCAGAGATGAGGATCTGATTGGGCAACGGGTCCGAGCTTTCCAGAAGATCGAACAATCTCTTCGCGGACAGCACGCCTAATGATTTCATGTCTTGTCTTACGACCGTGATCGGCGGATTTTCCATAGGAAAGGATGGAGAATCGTCGAATACGATCAGCGATGCGTCATCGGGTATGCGAAAGCCGCACTCCCGCAAATAATGAAGCATGAGCATGCCGACATGAACGTTCGTTGCGAATACGGCCGTCGGACTTTGCTGCTTGAGCTGACTCCAGCATGGCGCTTCCGGATGTAACAGGTTCGAAACCTCAATCGCCTGATCCTCGTCTGCTTGGAATCCTGCGCTTCTCAGGGCCGAATAAAAACCGCTTATTCGTTCCCGCTCCCAGGGCGGAGAATGAAGTCCGTGAACGACAGCCACATTGGAATGACCCAGTTCGAGCAAATATTCCGCAGCCGTTCTTCCCCCGTTGTAATTGTCGGAGGCAACGGAATGAATCGGATCGGTCAAACCCGCCACTTTCCGGCTCCCGATAAAAACCATCGGAAAACGCATGGCGATCAGCTTCTCGAATCCTTGCAGATTCGGAATGCTGGACACGACCACAATCCCTTCGACACCGGACTTGACCACTTTGTCGGCAACATCTTCGACGATGTTCCCCTGGTACAGTTTATGAATGCCGATCATGACTACGTTATAATTATAGCGCGACGCTTCCCTGCATATTCCCATCACCGTATCGCGAAAAAATCCATGCTCATAATCCTGATTATCGCTTACGTAGACGACCCCGATCGAAGATGTCTTTGCTTCCGCTGCGTTACCCGGCTGCCCCGCGGCATAACCGATTTCTTTGGCGATGTGACGAATTTTATGCTTCGTTTCGAGCGAGATGCGGGGATGATCGGAAAGCGCCAATGAAACGGTCGCCTTGGACACACCGGCGATATTCGCAATGTCTTGCAATGTGGGCATTCTTGCTGCTCCTTCCGACGAACATACGTGATCTGTCTCTTTATCTTATATAAAACACGTTAAACATTCAACTGCGTGTTAACCTGAGATCAAATTCCCTGATCCTTACGTCGCTAATCAAAGGGCATGGACGGCATTCCTAGCTCGTTGAATTTTGACCGCCATCAAGGAAGCGAACAGGCATACAAATCCGGCAAGTACGAACGGGACGGTATAGCTTCCGAGCAAGTCTCTCATGACCCCGGCACCGTAAGCCGCCGTTGAAGCGCCGATCTGGTGAGCGACGACGACCCAGCCGAAGACCATGCCTGCCCGTTCTTTCCCGAACGTATCCGAAGCGATTCTCACCGTCGGCGGCACCGTTGCGATCCAATCCAGCCCGTAAAATACGGCGAATATAAGCATCTGCGTATAGCCGAGTCCAAGCGCGGTCGGCAGAAAAATCAGCGAAAGTCCGCGCAGACCGTAATACCAGAACAGCAGCCAGCGGCTGTCGAAGCGGTCGGATAGCCAGCCCGACAGCGTCGTGCCGACGAGATCAAACATGCCCATGAGCGCCAGCAGCCCGGCGGCCGCCACGATCGGTATGCTGTAATCGCCGCAGGCGGGAATGAGATGCGTGCCGATCAGTCCGTTGGTGGAAAAGCCGCAGAAGAAAAAGGTGCCGGCCAGCAGCCAGAAGGTAGCGCTCCTCGAAGCGGAACCTAAAGCGCGCAGCGGTTCGAGGAACAAATTGCCCCGAAAAGGAGTAGGCTTGACGACTTCGTCCGTTCCGAGCGGCGCCGCTCCGACGTCATACGGATGATTCCGCATCAGTATGGCAACGAGTGGAATCAAGAACATAATGACCGCAATCGTCGCATATACGGCAAATCGCCAGCCCAGATCCACCGTAATTCGAGCTAGCAGAGGCAGGAACAGCAGCTGGCCGGTCGCGGCGCTCGCCGTAAGAATCCCGACCACAAGCCCTCTGTGCTTGACGAACCAGCGATTCGCAACCGTCACGCCAAGTACATTGGCCAGCATCCCGGTACCGAGTCCGACGGCTACGCCCCATAGCAAATCAAACTGCCATACCGCGGTCATGAACGGCGTCAAAGATAAGCTTGCCGCAAGCAACAAAAGCGAGACGACGACCATCTTTCTTATGCCGTATCGTGCCATCAATGCGGCGGAGAACGGTCCCATCAGGCCGTATAGGAATATTTTAATCGATGCGGCGCCCGACACGGCCGCGCGGTCCCAACCGAATTCCTGCTCGAATGACAGCATCAGTACGCTCGGTATGGAATTGATTCCAGCCGACACCAGCAAAATCAAAAAGGTGATCCCAACGACGAACCAGCCATAATACAGTTTGGAACGCTTCGATACCGTCTCCATCTCTACCCACTCCTATTTATAATTCTGTATCAAAAAATATTACAGTAATATCAAAAAAAATATTATTTCCTGGACTGCTTCTCGACGCGATCAAGAACGTCCGCGATCGTATATAGTTTTAAATAACTGCCGACCTGGGCCTCCAAATCGATGAAAATACCGTCCATCGCTTTCTCGATATTCGAGCCGATCAAACATTGCGGATTCGGATTCGGGAATTTCGGCTTAATCGAGCCTTCCGATGTCAGCAAATACAATTCATCCAATGTGACTTGATCCGGCGCGCAGTTCAGCTCAAACCCACCCTTGGCCCCTTCTTTGGATTTGATGTATCCTTTCTTGCAGAGCAAGCTTAACACTTTGCGGACTCTTACAGGGTGAACGGAAACACTTGCCGCGATACGATCGCTCGGCGCAATGCGGTCCGGGAGATGCGCCAGGTAGGAAAGACTGTGTACCGCAATCGTAAAGTCACTGTTCATTGCCGAATGCCCCCTTCGTTGTAACTATAATATTATTTATTACAGTTATATTTGTCAAGATTATGCAGCAACATTTTTTTATAACGAGAATACGCTGAGAACCGTCAAGCGGCCCTTCTGCTATCGACGCAGAAAGGCCGTTTTCGAGTTGCGGCGCATTATAACGTATCGGTATATTTTTAAATACTGGTCGGTCATTTTCGCTGTCGTGAAGCGGGACAACACGTATTTGCGAAGCACGCGGGGCGAAGGAAAGCGGCCCTGTTGTACTTTCCTTATCATCTCTTTTACGCTTCTGCAGACAAGTCCGGGAAATTTGGCCATTACCTCCGGAACGGCTCCGTTATTTAAAGCGACAACCGGCGTGCCGCAAGCCATCGCCTCGATCATAACCAGGCCGAATGGTTCTTCCCATAGTGTCGGAAATAATAAGCATTGGGCATGCTTCAACAATTGCTGCTTTCGTTTCCCGCCGACCGCTCCGACATACTTAATATTCGGATTATTTCTTATTCGCGGAACGATCTTTTTCGTATACAACGCAAAATCTTTAATCGGTCCGGCAATCAAAAGTTTTTTATTGGTTCTTTCGGCAATATGAATCGCCTGTAATATTCCTTTTTCTTCCAATACCCGTCCCATAAAAAGCAAATAGCTGCCCTTCCGCTCGCTGAATTCGTAGTCTCTAGGATTTATTCCGTTGTAGACATAAAATCCTCTGTTTTTCCCCATTACTTTTCTTGCCCTTTTGCTTACATAGACAGGATTGGGGACCCGATGCTTCATGGGCAGATGAAACGTGCATACAACAGGAATGGGCAGTTTCGCGCGTCCGAGTATGGAAGGAAACGTATGGTCATGAATAATGTCAACCCCACGAGGCATTTTCTTCAGTACATATTTTCGAATGCTGTCGCCTGTCATATGTTTCGGAAACGGTATATCGCGTGCGCTCGTTCTGCTTCCACTGGCTGCGAACAGACTGACCTTGTGACCGCGGCGAATCAATTCTTGCGTAAGCTCATAGACGACCTTTTCCGTTCCTCCTTGGTTTGTCGGAGGCAGCGGATTGGTGTCCGGAGCATTGGAGATGACTTGTACGATGTTCAACTTTTTGGCGTTCTTCACATACCCCATCCTTCCTTTATGTCCATCCCGCTCATTTTTATATATGCGGCTCGGATACATGACGTTCATATATACGTACTCTATTCAGGCTTGAACGCCGTCTTCGCGGTTAACGCCTATTTTTCCGAATTATTGTTGTGCTTTTTATCGTAAAATGAAGCATTGCACTGCAATCCTAGACAGTTTTGATAAAAAAATACATAATTGTTTCGGCGTTACATGGTACAATTTGAAAAAGCAAGGAGGTCATATTTGGTATGCACGCGTCGATCGTCAAACGATACAATAATTCCAAAAGCTACAAACCGGACGTTATTCCTTTAGCCTTAAAAGTTCTTCATGGCAGCAAGGAAGCGAAAAACAAACAGCTCATTCGTCCGAATCATACGATTAACGGGTATATGGAGACATATATTTGGGTTAATCATGTCGACTCCGTGTATGAGGACTTACAGGCAAGAGGCGCAATCATCGAATCCGAGCCGGTGAACCAGTCTTACGGGATGCGGGAATTTCTCGTTTATGATCCCGACGGGTACCGGTTTTGCATCGGCGGACCTGTAGCGTAGAAAAAAGCAGGCCTGGCGAAGGCCTGCTTGAACGTTGTTATACGCCATATTTATCATTAACCGGATTGCTGATCCGCGAGTTGTATTATTTGGACAAAATCCGCTCCGCTTCCTTCTTGAACGTATCCAGCGTCGACTGAATATTTTTGCTGTCGTACAAGATCGCTTCCATCGCCGAGAAAAATTCGTTCATGACTTCCGGCCAAGCGACATGCTTATTCGTATCGACCGCGTATTGTAGCTGATCGTAAGCTACTTTGCGGTTCGGCTCTTTCGCCCACAAATCTTTGATTTCCTTGGATTCCACCATCGCCTTCGTATAAGGCAGGTATCCCGAATCAAGCACGAACTGCAGCCCGCCTTTCGGATCGGTGGACAACCAGCGCAAAAACTCCCATGCCGCCTCTTTATTTTTGGACGAGGACAGCATCGCTACGTTTGCCCCGCCTGTCGGGTTGGCATACACTTTATCTTTTGGCAGGAAGGCCGTTACATAGTTGAACTGCACCGTGCTGGCGAGACTGCCGATGCTCCCGGTCGATCCGTACAAAATGCCGACTTTCCCGCTCACGAACATCTGATTCGTAATATTGCCGGAATCTTTGGCAGGCGGGTAATAAAGTCCGCCGGTATTTTGCAGATCTTTCAAGAAACTGAATACTTTCACGCCTACCCCGTTGTCGTAAAAGCCGATCGACTTGTTGTTGTCACTGAAAAACTTGCCTCCCGCTTCCGTAATCATCGCGATCGGGTACCATGTGTCATATGGCATCGTCATCCCGTAACGCTTGTATTCGCCGTTCTCCTTGATGACCAGCGCATTGGCTACTTTCTTCAATTCGTCCCATGTCGTAGGAACGGCAAGCCCTTTCTCGTCTAGAATCGATTTGTTAATATGCAGGATCGGCGTAGAGCGGTTGAACGGCAGCGCGACCAATTTCTTGTTGAACGTCGAATGACCCATAAGACCGGGCGTGAACAGATCTGCGCTCAGGTTCGATTTTTTCAGGTGCGGCGTCAAATCTTCCAGCACATCCGCATCGGAGAACAGCTCGACGTAAGCGCGCTCCAGCATCGTCACATCCGGCGCGGTCTTGGCCGCAACCGCCTGCTGCAGCTTCGTTACCGTTTCATCGTAGCTGCCCTGGAACGATCCGACCACTTCAATATTCGGATGTGTTTCGTTGAAGCGCTTGATCATGGCGTCGATATATTCGCCGTTTTTCCCGCCCAGGGAATGCCAGAACTGAACGGTGGCCTTGCCTCCTTTGGCCGGATCCCCGGCCGGCGCCTTCCCCGAGTCCGTGTCGGTTGCCGGCTGCGTGCAGCCCGCGAGCAGACTCAATGCTAAGGTCGAGCTCAATACGACATGCTTTTTGTTCATTGCGGTTGACCTCCTGTAATTTCTTTTTCAATTGAAGAAGCTATACTATCATTTGATGCGCCGAAGCGCGCAAACCACGGTTTGACCGCTCCCGGCCAGACTCTCTTACTTGATTCCCGAATAGACGAACGCCTTCACAATTTGCTTCGAGCAAAATACATAGACGATAAGAATCGGCACGACCAGGACGACGTTGCCCGCCATGATCGTATGCCAGTTGCTGATCCCTTCCGTCTCCCGAAGCTTGGCGATGCCCATCGTCAAAGGCCGGACGGCAGCCGAATCGGTCATCACGAGCGGCCAGAAATAATCGTTCCAGTGACTGACGAAGCTGAATAGCGCAATCGTCGCTAGTGCCGCCCGGGACATCGGAATCATGATTTTCATCATAATCTTGAATTCGCTCGCGTTATCGAGCCGGGCTGCCTCGATAAGTTCTTGCGGGATTTGCATAAAATATTGGCGCAGCAAAAAGATGCCGAAGGCGCTGGACATGAACGGAATGATTTGCGGCAGCAGCGTCTTGATGATTCCCCAGTCCGCCAGCATCAAATAGACGGGAATGAAGGTCACTTGCCCCGGAATCATGAAAGCAAGCAAAATCATACCGAATAATATGTTTTTTCCCGCGAAATTGTATTTGGCGAACGCATAAGCGGCCGGGATCATGACCACCATCTGGATGACGATGATCGAAACGGTGATCATAATCGAGTTTTTGGCATACGTCAGAAACGGACCGGCGTTCATCGCATCGGCAAAGTTAATCCATTGCGGCGATGACGGAATCCAGGTCGGCGGAAAAGACAACGTCTCTTCGAACGTCTGCAGCGAAGTGGATATCATCCATAAGAACGGGAAAACAAACACCAGCAATATCGCTGCTTTCAGGATGAATTCGAGCGTTGACCGGAGCCAATTTAAATCATATGTTTTCAAGATAGGGAACCCCCTTTCGTTGTCCGGCATCAGGTTATTGATAATGAACTTTTCTGGCCAGCAGCCGGAAATAGACGAACGTCAACAATCCGATGATCGCCATCAGCACAACGCCGGTCGCAGCGGAGTAGCCGATATTCGTCGTTCGGAAGCCGTAAATATAGTAGACGATCGTCTTGGTCGCATCGTTCGGGCCGCCGCCCGTCATCACCTGAACGGTATCGAATACTTTAAAGGAACCGATCGTCATAATGACCAGAATGAAAAACAACTGCGGCGAAATGAGCGGGATCGTAATTTTCCAGAACACTTTGGACCTGCTCGCATTGTCAAGTGCGGCCGCCTCATAAATGCTAGGCGGAATGCTTTGCAGCGCCGCCACGATGATGAGCGTGAAATAGCCGATATTTTGCCACACCGCGACGATAATGACGGACATCAGTGCGGTTTTGGAGCTTTGCAGCCACTGGGACGGCGGCAAGCCGAACGTTTTGAGCACGTAGTTGAGCAATCCGTGATTCGGTTCCATCAGCCACAGCCACACGAGCGAAATCGACACGATCGAGACAATATGGGGCGTGAAGATACCGGCCTGCACGAACGCGTTCATTCGGGTTTTCTTATTCAGCCAAACGGCAATCACGAGCGACAGCAGCATCGTCAGTACGACAACGCCGACGGTATAGATGACCGTGTTCCCCAGCGCCTTGTAAAAGTCATCCCGCGACAACACCTCGACAAAATTATCGAAGCCGACAAATTTGCTTTTGTCTTTATTGAGCAGGTTGTATTTGTAAAAGCTCAAATAAATTAAATACAGTACAGGGTAAATGACAAAAAGAATAATGCCGGTCATCGCCGGAAAGATCATGACATACGGACGAAACGTCTCCCACAGCTTTCTTCTATCCATGCGCCTGACCTCCGGCCGAGAGCGACTTCAGATAGCCGCCAAAGCGAACGTCGTTCGGGTCAATGCGATTTGCGTCCGCTGCGAAAAAGTATAGCTTCGAAGCTTCCACGCCAAGATGTACTTGTTGATCCACGGAAAACAGATCCTGCGTGCTTTTCACCATGAAGGAATGCCGGTCGCTTCTCACCTGATACAGCGTCTCCGATCCCAGCATCTCTCTTGTCGCAATCGTCCCGCGTACGGCATAATGAAACTCGCCATGAGGTTCATTCGATAATACGGCACTTTCCGGCCGGAAGCCGAACTTCACCCCGTCGATCCCGAGATCCCCTACATTCATCGGCGGAACGCCGATAAACTGCGCCGCAAACAAGTTGCTCGGCTGCCGGTAGATTACTTCCGGTTTCGCTTCCTGCTGGATTTGCCCTTGATTCATCAATACGATCGTATCGGCCATCGACATCGCTTCCACTTGATCATGGGTGACATAGACGAATGTCGTGCCCAGTTTCTTGTGCATTTCAATCAATTCGATGCGCATTTGCGCCCGAAGCTTGGCATCCAGGTTGGATAGCGGTTCGTCCATCAGAAACACGGATGGCTTCTTGACCATCGCACGGGCCAGAGCAACGCGCTGACGCTGTCCGCCGGATAGCGTAGACGGCTTGCGGTCCAAATAATCTTGCAGCCCAACCGTTGCGCTTACGCTTTCTACGAGGCGGGTTCGTTCTTCTTTTTCGACTTTATTGTTTTTCAGGCCGAATTCAATGTTTTCCCGCACCGACATCGTAGGATAAATCGCGTAATTTTGAAAAACCATTGCCACCCCTCTTTGTCCCGGAGCGACGCGCGTCACGTCTTTCCCGCCGATCAGCACCGAACCGGACGTTTGCGGATCGATGCCGGCAATCATTCGGAGAAGCGTCGTCTTTCCGCAGCCGGAAGGTCCTACCAGTACGGTGAATTTCCCGTCCTCGATCGTTAAGTTCAAATCTTTGATGACTACGTTTTTGTCAAACGACTTCGTCACTCGCACAAACTCAATGGATGCCACATTCATTCCCCCTCCTCTAATTTGCCGTTCCATTCAAGCGGTGTACACCTTGATGCCCTGGTCAACGAACGGCTTAAGCTTGATGTCCTCCGTTTCCGTCCCCGTAATCAGCGTGTGAATCGAGCTGTTTGGCGCAACGGTATGAAGCGACAGCTTGCCGATTTTACTATCGTCGGTTACCACGATGATTTCTCCGGCAGCTTGAATCATCGCTTGTTTTGCCGGCACCAGCCGGGCTTCCGGGTGCATTAAGCCGTACTTCGGATGAAGCGCCGGCGTACCGATGAACGCTTTCTCCACATGAAGCGATCGCAGCACGTGTTCGGTAAACATGCCGTTGAGCATATAACTGGACGGATACAGCTCGCCTCCGGTCACAATCACGTTCACCATTGGCGCGTCGCGGAGTTCCGCTGCGACATTCATATCGTTCGTTATGACGGTAATATGGGCACGATGGACGAGATTTTTCGCGATATGAAGCGTCGTCGTTCCGGAATCGATGATGACGTTCTCTCCATCCGCTACGAGACTTGCCGCCATTTGGCCGATTCGCGCCTTCTGATCCAAATGATGGCTCGCTCTTTCGTTAAAGCTGGGCTCCAGGTGGGTCCACTGCTCCAAAATAACGCCGCCGTGCGTCCTCCTTAGAAATCCCTCTTGCTCCAGCTCCGTAAGATCCCGCCGGATCGTCGCCTCGTGTACATGAAATTGTTTGGCTAGTGCGGCAATGGTCGCCATGCGATGCTGCCTGACGTACTCCACAATCCGCAGCTTTCTCTGGACCGCTAACAAACCGACATCTCTCCTTTGGTTCAATCGGATGGCTAGAGTGCGGATTCATAGTAAGTTTTGTTCATTTATGTTCATTTCAAATGATACCGTGAAAGGATCAGAGGAGTATTAAGTCAATATGTCGAATCTGTAAAGCCGATTGCATGTATACCGTCGGTCTGTTTCCCCACTGACGCATGTCTTGCTGCCTACAAGTTGACCCATATCGGCAAATGAAACGCCTTCATAACGGGCTTCAGGCCGTTTATCATCGTTCCGTTGAGACAATGCAAATTGCAGTTCAATTATGCTTACTTTTGTTCATTTTTAAGTATATTGATACAACATTATGTAAGTGTTAAGGCAAGTATGAATAATTCGCAAAGTTCTCAAGTGACTGCTTGTCCCAGTTCATATCATTGCCCTACTCGCTCCCTCTGAAAATTCCACAAAAAAAAGCAGCTACCCCCTTTGATGGGTAACTGCCTTGAAACGGCCAGCGGATAAAGCTTTCGCACTGTTAAGCTCGTATCGGCGCTATTTCTTCTTCGCTTCCTCTATTCTTTTATCAGCCAATTCCGTTGCTTCCCGCAGTGCCGTATTCACATCTTTGGAGCCGTTCTCGACTGCCGTATACGCTTTCGTATACTCGCTCGAAACGATGGAATCGTATTTATGCATGGCGCCTTTCGGAGCCGGTTTGGAGTCAAACACGGGCTTCAAATTTTTTCCTTTGAAGATCGGCATCGCTTCCCCAAAATGCTGATTGATCGCCTTGTCCGTGGACGAAGTAAGGAAACCGTTCTTGACCAATTCCAGCTGCGGCTGCTCGGATAGCAGGAACATCACGACCTGGAACGCCGCTTCTTTGTTTTTGCTGCTGCTGGTGACGTGCAGATTATGGGAGTCGACTGCCTGCGATACACCCGGCGATTCTTTGAACGCCGGCATCTGCACCATGTCCCAGTTAAACTTCTCGCCCTTCGCTTCCAGTTCGGCGATCCAGGACGGTACGTCCGCATACATCGGCCACATGGCCAGCGTTTTGTCCTTCAGGAACGCGTCCTTGGGCGCGGATGTTCGTTCCTGGTTACCCGGAATTTTGTATAAGCTCAGCAGCATTTCATAGGAACGTTTGAATCCTTCCGTTTGCAGCAGTGCCGGTTTTTCCGTCTTCGGATCGATATAGCCGAGTGAAAGCTGGCCGACAAAGCCACCGAGCGAATGATCCAGTCCTCTATAGCTTATTCCGTTGTCGGTTCTCGTGAGACGCTTGGACAGCTCGATCGCTTCCTCCCACGTCATGCCGTCCTTCGGATACGCTTCGCCGAATTTGTCGAAGATGTCCTTGTTGTAGTACAACGCCGACCAGTTCACCCAGAACGGAAGCCCGACGATTTGACCTTGGCCCGCCACTTGCTTGATGGTATCCATCGCCGGCTGATTCAATTTGCTCAGATCGACGTTGTTCTTTTTGATCAAGTCGCTCATGTCGTACAACAACCCGAGATCTTTGTATTCGTTCAGTCTGGGCGGGCTGTTATACAGTATATCCGGAAACGTTCCCGCGACGACCAGCTCGCTTGGATTCGTTCCTTTGCCCTTGCGGACAAGCTCAAGCTTTACATTGGGAAACTTGCGGGTCACCGGATCGATGATGAATTTTTTATACCATTCGTCCGGCAGGCTAATATCTACATACATGGATAAATTCGCTGTCATCTTCGTATCGAACGGATCCGCTTTCGGGGTCTCGCCGGCAGGAGTCGCCGCTTTATCCGGATTCCCGCTCCCGCCGGAACAGCCCGTGACGGCCGCCAATAATACCATGCCCGTAAGTGCCATAAGAGCGGATCTTCTATTATTTATCGTTGCGCCCATATCATATTCCCCCCACTTCTGTAGATTGAACCTTTGCTTTAGAGCCGCTTCGACGCACACAAATGATAGCGGTTTCTTTTATGATACTCGGCGCCAAAAACGTTGTCTTTACGGAAAACGCTTACTTTTTGTCATTTTTTCCGATGCGATGCCTCGATTTATGGCACAAATCGGGCTGTATTGTTGAATGCCGCGAATAATCGGATTAATATAATAAGAAGAACGATCAAAGCCATAGGACGTGTGCTACGATGAAAATTCCGGTTTACCGTTTAAAAGTGGATTACTTGACCCGATATTCCGATTTCAATCCGCTGCTCTTATTTGCGCAAAAATATGAATTTACGCCAAAGGAATATTGCCCGCTGCGTGTGTGCTACGCAAATGCGGTCATCCTGGTGGAGGAGGGTCGCGGCACGCTTCTGCTCGACGGCAGAGAGCATTCGCTTCAGCCCGGATCGCTCGTGTTTATTGCGGCGGGACTCCCCCATCAATGGATATCCGATGAGAAGCAGTTGATGGTGCACCGGTGCGCTTACTTCGATTGGCGGTACGTCCATCGGCCGGAATTTCATTATCAGCGGGATTATTTCAAAGGAGCGGATCGGCCGTTTTTGGAGGAAAGAGCCAGTTTCATGTCCGGACTTGAGCTGCATCAGGTGATGAAAGTGAACAACATCGCCTTGTGGCTGTCTTATTTCAACGCCTTTACGCAGCCCCCTTCGATCCTTGGCGTGCGCAGTCCGATCGAGTCTCTGCAGTATAACGCCGCGTTTCAAACGTTTCTTCATCATTACTTGACGCTCGCGGTGAGAAACGACTCCTGGTGCGATCCCCGGATTGCGCAGCTATTGGAAAAAATCGACAACGCCTCTTTGGAGCAGTCGGAGTCGGAATTGTACGTCTGGGCCAAAGAACTGGGAATGGGGCGAAGCCGGTTTCATCAAATTTTCAAGCAGGAAACCGGACTGACTCCGCATGAGTATATCCAGCGGCGGAGGCTGCACCAGGCGGCGGACGATTTGACCGAGACCGACTTGACCGTGACCGAGATCGCGCAAAAGTACAATTTCTCCTCGATTCACTATTTCTCCAAAGCGTTCAGCAATACGATGGGCGTTTCGCCGTCACAGTACAGGCAGCAGCGGCATTAGTAGCCGCGTGTAAGTTAATGATGAATACAAAAGGGAACCTCGTTTGGTGAGGTTCCCTCTATGAGTTAACTTGAACAAGTAAGACCAACAATCTGATGAACTGAAGGAAAGTTCTCTCAAGAGATCGTCCTGACTTTCCGGCACTGATACGCATGCAAAGCCTGATAATATAAATACTCGTTAAAGCTCGGCCACATTTCGTCGGTATACCAAGGCCCGGCTTGCGCCGACTGCCATAACAAAAATCCGCTCAACCGCTTTTCACCGCTCGTTCGAATAATCAGCTCGGGTGACGGACAGCCGGAGGTATACAATCGCGACTCGAATTCTTCCATGGAAAACGAGCTGTTTCCTTCCGCGACGAGCGATTTGACGGCTTGGACAATCTCGCTGCGGCCGCCGTAATTTACAGCAAAATTCACCGTCATTCCCGTATTGAACCGGGTTACATCCGCTGCATGCTGCATGATTTGCCGGGTATCGAGATCGAACCTGGAAATATCGCCGATAAAGTTCACTTTTATGTTATTGCGGTTCAATTCGTTCAGCGTGCGATCCGTCACAAAAGCATGCACCAGACGAATAATATAATCGACTTCTTCCTTCGGCCGTTTCCAATTCTCGGTAGAAAACGCGTAGAGCGTCAAATAACGAATATGCGTCTTATGGCAAAAGCGAATCGTCTCCCGCATTGCATTCATGCCCGCCAAATGTCCCGCGGTCCGCGGCAGCCCTTGTCTTGTCGCCCATCTGCCGTTGCCGTCCATCATTATCGCGATGTGCGCCGGCAGCGGTCCGTTCCAATTGATTCGTTTTTTCATCTTTCCGGCTTTATACTTATCCTTCAACTTTGAGAAATTCATCATCCGTTTCCCGCCCCCCGTACATCAATCAATCTCATTCATCCGATTATAGTGAAAACACATCATTTTTTCCATGCATTTCCACTGATATTTGCCTGATGCGCAACCGTTATTTGCTTTGCTTCCTCCCGCTTCATTGGTAATATTATACATATGCCACTGATTTGCAGGGAGAAGATTGCATGGATATGCGAAAATTCGGCGCTGCCATTTCAAAGCTGCGCAAACACAAAGATTTAACCCAATCACAGCTTGCCGATCTGTTGAATGTAACGAGGCAGGCCGTATCCAAATGGGAGATGGGGGATTCGTTCCCCGACATCTCGTTGCTGCCGCATTTGTCCGCCGTATTCGGCGTCACCGTTGACCGGCTTTTGCACTATGGGGAGCCGGGGCAAGCGGAGAATGAAATCATGATCCATGTAGCTTCAGGAAATCCGGATATGGTCGCGGATATGCTGCAGGTGGGCGAGCTGCCGGTCGTTTCCATTGTGAATGTTGCTCCTATGCTAAAAGCAAGCACATTGGAGTTAATCTCCGAAGGATTGGGACAGCACGGAATCGATATTAAGCACGTCGTTGAACTTGCCGCCTATATGAATGAGACAGGACTCAGCAATCTCCTGAAGCGAGCGTCATATGACCAACTTGACGAAACGATGCTGGAACGGTTCATTCCGTTTCTGGATAAGGAGTCGGTGAACATGATATTCGCCAAAATCATAGACGGCGAGCTGAGCGGCTCTCTACTTGCCGTCATGCTTCCGTACCTTGACGGTTCTATGCATTCTTTGATCGATGCGGCCGTGATGGAAGGGCAAGTCGACGCGGACATATTGAGGGTCATGCATGCGATACACTATAAATAATTAGGAAGGAGTTGGATTGAGAATTGTCCGATAAATTCGAATTGCTGAGACACGCCGTAAGAAGCAAACTTCAAACATTCACTAACGATCAGGAGCATCCTGCCAGCCAGCATTTGTATGGCGTATCGATATTTTGCGGGCTGATCGCATTAAAGCGCGGATTGGACGCCGATATTTGCAAAAGCGCAGGATTATTGCATGATTTGTGGCTGTACCGCCATCTTCCGCTGAGCGTGGACGAACATCGAAAGCACGGCGAATACGGCAGTATAGAAGCGAGAGAAATTCTTCAGAGCATTGGTTCCTATACCGAATGCGAGATCGAGACGATCTGCACGATGATATTTCGTCATAATGACAAACATATTATACAAGACGATTACGATGAAGTGTTGAAAGATGCGGATGCATTGACCCATTTTATAAATGACTCGGCATATGATAAGAAATACCGGTACTACGGCAGGCATCGGAACGTATTGGACGAACTCGGATTCACGTTGGGAAATAAAGAAAATAATCAATAGACTCACTTTCGTCAACGTGTTCTCCGTCGTTCAGATTGGCATTGGGCTGCTATTTTGGCTGCAAAACATAACATTAATTACTAACAGCGGGTTTAACTTATCCGTAGGGGCAACCGAGATTGTTAAGTCGTTTACAGTAAGCGGGTTAATATGGGTCTTTGCAGGAGTAGGTCTATTAATCGAAAAAAAATGGGGCTGGAGAATCGCCATCACGTTATATACGATTTGCTTCATCCATCAAGGATGGTTATTCGTACGAACGTTTCAAATGATCGACTCTACGCTTACCCATTCGCTGGACAGATTAATGTATTCTCGCCTCAGCAATGCGATCCTGTTTTTGATCATGGTTTCCCTGCTTTTGTTCACCAAAAGAAGGTTCATTTTCGCAACCAAAACCAATGCGCAAGAGGGCGGTTCGTTATAACCGTTTTCTACCTGTGCAGCATCTTGCGAGAACGATAAAATTAGTTTGTAGCGACTCTTCGTCGTCTACGCGGGGTTTGCATAGATAAAAGGACTACCATTTCATAAATCGATCAAATCGGGCTTCACTTCTTCTCTGCAATTATTGGCCCGGTCGGAAAGGAATAAATGAACATACGACATGAAATGTCAAGCATCGTCTCCAGACTGCGTGCCGCCGGTTGCGTTTTCGCCGAAGAAGAGGCTCGGCTGCTTGCTGAATCGGCACGGACACCGGCCGATCTCGACGCCATGGTGAACCGGCGTGCCGCAGGCTTGCCGCTCGAGCACATCGTCGGCTGGGCGGAATTTTGCGGTTTGCGGATCGCGGTGGACCCGGGCGTGTTCGTCCCGCGTCCACGCACCGCGTTGCTCGTACGCCAAGCCGCCGCCCTCGCCCATCCGGGAGCGGTCGCGGTGGATTTATGCTGCGGCTCGGGAGCGCTTGGTGCGGCGCTTGCCGCGGTCTGCGACCGGCTCGAATTGCACGCCGCCGACATCGACCCTGTTGCGGTGCAATGTGCTCGCCGCAACGTCGCTGCCTTCGGCGGAAGCGTGTACGAAGGCGATCTGTATGCACCCCTGCCGGCAGCGCTGCGGGGACGCGTCGATGTCCTGATCGCCAACGTCCCCTACGTGCCTACCGAAGCGATCGAGCTTCTTCCCCCGGAAGCTCGCATCCATGAGGCACGGGTCGCGCTCGACGGGGGCGCGGACGGCCTTGACATCCAGCGGAGAGTCGCCGTCGAAGCGAGCCGCTGGCTCGCGCCGGGCGGGCATCTGTTGGTCGAAGCAAGCGAGCGTCAAGCGCCGCAGTCCGCCCAAATCTTCGCTCGTTGCGGATTGATTCCGCAGATCGCAAGGTGCGATGAAATGGACGCCACAGTCGTCATCGGAACCAAACCCGCTCCTGTAAACAGCGGATCGGACGCTCATAAGGAGGATGACTTTGGATAAACAAATGGACATGCTTCAACAAGCGCTGGCTGCTTATAATCTCATTCCTCACTGCCTCGTTATCGAGACAACCATGCAGAAACATTTTCACGGCGACGATCATTTCAAAATCAGAATCGGAGAGAAGGCTTACTCCGCAAGGTTCATCAGCGGCAAACGGTATGAGCACGATGTCTTTTTGCCGCTAACGGATACGATTTTGGCCGAGCAAATGCAATTCATTTATTTTCTCAACGACAATGGCATCCCGTTTATGCGTCCGGTCGCAGCACTGTCGGGGAATGCATACCACAAGTTCATTTGGAACGGTGCGGAGTACCGTTTTTTTCTGTTCGAATGGATCGAAGGGCAGCATATTACCCGCTGTTCGCCAAGCGTCGCTTCAAAGATGGGAGCCATGGTCCGGCAGCTGCACACGCTTGTCGCCGATTACGAATGTTCCCTGCCCAAAATATCGCATCGCGAAGGAAGCCGCACTTTTCTGGGCCTGCTGGAAGAAGCCGCCTGCGCCGCACCGCCCGAATGCCGGGAGCTGCTCTTGCCTTACATAGCCGATGCAAAAAAGCATATCGAGCACGCCTATAAGTCGACCCGTGAATTTTTGATGCAATCGGATCTGAATCCATTAAATATTTTATGGGATGACAAGGAACAGTTGATCGGCATCATCGATTTTGAACACATCGGGTACACGGAGCGGGTCGAAGCGCTGGCGTGGCTGGTCAAATGGTATTCGCGCGCCGAAGGTTTGTCCTCGCACGAGTTTTCCCCTGCCCTTGCTCATAGCCTGCTCGAGGGCTATGGGGCTGCCGATTTCATGTATCCGGAGGACTGGGAAAGGCTGCCTTCTCTCCTATGGTTAACCGGCTGCTTGAACTGGGGATTCGTAGAGAAAACTCGCCGAATTTTGAACCAAACCGATTCTGCCGGCCCTATGAAAATGGAGCTTGACGCACACTTAAGCAAGTACTCGGGACGGGGCAAGAAGCTTGGCGCTCTGATTACCGATTAATTTTGCCGCCATCCTCCCCTCCCGTTCCTTTCATGATAGGTTGCCGATTGAAATTGAAAAACGGCTCGAGGGCGCGAACGACCCGGAACCGTTTTTCTCATAGATTGTATTGGTCATACCGGAAACCGAACGGCGTTCGGCCGGGTCCAGACCAGATGCTGCACGAACGCTTCGGCATACGTGCAGCCCGCTTGAATGCCTCTCGTTTTGCCGAAAGTAGTGACGAAATCGACGATGTCCACGTTGTCGTGCTCCTTCAGCCAAACGAGCTGGCTTTGGTGCTTCGACAGCATCTCGATCTTCGTCGCGAAATGATCGGTAACGTCGACGTAGAAAGTCGGCTCGAAGCCGAGCCCCGACAAATTATCCATATAATAGAGCGCCGACACGTTTTGCGCCGCCTCGCTGCTTGTCTTCATGTTCGGAAGCGTCGCGAAGAATGTCGCGTAAAAGACGAGCTGGCTGACGGCGATATGATCCGGCATATAATCGTTCGGCGCGTGCGTAATGACGATATCCGGTTTCGCATAGCGAACCATATCGACGAACATCATCCGGTTCTCTTGATTGTCCGCGATGATTTCACCGTCGCCGAATTCGAGCGAAAGCACCTCGCTTCCGATGAGCGCGCCCGCTTCCCTTGCCTCCTGGCGGCGAATTTCGGTCAGCTCGTCGGCCGGAATATGGTAATGGCCTTTATCCCCTTTACAAGCGTGGCACAATACGATGTGATGACCCGCCTGCTTCAGTTTGGCCAACGTTCCGGCGCAAGAAATTTCGATATCGTCCGGATGCGCGCCTACTGCTAAAATGTTCATTGGGAGAACTCCTTTTCGAGTTAATGGAAGCTCAGTTCAATTCCGGCTCGAGCGGACCGGCCAGCTCCTCCAGGAAGAACAGTTTCCCTGCCATGGTCGGCATGTAGGATGACGGGATCCACGGATTCGGACCGTATTTCAATGTCGTCCACAGCGACATCCCCTGCCACATCATGCCCCGCCCCAAGGCGCCGTCCGCGCCGCCGATCGCGTAGTCCGCCTCAAGAAACAGTCCCGGGCCGATCGTATTCGCATAGCACGGTACAAGCGTCGTCCGGCTTTTGAAACTGGTGATCGCGTTTTGCTCGATCGTCAGCGGATGAAGCCTCGCCCCGACGCGATGGGTCTGCGCGCGCCAAGCCGCTTCGCTCTCATATTCTCCTGCAAAGTGAGGCTCCCAGAACGCGATATGAAACACGCGGCCGATCCCGTAGACGACGACCAGCTTCGCGCCTTCGTTCTTCAACTTTGCGATCTGTTCCGCATAAGTAGGCAATGTGTCACGGGTCGCAAAATGGCGCTGGTTCTCGGGAACGGTCAGCTCCCCCAGCACATTGTAAAACGAATGTTCCATTGCATACTGGAACGCGCCCGGATTCGATGGAGGCAGCGTTAAGCCGTCGGCATCGCTCCACTCGTCCATGTTGAAGCCGTGTACGTGGGACGCGCTGACGTTCCAGCTTTTCAAGAAAAAGACGGTCCATCGGTACATCCCCATCGGACCGACGGGGAAGATGATGGCCAGCTTCTGGCTGTTCTCGCGGGCCGCCTTAATTTGCAGCGCGATCTCGTGGCCCATATACACTTCAAAATCATGCACCGACCCGCAAGATACCGGCTGGAAGCGTTCATGCCAATGCGGCTCCCGCACGAACACGTCCGCCGGCCCATGGCTGGCGCAGCGGTCGATTTTTTCCAAATCCCAGCCCTGCGGAAAATACCCTTCCATGAGCGAACCCTTTAACGTCGTTAACAAATTCATTGAAGCTCCTCCTCACCCATCCATCGTTTCAAATTGGTTATTGTCGCCCGAATATCGCGAATTTGCTCATCGCCGGATATTTCCCGCTCGATAATCAGCTCACCGGTATACCCGATTTGCTGCAGCTTGGCGATAAATTCCGGGAACCGCACTTTCCCTTGTCCCGCGGGAACTTCTTTGCCGAGTGCATTGCCGCCTTCCGGGTACAAACCGTCCTTCACATGAATGTTGCGGACATAACTGCCAATGACGTCGAGGGCGTCGATCGGATTGCCTTTGCCGTATAAAATCAGGTTAGCCGGGTCGAGGTTGATCCCAAGATTGGACGTGCCTACCCGCTCGATGGTGCGTAGCAGCACGACCGGCGTTTCCTGCCCGGTCTCGAACCAGAAGCCGATCCCTAGTTTCTCGCAATGCTGCGCCACTTCACGGATGGCTTCGACGACGCCAGGGTATTCCGGATCGGTCATATTTTCCGGAATAAAGCCGCAATGCGTTATGAGCGCCGGGGCCCCGATGTAGGCTGCGTAATCCGCCCATGTTTTCAAAATGTTCACCCGCTCCTCGCGGTATTGTGACGGAACGAGGCCAAGCGTAACCGGTCCTTCTGTAAAGTTCCATTTGCCCGGACCCGGCACCCAGCCCCAGAGGGCACAAATGCGCACGCCATGCCGATTCGACTCGCGAATGACGTTATCGAACACTTCCTTGGTTGCCATCTCCGGATTCCAGCACATCAACTGGCAGACGTTAAGGCCGAATTGACTGACATGTTCAAAGCAATTTCCGTTATTTTTCAGTATGTTAATAACTCCGATTTCCATCGGTCTCCTCCTTTTAAGTTAGCAGTCTGTATCTTCCTCGCAAAAGCAAATCGTTGTGTTCGCCGACCGTATGCTGGACGAGATCTATTGAATCGCTCCATCGACGGCGCCGACGTATCAGGCAACCGTAACTCTGATGCCTCCGCTGTCGGCCGAGCGCTTCTCCGCTTCGACAATTTTCAACGTCATTAACGAATCATGCGGGGCTGATCTTTCAATGGGCTTATCGTGCTGAACCGCATCGATAAAGTAGCGAATTTCGCGGTAATAGCCGTTCTCTGCCGGCAGCTGCGGCACAAAGCCTTTCCCATCGTTTGGATTGTCTTTGAGCACCCGGTTCTCGAACAACAGATTGCCCCCCTCGAAGTTGACGCGGTAAGCCATCTCGAAGCCGAACTCGCCTCCGAGCGACCGGTCGATCTGCGTATTTACGACTTTATTGTCGTCAAACAAGTAATTCGTGGACAAAATGTCGTAGGCGCTCTCCGGCAGCACGCTCCGGGCTATGGTCGAGACCGATTGCGGCTTGCCAAACAGCCAATGGACAAGATCGACATCGTGAATATGCAAATCAAGCAAGCCTCCGCCGCTTGTACTCTCCTTAATCATCCAGTCGTTGAACGTCCACTTTGGCGGATGCCCGCCGCGGAAGAAATACGCCCCGAGTACTTTACCGTAACGGCCGCTTTCCACCGTTTCTTTCAAATATTCGTACTCCGGCCAAAAACGCAGGCACTGCGCGATCATCAGCTTTTTCCCGGACTGCTCCGCCGCCCGGATCATCGCCTCCCCTTGTGCCGACGTCAACGCCATCGGTTTCTCGCACAGCACGTGAATTCCTTTGTTCAATGCTTTGACCGCCACTTCCGCATGCAAATAGGTCGGCAGCGCGATATCGACCATGTCGAGCTCCTCCTCTTCAAGCATCCGGTCAATATCGGTGTACTGACGATACGGGCTAAAGTCGAATTGGCCGCTTGGCACCTGAATGTTGCCGCCTGCGAATATGCCTTGGAACTTTAATGCATCGCCGTCGCATATCGCCGTCAATCGAGCGTCCGCGCTGGCTTCCTCCAATTTCTTGTAGCAGCTGAAATGCATCCGGCCCATGTACCCGAGCCCGATTAATCCGATTTTTAACAATGACTCCATCTCCTTAATTGAAGGTTACCGCTATTATAATAAGAAAACGGAATATAAGATTTATCCGATTCGACTTTCTTTTTTCACTGAAAGTTATACAATGTTCCATACATTTTGCACTCGGAAGGAATTGTTCTTCACGCATAGAAAATAGGATAGAACTACACACGAAGGCGCAGAAAGGAGCTGCTTCGCATGTTCTTTGAGCGGTACAACGTTAGCCGGGAAATCTTTATTGAAAAGCTGATATCGTGCCATTATTTTGAGTTTGCCAAAAATTATTATTTTAATGGCGAGCGGCATGATTTCTGGGAAGTGTATTACGTCGATAAAGGCGAAATCGAGGTGACTACAGACAGCGGCATGTATTTGCTCAAGCAGGGCGATATGCTCGTTCACGAGCCGAACGAGTTTCACAGCACACGCACCAACGGGAAAATCGCGCCGAACGTCTTCCTCGTCACTTTCGAATGCGATGCGCCCTCGCTTGCTTTTTTCAAACAAAACAAATGGTTTCACCTGGGCAGCGAAGAACGGTCGATCATGGCGCTGCTGCTCAAAGAAAGCTTCCATGCCTTCGGTCCGAATCCGACCCACGGCACCGTCCGGCTGATAGCGAATCCGAACGACCGGCCGTTCGCGAGCGAGCAGCTGTTTGTTTCGTACTTGGAAATATTGCTCGTTTCTCTCATCCGCAACCATGCGGTGCAGCAAGAGTGGCGGAAGGCACCTACCGCGGTCAAAGAAAAGCGGGAGGCCGATCTGTTCGACAACGTCATCGAATACATGAAGCAGAACTTGCACGGGACGCTGTCGCTCGACCAGTTGTGCAGCCATTTTTGCGTCGGCAAATCCAATCTGAGCATTATTTTCAAAAACAGGCAGGAGCGCGGCGTGATGGAATACTGGAACCATCTGAAGATCGAAACGGCCAAAAGGTACATCCGCGAAAACAACTACAATTTAACGGAAATCTCCGAGCTGCTCGGCTACAACAGCCTTCATTATTTTTCGCGCCAATTCAAGAAGACGACAGGCATGACGCCGTCCGAATATGCCAAAACGTTAACTTCACGGCTGTTCAATCAGCGTTCGTAAGATAAAAAAGTCCCCGTCGGTCGATGACGGAGACTTTTTTAAAAAACGGCGCGCAGTATAAAATTTGTTCAATGCGATCAAGAAAGCGTGCGAACCGGAGCTCCGGATAAATAGGCTTTGATATCTTCCACTGCGTCTTTATAAAAAGCCTCATAATTCGCTTTCGATACATAGCCGATATGCGGCGTAGTTAACAGATTCGGAAGCGACCGGAAGATGTGATCCTTCGGTAGCGGTTCCACCTCGAACACATCTACTGCAGCCCCGGCGATCCAGCCGTTCTGCAAAGCCTCGGCCAGAGCGGCTTGATCCACGATCGGTGCGCGAGACGTATTGATCAGATATGCCGAAGGACGCATACACTTGAGATCCGCGGCACGGATCAAGCCTCTTGTCCGGTCGCTTAATACAAGATGTATAGACACGAAGTCGCTGCTCTCCAGCAGCTCCTCCTTGGAGGCGGCTAATCTCACGCCAACCTCGTCGGCCCGCTCTTTCGTCAAATTTTGGCTCCACGCCGTGACATCCATGCCGAACGCGTGGCCGAACTTGGCGATCTTGCTGCCCAGCTTTCCGAGCCCAAGCACCCCAAGCGTCTTACCGTATAGATCCGCACCGATCGTACTCTGCCACTGACCGCTCCGAATTGCGTTGTGCTCCGGCACGATGTTGCGGGCGAGCCCCAAAATCAACGCCCACGTGAGCTCGGCGGTTGCGTTGCCGGCACCTCCCGTGCCGCAAACGGTGATTCCCTGCGAAGCGACTGCAGCCAAATCAATCGACGCATTGCGCATGCCTGTCGTAATGAGCAGCTTCAGACGGGGAAGCCGGGCAAGAAGAGGCGCGCGAAAAGGAGTCCGTTCACGCATAATCACGACAATCTCGCAATCGGCGATCTGACCGACCAGCTCATCCGGATTATCAATATGCCGATGGATGCTTCTGACCTCGACTTTGTCCGAAATCCGCGACCAATCCGCAGCTGTTAACGCCACTTGTTGATAGTCGTCCAAAATCGCACAGCGAAGCTTCATAAAATGGCCTCCTTCAAAACACAAAAATTACACTGATGCGAAGCAGGCGCACAACAATGCCCGCCCTGATCAATGCTTGTACATATTGCACACATATTAGTTACAGTATATTCTTGAACTTAACGCTTTGTAAACAACAGCGGTATTTCGGCTGTTGATTCTCGTCAATGCGTTGGGTCGGAGTATATCCACTCCAAAATGCTGTGCAAATCCGCGCATTCGTACGTCGGCACGATAGCCCCGGTAAACGTATCTCGTTTTCGATTGACCCAAATATTGCGTATCCCCGCTTGAGCGGAACCTTCGATATCGTCAACCGGCGAGTCTCCGACATAAACGACTTCGTGCGGCCCCAGCTTCAATTTGCTTAACAACCGTTCGAAAAACGTAGCATTCGGTTTAAAACTGCTCGGCATTCACCGTGCTTTTATTCTTTGCTAATATTTGCCGGACTGCCTTAATGGAACCGCTGCCCGTATCAACCAGCGTGCCGTAGCAGTCAAAGAGGATGGCTTTTATCATGACTGACGCCCTTTCTACAAGCAATTGCTTGATGGTTTACATCGGAATCGATCCAAGCCGCTCCCGGATGAGCTCAAGCAAGCTGTTTTTTTCCGCCGGCGGTATCCACTCTACCAATCTGGCGGCAGCTACCGGCAGCATCCAGCTGTCGATATTCGAATACGGTTGTCCCGAGAGCTCCAAATAATGTTTGGTGTATCCTTTCCTTATTTTGTTTCTCATGAATTGAACGATCGCTTTAACAATGTTGGGCGTTCCGTCCGGCATCGTTCCATAACTTAACAGCAGAATCGATCGGGCGGCATCGCCGGCCGGATTGCCCGACATGCCGGTCATCCAGTCGATAATCCGGATCCCGTCTCCAACCAGCACGTTGTCCGGATGAAAATCGCCATGACACAGCTTGTCATCATCAGGCAGCGCCTTCAAGTAACGCAAAATGCGGCCTTTTTCTTCTTCGGTTAGCAACTGGGCCGCTTGGATATGTTCGCTTAAAACGGCTTTTTGTTTCCTAAGGCGTCCGGGCGCGCTTTGCGTATGCAAATCATAATGCAGCGCGGCTAATGTTGTGGAGTGTTTGCCCAACAACCAAACATTTTTAGACATCGCGCTCAGCATGGAGACGCCGTTTACGCGGTCAAAAACGATGCCCAGCCTGCCTTCTTTGCGCGCCAGTTCGTATGCATGCGGCGAAGGAATGCCCAATGAACAAACGAATTGACTGGCATCAAACTCCCGTTGAATGAAATCTTCGGGAAAGCCTTTCCTGTAAAGCTTCAAAATTTTATTTTCGCCGTACTCAAAAATGTCCGCTGTCCGGCCCCTGCCAATCTGCTTCATCTTGCTCCCTCCGAATTGGCGCCATATGTCTGTAACTGTTCGTGGCGAACGAAAAACGCTTCTATGTGATTTCGTCGGAAATCGACATTTTCCTTTTCCCGTTTGCGGATTTATGCAAAATAATCCAGAACGCGGCTAGCCGGTTGCTATCTCCAGATGGATGCCGACGCACAATAAACAAGCGAGTGAACGGTAATTTAAAAAAAGCGAGCCGCTTGTTAAGAGCAGCCCGCTTTCGGGATACACCACGTTTTAGGAAGATTAATAATGAGTGGCGGCTTGGCGCTTGTAGTGATCCTCTATGACCAGACAAGCCATCGCCTCGACCACTGGCACGATTCTAGGGCAAATGCAGGGATCATGTCTGCCTTTCGTAACGATGATATGGTCTTCCCCGTTTTGATTGACGGTCTGTTGCGGAACGGAGATGGAAGACGTCGGTTTGATGGCCACCCGAAATACAATTTCTTCGCCCGTGCTGATTCCGCCGATCATCCCCCCGGAATGATTCGTTATAAAATGGCCGGCCTTCATTTGATCGTTATGCTCGCTGCCGAGCATTTTCGACGCGGCGAATCCGGCTCCGAATTCAATCCCTTTGACGGCGCCGATGGACAGCATCGCTTTAGCCAAATCGGCATCCATTTTATCGAACACGGGTTCGCCGAGGCCGGACTTGACGCCTCGGATCCGGCATTCCACGATACCGCCGCAGCTATCGCCAATCGCGGCAAGCGCTTCGATCTTCTCCACCATTTTCAAGGCCGCTTCAGGATCGCAGGCTCTTACGGGATTCGTTTCAATTGCTTGTTCGACGTAGTCGCGGCATTCGATACCGCCGATCTCCTTCGTGTAAGCGAGAATCGACACGCCTCTGCGCTCCAGCATTTTGCGCGCTACGGCGCCTGCCGCCACCCTTCCCGCCGTTTCCCTGCCGGAAGCCCGACCGCTTCCCCGGTGATCCCGAATGCCGTATTTCTCCAAATAAGTGAAATCGGCATGCCCCGGACGAAAGCTGTGCTTAATATCGTCGTAAGCCTCAGGCCTCATATCCTTGTTATACAATATGATGAACAAGGGCGTTCCCGTCGTCTTGCCTTCGAAGGTACCCGACAATATGTTCACGATGTCATATTCTTTGCGCGGCGAAGTAACGGTCGATTGACCGGGTTTTCTGCGATCCATTTGAATCTGAATATATTGTTCGTCAATGTCCACACCCGGTGTAACGCCATCGACGATGACGCCGACCGCGGCCCCATGCGATTCGCCAAACGTTGTAATTTTAAACGACTCTCCGAAACTGTTTCCAGCCATCTGAGCTCACTCCTTCTGTCTTGTCCCGTTGTGTTCAATGGTACCTTTATTTCATTATAAAATTTCGAAAGCTATTTATGAAATCGTTTATTTCGATCGACTCCATAGAGAGAGCTTATATCAAGAATCGAATTGAGAGCCGTTTTTATTGTTGAATAACACTAGGAATTAGAGAGCTTGGAAACTTACTACGAAGATTCATCCTGCTCTTACATTTTCGTGAACGACCGGATAGATTCGGCTCGGCTCGCCGCTTATATGATGTCGTCCTGAAAATGCAAAGACCGCCATCGGCGGTCTTTGTGCGGGTGTAGCCCGGGCTGCTTCAAATCAACTTATGCACGTTGTTCATCCATTAACGCTCGTGGGCAGCATATGCTGCGGAGCGAAATCAAAGATTGCGATAATGACGCGACATAAATTCATCTATTATTTTTTTGTGGCTCTTGACGATCTGCTGCGGGAGTTCATCCGGCTTATAATAAACGAAATCGAGCGCTTCCGACTTGTCCACCACGAGCTCCCCGGTAATTTCTTTCGTATAAAAGGCAGTTGTAACGGCATAAAATTCATCACCGTTAGCCGCTCGGATGAATTGACCTTGGCCGGAATACACGTTAATTAATTTTAGCTCACCGGCCTTCAAATTCGTTTCTTCAAGCAGTTCTCTTCTTGCCGTGTCTTCCACCGATTCTCCCAATTCCATGAGCCCGCCAGGAATTCCCCATGATCCGTACGGATGCTTCCGCTGCTGCAGCAGCAGCCGTCCATCGCAATCGACAGCGATGACGACCGCCCCGACCAATATAAGCGGACGATGGCCGACGAGCGCTCTAATATCTTCTACATAACCCATATAAGATCCCCCCGCTGGTATTGGTCCAAAAATATCGGTGACGCGCGATATAGTGCCATATGTATATCCGTCTTATCCGCACGGCACGCCGCCCACATAATACCCGTCTTCCCGGTACACCTTAAACGCAATCTCCAGCTCCAGAATACCAACCGAGCGGACGTATCTCGTAATCGCTTCCGCTATGCGATCCCTCGCTTCACTGCCCCGCTCAAACCAGGCCACTTCGATAAACGGAAACGTTTCGCACACTTGTCCGTCAAACACGGAAACGACATTCAAACAATCCACCGTAAAGTTATCCGTTCCGCATTTGCAAATATCGGCCAGCTCTTCCACGAGCGGCTTGCTGATGGATGCCAAAATTTCAACGCTGATTCCTCTTGCCGTTAATTGAGGCATAATGATGATCCTCCCGATTCAAATGTATTGGATAACGTCTGCCATCGATTCGATGTAAGCGGTAGGAACGACGCCTCTGCGCTCCAGCTCGGAACGGTTGGCTTGATAGGCTATGAAGCGTACACCGGCATCGATCGCCGATTTCCCGTCGATCCACGCGTCTCCTATGGCCAGCCAATGCTGCTTCGACACATGCGGATATGAATTGACGATCCATTGCACCCCGGCCGGAGAAGGCTTTAAGCCGGCCTGCTCTCTGCCGACAATATGTTCGAAATAATGTTCAATCCCTGTCGTACGCAGCGCTCTTACCGCCGCATCCTTCGCGTTGTTCGTCAATATCGTTAAATGACAAGCGGGCCGCAGCTGCTCCAGAACCTCTTCAACTCCCGGCTCAAGTCCCGCATCGTTCATCCCTTCCCGCTCCAGCTCCGTGACGATGTCCCAGACCGCTTGTTCCGCTTGTGCGGTGAATCGCGGTGAGGAGCGGGCAAGCTCGATTAAAGTGGATGAAGTAAACTCGTCCAAAGCGATAGATTCGCTCACGATATGATGGCCGACCAAATATGCATGCACTTGAAGCTTCATGCGTTTGAAATCGATATTCGAACGGAGTATCGTATTGTCCATGTCGAATATAATGCCTTTTTCCTTTGGCGCAATCATTCCGATCCGCTCCTCTCCGCTCTGCATTGCTCCGTTCAACCGGTCAAAAAAATTTTCCCGTTGCCCTTCTCCGTCGATTGAGCGGCGCGAACGGCTTCCTTCACATCCGATAAATCGAAACGGGCGCTTGGCGCACAGAGCCGCAATTGCCCGCTGCCGATGAATGACATAAGCTGCCGAAACGTTCGCTGCCACGTCTCGGCGGATACCTGCTTGTTCCAATGACGCAGGTGAAACAACATCAGTTTCGCCCCTGTCTTTTGAGCGATTTCTGCGGCCTGCAGCGGTTTTCCCGACAGAAGACCGATGCTGAGCAGCTTGCCGCCCGGCCGGGCGCTATACGCCAATGCCATACCGGAAGCGCCGCCGACGGAATCGATGGCAGCGTTTGCTCCCACTCCGTTCGTCAGCTGCATTACGGTAGAATGGAGCAGTGGATTTAACGGGTCGTCCGTTTGGATAACGGCGACGGCGCCGTGCTCCAGCAGTTCGGCCGTGTGGGAACGACTTCTCGTGACCGCAACGAGCCGAAAGCCGAGAATGCGGGACAACTGCGTATAAATACGACCGATGGATGAACCGCAAGCGTTCACAACCACTACATCGTCCGGCTTTAATTGCAGCACTTCCGTACATGTAACCCACGCCGTCACCGGGTTAATATATAACTGAGACGCCGTGTCGTCGTCCAGCGTATCCGGCAGCAGTACGGCAAGCTCCGCGGGCGCGTTTACAAACTGCTGCCATGTGCCTTCCCCCCGCAGTGGAAGCACTCGCTTGCCGAGCCAATTCCGGGAAACAGTAGGCCCGGTTTCTTCGACGATCCCGACGCCTTCGTAACCGGGGATGGCCGGTAAACCAATGCGATGCGCATACGCTCCGCCTACAGGAATGAGGTCCGACGGATTTATTGGCCGGGACGTCATGCGCACCAGCAGCTCGCCTATTCCCGGACGACGGATGCTTTTATGTTCGATACGCAATACTTGTTCAGGACTTCCGAATTTTTCATAGGTTACACATTTGCCTTCCAACGCGGCGAATCCCCTTCGGTGTTGAATTTCCTAAAGTAATATTACCATTTGCGCTTGCATGTTAAAACAATTGTCCTGCGAACCGCTCAGCTTGCGATATTTGTATCGGTCCCGCTCTTTGCAGCCGCCGCTTCCGCACGTGCGGGAATCCCGATCGCCTTTATGACTAAAGAGGCGTACAAACGGGCCCCCTCTTCCTTCAAATGAACGCCGTCCGCGGCAAAGTAATCGTTTTTGCCCGCGCTCGCCGAGTACCAGTCCACCAGCGTAACGTTGGAGGCCGTGTCGGCAGCCTCCTTCAAATTCTCGTTAACGTTCCCTTCCCACGGTCTAGGTACACGGGTATTTACAAGCACTACCTTCCGCTCGCTCCCGATCGTTTCCAACAGCGTCTTCAGCTGCTCCTTGGAAAACGTCCCGTTCGTACCCAATTCCACGACAACGACAGTGCCCAGCTTTTTATCTTTCTGCAATTGGATTGTTAATTCTTTGGCTTCTGAAAATTGTCGACCGACCTTTCCGTCAATGATGATATCCGGCACCTGCTGTTTTAGGAACGGAGCCGCATCCAGGATTACGGAGTCGCCGATCGCCGTTACGCTTAATTCGGCTTCCGGCGGGCGCACCGCGGAAACCGGAGGCTGCTCGGGCGAAGCGGTATCGGTCCCGATGTCGGCCTGAACCGGACCTGCTGCGGCGGTATCATCCGGAGGCTCCGGCTGCGCTTGGACAGGCAGCACCGCCTCAAAGTCCGTACTTGCCTGTGATGGTCCGGGCGCCTGCCGATCCGGTGAAATCCATTCCGGACCCGCGGGATGATCGGAAATTACCGTTTGCGGCGCGGAGCTGACGACCGTCGTCCCGTGGGGCGGTTCGAGCTTGCTGATGACGCCGATGATCAAGACGAGCGATAAATATACCATGGAATAGGACATCAGCCCGCTCTTCCCGGTCCGTACCCTTCTTCGCGACGGTTTCCGAACCCATGCCCTTCTTCGTATAGGCTCTTCGACAAAACGCCACGATAAGGCTGCAAGCCCGACGGCCGCCGCAACTTGCCATGCCGCTTGCGTCATGCCGCTGATCCCAAAGGTTTCCGGAGCCGCATTATCGGTCAGTACGATAATCGGATAATGCCATATGTATATTCCGTAGGAACGGACTCCGAGCCATCGCAGCGGTTTGCAGCCAAGGATGGCACCCAGCCGGCTGGCCGGATGTACGAGTGCGGCGATCGTGGCTGCAGCCGCCAAAGATAACACGACCATGCCTCCGCGATACAAAAAATCGTCGTATTGACTCGTTGCCCAAATCATGAAAATAATGACAATCAATCCCGCGCTGCCGACCGAATCGATCACGTTGCGCATTTGCGTCGATGTGGGGGCAGCAAGCTTCCAGCTCGGCCAAAGCACGGCAAGCGCAGCGCCGATCAGCAAAGCGAAAGCTCTCGTATCCGTGCCGTAATACACCCGGCTCGGATCGGTTCCCTGCACATACAGCAGCGCCATGGCGATCGCCGAGGCCGCAGCTCCGACCGTTATGATTGCCGCAAGCCGTCCCCTGCGCGGTGCGAAACGAAGCCCTAGCCAAAGCAGGAAGGGCCATACAATGTAGAACTGTTCCTCTACCGCAAGCGACCAAAGGTGGCCGAACGGAGATAACGGGCCGAAGCTTTCGAAATACGATACTTTGTGGAAAATTAGCCACCAGTTGTTGACGTACAGAAGCGATGTAATAATATCCCCTTGAAGCATGGGCAATCTCGACGGATTGGTGAATACAAGCCATCCTCCGACCGCTACAAGCATGACCAGGAACAATGGAAGCAATCTTCTCATACGACGGAGCCAAAAGTCCTTCAGATCAATCTTCCCTTTTTTCTTCCACTGTGCAATCAAAATATCCGTTATGAGGTAGCCTGACAGCACAAAAAACACGCCGACACCAAGCAAACCGCCGGGAGCCCATGCCGGGTTCAAGTGATAAACAATGACGGCGAACACCGCTAGCGTTCGGAGGCCGTCAAGCCCCGGCATGTAGCGGCGCATCCCTTTTTCGCCCGGGGATAAGGAATCGGCACTCCGCTCTTGCCCGGTTGAGCGCTCCCGCTGTGCTGACGGTCCGGAATGTTCGGACTCCGTTATGACTCGGCTCATGCGTACTCTGTCCTTTCGATCTCAAAGTTGTGTCCTGATGATGAGGGGGTTCGGGAGCGCAATAGTAAGTGAAACAGGCTCCCGTAACAACAGCGAATGTACGCTAATCGCCGGCAGGTCGCATAATAAAAAGACCGCTAAAGCATATGCGGCCTCATTCCATTTCAAGCGTTGTCCGATTATCGACAGCATAAATTTTATTTTATTTTAACATCTGGCTCACTTTTTTTTGTACGATATGATTTTGCGGTACATCGATTTGTCTTTCAATTTGAGGAACAAAGAAGTCGCTGGATCGAAATTCGCCTCGATAATCCATATTCTCCCTTTATGATCCAATCCCATGTCCACTCCGGTCATGTGAATCCACTTGTAATATTTGTGCAAATGCTTCGCAGTCCGCAGAGCCACTTTGTCGATTTTTGACATCAAAGCTTTGCTGTATTTGCCGCTGATTTTCGAGCTCTGTATCGCTTTTTTTACCGAAACGACTTTTCCTTTACTGCGCTCGATGTTGGTAACGATATACCCTTTTCCTGCAATTTTAGCAAGTTTTCCGGTTACCGTCCAATCCGATTTTTTACGGCGCTGCACCATGACTCTCAAATCGAACGGACGGCCGTTCGCTTTAGCCAGCGAGATGCGCCGCTGCACGATATAACTGTGAAGATGTTTGCGTTTCAAGTAGGCACTCAGCTCTTTGAGGCTGCCGAAAACTTTGACTTTCTTGTCGGAATGAAGCGAGTATCGTCCTTCTCTTTCCGCAGATACTTGCATCACGCCCTTCCCCCCGAAGCTTGCCGAAGGCTTAATGATCACATCGCCATATTTGTTCAACATTCGGCTTAAATTCTTTGAATCGAGTCGGCGCGTTTCCGGCAAATACTTGGCCAGCTTCCGATGTTTTCCGAGCAATTGATATTTGGTCCATTTCGACCAGCTTAACTTCGACATACTCCTGCTCCTTTATCGTGGACATGAGATACTTATTTCAGTCAACTACACTAATGTATGATTTCGGCAGCCTTCCGGGCTAGGCTATGGCCCGAACTCATAAAAAATATGGTTCCTTCGTATGCCATGACAGCCGATCCCCAATCCGAGCGTACAACCCCCATAAACGTGAAAGCCAGTTACAGCTATAATGGAAACCTGTACGATATGCATATTTTTCCTCTGATCGGCGAAAGCTAACGCAATGATAAATGAAGGAGGTTCAGCACATGGCGGAGCAGCAACAGGAGCAAGGTAAAGAAATAAGCACGGACATACAGCAGCAGGTCGAATACCCGAATTACCATCCCGGCATTGAGCCGGGCGTCGATTTTATTTATGGCAGCGACCAGGATGAGTATCAGGAGAACAACGAGAAGGCGTAACCGCCTAATGAATTGAGTTGACAAGCGATAAGGCAGAAAAAAGACAGCGACGACTTGCTGTCTTTTTGTATTTTACGGCTGCAATGATGATTTTTGCGACACGTTTAGACTTCATCGCGTGGACGAAGAGGGAGACGAATCGGGGGTTGTCATTAAAGATTGAATAGCGCTTTAGTCGGTTACACAGAAAAAACCTTTTTTCCACAGGCGCTTATATCCACCCATACCATAACCGTAACAGCCGCATATCCCAATAAGGATATATTTGCTTTATTCTTCGAGATTCCCGTCAGGCCTTTGTATCACCAAACCGAGCAGCTTGGGGGTCAGGCTAGATAAGTCGGATCAAATTATTCCGAAAGGGAGGTTACGGATATGGGAGAAAGCCGTTCTACTTGCGTTTGGGTCTTGACCACGGAGTTTAGTCCTTACATCGTTGGAGGCCTTGGAACAGTAGCGACTGAGCTTTCGAAGGCGATAAGCAAGGAAAACGTGAAGGTTATCGTATGGAGCAAAAGCGCTTCAAAGCAAGTCGCGTTTGCGGGACTCCCTCGTATGGTAATCATTCGGATTCCGCAGACCAAACGCTATTACGAGTATGGTTCCTACAAAACGGGTTCACTGGTAAGCGCTGCTTCTACACTTGCTTCGCGAAAACCTGATATCATTCATGTGCATAGTCTGGAGTATGCGAATGAGGCGCTATCGTACAAGAAAAAACATCGAACTCCTATCTTGTATACGTGCCATTCACTCATCCTTTCAGAAAAAACGAATACCCTTTCCGCCGTACGCAGAAAAAACATCCAGAGAGCGCTGATACTCGGCTCCGACCGAATCGTCGTTCCCAGCGGGTGGCTGCGAAACCAGATCGTACAGCGGTTTCCTACGGCTTCAACCAAAACGATTGTCATCCCTCACGGAGTTGAGATACCCTCTCGAATCACAAAAGCTCCACGGCATGAGCTCCTGTATGTCGGAAGGCTGATCTCCTCCAAAGGCGTCGATCCTCTGGTCGAGGCGGCCGGCAAGCTGTCCCGTAACCATAAAAAGCTTCGGCTTACCATTGTTGGAAAAGGCTCTCAAAAATATCGCAGAAAGCTTTTTTCCATCGCACACCGTAAAGGCTTTGCTTCGAAAATCCGTTTTCTCGGGTTTCTTCCGCCACATAACATGAAACGAATCTATGCTTCCATGGGAATCGTCGTCGTCCCAAGCAAGCAAGGAGAATCGTTTTGCCTTGTCGCACTTGAAGCGATGGCGAACGGGAACCCGCTCGTTTCCACGCTTGCCGGCGGGCTAAGAGATTTTGTCAATCATCGCAATGCGGAGATCATTCCCAGTGTGACAGGAAAGTCTATCGCAAAAGCGATTAAAAAAGTATTGGCTAACCCAGAAAGAACAAACAAGAGGATCCGGATGGCCCGTATCGTAGCTAACCGCAATAGGTGGCCGGATGCAGCAAAACGGTATATCAAACTTTTCAAGAACCTTCAAGCCTCGACATCGAACAGAAGGAAGTGAACAGTTATGAAATCTGTTTCTGCGGCAGCTGGGCTTGTTGCCCGATTCGGGGTAAGAGCCGCACGCACAGCCTTCGTGCAACGAGGGGTTTATCGCATCGTCCTGCCTAACCGCGAATCCTATTGCTTGAAGCGGATGCCTTGCTCCGAATCCCGTTTGCGTTGGATCGACAAGACACTCCTTGCCGTAAAAAAAAACGGGTTCACCAAAGTCGCTTGGCGAGACCCGCTCAAAAGGCAAGGGAAACGGCTATTCGTCAAGACGAATAGCCGTAGCTGCTTTATCCTCTCACCATGGCTTCAAGGGAGATGGCCAGCTGTTCATTCGCGTAAAGATATGCAGGCCTGCGGGGCAGCCCTCGCACAATTTCACCGAGCGTGTCATATGGGCCCTTACAAAGCGGGAGCTTTCAACATGATCGGAAAATGGCCTGGCGTTCTCGCAAGTCAGCATGCTCTTCTAAAGAAGCTCGTATTCACTGCCCGACGAAATGGATATCATCGGGCCATGGATCGTTATCTGCAGCAGCATGGCAGCGAGATTCTAGGCTATTCCGAGGAGGCGCGCCGTCTCTTACAACAATCCAATTATAAAGCCGTCTGCCAGGCCCATCGAAGTAAAGCGCAATTATGTCACGGGGATGGGGGCCCGACAAACTTTCTCATCAATGCGAAAGGCGTACATCTCATTGACTTCGAAACCCTCCGACTCGATTTGCGTGCATACGACTTGTATAGAGTCATCTATAATTCCTGCAAGGACCATAAATGGAATTTTACCATTGCCCGCTCGTTCCTTGACGGATATCAATCCGTTAGCAAGCTCACGCGAAAGGACTTTTCTTTTCTTAAAGTCTGGCTGCGATTTCCTCAGACCGTATACCTCCTACTCCGCACATTCAACCATAAGAGTGTGAGAGATAAATCGGCAGCCGAGCGCGGATTTCTCCGGGCACTCCAGGATGAGCGGAGAATCCTGCTATTTCTCAAGCAATTGGAAGCATACAGAAAGCAGTGTGGGGCCAACTAGGACTAGAACATTGGAACGTACTATGGTTACAGCTTCGCAAGCGCCCGGTCTACGGCACGCAACGTTTGTTCCACTTCGCACTCGCCGTGAACGGCGGAAATATACCACAGTCCGTTCGGGCGAAGCAGCACGCCTTCCTCCAGCATCCGTTCGTTACAGCTGGATGGAACCGCCTTCCAGCGCCGGCTTCGCCAAACGGGTATACTGCCCAAGCGCGCCCGAATGGCGAAAGACCGGGCGCTCCCAGCGCGCTCTCCGATCGGCCATAATTCGCCCCATCTCTTCATCTTCCCGCAGCGCCCCTTCCGTCCCGACGACGTCCAGCTTGCGTGCAGGAATGTCGATCCGCACGATATCGCCGTTCTCGAGCAGCGCAATCGCTCCGCCGTCCGCCGCCTCCGGACAGATGTAACCGATGCAGGGCCCGCGCGTAGCGCCGGAAAACCGGCCGTCCGTGACGAGCGCCGTCGTCTTGGAAAGAACCGGGTCGGAAGCGATCAGTTCCGACATGTAAAACATTTCCGGCATGCCGACCGCTCTCGGTCCCTGATAACGAATGACGATGACGTCGCCGGGCAGGATCGCCTTGCTCAAATAAGCATCCACAGCCGATGTTTCGTCGTCGAACACCCGGGCCGGCCCTTGATGCACCATCATGTCTTCGACGACGGCCGATTTTTTGATCGTCGCTCCGCGCGGTGCCAGGTTGCCTCGCAGCAGCGCCATCGATCCTTCCGCTTTCAACGGCTTCGCTAACGGATAGATGACATCGCGCTTGTTCAGCTTGTAGTTCGCCAGAAACATCTCGGCAAAGTTCGGCATCTCGCTCCGTTCGAATTGGTCCAGGTTGTCGCCGACGGTTCGTCCCGTCACGGTCAAGCAGTCGAGATGCAGGCTTTGTTTCAGCTCCTTCATGACCATCGGGACTCCGCCTGCATACCAGAACAGCTCCGTCGGATATTTCCCGGCCGTCTTCGTATCGACCAGCACCGGAACGTCGCGGTGGATTCGATCGAACAGCTCCGCATCGAGTGCAATCCCGACTTCCCCGGCGATGGCGATCAGGTGCATCACGGCATTGAGAGAGCCGCCGATGGCGGAATGAACCATAATCGCATTCTCGAACGCTTCCTTCGTCAAAATGCGAGACGGCGTAATGCCTTCCAGCTGCAGCTTCATTACATGATGACCCGCGGCCCTCGCCATGCGGCGAATCTCCGCGTTGGTCGCCGGAATAAGCGCAGACCATGGAAGCGCCAGGCCAAGGGCTTCCGCCATCACCTGCATGGTCGCAGCGGTCCCCATATATTGGCACGCGCCGCAAGTAGGGCAGCACGTCCGCTGGAACGCCAAAAATTCGTCCTTCGACATTTTCTGTTCCTTCACTTCGACGCTCATGTGCCATAATTCTTCATTCGATTTCAAGCATGGGCCGGCTCCCATCGCGCCTCCCGGAACGTGAACGGCCGGAATGTCGAGCCGTGCGATCGCCATCAAATGTGCCGGAACCGCTTTATCGCCGGCCGAACTGAGCACCATCGCATCGAACGGCGTCGCAAGCGCATGAATTTCAACCATGGACGCGATAAAATCGCGCGATGCCAAGGAATAATGCATCCCCGCATGCGCTTGCGCAATTCCGTCGCAAATATCGGTTGTTGTATAGCGCGCCGGCTTGCCCCCCATTTGCAAAACGCCCTTCTCCGCTTCCGCCGCTAATTCCCCCAGATGATATGAGCTCGGGTGGCTGGAGCCTTCCGTGCTTTCCACGAGCACCTGAACTTTGTCGAGATCGTCCACGGTCCAGTCCATTGACATCCGCAGCGCGTCGCCCTCGAAGCTTATTTGCCGAACTTTCTGACTCGCCATCGTCTCGTTCCTCTTATTCACGACCGGTCCCCCCTTTTCCGACATCATCATAAACTCGTCAATGCATCATCCAGCCGCCGTCGACATTGAGCGTCTGCCCGCTGATAAAATCGCTGTCCGGCGAGGCGAGAAACACGAACGCGCCTTCCACATCGGCGGCGATTTCACGGCGGGAGAAGCATTGCGCTTTGGCAAGAAACCGCGCGCTTTCCTCGATCGTCTCCGCGCTGACCTTCTCGTATTCCGTCTCCGTTAGAACCGCTCCCGGCGTAATGCAGTTCACCGTAATGCCATGCTCGCCCACCTCACGCGCCAACGCACGGGTAAAGCCGATGATGGCGCCTTTGGAAGTCACGTAATGCAAAAATTGCTTCTGCCCCGTAAAAAACGTGACCGAGGACACGTTGATGATTTTCCCGTATCCTTGCTCCTGCATATACGGAAATACGGCTTTTGCGCACAAAAATTGGGATCGCACGTTAACTCCCATCACGTGATCCCACTCTTCGACCGTAATTTCATTCCATGTTCTCCTTGGGTCCATCGCCGCGTTATTGACCAGGATGTGAATGCCGCCATACTGCCTTACGGTTTCATCAACCATACGGATGACTTCCGCTTCCTTCGAAACATCCGCGCAGTACGCGAATGCTTCGCCGCCTTGGGCTTTAATGTCCGCAACAACCTGATCGGCCAGCTCGGGATGCGAACGGTAATTGATCACGACCTTGGCGCCCTCTCTTGCATACCGTTTCGCCACGGCGGCACCGATGGAACGGGACGACCCGGTAACGACAGCAACCTTACCTTCGAGTCTCATCGTACGCTTCCTCCACTCCATATGAAATCGTCGTCGAACGGATAAAACGGGCGAGGCAGCTTGCTATATGGCAAACGCCGCACATTGGCCGGACTGCAGCCCGGGGTGTCGAGGATGAAGATCCGGTCTGATAACCGCTCGTAATCGGCGCGGAATTGATTGGCCGATTTGACGAGGACGATGTCCGCTTTCGACGGCTCAAGCCCCATGCTGCGGTACATCGCCGGATCGCCGGTAAAGGTCGGCTTCTCGGTGATGAGCAAGGACACGTTTCCAATGTCAAGCACAACGCACCGCCCCATGTGCGCCGTCGTATGTTTGGCGTATCCGCCTTGCAGCTGAAATCGTCCGTCGCCGATTTTGCGCACGGTGCCGGTAAGTTGCACCGGCTTGCCGTGAGCACGGTTCGGATTGAGCGTGTACCCTACCTCCATGGTCACGCTGCACCCGACACCGGCTTCAATCGCCTTTGCGACGGCCGGCGCATCGACCATCGTCAACAAGCACGCAAGCCGGTTGTGAACGCCCAGCTCCAGAAGCTCACGAAGTACAAAATTGCTGTCTCCTGTCGCTCCTGCCCCAGGACTATCCGACGAATCCGATATGATATAAGGGTATCGGTTCAAGCCATCTTCCTCTCGTGACTGAAGCGCCCGCTCCGCGATCTCCTTCACCTGGAACAGTTCGATCTCAAACTCCCGGCGTTTTTGCCAAAACAGTTCGGCCATCCGGTCAGCCTCCCGCTCGGCATGCTCCGGCTCCTTCCCTACAACGACTACCGATATACCCATTTCTTCCACGTCGAGCCACGGCTGCACCGGGAAAAGCGAAGTAACGACCGAATGCCCCTCGGCTTCTCCGTTTTCCGCTTCCTTCCACAAATCGGCAAATGGTCCGCTTGACGTTTGGCTGTTTTCCGCAGGTACGATCATCGGCAGCTTGCGGAAGGCGCTACAAGGCCGGAGCTCCTTGCGCATGATCGAGAACAGCAGCTGTGCCGAACGGTAGCCGGTTTCGACAAAATCCGTATGCGGATACGTGCGAAAGCCTACGAGACCGTCCACGCCATTCACCATACGCCGTGTTACATTGGCGTGAAGATCGAGCGATACGACCAGCGGAATCGCTTTCCCAATATGGCTGCGAATCCGCTCGATCAACTCGCCTTCCACGTCGTCGCAGCCCTCCGCCGCCATGGCGCCATGCAGTGCGAAGTAGACGCCGTCATAGCGGCTCGCGGATTGAAGATGAGCCTCCACCATACCCAGCAATTCGCTTAATGCCGTATCCTTAAATACTCCGGAAGATACGGCGTTAGCCGAGAAGGTCGGGATGACGCCGACGCCTTGCTCCGATGCCGCTTGCAAAAAGCCTTTGATTTCATTCTCCGTGCGCATCGCCAGCATGTCATCGCCCATAACCAAGTGATGCCGCCGGAAATTTTCCATCGTGCTTCTCATCGGACTGAACGTGTTGCTCTCCTGAATAATGCCGCCGACCAGTACTTTCATACCCCCGCTCCCTTCCTCGAAACATATCCGCTGATGAAGTGGCGCTCATACCGGCGCAGCTTTCAACAGCAGGACGGTATGCTGAGGGATGAACAGCTCCAGACTTGCAATGTTCCGGGTGCTCTCCTCCTGCAAATCAAGCTCCTGTTTGTCGTTCAACACATACGTTTGCAGGAGGAATTCGCTTCCGCTCGCAATGCCTTGAACCTCGATATGATACGTGCCGCTCTTCCCGTTATAATTGCTGATCAACAGCGCGATATGGCCCGACGCATCCGCTCCGCAGCAGCACGTGATGCCGGGAGCAGTTTCGCTTACGGCTGCGTGCACGCGCTGCGGATGCTGCAGCAGCTCGTGGAACGCTTCGAAAGCATAGTAAGCTTTCTGCGGCACGCCATAGTAGTCGAATAACCCGCAGAACAACGCCGTAGGCTGGCCGTCGTAGTAGTTGGCGGCATCGACGGGCAAATCCTGCATCAGCATCAGCACCGTTGCAACGAACGAGGCGCCGACGCTTCCTTTGGCCCGTTCGAACACGAGTCTGCGGATATGCTCGTTGCCGGGCTGCCATATCGTGCGGAAGTCTCCTTCGAAATAGTTCCATTCGTTCAAGTGACTTTCCGCCTGCGGATACCCGTACGCATCCAGCTTCTCGCGGGCAAAGCGGGCATCCTTCACAATTTGCTGCGGGTCGGCGGAGTACACATGCCAAGAGAAGAAATCCAGCGGCAGCCGGCGATCACGGCAAACGGTCAAAAACTCGTTCAAAAAATCGTCGCGATTCACGGAAGTAGCGGCATATCCGCCGACCTTGAGCTGCGGGTCAAACCGCTTAATGGCGGTCGACGCCGCAGCATACAGTTCATAAAACTGTTCCCAGGTGCCCGACCACATCTTGTGCTTTGGACCGACGACTTTATCCGGTTCGTTCCATATCTCCCAATACTTGATCCCGTAATGAAATCCGCCCGCCCAGCCTTGATTGTAATGGCGGATGATGCCGATGCAGATTTGCGCCCATTTGCCGTAATCTTCCGGAGGATGAATGTAGTATTTGGTTGCCGTATGCTCGATGCTTTCCCCGAGTCGGTAGACGATGTCCGCGCCGGTCGCGACGATCGTACGGATATATTCGTCCGTTCTCGAGAAATCGTAGCTCGCCGGATCGGCCGGGTCTTTCGAGAAATCGGGAAATATCGTATGAATGTCCACCTCCCACGCATGCGGCCAGTTCGGATCGTGCAGCCGGACGAGCGGAATTTCCGTTTTTGCATAATAATGCGAAACATCGATCAGGGAGCCGTAGCATACGGGACCGTTGTTGACGCCGTGAAGCGGCTTAAACGTACCGATGATCCTATCTGCGCGAATCGTCATATGTGCCATTTCGATGAACCTCCAATGTTTATTCCGAGTATGCGACCGCAAGTAGAAGCGCGGCCTCCGCCCCGCTCGTTCACGAAACGGAGCGGAAGCGGCTGTACCCGCTTCATCGCGAATGCCGGCCGACGCCGGTCACAATTCGCAAGCGTGCCTCTCTCAAGGCAAACACGCTACGGTTTCGTTTGTGCCGGGAGCTGGGCAGCGATATCCCGGTTCGCCTTGGCCTCCGCGTCCTTGAGTGCCGTCTCCGTATCTTTCTGCTGCAGCACGATGCTGTTAAACGCGCTTGAAATCGCTGAAACCGCCTTCGGGTTATAAGGCGTATACGGCGCGGGTTCGGCATAGCGGACCGGAAGCATCGCTTTCGCATCTTTGCCCTTCAAGTCCGCATTGTCTTGGCCGAACACGTCACGGATCGCCGCGCCTTTAAGCACAGGCGCAATGCCGTTTCTTGCAAGCTGCGTCTGCACTTCATCCGTAGTCATCTGCGCCATGGCTAGAAATGCTTCTTCCTTATGCTTGCTTGTTGCCGATAAAACGAAGTAGACGACATCCGGCTGGGAGCCGATGCCTTTCCGATCCGGAAATTCCGGCAGCTGCGCCGCATCCCACTGCAAGCCTGGTACATTCGCGGCTCTCGGGTAGTCGGAATTCATGGCGATCAGCATCGCGAGCGTTTTTTGCTTTTGAAACAGCCCCGTTTGCGCTGCGCTTTCGAGCAAGTCGGCTGTCGGATCGTAGCCTGGCATTCGGTAGAACGGGATGATCGTATCCAAGTATCGCTTCCAGTTGACATCGGCAATGACAGCCTTATGCGTTGCGGTATCGACGAGAGGATACGAATAGGGGTTCAACTGCATCAAATTCCCGGTCGTTCGTCCGCCTAGTCCCCGATATTGGATGCCATTGTCTTCCTTCGTTAGCCGTCTGGCTGTGTCATACGCTTCTTCCCATACCCAGCCTTCTTTCGGATAAGGAACGCCGAATTTATCGAATAAATCTTTATTGTAGAATATCGTCAAAGCATTGAGACGAAATGGAAGTCCGGGCAGTTTACCGCCCTCGCCCATCTGTTTTACCGCATTGATGGCTACCGGCTCAAACCGTTCCAAGTCAAACGGATGAGAGCTGACCATCCCCGAAATATCGCCGGCCAATTGCCGTTCCTTGATCTGCATCATCGCCGGATGGCTTGTGATAAAAACGTCAACGCCGGTTCCCGTTTTCACCAGATCATCCAACGTAGACCCTTTTTCGTTTTGTATGAAAGTAAAACTGAAGTTCGGATATTTCTTCTGGATGAACTTCCCGTAGCTTTCCATGAAAATCTCGAAGCTCGACCCGGAATACGCATAATAAAAAGTGAGATTCACCTTCGGATCGCTCTGATTTCCCGTACCGCTCGCGCTCGCCGTCTGTGCGGAACGTCCGCTTTTCTCTGGAATCACCTGCATGTCTTTGCCGTTCGACGTGATGAGAATCGTTCCGTTCTCAGCCGTGGAATACACCTGCATGCCCTGCTGCTTCAAATCGTTGGCTAGCCGGATGTTCGAGAACAAATTCGAGCTCATGATCACCACTTTCGGTGCGACTGTACGAAAGAGCTGTGGCGTATTCGATGTCGTCATCCCGTGATGCGGCGCGTGGAGCAAGTCCGCGTGCAGCTTGCTTCCGTACTTGGCAATCAGTTCGACTTCCCGGTCCTTATAAATGTCGCCGGTGAACAGAAAGCTCTGCGCTTTATAGGTCACTTTTAAAACCATCGAGTTCATATTGACGGGGACTTGAAGATCGCGGCCTGTGATTGCCGCAGGCAGCACGCCTTTTTCCGGACTAAGGATCTCCACCATCACATCGCTGCCGAGCGCAAACAACGCGCCTTCCTCCAGAAAGGACAACGGTACGTTTTTTTGATTCATCTCTTTGAGTACGTTTTGGTAATACGCTCCCCATAGGCTGTTCTTTGTGTTGAGCATATAAAATTGCGCTACTTGCTTGGACGAAATGACCGACTCAAAGCCGCCGATGTGGTCAATGTGCGGATGCGTGTTGACCGCGACATCGATTTTCCCGATGCCGAGCCGGTTCAAATGCTGAACGACCTGCCCCCCGGCTTCCGGTAAACCGGCGTCAATCATCATCGTCTTTCCGTCAGGCGTTTGGATGACAATGGCATCGCCGGAATGCACCTTGCCGTCCATATACAAATAACGAATCGTTAGCTGATCCTTGTATTTCTTCACGTCGAACACATCATCCGTATTCACGGGTGATGCCGCCGTCTGCCGTCCAGACCGAACGTCCGAAGGAAGCGAAGAATCGACTATCCACGAACCGGATGACACGGTGAGATACCACACCCCGAGCGCAATAACGACGGAAACAAGAGCAAGCCCCAACCATGCCGGTCCTCTCATCTTCACGCGCTTACTCACTGGCTGATAACGACTGCGCTATCGTGAGCAGCTCCCCCCATGTCTTGATATCCGGTTTCCTGGCGCCGCTATATACCGGATTTGTGAAAGCAACAAGTCTCCCTTCCGCCGAGCGGATGTCCACTCTTCCCCAAACATATGGCTCGTGTCCCCAATCCAATGGAAATTCCAACGTTTCCTCGTTCGTCCTAAGAGGATACTTGGCCGTTATGGTGCCGTTTTCGACCAAATGCAGTTCACACTCCGCCGCACCCCGTACGGTTAGTCGGTAACGCACCAATCCGTCCGTCGAAGCACGGAGGGCATTCGTCAGATCGTCACCCAGCATATACGGCTGGTTCCCCACGGATATGCCGATATCCAGCTCAGGCCCCCGCGACACGTATACGCGCCCGCTGCGGGCGGCTTGCAGAATCGAGGCGGCGGATAGACCATCCGCATAGACGTAATTCGCCGGATCGCCGATGAAAGAAGGCAGCCCCGTTTCCTTATACAGCTCGCTCGGCAGCATATGCGTATCGGAGCCCCCGATGCCCGGGACGCAGTATCCTTCATTCCATAACGTCCCCCATAAAGCAAGCGCTCGCTCGGTGAAGCCGGGACCGCCCGAGCAGTTCGGGCTGTTCATAATCTCCAATGTATCGATGTAAGCAAGCGGCGTTTCCGTATAAAGCCACGAAAAATGCGCCATCATCGGATGGTTGATCGACCGGATCGCTCCAAGCCGTCCCGCTTGTTCCATTAAACGGTTTTGCAATTCCTGTGTGAACACACCGTCTTCCGTCAGTCCTTCCGTCCAATCAAGCCACCGGTTTAATCCGAGCGCGTTCCAGTGGCCTTTCTTCAGCGATGTGAATTCGATTCCGGGAATGACCAACACGCCGCCTTCCGGCCATGAAGCCGGAAGAAGATTATGATCGGTAACTGCGAAGAAATCGAGACCTCTCACATGCGCTTGCCGCATCTGCTGTTCCGGTGACATTTTCCCGTCGGATAACCGCGAATGCGTGTGAAAATCCCCCTTGTACCAGCGGCTGCCGGTTTCTACGCTTTCATTCCAATCGTACCGATTCAGTGCATAACCTCCGCCGGTCTCCCCGCCCGCATCGCACCAGCGGCGCAGCCGTTGGGGTGGAACCGTTAGTTCCGCAGGCGGCATGCCGTCCCCCGCTTCCCACTCGAGGGTGAACGTCTTCGGCGCTTTGAAGGCGAAAGTCAGCTTCCATTCCCCGGCGTCCACAGGTCCGGGTACCCCCATCAAATCCGTGCGGCCCGGATCGCAATGAATGACCGCATGACGATCCTGATAAAAATCAAGATGCGTATAGCGCAGCCTGCCGGCAGGGTCCCACAGCTGCATACAGATCCAGGATCGTTCCCGGTCGTATTCAAACCGGATCGCCAGCCAGTCGCATGCCCGATCGATGCGAAGCGCAACAGCGTTTGCCCCATTTTCCATCGTGGTGACGAATTTATTGTTCATACGTTCATCTCCTGTGCTTATGCCGATCTGGTTTTGTCGCGTTACTGCAGCAAAACTTCCATTTTCTCATAATCGTGAGTCAAGGCTCGCGTTAACGACCGTTCCCGATATTCGACGGGGGACATGCCGGCATTTTTTTTGAACGCGCGATAGAACGATGCGGTGCTTTGAAAGCCGCACTGCAAGTAAATGTCCGTGATCGACCTGTCCGTCTGAAGGAGCAGCCGCTTCGCCTCGTTGACTCTCGTGTGGAGCAAATACGTCTTGAAGCCTTCCCCGATCGTCTCATAGAACAGATGGCGCGTTCTCGACGGACTTAAGGAGAGCTGGGCGGCCACATCTTCCAGGCTCAGCTCCTCGTGATAATTTTTCCGTATATACGTCAATGCCGGCTGGATCGCGTTGTATTTCGAGAGTACGCGGCTTGTTTGCGACAGAATCCGGGTTTCCCTGGAATAGCGGTCGAGCAGCGAGCAGATGAGCAGCAGGACGCTTCTCATAATTTTGGGATAAGCGGTTTGCTTCTGCTGGTTTTCGCGCCAAATTCGCTTCATCAATACCCCGATTTCCTGGGCGATCGGATGCTCGGCGTCAATCCGGTTGTCGAACTCCTCCGGTTTGTAAATGAACGGCATCGTGAGGTCGGGGTCAATCTGTTCCAGCGTCACCATTTCGAACAGCAGGAACAGAAACGTGCTCGGATCTTCCGGCTCGGACACGGCAATATGCCGCTCCAAATGATTGACGACATACACGTCGCCCGGTTGAACCGCGTACGTTTTATCGCCAAAATAAAACCGTCCCTTTCCCGAAAGGCAATACCCGATTTCTATGCAATCATGCCAGTGCGTCGGTTCTACATAAACTTCCGGCGTGTATAAGATGATTCGAAGGGACGATTGTTTGTCGATCGTAAAGTTGATCTTCATCTGGATATGACACCTGCGCTTTCTGCATGCTGTCGTTCAACTGTTACATTCGCTTGTTACTTCGCAGGCTGCGGGCCGTCCATCGTCTCGATGTCTTTGTTCGCTTTCTCTTCCGTTTCCCGCAAAGCCGTATTGGCATCCTTCGTACCCAATATGATATTTCGGAACCCGCCAGCAAGCGGCGCGACCACCTTCGAATTATATTTCGTGTACTGGGTTGGTTCGGCGTATTTTTCCGGTACGAGCGCTTTCTTGTTTTTACCGTTCAAGTCGGGTGCGTCCGCTCCGAACGCATCGCGGATCGCCGGGCTTTTCAGCACGGATGGGTTGCCGAGCCGGCTTCTTTCCAGTTGAACGGCATCGGTCGTCATCTCCGCCATCGCGAGAAACGCCTCGTCCCGGTGCTTGCTATTCGCCGACAGCGCATAATAGACGACATCCGGCTGTGGTCCGACGCCCGGTTTTTCTTTGAATGTAGGGAATGTCGTGACGTCCCAATTGATATCGAGCTTCTGGTATGCCTTCGGGTAATCCGAATTCATTTGCACAAGCATCGCCAAGCTTTTTTCTTTAAAGAACAAATCGTTTTGCTTTGCATCCTGCAGCAATGCCGAGGTAGGCTCGTAGCCGGACATCTGGAACAACGGCGTAAATTTCGCCAAGTACTGCTTCCACATCTCGTTGTTGACCGTTGATTTCTTCGTTCCCGCGTCCACCAGCTTGAGCGACATTTGGTTCAGCTGCAGCAGCTGCCCCCACGTCCGAATACCGAACCCGCGGTAATTGACGCCGCCGTCGACCCTGGTCAATTTCTTCGCCGTTTCGTTCACTTCGTCCCATGTCATCCCGTCTTTCGGGTAGGGAACGCCGAATTTATCGAAGATGTCCTTGTTGTAAAACAGCCCGAGCGTATTGACCTTAAACGGCAGCCCCGGCAGCTTCCCTTCGCCGACCTTCCTTAATCCTTCGATAATCGCAGGGTCAAATCGGCCCAGATCGAACGCGTATTTCTTGACAAGATCGGATATGTCTCCGTCGAGCTCTACGTCTTTAATGGACATCATGCTGGGATTAATGGTTATAAATACGTCGATGTTTGTCTTCGAGGCGATGATGTCTTGCAAGGAGTTGCCTTTCGTGTTCTGGAGAAACTTGAAGGAGAAGTTGGGGTATTTCTTCTGAATAAGACTGCCATGTTCTTTCATAAACTGCTCTTCGTTCGAATCCGCATACATGTAGTAAAAGGTAAGTTCTACCGGTTCCTTGGTTGCCCCCGGCGGATTCGGCGACTTCGGGTCCGCTCCCGGATTCGGAGCGGTTTGTCCGCTGCAAGCTGCGGTCATGGAGAGAATACAAGATAGAGAAGCGATACATTTCAGCATTCGACGTGCCATAGTTCTTCCCCCTCATATGGAATTTATCGGAAAACGGGCTGCACAGCATCACACCGCCCTATTTTCGTTAACGGCTGCCTATCGTTCGGTTTCCCCGCCATTGTTTCTCTCTTCCGACGCGGTATTCGACTTGCAGATGTTCCGCGATCGCCTATCCTGTTCAATACGATTGTAGCAACAATGCTATTTTGTATCGTCTATGCAGCGTCCATTTTATTCTCAAAAACGGCTAAGTTCATTCGGGTAGCTATGCTGATGAGATCTTAAAAAATGATTCCATTCCTCCGGCGATTTTTCCTTTTTGCGGCATATGAAAATGTTGTAAATAAAAAAAAGCACAGCCGTCATCCTCGATGTTCGGCTATGCTTTATCCCTCACTGCTCCAAAAGCGCGACGCCTTCCGGCAGCAGGTTCTCAATATGCTCGCGCAGCTGCGGCTGCTCGTGAAGATCCTCGCTCAAAATCGCAGCCGTCCCCCAGTCGTTGCGGGAACGGATCAATCGTCCTAACCCTTGTCTGAGCCGCAGCAGCATATATGGCAAATCCACTTCTTCGTACGGCGAGGCCGACGACTGCCGCTTCACCATAAAGACGGGGTCCTGCCGAGGCGGAAACGGCAAGGACCAGATGATGACGTTCGACAGCGACGGGCCCGGTACGTCCAGCCCTTCCCACAACGTAACCGCACATAAGATACTTGGCTCGTCGTGCTGGAACGAAGCGATCAAATGACTGATTTCCTTATCGCCCTCGAACAAAAAGCGCATCACCGCGCATTCGGAGTAATAGGCAATTTCCCGTTTGAATCCAAGCAGTTCTTCCTTGCTCGGGAACAGGATCAGCGCTCTTCCTTCCGAACGCTGCAGCAAGCAGGCTGCCGTTTTCATCTTCTCGGAGAAGGTAGCCCTATATGTCCATTTGGGGGCGACGACCTTCATTTGGCGCTCGTATTCATACGGGGAATCCACACTGAACGACAAATAATCGGAAATGCCGAGGCTGTCGGCAACATAGTCGAACGATCCGTTTACGGAAAGCGTCGCGGACGAGAAAATAATCGGCATCGCCGAGGATAACACCCGCTCCCGCATCACTTCCTGCACCGTTCGCGGCATAATGACCAGCGACAAGCCGTTCACGCTCTCCGACGCCCAACAGATCAGCTTCTCGGGCTGATCGAACAATTTCAGCGCCTTCTGCATCATCTCAAGATGCTCCTCGACGATGCGCAGCTGGTACTCGTTGATGGTGAACAGTTCACTCTCAAATACAAGCTCGTCTTCGATCACCGTAAGCACGTCCCTGAACTTGCGGATCTCCTCGAGTAGCTCTTCCTCCAATACAATCCGCTTCCGGTCTGAGCCGGGAATCGCCTCGCTCCGGCTTTCCAGCAAATCGAACAACGTTTCGCTTTGCGCGATCGCATCCTCGATCAGATACGCTAGCGATTCGCGTATTTCTCCTTTTAGCAGCCGGGTAATCAATTCCTCGAACACGACATGCTTCAGTTTATAGGTGAGCGCCTTCTGGGCAGCGGATTCCAGCAAATGTCCTTCATCGAACACGACGGCGCAGTGGTCCGGCAGCATCGGCAGCTGCCCTTTCCGCTTGCGGCTTTCATATGTCCATACATGCTCCATGTAGAAATCATGGGAGCAAATGATAAGATCGGCCGCTTTACGATAGTCGTCCCGGGATAGCGTCTGACCGCATCGATGCCGCTTGTCGCATGCGAAGCAATCCTGGAAGACGTCCCAGCTCATTCGACTCCACTGCGTATCGTTCATGTGCGGATACTGCTTCCGATCGCCGTACGCGTAAAACGACTGCAATCCGTCGCGGGCATGAACGAACTCGGGCAGCTCAATATGCACTTGTTTGTACAGCTCCGCTTCTTCGTGCCCGAGTCTTGCTTCGTCCAGCTTATTGAGGCATACGTATTGATCCGGGGATTTGGCCAGCCTCGCATCGACGGACAATCCCAAATGGCGCTGCAGCTTGGCGATATCCCCCTCCGGCTTGACGAGCTGCTCGATCAAAGATTCGTCCGCACAGGCGATAATGACAGGTTTGCGATGGTAACGGGCGTAGCAAATCGCATACAGCAAATAAACGAGCGTCTTGCCCGTCCCGACCCCCGCTTCGGCGAAAATCGTCTGCTTGTCCGCAAACGCCCGTTCCAATTGAAATGCCATATATATTTGTTCGTCGCGAACCTCAAAGCCGTGTTCCGGCAATACGTCGTACAGTTGATCCGCTATCCACTCACCCGCTTGACGTACATAAGGATAAGAATGATCAAAGGCAAAAGGATATCGTTCCACAGGTTACACGGCCCCCAATAATGGTTATCTATTCGATCATCCGAAACAACGAAACAAAAGCTATTATGGCACGAACGCTGCGCAAAAGCAATGAGAGCCCCTATTCAGGGCTCTCATGGTCATGGCTTGCTTCCAACTGCTGCGGCTTGCCTCTTGATGCGAGAAAGATCATTTTCTCGGTAAGCCGGACGCTTTCGCCGCTGCCAAGCTTCGTAATCCGGTTATCCGCCGTGTTAAGCATGTACACTTCGCCAGTGCCGTCCGCATACACGTTGCCCTTTACGGAGCCGTACTGCTTTGTAACCGTCCCGTCCGGCCCGATCCGGTATATATCGCGGGCGATATCGTCTGCGGCAGAATCTTCCTGCGAAGCGAGCACGATCACCGAACCGTCGTCAGGTGTGGATAACACTTGCAGCGCTTTCGCGCCTAGTCGTTCATTCATCAGCTGAGTGTTGCCGTCCTTATTGATGTGAAGAAGATGCTTTTCGGTCCAATGATAGTGATGCGCTTCGCTGTACTTTTGTGCGCTCGTCACCCAATACGACCCGTCAGGGTTATCCTTTTTCCGGTACATCTCATAATCATCCCGCTTTGTCGCTTGCGTGCCCTTCACAAGATACAGAGCGGTACTGTTCGGCAAACCGGCGGACACGCTGACGAGCCGCATGGAGTCGTCAGTGCCAAGGGGAAGGACCGTATCTTCAAGAAATACGTTTTTGATCGTCAAGTTATAACCTTCCTGATTCAACCGATCCAAGGCGGGCTGTACGGACAGCAATTCCAATTGATCCAGCATGACGCGGTTTCCGTCGAGCCGGGTCTGATTCGACTGGACGCCGATGTCAGGCGTGAATCGAATATCCTGCATCATTTTGTTGTTTTTTACTGCATCCTCCATCGCTTCATTATTTCCCTTGAACGATTCCAACGTCCCTGCAGCGATTTATTGATCCGCAGCGTTCCGTAAATGTTGGTGCCAATGTACAGAGCATTATCGTCGTCCAACGAAATGCGGCTCATGAGGTTGCCGTGGCCACCTGCGATTAAGCCGAACCCGTCTTCAGGATTCCAGTCCGTCGTCCAATCGAATTCATCATGGGCAAACCGCCATGTCAGCGGAAAATACGTAATATCGCGAAACGATAATATCGGATACGGTTCGTTCGCATTAACGATGGTATGTCCGTTGACCATAATCGGATAATCAGCGACGGTCGCCTTGTAATTGCGGTTCATGTCATTCGATTCGGGAGCAGGCGGTTCGTAGGTCGGAACGTAAGCTCCTTTTAGTCCGCGCGAAATGGAGAGACCTTCTTCTTCGTTCCATTCAACGCTGAGGTTCAAACGAACCCCGTTATTCCATGTCATCGGCACGTAGACGATGTCTTTATACACGATCGGCGGTGCGGGCAGACGCACCGTCACTTCTTTCGCCGCAGCGTTTGCCGGGACAACGGAGGAAACGGATATAACGGCCATTAGGGCCGCGGTGGTAAACGCCAGCTTTTTCATTCGGATGGAGCGCCTCCCCGAGACAGAGCATTTTTATAAAAAGTAAGACGCACGGATCGGTCGTAAGGTTGCGGCCCGAACGAGAACACCCCACGAATCGGACGCACTATGTCGCATCCTCACCATGGGGTGTCACTATTATTCAATTCCGCTTATGTAACCATCCCTCGACCTTGCCCTGGCAGGCGATGTTGATCCAATTATTTCACATTCACAGCCGTTTTATTCAGCACGATATCGGTCATAACCGGATAATGGTCGCTCGGATATTCTCCGTTCAGTTGAAAGGTAACCTTCTCGCTGCGTTTGACCGATACGTCGCCGCGATACAAAATCCAGTCGATCGTATCCGTGCCGCCGCCTTTGTAATTGTGGAACGTGCCTGTCGCATGATTCACCCGCTCGCTTGCTTCCAGGACGGCATCTTTCATTTTCCCGTTCACCGTGAAGTATTTGTACGGCGCGCTGCCTACGGGTGCGTTGAAATCACCGGTCAAAAATACCGGTACGTTCGGCTCGAATGTTTCCATTGTCTTCACGATCAGCTCCGCGCTTCGCTGACGCGCCGTTTCGGACTGGTGATCGAGATGCGTATTCACCGCGTAAAACTTCGATTGATTCGTCAAGTCCTCGAACAGCACCCACGTCACCATCCGCACGTAGTTGTTGCCCCAGCTTTTGGAGCCGGGCACATCCGGCGTATCCGACAGCCAAAAATGGTTTTGCTTCAACGGTTTGAAGCGCGTTTTGTTATAGAAGATCGCCATAAATTCCCCTTGGTTGCCTCCGTCGCGACCTGCGCCGATCCATTTGTAATCGGGCAAACCGACCTCCAGATCGGTCAGTTGGTTATGGAGTCCCTCCTGCGTGCCGATAATATCCGGTTTTTCTTTGTTCACCAGCGCTTTGGCGACGGCCCAACGCTTCTCCCACGGATGCGTGTCTTTGGCTGCAGCCGTTCGCAGATTGAAGGTCATGACCCGAACCGGATTCGCGCCGGTCGAAGCCGGCTTTTCATTCGTACAGCCGGTTACGGCTGTAATGCCGAGCACGACGGTTAAAAATATTCCTCGTTTTATCATTAGGTGATAACCTCCTGCAACTGAAGCTGTTGCTATTTAATCGCTTCCGACGCAATCGCCTTATCGGCTTCCTCTTGCGCATCCCGAAGAGCGGTGTTGACGTCTTTCTTGTTCAGCGCGACGCTCGATCCCGCTTTGTTGACGATGTTGGATACCGGCACGTCATAATCGGACGGCGTGATGCCCGCCATTTTCGATTTGAGCGCAGCCGTCAAATTTTTGCCTTTCATGACGGAAAGATTTTCGCCGAACTGCTTTTTCATGACTTCATTGTTCAATGCGGTCATTCTGGCGTTTTTCGTCATATTCAGCTGAAGCTCTTCCGAAGTGAGGTAGCGGATGATGTCAAACACCAGTTCCTTATGCTTGCTCGTCGGGGATACCATCATCAGATGGAAATCGACCCGGCGACCGATCCCGGGCGCATCCGCGAAGCTCGGATACGTCGTCATGTCCCAGTTCATCGGCTTGCCCTTATCCGCCAAATCCGTAAGCGTCCCCAAGGCCGAGTCCGCCCAGTTCGTATACATCGCCGTCGTTTGGTCCTGGAAAAACGTTTTGGTGTCCGTCGGAAGCTTGTCGGCCGTTTCCGTCGCGCCCGGAACCTCATATAACTGCTTGAGGACCCCAAGCGCTTTTTTCCACTGTTCGGTTTGCAGCGTCGCTTTCTTCGTCTTGTTATCGGCATAAGCGAGCGCCAATTGATCGCCGAACTGCTTGGCAACCGGAGAGATGATGCCGCGGAATTGAACGCCGTTATCCATACGTACTAGCTGTTTCTGCAAGGCGATGATGTCGTCCCAAGTGGATTGATCTTTCGGATACGGCACGCCGAACTTATCGAATATATCTTTGTTGTAAAACAGAGGCGCAAAGTTCAGGGAAAACGGAACGGCGTATGTGTTGCCGTCATCGCTGTATTTGCTTAACGCTTCCAGAATCGCCGGGTCGAAACGCTTCATATCGAACTTCGTTTTCTGGATCATCGGCGTTAAATTTTCCTGCATTTTCAATTGTTTAAAGATCGGCAGCGAATAGTTGCTCGTATAGATCAGGTCCGGATTTTCGCCGGAGACGAGAATATTCTCCGCCGACAACGGGCCGGTCAGTCCGCTGTAAATGAACTTGAGCGTGACGTTCGGATATTTCTTTTGCAGCGGCTGCACAAAATATTGATCGTACTCCTTGTCGCTAAGACCGGCGTAAAAACGATAAAACGTTAAAGTGATCGGCTCGGTAACCACCGGCTTATCGGAAGCCGGGTCGCTCGCCGCAGGAGCGGCGGCTTCTTCCTTCGGCTTTTCTGCGGTGCTGCCGCACCCGGCAAGCGATGCGCCGAGCATGACTAACGCAAGCGACATCCCTAATGTTTTTTGGACCGATTTCATCTTTGATTCCCCCATGTTCGTGTTCATTTAGCTGCATTCGTGATACTGTAATGCGTTTCAAGCTTAGGTTCATTCTAAATGAACGTTGCGTTGCCGGTAAATAATCGATAGTATAAAATATATCAACTATTCTGCTATTAATTTAGGGTGATTGCATGAAACCGGAAGTGCTGCTCTGCGGCTGCACCTTTCATACGAAACGATTCTACCAGTCTCACGCCGACCCGGGTCTGAGCAGTTACTTGATTCGGCTGCAGACGGAAGGAACTTGCACCGTGATCGTGGAAGGCCGCGAATACAAACTGGTGCCCGGCGATTTGCTGCTGCTTCGGCCCGGTACCGTATACGAGCTGCGGATTGAAGAGGAAGCGGCAAACACGGCTTTGGAGGAGACTCCGCGAATCATCAGCGGGGACTATTATATGTTCGCGCAGGGAGAATGGCTGGATGCGTGGTGGAACGGCACCGAGAAGCCGTGGCGCGTGAAGATCGAGCCGAATGATGCGATATTGTCCTTGTGGAAGCAAATTATTTTGGAAAAATGCCGAATCAAGGAAGATAATTTCGAGCTGATCTCCCATCTGATGCGTGCGCTATGCTTGTACCTGGAACGGATCATCTCCGAGACGAGTCCTGCATACCATAAGCCTTACATGGCTGCACGCATGAAGCGTTACGTCGAAGCGCATGCGATCGAAACGTTCACGGTCGAAGAAGTGGCCAAATACGTCGGTCTTAGCGTTTCCCGGGCCGCCCACTTGTTCAAGGAAAGCTACGGAAAAACAATGATCCAGTATGCGATGGATATACGCCTCACGGGAGCGGTGGACCGGATGAACTATACGAACATGACGCTCGGGCAAATATCCGACAGCTGCGGTTTCCGGAGCTATACGTTTTTTCATAAGGCGTTCAAGGAAAAGTACGGCGTCACCCCGGCGGTATTCCGCAGCAACATTCGGGAGATGCAGCTGTCGGCGCGCGACAAATAGTTTATATGGAAAGGAATGGAATACATACCTCATGATTGAAAACGAACTCCCCGACCGGCTCCTGCAATGGGTTGTCCGGTCCGTAAATCCACATGCCGCCGTTGTGTCGATTCGTCAATTGCATGGCGGAACCTCGTCGACCATCCACTGCATCTCGCTGCAATTCAATGACAAGGTAACCGATTACGTGCTGCGTCAGCTCGATAACGAGGAATGGCTGCAGGAAGAGCCGGATGCGGCTTGGCACGAGGCGGAAAGTCTCCGTTGGGCGGCCAAGACCTGCCTGAACACGCCGCAAATCGTCGCTTATGACATATCGGGAAGCGAGTGCGGCATACCGGCCGTACTGATGACATTGCTAGAAGGATCGGTGGACCTTAACCCTCAGCGGATGGAACCGTGGCTGGACGGATTGGCGCAAACGCTCGTGAACATTCATGCGGTGGAAGCAGACCGCTTCAGTTGGAACTATTTCACGTACATCGACCTGGACTCGTTGGAAATCCCGGCATGGTCGAACGCACCCGAGATGTGGGGCGCCGTCTTCGAAATCGTGAGAGGGCCTCGTCCCGAAACGAAGCCTTGCTTCATTCACCGCGATTACCATCCGGCGAATGTGCTGTGGAGCGGCGGTGCCGTCAGCGGCGTCGTCGATTGGGTGAACGCTTGCCAAGGACCGGCCGGGATCGACATTGGCCATTGCCGGGTCGATTTGGCGAAGCTGTTTGGCATAGAAGCAGCCGACGCATTCCTGTCCGCGTATGAGCGGTACGCCGGGCCGGCATTCCGCTACGATCCGTATTGGGATCTGCTCTCCGTGGTGGATACGCTGTTCGGACCGCCCACCGTCGATGAAGGCTGGACGGCATTCGGCGTGACCGGACTGACGGACAGGCTGATGGAGGAGCGGCTGGAGTTATACACGGCCAGCCTCCTTAAACGAACAGAGGGAAAGTGACGTTGGCCTCATCCCTTGCGTTCTCATACAATAACAAAGAAGACTGCTTCGGAATGTGTTCCGCTGCAGTCTTCTGTCTTAACCGGGCATGGTCATGGGCCGTGGCGCGTTATTGCTTCATCAATTCGGCGATTTTTTTGTCGGCGGCCTCCTGCGTTTCCCTGAGAACCGTGTTAATGTCCTTTTTATTGATGGCCATTTCCTTGCGCATGGCGCGAATCAGATTTTGCACTTCTTTATCGTAGCGGTTCGGCTGCGCAACCGGAGAAGATTTGTATTTGAAGATGCTTGCCGTATTTTTGCTTTTGAGCGACGGGTTATCCGTGCCGAATGCCTTGATAACCTCCGGGTCGTTTAGCACGGTGACCCTCGAGCTTCTGCTCATCGCCATTTGCTGTTCTCGGGACGTTACAAGCTGGATCACCTGCATTGCTTGTTCTTTATAAGGGCTGTTTTTCGTAATGAGCAAAATATCGGTCAACGTGTGACGTCCTTTTCCGGCTTTATCTTCGAAATTCGGTATCGTGACCATATCCCAATTCGAAGCCACGCCATCCTTTTCCGCTTGAAGGAAGTCGCTGATCAGTTTGGACGCCCAATCCGCCATCATCGCCACTCTTTTCTCTCCAATAAATCCTTCCGGACCGTACGCGTACGTCTTCCCCGATACAAAACCCGGCTGCTCGTACACTTTCTGGAACAATTCGAGCGTCTTCCTGTAAAGCGGTATGTCAACGAGTGCTTTATTCGTCTTCGGATCTACAAATGGCTGCGTGTATGGGCTTACATACACATCGGGATATCGTGGGTCCCAACCGATATATTGCACGCCGTCCTGCATTCGGGTCAGCTTGCGGGACAGTTCGAGCACATCGCTCCATAGCAAATCGTCCTTCGGATAAGGAACGCCGAACTTGCCGAAAAGGTCTTTGTTGTAAAATAACGCTCCTGCATTCAAGCTGTACGGAATCCCTTGCAGCTCCTTCCCTTTCGGATCGAGATTACGCACCGCTTGAATCGTCTCCGGTACGAACTTGCGCAGGTCGAGTTTTGATTTGGAGACCAAATCGGTTAAATCCATCGGAAGATCCGCGTCCTGCAGCCGCATATGCCAATCGTTATCGGATACGATCAAATCGGGAACATTGCCGGAAACGATGAGCTGATCCAATTTCCCCGTAACCTTCTCAAGTGTAATGTGCGGATATTTCTTTTTCACCGGTTCATAAAAAATCGTTTGAAACTCGAGATCCGACAGTCTTACCGCATTGACAAGCAGCTTTAACGTGACCGGTTGCGTAGATACCGTTTGATCGAAATCCGCAGCTTGGGTTACTTCTTCCTGCTTTGCAGGTGCACACCCGGCCAATTACAACATGACGAGGCTAGGCAGCCATGCCATTGGTTTTAATTGTTGTTCATATGGTTCCTCCCCATGATCGTTTCGATTTCCAACCATACCATACCCCTTGCTTCTCGCATGACGGGGCAAACCCGGATGAACGTACAATCCGCACAGCGCGGTCGTTTTTTTCGCATCTCCCCCCCGGTCGGACATTCCCAAAGCGTCCCCGCTTCAGGCTATCGTAACTTGGTTAAACCATATATCGGGTCGATCTTTGATGTGCGGAATTTCATTATGAACATTCGCTCATTTTATACCATTTGTTCATTCGAGTAATATATTACCATACAATCCAATAGGTGTAACCGTTTTCCGATGCAAAGTGACAAAAACAAAAAAAAGCTTCTGAATCGAAGCTTTTCGATGAAGTTACATATTTGTGCGTATAAGCCTGGAGATCGCCATTCCAGTTAACGCTGAAAAGATGTAATATTTCAATAAACCGCAAGTTTTCGCTTAATCCTTACTGTCGCAACAAAGACGGAACGTCCGGTCGAGTATGTCGTTTTCTTTCGTATGATCATGGTTGCTGAGCATAACGACGGTCAGTCGCTCGGCAGGATACTGTCTGAATTTGCACCAATATCCCGGCAGCCAGCCGCCGTGCCCGAAGCTGTTCCCGTAGATCGACCAGCCGTAGCCGTAATGACGGCCCGGGCTAGCCGGCGCATGCGGCGAGAAGATGAGCGCAAGCGTGTCCGCACTCACCAGCCGCGTCGTGCGCAGCGCCTCCTCCCAGCGCAGCAAATCCGCCGCCGTCGAATACATGTGGCCCGAAGCTTTGAAATTTTCGATTTCAAAGTAGGTCGCTTTGACGAGGCGCCCGTCCGTTCCCTCGGACTGGGTATACCCCGATGCCAGGCCGGCGACGATGGTTTGCGCCTTCCCGAACCCCGTATCGTTCATCCCGAGCGGTTCCAATATCCGTGCTCGAAGAAAGTCGCTGTAGCTTGTGCCGGACGTCCGCTCGATGACCATGCCGAGCAGATTGTAGCCGGTGTTGCAATATTTCCAGCCGGTACCCGGTTCAAAGTCAAGAGGCAGCCCTTCGACCAGCTCCAAAATGTGCTGATCGCGGTAAAGCAGCTTTTGCTTCTGCACCTGAAAATCCCCCAACAGCTCAAAATCCGGGAGACCCGATGTATGGGTCAACAACTGGTGAAGCGTGATCCGCTCATCAACTTGCGTTACTTCCGGCAGGCAGGCGCGAACGCTTTGATTCAGTTCCAGCTTGCCCGCTTCCTTCAGCATCAGTACGGCCATCGCCGTCATCGGCTTGGTGATCGAGGCAATGTAAAACTTGGTATCCGTGCGCACCGGAACCCGATGCTCGTAATTGGCCGTTCCGTAGGCTTGCTGAAATACGATTTCACCGGCACGGGCGACGGCAATGACGCCGCTGTACTGCTGTTCCTTCACATAGTCGGCAAAATGCGCCGATAATTGTTCCGTTCGCAATCATGCACGCTCCTCTCGCTTAGATCAAAAGACAAGCTTAAATCGACAAGCTTTCCGTATATAAAAGCGCGTTTGCGGCACGAACCGGTTTCCCGTGCCGCATATACAGACGCGGAACTCTTTTGCCTAGCAAGCATGCTACCTCATAATGAATCGTTCGCATGGTTGCCGCCACCTGGCCGAGCGATACGAACGCCGGCCCCGACCCGCCGAATAACGTCACTTCATCCCCTTCGGCTACGCCGGGGACGTCCGTAACGTCTAGCATCGTCTGATCCATGCAGATTGTGCCTGCAATAGGCGTGCAGGCTCCGCGAACGTACACGCGGCCTTGATTGGACAGCGCCCGCGACAAGCCGTCGGCGTATCCGACCGGAATCGTCGCGATCAATCGCTCCTGCTCCGAGCGGAAGGTGCAGCCGTAACTGACCGGCTGCCGCGGCGCAATCGTTCGCAGCGCGATGATGCGGCTCTTCAGATGAAGTGCCTGCTCCAAGGGATTAGCAGCTTCTTCATCCGCTTGATCGTACGGCGGCAAACCGTACAGGCCGATACCAATGCGGACCATATCCAGATGCATGTCCGGAAACCGGAGCGCGGCCGCGCTGTTGCAGCAATGACGAAGCGGCGGTACGGCAAGGCCATCGCTGAGAAGCTCCCGGACAAAGGCTGTAAATTGTCCGAACTGCTTGCGGGTGTAAGCGTCGTCCGCAATGTTATCCGCGTCCGCAAAATGCGTGAACAACCCTTCGACCACGACCGCCGGTGAACGCGACGCTTCGCGGATCAGTGTTGCCGCTTCCTCATACGTGCCTACGCCAAGTCTGCTCATCCCCGTATCGATCTTGATATGGATGACGGCCGTCCGTTTCCAACGCTGCGCGGAAGCAACTGCCTGCTCCAGCACATCTTGCGAGCAGACGGTTATTGCAATGCCGTGCTTAACGGCGGCTTCAACGGAGCGCGGCGGGGTGTAGCCGAGGACAAGAATCGGATGGCCGATGCCGGCCGCCCTCAACTGCAGCGCCTCGTCCACATACGCAACGCCCAAATAGTCGGCTCCGGCCTCCATCGACGTCCGCGCCACTTCCACCGCGCCGTGCCCGTAGCCGTCCGCCTTGACGACAGCCATCAGCTTGCAGGAAGGCTCAAGTTTCCGCTTAAATAATGTAACGTTGCGATATATCGCATCGAGCGATATTTCTGCCCATGTGTCTCTGTAACTGCTCTCCAGCATACCGTCTCTCACCCTCGCCTTAAGCGCTTATCCCGCTTGATCGACAGGGACGAAGACGTATCCGAGATCTTTGGCTACCGTCGCATGCGTTATCGTTCCGCCCATCACGTTGACCCCAGTGCGCAAAGCCGCATTGCTCCTTATCGCTTCCGTCACGCCCCGTCCGGCGATTTCCAGCCCGTAAGGAAGCGTTGCGTTCGTCAGCGCCAGCGTCGAAGTTCTCGGCACCGCTCCTGGCATGTTGGCGACGGCATAATGAAGCACCCCATGCTTCACAAACACAGGATCGTCATGCGTCGTGATCCGGTCTACCGTTTCGAAGATGCCCCCTTGGTCCACGGCGACGTCTACGATCACCGAACCCGGGCTCATGGCCTGAATCATGTCCGCGGTGACCAGCTTCGGCGCTTTGGCGCCCGGAATGAGCACCGCACCGATGACCAGGTCGGACCCCGCAACGGCTTCCGCGATTTGCGACGAATTGGACATCAGCGTTTGAATCGAGGAACCGAAGATGTCGTCCAAATAACGAAGCCGTTCCGGGTTCACGTCGATAATGCTGACATCGGCGCCGAGCCCAAGCGCGATTTTGGCCGCGTTGATGCCGACGACGCCTCCGCCGATGATGGTAATTTTGCCGCGGCTGACCCCGGGCACGCCGCCGAGCAGCAGTCCTTTGCCGCCTCGGGACTTCTCGAGGAATTGCGCCCCGATCTGCGCCGACATCCGGCCGGCAATCTCGCTCATCGGTACGAGCAGCGGGAGCGTGCGGTTCCACTCCACCGTCTCATAAGCGATTGCGGTCACCTGCTTGTCCGTCAACGCGCGAGCGAGCGCCGGCTCCGCCGCAAGATGCAAGTACGTAAACAAGACAAGTCCTTTGCGGAAGTACGCGTATTCGGAAGGAAGCGGCTCCTTCACTTTCATGATCATATCGGCGCTTGCCCACACGTCGGCCGCTTTCTCAACGAGTTTCGCACCGGCTGCCGCATACTGATTGTCAGGGAAGCTGCTCCCTGCTCCGGCTCCCTGTTCCACCCATACTTCGTGGCCGCTGCGCACGAATGCCGCAGCGCCGGCCGGCGTTAATGCGACGCGATATTCGTTGTTTTTGATTTCCTTCGGCAATCCGATTCTCATGGAAGTATCCCCCTCGTTTGTTCTTTACTTCAAAAGTATAGAACGCGAGGAAACGGAACGCTTCGTGTAAAAATGACAAAAGTTGCCGACTCCTTTGTGGATTTTAACGAAATGCTACCCGTCCGACTGTTTTTTCATTTTCAAAGCGAGGTAGAGCGAGACTTTGTGATCTGTATTTTTCAAATCGATGCCACCGATTTCCGCTATGCGCTTCAGTCTGTAATTCAGCGTGTTGATATGAATATGAAGCGCGTCGGCCGTATCTTTAATGTTGCTGTCGTTGTTTAGAAAAACGTCCAGCGTATCCAGCAGACAATTGTTGTGTTCCCGGTCATACGTGCTCAGCCTATGCAGACACCGCTGTTCGAACGTATCGTCATGCGTAACCTCGGCCATTACCGGCAAATAGCGGTAAAAACCCAACTCCTCGTACAGATGCGTATGCTGGAGCTGCCGAAACCGCGGTTTGAGCTTCAATACCGCTAGCGCCTCGCGGTAGCTGCTCTCGACCATCGTGTAATCATGATGCCGGCTGCCGCAGGCGCCCCGGATCGGATACACGCTGAATCTCTCCTCCATCTGAGAAATGAACGTTTCGATGAACGCGTTAAAGCGGGTTGACGCTTGTTCGGCGTCGGACGTCGACGCGAGCAGTACCAAATGCCTGCCGTTCAGCGCATGAAACACAATTTTTACGCTTTGCGTCACGGAGATCATATACTGGATTTCACGGTACGCTTTTCCGGTCACATCGGATTCGAATTGAAATACGGTGACGCGATACTGCGGCGGGAGCACAATATGCAGCTGCTCCGCTTTTTGCCGGATCAGCCATCCCGACGCAAGACCGCTCGTGAGCAGCTGCCAAAAAAACGATTGCTGGCTCTCCTCTTCTTTGCGCTTCTGGATTTGCAGCTGCAGCAGCAGCGTTCTTGAAGCTTCGGCCGCTTTCTTCAGCAGCGGAAACAGGCGCGGGTTGTGCACGCCTTGTTCCTCCAACGCCCAAATGTAGCCGAGCACGTCGTTATGATTCCGGATCGAGACGGCCACCCTGTCGCCGAGCCCGACTTCGGACACGGCGCTGATGCGAACAGGATCGTCGCTTTCCGTCAACTGCTTGATGACCCCGCTCTCCCACAATGTGCTGATCACTTTCTCCGGAACGCGGCGGCCGACGATCGTAGCGATCCGCGCCGCATCCGTCTGAGGGCTATGCGAGCTGTATGCGATCAACTGATGAGCAGCATTCTCGATCGTTACTGGACAGCCGAGCACTTCGTACAGCGTGTCCGCCAATTCGGTGAAACTATCAAAACTCCGGTCAAACGGATCTTTCTCGGTCATAAATTCGCCGGCTCCCTGCCTGTTAAAATACGATTACGCACAAAAATTTCGTATAAAAATATACCGCATCTCGGCACGCTGTACAAGACCTGATCCGTACGCTCGACAAGCGTCTCCGGCCGTTTACACGGCTCACGACCAAAAAAGCTTGATGGCTCAAGCTTCGGATGTTTGATTTTTCGCTATAATCATACAACATTAACGTGTTGACGTGATAATTTATCGGTTATAACAAAAACTCCTATCTGAGTATGTCAAAGCAGTTTTTTTTGAACCATCAGAATGGTTCAGCTTCGCTGAAAACTTATACATTCTGATGTTATAAGAAAAACCTAGCGGAAAGATCTCCGCTAGGTCCTTTTGTGTGCAAACCCATACGTTTGTGCGTGGGGCGGGATGGGTATAGGCTTTCCCCGTTTGTTCCTATTTCGGACTCCATGTGCCATCCGGATTTAGACATACGTATATAAGATTATTGTTTTCGTCATAAGCCGGACAACAATTCGATAATGCGGTTTCAAATACGATATGCGTGTGCATTAGGATTGAAGGTTTTTTGTACTTCTTCTTAGTAATTTTATGTTCTAATTGATCCATCAATATCCCTCTCTTTTCTTTAAATCTTATGGCTTAGTACAACCGCACCCCGTAAAGATCAACGAGTTTGCAGTTCCAGGTCTTAGCTGATTCGAAGTACTTTCTGTCAAGGTTGCTGTATTCGTAAGCGTGAATAATCTGGAAGACGGTGCCGAAATATTGGTAACCATCGTTGAGTAGCTAATTGTGCCGCTATCATTCAATGTCCACGGTCCATTGTCGCTGGGAGTACAAGTAAACCCTGCCGGACATACGGCAACATCGGTAATTGTTGCGGTCGCGTCTACCGTTTCCACCTTAACATTGATGGGAATGTTAATTCCACCCTGCTTCGGATTCGGACCCTTCGGCGTCCCCAGACTCCCCGAGTGGTTCGTGATGGTGATTTGCGTATTAAGCTTATAAGAAGACGCATTGCCGTCGGCTAGTAAAATTTCTATCGGATACATTTGAGTTTGACCTGGTTGTAGTTGGTCCGTCGGTACGATTGTAACCGTTGTTCCGGAAATATTCTCCAAAGACGATACTATTTTTAAGTTTTCGGTTGCTTTTCCTCCGCCGTTCGTCACAGTAACTGTCCCGCGTACACCGACTTGTTCCTTAGTTGACACAAGGAACCGGATGGCTTGAAGCGTATATAAAAGAGTGAAGGTTTTATTACGTTCAATAACTGGACGTGAAATATTAACTGATTTCGTAATGTTCCAATCATGTACTTGCTTTTTAATTCGGAACCCTTCCCCTGTTACTGCAGCCGACAGCGTCGTGCCCGATTGTCCGCTGTTTCCACCCTTATCATCTTTCGCAAAAACTGTCGAAGCGAATATCGTTGTACATAGTATGAAAGTCAGCATTAACCACAAAATCCGTTTCATGACACATCTCCTTATCGTTAGATTAGATACATTTACCCCTATATTATGATACATAATGTATCAAGTCAACTATTTTATTAGTAATTTAGATCGATCCACGATCGCATTTGTATCGATTTTATAGTTCTAATAATACATATTCTCATGGGTCTTTTTGCCTGCTTCCTTACTTGCCGTTTCATAGAGTGCAAGTCCGATGTTACATTTCATCCACGTTTAAATTACCTCAACTTTTTTCAATGTATAAAAAATAAAAGCACCTTTCTCATACGCATGCTTTCGCATACGAATGTGAAAGGTGCTGCTTGCCGCAAGGCCTCCTGCTTGCATCATGCAGCAAATCAAGAAATCCTAAGTTTGGCAATTATAATTAACAAATCCTAGAGCCGCGGGATGTCCATTACCCGATTGGACTCCATCGCCCGGTCCGCCGCGAATCCGATCAAGTGGCCGTAAATCGATTGTTCCAACGCGGTCGAGGATATCGACGGCGTCTCTCCGCGCAAGACGCGTACGAAATCGGCAACGAGCCGCAAATCGCCCCCACCGTGCATATCTTTGCTGACGTTGAGTTCCACGCGTTCTTCGGTATATTCGTGACCGCGGCGGGCATCCGGATGACGGACGATGAAATAGCCGTCTTCCATAAAACCCTCGATCTCGCCTTCCGTGCCGATGATATGGATGCGTCGGCCGGGCTTTGACGCGCCGCCGACCATATTGTGGGTCGCCGTCGAACCGTCGGCGAACTGCACAACCACGGATTGGTGGTCGACTACGTCGTTATCGCATTTCCATACGCAGCGGCCGTACGGATTATCGGTACGGAGCGACTCAATGAGCTGCTCCTCCGTCCATCGAACCCCGAGATGGTAGTGCGGCGACACGTACGATTTCCACAGTCCCTGCTCGACATAGTGCTTTTTGGCCGAGTAGACGCAGGATGCCTCGATCGGGCAGTCGAGCAAACATCGGGTACCCGCCCCTTCCGGCGCGCGTTCCGGCCGAAAATACGTCAAGCCGCCCATGCTGCTCACTTTCTCCGGCACGACGCCGCGCATCATCCAGGTCAGCAAATCAAGATCGTGGCAGCATTTGGCCATCAGCATCGAAGACTTGCATTTCTCTTTGCTGCCCCACTTGCCACGGACAAACGCCATCGCCATATGATGGTAGCTGACAAGCTCCGTCGTCTGCATATTCTGGATATCGCCGATTTCCCCGGCAGCGAGCCGCTTATGGATCTCTACATAAAATGGCGCATAACGCAGCACGTGGCAGATCATCACTTTGCGGCCGTGGGCGCGGGCGCAATCATGCAGCTCCATGATTTCTTCGGCGGACGTACCGATCGGTTTTTCGAGCAAAATATCGTATCCGGCGCGCAGCAGCGGAAGCGACGTTTCCACGTGCTGCGCGTCCATCGTGCCGTTGATGACGGCGTCTGCGATTTTCCCGCGGCTCGTCAGCTGCTCGATACTTTCGAATACCGCGTCTGCTCCAATATGGAATTTTTCCGCGCATTGCTTGCGCCGGATGGGATCCGGGTCGACAACGCCGACGATTTGCAGCTCTTCCGGATGCGAGTTCGCATAAGATGCGTACAGCACCGCGCGATGACCGGCGCCGACGATGATGGCGGTAATCGGGTTATTGCTGGAACGGTTCGTTTCCATGTAAGACCTCCGTGGGACGACGTATTCGTTGCGGCCGGGAGTGCTTATTCCCAGCTTGTATGCATCCTGTATTTTATTATAAGGAATCACACGGTTAACGACATATCTTTAAATTGTCTTTAAATGCGTTCCAGCTCACCAAATTTGAAAAAACCCGGCATAGCTGCCGGGCTTGGAATAATGACGGTTATGCGGTTTATAATACGTGACGGGCGGATATGTACTTGTCTTTCCAGTAGCCTGATGTAAGCGATGAGATCGTAACCCCGTCCGTAGATGGCGCATTGTGAATGAATTGGCCGTTGCCCATGTAGATCCCTACATGATTGATGTCGTCTTTACTGCTTGTCCCAAAAAAGACGAGGTCGCCTTTTTGCAAATTCGATTTCGATACGGCTTTCCCGGCGTCCTTCTGATATCGAGTTCCCCACCTAAGCTCTACGCCTTCTTTTCCGAAAACATATTTCGTAAACGCGGAGCAATCCATGACGTTCGGGGCTTTATTCACTCCAAACTCATAACGCGTGACGCCCTGCAATTTTTTTGCTTGTTGAATGATTCGATCGGCAGTGCCCGCGCCAGGCTGCGACGTAGACGGATTCGACGGTGCCGGTGTGCCCGAGGTAGTGACGTAATCGGTTGACACATAACCCACTTTACCGTCTGCTGAAATTTTCAGCCAGTACGAGTTCACTTTCTCCAGTACTTGAAACTTCGATCCGGCTTTTAACAAGCCGTACACTTTGCTATCCGTTGATGGCCCTGAGCGGAAATTGACCGAGCGGCTGACGGTTCCCGTAGCCCCGGAAGTACCAGATGACGATTTCTCGCTTATGTAATTGGTCGATAAGTACCCGACCTTACCATTCACCTTCGCTTTTACCCAGTACTGATTCACGTCATCGATGATTTCAAAAGTGGTTCCCGGCTTCAACAAACTATAGACGCTGCTGTCCGTGGAAGGAGCCGAACGGAAGTTTACAGATCGGTCAACTGTGCCCTGCGCTGCAAATGCGGATGTCGATAAGGTCAATGCTAGTGCCGTCATTGATACTAAACTAATAAACTTTTTCATTAAATCCCCTCCTGATGAAATTGTAACCTTCTTAGGAAATCAATTCATCACGCAATTTATGGAAGCGGACACAGGCGGCAAACAGCCGGTTCCGCATTGTGCGAAACCGGCTGTCGTTATAGGCTTTCATCCTATTTGGCGATATATTTTACGAATATTGAAAATCGCTTTCAAAGCCGGAACAAGAACATTCGTTCTATTCCGTGATGATGACCGGACCGTTGCTCGTAATGGCAATCGTATGCTCGTACTGCGCCGACAATCCGCCGTCAAACGTTCTGGCCGTCCACCCATCGTCATCCAGTTTCGTGCGGAACGTTCCCGTATTGAGCATCGGCTCGATCGTGATGACCATTCCTTCCTTGAGCCTCGGCCCCTTCCCCGCCGGTCCGTAATGGGGAACCTGCGGCTCCTCGTGCATCTTCTGCCCGATGCCGTGGCCTACGAAATCGCGCACCACCGACAAGCCTTCGCTTTCGGCATACGTCTGAATGGCATGGGAGATATCGCCGATCCGGTTGCCGTCGATCGCCTGCTCAATCCCTCTGAACAGCGATTCCTTCGTCACGCGCAGCAAATGGCTTGCCTGCTCGGAGACGTTTCCTACGGCGTACGACCAAGCGGAATCCGCCAGCCAGCCGTTCAAATTGACGACCATATCGATCGTTACGATATCCCCGTCTTTGAGCGGCGTGTGATTCGGGAACCCGTGGCAGATAACGTCGTTCACCGAAGCACAGGTCGCGAACGGGTAACCGTTGTATCCTTTTTGCTCCGGCGTTGCGCCGGACTTGGCCAAGTACGTTTCCACAAACCGATCGATTTCCATCGGCGTGACCCCCGGCTTGATCAAGCGTTCCAATTCCCTGTGGCAGGAAGAGAGAATTTTGCCGGCCTCTTGCATATATCCGATTTCCTGCGGCGTTTTAATTGTAATCATACGTTCGCACAAGCTCCTTTCCAGCCCGCTCCTATCCGTAATCAGGATAGGAAAAATCCCCTCCGTGCGGCGGAATGCGATATTCCTCCCGCCCCGAAGGGGACTCGCCGTTTATATTAATGCACCAATGAGAACAGCCCGTTAATATGAGTGAGATACCGCACGTTGCTTGCTTCCTTCATGAGCGAAGCCGGCGTACCTTTCAGTTTCAGCTGGCTGCCGCCGATCGTACCGATCGCGTCTTTGCGGCCCAGGCTGGCGAGCGTACCGGAGAATACCGGTTTGAACGGCTTCATCGGCAGCCCTTTGGACGACGCGTACAAGTTGAAGCCGATCGATTCGCCCATTTGCCATGCGATTTGCGCGCTTGGCGGGTAAGGACGGCCTTCCGGCGACATAACGACCGCGCTGTCTCCGGCCAGGAATACGTCAGGATGAGAAGTGGATTGCAGGAATTCGTTGACCGTTGCCCGTCCGCGAACGGCTTCGATGCCCGAGTTCGCTACGACCGTGTTGCCCGTAACGCCGCCCGTCCATACGAGCGTGTTCGCTTCGATCGTCGTTCCGTCTTTCAGGATGACATTCTTGCCTTGCACTTCCGTTACGGCTACGCCGGTCAGGATCTTTACGCCGCGCTGTTCCAGACTCGATTTGGCACGCTCCACCAGGTCTGCGGAGAACCCGGCCAAAATCGAAGGCGCCGCTTCTACGCAGTACAGGGAAACGTCTTGGAAGTCGACGCCTTTTTCCAGGCACACGGCTGGCAGCGTGTCGACAAGCTCGCCGATCAGCTCGATGCCCGAAAGACCGCCGCCGCCGATAACAAAAGTGGCGTCCGCTTTGTCTTTCGATTTGCCGTAAGTTTCGATGCGCGCTTCCACGTGCGCGCGGATTTTGTTCGCGTCTTCAACCGATTTCAGCGTGAAGCTGTGCTCTTCCAGACCCGGGATTCCGAAGAACGCCGTTTCGCTGCCCATCGCGATAACCAGCGTATCGTAGCCGAGCAGTGCGCCGCCTTCCAGCTCCACGCTCTTTTTCGCGAGATCGATCGATTGAACGGTACCGATTCTCAAATCGACCGATTTGCCGCGCAGCAGCTTGTCCAGAGGGAGCGCCACGTTGCCTTCGTTCAAACCGCCGACGGAAAGACGGTGCAGTTCCGTTACGATTTGGTGATACGGAGTGCGGTTGACTACGGTAATGGCGGCTTCATCCGCCGATATATGTTTGCGTGTCGTCAAAGCAGTCAACAAACCGCCGTAGCCGCCGCCTAATATTAAAATTTGCTTAGCCATACTTATCCTCCATTCTAGTTCTGCTTACGGATTAGCGCTGATTTTGACGCTCCGCCATGACTGCCAAAAAAGCTTGCGTAAAACGCAACGTGCTTTGGACCTGAGGATCTTTGAGCATTTTGAGAATACCGAACAAACCGATGGTCGTCGATTCGCTCTGAGCGCGGTCGCTTGCTTCCACCGCTGCTGCCGCGATGCCTTTGGCTTTCTCGCCGATCGGCTTCACGAATTCTTCGAGTCCGCCTTTCAGATCGTCGATGAGCACACGGTCGTTCGCAACCGTTTGCGCCAAGTCGTACGCTTTCGTCATCAGGGTCACCATTTCAGCGAGCTTAGGCAGTTGCTCTACCAGTTCGGTAAGAGATTTTTGAACCTCGGGCTTGAGCAGCTGATCGAGCACGTCCAATTCACCGCGTACGTTTTTTGCCGCGGCTTCTACGCTTGCCGGTTGTTGCGTTGATGTTTCGGACATGAAAAAAGCCTCCTTTGCGTGTAACAATGTTAGTACCTACAACCCAATACTATACTCCTCTTCGTTGTTGTGATTATATTCACATTAAAGACAAGAATAATATCTGTAGTTAGGCGTTCTATTCTGACTCATTTATTCTAAACCTTTCCAAAAAAAAGTCAAAGCAAATTTTTTACATGGTATCGCTTTCATTTATAAAAAGTTATTTTATGAAATATTCCAAAGACCCCCTCGACCGACCGCTTCGGAAGGTCGTTACCGAGAATCCTCTGTCCGCGAAAGGGATCTATGGATTGGCGTTCGTTTCGCCGGCTAACGCTTATTTAAAGCCCTTCCTGATCCTGCTTTTCGATATGGCCTTTGATCGCGGCAATCGCGTCCTCTTCCGAGTCGTTGATCACGTCTTTGCCATCCTCGACGATGTTCCGGTTGTCATAGAGCTCATTTTTTGCCGTTACCTGCAATTCGATATCATTGTTCTCCATCGATTTAATCTCTTTTTCTGGATGTACCCTCGTAGTTTTTACCATCTTTGCAAATTTATTCGTATCATTCACCGGGCAAAAGACGGATTCGATAGCGGCCGATTCCGTCGCAGCCGAGCTTGCCGGTCGCGCAGAGCTGAGCGGGAGCACCGACCGGTACTCCCAATCCCACTCATTGCTGCTCGTGTGCTGCTCCTTCCTGTTCCAGATCAGTGTCGGATCGGCCGTCACGTCGTTGATCGGATCTCGAAACAGCGGCGTATTCCAATATTCGATTCCATTTTTGACTCGGGGGCGCGGTTAACCTACACGCTTGAACTGGCTTGTATACAATTCGTAGTAAAATCCGCGCTTCTCCAGCAGTTCCAGGTGCGTGCCCCGCTCGATAATTTCTCCGCCGTTGATGACCAGGATCATGTCGGCTTCCCGGATCGTGCTCAGACGGTGAGCGATCACGAAGCTGGTGCGTCCTTTCATCAGCGTATTCATCGCTTCTTGGATATGCATCTCGGTCCGCGTGTCGATGCTGCTCGTCGCTTCGTCCAATATCAGGATGGCCGGATCGGCCAATATCGCTCTTGCAATCGTGAGCAGTTGCCGTTGTCCATGGCTTAGATTGCCGCCCTCGGCCGTGAGTACCGTATCGTAGCCATGAGACAGCTTCCGGATGAACCCGTCCGCATTGGCCAGCTTCGCCGCGGCTTCCACTTCCTGATCGGTTGCATCCAGCCGGCCGTAACGAATATTTTCACGTATCGTATCGGAGAAGACATAAGCGTCCTGCAGCACGATGCCGAGCTTCGTTCGCAAGCTGTCCTTTTCCATATGACGAATGTTCTCGCCGTCGATCGTGATCGTTCCCCGGTCAATATCGTAGAACCGGGTCAGCAAATTGACGATCGTCGTCTTCCCTGCGCCTGTCGGACCGACCAACGCGATCGTGTCCCCCGGCTTTGCCGTAAAGGAAAGATCTTTAATGATCGGAATATCCGCTTTATAGCCGAAAGCGACATGGTCAAAACGCACTTCGCCTTTCACATGCGTCAGCTTCTTGGCGCCCGCTTCGTCTTCGTACTCCGACGCGGTGTCCATCACCTCGAATACGCGCTCGGCGCCGGCGATCGCCGTCTGGATCATATTGAACTGGTTTGCCAGCTCGTTGATCGGGCGGCCGAACTGCTTGGAATAATTCAGAAAGCTGACGACGACTCCGACAGATGTCATGCTCATGAGCGCCATCCAGCCGCCGCCGCAAGCAATAACCGCGAAGCCGAAGTTATTGATGACGTTCATGACCGGGCCCATCAGTCCGGTATAGATTTGTGCCTTTGTCCCGTAACTTCTGAGCCTTGCGTTGATCTCGCTAAATTCGGCGACCGCTTTCTCCTCGCGGCAAAACGTCGTGAGCACCTTTTGACCCGAAACGGTCTCTTCAATATACCCGTTCAGCTCGCCGAGTTGCTTCTGCTGTCCGGAGACGAAGTTTCTCGTGTTCGCGGCAATTTTGCGCGTGACGATCATAACGATCGGTATCGTGATCAGGCTGAGCAATGTAAGCCAAATATTCAGGCTCAACATGATCGCGAGCGAACCGACGACGGTGAGCACGCTGGAGAACAGCTGCGTTACGCTTTGATTGAGCGAGCTGGCCACATTCTCGATATCGTTCGTCGTCCGGCTCATAAGCTCCCCGTGCGTTCGGGTGTCAAAGAAACGGAGCGGCAGCTTTTGCAGCCTGGCGAACATGTCGTTACGCATCACCCATACGGTGCGCTGCGACACTTTGGCCATGACGTACGCTTGAACCCAGGAAGTAATCGAACTGAATGCGTAGACGGCGAACAAGGCGAAGCATAGCCAGAGCAAGCCGTAATAATCGTTCGGTATAATATATCGGTCGACGGCCGTACCGATCAAATAAGGCCCGACCAAGCCGAGTCCGGAATTCAGCGCCGTGATGATAAACACGGTGATCAAGCCTTTTCGCTGCCGGCTGAGGTACGTCCATAACCGCTTCAACGTTTCTTTCGTATTTTTGGGGCGGACTTTCGGCATAATCCCCCGGCCCGGCCCTCCGCCCATCCCCGGTCCGAACATGGGAGGCGGGCTTGCCGGCCGATCCTGGCCGCCGCCATGATTCGCATTTCTGGCATCAGACATTGAGAACGTCCTCCTTTCCAAGCTGCGATCTGTAAATTTCCTGATAAACGCCGCAGCTTTGCAGCAGCTCCCGATGCGTGCCCTCCGCGACGATGGCCCCTTCGTCGAGCACGATGATTTTATCGGCTTCGAGTACGGAGGAGATGCGTTGGGCGATAATGAGGCTGGTGCTTCTGCGGATTTGCGCCTTCAATGCTTTTTGAATCCTCGATTCCGTACCCATGTCGACCGCACTGGTGCTGTCGTCCAGGATCAGAATGACCGGATCGATCAGCAGCGCTCTTGCGATCGATACTCGCTGTTTTTGACCACCGGATAAATTAATCCCCCTCTGGCCGATAACCGTGTCGTAGCCGTCCGGCATTTTCATAATAAATTCGTGAGCCTGGGCCGCTTGCGCCGCCGCTTCCACTTCTTCCTGCGTCGCATCCGGCTTGCCGAAGGCGATATTGTCCCGGATCGTGCCGCTGAACAGGATCGCTTCCTGAAGCACCATGCCGATCCGGCTCCGCAAGCTGCGCATATTCATGTCCTTCACATCGGTTCCATCGATCAGCACCCGGCCCTCGGTCGTCTCGTACAGTCTCGGGATAAGACCGATCAATGACGACTTCCCGGAGCCGGTCGCCCCGAGGATCGCCACCGTTTGGCCCGGTTCGGCCTGAAAGCTTATATGGCGCAGCACCTCGTCTTCGTCGTAAGCGAACGATACGTCGTCAAAGACGATGCGTCCGAATTCGACCGCGTTCTCCTTGGCATGCTCCTTGTTTTTGATTTCCGAATCCGCGTCAAGCACTTCCTGAATCCGATCGGAAGACGCTTTCGCCCGGGAAATGTTCATCATCATCATGCCGACCATCAGCATCGAAAACAACACTTGCGTCACGTAGTTAATAAACGCCACGAGGTCCCCGACCGGGATCGAATTGTCCCAAACGCGATGACCGCCAAACCAGAGCACCGCGACAACGCTGGTATTCAGCAAAAACAGCATAATCGGCATCATCGAAGCCATGACGATGTTCGCTTTCACGGCAATGGCCATATAATCATCGTTGGCGGCGCCGAACCGCCCGCGCTCGTAATCGGAGCGAACGAACGCTTTGACGACGCGAATGCCGGACAAATTTTCCTGAAGCACGTTGTTAACCCCGTCAAGCTTGCTCTGAACTATGGAAAATAACGGAAAACCTTTTCGGATAATAACGAACAAAACAGCAAACAAAATCGGGATGACGATAATCAGAATGACAGCCAGCTTGATGCTGATCGTAAAAGCCATAATCAAGCTGCCGACCGACAGCAGCGGCGCCCGCACCATAACCCGCAGCAGCATTTGCACGAACATCTGGGCTTGCGACACGTCGTTCGTCAGCCGCGTAATGAGCGAGCCGGTTTTGAATTGCTCCAGTTTGCGAAAAGAGAACGTTTGCACTTTCTGAAATAAATCGTTGCGGACATCCGCTCCAAAATGCTGCGAGGCAATACTGGAGAAAACGGTACAGCCTACGCCCCCGACCAGCCCGATCAAAGCGACGCCGAGCATCTGTGCGCCCGTTGATTGAATGTGCGCCAGGTCCCCGGCAAGTACGCCATGGTCAACGATACTGGCCATCAGCTTCGGCTGCAGCAAATCCATGTACACCTCGATGAGCATCAAGAGCGGTGCCAATAACGTTGCCTTCCAATAAGGTTTTAAATACTTCGTCAGCAGTCTCCACATCTACGTTTTCTTCACCTCTTTAGTTAGTCGGCTAATCATATTCTCGAACGATGCCGTTTCGGATGGCCGCCGTGCTTGCCGTGTTTCCGTCCATGCCCCTTCGACTCGTCTTGAGGCATGTCGTCGCGTTCCTCCTGCCTGAAATCAGCCCGCTTGAGATTATCGAACATTTGCAGCAGCAGCCGGCGGAAGATGATTTGCTCCTCGGGCGTAAAATTGGCAAAGCAGGTGGCCTCCATCAGCTTCTGCGTTTCTTCCAGACTGTCCAGCGCCTGCCGGCCCTTTTCGGTAATAAACACCCTGGACACTCTCTGATCCGCTTCATCCGGCTTGCGCGCGACCATTCCCGTCCTTTCCATGCGGCCGAGCATGACCGTCAGCGTCGCCGGCGTTATGTTCATTCGCTCCGCAAGCTCCTTCTGGCTTTGCCCGTCCCGTTCCATGAGCGCCTTCAGCAGCGGGGGCTGTCCGGGGTACACTTCTTTGCCCGACAGCAGCGCATGCACGGCATGGCTGTGCATCCTCGCGACCTTATGAAATACAAGCTCCAGTGAATGGGTTTGATGAATGTCCATTTTCTCCTCCTTTTTTAATTAGTCGTCAAAGTATATTGTAATTGTCCATCCATTTTGCGTCAATTCTGATTTACAAATAAAGGATGACGTCCGAATTCACGGCGTCATCCCCTGTATTTATTTCTTCGCTGCCCTCTCGGCCTCGATCGCCTTTTTCAGCTTCTCTTCCGCCTGTCTTAGAGCGCTGTTCACGTCCGCCTGATTCGTGACCACGCTCGTGAACGCATCTAGAACCGCGGCTTCTTGCGTACGGCCCGGGATATCGACGAGCTCCGGCTTGCGCTTCGGCGTAGGAGCCGTCGGCTCGTAGAAGTTGACCGCGTTCATATTTTTCGTACTAAAGACGGGGTGACTCTTTCCGAGCATTTTCTTAATATCGGGATTCACCAGCGTCGTTGCGATTCCTTTCTTCGAGTCCTCCATTTGTATTTCGTCAGACAGCATTTCCATAATGACCTCGAACGCTTCTTCCTTATGCTGGCTCTGCTTTGTAATCGACCAATAAGCCGGACCGCGCTGCCCCATAAGCTTGGGTGCACCGGTCATCGTAGGGTAGGCTACCATGTCCCAGTTCACTTCCGGCGGAATAATAAAATATATATTTTGCTGCCCGGCCATCATCGCGACTTTTCCTTTGCCGAACGCATTGCCTTCAAGCGTCGCCGTTTTCTCCATGACATTGTTCGGAATTTGGTAAAACCGCAAGTAGTTATTGAAAATCTGGGTCCACTTTTCCGGGTCCGCCAGCTTATCCGCCGCGGGGTCCAATATCGGAAGCGAAAAAGGATTGTCGCGCAGCATCGCATTCGTGCTGGCACTGAAGCCGCGGTACACTTCACCGTCGACACGGGTCATCTTTTTCGCAATCTCGTACACTTCATCCCAAGTCATGCCGTCTTTCGGATACGGAACCCCGAATCGGTCGAACAGCTCCTTGTTGTAATAAAGCACCATCGGAAAATATGGCGGTACCGGCAATCCGTACAGCTCGCCTGTCCGTCCGGCATTGATCATCTCGTCGATGAATACGGAATTAAACCGTTTCAGGTTGTAATTGTACTTCTTGATCAGATCGCCCAGACCGTAAGCAAGCCCGACGTCGATATATTCCGTATTCATGGAAGGGACGTCAATGCGCATTATGTCAGGAATCGTACCCTGCGACACCAGGTCCGTAATTTGCGTCCCCGTTCCCGCCATAATGTATTTGAACGTAATATGCGGGAATTTTTTCTCGATCGCCTTTCTGAACCTGTCGTCAAATTCCTCCGACGAAACGCCCCTCGTATAAATGGTCATCGTATACGGATCTTTTTTCTTATCCTGGACGTCTTGCGCAGTCCCCTTTCCTTCACCCTGTCCACCGCACCCGGAGAGCGCAACGACAGACATCATGCCTGCAAGCAGCAAATAAGAGCTTTTTTTCGCCATTTCAATACACCCTTCTTTTGTAGAAATGTATATATGTGAAGGCCCATCGCACTCCTGAACGGAGATAACGGATATGCCGTTGGTCAAACGTGAGGGAACAGCGGAAACGGAACAACCTAGAAGAAATCGATTTATTGCTGGAAGACTTAACGGGGGGTGACTGCTCTGGATGCGCATGTAGGAGATGAACCGTTACGAACAGATGCGGTTTACACAATCTTCATGAACCATAGTTTAATATTAGAAAAACAATCAATTAGTTGTCAATTACAGTTTCATTTATCGTACATATAAAGACACTGTAAGCGACTTCATTACGATAGAAAATATGACCCCTCTGTTTTTATTCGTTAATAGAACCACGACTGCATTACACAATCGAATAGTTAGTAAACCTAAATTTTATATGCATTATCGATGTTTAAACCTTTGTCCGATCTCAAAGCGGGATTAATAACGAATCATTTTTCACATAAAATTTACAAATGATTTACATTTAACAAAAATCTCATCAGATTGCGGGTGAAGCAAGATGGAGGGGAAATTTTGTTCGAATTGTAATCAAAAGCTCGATGAGAACGCTTATATTTGCAGGTATTGCGGTACCGTGAGAAACAGCTCGGATGGAAGCAATACAAAGGAGGGCAGCGGCAACCGTCGGGGAAAAGCCGGTCTGACAGTTTGGATCGTGCTGATCGTTATTATCATCATTGCGCTTGTGCTCGTGTTCAAATAATAGCAGGCAACGCGAAAGGGGCGGCCAGAGCCACCCCTTCGTACGCGCATAAATCCCCCTGGCCATTCGACCAGGGGGTATACGCATTGCCGTTCGAAACTAGATTAAAAACGCTTGAGAAACGATAACCAAAAGGATAAAAAGTACAAGGATAACACCTGTGCTAGTAAAACCAAGACCTCCTACACAGCTCATTATGTTCACCTCCACAATCCTTATACGATAGCATATGGCGGAAGGGTCATTATGCCTGTGCTCCTGTCACGGTCGCTCGCAATTTATAAATGAACCGCATTTCGCTCCGCTCCTGCGGTCCGTGCGGTTGTTAATCCATGAAATCTTTCAGCCGCTTGCTCCGGCTCGGATGTCTCAGCTTGCGAAGCGCCTTTGCCTCAATCTGGCGAATCCGTTCGCGGGTAACGCCGAATACTTTCCCTACTTCTTCCAGCGTGCGCGTCCGGCCGTCGTCAAGTCCGAAACGAAGACGCAGCACATTCTCCTCCCGCTCCGTAAGCGTGTCGAGCACATCCTCGATTTGCTCTTTCAGCATCTCGTAAGCCGCGGCGTCCGCTGGAGCCAACGCTTCGTGATCCTCGATAAAATCGCCTAAATTCGAATCGTTCTCCTCTCCGATCGGCGTCTCGAGAGAAACCGGCTCCTGCGCGATTTTCATAATTTCCCTAACTTTCTCCTGACTGAGCTCCATCTCTTTAGCAATTTCTTCTAGCGAAGGCTCGCGCCCAAGCTCCTGTACCAGCTGTCTGGTTACCCGTACGAATTTGTTGATGGTCTCCACCATATGTACGGGTATCCGAATCGTTCTCGCTTGATCGGCGATGGCGCGGGTAATGGCTTGACGAATCCACCAAGTTGCGTAGGTGCTGAATTTAAAGCCCTTCGTATGGTCGAACTTTTCGGCCGCTTTGATCAGCCCCATATTGCCTTCCTGAATCAAATCCAGGAACAGCATGCCGCGGCCGACATACCTTCTGGCGATGCTCACAACAAGCCGCAAATTCGCTTCGGCCAATCTGCGTTTCGCCTCCTCGTCCCCTTCCGCGATCCGCTTCGCCAAATCAATCTCGTCCTCTGCGGTAAGCAGCTGAACGCGGCCGATTTCCTTCAAGTACATGCGTACGGGATCGTTCGTTGCAATCCCTGGCGGCAAAATCAGATCGTCCTGGGCCTGAAGCTTATCGTGCTCTTGATCATTCACCGTAGCAACCCCCTTTTATTTGTAAACAATGAGCGGCAATCACTGTTTGTTCTTATGATAACCTGATTTCCACTTGACAAATATTCACTGACATGATATTATATGAAGTGGCTAGCCAAAAAATATGTGCGTTTGAAATTCTACCATAACTTAATTTATTATACAAGAGCCTTTCTGCATTTTTTGCAGGACGGCTCTTGCTATTTATGCAGCGCACCGTTCCCAGCCGATAACTCCCGAAGCCTGGATGCCAGAATCCGGACCGCGCCACCCGTATCCTATCCCTTCGTGTCGGTGCCGCAGACATCGGTTCGCGAACACATAGAACATCGTCCCTAGGCTGCCTTATCGAAATTTGTCAAAGAAAACCGCCGTATATTTATTAATTATTCGATGCGCATGTTTGAATTCCTTGTTTCTCGGTACAATCTATTCTATGAACACGCGGCGCCCCCTTCAACCCGATCGTTTTCTTCTATCTTTCATTCTGATGAAACACATGTTCTACCAAACGATTAGACGATGAAAATAAGAGAAATGTTTCATAGCAGGCTGTTCAGATCGTTAAATAAATCGTCCTCCGGACCATTGCGGCAAAAAAATACCGGCTGCTTCCCGGCAGCCGGTATGGTAGTATCATTTGCTCTTTATATAGGTTTCAATGGTTTTTACCGAATCTTCCTCCGCTTTGCGCAGCGCCGTGTTAATGTCCGCCCCTTGCTTCATCAACTGATCCGCGTACTTGGCATAGTTGGTGACAAGGGTTGCATCGTACGGCGCTTTCGGCGGAATCGGCGCGAATTTGTTCAGGAATACCGCTTTGAAGTTTTTATCCTTGAACGGCGAATCTTGGCCCAGCTGCTTTTGGACGGATTCGTTTTTCAGCACCGGCATAATGCCTTTCTTTGCCAGCTCGGTCTGGAATTCGTCGGAGATCATATACTTCAGCACTTCCATCGCCTCGTCCTGATTTTGCGACAACCGGGTAATGCCGAAGTAGAACGGGTACGATTGCGAACCGATCCCCGGCTTATCTTTGAACGTAGGCAGCGTCACCATATCCCAATTCATTTTCTTCAAATCTTCCGGCAGCACGTAGACGAGACTGGACAAATAAGCGTACATCGCCAGCGTCTGATCTTTCATGAATACGTTGAAGTCGGCGATCTTCTTCATTTCGGCAATTCGCTTCTGATACCCCAAGTCCTGATAAGGTTCCTGGAACACAGTTTGGAAAAATGTTTTCCAGCGCTCGTCCTTATTGATGGTCGGCGCGTTGGTCGCCAAGTCCGCATTCGGGATGGAAAGCTGGTTCATCCGAAGAATATGGTTGGGCGAAGTCGAAAAGCCCATGTATTGCACGCCGTTGTCGATCATCGTCAACTTTTTGGCCGTAGCCAGCGTTTCGTCCCATGTCATGCCGTCTTTCGGATACGGTACGCCGAACTTATCGAAAATCGCTTTGTTATAGTACAGCACCATATTGTTCGTGTGTACCGGAATGCCGTACAGTTTACCGCCCGACGACTGCCTGATCGATTCGACGACCGTCGGTTCGAGCCGGCTTAAGTCGACGTTATGCTTTTTGGCGAGCGGGTCCATATCGATCTGCAAGTTATTATCAAGCATCATCTGTTCATAGTTGCCTGTCGAGATGAAGAAAATATCGAACTTCGTACCGGCCGTGATCAGCTCAGGAAGCGTTGATCCTTTGGCACTTTGGATATACTTGAACGTATAGTTCGGGAATTTTTTGCGCAGGGAATCGCCGAAACGATAGTTGAAGCTCTCCGCCGGGTCGCCGTTGGACGAATAAAATACGAGCTCCGCCGGTTTATCCGATTTTTTCGCATGATCCCCCGGATCTGCTCCAGGCGCAGCTCCGCTGGAACCGCCCGCGCAGCCCGACAGCATCGTTAAGGACAATGCGGCCGACAACGTGACATTCCTTGTAATCTTTGTCTTTACCATTTGAACCATCCCCAATTCGATATAGTTTATTGCCTGCTCACGCAATCGTCACTACGGCGCCGCGCTGCAGCGCTGAATGTCTTTGCGCTTCCGCGAGAAGCAGCGAATCCAGCGTATGCTCCGGCAATGCACGCTCCACCGGCGAGCCCGACCGAACCGCTTCAAGGAAATATTTGATTTCCCGGTAATACCCGGAATCTTTGGACAGCTCGGGCACGAAGGCTTTGCCGTTATGCGGATAATCGCGGAGCTCTCTTTTTTCGTATACAAGCGTTCCCCGTTCAAAATTGACGCGGTAGCTCATTTGGAACCCGAATTCGCCGCACATGACCCGGTCGACCTGCGAGTTGACGACCTTCGAATCCGAATAAAAATAATTGGTGGACATCGCATCGAACGAACACTCATCCAGCACGTCGATCGACAGCGTAGATACCGCGTCCGGCTTGCCGAACAGCCAGTACACCATATCGATATCGTGAATATGCATATCCAGAAGCCCGCCGCCGCTCGTTGCGGACCGCAGCATCCAATTTTCATACGTATGCTTCGTCGGCGTGCCGCCCCGGAAAAAGGAAGCGGAAATGACGCGCCCGTATCGCCCGCTGTCGACGGTTTCCTTCAAGTACTCGTATTCAGGCCAAAATCGCAGCACCTGCGCGATCATCAGCTTGGCCCCGGATTGTTTTGCCGCCTCCACCATGGTTCTCGCTTCCTCCGCATCCTGCGCCATCGGCTTTTCGCACAGGACGTGAACGCCTTTGCCGAGCGCGGCGACGGTCAGAGGCGCGTGCAAAAACGTAGGCAGCGTCAGGTCGATGACGTCGAGCCGTTCCTTGTCCAGCATCTCCTCCATATCGGAGTACAACTGGTACGGACGGAAATCGATATCGGTACCCGGAAGCTTCACATCCCCTTCGGCAAACACGCCTTGAAACTTCTTGACATCTTTATCGCAAATCGCCGTCACTCGGACCGGATACCCTTCTTGCGTCAGGCGCATGTAGTTGCGCAGATGCATCCGGCCCATATAGCCGATTCCGACAAGACCGACGTTCAGCATCGGTTCATTCCTCCCCATTTTTTACGAAATATTAAAATTTCAAAATGAATCACACAGGAATTAGCGCATCCTTGTCGAAAACAAATACATATTTTTATGGAAAGGGTGGTCATGAATGGATTTTCCCCGTTACGCCGTTACGCCGTCCATCGTGATCGAGAAATTAATTACGTGCTATTACTTCGAGTTGGCCAAAAATTACTTGTATCACGGTGAAAAGCACGATTTCTGGGAGCTGTTCTACGTCGACAAAGGCGAGATTCTGATCGATACCGATTGCGGTCATTTCCATTTGAAGCAGGGTGACCTGCTCTTTCACGAGCCGAATGAATTTCATAACGCGAAGAGCAACGGGAAAATCGCTCCCAACGTATTCGTCATTACCTTCGAGTGCGCCCAGCCGGCGATCCAATTTTTCCAAACGACCAAACTTTTCCACTTGAACGATATGCAGAGATCCTTGCTGAAGCAAATTATGCAGGAAAGCGTAAACGCTTTCGGACCGGGTCCGAAAGGGAGCAAAGCGAGGCTGCATCCGAGAGCGAATGCGCCATTCGGAAGCGAACAATTGTTTGTCAATTATCTGGAGATTTTACTGATCGAGCTGATTCGTGAAGGCTACGCTCATACGGATATTAAACCGATCGTGCCTCAGGCGCCGGCATCGACGGATCATCCGCAAGCGTCCACTTTAGATCAGGTCATTGCTTATATGGAGCGTTATGTGGCGCAAAATCCGACGCTGGAGCAGCTGTGCAGCCGATTCGGCATCGGCCGCACGCAGCTCAGCATATTGTTCAAGTCGGGCGTCGGCTGCGGCGTCATCGAATACATGAACCGCGTCAAAATCGATAAAGCCAAAACGTTCATCCGCGAGGAGGAATACAACTTGACGGAAATCGCAGAGCTGCTCGGCTACAGCAGCGTGCATTACTTCTCGCGGCAGTTCAAGAAAACGACCGGGATGACCCCTTCGGAATACGGCAAAATGCTTTCGCGCGGCTTCAGCCGAAACATTCCCGGTTAGAAGCGAACGGGCTGCCCGGAACGTTCAGACTCGTAGGTGCCGAGAATGATCTCCAGCGCGTGCCTGCCGTCCTCACCCGTAATCATCGGCCGGCGGCGATCGCGGATAGCCAGCGCCATATCCCGAATGAGCACGGCATGCCCGTCCGGAACAACCTGGAACGGAGCAAACTGCGGGAGTTCAAGCTGCTCCCCGTCGATGGCCAGCGCCGTCACTTCGTCGCCGGTCAATTCGACCGTTCCGCGGTCACCGTGGATGATGATCCGGTGATCGGGCTGCTTGTGAGCCGTCGTCGTCGCTTCGATGGAGCCGAGCGCACCGCTTTGGAACTGCAGGCTGACGACGGCCGTATCTTCCACTTCAATATTGCGCAGCACGGGACGGGCGTAACCGAAGAGCGATCGGACCGGTCCGGCTAGCCACTGCAGCAGGTCAATCGTATGAATGCCCTGATTCATCATCGCTCCCCCGCCGTCCATCGCCCAGGTTCCGCGCCAGCCGGCGCTGTCGTAATACGCTTGGGACCTGTAAAACTTGACGTAACCCGAGCACAGGCTCAGCTTGCCGAGCTTGCCATCGTCTAGCAGCCGCTTCACGTAGATAGCCGCCGGCGATACCCGTCTCGGGAAAATCGTAGCCAGCTGAACGCCGGCCTCGGCACATGCCGAAATCATCCGCTCCACGTCGTCCAGCCGAATGGCGATCGGCTTCTCGCAGACGATATGCTTGCCGGCTTGCGCCGCCATGATCGTTTGCTGCGGATGCACGCCGCTCGGCGTCGCCAGGCATACGACATCGACATCCGGGTCGGCAAGAAGCTTCCCGTAGTCGGTATATTTCCGAACGTTATACCGCTGGGCGTGCTGCTCCGCCCGGTTCGGATCCGCATCGCATACGGCGACCAGCTCCGCTTCCTCCGCCCGCTCAATGCCGGTAAAATGAGCGGACGATATAGCCCCGCACCCTACGATCGCGAATCGAATTTTGTTGTTGCCAGCCATCTCTTTGATTCCCCCATGTTTACGATTTGTGCGATTGCTCCAAGCCGAACAATTCAGCTTGCTCATCCGCCTTAATTACCGCTTCGCTCGCCGCGAGCAGGTCGTAATGCGTCAGCGCGGATTGTCCACCGGCGAGCCGCCGCAAAAAGTCGCCGGTTATGCTCGCCTGCTGCGCCGGTACGTCCGGCTCCACTCTTGCAAAGGGCGCCCCGTTCGTCACCTGGAAATACAGCTCCTCCTTCACGACGGCCGGGTCCCCGTTCAAACGAAGCTCGGCGGTCCCTTCCGTCCCGGTAACGAATATTCGCAAGTCCCCCCAGGTCCAGCTCTGATCCGGCGTATGCCAATCCGCATACAGCTGCGCCATCGTGCCGCCGCTCAGGAGCAGCTGCATGCCGGCCGCATCGTAAAAATCCGGATGCTCCGGCTGCCCGAGCTTCGTCATGACGCTGTGCTGGCTTGCAATATCCTGTCCGGTCAAATACCGGACGAGGTCGACGTCATGAATAAACAAGTCGATGATAATACCGCCGTTTTGCTCTTTATGAAAATGCCAGGCCTCGCGCGTTTTCGGCGCGAGACGGTGCGGCTTGCGCATCGTAATGCTTGCAATTCGCCCGAGGCGTCCTTCGTCGATTTCGCTTTTCAGCTTCAGGATCGACGGGCGGAACCGTTCGGTGAGCAGCATCCCGACTTGAATGCGCCCCCGCCGGACGATCGCTTCCAGACGCTTCAGCTGCGCCCGGTCGGTAACGGCAGGCTTATCGGCCATGACGTGCTTGCCGTGCTGCTCGCACCGTTCGATAATGCCGATTTTGCGGTTATTGACGGCGGACGTTCCGATGACCCGAACCGCCGATTCCCATAACGGCGCTTCCTCCTCCAGCAGCGGCACGCCGAATTTGCTGCTTAACGTTTTGGCCAGCTGCGGCTGCTCCGGTTCCCATATGCCGACGCATGGATGGCCGAGCGCCATCATTTCTTCAATAAACATGGCGATATGGCCGTGACGGCATTCCAGAATGCCGAATGGATACTTCTCGTTCTCCATCTGTGGTTCTCCCCCAGTCTATTGCGCTGACAGCACGCCGTAATCGCGCAGCGCCTGTTTTACTTTGTTCAGTTCCTGCTCCAGATCGGCAAGCGTCCCTTCGGCCGTATCTTCGATCGGCGCCAGCTTGCCGATCTTACCGAACGGCGCGAAGCTTGGCGCCTCCCAAGCGACGGCGGCAGGCAAAGCTACGGTGGCGATAGCGCTGTTCAGCCGCACCAGGTTCCCCGATATGCGTACAATTTTTCGGCTTTGTCCGCCGACCAGCACCCACTGTTCCGTTTCAAGCGCCGCTGCGTCGTTCACCTCGACTTCGTCTTTGGCATCCGTCGTAAACGTGACCGCTCGAATTCCGCTCAGCGTGCCGGCGGTGCCTTTCTTGGTCACCACGTAGGCTGCCGTCGTTTTGCCGGGAGCCGGTGAGGAACCGTTGTAAAAGACGATATCGCCTTCATGAAACGTGTCGCGAACCGGCGGAAATACGCCCGTCATTTTCACCGGCGGTCCCGCCTGGCTGTTCTGCACCGATGCCCCGAGGCTCAACCACAAACCGCCTTGCTTGGTAGATATCAGGTTATTGCCGACCTGTACGTTCGTATACGATCCGTCCGAGTCGTGCACACGTATTGAGAACAAACCTTTCGGCTGATCGTACGCATCGGAAATGAAATTATCCGTTACCTGCGCGTTAACGACCGTCCCCCGCAGCAGTATGGCTGCGCGGTAAAGCTCGGAGGATGCGGGATAGTGGCCCGCACCCACGATCATATTGCCGGTAATTTTAATGTTCTCCGCGTAGCTTTTCGCTTTATCCAAATAACCGATGCGTATGCCGGTGACCGGGGCGTTCTGAATGAGATTGTCGCTGATCACGATGTTTTTGACCGCATTTTCGCGCGCAAAGCCGATGCCGAACGCATTCACGCCCAAGTTCGATCTTCTGGTGAACTCTTCTTCGAAGATGATCGTGTTTCCCGTAATCGTTATATTTTCAAAAGCGCCTGTTTCCGCTGAACCTCCGGCCGTCGAAATTCCCGTCGTTAACGATCGCAAATGCGTAAGATTTTTCAAGCTGATCGTGTTCCCGCTGATCGTTACATTGTGAATCGGAACATTCTTATATGGCCACAGCTGGATGCCTTGGTTTGCGTTCGTGAACGTGTTGCCCGTAATCGTCATGTCGCAGTGCGTTCCGCTCGTTGCGCTCGATTGGAGGTTAACGCCGGTAAAGTAGCCGTCGGACACGTTGTTCGCAATGACGCTTTGGCCCGTATGCGTCTCGATGGCCCCCCTTCCTTTTTCCTTCGGATCGCAATAGAAGAAGCACCCGGATACGGTGTGATAGCGGCCGTTCACATAAATGGCGGAATTGTCGTAATCCGGGTCGCCTTTCCCGCGTACGAAACGGAACGTACAGTTCGTAATGGAGGCGTACTCCCCGTTATCGTTATTCAAGGTGATCGTGTTGACGCCGCACGTTTCGTCAAAAATGACGGAATCGATTTGAATATGGCGGTAGTTGTACAGACCGACGACAAACTGGTAAATATTTTTAAGCGAGGAATCGATATTGCAGCTCAGATTGTTGCGCGCATTCTGGTCAATCCGGAGATGGCTGATCGTCACGTGCTCAACGGCCGGATTGAACAAACTCCCGAAGATGCGGAAGTAGTCTCCGGCATTATCCTTCACTTTAATGACCGACGAGCGGCCTTCCCCCGTCAGCTTGACGAAGCTGCGAAGCAGAATGCACTTCTCCTTCGTCGGCGCAATGATATAAACGCCCCGCGGGAAAAACACCGTCCCCCCGTTCCCGCCCGGCAGCTGAGCGACCGCATCGATGGCAAGTTGAATCGCATCCAGATCGTCCTGTACGCCGTCTCCCTTCGCCCCGAACCAGGTAACGCTTGCAAGGTTGTTTTCGATCAGACGCTTGAAACGCGCACCCGAACTCGTTACAAGCACGAGGCCGGTATTGTCTCTTGTGACGGTATCCGTTTCGTCGTACAGAAAATGACCTTCTTGCCCCCGGTCCGACACATAAAAAACGGTTCCCGGCTTCGGAACGGCGGAAAAGCTCCGGATCTCAGCGATCGTCCGGGGTGTTATGCAAATCCGGTTCAGCGCCGGATTCGGATTCCCGTCTGGGCCATATACGGCCCCGTTGAAGTTGCCGTCTTTCGTATAAGAAGCCCGCGTGATCTTGTCCAAGCCAAGCGCGGTCAGTCCCAGCGCCCCGACGGCTCCGGCGTATTTGAGCATTTCCCTTCTGGAAACGCCCGTTTTTTTCACACTGTCGTTTTGTCCCTTTTCTTCACTCATTTCTGCAGATTCTTCTTGAGGACGGATCGGGCTGTGGTCCATTTCTCATTCCTCCAACATGTATTGACATCATCGTAACCCGAACCCTTTACACAATCTTTAGACGTTTTATCACAGTTTTTGCATTGTCGTTTACACTTTTATCCGATTTATTTGTATTTTGTCGTTTGGAGCAACCGCTGTTTGCTTGGTTTTCCATACACCCCATGATATTTTGGCAATACAAACGGCACGGAAATGGAGAGTGAACATCCGGAAACGAGCCGATCACTGATCCGTTCATGGACAATGATGCAAAGAGGTGCGAGCGATGAACAAAGCAAAGGCAACGCCGTCAAACGACAAAGAAAAGAAGGTAACGCTGCGCCGGGTTTTCGCACTGTTTGCCCCTTACAGGATGCGTGCCGTCTGGATTACTACCATCGCTATCGCAGGATCGCTGATCTCGCTCATTCCCCCTCTGCTGATGAAATCGATCATCGATGTTGCCGTTCCGGAGAAAAAGGTTGCATTGCTGCTGCTGCTGGGCGGCGGAATTTTATTCGTTAACTTGTTATCGGGACTGCTGGACGTACTTCAACACCATTTGGAGAACATCGTCGGACAAAAGATCATGAGCGATTTGCGCATGAATATGTACACCCGACTGTTAAAGCAGTCGATGTCGTTTTATACCCGCTCCCGTTCCGGTGAAGTCATCCAGCGGTTTACGGGCGACATCCAGATGATTCAGACTGTCGTCACCAGAAGCGCCGTGACCGCGGTTACGCAGTCAACGATATGGATGACCTCCGTATTGCTGTTATTGACGCTCGATTTCAAACTGGCTTGCCTGGCGTTATTGCTGCTGCCTTTCTATATTGTCCCCGCCCGGAAAACGGCCCGAATACGCAAACGAATACTGGCCGAAAGCCAGCAAGTAAAATCCGACATCGCTTCGCATCTTGCGGAGACGACAGGCATTTCCGGCGCTTTGTTAATCCGGATGCATTGCAGGGAGAAGAAGATGGCCGGTACCTTTTTCGAGCTGAGCCAAAAAGCGACGGGGATCGACCTCAAGATGAATTTGGTCGGCCGTTGGATCGCGATGTTTAACGGCGCGCTGCCGTCGATCGGCACGCTCCTCATTTACGTATACGGGGGTTACAGCGCGATGCAAGGTTCGATGACGGTGGGCGGGATTATCGCCTTTTCCGCCTATTTGAGCAGGCTGTATAACCCGACGCAGCAGCTCCTGAATTTGCATTCGGACCTGGTCGCCTCACTGGCGGTTTTTGAAAAACTATTCGACTATGCGGACATGGAGCCGGAAGTACTCGAATCCATCACAGCCCGTACCCTGCCTCCACTGAAAGGACAAATTCGTTTTAACAACGTTACTTTTCGTTACAGTCCGGATAAACCTGCGCTGAGCAACGTTTCATTTGAAGCTCGCCCGGGAGAGCTGGTCGCCATCGTCGGTCCTAGCGGCGCCGGGAAGTCTACTTTAATCAACCTGCTGGCCCGGCTGCATGACACGACATCCGGAAACATTGTCATCGACGGCTACGATCTGCGCGAAGTGACGATCGAAAGTTTGCGAAGCCGGCTTGCCTTCGTAACGCAGGATTCGTATTTATTTCATGCATCCGTCAAAGAAAACGTGATGTTCTCCCGTTTGGACGCCACGGAAGAAGAGCTGGAGGACGCATGCAAAAAAGCGCATATTCACGAATATATCCAATCGCTGCCTGAGCGTTATGAAACGATAGTCGGCGAAAGGGGCTATCAACTGTCGGGAGGCGAGCGGCAGCGGTTATGTATCGCACGGGCGATCTTGAAGAAACCGGATATTCTCGTTCTTGACGAAGCTACATCTCAACTGGACTCGCAATCGGAGTCTTTCGTGCAGGCGGCGCTTGAACAGGTGATGAAACAATGCACCACGATTGTCATCGCGCATCGCCTGTCAACGATCGTCAAGGCCGATCAAATCATTGTCCTCGACCGGGGATCGGTTGTGGAATCCGGCACCCACCCGGAGCTGCTAGCCCGAAACGGATTATATTCGAAGCTGTATCGTACGCAATTTTGCCTATCGCCGTGAAATCCGGCTCATTTTTCGTCCATTTTTAGAACTTGGTAAAGCAATAAATGAAAAAGGGAATGATCGCGGCGTCACGAATAATACAATGGAATTGGACCATATGACGTATGGAAAAGGAGCGAAACTGCTGTGGGTCAAAAATTAAAGCTTGGCGCGATCGGAACTGGCAATATATTCAGAGGCGTTCATATGCGAGGCTGGAAAGATCATCCCGAGGTTGAACTGTACGCCGTATGCGATATCGTCAAGGAAAAGGCGGAAACGCTTGCAGAGCAGTACAACGTAAAGCATGTTTTTGAAGATTATCGCGAGCTGCTGGCGATGGAAGAGATCGATATCATCGATATTTCCACTTCGAACTTGTTTCACTCCGAAATCGCGGTCGCCGCTTTGAAGGCCGGGAAGCACGTATTTTGCGAAAAGCCGGACGCGGTCAACCCCGAGGAAGCGCAAAAAATGGCCGATGCGGCAAAGCAATCGGGCAAAACGCTGATGGTCATGCGCAACAACCGGTTTCGTCCGGCGTCGCAGTTTTTGAAAGCGTATATCGAGAACGGCCATATGGGAGAAGTGTACACCGGCCGGTGCGGCTGGATTCGCAGGCGCGGCATTCCGGGCAAAGGCGGCTGGTTCACGACCAAGGAGCTGTCCGGCGGCGGCCCGCTCATCGATCTTGGCGTGCATTTCATCGATTTGACCGTATGGCTCATGGGTAATCCAAGACCAGTATCCGTCGTCGGTGCGACATACTGCAAATTTGCCGGAAGCGTCGTTTCGGATTCCGTGCACAGCCAGTTCGGCGAAAGCCGGGAAGACGGAACGTTCGATGTGGAGGACCTTGCCACCGGCTTCATCCGTTTCGATAACGGCGCAACGCTGCAAATCGAATTCAGCTGGGCTTCGAATATCGAGGAGGAAATGAACTTTCTCGAGCTGCGGGGCAGCAAAGCGGGAGCCAGCTTCAAGAAAGGCGAGCTGAAGCTGTTCTCGGAAATCGAAGGGGTGTTGTGTGACATTGCGCCCAGACTGCCAAAAGACATCGGAGGCCATGAGAAGCATCTCCACCATTTTATCGACGTGGTCAAAGGGCGCGCCGAACCGATCAATACGCCGGACACCGGCGTGGATATGATCAAGATTTTGTCGGCGATTTACGAATCAGCCCGCACCGGTTCGGAAGTGAAGCTGTAATTTCTATTGCAGTTGTCCGCGGCTAAAATATATAAAAACATCGGCAGCCTCTGGACATGTAAGTCCCGGACTGCCGACGTTTTTTGGCGCTAACGTTCTTCATGTTTATTCGCTACTACGGACCATTACTTCTTTTCAATTAAACCAATGCCGAGTCCCGTTGGATCGACCAAATAGGCGAGGTAAAAGTCGTCGAACTCCATTTTGTCCCGCACAATCATGGCTCCGTAATCCTTAGCTTTAGAAATGGCTACATCGATCGAATCGACTTCAATTTGGATGCGAGTACCATGAGGGTAATCGTGAGGTCCTTGTGAAATGCCTCCCTTGATTCCTCCGGTGTCGACCTCGCGGTAGCCCCAACGCGGTTCCGCCACTTTCCAACCGAACACGTTGGAATAAAATTCCACAGATTTTTCGCTATCTTGGCTATTTAGCTCAAATCCAATTACTTTTCCCACAGGCGGTTCCCTCTTTTCCGGATGTTGGTACAATTTGACTTGACGTTAATCCAATTCTATTTTTTCCATTGAATTCCTTCCAAAGAGGGAGTGCAGGGTATAAAAAGTTTAAGCTTTCATTCTGCATGCTTTCTGCGAGCGAGTTGCGTCGCTTCCACCATGTTGCGCAAGGAAGCGACGGTTTCTTCGAATCCGCGCGTTTTGAGTCCGCAGTCCGGATTGATCCAGAACAGCTTCGGGTCGAGCACGCGCAAGGCGCGATCGATCATGCCGGTCATTTCCTCCACGCGCGGAACCCGCGGACTGTGTATATCGTACACGCCCAAACCGATGCCCAGCTTGTAAGTGCTCGTTTCGAAGCTGTGAATCAGCTCGCCGTGGCTACGTGAGGTCTCGATCGAGATCACGTCCGCATCCATCGCCTCGATCGAATCGATCATGTCATGGAACTCGCAGTAGCACATGTGCGTGTGAATTTGCGTAGAAGGCTTCACGGTGGATGTGGCGATGCGGAACGCTTTGACCGCCCAAGCCAAGTAATTGGCTTGTTCCGCTTGTTTGAGCGGCAGCCCTTCGCGAACCGCCGGCTCGTCGACCTGAATCATGCCGATGCCGGCCCCCTCCAGCGCCTCCACCTCTTGCCTCAGCGCATAAGCGAGCTGGTAGGCGATTTGTTCGCGCGAAATGTCTTCGCGGACGAACGACCAGTTCATGATCGTAATCGGGCCGGTCAGCATCCCTTTCACCGGGCGCTCGGTCAGCGACTGCGCATATTTGGTCTCTTCAACGGTCATGGCTCCTTCGAAGGCCACATCTCCGAATATGATCGGCGGTTTCACGCAGCGGGAGCCGTATGACTGCACCCAGCCGTTCTGCGTAAAGGCAAAGCCTGCGAGCTTCTCGCCAAAAAACTCGACCATATCGGTCCGCTCGAATTCGCCGTGGACGAGCACGTCCAAGCCGATTTCTTCCTGCAGTTTGATCCAAACTTCGATTTGCTCCCGGATAAACGCGGCGTACCGTTCGCTCGTCCATTCCCTTTTGCGCCACTGCTGGCGCGCTTTGCGCACCTCGGCGGTTTGCGGGAAGCTGCCGATCGTCGTCGTCGGAAAGAGCGGCAGCTGCCATCGCTTCTGCTGCTCTTGATGACGCTCGGCAAACGGGCGGCTGCGTCCTGCATCTGCTGCGCTAACGGCAGAGACGGCCTGCTGAATGTCGCTGCGGTTGCGCTCGCTTGAAAGCTTAAGCGCCTGAAGCGCGCGATCGCACCGCTCCAGCTCGTCCGCGACCGCGATTTCGTCATGAGTAAGCGCCTTGGTCAGCAGCGCAAGCTCTTCGAGCTTCTCCTCGGCGAACGCGAGCGCATGCCTCAGTTCCGGTGCGAGTTTGGTTTCCGACTTGGCCGTCACCGGGACGTGAAGCAGACTGCATGATGATTGTACGATCAATCGGTCCGGGGATACCGTCTCGGCAAGCTTGTGCAGCAGCGACAGCTTGTCGCGAAGCGGCGCTTTCCAGATACCCCGGCCGTCGACGATTCCCGCACCTAACACTTTGTCCGCCGGGAAGCCGTATGCTTGAATCGACGCCAAGTTGCCGGAGAGACCATGGACGAAATCCAGCCCGATGCCTTTGACAGGGAGCGCGACGATGTCGCTGTAATGCTCTGCCGATTCGAAGTACGTTTGCATCATAATGTTCAGGTCCGGCACGGATGCGGCAAACGTCGTATAGATCGTTTTCAACCGCCGGATATCATCGTTGCTTACGCTCGTCACAAGAATCGGTTCGTCGATCTGCACCCACTGCACGCCTTCTCGTGCCAGCTCCTGAAGCATTTGCACGTAAAGCGGAAGCAAACGGCTGAGCCAAACATCTAATTCCTCAGAACGGTACCCTTTGGACAGCTTCAGGAACGTGAGCGGCCCCACGATGACCGGCTTTCCTTCAATGCCAAGCCGTTCCTTCGCTTCCCGATAGGCTATGAGCGGTTTATTCTCCGCAAGCACCAGTGTCGCCCCATCCAGCTCGGGCACAATATAGTGATAATTCGTATTGAACCATTTGGTCATTTCGCTTGCAGCCGCATCCTTCGTCCCTCGAGCCACCCCATAATAGACCGATAACGGTACAACGCCGCCTTCGTAATCAAATCGCTTCGGAATGATACCGAACATGGCAGCCGTATCCAGCACATGATCGTAGTAGCTGAAATCATTGACCGGGATCAGATCGATCCCCTTCTCCTGCTGCTTGCGTAAATGATTCAGACGAATCTCCTGCAGCTGACGGTGAAACTCCGGTTCCTCCAGCTTTCCCGACCAGAACGCTTCAAGCGCTTTCTTCCATTCCCGATCCGCACCGATCCGCGGATACCCCAACACACTGCTTTTCGTCATTTGTAAACACCTCTGCATCGAATAGTTGAACCTTGCGGTTGTTTACAAGAACGATACCACGGATCGCCAGTTATAGCGTAACTCGATTAAACTATACCTGGTCATAGTCCAAGACTATATTAATTCGGGTTATGAAGTACGTCTTGGAGCGCTTGCACGTAGGCGATTCCGAGCTTGGATAGCGACACGTTGCGGTGCGAGATCCAGCCTACGTTAATGGTTTCCTCGCAGTCGAGCGGCACGGGAATAATCTCGTTGCCATTCAAATCCGCGCTGAGCACGCCCGTCGAGATGGTATATCCATTCAGTCCGATCAATAAATTAAACAGCGTCGCGCGGTCGTTTACGCGAATGCTTTTGTTGCGGGTCATCGTGCTTAGAATCTCTTCCGAGAAATGAAACGAATTATATTCTCCCTGATCAAACGAAAGATACGGGTAATGCTGCAGCTGCTCGAGCGTAACGATCGACTGCTTGGCCAGCGGATTTCGAATGCTGATGAAAACGTGCGGCTTCGCCGTAAACAAGCTTGTAAACTGCAAGTTCGCCTCTTTGAGCAATTTGTTGATCACTTTGCCGTTAAATTCGTTCAAATACAAGATTCCGATTTCGCTGCGCAGCCGTTTGACATCCTCGATAATTTCGTACGTCTTGGTCTCGCGCAGCGCAAAGTCATACTCCTCCTGACCATATTCCCGGATCAAATTTACAAAGGCATTGACCGCGAAAGCGTAATGCTGCGTCGATACCGAGAAATGCTGCGGGGAAGGCTTGGCGTTAAGATACCGGCTTTCCAGCAGTTCGGCCTGTTCGACGACCTGGCGCGCGTATCCGAGAAATTGGGCGCCTTCCTTGGATAAGGAGATCCCTTTATTGGATCGTTCGAAAATCGCAATCTGCATTTCTTCTTCCAAATCCTTGATCGCATTGGAAAGGCTCGGCTGAGAAATAAACAACCGCTTCGCCGCCTCGTTAATGGAACCTTGGTTCGCCACCTCGATCACGTATTTCAATTGCTGCAAAGTCAATGAAATCCCCCCTCTGCTTCTCTACACCATTGCCTGCATGTACGTTTGTTGCTTTTTGTAAAACTATAATGACATTATATCATTTGCGCAATACATCATTCGAAAGCGGGGTAACGAAAAACCTCCATCCCCGCATGAGCACGGTTTTGGAGGTCTGTACAGTTCACTTTTATAAAAAGCGCTATGGCCTTCGATCCATCGGCAACGTCTTCCCGCTAGTCCTTGAGCAGCGGCTGCAGCCCTTGGAGCATCGCGCTTGCCGCCTCGGGAGCGATCTGTTTCCCGGCTTCCCCGCTTACTTTCTTCGCAAAAGCTTTGAGATTGCCGTCTTTCAGCGCGTCCAGCAATTCACGAGCCACTTCCGGTCGCCCAATCGAATGGTCGCCGCTATATTTCGCTACCATCGTCGTCAAAGCGTCGAGAATCGCTTGCGCGTCACGCAGCAAATAATCGGCCGCTTCCTTGGAGATGTGCTTGCCGCTTTGCGCCCTCACTTCGTTCATCAACGCTTTCAAATTGCCTTGCTGCAGCTTGCTTTGCAAACTGTCCGCAATGCCTGCGTTATCGATCCAGCTCATACCGTTAAAGCGCGTTACCAAAGCTTTCATGGAATCGAGATCGGCGTACGTCGCAAACGTTACCGTGACGGTCTGGACGTTCCCCGCCGAGTCGCCGGCCGTCGCTTGTATCGTGTTTACGCCCAGCGGCAAGGCGTACAACGGTACAACCGCCCCATTTGCAATGGGCTGGCCGTTAAGCGCAGCGGACGTGCGGCTTCCGTCAACGCCGGCTAATCCATCCGTTGTCGTATACTGGAACGTGATGTCGCCGGCATCCGGGTAGCTCCTTCCGGCTGCGGGTGAACTCACTGCAATGACCGGTGCCGTCGTATCCAGTTGAAAACGGATCGACTTGGGCTGCTCCTGATTGCCCGCTTTGTCCGTGGAGCGGTAACTTACCGTATACCGGCCGTCCTCACGAATCGTTACCGGTTCCGTATACGGCTGCCATGTCGTGCCGCCGTCTGTGCTGTATTCCGTCCGCTCTACTCCGGACAGAACATCCGTTCCGGTTAACTGCATTGTTACCGGATGCGCATACCAGCCGTTCGCTCCTTCCGGCTCGAATGGCGTCAGAGCGGCCAGCGTCGCAGGCATCGTTTTATCCAAATGGATCGTTGCCGTTGCGCTCGCCTGATTACCCGCTTTGTCGGCTGCGGCACCTGTTACCGTCTGGTTTGCGCCTTCCGCAGTTATGACGATATCAGGCGTAACCGAAGTCAATCCCGAACCGCTGTCGTATACGGCCAAGTGAACCGTCACATCGCGGTTGTGCCAACCATTGCCGTTCGGCAATGGAGTCGTCTCTACGGTTATGACCGGGGGCCTTGTGTCGACGACGGTAATCGCCTGCTTCGCCGTGCTGGAAAGGCCGTTCCCCTTTGTCGCCGTCCAGGTGACGATCGTCGTACCCAGCGGATAATCGGCCGGCGCATCGCTTGTTATCGTAACCTCGTCCGGCGAAGTGGCCGTCCCGATCGAAACCGGCGTTCTTTCACCCGTCGCTTCGACGGTCATATCCCCGGGGACAACAAGGACCGGAGCCTCCGTATCGACGTCATTATACACTTCGAACTCGTTAATAGTAGGCTCCTTGCTTGCCCCGGACTCCAGCTTTGTGGAATACATCCACAACCTGACATATTGAGCGGTCACCGGATCGAACGTGATCGTTTTCTGTGCGCCGATCGACGTGTCTTCCGTACCGGGGATATCGGAGTAATGCACGCCGTCATTCGACGCTTGCAGGACGAACGCATTAACGCGCGGATAAGTAATTTCCTTGAGAACGACTTTATTGAACTCCAGCTCGCTTCCAAAGTTAACGCCGAGGAATTGATCGGCCACCTGCCCCTTCGCCGCCGACCAACGGGTAGAGGCGTTCGAGTCGAAGGCGTACTTTTCGCTGTACGAACTGTTCCATATCGAGGAGGCAAAGTACGTCTTGTTGAGCGTTAAGCTTCCCTGCGCAACCTTCAGCGTGAGCACTTCCTGTTTTCCGGAACCGAAGGAAAACGTAAGCGGGTAGCGGCCGATTGCCAAGGTGCCGAGGTATGTTTTTTTCAGCGTGACGGAAGTTCCGTTGTTCACATAGTCGGTGCCCGCCGTCAAGAAGCGTTCATTGTCTCGGATCGACGCCAGCGTATCTCCGTTCAATTGCATCTGCAGCGTAATATCGCCGGAGTTGATCGTATAGCTCCATTCAGAAATGCCTAATATCGTATCGGAGAACGTCGTAGCGGTGACGCTATTGCTTGCTGCCGATTCGTTGCCCGCCGCATCCTTCGCTTTCACCGTGTAGCTGTAGGCAGTTGAAGCGGTAAGTCCCGTATCGTTATAGGTCGTCGCCGCAGTCGAACCGATCCGTTCTGCGCCCCGATACACATCATAGGTAAGCGCTCCGCCGCCCCCGTCCGATGACGTCCAGCTTAGCCCGATTTGACTGCTGGATACGGCTGCAGCGGTCAAATTCGAAGGCGCTGTCGGCGCAACCGTGTATTTGCCCGAGGATACGGGACTTGTAGTAGCCGCTGTGTAGGCTACCGCTTTAACTGTCGCCGTTTTGGATACCGTAACCGGTCCAGTATAGAGCGTGCCGTGCGTCGGTGTCGGCATGCTGCCGTCAGTCGTGTAGCGAATCGCCGCGCCGCTCAGCGACGTCGATAACGAAACGGTTTGCGCCGAAGTCGACGGACGCGGCGCCGGGTTGAACTCGATGCTGTACCCTTTTTTGTACCGCTCGTTTTTCGCCCACATAAAGCGGGAGAACATATCCAGCCCCGTCGTCGTCTTGCTTGCCAAATCCGCATAGGCCAAGTCGTAATACATATCCGGACGCAGGTCGGCTAAATAAATATTGCCGCTCCGGGCATACGTCGTCGGCGCTGCGTGGCCCGTTCCGTCTTTTCCGTCGACGCGGCCCGCAAAATCTTTGGGTCCTCTTATCATCACATCGGCATACATATTCGCAAACGGCTTCATCATCTCGGACGTAATCCCGTAGCGGCCGCTCAAGTATGCGCGGTAAAAACCGGCGACATCCAGACTGGCGTGATTGGAATCTTCCCCTCCCGAGCTGGTCGGCGCATAGCCCCAGTTGTAAGTCGTATTGCCTGCACTGTTGGTATACACTTTCTTCACCGTGTTATCTTTGAAAAACCAGTCGATGTTCGTCTGAACAATCCTGTCGTACTTTGCTACGAGCGCCGGATTATCCCCTGCCAATTCGTGGGCAACAGCCAAATTTTGAAACCCGTACGTGATCATCATTTGCTGGTTCCACGGCAGCGGCTCCCCGGTCTTGTACGGCGACATGGTTGAGAAGTAGTATTTATTTGCGTGCGAGAAATCGAGCAAATACGGGAAAAAGAACTCGTTCACGACGTAATCGGCCTGCGTCAAAAACGTAGCGGCTCGCTCCCGGTACGTTGCGCCGTGCCCAAACTCGTCTCCGATGGGAACCGGTTTATCCCAGCTCGACGGCGTTTGGAGAATCAGCCTTGCGCAGAAGGCGAGATGGCCGACGTGGTCTCCGTTTGCCGAGTCGGCTCCGGCGGGATCCTTGGGACTGCCGGGCCATACGGGAGCGATCGTGCTGGTCCAAGCTATGCGCTGGCCGTATGGTGCTGGGAGGATGTCGTTGCGCTGGGAGAGCACCACATCGCAGAAGTAGATCATCCGGTCGAGAATTTCGGTATCGCCCGTCAGCTCATACATAAGCCCCATCGCCTTGATGGCTTCCCCGCTCTTCCCTTGAGCGTATTCATTGTTCATGTTGGTCGTTTCGCCCCAAACGACAGGCTTCACGGTTTGAATGTACGCCTTGAAAGAATTGATTTCGTTCTGTGTAATCGGGCCTTCGTAGCTGTCAATAACCATCGGCCCGGCAGCCTGCGCCCGAGGGAGGGGCAGCAGTGCGAAGCAAATCAATAACGACGCGGAGGACACAATAATACGTTTGCGCGGAACAACCTTGCGGACACCGGAGAATAACAAGCGCGCGACGCCGACTCCGGCGCAGATCGCCGCAATACCGATAAAAGCGACAAATGCCATCATCATAAACAGCCTTTCGTATTCCCCATCGGCTGGGGGATTTACTGTGAAATGTTTCAGATATATTTCAAGTTTGAACGAGTAAATTATACTTTGAATCCGCTTTCAAATTCAAGATCGATTTTCGCCAAAATGCGAGAATCGGACAAACGAGACACCTTTGCCAGCGTCAATCTAATCGGAATATAGGGTGGAATGAACGGATGTACGGGATGTACTTGATTTCATCCCTCACTGTAGTACAATATTTTCATGACTACTACAATGGCATTGAACAATGAGCAGCGAGTCGCTATATTCAAGGCTCTGGCCGACCCGACAAGATTGGAGATCATTCGAACGCTGTATTTGGGCAGCAAGGAGATGAGCTGTGGGGAAGTAGGGCATATTTGCGAGGCATCGAAGTCGAACACGTCATATCATTTTCGTACACTAAGGGAGGCGAAATTAATTAGGGTACGGAAAGAAGCGCAAACGAAGTATATGAGCATCGATATGGAAACTTTTCAAGCTTACTTGCCCGGATTTCTGGATACGCTGTAGAAAGAAATCCTATTTTTTCATCTTCTAGTTCAATACTTATTCAACTACAAAAACTAATATTAGCCATTTAACTATAAGAGAAGATAAACAATGAACAAGTTGCTCGCTTTGTTTTTCCTGATATCCCTACTGAAATTTCCGGTTGGATGATAGGAGCCTACGGTTTGGGCTATGTCATGTTTGCGTTGATAGCAAGTCCGCTTTTGGATGGATGGGATCGGAAAAAAGTGATGCTTTCCGGCATGGTCTGCTTCGTGAACCGTCCGGAAGTTCGGCATCTCATCGATTGACGCCCGCCTCGCAAAGCAGCCTGACGGGAGCATACTCCCGTCAGGCTGTTCTCAATTAGTAAATCAGACGATCTTGTATGCCGGCTTCACTTTATCGAAATGCGGATTTTCTCCGCTTACCATCAATCCCATCCCCCAGTCGAAATGCGTATTTTTCACAGGAAAATCAGATGCATCACGGTATTGGAACAGCACATTCCGCCTTGTTCGCTGGCTGCGGTTTACATCAGAGCCGTGGATCGTCAAATAATTGAAAAATAACACATCGCCTGCCTTTGCGGGGCAAAGCGTCCCCATCGAGATGGGATATTGCCGGTGATCCAAATAATGAGCTCCTACATGTGGAAGCGCCCCTTCTTTATGCGAGCCTGGGATAACCCGAAGACATCCGTTCATTTCGTCCGCATCATCCAGATGTACGCTTGCCGCCAGCATGGAATGTTTTTCATGAGGAAAGTAAGGATAGTCCTGATGCATCGGAAAAGCGGCGCCGTTTTCCGGCGGTTTCACCAGCATTTTCGAATGGTGAAGCTGAACGTTCGGTCCGATCAGCTGCGACAAAACGGCCGTCATGTTCGGATGTGCCAGCGCGCGCAAAAAACAGGAGTCATGATAGTGCATATCGTGGAATCCTTTGAGCACGAGCTTCTTCAGCTCCTCCGGAGGCATAAAGTCCCCCTGCCATGCATGATTTTGCCCCGCCTTCAGTGCAGCGGCCCGCTCGATGATGCGGTCCACCGCTCCTCTCATAATTTCGACTTCTTCTTTAGAGAACACCCCGCGGACGAGCAAATACCCGTTTTCATTGTAAAATTGAACATCCTGTGGTTTAATCATGGAAAAAACCTCCCAAGCTTAACATGTCGTTGATCGACGATTTCCTCTGCATTATAAAGAGTTTCGGGATAAGCCGTCTTTGACTGGAGAGGTCATGTTTTTGTCCGATTACGCCATTTTTGAGGGGGATTCATGCATGTTCCGTTGGAAAGAAAGCGAAGCGCGACTGCGCAGGCACGCATTTGATTTGCGGGGGGCCGGCGCTTCGTTCAAAGTACATTATTGGGGCGTATCCGGCAGGCTTTTGTCTAATCCGTACCATAAACATTCTTTCTTTGAGATATGTTACGTGCTGAACGGAGAAGGAACCTATCAGGATCAGGAGACCGTCCATCTGATCGGCAGAGGGACGTGGTTCTGCTCGCGGCCCGGCATTTATCACCAGATCGTAACAGAGGGACTTGCTTTGCTTTTTGTCGCCTTTGAGGTGGATGAAAGCGTCACAGACCAAACCATTGCGGATGGCTTTCGGAGAATGGCCCAGCAGGAGGATATCATTGTCATGGAGAGGAATGGTGGCGAGCATCCCGCTTCGCTGTTGTGGAAATCGCTCCTAATCCCCGAGGATAGCGTACCTCCACTGACGGCGTCCGCCCTGCCCCACGCTGCCATGGCGCTGATTTTGTCGTTTCTGCCTTTATTCGGCGGCATGGCGCCAGGAAATGTCAAGCCGCCGAGTTCAACCAGCGCTTTGCTGAATCAAGCTCGACTGTTTATACGCGATAACTTGTCCGAGCCGCTCACGTTACCGATCGTCGCGTCTTCGCTGAACATATCCGAACGCCATTTATCCCGCTTGTTTTCCTCTGGAATACACGAGACATTCAGCTCGTATTTACGTAGGGAGAGAGTCCGACAGGCGGCGTGGTGGCTGAAAAACAGCGACTGCTCGATCAAAGAGATTGCAGACCGGACCGGCTTCGGGTCGGTGCATTATTTTACAAGAACATTCCATTCCTTAATGTCGATCACTCCCGCCAAGTATCGGGAACAAGCGCATCAGGGGGACTAGGACTGTGCTCCTATTGCGTGATTGCGAAAAAAAGATTCTTACCAGCACGGTAAGAATCTTTACCCCGTAAGGGATTTGGGCTAACTTCTGAAAAACGACAAAACTGGTTTATGACAATCCGATTATCTAATATTTTTGGTATCCACCCGATCCTTCTCGGTGACCACATTCAGCTTTTTGCCGTCCGAAGTGATCAAAATATTGCCGTTCAGTCCGGTGGAGTATACCTCGGAACCTTTTCTTTCGTAGCGCTTCAGAACCTCCAGGTTGTTGAAAATGTTGGAGCTGAGCACCGTTACTTTCGGCACCACAGCATCCACCCAAGTCGGCGAAGAGGAGGTGGCGTTACCGTGGTGAGGTGCATGCACGAAATCGGCGTGCAGCTTGTTGCCGAACTTTTCCACCAGCTCGGCTTCCCTATCCTTGTAAATATCCCCCGGGAAGATGAACGACGTATCCTTGTAAGTCATTTTTACGACAAGCGAATAGAAGTTGATCGACGAGGCTTCGTTGTTTTTGATAACCGCATTTACGTTATCCACGTTCGGGCTAAGCACCTCGAACTTCACTTCGTTTCCGAGCATGAAGGTGTCTCCCGTTTTCAAAATCTTCTGCGGTATTTTCTTCTTGTCTACTTGTGCGATCGTATTACGATATTGGCTGGAATCAGTGTACTCGTGACTTTGCCTGTAATAAATTTTGGCATCCTTCGCTTTCAGCACCTCGGCATAGCCACCGAGATGGTCGGTATGCGGATGCGTGTTGTACGCAGCGTCAAGCTCTTTGATCCCGAGCTGATCCAGGTATCTGACAACTTGCCATCCGGTACTGGCAATCCCGGCGTCCATCAACATGTTTTTTCCGTCGGGGGTCGTAATCAGGTAGCTGTCCCCGGTCCCCACCTTCGTATCCTTCAGATGGAAATAATGAATCTGCAGCAAGCCCTTGTATTTGGCCGTATCGAATACTTCCTTCGTTCTGAGCTGCGGCGCATCATCCGCCTTCTCCTCCTTCGGCAGCGGGGCTGCCGTTTGTTGGGGCTCCGGATTGACTTGGGCGCAGGCAGCGGTCGCAAGTAAAGCGCTTACAACGAGGAAGCCTGCCATTTTTATCCCATGTTTTTTCATTTGATTCATCATGTACGAAAATTCCAACCTCCCTGCTTCTCAAAAATAATACCATTAATTTGTCAATTTAAATTATATTACCATGTATCCAATGTTATAACAATACAATTATGGGCCTTGTTGCGGCAGTGTTTAAGCAAAATGAATCTGAAGAAAAAGAGCCTGAGGCATATCGCCGCAGGCTCCCACTCTTCTTTATGCTTCGTTCTTTCCAAGCAATTCGATGATCAGCAGTACGTTTCTTGCGATATGATAAGGGTCTTTGACCGGGAGTGCAACGACCGTGTTCATCGGTTTCCCCTGCCGATCACGGATCTGAATCCACTCGCCGACTTCCTTGTCGGGATTCGGAAACGTGCGGAACACATACTCGTGCAGCATCCGGTAGTTGTCCCACAGCCGCTTCTCTCCCGTCCGTTCGAAGCCGAGCAGCAAGGCGTACAGCGCCTCCGAATGAGGCCACCACAGCTTCATATCCCAAGTATCGCGCACCAGCGAACCGAACCGCGAATGATCCGGAACTCCTGCCGGCGGACCTCCGTCCTTATCGATATAACGCAGAAGGCCGCCGTACTCACGGTCCCAACCTTCATCGAACGACCGCTCGATGATTTGAACCGCCTTCCCCACCACATCCTGTCTTTGCAAATGAACCGCCTCGTGAATGACGAACCACATACATTCGAGCGAATGCCCGGGATTGACGTGCCTTGTCAGCATCGTATCCTGCTCGCTACCGCCCCCGACACGGGGAACCAGTTCGCGCATCAAATGCCGGCTGTCGCAAAAGCGGCCCATGATTTGCTCCATATAAGCCTCGCTGCGCTGGCGTACGACGGCGAACCGTTTATCGCCAAGCGTCTCCATCGCGCCGGCCAACTCTTGACTCGTATTCAGCATGATCATGCTGAAGCCGTGCGCGTCATACGCCTCCGGAACCGGATACGGCTCGCTGCGCACCGTTCCTTCCCGAAGCCTGCGCTCGATGTCAAAGTACAGCACGAAAGCTTCGTCCAACACCTTCGCTTGACCGGATACCCGTGCAAATTCGGCCATGCCGAGCACGACAAAGCAGTCCGCGTAGAAGCTTACATGGTAACCCATGCCGGGGATCGACTCTTTATGCTGGCCCTCCCTGGTGAGCAAAAAACTCGTGCTTCCGTCCGGTAGAAACGCATGGCGGATCAAAAATTCGCAAGTTTTCTGCGCCTGCTCCAAGTAGTCCTGCTCGCTACCGGAGATTAGCCCTTTCCGGCAAAGCTCCGCAATCCGCGACCACAGCCATAGAAACCGGCCTTGCGACCACGTATATTTGTCCGTAGCGGTCAGCGCGGAGCCGTCATTGGAGAAACAGGTGTACACCCCGCCGTATTCCGTATCCGCCGCCCGCTGCCAGAACGGCAGCAGCTGCTGCTCCAGATGATCGCGGTAAAAGCGCTCAAGCTCCGCACGATCCGGAAGACCCTCAGCCGATAACAATTTCTTTCCCCTCGCGAGCCGATTCGTAAATCGCCAAGATGACGCTGACGGCCTTTCTTGCTTCTTCCCCTGTAACCATCGGATCGCGGTCGTCCATAATGGCCTGGATCATATCATCCACTAGAATGAAGTGCCCGTTAGAGGAAATGTTGCGCGGGTCGCTGCTGGCCGAAGCCGTACCTTCCACTTGCGGCGCGGTCTCGTCGCTGTCCAGCATTTTCCATTGCTTGAATCCGCTGTCGCCGAAAATGATCGACCCGCGCTCCCCATGCACCTCAAAGCGCGTTTCCTGCCCCGGATAAACGGAGGTCGTACCTTGAATTACGCCGAATGCGCCGTTCTTATATTTGACGACCGCCACGGCGGTGTCCTCGACTTCGATATCGCGCACGAGCGCTTTCGAATGGGCGAACACGGAATGAATATCGCCCATCATCCATTGGATCAGATCGATGCCGTGCACGCCTTGATTCATCAGCGCGCCGCCGCCGTCAAGCGCCCATGTACCGCGCCAGCCCGCGCTTTTGTAATATTCCGGGCTGCGGTAATATTTCAGATAGGCGTCGCCGAGCACCATCGTGCCAAGTTTGCCTTCCTGAATCGCTTTGCGTGTTGCAATAGCGGCTGGGAACGTACGCCGTTGATAGATGACACCGAGCTTTACGTTGCGTTTGCGCGTTTCGCCGATCATCAAATCCATCTTTTCTTTCGTAATGTCGAGCGGCTTCTCGCACAACACATGTTTGCCGGCTTGGGCTGCAGCCACCGTGAAATCGGCATGCATGCCGCTTGGCAGGCAAATGTTGACGACATCGATATCGTCGCGTTTCAGCATTTCCTCGAAATCTTGATATACGGCCGGAATATCGTATGTATCGGCAAGCTTCTGCGCTTTATCTTTATCGACATCGCACACCGCCACGAGCTCGGCTCGCGGATTCGGGGTTATCGCTTTGGCATGGCTTGTTGAAATGACTCCTGCTCCGACCAGTGCGAAGCGCGTTCTTTTTTCCATTGTTATCACCTCATCATGTAATGTACGGCCGTTCAGCCGAGTCGTACGGTTTTCCCGGTGCTGCGGCTTTCGTTGGCCGCTTCGATGAAACGAATGATTTCCAATGTCTCCTCCAGGGAGACATCGGGCGTACCGGTTTGGAACAACCGGATGACGCTTTCTAGCAAGCTCGCGTAATACGGTTTCGGGTTGGCGTAAACGTCTATAAAATGGGAAGCCTTCTGACGATGCACGGTTCCGCCGAACTTGTTGTTGCCTTTACGGTTGCCGCGTACGGTGCCGATTCTTCCATCCTTCCATACCGCCGTAATCAGGTCATGATCGTCGTTGGCATGGGCCGTCAGCTCGGCGCAGCCGCTTCCGAGCAAAGCGAACAGCATCTCGATCGAATGGATGCCGTACCAGAAATAGCCCGGCTGGGTCGGCTGAATCGCCATAGGTCCGAAGCAGTCGGCGCCGATAATATCTCCAAGCTCCTGCTTGCCCTGCGCCTCTTTCATCCCTTCCGCAAATCGCAGCGCCGAGGAGCTCATCACCGGAATGCCGTACTGTTTCGCAAGCGCAGCGATTTCTTGCGCCTCATCCGAGCGTACCGTCAGCGGTTTATCGATGAAGACGGGCTTGCGGAACGGAGCGACCGCCCGGAACTGTTCCAAATGCACGCGTCCGTCTACGGACTCGAGCATAATCGCGTCGCTTGCTTCGGCTACCGCTTCCGGGGAAGCGACGATGTGCACGCCCAGCTCGTCGCGCAGTTGCGCCGTATAGCCTTCGACTCGCGTGTGGCTTAACTCGAAATCCGGAGATCCGCCCGGGAACGCGACCGTTACCCTGCCTCCAGGCACATGGTATTCATGGCTCTTGTCGTTCAACAGCTTGGAGAAATGAAGTACATGCGAAGTATCCAGACCGATCAGACCGATGTTTAACTGTTCCAACGTTCAGCACTCCTTTAGTTTGTGGATTCATATGCAATGACAGCGCCCAAAATGCTTCCTGGATCGTTTTTGTACATCCCGTATACCGAGTAAGCTTCCGTCAGCGAAACGCTGCGGTTGAGCAGAGGACCGATATCGATATGCCGGCCGGCCAGCAGACGGATGTACTCCCGCAAGTTCCTCCCTTCCGTCCATCGGATGTAGCCGGCAGGATAGTCAAAGCCGCTTGCCTCGTACATCGGATCATACCTTCCGGGACCTCCGGCTCTGGAGATGAGCAGCTGTGCCTCCTTCTTGAACATCTTGGCGCGCGTGAACTCCATGCTCAAATCGCCTACAATGACGACTTTCCCCCGGTCGCGGATCCAGTCGAAGCTCGTATCGAGCAATTCCTTCTGGTTCCCGCTTGCGCATAACAGCACCGCATCCGCGCCGAATCCTCCCGAGACGTCTGCTACGATCCGGCTGACTTCATCCGGTCCGTCACAGACATGAATCCCCGCTGTTCCTTGAAGCGCTTTGCGCCGTTCGGGGAGCAGATCGCACACGATGACGCGCAGGCAAGCGGCACGGCAGATGCGGGCGATAATTTGACCGAGAATGCCCAACCCGACGACCACGACCGTTTCGCCAAACTGCAGCGAAGCTTGTCTAACCGCGTGAACGGCGATCGTTCCCAGACCCGCCGTCGATGCTTCTGCCAAACTGACATGATCGGGTACGGGGGCCACCAGATGCTTATGCACCGCCAAATATTCCGCATGCCTAACATACGGACCGCCATAGCAGGCAACCCGCTGTCCCGGGGGAAATTCATCGGCAGCTTTCACTCCCGCCTGCACCACGACGCCCGCTGCGGAATACCCAAGCTGTAACGGCGATTGCTTGCTTCGCCTTACTGCCGTCATCTCCGTCCCCGGGCTGACCGTGGAGTAAGCCGTTCGAATCAAAACCGTATCCTCGCCTTGAAGCGCAGGCACTGCGTCATCCTTGACGACAACATTTCCCTCATATGCGAATAATGCCTTCATTTCCTCCCCCTCCTTCCTGTTCGCGCTGTACTTGCAGCCTTGTCTCCCATTCCAATACGGCTCCGGCCTCATAGGGCCCGGTTATGACGGCATGCACGTTTGCTGCCGCACCGGAAACGGACAGCAGCGTGCGATGGAGCTGCATGCCGATTTGACTCGAACGGCTGTAGGTTATGGAGAAGCTTTGCCCCTGATACGCCACGTCCATTCGCGATGCCGACTTCTCAACGACCTTGGTGCCGTTTCGGCCGTCATGTACGATCAGAGGCAGTACATGCCAGCAGTCCGTAATAGCCTGCTTCAACTCCAGGCGGTATCTCCAGGAAAATCCGTTCTCCACGGCGGAAATATGTTTCGTACAGCGGTACTGCACCGTATCGAGAACCAACTCGACGCCCGTGTCCGTGAATTGCGCATTAGCATTGTCCGTCGAATCGGGAAAATGCAATGTACCGGATTCGTCCTTGAGCAGAAATCCTTCCCATGCGCCCTCCGCCAAAAACTGCCGATTGTCCGCATCGATCACTTTGAATCTGGGCTCGGCCAGCGGCAGTCGGCAGCCGCTCAACCTGTAATGGAAGCCCTGCAAAGCCGGCGCATACTTCCGGTTGTGCATGCGCAAAGAACATGCAAAATAATGCGCTCCTTTCCGGTAAAACGCGTATCCGCTATCTTCATCGATGTATGCGCATTCACTAGACACCTGAACCGGAGGCAGCTTGTCGCGCCAGACTTTAGGGGCTTCCAGCACCTTCAGCGCCACCGCTATGCCGGTCAAGCCAAGATTATTGTACATATTGACGTGCGTATACGATTCAAATCCGGTTCGCAGCCCGTGCGGGAGCCAGTTTGGGGTACAGCCGTAGCTTCCGTCCTCATGGCGAAAGTTCAACCAATATTCCCATGCATGGCGGAATAGAGCGCTGCTCTCGGCGGCCGTGCTTCCGCTTAACAGCGCTACGTAAACGCCCCAAGTGAACATTTGGTGGCTGCTGCGTTCGATCATGGCGTAAGTGCCGTCCTCCGTTGTGCAGTACGTAAGCCACTTCAATCCGCGACCGATGATCGCAAGCGACCGCGTTCGGTACGTTTCCAGTTGTTCTGGCCAGCGATCGGCAACCGCTACGACGGAGGAGAACAATATAAATAACGTAAAAGCATGATACGCGATCGGCATGCCGTCCAGCGTCCCGGAGTGCGTAACTTCGTCGTTAATAAAACCTCCCGGGGCTTGCGCTTGTTCTACATAATGAAGCAAATGCTCCAGCTTGCTCACGTCCGCTCCGCGGAAACCGAGACTTTGCAAATACAACTCCGTTCCCCACTGCAATGCGGCGCAATTCGTGTTCAACTGCTTGCAATCATCCTCATAGCATGCATAAAATTCCGAGAATTCGCCGCTAATGCCGCTGCGCGCTTCATCCGGCAGCAGCAGCAGCGCCATCATGCTGTAATGGTACAGGAACACTCGGCAAAAGGGACTTATTCCCGTTCGAATCCGCAGCAGCTCGGCCGATCTTCGGACCATCGTCAAGCAGCCATGCAGATGCTCCGGGTTCCCCGAGCTGCGGTAGATCGAAGCATAAATGACCGCAGCGTTCGCCGGTGCGTAATTTTCGCTGTAGACGGTTTCGAACGGATCGATCAGACGACGGGTGTCGTTATCGGTCCACGATTGCAGGACGGGAACGAATTCGGCCAGCACCTGCTCCATTTCATGCCGTATATTCGCTCGTAAGCCGTTAATGGCCGCCATAATGAACCTCCGTATCCAATATCGATTTCCTGCTCTCTGGCTTATGCATCAGGCGGACACCATGCCTTTGGTCATCTCGGCTAAAAACACGAGATTGAAAATTTGCTTCGGCCTTCCTTTCCCCGCAGGACGCTGTTCTCCGACAATTGTCGCCATCTTGTCGTCCATCCACAGCACCAAAAGCCGGTGCGCCGTCCTCAGTGTAACGCCGAGAAGTTCCGCCAGTTCATCCGCCGTATACCGCGTCTCGCCGCTGCGGATCACATCGACCATGAGCTTGCTCAAATAAGCCGCCGACATACCTGCGCGTTCCGCGCGCCGAATCCGATCCGGCGGAATCAGCGTCAAATCGAGCTTCGGCGGCTCCGTCATTTCAAGCGGCCCCATGACGCCGCGATCTTCGCGCACGATAAAGCCGGTGCCGCTGCCCGCTTGAAGCGAATGGGTCAGCGCCATCCTGGCATGCGCTCCTGCATGCCGGGCGGAAAAACCGAAACCGATTCCGATATTCAGCGATAGGCCGAACAACTGCTCCATCTCTTTGGCCAGCGGGATTTTGCGGCAGCCGTGAGTTACTTTCTCAAACGGGCGGCGCAGCGTAACAAACATGTATTCCTGATTGTTCAGCTGTGTGAATTCCCCTTCGAGCGAATCGGCGAAGGAAACCAGCAACCGGCGAATATCATGCTCCCGTCCTGTTACGCCGGGAGCGCTTCCAGCAGACGCATTCGCCGGTTCGTGCGCCTGCGGCTCCAGCCGAACAATCCCGATGACCACTTGAGACTGCTGATAGTGCCGACCGACGGCGGCGATGAGATTGTTCAAGGAACCTGCTACATCTTGATCGGAGGGAGAAATCCACTCGTTCGGCACTCCATGGCGGGTCAGTTCGTCGGCAACTTGCCGCATGCCGGTCAACGCCATACCGGTTTTTCCCTGCGCCAGCAAATACCGGTGAAATTCCATGACTTTGAACGGATCCGCCAGCAGCTCCTCGTCGCAGCAGTAAAGCGGTCTCGAGTACTCTCCGAGCTCCGTCCAGATTTGCTCCGCTTGACGTTTCGTAACGGTATCAACGGATAAGCCGGTTCCCGCAAACTTTCGCTCAGCCTTATACAGTGCCCGGATGAAACTCGTTCCGGACAGCGAAACGCAGTCCGAAGGAATGTGCAGAGCGATATGTTTTTCCGCTTCCCGATATACGTCCGGTTCCGAGAAAAGAAGCGCCTCAGCTTTCCCGGCCAACTTGTCGGCGGCTTCCAATGCTTGGTCGCGGTGACGGTACGTTTGGAACAGCGGCACCGCAGCGGGAACCGAACGGAGCACCGTTTGCAGATTCGATAATACCGTTTCATGACAAACGATCCCGACTTTCACCCCTGCATTCGAAGAAACAACGGCCGTAGCTGTACGGTCTGAAACATTCGTATCCATGAAGACCCTCCTATCGGAACTCGTAATGATTGGGGCAGACGAACGATCAACCTTTCGGTCGATACATCAGACTTCGTTATCTAATGTACGACTTAGAAACTACAGAACAATTACCGACATCATTTTCAGCATATGTGACTCATTTCTGCTTTATGTTTTTTATTATATTTATCGCTCTCAATCGCTGTCAAATCATTTTTATGTCGTTATGTAGTTTATATGTAGTTTATAATTTTATTGATGAACGTTATCGATTTGTGTATGCTTAAGTTACCCGTTCTCCCTAACCCATGCCATCGCAGGAGGATTCCATGAAGCAGAGCTTGGACCGCGAATCGTTTAAACACCGCTTGGATTCGATGATCGCCAGCTTAAGGGCCGAGATCGTTAGCGGCAATCGAAAGCCGGGCGACTATCTTCCTTCCGAATTAAGCTTGGCCGGGCAATTCGGCCTCAGCAACAAATCCGTGCGCGCAGCTCTTGCCGTACTTGTCAATGAAGGACTCGTTGAGAAAATACCTCGTGTCGGAAATAAAATAACGAATCCGCGTGCGGCTGCGAATCCGCAACCTGTTACGGTACGACTCGGCGCTCAAAACGTAGTCGAACGCGATATCGAACTCTCTTCCTTGCTCCGCGCCTTTGAGCATCTTCATCCGAACATCAAGGTCGAGCTCATCCCCTTGCCGTCGCTGCGGTATTACAAAACCGCCAAACAATACATGACAAGCGGCATGCTGGATGCGTTCACCATGTCGTACCGGGACTACATCGACTTTGTCGAGCACGACGGCTTGGCCAGCCTTGAACCATTCGAGCCGGACACGCATGCGTATCCGTTTTTGAACAAGGCATACGCGCATGAAGAATTGCTCTACGTGAAGCCGGTTGCGTTCTCTCCGATTGTGCTGCTGTATAACAAAAACCATTTTAAACAGAGCGGGCTCAGCGAGCCGGACAGCAGCTGGACGTGGGAAGATTTGTTCCGCTGCGCGGAGCAGCTGGAGCTGCCGAAGGAGCGGCTCGGCTTTTATTTTCATCTGTTCTCTTACAACCGCTGGCCGATCTTTCTTATGCAAAGCGGCGTCCGGTTCGAACGCAGGCCGGGGGGCGGGCTGTCCTTTGACCGCGACAAATTCATTGCCGGCATTCGGACTTGCAGGGAGCTGCTGCAGAAGCGCAATGTGCTGCCGGGTTACCTCTCCGAGAACGATTCGGATGCGGAAGTGCTGTTCCTGAACGAAAAAGTATCGATGATCATGACAACCTATTTCAGTCTGAACAAGTTGAAAGCGGCCTCTTTCCCGATGGATATCGCACCGCTGCCATATTCGGAGCAGCCGATCACGATGCTGCTGACGCTCGGGATCGGGGTTAACGCCGGATCGCGAGTCAAACCGGAGGCGAAAATGCTCGCGGAATTTATTGCGGGCCGCGACGGCCAGCAAATGATTCGCAGTTCCTCTTTGACGCTGCCCGCGCGAAGAACCTCGGCGGAGTGGACGGAAGTATCCCGCGATAAGGAGCCGTACCGTTTCCACATGTACCGGGAAATCATCCCCACGTTTCATCTGTATACGGATCTGCAGTTGAGCCTGATGGAGCTAGGTGAATTGAACGTCATCCTGAAGCTGTATTGGTCTCATATGGAAGATGAGCGTTCCATATGCGAACGGGTAGCGAACATCGGCAGTGCGTATTTCTTGCAATAGAAAAAGGAGCTGCTGCACCGAGAAGATGATCGGTCAGGCATGCTCCTTTATTTGTGTTACACGGACTTGCAGCCCGGCTCGCTACACCGTGCGAAACGCAATGACGCCAAGCTCGATTGAAAAGAAAGCTCCCTTGTCCCCGTCAGCACTGAAATTCGTTGCGACGACACCGATACGGTCCCCGGCCTGGAACTGCGTGTCGCCGCTAACGTTTCCTACCGCCGTGCCGTTCGCGGCAACCTCGCCTCCGACGCCTTCAATCCAAGGTGACCCATTGCGCGTTAGCGTCAATTCGAACGCGGCGGCATTTGCTGATTCACCGCTGATGTACGCAGCCGCATACGTTTCTACTCGACCATCCGCCGCCATTACATATTCGCCGGTCGGATGTTGCTCGGACCGCTTCATCTTCACGCCGGATACGAACTTCTCTTTCGTTTCGGCATAATATTGCAGCGTCTGTACCGTCCTCCCAAGCTCTTTCCACTTCGCTCCGTCCCACACGATCGACTGGCCCAAATCCGTGTCGTAATACACGAAGCCGAGGGCAATACCATCCCTATCCGCGTCCGGCCGTTCGGAAGAAACGCCTGACGTTCGGATCGGATGAATCGGATCGGACTCCGAACGGCTGTTCAGCATGGAGGCGAACTCGGGTCTAAGCTTCGGTTTGGATCGAAGCAAGCCATCAGACAATCTCGTCCGCAGATGGCTATGTTTTAGAAATTGATTATAGGCAATGAAGCCGTACCGGTCCAAAAGCTCCGGCTTGGCAAGGCCGGCGATGACCGGGGTGCGAATAACGCAATGAAGGAACGATGTTCCGCCTTCGGACTCGAGCTTGCAAAAGTCTCCTTTGTCCTGCGCGAAAGCAGCCTCGAACGCACAGTTCTCCATCGTAAGCCTGCCTTGATGCGGCTTCCCTTTCGAGCCGGATAACTGGAAACCGCGGATGCCGCACTCATCCAAAGACAGATCGGCCGGCGACTCCTGAACGACAGCGTACAGGTTGGAGCAATGCTTCAGCTCTATTTTCGGATACAGCGAGTATTCGTCCCGTTCCGCGTTATCCGGCGACAGCATGATGAGATGCGCCCCGTCCGTCTGCTCCGGGGACACGGGAGCCTGCTCATCGAGCATCACGTGATCGAACTTCATGAGACAGTTCGGTTTCAGCCCTTCGGACGATGTATAACCGCCTTTGCGCGACAACCGGTATCCCGCCGAATCTTTAATTTCAAACAGTCGTACGCCCCGTTCCCTTCCGTCCACGAGCACATTGGTGAATTGAATCGTTTGCGGAAAAAACAAACGGTCTTCCGGAGTCGTTCTGGAGAAAGCAGGCAGCTTCATGATCCAGGCCGGTTTGACCGCCTGCGGAACCGCTGTGTAATCGAAAATGAAATTATCGATTATGATACTGCGTCCGAAGCCGATCGGATATTTGTAATTGAATTGCGCCGGCGTGTGATATAGCACGCAGGCTTCCACATCGTCCGTCAGGAGCAGCCGGCAGTTGCGGATTCGTATGTGTCCGTCCCATTTGGCCCCGAAATCTCTGCGGTAATTAATGAACTGGCCGCCTCCGTACCGCTTTGAATTCTCGATGATCAAATCGCCGCCGCCGGTCACGGATATGCCCCGGAACCCAACCTCCGTCTCCTGAATATACAAATTCCAGCAGTGGAAATGCACGTCGATCCGGTTCAGCCGGCAATTTTGGATTCGGAAATTTTTCATCAGGTTCGTTCCAAATACGCCCCAGTGCACCAGACTTCCTTCCGCCGTGACATTGCGAAATACCGGATTGAGCACGCGAGCCCCCCCGATCCCGTAAGTTCCGGCGCCTACGTCTTTTCCCGGGCCTCCGCGGTCCTGTTCCCACGGAATGAGCTTCACGTTCTCCAGCAATACATCATAGACGAGATTAAAATAGAAAAAGCCGAACCGGGCCTGCATGGAGATATCTTTCATTCCCGGCTCAAGCCCAACGAATTGATTGCGTAAGACGGTCCGGCTTCGCTTGACTTGAATGCCGCTCCAGTAGTACCCGTCGTACTTTTGACCGGGCAAGTTGCCGGAAACGAGGAACGTCCCGCCTTCGATCGTCAGGACATTTTCATCGCAAGGATATGCCGTAAGGCTTGTAATGTCTTTGAACGTCCAAGCCAAATCGCCCATAATGCGGCCGTACTCATCGACATAAAAGAAATCTTCGCGCGCCCAGCCCGTCTGATTCTCATAGCCGCTGCGGGCACCAATCAAATCGTTCTTGTCGGCGACAACCACCAGGCAATTTTTATATTGGGCAAGCTCGGGGATCAGCGTCGTGCCCGGCTTTAACCGTTTGAGCAGCGCCGTCTTCTCTTCCGGTTTCAAGGTGATGGTGATCGGATTTTTCGACGGATTGACCACGAACCGCGGATTCGCCTTCGTACTCTTACTCTCGTCGATATGGAAGATGGAACTGCCCCATTGCACGGGGGTTTGAATCGGGATCGTATGCGCCGATTTGATCCAGTATTCGCCGCTCGGGTTCCACACCGGCAGCTTGCGCAGATTTGCGTATGTATGAGCCTTCTTGATCTGTTCGCCGTCATCATTCGTTTTGTCGCCGACGACGCCGAACATTTTATAGTTAATATAGGGGCCGGGAAGCAGTCGCGCCATCAAGCCTCCCTGCAGCTTATGGACGGCTCCTCCGTCCTCGGGAACATTGGTGGAAGCAATGACGTATTCCGCACCTCCCCCGTCTCCGGGCTCATAATAGCCCATCGTCCGTACGAGCATTCCGTCCGAAAGCCCTGAAGCGGCAGCTTTCAGTTCGCCTACAGTCAGGAAATAATTCATTTCCTTCCTCCTCTCCGGTTCTTCGGCCGTGTCTGTCTTGGGAGTGTCGTTTCCCGACTGAATGAACCCCGCATAGCCTGCAGCAACGGCCGCCGCACCCGTTAACCCGATCGACGCGAGAAGCTTGCGTCTGCTGATCGTTCTTCGCGATACTTCCGGTTGGTCCGGCTCCCGATCTTGAGGATGATCGCTCAACCCGCATTCTCCTCTCTTAAAATAGATACTTTGTAAGCCTCAAGATGCACTTCCATCCTATAACCATTCTCGAAACAAGTGTGGGTTTTCTACTGATCGGTTTGAAGCTGCTGCTCGATCAATTCCGTTACTTTTGCCCCGAGCAGTGCGTATCCTTCGTCGGTAAAATGTACATTGCGCGGAAGCTGGTTCCCGTCAAGCCGGTCGGCCACATGCCCATGCAAGTCGTTGACGGCGATCCCGAGCTCATTCATCACCTTCGCCGCACGGTCGTTATACGTCAGCTCCGAACCGGGTACACGCCCGACCGCGCCTTCCGGTACGGGTGTAGTTGACGCCCATATGAGACGGGCACCGGTCTGCTGCAGCCTTGTAGCAAGCGTGCGCAGATGTTGTTCGTATTGCTCCGGCGTACTTACCAGACGACCGGCAAGATCGAGCGCGCCGTCCTGCAAATATTTCAGATCGTGCAAGCCCCAGTTGAAATGAATGATCCGCCACTTCTTGCTTCCGAGCCACTTATCGAGCCATTGCAGCCCCCGGGCCGAGTCTCCGCCGTTTACAGGTATGCGGCATACGTTCGCTTTCCCCGCTAACGCTTGTCGAACCGGTATCGTGTATCCCATCGAGATGGAGTCGCCGATCAGCAGCACATGCTCGAGCGATGGATCGAGTTCCACATATTGAAATTCGGGTCTGTCTTTCTGATTGACGTTCAGGGCGGCGTCCCACGCTTCCTTGCTGCTGTATATGCAAGCAGCTTCCGTCTTCCCCGCCTTAGCGGATGCTTGATCGTTCACGGTTTATCCCTCCATAACGGTTTATCGTACATTCAAGGCATGAGGGCTGTCTCAATGGGGATTGAAACAGCCCTTCGCTGCGCTTGCGATTATTTTTTCATCTCGGCTTGAATCTTGCTGTCGGCGCGTTCCGCCGCCGCCCGGAGAGCCGTATTGGCGTCCGTGCCCTTCTGATAATCCATCAGCGCCGTGAACAGCTCGGTCTCGACGAAGCTTTGGTATTTCGTCTTGATCGTCGGCGCCGCATACGTTTGCGGGAACAACGACTTAATGTTTTTCCCTTTCAGCTTCGGATCGTCCACTCCTAGGTCGGCGGCCAACTTCGACCCATCCTTCAATATCGTATTCGCGGATCCCGCTCTAACCATGTATTTCTGGAAGTCTTCGGACGCAATGTAGTCGAGCACCTGGAACGCTGCATCCTTGTTCTTGCTTGTCTGCGTGATGTAGAAATACGTCGGATACGATTGCGGCCCGATTCCGGGCTTTTCTTTGAGGAACGGAAGCTGCACGACGTCCCAGTTCATTCCCTCCGGCCGCGTTCCACTTAACGATGCGTACATGGCGGCTGTCATATTTTTCAGGAACGGATCGGTCTGGGTCGCCAGTGCATATTTCGTTCCCGGCACTTCATTCCCGGGGATTTTGAAGAACCGGGCCAAGTTCTCGAATGACTTCTTGAAATCTTCGCTCGTAATATTCGTCTTGAACGTCTTCGGATCGAGCGGATTGACCGAGTTTTGGTCAAGCAGCAGCAAATGCTGGAAAGACATTGTCAGCCCTTTGTACTGAACGCCGCCTTCGTTGCGCGTCATTTTCCGGGCCAGTTCGTACAATTCGTCCCAAGTCATGCCGTCTTTCGGATACGCAACGCCGAATTTATCGAACAAATCTTTGTTGTAGAACAGCGCGCCGGAAGTGGTGCTTACAGGCATCCCGTAAATGCCGCCGTTCGCAAAGCCTTTCTGGATTTCGACCGTACTCGGTTCGAGCTTGCCGATGTCGAAATTGTATTTCTTGATTAAATCGCTAATGTCGTATTGCAGATCGTATGTCGTCAAAAAGTTTTGCGTGAGCCCGACGGAACTGATCATAATATCGAACGACTGTCCGGCCGTCAGCAGCTCCGGCAATGTTTTGCTGTCCTTTTGCATGATGTATTTGACGTTGATGTGAGGCAGCTTTTCCTTGATTTTGCTGCCGTACTGCTCCATGAATTTCTCTTCCGTAATGTTGTTGCTCGTCAAGTAAAACGTGATGTCGACCGGATCGTTTTTGAACTTGGCGTTCGTCGGCCCGCCCGCTTTGTCTCCTGCAGGCTTGTTGCCGGGATTCGCCGGAGCGCCTCCGCTGCAGCCCGCCGCAATGACTGCGAGCAACAGCAAAGAAACCAACAGCGTTCTCTTTTTCTCCATCTGTGACTACCCCTCTCTTCATGCACTTAAGTATCATTCTGTTCCCTAGCATATCCTGCTTTGTAAGCGAGTACAATGGTTTCGGGTTGCGATAAAATGTCGAAAAATACGTTGGCACGAAGAGAGGAATTTCAAATTTTTTTGTTGATAAGATCGACTTATAGACCGTGTTTTTGCAAAAATAATTCGATATGCCGAACGCTGAGCCGCTGCGCAGGCGTATCCGTACCGTAGCCGAACCCGTGCTTCACGCCCGGCAGTACGATCAGATCGGCGTTCCCGCCGCTCGCATTGATCCGGTGGCACATTTCGGACGTATCCGCAAGCGTTGTCGTCGGGTCGTTATCCCCTTGAATAAACAGGAAGGGGGGCAAACCGCCTTTCATCCGATGTACGCGATGCACCGGAGATGCCGTACGGAACAGCTCCGGTTCCGCTTCCGCGGTTGCCGCCATGAACACGTTCACAAAATCGCGCTTAATGAACAGCGTCGTTACCGGACAGTAACAGATGGCCGCCCGGGGAACGGTATCGGCGTTCGTCAATTCCGCCGTCGCGCCCAGCGGGTCGTCTTCCGGCACCGTCGCCAGCATCGCCGCCAAATGGCCGCCGGCCGAAGAACCTACGACGGCCACGGCATCGGGAGCATAGCCGTATCGTCCGGCTTGCTGTTTCACAAACTGCATCGCAAGCCGCACGTCCTCCAGCTGGCTTGGAAAAACATAGTCCGGAGCCAATCGGTATCCCGCCGATGCGCAAACGTAGCCCCGTTCGCAGAAGTATTTGGCTACGCCGTGCCACTGCTGCTTATTGCCGGCGGACCAGCCTCCCCCGTGAATAAAGAACAGGCAGGCGCCGTTCGGGCTCTCCGGCAAAAAAAGATCGATTTTGCGGTGCTCCGCGTAATCGCTGCTATAGACCGTTTCCAAATGTTCCATGAAGCGACACCCCTTTGTCCATTGTCTTCGAAAGACGTACGATTATAAACCGCCGCCATGTATCGCCAACGGTTCGTCGTACCCACTTTCGGGCTTGCGGCTACTCGTTCCGCAATAACGGGATGGCCGCCAGCAGCGCCGCACCGTAAGGCAGACAAGCCTCGTTCAGCGTAAATTTCGGATGATGCAGACCGTATGCGCGATCCGCATCGCGATCGGGCCCGGAACCGAGCCAGAAGAAAGCGCCGGGCACATGCAGCAAATATTCGGAAAAGTCTTCGCCGGCCATCGTCGGCTCCGCCGTCTTCCGGTTGTGCTCACCTAATACGAGGTCCGCGGTTCGTTCCACGTAACGCGCCGGACCATCGTGATTGACGAGCACGGCCGTTTGAGGAATATACCGCAAATCTACCTTGCACCGGTATGCCTGGGCGATTCCGCCGATCAGACGCTCGAGTCTTTTGGGCATCGATTCCTTCGCCGCTTCGGAGAACGTACGTACAGTTCCCGTCAGTTTCGCCTGATGCGGAATGACATTATTCGCCTCGCCGGCATGAATGCTGCCGATCGTGACGACCGCAGGCTCGAATGGCGACAATTCACGTGACACGGCCGTCTGCAGCCCCATCACAATCGCCGATGCGGCCACAATCGGATCGATGCTTTGGTCCGGAATGGCTCCGTGGCCTCCCTTGCCTTCCAGCGTCAATTCGATCCGGTCGACGGATCCCATTAATGCGCCGTACCGGATGGCCATTTGCCCGGCGGGCAGCGTCGGAAGGTTGTGCAGCCCGTATATTTCGCTGACGCCTTCAAGTACGCCGTCCGCGATCATCGCTTTCGCTCCCGCATTGATTTCTTCCGCGGACTGAAACAGCAGCCGGACGGAGCCGGCCAATCGGTCCCGGTTGCGCATGATCAGCTCGGCGGCTCCGAGCAGCATGGCCGTATGTCCGTCGTGGCCGCAGGCGTGCATTACTCCAGGACGGGCTGAGGCGTATGGCAGCCCGGTCTCTTCCTGGATCGGAAGCGCATCCATATCGGCGCGCAGCGCAATGACGGGGCCGGGACGTTCTCCGGCTATCTCCGCCACAACGCCGTGTCCTCCGACGCCAGTGGTCGGCGAATAGCCGAGCTTGCGCAGCTCGGCCGCCACCTTGCGCGCCGTTTCCGCTTCATTCTCGCTGAGCTCCGGGAAGCGGTGCAAGTCCCGGCGAAACGCCGTCAGCTTATCCTCCAGCTCTTTGCCCTGCAGCAGCAGGTTTTCCGCTAACGATTTCATGATGATTCCCCTTTCGAATCGGCGGCCGATCTCGGACGATCCGCATCTTGCGAGATGCCGCTGTCAGTGTGCAGGATCGGATGATTCCCTTTGATCTGCGCCGGATGATGCGGTTCGCGCTGATCTCGGCGTTTCGGGCTGTGTTGCCCCCAATGTTTCGAGCTGCGCCGCTTTCGCCGTCTCGGCTTGCTCTGCTTCCGAAGTTCCGGACCGCGCTGTTCTTGCTGTCCCGGCTTCCGCCGCTCCATACGTTTCGGACTGTGTTGTCCCGGACGCTGCGGTTCCGGACGTCCCTCTGGCAGCGCCGTCTTTGCCGTACAGATCCTTCATGATCCTCCGCCCGGTCGGCGTTTGCGCAAGTCCGCCCTTCGCCGTCTCGCGATGCTTCTCCGGCATGCTGCCTCCTACTTCCAGCATTACCTGGATCACTTCGTCCGACGGAATGACGCTGCGCACGCCTGCCAGCGCCATATCGGCAGCCGCCAGCGCGGTCACCGACCCGAAGCCGTTGCGGACGATGCACGGAATTTCGACCAGGCCGCCGACCGGGTCGCAGATGAGGCCAAGCGTATTTTTCAGCGCCAAGCCTACGGCGTGAACCGCCTGCTGCGGCGTCCCTCCGCGCAACTCGACCAAAGCTCCGGCGGCCATGCCGATCGCCGACCCGACCTCCGCTTGGCAGCCGCCTTCGGCCCCGGACACGAACGAGTTGTTCGCGATCACGTAGCCGATGGCCCCGGCACAGAATAAACCGGCGACCATATGTTCGTCGCGCCAACCGAATCGTTCCTGCACGCTGACGAACGACCCGGGAATAATGCCGCACGAGCCTGCCGTCGGCGTGGCAACGATGCGTCCCATCGAAGCGTTCACCTCGGAAACCGCAAGCGCATAGGCGAGCGATAGCGCGCTCGCTTCCCCAAGCAGCGGCTCGCTGCCTGCGGCATAAGCCGACATGCGCTGCGCATCGAAGCCGGTCAATCCACTGCGTGAACGCGTCGGCTCCGTTAAGCCTTTGCGGACCGCTTCTTTCATAATGTCATAATACGATGCCATCTTGGCAAATTCCTGATCGGCGGTCCGGCCGGACTCCCTCGCCTGCTCGTCGAGCATGAGCTGCGAAATCGGCTTCCCCTCGTCTTCGCACAAACGGGCTAGCTGCTTGAGCGTCCGAAATCTCATCGCATTCCCTCCATAATATCGATCATCCTTACCGTCTGAACGTCGGGCAAGGCGGCGATGCTCGAAAGCAGGGATGCCGGCACCACCAAGTCCGATTCAATCACCGTCAGTGCATTGCCGTTCCGGCCTGCCCGGTCGACGTCCATGCTGCCGATATTGATGCCGCTGCCGCTTAACAGGCCCGTAATCTCGGCGATCATCCCTTTGCGGTCGGCATGGAACACGAGCAGCGTCGGATAGCTGCCGGTAAACCGCACGTCGAACTCGTTCACGCGTTCGATTTCGACATTGCCTCCGCCGATGGACGCGCCGCGAACGGTGATGACAGAATCCGCGGCGCCAAGCCGGATTTCCGCCGTATTCGGGTGGGCAGCCAGTCCATGGCTAGGCGCGATCGTAACCTGCAAACCGGCCTGCCGGGCTTCTTCCGCCGAACGAACGAGGCGGGCATCGTCAGGGTCATACCCGAGAAGCCCGCCAATCAGCGCCAGATCGGTTCCATGCCCGCGATACGTATCCGCGAAAGAGCCGAAGAGCCCGATCTCGGCCCATTGCGGCTCCGCATCGAGCAGGCTGCGGGCGATCCGGCCGAGCCTGACCGCTCCTGCGGTATGCGAACTGGAAGGTCCCACCATGGCGGGACCGATAATCGAAAACACATCCTTGAAGCGCATCTTGACGCCTCGCTTTCCTGATTAACGCAGCCACTCTGCGAGATGTGCGCGGACGAACGCGTCGTCGTGCAAATGCGGATAATCGCGGTACATCCGGTCAATTTCCTCCGGTTGCCCCGGAGACATCGTTTCCTCCGGATTCAGGCACCACGTTCCCTCCAGCAGCCCTTGCCGCCGCAGCACTTCGTGAATGCCAGCAATGCATCCGGCGAACGCATGAGCCGGGTCGAAGAACGCCGCGTTCGTATCGGTGACCTCGATATTGCGCGTAAGCCACGTTGCATCGATGGAAGATTCCGTACGCGCCCGCTTGATCTCTTCAAGCAGTTCGACCGCCTTTTGCGTCCATACCGCCCAGTGACCGAGCAGGCCGCCGACGATCCGCTTTTCGACCGTCGCCCCGTCCACCTGAAACCGGTACACCGACAGCAAATCGTTTACGATGTTGTCGTCATTGCCCGTATAAAGCGCAATTTCGTCCCTGCGGCTCGAATAGCAGACGGCGCGGATGACGTCGATCGTCTGATATCGGTTGAACGGCGCGATCTTGATCGCGACGATGCCCGGAATTTCGGCGAATTTGCGCCAAAAGTCAAAGCTGAATATGCGTCCGCCGACCGAGGGCTGCAAGTAAAAGCCGATCACGGGAATGACGGCGGCTACCGCTTCCGTGCGGCGCAGCAGTTCTTCCTCCGACCAATCCTTCAACCCGCCCATACTGAGCAATCCTGCGTCGTAGCCAAGCAATGCGGCGAGCTCCGCTTCGGCAAGCGCCTGCTCGGTAGGTCCGCAAACGCCGGCGACTTTGAGAAAAGGCCTCGTGGGCTGCGCCCGGTCCACTTCCTCCGCGGCCATTCGCAGAACCGGCTCGAGCAAGCCTACTTCTTTGTCCCGAATTTCGAACTGCGTCGTATGGACGCCGACCGCGACGCCGCCGGCTCCCGACGCCAAGTAGTAGCGCGTCAAAGCGCGCTGGCGACGTTCGTCCAGCTGACGCGAGCTATTCAGCGCGAGCGGATGGGCCGGGATGACCAGCCCCTCACGCAGCGCCTGCAGCTTCTCGGCCGATAACTCTCTGCGCTGTGTCATTAAAATTTCCCCTCCCGCTCCTGAAAATGCGTCGGTTTGTTCAAGGTCTCTCCCCCTTGCTCAACCCACGCGGCGATCCAATCGATCATTTGCAGCAGGGAAACCCTCGGGTATCCGAACAACTGGAACGATTTGGCGGCATTATTGAGCAGCGCCGTATCCGATTCATGCCCGGTAATCACCGGCTCGACGCCGAACCGCTTGCCGAATTGCTGCGCAATCCATCGCATCGACATCGTTTCCGGGCCGGTTACATTGATCACGTTCGGCGGGTTCGAGCACACATTCAAGCTGCGCAGCGCGATTTCGTTGGCATCTCCTTGCCAGATGCAGTTGGCATGCCCCATCGTCACATCGACCGGACTTCCGGACTTGACGGCCTTCGCCACTTCCAGCAGTACGCCGTAACGCAAGTCAATCGCATAATTTAATCTGTAAATCACCATCGGGATTTCATATTTATGCGAAAAAAATTCAAATACCCGCTCACGCCCGAGCGTCGACTGGCCGTATTCGCCGACCGGTGCCGGCGCTGTCGCTTCGGTTGCGCCTCCGGAAGCAACAGGGGTGAAAGGATAAATATTGCCCGAGGAAAAGACGACAATCCGCGACTGGCGAAATTTTTCCGCGACCCGGCCCGGCAAGTACGAGTTCATCGCCCAAGTGAAATATTCCCGTCCCGTCGTGCCGAACTTGTTGCCGGCCATATAAATGATGTTCTTGACGTCGGGAAGCTGCTCGACCTGACGGTCGTCGAGAAGGTCGCAGGCGATCGTGCGCACCCCTTCCCGCTCGAGCTGCTCCTTAAGCCCTTTTTCGGAAAAACGCGAAACGCCCCATACCGTTTTTTGCACCCCGGCGAGCTTCAGTGCATTCATGGCCAGCCTGGCCAGACTCGGTCCCATTTTACCGCCGACGCCGAGAAGCATGATGTCGCCGTCGATTTGCGCAATGTCCCGCACCAACGCTTCCGACGGTTCGGCAAGCTTACTTTCCAATTGTTCGATTGACGTTATATTCATGATCAACGCTCCTCTTTTTCGAATGAAACTTTAACCGTATTGCTTCTCTCCCGCTTTATAAACGGCCGACGGACGAAGGAAGCTGCCGTCCCATTCCATAACGGCGAGATCGGCCGGCGCTCCGGTCTGCAGCCCCTGGGCAGAAGGAAGACCGAGCTTCGCCGCCGGATGCACGGATGCCGCATCCCATGCGCCGGCCAGATCGCAAATACCCTTGCGGATCAGGTGGGAGATACCCCAAGGCAGAAGCTGCGCAGAGCCGGCCAGCAGCCTCGGATCGTGTGCCAGGTGCAGCCGCCCTTCTTCGGTCAGTACGACCTGGCCGCCTACAGGCATATCGTAGGCGCCGGGCGGCATGCCGCTCAAAGAGACGGCGTCGCTGACGAGCAGCATACGCTCTTCCTTGACTTTCCGGACCACCTTCAACACCGCGTCCGGAAGGTGGAAGCCGTCGGCAATGACGCAAGCCCACAGCGGTTCGCTCGCCAGCTGTTCCCACAAATAGTTGGGATGCCTCGGCAGCATGGGATGCGCGCCGTTGCCGAAGTGGGTAACCATCGTCGCCCCCGCTTCGGCTGCGGAACGGATTTGTTCCGGCGTCGCGTTCGTATGCCCAACGGACACGACGATGCCTGCATCGGCACAGCGCCGGATGAATTCGGACGACTCGGGCCACTCCGGCGAGACGGTGACGATGCGGATTAAGCCGCGCGCCGCTTCCTGCCAGCGCTGCATCAAATCCCAGTCGGGCGCTTTTACATAGGCTTTGTTATGCGCGCCTCTCGCCCCGTCTTCCGGGGAAATGAACGGCCCCTCCAGATGGATGCCCGCCACGCACGACCGCGTGATGGGATCTTCTTCCGTTTCGGCAGCGATCGCGGCAACCGCCGATTCGATTCGTTCGTCGCTTCCGGTAATGACTGTCGGAAAATAGGCGGTGACGCCTTCTTTCCATAAAGCGCGCGTAACCTTGTGCGTCGTGCCTGACGGAATCGGCTGCGCGTTAAAATCCATTGACCGATACCCGTTGAGCTGTAGATCGACGAGTCCCGGGCCGACCCAGGCGATGCCGCTTACCGGTTCGTCCGCAGCCCACGGCAATATGCCGGTGATCCGTCCTTCCTCCATCGTAACTTCAACCGGCTGTCCTGTCTTATAATGTCTGCCTTTGACCGATATTGGCTGTCCCACCGGCAATCACGTCCACCTTTCGTAATCGCATGAATCTTGATCCACGTACAGCGTGCAATCGGAATGCGTGCGAAGCACGGTGGCAGGGCAATGCGTGCCTGCCGGGCCGCTCAACGTTTCCGTCACCGCCTGGCGTTTCGTCGGACCCGGAACCATGCAGAACAGATGGGACCCGGACACCAACGCCGGAATCGTCAAAGTTATCGCATGGGTAGGGACGTCATCGAGCCCCGGGAAACATCCGTCGTTAACTTGCTGCTGCCGGCACGCCTGGTCCAGCTCCACGATTTTGACGAGGTAAGGATCGCTGAAATCAGCCACCGGCGGATCGTTAAAGGCGATGTGTCCGTTCTCGCCGATGCCGAGACAAACGATATCGATCGGCTTTTCGGCGAGCAGCGCGGCATATCGCTTGCACTCTTCCTGGGCCGGTTTTGTCCCGTCGATCAAGTGAACCGTACCCGGGCGCACGAGATCGAACAGTTTGGTGCAAAGAAAGCGGCTGAACGATTGCGGTGCCCCTTCCGGCAGACCGATGTATTCGTCCATGTGAAACGCCGTGATCTTCGACCAATCGATGCCTTCGGCCGCCACAAGCGAAGCGAGAAACTCATTCTGGGACGGCGCTGCGGCAAAAATCATCCGCAGCTCCCCTTTGTCACGCTGCATCTGCTTGATGCGCGCAATCGCCTGCTCGGCAGCCGCCGATCCCATGGTCTGGCGGTCGGGATATACTTCCACTTGTAAATTTTGTACCTTGAACGATTTCCATGGTTGCTGCGTCATACGAAAAATCACTCCTTTGTTCATCGTAACGAGTATGAAAACTATGAAACTATGATACGAAATCAGTGAAAATACTTCATTGCAAGCAGCGATTCCATGCATTCCTCCGACGCTTCTTTTCCGCCGATGGAAAACGAACTGCCGGACGGACGCTTTAGCTGTTCTTCCGTCAGCTTGGATGTCAGACGGTAATGGGTTTCTACGATAAGGTATCCGTCGTAGCCGTCATCCCGGAGCCTTTGGAACAGCCCTTCGTAATCGACCTCACCGCGCCCGATGGCGACGCCTTCCGGACCTTCCGCCGTACGTACGGCATCCTTCAGATGAATATGCGCAATGGTTCCCTTCAAATACTCATATCCGTCGGGAAACGGCTTTTCCTGTTTGGGATCCCACAGATCGTTGCCCGGATCGTACAAGGCGCGCAAATTCGGCTCATTCACTTGATCGATCAGCCGGCGCGTCTTTTGCGCATTGCTGGCGTATACGCTCGGGTCGAATTCCAGCATCAGCAGCAGGCCGTTCGCTTCCATCAGCCGGGCCATCTTGCGCAGCTGCTCCACAATGGCGGGCTCCGCCTCTTCAAACGGCTTTTTCGCCCAAAAGCTGAAGCCACGAATCATTCCGGCTCCGAGCTTCTTCGCCACCTCGATGCACCGCTGCGCGATGGCAAATTGCTGCGCAAGCTCTTCCGCGTTATCCAAATCGCACTTGAAGATCGGTGCGGATAACGCGCAAACGTTCATTCCTTCGGCATCCGTCCGCTGACGGATCTGTTCGATTTCCGCATCGCTTAACGTATGTGCGGGTTTGTCGAAGATCGAGCGAATCTCGATCGTGTCGAGCCGGTACGCCTTGGCAAAAGCGATCACCTCGTCCAAATCCTGCGATACTTCATCGGTAATAATGCCTAATTTAAATGCTCTCATCGTCTTCACCCCATGTGGATTTTATCTTATGCTTTTCCGGACCATATCGGACAGAAAGCTCATATTGAATATTTGCTTCGGCCGTCCTTTCCCCGCCGTGCGCTCTTCGCCGACGACGTGCACCAAACCTTCGTCCTGCCATACGACGAGCAGCCGGTGCACCGTTCGGGTTGTGACTCCGAGCAGTTGGGCAAGCTCCTGCGTTTTATATTCCGTCTTCCCCCTCCGGCTCACGTCGACGACCATCTTGCTCAAATATTTGTAATGCATGCCGGCAAGCTCGGCTTTTTTCAATAATTCCGGACTTAAAAACGACAAATCCAGCTTCCACGTCTCCGTCATTTCGAGCGGTCCGATAACGCCCCGGTCTTCGCGAACGATAAAACCGACATTCCCCCCCGCTTCCTTGGCTTGCCTAAGCGCCATCCGCGCATGTGTACCGGCCTGGTTGGCGGAGTAGCCGAAACCGATCCCGATGCTTAACGACAACCCCAATGTTTTGTCCAGCTCCCAGTTGAGCGGAATCCGTTTGTACCCTCCGGTTTCCCGTTCGAAGATGCCTCGGGTGGTCACAAACAAATACTCGTCGCCGCCCATATGGGTAAAGTGCCCATCGAGCGATTCCGCATAACCGAGCAGCACGCGGTGAATGTCGAGCTTCAGCCTCTGCACATCGTGCTCGGATTCCTGACGTTCGGCGGTACGGGAAAAATTGTCGATGTTGATCAGTCCGATCACCATCTGTGATTCTTTGCTGCGTCGCGTTTCGGTAGCAAGCAGCGCCCTTTCCAGAGAGACGATGATATCCTGCTCCGTCGGCACCATCCATTCGTTTGGCACGCCAAGCCGCGTCAATTGTTCCGACACGGACCGGATTGCCGTGATCGCCACACTCGTTTGTCCGGAACGGTTCATCCGGCTGTGAAATTCGACGATCTCCTCTCGTCCCATGCGAACGCTTTCAGCCATGCAAACGAGCGTCGGCAGCCGTTCGCCGAATTCCTTGGCGCACCGCTCGGCGGTCTGCTGCGTCACCGTATCGATCGAAACGGCGATGCCTCCGCCATATTTGATTTGTACGTCGAGCAACGACCGGTACAACCCCGTTCCGTTCATCGGAACGTAATGAGCCGGGATCGGAAATGTCATTTGCTCTTTGGCTCGTGAGTACGGAATCGGACCGGTGAAGAACAGCACCTCCGCCCGTTCCGCCAGCTTCTCGGCCAATACCGGCGCCTCGTTCTCGTCCCGGTAGCTTAAAATTTCCGGAGAAAACGACGGAAACGATTTGAGCACATCCGACACCGTACCGAAAAAAGCTTCGGGACAAATGACGCCGACGGCTATGCTGTTCTTATGTACATGTACTTGTTCGGTATCCATTGAGCCTTGAATCATATCGCCAACCCTCCGGATCGTTAGTGCAATTGTCGTTCATATTGCCATTGTACCGGATCATTTATTTACATGACAAATCTTTAAATTGTCTTTAAAAGATCAGGCGGATGATTTCGAAAAACTTTTCTTACTATGACAACGGATGTCATCGTTACCTCGTACAATGAAGCAGAATCATCGCACTTGCATCAAAACATGCATTTTACATTTTACATTTTAGAAAAGTGAGGTTGTGACATGAACGGGCTGCAAGGTAAGATTGCGTTGGTAACCGGCGGGAGCCGAGGCGCGGGACGAGGCATTGCAATCGAGTTGGCCCGAGCCGGAGCCGTCGTCTACGTAACCGGAAGAAGCGTGAAGGGCAACTCCACTCATAATTACCCGGGTACGATCGACGACACGGCAGCGGAAATTCGCGCTTATGGCGGAACCGCCTATGCCTGCCGCTGCGATCACACGAAAGACGAGGAAACGGCGGCGGTCGTTGAGCGCATTCGTCGCGAACAAGGGCAGCTTCATATTGTCGTGAACAACGTCTGGGGAGGGCATGATTTGCCCATGGAGGTGAAGCCTTTCTGGGAGCTGCCCTTACAGCATTGGGATACGATGTTTCATGGCGGTGTTCGCGCCCAGCTCGTTACGAATCATTATGCCATCCCCCTCCTGCGCGAGCGGCAATCGGGACTGATCGTCCATACGACATTCCGCGATCAGGATAAATATACCGGGACCTTCTATTATGACCTAGCCAAAAACGCGTTATGCCGCATGGCATTCGGCTTGGCAACGGAGCTGCGGAAAGACGGCATCTCGGTTGTCGCTTTATCGCCGGGATGGATGCGCACGGAATTGGTACTGGCGAATTACAAGACGGATGAAGAACATTGGAAGGAAGTGAGGGCACTGGAACGGTCGGAATCGCCGTATTATATTGGGCGGGCGGTCTGCGCGCTGGCCGGCGACTCGCAAGTGATGCGAAAAAGCGGTCAAGTGCTGCAGGTCGGTCAGCTTGCGGATGAATACGGATTCACCGATATCGATGGACGAACCGTTCCTCCGTTTATCATTTAACTTGACGAGCCGCATTTCACTCGGTATGGAAGCTCTCATTCGCGCACAGCGCTTCACGAATAAAAAACGCCTCCGACCTTAAAGGCCGTGAGGCGTTTTGCTTTTCCATAGCAATTTGAACGATCAATGTTATGGAGCCTTATCCTTGATTGTCATGAAGCATCGTATCGGTTGTAATGTAATCGACTCCGGCTTTAATGAACAATCCGGCTTCTTCCTTCGTATTTACGGTCCATACCGATACTTCGATCCCCGCTTCGTGGGATCTTTCGATATCTTTGAACGTCGTTTCGTTGTAGCAGTAGTCGAGAAACGCATTGCCCAGTTCCTTTACAAACTCGAAGTCCTCCGGCGTCGGGCGCTTAGCCGACAAATAACCCAAAGGCACTTCGCTGTTCAGCTTTCGCATTTTGCGCAAATCGTCGGCATTGAAGCAAATGAAACAGCATTTTTCGAAAATGCCGCTGTTCTTCACAATGGCAAGGAGCGATTCCAAATCGGCGTCGGTGTGGTAATGCTCGATTTCCACGAAAGCATGCATCCCGTATTGCTTGCATACGTCCAGCACTTCTTCCAAAGTCGGCACCTTCAAGCCAGGGTAGTCGTCGATATTATGACCCGAATCGATCTTTAGCTTCCGGATGTCTTCGAAAGTAAAATCTTTTGCTTTGCCGGTGCCGTCGGTCATCCGGTCTACCGTACGGTCGTGATGGACAATCCACCTTCCGTCCACCGTGCAATAAGTGTCGCATTCGATGCCCCAGAAACCGGAACGGCCTGCGAGCTCAAAAGAAGGAATCGTATTTTCCGGCGCCATCATGCTATATCCCCGGTGGGCCACATATTTGGGTGCTGTCATAGTTCAAAATACCTGCCTCTCGTCATGGTTACGTATATTGGATTAACATTGGAAAAACGGCTCTTCAGGTGAAGGCGTGAAAATGACGGGTCGATCCGGCAAGCCTTCGTATGCTCGCTCGATGTCGGATTGTTTGAGCGCTGTATCCCACAGTGATGCGACGATATACACATGATTTCCTGTCCTGCTTGCTTCCATTAACGAAACGTACCGGAACGATCCCCACGGACGATCGCCGGACGAACGAGCCGTGTCAATAACACAATCTGCTGTCAACCCATGATTGTAGAGCAAAGCGATCACTTGATCCAGCATTCCCCCTTGTCCGTACACATGCACATGCGTGATTTGGTTGCGTTTCAGTTGAAGCATCATATTTACAAACATGGCAAGTCCGCCGAACGAATCCTTCAGCCGCAAGTGGTACAAATATAAATAGTAAGGAAACCGGCGGGCCGCCATGCCTTGCGGCCAAAATACGTTCAAGGTGGATGGGCCGTAGTTGCACGCATTCAGAAATGCGGTCGCGCCATGCGCATAAAAGTTTTCATCCACCGGTTCGCAAATCGAAGTTTGCTCGGTTGCATGATTGTCTTGATGCGTTAAATCGCCCAGCAATTGCGCCTCTCCCGGTGTCGGAAGATCGATAAGCCGGTGAAAGGGCAGCATCCAGGCGCGATGATCGGCCGATACGGCTTGCCGGTTACGGCAAAAATAATTGTAATATAGTTGATAGGCATATATGCCTTCCTGGCAAGCATCCTTGTATCGGTACTGTTCCGGATCGATGTCAAGAGAAGCGGTGACCGGCTCGATTATATGATTGCCGGTCTCGCTGTAACGGAGCGTCGAGCCGAACGAGCCCATCGACAGCTCTTCCAGAAACGCCGGCGATCGGGAGATCGCCGCAGCAAGATCAGCATGCTCCCCGCTGCTGCCGATAAAGCAGCGCACGTCATGTCCCTTCGCCAGCAGCCGGGCAGTTCCGGAAGTGCCGACGGCCAGAAGATGAATCGGACGCATCGCCTTATTCGCCAGCCGGCATATCGCGTCGATCCCCGTTTGAATCGTGCCGTGGAATCCGATGTCCAGCGTAAGAAGCTCCGGCGCTTCGCCGCAAGTCTGATGGAGATAGGCGATAAACCGGGTTCTCTCGCTCACGATCGCTGCGTTGATGGCGGCGGAAACCGGATCAAGCTTCAAATACGCAGCAAGCAAATCCCGGATCGGGTCGGCATTCGCCGCTTCCCGTTCGCACGCTTCGGGAGAAAGGTTGTGCATCGATGCAAATGTCTGAAAGCAGTCTTCAATCTGCAGCAAGTCGAAAGCTTCTTTCACCGTAACCCCTTTTTGCAAAAGAGACTCGAGCTCCGCTTCTCCAAAGCCGCTTAAGGAAGGCAAATAGACCGCCTGCCTCGAAACATAAATCGGAACGACTTGAATGTCCAGTCCCCTGAACCGGACGGCCCTTTGGAGCATCGGTCCAAGCAAGTATCCTTCCCGCATAAGCGGATGTATCGCCGTTCGGTTCTCTTGAACGCATATATCGATAACCCAGTCGCACAGCGCCTGGAGGAAAGGTCCGAACATCCCGGCGCCAAGCGCATGAAAGTGCCGCTGCTTTTCGTCGTAATCGCCCGAGACGAGCGAGGCGCCGGCCAGTTTGCGAAGCGACCGTAATTCCGGCAGCACCTCCCCGTGTCGGATCGACTCCCAATGATAAGCGCTCTCGAACGTCTCGGGGATGACGTTATAGTGAACGGAACGAATGCCGCGGCTCTCGGCCCCCATGATGTCCGCGCGGTAGCTGTCGCCAATATGAATCACAGCGGAACGATCAACGGCCGGGAACGCTGCCAGCAGCGTGTCGAACAATCGCCCGGATACCTTATCGCCCTTCGTTTCCGAAGAAACGAGAATGCGATCGACCATGGTCATGTCGAGTCCGGCCGCTTCCAATAAGTTCGCCATCTGCACCGCGGATAAATACATGTCGGAGACGAGCGCAACTTTCGTTCCTTGATTGCGGCAACATCGCATCAATGAGACGATGTTGGGGTTTAAGTAGCAATACCGCTTTTCCGCTTCGAGCTCCAAAAATTGCAATTGCTCCCTGTCGCCGACATGGGAGGGGAACTGCTCATATATTTCGTGAAGCGTAACTTCCGAATGCTTATGCGCGGCCCACTGCTTATCCCTGGCCTGCGATTCGGCCGAAATCCGCATGGACGCGAATTCATTTGGAGTCACGGATGGAAGCAGCACCGCTTGCCGGTGCGCTTCTTCCGCGATATGCAAAAAAACGTCTGACGGCTTGCCGCACGCCCGAAGCAGCAACGTATCGAACACATCCAGGCTGAGCAGGCGAACATCGGATGCCGCAGGAACGAACTCGCTTAAATATTGATCATATTTCCACAGTTCCATGTTATGTGTGCTGATTTCGAAATCGGAGTTACGTAGCACGGAAGGACTCCTCTCGCCAAACAAGCTACATTTCATTTGTTATTATACATAATTAGCCATTCAGTGACTATTCCTTTTCGAAGCAGCAGCGTATAACAGTTATAGCGGATAAATGTAACCGGCCGAAACGTTCTCATTTCGCCTTCGTATGAACTTTATATAGATAAAGGGCGGTGATATTGATGGTGTCCATTATCGGCGTCGGCTTATTATTCATGCTCATCCTTTTTGCCTTGAATATCATTACAAGCGTGTGGGCGTACAATGATTGTTTATCGAAGGGCCGAAGCCGGGAGTTTGCGCTGCTCGTGCTGATTTTGACATTGATCTTCCCGGTTATGGGCTTGATCGTTTATCTTATCATTCGTAACCAGTAAAGATACCGGCAGCAGTCGTCTACAGACGACGAACGTAAAGCCCGATTCGGCCGAAAGCCGGAGTCGGGCTTTTACTAGCGGGAGCAGTTATTGAATCGTCATTTCCTTATTCGCCTTCTCTTCTCCATTGCGCAGCGCCGTATTGATATCGACTCCTTTCACCGCGACATCCTGGCTTACATCCCCGTTCACGATGGCGTTAATTTTCGGATCGTATTTGGAAGCGTCCGGCAGCGGCGAAGGGTTCACTTTGAAGATCGCCTGCAAATTTTTTCCTTTGAACAAATCGCTGTCCGAGCCGAAAGCTTTGCGAATCTCGTCATTTTTAAGCACCGATACCCTCCCGGCTTTGCTCATCTTCGTTTGTACCTCTTCGCTCAACAAGGTCGTCAATACCATGTAAGCAGCTTCCTTATACTTGCTTTCTTTGTTGACGACAGCCATATGATAGTCGACTTCTTTGCCAAAACCCGGACGGTCGCTATACCCCGGGTGAGCGGCCAAATCCCATTTGAACAAATCGCTCGAACCGGCTTTGTTAAAATAAAGGACAGCGGCGGCAATCCAGCCGGTATACATGGCCATTCGCTGATCCTTGAAAAAGACGTCGGTCGAATGTCTGAATTTTCCTTTTTCCACGTAGCCGGGGACGGAATAAAATTGCTGCAGCAGCGAAAACACCTTGGCATGACGATCCGTAGTCAATACCGCTTTTCCGGATGCCCGGTCAAATACGGGAACGCCGTACTGCCAATACATTTGCCTTAAGTCGGGAGGCATGATACCAATATAGTCCGTGCCGCCGTCAGACCGTGTCAGCTTTTTACCAAGCTCCAGAGCTTCCTCGTACGTCATGACATCTTTCGGATAAGCGACCCCGAACTTGTCGAAAATGTCCTTATTGTACACCAGTGCACCGTAGTTCATGGCAAACGGCATTCCGTAAAACGCCTTTTGATCGCCTAGCTTTTTCGTTTGCTGCACGGCCGCCGGTTCGATCTGTCCGAGATTGATATTGTACGTTTCGATCATCTTCGTTAAATCTTCGGGAATGGCCATGTCGAGGATATTGATTAACGAAACGTTGCTGACCAGTATGATATCGGGAAAGGAACCGGCCGTCATCAATTTTTCAAGCGAATCTTTCGTTTGAACGAGATTGATTTCGGGAAATTTGGCTTTCACCGGTTCAACGAAAAACTTCTGAAATTGTTCTTCCGTCGTTCCGGTGCTGTAATCGAGCACGACAAGCTCCGCCGGACCCCCTTTATACTCCCTTACATTGGCCTGGTCGCTTGGACTTTTCGGGCCAGCGGCTTCTTTACTGCTGCATCCGAAAAGAGACCCGATCATGCCGGGAATGAGAAACAGCGATAATGCGATACGAAACGTCTTGTCCACTTCGAACCCCTCCCTAATTTCTATTAATACCTGATTGATACCTGTATTGATTAAGCACAACCTTACTACCCTAATTTAAGCGGCCCCGGTTCCGAGAGCTCATGGCCGCTGGGGAGTTGTTTCTTGTCAGAGTTATTGATTTGCCTTATAGGCGGCATTGACTTCATCCATGATTTTCTGCCCGCCGTCACGCTTCCATTGCGCAATTGCATCGTCGATGCTTTCCACAGGCTTTTTGCCGGCGATAATTTCGATCAACGTCTTTTGGAATTTGTCGGCCAATGGCTTGCCTTTTTCCGCGAAGGAAGCGGACGAATCGATATAGGCGTCGCCTGCGTTTTTATACGGATACTTGCCTGCATTGGCGATCGATTGCTCCATTTCCTTCGCCCAAACGGGATCGCTCCAGCGGTAAATGTTAAACGTATTCGAATTGCTCCGCAAAACCCAGTTCCAAAGAAGACTTTGCCGGCCTTCGCCTTCCGCTTTCAACGCGTCGGTCATCTCATAGGAGCCGTTGGCCAGCTTCTTGTAGTGGTATCCTTCAATCCCGTTCTTAATGATCTGTTCTCCCTCGGCGGATACCCACCAATCGAACATGCTCAAAATACGGTTGCGTTTCTTTTCGTTCACGTCTTTGCTCAATACAACCTTGATCATGCCGCTCGTTGGCGTCGTATTACCTCGCATGCCGTTCTTCCCGATCGGTGGGGAAAGTTCGACGAACCGGGCATTCGGCGCGATCGATTGAAGCTGCTGATTCGTTTGCCGGCTTAATTGGTAATGCATATCCGCGAAACCGACTTTCCCCTGAGCATACTTTTCATTGAAGTTCGTGTTGGTCATGAAGTCTTTGTCAAGGACGCCTTCCTCATATGCTTTTCTCATGAAAGTGAGAAAAGACTTCCACTCCTCGGATTGGATTTGCGTCGGAATGAGCTGTCCGTCCTTTTCTTGCCAGCCGTTAGCTATGCCGAACGATGCCAGCAGCTCCGGCATTCCCATATGAATCGAGTTGCCAAGCACGGAGAATCCCACGGTATCCTGCTTACCGTTGCCATCCGGGTCTTGCGTGGTAAAAGCTTTCGCCATTTCATAAAATCGGTCGATCGTAAATTCGTCGTTACCGGGCAACTCGATGCCGAGATTATGGAGCCAATCGGCGCGGACATAAATCGTATTTTGGGACGTGGCGTGAATCGGGATGCCGTATATTTTCCCTTTGGGATTCAAGATGCCCCATTCCTCCGGGCTGGAGATCCGTTTCAATTGCGGATATTGCGGCAAATACGGCTGGATATCGAGAAACACGCCTTGATTCGCCCATTTCAGGAATAAATTGGGACTGTCGATCCGGATCACATCGGGCATTTTGCCCGACGCTGCAATGACATTGAGCTTCTCGGCGTAGTTTGCGTTGGGAACCCATTGAATTTGCAAGTCCACATTGAATTTATGATTGATATACTTGATCGTAGGATGATTGTTATCCGGCCATCCTCCGCCCTTCCAGGATGCGATCACCATATCGATCCTGATGTTCTCCGACATTTCGTCAGGTTCCTCTGTGCTAACATCTGCGTTTTGCAGATTCGCGTCCCTCTGAACGCATCCGGCTGCCACGCCAAGTAAGAGACTGATTGCAATCGTCGTTGAAAACATCTTTTTCATCGTTGTTAACATCCCTCGTTATCGTTTGGGTTGTTATATGTTTCCTCCGCAGTTTCCATTATATCACTGCAAAAAATACGCTTTTTCACAAAATTACGGTCTTTTTATCCGATTTTATGAACTTGCACGGACCCTTTTCGGAAATCGAAGAGACAGTATGCTTCCCATGCCTTCCACCGAATGGACACGGACACCATATGAAGTCCCGTAATTCAAAATCATTCTGGCATGCACATTCGCGATCCCGACGGATTGCTCTTCGGGTACAGGTCCGAATGGCTCCTCGGCATACCGCATATTCTCTTGGAGCGACTGCAGCGCTTCGCGGGAAAATCCGTTTCCGTTATCGGCTACTTCAAGCACCAAAACGTCCTCTTCTTCGTAAGCGGTAATGCGAATCGTCGCATTGCCGTTTTTGGGCTCAACCGCATACTTGACGCAATTCTCGACAATAGGCTGAAGGGAGAGCTTTATGATATGCAGCTCCATATATTGTTCATCGACGATAATTTCGCTTTTGAATTTATGTCCGAACCGGATGCGGATAATCTCAAGATATTTTTGCAGAACGCGAAGTTCGTCCCGCAGCAGCACCTCCGAACGGGGCATCTTCGAAGTGTACCTGTACACGCTGGCCAAATTGGTAGCCATCTTCTCGATGGTCGGCACTTTTTCGATAAATGCAATGCTCTTGATTATTTCGAGCGTATTATAGAGCAAATGGGGATTAATTTGATTTTGAAGCGCCTGGATCAGCGCATCCCGTTGCCTCAATTGCTGCTGCATTTCCTTCATTTGCAAATCGTGAACAGTATGAATGAGTTCCCTCAATCTTGCCGTCATTTGGTTGAAGCTGCCGTTAAGCTGCTGAATCTCGTCTTTCCCTGGAAGGACCTCCGCGCTCGCGGATAAATCCCCGCGTTCTACCCGCTTCATCAAGTTTCTTAACCGAATAATCGGCCGCACTACCCAATCGACTAGCCGAGGAATAAAGAGCAGCGACAGCAAAACGATGCCGGACAAAATCACCAGCGTCGAATTTCTGGCGATGTTCAGCCCCGTGGCCATCTCGCTCATCGGCACGTAGGCCACGATATTCCAGCCGGTCAGCTCCGAACGATTGTGCGACACAAGTATCGTTTCTCCGTTCTTCTCGTACGTATCATTCTTCTCCGATAGCTTCAGCCCGCTCAGATACGTATCTTGCAAGGCGCGACCTGCCAATTCCACATCCGGATGGTAAACGATTTCCCCCTTGGAATCGACAATGAAGAAGTAACCGGTTTGCCCCAGACGCGCCTGCCCGAGAATGCTTTGAACCTCGGTGATCGACATGGCAATGTTCAGATTGCCTGTCAGCTTCAGCGAATCCGGATCATAGACGGGAACGATCAGCGTAATTAAGGGGTATGCGGCATAAACGCTGTTCGGATTGTAGTAAAACGGGACGACCGTGAGGTTTTCGAACAAGCCGCTCTTAAACCACGGTGCCGAGCCGGTCATGGAAACATTCAGCGAATTGTCTTTCGAGTAAGCAAGACGATTGTCCGTCGAGCGGAGAACGATGCCGATAATATTGGAGTAATTGATGGCGATGTACCTCGTCATGATGCCTTCCACAAGCGCCTCTTGCTCCCGGTTAAATCGGCCGCCGTCCTGAAGCCAGCTTTGCAGCATTCCGCTCTCCGGGTTATGATCAAGCCATTGCGACGGCAGCGGACCTGCAATCGATGCGTAAGTCGATTGCGCCAATTGTTTGAAATACCGGTCCAGCTGGTGATTGATTCGCGCCGTCGAGTCTTGAGCCATCACATAAAAATCGGCTTTGGCCGCTTCCGTGTAGTAATGAGAAGTAAATGCCGCCATCATCACAATCGACAGAAAGCTTACCGAGAGCACAAGCGTCAATATCTTCGTCTTGATCGAGCAGCGGTAGTGCCAGTTGCGCCATCTCTTCATGGACTGAGCCTCTTTCTGTATTCGAGAGGAGACACCCCTACCGCGGCTTTGAATGTTCTCGTGAAATAAGGCGTCGTCGAGAAGCCGACGATGTCCGCAATTTCGGCCACGGCATAAGACGAGGACAGGAGCAGTTTTTTCGCTTCTTCCACCCGAAGTCCGTTGACATAGCTGACAAGGGAGCTCCCGGTATGCTTTTTGAATAAACTGCTGAAATGAGAGACGCTAAAGTTAGAACGCTCGGCCATCTCGGTTAGCGTAATCTCTTCCCTGAGATGTTCGGCAATGTATTGGCAAGAACGCTCGATGGCGATAGGGATACTCGCTTTGACCGATTTCGGATATTCCAAATACCATTTTTCCAGCAAAGCTTTGTGGTAATTCACCAGGGCAGCGTCGTCTTCGAATGATCCCCTGGGCAAGTCATGAAAGCGGATGCCGAAATCTTTCAACAGCTGCTTCACTTTTTGTTCGAAAATATGCAGCAGATTCAATCGCGCATGCTTGTTCATTGAATTCATTCGAAGAATGGACCGGATCAGTTCCTCCTGCTTCTGCATAGCCCATTGGGGCGGCATGCCCCGGCTGTTGTCGAGCAAGTTTTGAAATTTCACGATGTATTGATTCATGCCCCTAACGGACTCCAGCTTTTCCTTGCAGCGGTTTAACGACTCGATCAGGTCGCCGAATTCCACCGGTTTCAGCATGTATTCGGCAACGCCGTAGGTGATCGCTTGCTGGGCGTATTGGAAATTGTCATAACCGCTAATAATGATGGAACCGAGCGGAATACGGTGTTCGGCAACCCGTTTAATCAAAGACAGCCCGTCGAGCTCGGGCATCATAATATCGGTAATGAGCAGCATGGGCCACACCTCCTGGATCATGCTCCAGGCTTCTTCCCCGTTGCTGCATGCCCCTACCACTTCAAATTCCTCGCCGGCCGCTTCCACCATCTCGACGATGCCTTTCAGCACCCACGGCTCGTTCTCGGCAACTAAGACCGTGTACACCGTTCCATCCCCCTAATCGTTAAAATCCCGCATCTCTTACAGTCAGTCAGAACGCTCGTCTCATATCGGGATCATTGTACTTTTATGATATACGATGTTGGGACTCACGACAAAGAAAAATGGAAATAAACAAAACCGGCACCTGTGAAGAACAGGTGCCGGCTTTCATTGCGGCTTCGCTTAGATATACGGCATTATGGACATGCCGGGCTGCACAGCTTTGAATAACGTCATAATTATTGCTGTGTTTCCATCTCCATGCTCGCCAGCATGAATGGGGCGAGACCCATGAACACGTCGCTGACGATCGCTTCGTTGACGTAATACGTATAGCTGCCGTCGCGGTACGGCTTGCCGCCCAGACCGGCTCCGTTGCAAATCCGGTGCAGATGAAGCCCACTGTCGTTTGTTTCCACGAGACGTTCGAGCAAGCCCCGGAAGCCTTTGCCTGCAACGGACTTGAACTTACGCGACAAGTAGCCGAGACGGACGCCCTTGGCGATCGCATACACGAACATGCTGGACCCGGAAGCTTCCAGATAGTTCCCCTCTCGTCCGCCGCAATCGAGCACTTGATGCCACAGGCCGGTTTCCGGATCCTGCACCTCCTCCAAAGCGCCCGCCATCCGTTCGAAAATGCCGCAAATCGTGCCGCGCTTCGGATGATCGACCGGAAAATGCTCAAGCGCGTCGACGACGGCCATCGTATACCAACCCATCGCCCGGCTCCAGAAATGGGGCGATCTGCCCGTTTGCGGATCGCACCACCGCTGCTCCCCGCTCTCGTCCCAACCGTGATACAGCAGTCCGGTCTTCGGGTCCCGCGTATTCCGCTCCACCAGCAAAATCTGGGTGGCAACCTCGTCGAACAGCTCCGGCCGGCCGAATGTCTTCGCATATTCCGCCAGAAACGGGGACGACATGTACAGTCCGTCAAGCCACATCTGGAACGGGTATACCTTCTTGTGCCAAAAACCGCCTTCGCTCGTTCTCGGCTGGCCTTTCAGCTGTGCCGCCAGCAAATGCGCTGCCTTCTCGAACCTCGGCTCGCCGGTAGCGTGAAGCAGCGGGAACAGCACTTTGCCCTGATTGACCTGATCCAGGTTGTATTCTTCAATCGTATAGCCGCGAATCGATCCGTCAGGTTGTAAGAACAAATCCATATGCTTCTTCACGTAGTCGTAATATTTCCGCTCGCCGGTTTGCCGCCATAAGCGCGCAAAGGCAAGCAGCGTCATGCCGGGCACATACGCCCACCGCTTCGCCAGCTCGGGATGATATCCCTGCGGATCGGACGCCGACATGATCGATTCCGCCGTTTGCACGGCCCATGATGTTTGTTGCTCCATAAGTTTGTTTTCCCTCCCCGGGGGCTTTCCGCTTTGTATTGATGAAGGAAAGCCCCTCTCTTCTCTATCCGAATGCCTGCCGGTCCGGTATTATTTGTTTTTCGACTTTACATCGTTAACCGCTTTGTTCGCCGTCTCTTCGATTTTGCGGAACAGCGTGTTCATATCCGTACTGCCGAGCGCCGCTTCGTGAATCGCATCCTCGTAAGGCTTTTGCGCGTCCCCTTCATAATTCGACTTGGTCGGCATCGGCGCATACTTGTTGAAGAAGACCGCGCTCAAGTTTTTATCTTTGACCTTGCTGTCCTGGCCCAACATTTTCTTGATCGCATCGTCCTTAAGGGAAGTCATCGTGCCGCTCTTCACTTGCTTCGTCTGGTAATCCTTGTCGGTCAAAAATTTGATGACCTGCATCCCTTCGTCCTTATATTTGCTCTGCGCCGTGACGCCCCAATAGAACGGATACGCTTGTGAACCAATGCTAGGGGCATCCTTGAAGGTCGGCAGCGCGGCAATGTCCCAGTTCAATCCATCGGTCCCCGTCGTGGCCCACTCGAAGTCGGACAAGTATGCGAACATGGCCAAATTGCGGTCTTTGTTCCATTGATCCTTGTACGGCAGTTTATTTTTGATGCTTTCCATCACTTTCTGGTATCCCGGATCGGTAGACGTGTTCACGAAGTACGTTTGATAAATTTGCTTCCATTTTTCATTCGCATTGATGGTTGCTTTGTCCGTCTTCGGATCCAGCATCGTAAGCGAGAATTGATTCGCTCTCAGCAAATGCGACGGCGATCCCACAAAGCCTAAATACTGCTTGCCGCCTTCGGATCTCGTCAGCTTCTTGGCCGTTTCCGTCAGTTCGTCCCACGTCATGCCGTTTTTCGGATACGATACGCCGAATTTATCGAAAATGTCTTTATTATAGAACAGAATGACGTTCTGCGACCAAACCGGGATGCCGTAGATTCCTTTTCCGCCGGACATCGCTTTCGCATAGTCGATCATCGTCGGCTCGAAAGCGTTCACGTCGACATTGTGCTTTTTGAGCAGATCCGTCATGTCGTATCCGATCTGGTACGTATTGACCGTATTGAAGAAGTTAACGCTTTCATAGTAAATATCGATCGTCTGCCCGGCGGCGATCAGCTCGTTAATATTCGTCCCGGTTCCTTTTTTAATATATTTGATTTTAATGTTCGGAAACTGCTTCTCGATCGGATCGGTGAATTTCGCTTTGACCTCTTCCTCCGAGGTGGCCGCCGTCGAATAAAGGACGAGCTCCACCGGCTCCTTGCTAGCGGCAGGCTGCTGCGTCGATCCTGCCCCGGGCTGCTCCTGCTTGGCGCTGCATGCGGACAGCAAAGCGATGAGTACTGCGGATGAAACCAACAAACTTTTTCTTATCATGAATAAACCTCCCTTTTTTATTTGAAACCCTCTGGAAAGCGCTTTATTTGTAAGCACAAATTAACAGTAACATAATAAAAGTAGCCAATCTTTAGTGAAATTTGCGCTTTTATTAAGAAAATTTGCGATAATTGTTCTCTTATCGCCCGTGCCGCCAAACAATCGACATTAATTATGTATGCGTTTTCTGTATGCGTTTACGAAACGGGATCTCGAAACGCCTGCGCCGGGTTCCAATGGTCCTTTCCGCCCAGCACTTCGTGCACTGTCAGACTTGCGGCTTGCTCATCGTTCCATTGCGAAGACCAGCCGACTCTCGCATCGGGATTCGCTCCAGGCCCGGTACTTCGGTGTTCGGCGTATTTCGCCGTCTTCTCCTTCTCGGGATCGCCCCAATTGTGCCAGCCCTCCGGCTTGATGTGCGCATCCATCCAAGCGTTCGTGAATACAACGCGGGCGAACGGCCGCCACGGCCTGCCCAAATAGACGCTAGCCGCTTCCGTATTGCCTGTCAGAGGGCAATCCTTGAACACGTACCCGTATTCGGCGTTTTCCGGCGTATTGGCCGCGGTAACGAATCCCGATCGTGTACTGTGAATGACGCATTGATCGAAAAAGGCGGTTGCCGAGCCGAAGATGTAATCGACCGTGCCTTCGATGTAACAGTCTTTGTAATACTGGCGGCCCTCGCCTGGCGTATATAATGTATCCTGATGCCCGATGATCCTTACGCTGCGGAAGGCCGCTCTGTCACCCCTTACGTAAAGCGCCACCGCTTGCCCGGCGGCAGGTCCCGCCGTATTGCGGAACGTTATATTTTCCGCCGTGAAATCATCCGCGTAAATAAACGTACTGGAGCTGCCGGTCGTCCCGAGTTCCTTTCCATCCGCCCCTTTCTTCGATGCGTAATCCCCGTACGTAAGAACGGTACGCTCCTTGCTTTCTCCTTCGAAGCGAATAAAACGTTTCCCGGCAGGAACGGTTAGCTTTTCTTCGTACACGCCGTTTTTAATATAGATCGTAACCGGCTCCCGATTCGCGGCAGGAACGGCGTCGACCGCCGATTGAACCGTCCGGTATTCGCCCGTACCGTCGGCAGCGACGACATAACGTTTGCTCATCTTGGGCACTCCTCCTTGTTGTGACGGGGATGGGTCGGCCGCTTCCGCGGGAACGGCCCCTTGTCCCACCGGTTCTGAACTTTCATTCGCGCAGCCGGATACGGCGATCAGACAAAGACCGCAAATCACGGCTCGCCGCACAGGCTTCCAGCGGATCGGGCCCATTGCTACAACCCCTTCACGGCACCCGGCTTTACGTCGCCCGCCAGCCTGAGCGTCGCCGCCGCTTCCCCGAGCTTCGAGTCCGAGAATTGAATGCCTTCCGATTTCGAACCGGATACGGAAGCAAACAGATCGGCTTGCCCCGCCGTGCCGCATTCCCGGAACGTCACGTTCCGGCTGTCCGTAATGTCCCACACCGTGCCGGACTTCGGCAGTACCGTCACCCGTTCGAACACGATATCCGCCGCATTCTTACACTCAACGCCGTGATCCGCCTGGATCAGGACGTTATGGAACGACAGATGCCGTATCGGCATTTCCGGAAGCCCCTTCAGTTCAATGGCCGTACCGGCTCCGACACAGTGCACGTCCTCGATGTCCATGCCGCGGAATACGGGCGTCTCTTCCGAAACGGGCACTTCGCTCGTATCGCGCTGTTTTTGCTCGTAAAACATATTAAAGCTGATCGCCGCACCGCCGATATCTTTCATGCGGATATTGCGGATACGAATATGCTCCACGACGCCGCCGCGGCCTCGGGTGCTCTTGAAGCGAAGCCCGCAATCGGTGCCGACGAACTCGCAATCGGAAATGTCCATATACCGCGCGCCGCCGGACATTTCGCTGCCGATAACGAAGCCGCCGTGTCCGTGAAACACCGTGCAGCGCCGCACCGTGACATATTCGACCGGTTTGCCGAGCAGCCGGCCTTCCTTGTTCTTCCCGGATTTCATGCAGATTGCGTCGTCCCCGACGTCAAACGCGCTGTCTTCGACCAGTGCATGGCGGCAAGATTCCAAATCCAGCCCGTCGCCGTTCTGGGAATACCATGGATTGCGAACGGTCACGCGGCGGATCGTTATATGTTCAGAGTCGAACAAATGCAGGTTCCATCCGGGTGAATTTTGGAACGTCGGACTATCTAACAAAATGTGCTTGCAGCCTCTGAGACTGAGCAGCACCGGCCGTAAATACGATCGGTACGGAACATAATCGTCCGGATTGTGATTCCCCGACGCGGTCAGCTCCGCAACTGCCTTTGCCCCCTGCATCGCTCCTTCGTTCGGCCACCAAATTCCGGTTTCTTGGTCGACCGCTCCTCCGGAGCGAAGCAGCGCATTCCACTGAATTTCCGTCATTTTGAATCGTTTGACCGGTCTCCAGGCGTCCCCGTTGCCGTCAAATATCCCTTCACCTGTAATCGCGACATGCTCCAGCCCGGTTCCGTGCAACGGAGGCGTAGACCTTACCGCTTGATTCCCTTCCCAGCGGGATACGATCAGCGGGTAATCCTCGGCGTTCGGGCTGAACGTAACGAGTGCGCCGCGCTCGGCGTGCAGCTCAACGTAGCTTTTCAGCCCGATCGGGCCGGTAAGCCATATACCTGGCGGGATGACGACTTTTCCTCCTCCGGCCGCTGCGCAAGCATCGATCGCACATGCGAAAGCTGCGGTGTTTATCGTGATTCCGTCCCCGACAGCGCCGTAATCGGTAATATGAAATTCTGCCTTCGGAATTCGCGGAAGCCGAACCTCGGGCATTTGGAAAGACGGGACAGCAAGCATCGTGGAGTTCCTCCCTTTTCTGTTATCCGCTTTCATTGTAGGTCAATTTTTTATTAAAATCTTTACTGCTTATTGTCATTTCGCCGCAATTATTTCAAATACTTGTTCATTTTCCACCGGCGATTCGGAACATGGATACGGAAGCGATTCACAAAAAAAAGCGACAATCGCTTCTCGAACAGAAACGTTGTCGCAAATTCCGGGGTCCGCCAAATTATGTTTTGGAGCTATTGTTATTGTTTTTTTTGAGTGCGACGATGAGCAGAATCGTCGGAATGACACAGCCCGTGACCAGGCCCGTATAGCTGAGAAAGTTGCCGAAAGCGTTCAATTCACTTTGATCCTTCGGCACGAAGGAGGCCACATAAACAAACGGGGTCAGCATAAAAATCCAGTTTCTTTTGTTCATGCGCGGAAAAACGGATTGCAGACCGACAACGGCCACGTCCAGACCGATCATCGCCGTACTGATGATAGCCATAATCCATACGACGAAAAACACGGATTCAAACCGTTCAAAGATCATGCCCAGCACTTGAATTTCGTTGTATTTCGCCAGTTCGATCGACGGGAACGGTACGTTGCTCGTCACCTCCAGTCCCAGAACCGCTATCGTAACCAAAAAGAAAACGAGGTAGAGTACAACCGGAATGCCCATGCCGATAACGGCCAGTTTCACGGGTTTCCGGGGCTGTTTCATCAGCGGGATATAAAACAGCAAAAATTCAAAGCCGACAAACGAAAACGAGCTAACCTTCACACCCTCGAGAATTTGTTTCCAACTTGACGTCCAGAAGGGCAACAATCGTTCGGTCTCGACAGATCTAATGCTCATTGCAAGAACAATGAGTGCGATCGTAATGATAATCGGCAGGAACATCAAATGAAGCCGGAATAATCCCGCCCGCTTCCCAGCCACCGCATAGATGACGACCAGCAAAAAAACAAGCGCGATCACTTCCGGAGGCGTTCGGTGAAATAAATACATCGTAGCGATTTCCGCCATCGCTCGCGTCTCGTACGATACCCACATTAAGAAGTTACCGGCCATCGCCATACAAATGAAAAAGGCCGCCGGTTTGGATAGTAAAGCAGACCCGTATGCCAGCAAGCTTTGACCGGGAAACCGGTATGCGAGCAAAATATTAATCAGACAAAACGCAATGGCGCCCAGTCCGCCGATCAGGATGGAAATCCAACCGTCCGACGAATGCGATGTGCTCGCCACCGTATTCGGAATCGTAAGCAAGCCTACGGCAATAACCCAGGAAGGAATGGAATATAAAATTTCCCTGTAGCCTATATCATTGTCTTTGCCGTATTCAAAGGGTTTCATATTCGCTCTCCCCCTTTCGCTGTTTCCCCGAAACGCATTGAATCCGGTACGATATAGTTTTCCCATTTTTCCCATTCCATAAGCGGATCGGATAAACACAGGCTTGCCCAAACATAAAAAGGCAGGTGCCTTGTTCGGCAGCCTGCCCATCCATTGCAGAAGGAGTTCTCTTTCAGCAGCTATCAAAAAAATCACTTCTATAAGCAATATGCGTTTTTTCGCACGTTACCGGCTGTAATATTCCGCAACCTTCCGGATGGCTTGAACGGTCTCTTCCAAATCCTGTTCGGTATAAAACTCATTGACCGGCAGGCGTACCGCCGTCTCCAAGATCGTTTCCGCCACCGGACACAACCCCTGCTCGTAAGAGGCCGTCGACAATTCAAACGGAAAATGACTGTTTAAATAAGCTTGCTTGTTCTGAAACAACGGCTGCATATAGACGACCTTCGGAATGTAGCCGGCTGAATTCGGAATGCCTTCCGCGGCCAGCGCCTTGGAAAACTCGTTACGCGTGCAGCTGAGCTTCGCCTCGTCCACCCGCAGCATATAGAACCAATAGGAACTCCAGGCATCCTCTGTAATGCGGTGCGGCTCAATCCCCGGCAAGTCTCGAATGCCTTCCGTCAGCCGGTCGCCGTACCGGTGCCGCTGCTCGCATATCCACGGCAGCTTCTTCAATTGGGCGATGCCGACCGCCCCCTGAAGCTCCGTCATCCGATAATTCGGCGCCAAATACGTCAAGTCGCGAGATACCGCGTCGCCAAACCGCTGATAGTTTTTATCGGCGAAGGCATGGGCGACATAGTAATCGGCCTCGCTGCCGGAGTTGACGGTTACGATGCCCCCGTCGCCGGTCGACATATGCTTAAAGTCGTTCGTGCTGAAGCACCCATAATCACCGATCGTGCCGGCGAGCCGTCCTTTGTACCGGGTAAGATAGCTTTGCGCGCAATCTTCGATCACTTTCAGGCCGTGCCTGCGCGCGATATCCATGATCGCATCCATATCGCAAGGATTGCCGGCCAAATGTACGGCAACGATCGCTTTCGTTTTGTCCGTAATGCGCGCCTCTACGGATTTCGGGTCCATGTTGTACGTATGCGGGTCCAGGTCCGCAAAGACCGGAATTGCGTTTTGATATAAAATGCCGACAATCGTCCCCTGATCCGTAATCGGGCTCGTAATGACTTCGTCTCCGACGCTGATCCCGGCTGCGCCGAGGGCGACGTGGATCGCCGCCGTCCCCGAAGAAACGGCTACGCTGTATTGGACGCCGTACAATTCGTTGAAATCGTGCAGAAATTGCTTTACTTTTTTGCCGCCGTGATAAAACAACGTGTTTTGCTCGAGTGCCTCAAGCAGCTCCTTCGCTTCCTCAAGCCCGAATCGCTTGCCTTTGCCGAACGGCGACGTTTTGGCTTTCGCCCCTCCATGCAGCGCCAGCTTACGCTCCCGGTTTTCCATCCCGATCCCTCCCTGCCCCTGTACGAATTCGTAATTATACCTGAACGAAAAAGTGCTTATATACTTTTACGATGCCTTCCACGATTTCGCGAGCATCCTGATCCGTCAGCGTCGGGCTGACGGGCAAATAGACGGTTCGCGGTATCAAATCGACCGCATTCGGACACATGTGTTCCGTATAGACGACCGGCTGTTCGAACGGGTAATTGAACGGAAAGCTGTCTTTCTCCGCCGTCCGCTGATGGAACAGCTGCGGAATCATATAAACGGGTTTGCCGCCGTACAATATATACACGCCGATTCGCTCCGCATGGAGCGCCTTCACAAACTGCTGCGCCGCTTCGGCGGAAGGCAAAATCATGCCGAGATTCGAACCGATATCGCCGTCAGGATCCGCCAGCTTACGGAACTTCATCGTCGGCAGCTCCGCCGCAAGCGATTCCCGGATGAATCCGCATTGCTTCTTCATCGCGGCAACGATGCCGTCCAGCTTGTTCCACTGCTCTACCATGACCGCTCCCGTCAATTCGCTCATCCGGTAATTTTGGCCGATAAACGCGTTCGTTTCTTCGGGAGAATCCATGTCGTAACGGGCTTTTTGCCGGAACATCCCTTGGTCGTGGTAGCGCACCGCCCTGTCGAATAACTGGGGATCGCGCGTCACGAGGGCGCCGCCTTCTCCCGCCGTTATGATTTTGTTCATTTGGAAGCTGAACACGCCGATATCTCCGATCGTGCCGGTGTACGATCCTTTATATTTCGCGCCGCACGACTGTGCGACATCTTCGATGACATACAGGCCGTGCTTGCGCGCAAAAGCCATGACCGGGTCCATATCGACGGGATTGCCGAGAATGGAAACGGCGATGATGGCCTTCACTTCATCGTCCATGACCCGCTCGAGATCGCGCGGATCGAGGTTCAGGCTTTCGTCGACATCGACGAACACCGGCACGGCTCCCGCGCAGACGACGGCGCCTGGTGTCGCGAGGAACGTCTTGGCGGGGACGATCACTTTATCCCCGTAACCGATACCTAGCGCTTTCAGCGCTACGATCAAGGCGGCGGTGCAGGACGTAACGCCGAGCACGTAAGGGACACCGAGGTCTCTCGCCATCGTCTCTTCCAGCGTTTGAACCGACTGCTGCATACCGGGCCCGTAATACCGGAACGGGGACCGGGCGAGTATCGTTTTGGACGCTTGCTCCGCCTCTTCCGTTCCCATTACCGAAGCGCCGGGATAGTTCGGAGGCAGCGGCTTGCTGCGCGCGGGTGTACCACCTTCAATGGCCAGTTTGGACATGCAAATCATCCTCTCTTTCGATAGATCCGGCTTCGGAACGAAGCGGTCTTTTTACGCAAACGACGCCGAAATGCAATTCCGTGCCTTCTTCCTTCTCCGCCGTTCCATGGGGCACGGGAACCCAGGCCACTGCGCCGGCAGGAATAGACTGCCCGGCCACTTGTACGGCTCCCTGATCGTCCAGGCCGGTAATGTTCAGCTTTCTGCGTGCACGCTGCCAATCGTTGATCTGTTTGCCCGTCCAGAATACGAATCCGTGCTTCCTCGCTTCGGATACGACGCGGCGCAGTGCGTTTCGCACAGACTCCTGCTTATAAATATGAATCTGGTGGAACAGAAAATGCGCAACCCCGTTTACGCCGGCGACCCCGTTCAAAAACGGAGCAATGACGCTGCTGTCGGCCCAATGGTCGGATAAGTCCAGATCCTGCGTCAAAAAGCCGATTTCAAGCACGTCGTAACTACGATTTCGGTCGTTCGACCAAGCGATCGGAACATACGGATGGCAGGTGCCGAATAAAAAACCGACGTTGCCTTTCTTGCTCGGCCCTCTCGTTTGATCGCTCTGAATGCCGTGTGCCTCGCAAAAGGCGAACAGCTCGCCCCAGCCCTCAAAGCGCGTGTAATGATTCTTATTGGAGGCGACTTCGGTCAGCTCCGCCGCTTCCGTCAGCCATGCGAATTGGCGGGCGAATTCCTCGGCGCCCCACCGGCCTTTCTGCGATTCAAGCGCATTGTAATGAAAAGCGAGCTCGTGACCGTCGCTCTTGATTTGCTCGTACACCGGCTTACTGTATCCGGGCTCCAGCATGCACCACGACGATTGAACGCCGACCTCCTTCATCAGCTCCAGCGTTGCCTGCGCGTACTCGTCCTTGTTGCCGTCGCTGTCATGAGAGATCATCGCGACGCGGTCGACGCCTTCCGGCCAGCAGCCGATGAACGGCAGCGTCAATCCTTTTCCGGCGGCGAGCCGCAGCAAATGGCCGATGACGATTTCGCGCCAGTAATCGGCATAGGGATAGGCAAAGTAGGGCACGCCGGTCTCCGTCGTCTTCCGGTCCCATTCCCAATCCATCGCCGTCTGATCGTCCGCTTTCAATATTCCGTCGTTGAGCGGAGCGCTTCCGTCGGGTGCAGGCGCGCCGTCTTCGAGCACGGGCATGCCTCCCTGCTGCAGCCGGACGATCGTATCGATCACGTCGACGGCGAAGCGGTCGAGCGAGCCGGCGCCGATCCGGAAGCTGTGCCGCGCCGCGCCGGCGCTTACGCCGTTCGGTTGCGAGACGGCAATGGTCCCGAACTCGCTGCAAGCCGCAGGCTCCTTGTCTTCACGCCACGGCTGCGCCCGAAGAAACCGTACGGCTTCGGCCTTCGAATAATGTTCTCCCCACATGGCATACCCCGCCCCGACAGGACTGGCCGAGGCATAGCCCAGCTTGGAGGCAAGCGCATTCACACCGCCGTAAGAAATCAACGACCCGCCCTGCTCGGCGTAATCCCACAGGACGGAAACGGTATGCTCGCTTTCTTCCGTCAACGCCGCAATTACAATGTCGTATGGCCGCTGCTTCAACTGTTCAACATCTTCAAGCCATTCAAACGGAATGCCTGCGTCGTTCAACAGTTCGCCCACGTAACGATCAAATGCATTCAACCCGTAATGCCACCGGCGCTCCGCTGCTTTGCGATCAAAGAGCACCCCTAGTCGGGCCATTTTCATGGAAACCATCCCCTCCAGTTGCTGTTATGAATTAAATATATGTATCATACTTGTATTATATTTTAATTCGCCATGAAATACCATATGTAACCGCAAAAAAATCGGATGCCTGTGTATTTCGCCCCCTTTCCGTTTATATTCGCTTGGATCTGATATATAATGAGTCATATTTACTAATAGAATGGAAGAATGATCGATATGAGACGCGAAAATGAATTTCGGTATACGAAGCTTGCCAATATTTTGCGCGAGCAAATTTTATCCGGCTATATTAAGCCCGGCGAATATTTGCTGTCCGAGAACGAACTATGCAAACATTACAGCATGAGCCGCACTTCGGTTCGAAAGTCGCTCGACCAGCTGCTAAAGGATCGTCTGATCGTCAAAAAAGTCGGGCAAGGCACGGTCGTGTCTCCCGATCTTGTCGTTCCCGTCAGCGAGCGCAAGGTGCTGCGCGTGCTCGCCACCTCTCCATCCCATTTTGCCGACAGCTGCATGCAGCACATTATCGATGTGTTTCAGCAAAAATACAGTCACGTCGACGTGAAATTCATGAGCTTTCCGACGCTCGATTTCTGGGAGTCGATCCGTGCCAGCAGCGACATGGGGCTGCAGCCCGACGTTATTTTTGCCGGGGACCGGCAGTGCCTCGAATCCGATCTGGGGCAGGACGCCTTCCTTGATCTGCAAGGGCCGCTTGAACAAAGCTTGCAAGCGATGTACCCTCGAATGGCAGGAGCGTTTCGTCAGGGGCAAGCGGTCATCGCCGCGCCGGTCACTTTCTCCACTGTCTACTTGGCGTATAACCCGCAGTTGTTTGATGCATACGGCGTCGAAAGGCCGGGCCCGAACTGGACGCGGGATGATTTTGTCGAAGCGGCCCGCAAGCTGACCGTAGATACGGATGGAGACGGCATTGTCGATCAATATGGTTTTTCCGTGAATTCATCTTTTAACCGCTGGCCCGTCATTGCGCTGCAGAATGGCGTACGGTTCGACAACGCAGACGATAAAGAGCCGCTTATCCGGACGCTTACCTTTATTCACGATCTTCTGTACCGATACCGGGTCGCTACGAACTCCGCCAAATTTCTGCGAAACTCCGATGCTTTCGTTCGCGGCAAATCCGGCATGGTGCTGACCACCTCGATCGAGCTGGCCGGATGGCGTAACGATCAGCTTGATTTTGAGGCGCAGGTGGCTCCCCTGCCGTTCGGAGAGGAGAAGGCGACGCTGCTGATCGCCAATGCGTTCATGATCCCATCCCGCTGCAGCGACCCGGAGCTGGCCGTAGAATTCGTGCGAACCGCGCTCGATCCGGGGCTGCAGGAGTCGATCGGCCGAAGCTCTCAATTTTTATCCGTGCTCCGAACGGTCAATGAGGAGCTGTGGGACAAAGAGACGCTCGAGTCGCTCAACATTAAGGACGACCGGATCGAAAACAGCCATTTCCTGTTTGAAATGATTCCCGATTCGAGCCGGATCGAAGAGCTCGATGCGGCGCTCGGCTTGTATTGGGCAGGACTTGAATCGGCGAATGCCGCGGCCGAACGGTTGCTCCGCAAGCAAGGCTAGGCAGCGGTATGCAGAAAAAGCTGGAGTCCTCCAACAACATGTTCCATTACAGGCTCCGGAGGAAGGAAGTAAGCGATGGGTTTTGAACTGACGAAGCGAATGATTAGGCAGCTTTGCGGCAATCTCAGTTATGAGCGGGGAGAAGGCTATTATCACGAAGGCAAAGTGAGCCTTATAAATTCCGATCATGATGCTAACGTGTACCAAGCAGTGGTCAAAGGGAAAAGCAAGTACGAGGTTACGGTCCGGATCGATGCCGACGGCGATGTGGACGCGGAATGCGAATGCCCCGCTTACGATTCCTACGACAACTACTGCAAACATATCGCCGGTGTGCTGTTCCATATTTATGATGAGCTGCAGGCAGGCAAGCCGCCAGGCCGATCGTATCCTTCCCTGCTGCATCCCGAAAACCGGATTCCGCAAGAAGACGGACATTTAACCCCGAGATACGCACGGAGCACCCCTTCGCCGGAACCGGGATATTCGGGAATATCGCCGAATGAATCGCTGCTGATGACTCGCGTGCTGGGGCTGTTCAGCAACCGGTCGCCGCGGCCAAGCGGGATGCGGACACGGTTTGATGCCAGAACGCCGCTTGACGTGGAATTCATCTGCAAGCTTTTTCCTTACGGATACCGCAAACACATGTTCGGAGTAGAACTCAAAGTCGGTCCCAAGCGGCTGTATATCGTGCAAAAAATAAGGGATTTTTTGTCCAGCGTGGAGCGGAGAGAGGCGTTCACCTTTACGAAGCAATTTTTGTACGAGCCGGAGCTGCATTGCTTTCAAGAGCATGACGATGCCGTTATCCGTACATTAATCGAAATCCTCCATCATGAGAAAATGTATCGCGAATCGTCGAACCCCTATGCGCATCCTTCCCATGCGGCGGGCGGCGACCGGATGCTGCTCATCCCTCCTTTTCTGTGGGATACGCTTCTCCCCCGGCTGCTTGAAGCGTCGTCGGTCAAACTGGAGCAAGGCGGCAAAACGTTCGACGGCATCATCCTGTCCGACGAGCCGCTCCCGCTCCGCTTCGAATTCGATCAAGCGCGATCGGACGGGTATGAGCTGGACATTCACGGGCTGGACGACATTATCGTGATGGAATCCTACGGCGCCGTCCTCCATGATGGAAAGCTGCTGAAGCTGCAGGAAGGCAGCGGCCGGCAGTTGACGGAGCTGAAACAAATGCTCGAAACTTCACGCAAGCAGCAAATCCGGATTCCTCCGGAGCAGATGGAGCCCTTTATGGAAAAGGTCGTCCCCGGTCTGATGAAGCTGGGAAGCGTAAGGATCGCTCAGGCGGTGTCCGATCGCATCGTGCAATCGCCGCTGAAGGCGAGGCTGTACCTGGATCGGGTCAAAGACCGGCTGTTGGCCGGACTTGAGTTTCAATACGGCGATATCGTCGTGAACCCGCTCGACGCAGCCGGCTCCGGACGGGGAGAAGGCCGAATATTGATGCGGGACGGCGAGCGGGAAGCGCAAATCCTGTACCTGATGGAGCAAAGTGACTTCGCCCAAACGGAAAGCGGCTATTTCCTGGATGACGAGGATGCGGAGTATGAATTTCTGTATCATACCGTTCCGCAATTGGAGAAGCTGGCCGACATATACGCCACAACCGCGGTAAAAGAGCGGCTGTACGTCGGGAATACGCCGCCGAAAGTTACCGTAAACGTGGACGAGAGAACCGACTGGCTCGAGTTCAAGTTCGATCTGGATGGCATTCCCGAAGCGGAAATCCGTAAACTGCTGCAGTCGCTTGATGAAAAGCGCAGATATTACCGGCTCCCGAACGGAGCGCTGATGCCGCTGGAGACGGCGGAGTTTCAGGAAATTGTCCGCTTTATGAACGAAGTGGGCTTGCGCCAGCAGGATCTGAAAGCGGCGGACATTCGTCTGCCGGCCATCCGCGGACTTCGCTTGATCGATGCAGAGAAGCAAGGCCATGCGGTCAAGCTCGGAAAGTCGTTCCGGCAGCTGCTCGATAACATGCGCAACCCGGACAATCTTGATTTCCCCGTTCCCGAGCCGCTTGTTCCCGTGCTGCGGGATTATCAGAAATACGGGTTCCAATGGATGAAGACGCTGGCGTATTATCGATTCGGCGGCATCCTTGCCGATGATATGGGGCTCGGCAAAACGCTGCAAAGCATCGCCTTTCTCGTCTCCGTGCTGCCCGGCATCCGTGAGGAGAAGCTGCCGGCAGTCATCGTCTGTCCCGCTTCGCTCGTATACAATTGGCGGAACGAGCTGAAGAAGTTCGCTCCGGACATTCGCGCGGTCATCGCCGACGGAAGCAAGGCGGAACGCAGCCACGCCATCCATGAAGCAGCTCTGGTTGACGTGATCATTACGTCGTACCCGCTGCTGCGCCGGGACATCGAGCTGTATACCGCCCAACCGTTCCATACGCTCATCCTGGACGAAGCGCAAGCTTTCAAAAATCATGCTACGCAAACGGCGCACGCGGTGAAAAGCATTCAGGCCCGATACCGTTTCGCCCTGACCGGAACGCCTGTGGAAAACTCGCTAGAGGAGCTGTGGTCCCTCTTCGATGCCGTGTTCCCCGAATTGTTTCCGGGGCGGAAGGCATTCAACGAATTGTCACGGGAAACCGTGGCGAGACGGGCTCGTCCGTTTCTGCTGCGGCGGGTGAAATCCGACGTACTGAAGGAACTGCCGGAGAAGATTGAGACGCTGCAAGCTTCCGATCTGCTGCCCGACCAGAAGAAGCTGTATGCCGCCTATCTTTCAAAGCTGCAGCAGGAGACATTGAAGCATTTGAACGCAGAAGCCTTCCATAAAAACCGGATCAAAATATTGGCCGGCCTAACCCGCCTTCGCCAGCTGTGCTGCCATCCGGCCCTATTCGTCGAAGATTATGCCGGAAGCTCGGCCAAATTCGAGCAGCTGTTGGAAATCGTGGAGGAATGCATCAGCGCAGGAAAACGGATGCTCGTCTTCTCGCAATTTACAGAGATGCTCGCCTTGATCGGCCGTGAGCTCGGTTACCGGGGCGTACCGTTCTTTTACCTGGACGGCCAAACCCCTTCGGCGGAGCGGGTGGAACTGTGCAGCAAGTTTAACGATGGGGCGCGGGATTTGTTCCTGATTTCCTTAAAAGCCGGCGGCACCGGACTGAACTTGACCGGAGCGGATACCGTCATCCTTTACGACCTGTGGTGGAACCCCGCCGTGGAACAGCAAGCCGCTGACCGCGCCCATCGTATCGGACAGAAGAACGTCGTGCAGGTGATCCGGCTCGTGACGCAAGGCACGGTTGAAGAGAAAATGTACGAGCTTCAGCAAAAAAAGAAGCATCTCATCGAGGAAGTCATTCAGCCCGGCCAGGAATCGCTGTCCACTTTGACAGAGGCGGATTTGCGGGAAATATTGATGATATGACAAGCAACGGCTTGACCTGTATCTGGGATAGATCAATATCCCGCAGGTCAAGCCGTTTTATTGGGCCAGCGTCGATTCCGCAACCGCGTCCGGCGGAGCATGCCACAGTGCCCGCCCCGTCGAGCTGCCGTCTCTCGAACAGCATGCAGCCGCTTACTTGCTTTTTTCCGCGGTGATCAATTTGTTCACGCTGTCCTCGAAGTCGCGCAAGGCGGTGTTGACATCCTTGATCCCCTTGATGACATTGTTGAACTCTTTGTTCAATGGCGCGGCCGTGGAAACGGTGGTCAGTTTCGGATCGCGCGGCGGAGCCGGCTTCGCCGATTTGTTGACGTACAGCGCACCCCCGGTATTTTTGCCTTTCATGGCGGCGAAATCCTGGCTGTACGCTTTCTGAATGTCCGGCTTGCTCAAGACGGTCGCTTTACCTGTCTTGCTCGCTGCCATTTGCATTTCGTCGGACAGTACGAAATCAATGACTTTAAAGGCCGCTTCCTTATTTTTGCTAGAGCTCATAATATAATAAAATCTCGGATTGACCATCGCGTTCGTGCCCGGCGCTTCTTTCATCGTCGGCAGCGACACCATGTCCCAATGCATGAAATCGTCCGGGAAGCTCTCGATCGCCGCCGTAACATCCGCGTGCATGGCGGACGTGCGCTCCTTCGTAAAGGCGCTTACTTCCTTGACGCGGCTGCGGTCGTCCAACGGCTTGTCGAGCGGGAGCCGGTAAAACTTCGACAGCGTGGTGAAAATCGACTTCCACGCATCCGTTTGGATCGCCGCCCGGTCTTCCTTCTGTAGAAAATACGGGGCCGCCAGCTGGTTGTTGTCGAGCAAATAAGTAAAATTCATCGTCATGCCCCGGTATTGCACGCCGTCTTCCACCCGAGTCAATTTTTGGGCGATCGCGTAAGCGTCATCCCATGTCATGCCGTCTTTCGGATAAGGAACGCCGAACTTGTCGAAGATGTCTTTGTTGTAAAACAGCACCGGCGTATAGCCTGTTACGGGAAGCCCGTAGTAGCTCCCTCCGTAAGTCGCCGACGCGCTCTTGATAATTTCGAGGTAAGCCGGGTCGATCCGGCTCAGCTCGAAATTGTTTTTCTTGATTAAATCGGACAAGTCGTACTGCAAATTGAATTTCACCAGATTGTTGTCCAGCGCGGATAACCCTTGGTAATAAATATCGGGGCTGTCTCCGGCGACGACCAGATCCTGTATTTCTTTCCCTTTATCCGCCCCTTGAAACTCAAACGAAATATAAGGGTACTTTTGTTTGACTTTATCGGCGATTTCGTTTTTGAACCGCGTCTCATAGTCTTTGTCCCCCGTATAAAACTTCAAGGTTACGGGCTGCTGCTTTTCTTCTTTATTTTTATTCGTCGTATCCTTGGCATGGCTGCAGGCGGCGAGAAGCGCCGTGGGCAAAGCGAGAGACAGCGCGACGCATACGGCTTTATTCAACATGTTCAAGTTCCCCCTCCATGGAAAACCTTTTAATAACATCCCAATTTATTCGTTTTGAGTGAAGCTGAACCAACCCGGTGTTTCAGACGGGCAGGCTGATCCGTTCGAGCGTCTATTCAGTCGATTGCAGAGGGCATGCGATTGCGGTTCTTATTTAGTTTGCTCTCGTCAGCGTTACTTCCACTGTAACGCCGTTCGCGCACTCCAATTCCAGAATCGTTGACTGCGCATCCGATTGGATCGATCGGATCGACGGATTCGGCCGATCCGTCCGCAGCTCCCAGCGGCCAGCGAGTTCAATCCGCACTTGGGATGCCGTCCCCGCCGTCCAGGCGATATGATCCTCCATCTTCTGATTCGGCAGCTTCGGCAGCCGCAAATCCGGGTCCGATACGCTTAGCACAAGCTCGCCGCCACGTTCCTTCTCCATAGCAAGGACCGGAACGCTCGCGCTTCGCAAGATGCCGTAACTCAAATGCGCCCCCGGGTCGAACAGGGCGTAACCGATCGCCCGCTCTCCTCTGTGCTCGACCACATGCGCCTGCTCATCCTTGCGCAGTACCCGGTACGGCGGCGTCTTGGCATATGTTTCAACTTCCTCCGGCGCGACCTGCACGAGGACGGCATACTCGTAACCCGCGCCATCCGGCTTCGTCCCATGATCGATCCATGCAGTTGAATACGCCCCGGACGTCGGCTTGCCGCCGCTGTGATCCATGGAATGCTGCATGCCGCGCTCGAGATGCAGCCCTTGCGGGTCGGGTACGACATACCCGTTGCCGTAAGGATCGATAATCCAAACCGGACCGGTTTCGGCTGGATGGAAGCTGTACGGGAATGCCGTCGTCTCAGCGGAATTGACTACAATAGGCATACTCGTGTCCGGCATGTGCGACTGGAACAGCGTCGTTTCCGTACGATGCACGCCGTCGTCGCTTTGAATATGCGAGCCGAGTGCGATCACCTCGCGGCCGAAGTAGAAATACGACTTCACGGCGCGGAAGCTCGGGTCGAATACCGTATCGTGAAGCTTCATCGCAAACACGCCGTCCGTTCCTTCGCTGACAACGCCGCCGACAAACGTTTCATCGCTGAACGAACGGGTATTTTCGTTGAACATGCCGTTTTTCGAGCCGCCTTTTCCGACTTCCATCGCCTCAAGTGCAAGGCGCTTCGTCGTTGCCCCAGGCCAGCGGCACCAATCCCAGCCTTGATCCAGGGCATAACCGCTGTCCTCCGCGCTCACCGGATCGCCCGAAGCGAGGATTTGCATCGCGCCGTAGCTTACATAGCGCCCGTATACGTTTTCGCCTTCCGTCACTTTGAACGCCGATTCGGCGTTTCGTCTACCGTGCACTTCGAAGTCGAATACGTACTGGCTCCATCCTTTGGTCGATACCATCCAATCGTCGCGCCGCAGTACGGCAAGTGCAGCCGACGGCTTGAACCAGTACCCTTGCGGGCTCCGCTCCGGCGAATAGCCCTCATCCGCCAGCCCCAGCATCAGCTGCAATCCGCCGATCGTGTCCGTATATTGGACGTTTTTGGAATCGGCTAGGGGAAACAGCTTTTCCTTCAAGTACGGAGATTCATCGTCCCACAGCCGCATGAATGCGCCAGCCATGTCCGGATCGACCGGGTCGCCGGCCAGCGCCATATAAGCGTAAGCGGGAAGCATCTCGTTCGTGATTCCGCCTTTCGTAGGGAATCTGCCGCTAATGCCGACCGGCACATCGTATTTGTTCGTCACGGTGCGCAGCGTTAGCAGCGCCTGCTTCACGTTATGCACTGACGACGGAGATAGGGCGAACGGCGTACCGTGCAGCAGATAGGCGATCAAAGCGGCCGTATGGTAAGCATTGGGAGCATAAGCGCTCATATACACGCCGCGGTGATGAAAGCCCATGTAATCGTGCTTGATCGTCCCCGCGTAGCCGGGCGCGATCGCCAATGCGTGGTTCATCCATTGGAGCAGCCCTTTCATGCGCCGTACCTTCTCCGGCGTGTCGTCCATCGCAAGTACATACAGCAGCTTGTAATGAAACCGCGTGCGCACTTCGTCGGATGTTGTCTCCATATAATCGACACCCGGCATTCCGTACGTTTTGCCGAAATTCGTAAACCAGTTCATCGCGGCCAATTCGCGCTCTAGACGGCCCGTTTCCCGCAGCTCCTTTCTCATCAGGAAAACTGCGTGAAAATACCCCGAATTGCGGTTCGTTTCGTGGTCGAGCGTCTCCAAGCCGCTCCCTGCCGCCCAGCCTTGATCGTGGAAATGATCGAACAGATCGAGCGCCTTACGTTTGCTTTCCGGATTGCCGTTCATTTTATAATCGAGCACAAGCGGCAAAAAAATCGTTCGCGAGACGGATTTGCCGAATTCCGGACCGTGAGCCGACCGACTGGAAAATAAAGGCATGCCGGTCATACATCCGTTCTCGTCTCTTCGCAACCGGAGACTTTCAAACTTATTCAAGCCCGAACGGATAAAGGACTGCAGCGCCTCATACCGGATGCGGATCGGCTCGCGAGTTACGTCCGGTCTCACGCCATATACCCATTCCTCGGACCGGCGGGCAATCGTCTCGAACGCCTGGAGCTGCTCCGGCGTGACGGCATCATCGAGCGGAAGCTGCGGGCGCTGTCTGCTGAAATGAAAGGAGCGATCCCATGACCCGCCCTTGCCCCCGTTCGTTCGCTGCCGGGTGAACGGCATCTGATCATCGGACGAACGCGATGCCGGCACATGCTCGACAAATTCAATCGCGTCGAAAAAGATGCTTCCGCTTGCCGCTCCCTCCGGCGGAACGATTTCCATCACTTCCAGCTGCTCATCTTCGTTAGCCGTGCGCCCCGCTGCCGCTCCTTTGTTCTCCTGCTGTGAACGTTCGATCATCCCGTCTTCGCGGAAATGAACATTGAACCCGCGCCATCCGGTAAAGTTGATCCCGATCTCGAAGGCATACCGTGGACCGCGATCATCCATCTCCCGCTCGGAACCGAATCGGAACGACAGCTTGCCGTCAACGGGCGATTCGTTGTAGATCCACAGCTTCATGCCGCCGTTTCGGCTGCCGCCCGCTTCATCCAAATACGGCGGACGGGTGACCGTCAGCGCACTGCCCTGTGCCCACTGCCAGCGCAAGCATTGCCGGCCGTGCTTATAGTGTGCTCGCGAAAGCTGAAGATCGCCTCCCCCGGTTGCCTGCCACAGTATAGGCACTGTCTCTCCCTCGAACGATTCGGCTTGCCCGAAAGTACCGTCGTCTTGCAGTTCATCCGTCTTTACCGTGCCGGATACATCCGAAAACTCGCCATTGACTGTTCGTAATTCATGGTTCATTCGCCGTTTCCTCCTCATCTTTACACCGCTTTTCCTTTACCAAGCCGATGCTCCGGGTGCGCCACTTCAGCTACGTCCCAAGGACCGACAACGCCCGTAAGTGCCCGGTGTTCCGGGATGCTTCATTTCGCGGTTCTGGCCGCTTCGGCGGCAATTTCCTTGTTAGCCTGTTCCTCCGCTTCGCGGTGCGCGGTGTTTGCATCCTTCTTGCCGCTCATTACGTCCTTGATCGCATTTTCCAAAATCGTATTTACGATATCGTCGTATGCAGTCGGGTGAAAGCTTGCCGGCTTCGTCTTCAAGACGACGGATGCGTTTTTCCCTTGCAGCGATTTCAAATCCGCACCGTAGCTTTTCAAAATTTCCGGCTTGCTTACCGCGGGCAGCCGCCCCGTGCGGGCGAGAATCGTTTGTGCTTCGTCCGACGTCAAGTAGTCGATCACCTGAAAGGCGATCTCCTTGTTTTTTCCGGTCGACGAAATGGATAGAAGCTGGGAATTGGCCGTCCGGTTTTTGCCGAGCGCTTCTTTGAAATTAGGCAGCGTCACCATATCCCAGTTCAACTTCTCGCCTTTTTGCTCCATTTCCTCAAACAAGCCGAGCATGCCGTTTGCCCAATACGCATACATCGCAATGTTACGGTCTTTCAGAAAGGCGTTGCGCGACTTGTTCGGCGTATCGCGGTCTTTGCCGAACTCGTTGCCGGGGATGCGATACATATCTTCGATCAACCGCGTTGCCCTTCGCCATTCGTCGGAATTGATCAGCGCCTTGTTCGTTTTGGCATCGACGAAGGAAAGCGAGAGAGCGGAGCCGACGGCGGTGAGATGCCCCGGGTCGAGCCCGCGAATCTGCTTTCCGTTCTGCATCCCCGTCATTTTCCGCGCCACGTCCAGCGTCTGTTCCCAATCCATCCCGTCGACCGGGTATTTGACGCCGAAGCTGTCGAACAAATCCTTGTTATAAAATAATGCCGCATAGTTAACCGTATAAGGCAGACCGAGCAGCTCTCCTTTGCTTGCGTATTGCCTGATGTTGTCCAGCACGACGGAGTCGAATTTGTTCAGATCGGTCGCCTGGCGCTTAACCATCTCCGTCAAATCGTACGGGATGCCGAGCTTATAATAGTTCGACAGCCGGGGGCTGGGCGTAAAGACGATGTCGGGGATATTCCCCGCCGCAACCAAGTCTTCGGGCATCGCACCGGTCCCGCTTTTGATCCAGTCGAGCGTCACGTTCGGGAACTTCTTCTTGAGCGGCTGCACGAACAAATAATCGAAGTCCGCATCCGTAAGCGATACGCCGAACGAGTAAAATGACAGCTTTACAGGCTCCGTGGTTTGTACGCTTTGCGTCGCCTTTTTGCCGTCGCGGCTTTGACTTTCGGCCGGCTTCCCCGCTCCTCCGCCGTTGGAGCAGGCTGCTGCCGTAAAGAGCAGACTAGCTGAGGCTAATACAATAGCAGTTTTTTTGTACATTGCTGCATCCCCCTTATATACCGGTATGGTTATATAAACGCAGGCAGAAGCTTACTTCGTCTTGGTCAATGCCACTTCCGCCGTCTTTCCGTTCCTGCAGTCAAACTCCAGCACCGTGAGATTGGCGCCTCCATTTATTACGCGTATGCCGCTCGGCAACGATTGCCCCGGCTGCCAGCTTCCCGTCAATTCAACGCGCACCGTTTCCGTCGATCCGGGAGTCAACGCGACATCGTCGTCCATCCGCTGGTCCGGCAGCTTTGGCAGCCTCAGATCGGGATCCGCAACGCTAAGCACGATGCCTCCTCCTGTTTCCTTCTCCATGATAATCGACGGACGGCTTGTTTTGCGGACGTGCCCGCCCTCGATTGCCGTCTTTTCATCAAAAATGACGTAGCCGATCGCATGCTGTTTCAAATGCTTCACAATATGGGCGCTGCTGTCTTTGCGCAGCACTTCGTAGTTCGGAGCTTCCGCATACCGTTTCACTTGGTCTGGTGCAGATTGCACGAGAACCGCATATTCGTAGCCCGCGTCCTTCGGATTCAGCCCGTGGTCGATCCATGCGGTGCTATAGGCGCCGGAAGTCGTTTTCTTGCCGCTTTGGTCCGGCGACGATTGCGTCTTTCGTTCGATGCGGAGACCGTTTGCGTGCGGAACGACATAGCCGTTGCCGTAAGGGTCCATCAACCACGCCTTCTCGTCCTTCGTCACTTCGAACCGGTAAGGAAATTCGGTTACCGGCTGCTCGGCTTGAACCCGGATCGGCATCGCCGTTTCGGTCATCATCGACTGGAACAGCGTCGTTTCCGTCGCGTATTTGTCATCGTCATTGCCAATGCCCGACCCTAGCGCGATCAATTCATTATCGAAAAAAAATACGGACTTTTCGGCGCGAAACGTCTTGTCGTATACCGTATCGTGCAGCTTCATCGCAAATATGCCGTTATTCCCTTCGCTCTCCACTCCGCCGACGAACGTTTCGTCCGTAAACGAACGGGATTGCGGGCGATCCTTGGATACCGCAAGCTCCGTCCAGGGCAAATGCTTGGTCGTAGCGCCGGGCCAACGGTTCCAATCCCATCCGTTGTCAAAGCCGTACCCGTTGTTCTTCTTGTTGATCGGGTCGCCGGCTGCCATAATTTGCATCGCGCCGTAGCCGCTATATCTGCCGTACACGTTTTGCCCGCCCTGCGCCTTTTGCGCAGCGTCGGCCGCTTTTGGCGCTTGCGACTCAAAATCGAACACATATTGGCTCCAGCCTTTGACCGAAACCATCCAATCGTCCCGGCGCAGGATACCGAGGGCTGCCGAAGGCTTCATCCAAAAGCCTTACGGGCTTTGTTCCGCCGGAACCCCCATGCCGGCGAGCTTCAGGGCAAGCTGGAGCCCGCCGATCGTGTCCAAGTACGACACATCGCTGCTGTCTGCGCTAGGGAACAGCCCCTGTTTCAAATAAGGCGACTTCGGATCCCACAGCCGCATGAACGCTCCGGCCATTTCCCGGTCGACGGGCTCGGCAGCAAGCGCCATGTAGGCGTAAGCGGGAATGATTTCGTTCGCTATGCCGTCTTTGGTCGGAAAGCGTCCGCTGACGCCGACCGGCACATCGTATTTGTTCGACACTATGCGGAACGTCAGCAAAGCGCCGCGCACATTGTCCGTCGTCTGCTTGGAAAGCGCAAACGGCGTATCGTGCAGCAAATATGCGATCAATGCGGCCATATGAAATGCTTGCGGCGCGTAAGCGCTCATGTAGACGCCTCTGTGATGAAAGCCCATGAAATCTTCCTTGATCGTTCCGGCGAAACCGGGAGCTGCGGTCAGTGCGTTATTTATCCAGCGCACAAGCCCTTTCATCTCGCGCACCTTCTCGGGACCGTCGTCCAGCGCCAGCACGTAAAGCAGCTCATACATTAATTTGGTGCGGACTTCGTCGGCCGTCGTCTCTCCGGTATCCATCGCGTACGTTTTTCCGAAGTTCGTGTACCAGCGTACGGCAGCCAGCTCGCGTTCAAGTCTTCCGGTTTCTTTCAGCTCCTTGCGCATTAAATAAACGGTATGAAAATAACCGTTCGTCCGGTTCGTTTCGTGATCGAGCGTCTCCAGCCCGCTGCCGTCAGCCCATCCTTGATCGTGGAAATAATCGAACAGATCAAGCGTTTTTTTCAGGCTCTCCTGACGCCCGTTGATCTTGAAATCGAACACGAGCGGCAAAAAAATCGCACGCGCCACATCTTCGCCGAATTCCGGCCCGTGGGTGGAACGGCTGGAAAACAGCGGGGTTCCGGTAATGTAGCCGTTCCCGTCCCTTTTTAAGCCGAGCTGCTCATATTTTTGCAGCCCTTTGGCAATGAACGACTGCAGCGCCTGACGGCGGATTTGCAGCGGCTCTTGTGTGAAATCGGGGTTTTCTCCGTAGATCCAGTTTTCGTACCGCCTCGCGATCGTTTCGAAAGCGCGCGTTTCTTCCGGCGTAATCCGGTCCGGGAGCGGAAGATCCGGCTTCAGCCCGCTCCAGAAGTAGCTGCGGTCCCACGTCCCGCCGATCCCGCCGTTCGATCGTTTGCGGTCATACGGCACTTGATAATCGGTAGATCGCGTCACGGGAATCGTCTCGGCGAATTCCACCACATCGATGAACAGGCTTCCTGCAGGTGCAACTGCCGGAGGCAAAATGTCCATCACTTCCAGCGGCGCTTTACCGTCGCCTTTATAGCTTTCACTCGCGCCGTCTTCTCTGAACTGAATCCACATACCCCGCCATCCGGTGAAATTCAGCCCAATCTCGAAAACGTATCGCGGATCGCTGCGGGCCATGTCCTGTTCCGAGCCGAGTCTGAAGGTCGCCTTCCCGTCGACCGCCTTCTCGTTGTACAGCCACAGCTTCATCCCTCCCCGCTTGCCGCTGCCCGCTTGCTCCAAATATTGCGGTTTGCGGATTGCCAGCTTCGCTCCTTGCTCCCATTGCCACAAAAGGGACTGCAAGCCGTGTTTGTAATGCGCTTCCGACAGCGAGAGCCGCCCTCCCCCTTCCGTATGCCAGGCTGCAGGAATTTGTTCGCCTTCGAACGACTCCGCATTTTTGAACGAGCCGTCGTCGCGGATGGCTGTTTTTTGCGCTTTGACCGCGGGACTCGGCTGCGGCTCTTGGGGCTCAAGCGCGTCGTTTTGTAAGCGATTCCAAATCGAAGCGGCTGCAGCCAGCGCTAGAACTAACAAAACCGTAACAACGCCTGTGACCCACCCTTTGAAACGTATTTTATGCATAGCTTCACCCCAGCAACGTATTATTTTTTTGTTAACGTCCAGCTTCGGCGTAGATCCCCGCTCCATTTTTATACAAAAGAATGTGTGACCCGGCACCGTATTGTTCCAAATTCCGCCATTCCTCAACCCCAATATAAATGGGCGTCTATCTTTTGTCAATATTTAGATTAAGTTTATGTAAATATATTTTTTCACGCTATTAATTGGGGCTGTATGCGATTATCACAGCCATCTATTGTTAAGAAATTAAAATTACTTCGAGAAGGTTGTCACCTGCTCCATCACAGGCCATTTTCGACGAAACCATCGCGTACTGCGTCACAATGGTCCGAAACGTACCTTGTTCCGTGAGCGTTCCCGCAGTTAAAGGGATAAACCGACGCCATCCTGAAGCTCTCTTGGTAAGCAGATGCTCCTTTCGCAGTATCGCTTACCTAGCTTTAATCGAATATTTTCCGCTTTACGACATAAGTTCATGCTAAATCTTTACATAAGTTGCGTGCGACATGCAAAAAAATACCGCCGCACCATCTTCACGACGGCACAGCGGCAAATAGTAAACGTTATTGAATTAACTGCTTATTCCAGTTTCGAACTATCGCTCTATGGCTTTCCTTTACACCTTCGACGCATTGGCATGAAGCAGGATCGCTTGATTGATCTGCTCGCGTTTGTTCAGCATCCACTCCATCGAATGCGGGTATTCGCTGAATGTGATCGGCTGTTCGAGTCCTTCCTCCACCAGCGCCAACACCTGCTCGCGGCCTATGATGCTTTCCAGCAATTTGAGGGCGCGAAGATCCTGCAGCGCTTCATAAAACACTTCCATCCGGATCGATTCCAACGGTCCGTCTTCTCCCGGATATACGAGGAAAGGATCGCCTGACGGAAAAGCGCACAAGGCATCCGTATTACGGAACGGATCGAGCTTTTTCTTGGAATACTGCGAGTACCAGAAATTGTAGCCCCAATGCAGGAAGCCCTCTACCTCGAATTTGTACATCTGATAGCCGATGATCCGGTTGCGGTACGACGGCATATGGAAGAAACGATTGGACACTTTGACCCGCTGCGATACGCAGTAATAAGTCCACAGCGGCTTCACGTTATTCTCGATGAAAGGTTCAATATGGTTGTTGGACGGAATCGGATTGGTCACGACGCCTTGACTGTAAAACTCGAAGTTCGACAAAGCGTCAATCATCTTGAATTCGCTGAGCAGCTGCCGAACCGGTTCGGCGGCGGCGCGATATTGCTCAAGATCGACCCGGCGCGGTTCGTCCGAGATATGGAAGTAGCTTCGCTCTTCCAGCCCGTTGTCCTTAATGAACACAACCAGCTCCGGCAAAAATTTGGCGAGGAAGCTCTGGTATTGTTCTCCGATGGAATCCGTCTCCCAGCCGAATATGCGCTTCAGACTGCCGTCGACCCGGGCGACGATCTTCGGCGCGTGCTTCGCCCCCCACTGGGTATACAAGTGCGAAAACTCGAAGTAGAGTATCCCTTTGCTTGAGCAAAGATCGATCCATTTGCGCAAGTTGTCGAAGCCGAAAACATAGTCCCCGTTGCGCACTTCCACGTCAACCAGCTGAACCGTCGGCCGTTCTCCACCCACTGCCGTATCGAGCGGCGGAGTAAACAGCGGCGTCAATATCATGTTCATCCCATGACGTACGGCCGTCTCGACATACTGATCGATCAGCTTCCAATGCGCATCGCTGAACACGTCGACGTTGTAATACGTGGCCAAGCAATCCGTATGGAACCATTCCGTATGTATGAGCTCTTGCTTCGGCAGCAGCGCCGGCAGCAGTTCCAGCTCGAACCGTTCCGTTCCGAGAATCTCATCCTTCGCGTTGGTGAAAGTGATTTCAATCGGGAATACGCCGGGCTTCAGCGAATCGTTTGCTTCGACTTGAATCCAAACCGACCTCCATTGCCCCGGAATGCCGATAAGCCCCTCCGCTGCGTCGAACGGATAGAGAGGATCGGGATACAAGCCGGGCGTCGTGCGGAGAACGTGCTCGTCGTAATCGTGAAAACACGGCAGCTCCGATGGAGCAAGGCCAACCGAACGAACGGACACAACGTCCCCGAGCTCCGATTTTACGGATACGAACAGCGGTTTCACTAAAAGATTCGAGCAATAAGCAACCTGGAACGAGAACGTTTCGTTTAACAGCGCGGTAGCCCGTCCGAAAGCGGATTCCGAAAGCTCCTCGTCGGCAAATACTTTCGTGAGCGAGCTCAAGCATCTTGTTTTCAGTTCAAGTACGTTATTATCCATCCAAGCGATCCTCCAATGTGATTTTGCGTTTTTTCGGTCCTATTCAACTCAAAGTATAAATTTTTGCGAATGAAAAGTATTTACCGATATCGAAACAGAATTTGCGCAAAAAACACATCGGCTCCCAAGCATTACTTCAGCATGTCAATCTGCTGCGTTTTACGCCACACGGTCGGGGATACGCCTTCCTTTTTTTTAAACCATTGCGAGAAGGAATGCAGTTTGAAAAAACCGACTTTCTCCGCAATCTCCTCGATGCTTTTATCCGATGAGTTCAGCAGCCATTTGGCTTCATCCATCCGGCATTGCTGCTGAAACTGCTTCGGGCTCATATCGTAAATTTGCTCGAACAACCGGCGGAAACCGGCATTCGTCAATCCCGTCAATTCGGCCAAGTCGCGGATATGCACGTTTTCCCGCAAATGCTCGCGTATGTAGTCGGCGGCTTTCGTCACCGTCATCGCCTGCAAGTCGGTCTGCGAATGCTCGTAGAGGAACAGCAGCAACATTTCCATCCACGCCATGTAGTTTCGCTGCTTGTCCTTGAACGACGACGACTTTAAAAATAGCCATTCCCGGAACAGCCGTTCAAACCGGTCTTTATCGATTCTCGACAGCGCGACCATTCGCGGATGCTCTCCGTAGCAGCCGAGCTTCTGAAGCATATCGTTTAACTGAGCCGGAATATAGCTCAAATGAATGACGCCGAAGCGCACCTTCGTTACAGCCGCAAATCGATGCTCGTAATTCGGCGGAATGATGACCACGTGCCCGACCTCGATCGGATATTCGCGCAGCGCCGTTACAAACAAACCGCGCCCTTCCAATACGACGCTGAATTCTACGGTGGAATGCTGATGAAGCCGGTCATCGAACCAATCTTCGTTGTGCGAACCGATGAAGCTTCGTATGTCGAACGATGTATTCAACCTGCATCCTCCCTAATCCCCATCTCACAACAAAGTATAGCACAACCGGTTCCGAGCGGGGGATCGATCTAATCGCGAAAACCGCCGTCGGAGTGAATGATTTGCCCTGTAATCCAAGCTGCGTCATCCGATGCCAAAAACTGAATAAGCCGGGCCGCGTCGCTCGGTTGCCCGATACGCTCCATCGGAAATTTCGGCAATAAGAACCGCTTGACTTCATCGCTCATCCAACCGGAATCGGTGGGGCCGGGGTCGACGGCATTTACCGTAATCCGAAGCGGAGCCAACTCGACAGCCAAGGTGACGGTGAATGCGGAGATCGCTCCCTTCGTCGCAACGTAAGCCAGCTCACCCGGCATCGGCCCCTTATCCTGGCCGGAAATCATATTCACAATGCGTCCGCCCGCAGGATGATCGAACCGGCGTGCAAACTCGGAGCAGAGCAGGCAAGTGCCGCGTACGTTAACCGCATAGTGCGCGTCCAATATTTCGGCGTTTAGCCGCCGGAACCCGTCATTCGTCGAGTGGGTTGCATTGTTAATGAGGATCGATGGCTGCCCCAACATTTCCGCCACGTTATCCAACAGCTGTGCAGGTGCTTCCGGATTAGCCAGATCGAGCTCCATGCCTGCCGCGCGGACGCCTTCCTGCTGCAGCGCATGAGCAAGCTGTGCCGGCCAATCACGGTCTTCTCCCCACTCCATCGATCGGTCATACGCCCGCCAATAGGTAAAAAAAATGTCTGCACCTTCCTTTGCCAGCGCCTGGCAAATGGCCGTGCCGATCCCGATTCGACGACTCGCTCCGGTCACAATGGCAATTCGACCGTTAAGTTTTCCCATATCATGTAAACCCTCCGGTATTCGTATTTGTTTTCACTTCGGAGCCCGATCCAAATCATACCACCAATACCCACGCCGGAAACGGGAATGAACCGTGAGCACAGCGTCTTCTTTTCTATAAGTGAATTCATTATCGGTTTTCTCCTTGAACTGCCAGCCGCGTTCCGACAAAAAAACGGTCAGCTCCCGCTCGGTGGGGCCTCTTCTCCCGACCAGCTTGACCGCGTCCGAAGTCAGCGGAACAAGCCGTGCCTTCCCGGTTTCGAGGGCAATAAGCGCCTTCGGCACGGATAACGGATACTCCATGCCGACCGCTCTTCCAATGAATGGGCCATACTGAACGAAAGCAACCGCAAAGGCGGCTGCCGACAACGCAGTCCATCCGATGCGCTTCCATGCCACCGGGTTTGATCGCCGTCGTGATAAGCTTACGACCGCCCCGGCCGCCAGCACAACTGCCCCTATGATCATGAGAATCCAGACAACCCCCGAGATATTCGTAGCGGACAAGCGCAACCCTCCCCGGCTAACGCGGCCTATATAAGTCCGATTGTATACAGTCAACGGAACGATGGCAATAGCTGCACATCAACAAAGGGTGCGGAATTTCCGCACCCTTTGCCGTCCAAGCCCTATTGATGAAGTATACATGATTGCATGTTTACTTGCGATCCATCGGATAGAAGATAATGTCAATCGGAAAGGCCGAGCCTGCCGCAGGCGAGAACGCTATGTCCAGCGACGGCTCCGTTCCGTTCGTTCTGGCAATGATCGTGTAACCGGTATAATCCGTCATAACGCCGGATGGCGGGGTTTGCACGATTTTGCCGTTGACTTTGAACGGCCCCTTGAACACGCCGCCGCGAGGCAGGATCAACACCGACATCGCTTGCGGCCGCTCGACATGAATGTTGTAGACGACGCCGTAATTGCCCAAATTGAGCGCCGGTCTTTTCTCGAAGAAGTCATAGCCCGTCACGAACCGGTCGCTTGTCCCGTCGCCGAGCTGGAAGCTTGATGGCTTCCTGAACTTCGATGCATCGACCTTCCACTGCACTTCCGAACCGGTGAACGTCCCTCTGACGTTGCCTTTGTAAGGCATTTGCGGATACAAGCTGACATCGCTAATCTCATCGTCCGGCTCCATCGCCACAAAGGAGAAATAGACGTCTCCGTCGGTTTCCACGTCATACATTATATTCATGCCTTGATCGGGATAAAAGCCGGGATACATTTTGTAATAGGCGGTTTCCTGCGGTCTGAGCACCATCGATTGGGGCGCCTGTTCCCCTTGCAAAAATTCGATCGTCGCTTCGTTGCCGATCAGGTTAGCGTAGATGGATGGATACACTTCCCCTTTATTCGTCGTCTTGATCGTGACAGAGCGGTCCGGATTCGGATTTCGGACGAGGATGGCGAGCTTCATCTTTTTGCCCGATCCATTCACATGATCCGCATACAGCCTCGCTTTCCCGTTTACCTTCTCCTGGTATAAGATGCCTTTCTCCGTAAACGTCTCCGGACTATCGCTGACGATGAGCGGCCGATCCGTCGGTTTGTGCTCTTCCAGCGGCAGCTGCGGAATGTCGCGCAAATATTTGCGGAGCACCGCTTCTTCCTCATGCACGTACGTGCCAACTGGCTCGTGGTAAACCTTGTATTCGAACTCATCCAGGAACGGTTCGTCCTTCACCAATACGTTGCGGGAGAACGTATCGCTATAATTGCCGACGCCGTCCTTCACCTGAAGCGACACTTTGTACAGCCCCGGCGTAAAGATCGCTTCCGCATTGCCCGTCCACTCGATCTCGGTGAGCCCGGTCCCCTTCGGATCGTAGCTGAGATTGCTGTAACGAATCGGCTCGCCGATCCGGTAAGAATCCTTGTCCACCGAAAACTTCGCAACCGGCTTCATGTTCGGCAGCGTATCGTTCTGGAACAACGCGCTATCCGCCGGTTTGATATACCGCAGCTCGACGCGCTGAAGCTTCGAGTCTACGTTCGAGCGAAAAGAAATGTATTGCTCCAGCCATTTTAGCTCAAAGTACAACCGGTCTTTTTCTACCAGCACCGCCGTATTCTGCTTTTGGCTTATCCCGTTGACAAGCAGCTCTTGCCCCGGAAGAAGCACTTCTACGAATGCCGAAGGGGTCGTGAGCTGAACGGCACCTTTCTCCCCATTCCATTTCACCGGAACCCCGAACCAGTCCTGCAGCTTGGCTGCGGGCAAATAATAACGTCCGCTGCGTTCCGCCAAACCGACGTCCGTTTCCGATTTGGACCCGTTCACGTAAACAGTAGAACTGCCTGGATAGAGCAGCAGATGCGTATTTTCCGGAACGGCTGCGACGGCGGCATGTCCGGCCGTTACGGTAAGTAAACCTGCGATGCTCAAGGTCAGCAGCATTTGTCGTAATGTTCGCATGAGTAAACAATGTCCTTTCTGTCTGCAAAATTACTTTTTTTGTTCAAGCGGATACAAAAGCCATTGCACCGGCTGTTTGCTCCCCGGCGCAGGCATCCACTCGATATCGACCGAAGCTTCGAGACCGGTTGCCCGGTAGAACAGGAACGCTCCGTCCTGATCCGTAATCCCTCCTTGCGGAAGCGGTACGACCGTCCCGTTCACTTTCAGCGTCCCATCCGCGACGCCGTCCTTGACCAGCAGCGCCAGCGCCGCCTGACGCGGGTGGTACAAGTGCAGCGAGTAGGTCATCCCTGCTCCGAAGTCGCTCTGCTCGCCAAACGACCATTGCGACAGTCCGGTCAAGTGCTGCGCATCCGCATCGGCATCCATCCGAACGGCGGAATACGCGCTGTCGCTCTTTTGACCTTGAGCTTGTCCCTGCTCCGTTTTTCCTGCAGCAGGCAGCGGCGGGAGCGGCTCATTCGGCTTCGCCGCGATAAAACCGACGTTCGCAGGACCGTCCGTTTCGATATCGCTGATGCTCGCGAACCCTTGTCCGTCAGACAGCGTATACTGCTCCAACGTTACGGTTTCTCCCGGTTTGATCTCGAGTTGCTCGTCCGCTGCCGCCTTGGTCAAGAAATCGACCGTCGCTTCTCGTGCATTATACCGATGCAGCAGCGTCGGCTGCATCACGCCCGTACGCGTTACGCGAACGGTAAGTTTTTTGAGCGTGTCCGGATTTTGGACGACCGCAGCGAATCGTACCGGTTGCGCCATCCCGTTCACATGATGCAATACGATCCGGGCTTTGCCGTTAACCCGTTCCTGATAAACGATCCCGGTGCGGTCGATCGTATGGGGGGCGTTGCCGCTTATAACAAGCTTGCGCTCCTCCGGTATCGTGACGATCGCAGGAAGCTGACGTGCCTCTGCCAACTGCCGTTTCCAGTCCGCCGACTCGTCCTTGACGAAAGAACCGACCGGCTTCGCATACCAAGGATATTCGGATTTGGTATGGAGCACTTCATCAATGACGGTCACCTCATGCGTGAACGTCTCGCTCCATTCGCTGTGGGGGTCCGCTATCCGCAGCGACACCGGATAAGTTCCTGGCTCGAAAAAAGCTTCTTTATTGCCTGTCCATTCGTACTTCGGCAATCCTTCGGAATCCGGATCATAGCTTAAATCGATATAAGCGACCGGTTCGCCGATCCGGTACACCGCTTTATCCGTCGCAAAGATGGCGATTGGCCGAGAGTTCGGCTGTGTGTCCCCGGGATAATGCGATTCGCGATACGCCCGATCGGTAGGCTGAACGTAGATCAGCTCCACACGGCTTCGATTCGAATCATAAACGCACGTTGCGTTCATATAAGGTGCAATCCAGTCCAGTTTTACCAGCAGCGTCCCATCCGCCAGAACAGCGGTTTCCGGCAATGGACTTTCCGTCCCGTTGACGGATGCTATGCCTCGGTCGAGCTCCCACTCCACATAAGCTTTCGGCGCCGTAAGTCCGACCGATCTGCGCTCGGAATTCCAAGTGACGGGAAATCCAAGCTGCTCCCCAACCCAGCGGATCGGGACAAAAAAGCTGTTTTTCACCTTCTGCGCCGGGACGTCCAGTTGAACCGCAGAGCCGTTCACTTCCGCGGTCGCTTGGTTGTCGGTAAACAGCAGATGTATGGTAGTGCCGGAGACCTGTACCCCGGCTGCCTGCGCGCTCCCCGCCAGCATCGACAAGGCAAGCGACCATGTAATAAGCCGTTTCTTTTTCAAAGCCGTATTTCCCCTTTTTGTCATAAATAAAAAAACATTCTAGCGTACTTAACCATTCTGAGCTCGCAAAAAAACCGTGCTATGCCCAATGTAGCACGGTTTTCCGGAAAAATCACCCTTCTTAAACGATTTGTCACAACTTATTGCTTATTTACGCGATGGATCGTCTAATAGGACGTATTCCCCCGTTTTATCGCTTCTCTCCCAATCCTTCCATATTGAGGGGTCAGAAGTAGAAAATGGATGAAAAGTACACCCGAGATAATATAGAATACAATCGGAATGCCGAAGTTGCTCGCCACGATCCCGCCGAATAAGGCGCCGGACACATTTCCTAATGAATTGGCGCTTGCATTGTAAGCATATACGCTGCCTTGAATGTTCACAGGCGTCAACCGGCGCAGCAGCGAACTGATCGACGGAATCAGTCCTCCGACGCACAGTCCTGTCAAGAAACGGGTACCCATCAAAATCCAAGGGTTCGATATGCGCGCCTGGGGTATGTAAAGAATCGAAATCAGCAGTAAACAGCTTAGCAGGATGATCATATGTCCGTACCGGTCGCCCAATTTGCCCAAGTACGGTGCGGCTATCACCGTCCCGAGTGCGCTCGATGCGAAGATGAGACCGGCCATCAGCTCGATATGGTCTTCAACATGCATACTCTTGACATACAGCGAAATAATCGGGCTGATGCTCTGCAAACTGGCGGCAATCAAATACGTCGATACGAATAATACAAGAATGACCGGCGACTGTCTGATCGCTTCGCGCAGCATCGTTTTTTGCACTGGTTTGTCCGTTTCCGCTTGTACCGGTTGATCTCTCTTCAAAAACCTCCGGAATCGGAACTTCTCGTATTTCTTCGCTTCTTTCACACCAAAAAGCACGAGAACGGTTGAGGTCAAGATAAACAGTCCGGTGAGAAAAAACGAGTTGCGCATGCCAAACCATTCCGCCATCAGCCCGCCAAGGAGCGGCCCGAGCAGCTGTCCCGTCACCTGGCCCGTCTGCAGCGTCCCTAACGCCCGGCCTACCTCGCTCTTCGGCGTCTCAATTGCCATTAGGGCGACAGAGGATGTCGAGAACCCGGCCATCGTTCCGAAAACGGCGCGAAGCAGCAGCAGTTGCATAGGCGTATGGACGAGACCCATACATACAATAATGATCGTAAGACCGAAACCTGAGCGGATCATCGCCGTCTTTTGCCCGTATGTATCCGACATCTTCCCCCAGAAAGGCGAAACGAGTGCAACCATCACATGATTGATGCCGAAGATCAAGGCAGACCACAGTGCAGCCTGCTTCTCGTCATGGATGCCAAGCTCCTGTACGTAAAGCGGCAAAAACGGGACGATCATGCTGAACCCGGCGGTACAGAAAAAATTGCCGAACCATAAGATGTACAAATTGCGTTTCCAGGCGTCCATTCCAATTTCCTTCTTTGATGTCGATTTGTTATGTGCTTTTACAATGTAACATAATTCAGTGGCAAGTCCATGGACAAAACGGATCCGAAATACGTGCGTTTCCCCTCCCAAATTGAACCAATTTTCCGACTATGGACAAAATTTTAAACCTGTCTCCGAAAAGTGTAGACGAGCCGCTTCCGCAACCGATTAACGCCCTTTTGCAGCAACGTCCGCGCATTTGCCGGACCCATGAAGAAGAGGAGGTAACCGGATTTTGAACAAAGCCGCGATAGTTTTATCCTTATTTGCCGGGATGGCAGGAGCTGTAACCGCATCCGGAACCGCATCCGCCGAACCGATGAAGAAAGGAGCCAAGAACGAACACGTGCTTGATTTGCAAGAGCGACTTACCGCACTAGGTTATTTGAAAGGCGGGGTTACCGGCTATTACGGAGTCCTGACGACTGAAGCGGTCCGCAAATTTCAAACCGCGCAAAAACTTACGGCCGACGGAGTGGCCGACGATACGACCGTCGACTCGCTGAAACAGTCGGTTGCGCCGAAAGAAACGGCGCTCGACCAAATGGCGCGCATCATTTACGCCGAAGCGAGAGGCGAATCGTTCGATGGGCAAGTCGCGATCGGCGCCGTTATATTAAACCGCGTACAGTCCAACATTTTTCCCGATACGATCGAAGAAGTGATTTTACAACCCGGCCAGTTCTCGGCCGTGAAAGACGGGCAGTTCGAGCTGACCCCGAATGAAACCGCTTATGAAGCGGCGAAAAAAGCATTGAACGGCTCAGACCCGACAGACGGAGCGCTCTACTACTACAACCCCAGAACGGCAAAAGCGTCCTGGAGCAAAGCACGTCCCAAAATCGCCAAAATCGGCAACCACGTGTTTACGCGATAACATACCGCATATCTCAAAAGGGCAAAAGTAACGATCATCCCCTCATGCAAAAGGACAGCATCCAGGCTGTCCTTTTGTTCATTAAGCGGCGTAGGTTTTTGATGCATGCGAAGGCATGGTTCTCGTAAGATTTAGCTGCGGATTAGCATCATCTTAATCAAAGTGAGAATTAACCCCATCAGCGTACCTACAAAAAACAAAAATAAAAACACTGTAAACAATTTCCTCAAAAAACCTTTAATGGGCTCGTCAATTATAACCGTTAGTAAAAGCGTTAGTGCGATTAGTAATATAAACCTCCATAGGTATGGAATTCTTATTACGATGGATAAGGCATATAATGCTGAGCCGGAGTACATGTAATACTTTGTTTTCCTAGTCATTTCTCTATTATGTTGTCTCATCTTTGTCCTCCAAGTAAAAACTAGCAGCCTGCGGGGAGACGCCCACAAATCCACTTCCAGCTAAAGTTCCCGCCGTTCTAATACCTATTCTTCAGCCCTTCACTTTAGCAACCCACCGATCGGATTTAATACATATTCACATACTGTTTGCAATGACTTCTTCACATCCAACTTATGTAAGCATTCCACTATATAATCCGCCAATAATGGATCCCTACGCCGCAGTTCGTTCATTTGATACTTCGGCTTTACAGCCCACCAATGATGAATAATAAAATGCGCATCTACGCAGCTTTGCAAAATCTGATTTCGGATCCATGCCGAGGTGACTTCATTGTCTGCATCCATGAAATTGTTCCATAGTTCCGTTATTCTTTTTCTAATCCGGGTCAATTCCTCTTGAGAAGCCGGGGTCGGGCCTGATGCATAATAGGCTGAAGCCTCTTCATGCAATTCAATCCATTTCTTTGTACAATTACTCCACAAACAGACTCCTTTCGCCAGCATTGTTGTGATTGTCCCTATATTGCTTTTCCTCTCGTAACCATTTAATACTTCTTTATACCAATCCCATGGAGCGATCATGATTTGAAATTCATAGTTGTTAAAATATTTAAACTCTCGTCTAAATTCGGAAAACTTCCCGATATAACAAAGATCAATATCGCTATGAGCCGTTGCCGTTCCAGCAGCTTGCGATCCGCATAAAATGATAGCTTCAAGATCTGAATTAACCAACAACTCATTCGCAATGTACGCATCGATGATTTCCCTTACTTTGGGGTCAACCGTCCACGTTTTATTCCCTTTCATGTAGCGCTTGTTTCAACCCGCTGCCTGATAATGATTTTACAATGATTGTGATGAAGCATTGGATTCATAACGATCTCGGTAGAAGCACCTGTCGGCACAAATCCTTTGGCCGTAATTTCTTCAACAAGTTTGGCTTTCGTATGTATAATGTCGTCGTATAAACCTTCGTGTAAAATTTGAGCAAACGTGCCGCCCGGGATCGTCTTAAAAAATATCGAATGCTCCATGCCACCTAAACTGTCCATCATCGCATTATGAAGCTGCCGTTCCTCCAAATAATCGGGTACGCAAATCATGATAGTAATGGACGCATCATTGCCGGCCCTATCCTCACATTGGAATTCCGTAGGACCGATAATAAAGTTTTTATTCAGCTCTTTCGCCGTGTAATGTTTGATTCGATTCAAACATTTGTAGATTTTGTTGGAATCATTCAGTTTTCGGATATCAAATTGTCCTTGCCTCGTTGTAACAATGTATTTCAAATCCGGCAGCTCGTGTATTCTTACTTGCTTACTCTTTTCCCCTGTGGAGTATACACCCTTTAGCTGCTTTTTCATATCATCTTTGACAATTTGGGATGATCTCATCTTGCTAACCACCTTTTATGAAATTGTTAGTTCTTTCACCATAAGCTTTAACTACTTTTTCCGGTGCTGCGCTTTGCCAAGCTTTCAGTAGTAATCCCATTAATTCCTCTGGTTCTACCGTACTTAAATTTACATGCATATAGTTTTCCCTCTCCCACGGAGCCACCAATCCCATAGCGGGATACGGCGTTACCTTTCAAGTTACATTTGTATTACTTTCTTTCGAAAAATGAGACTTGTAACGATTAGTCCAAGAATCAAGCCGGATATCGGAGAGACAATAATGATTCCTAGTATATTCGTGCTTGAAGTAAAGGCTAGCTTTGCGGTTACGGCGACGATCGCTATTATACATACGACTAGCCAATAAATGAGCTTTTTACTCGAATCTACTTTTCTAAAGGCCTTCGTTGAATATGGGGTTTTGATCAATAACAATACGATTAGAAAGATCTGAACATACAAAGGATGAGCAAAAGTAAACGGCAAAAAATCACTCCGAGTATGAAATGATAAACAACTTTTCATTGCATCTATAAATGAAATTCCACTTTATCTGTTCATGATGTCATGAAATAGCTCTCTTTCTTCATCCGCGTTTTGATAAACCCCAAGATAATGAAAGATTTCAAAAGAAAAATCAACAAAAGCACGACCTTTGGCAGTAATGACATGTCTTTCTCTAACTACCCGCTTATCTATATAATTCTCCCGTGGAAACGGATCTTCTACTTTCAATTTATTGATGCTTTCGATCGAGCAGGATGTGGTGAACTTACATGTATGTAAGATGCCGGCTCTTCCCAAATATTGCGGCCCATTGCATATGGCAGCAAGCATTTTCCCCTCTTGGTCCAGTTTAATTATAAAATCGGTTAGCTCTTTCCGTTGATTTCGAATCGGGCCACCAGGGATAATGAGCCCTTCAATATCGCTAAGCTCCATTGCTTCATTAATTGTGACATTTGGCTTATAGTACAAACCAGATTCACTCACGACGGTTTCAACATTGTATCCCATTGATAGAACTTCTCTTTTTCCAATATTTCTTATTTTATGGAAAGCTAACGTAATTTCAAAATCTGCGAAGTCTTCCGATATAAAACAAATGATTTTCCCCATCTTTTATACCACCTTCGAATTAAATTCGCATATTGTTTGGATGCGGATCATGTTTCCCTTCGAACGAACTTAAAAATAACAAAACATCAAGTTCAATTAAACCTGATAAGATGGGTATGTATTTATACGAACTTCACCTTTTTTAAAGTAATCCGTAATGTTAAAAAATCACGAAAACTTTTTAAAGAAATCGATCTATAACCATCTTTCTTTAAAGGCCGTTGCTGTATGTACTCTTCAAACGCTCTTGAAAATCCGACTAAGTCAATCACATTTCCTCTACACTCGATTCTAATGTATTCTTTAACGTATTCTTTTCTCTCGATGTCTAGCCTAAGAAGTAATTCCTCGTGTTCTGTCATTGGTCTCTCCCCTAAATATGATGATTCAAAAGCTGAAGTGATTTCATTCTATTTATTGTACTACTCCAGAACGACTTGTTAAGCAATCTGAACGATTCTAGTATTCTGACATAATGGATATAACTCCGTGAGGGACCATATTGCGTTTTTCATATCCTCAAATGAATCTCCATAGAAATAAAAAGCAGTTTCCGTAGTGCCTTGCCAATACCTTTCAACTTCTCCATCATACCCAATTAACCTAGATAACTCGGTGAGCACAACATTTAAATCACATTGTGCATATACACGTTCAGGAAGGTTTACGCTGTCTAAGTAAATTGCTAATCCTTCTTTCTTGCCAAACGCAATGCATTCTTCTGTATTTTCTAAAATCACATGTGATCGCTTAGGTGCACCTAAATCCTCTAGTTTCAAAATAATTTCACCGATGATCGACCTATAGTCGTTTCCTTTATAAATTAGAACTTCCATGTCGCAAAATTCGATTTCGCCGGATTCTGCTTGCATGGTTCCTCCACCAGTGATTTCACCATAACGGTTTGAACGCAAAAATTCATCCAGGGGTTCCTCGTAAAGCACTCCTCTATCCATTGGCATAATTTTGTCATTCAACTGAATGATAATGAGTGTTTCCGATTTTTCTTTTTTATTCTTTGATCCGAATATCTTCTTAAACATGAACTTTTCCTTTATACATAATTCGGCTGACCAAGGGGATTGTCTCCCGCATCGTAAAGACAATTCTGCTTTTACATTTGGATTGTCTTTATCATAATTCCCATCTCGAAAATTCATTTAAATCAATTGATGCAAGTATCATGGTGTGTTATCATATTATTATTAATAAAGACCAAGTGGGCTAACACTTGGTCAATACAATTGGCTTGGTTGGTAAATTCCCTTTCTAAGTCATTTAGGAATCAAAAACCCACCTACGGCTCTCAATCTTCGGGTGGGTTTTTACTTTCTCTTGTTGTTTAAATCGATGTATGTTAAAAGAGCAAGGATAAACATTCCAAAAAGGAACATAATCGTAAGTGCATCTTTTATTTCCATGGCTTCACCTCCTTTCGAAGGGAAACCATGCCCACCCAAGATTCAATTGTAATTATATTGTACCTTTATTATACTTTACGCACAAGCGTTCGTATTGATTATAATAGGTTTTTAGATTCATTAATACAGGCTAGCATGCCTTTCCTATAAAGTTCTTGTAATCGCGAGTCCGAGAGCCTTAAAGCGCGGTTGGCGACGGGTCCGTCAGGACTTATGCTCGCAAGGGGGTCTACCTGAACTACTTCTTCGGGCAGACCAAGGAGTGTTAGCGACGAAGCATAGATACGGTGTTATGTCCCCGCCTTCTTGAAATTGCTTAATTAAGCTCTTATCTTCCTAATATTATTATTTCTCCCTTTTCGTTTACTCCTCTAAATATAAATCCTCCAGCATCCTTTGTATTTAGTTCATTGTAAGATGCTGCGAAACCATCTTCTAAATTTAATTCGATAAATACAGTTGAGTTTTCTTTTATTTCATCAAAATCATATGAAATTACGCGTTCGATATTATCATTACTTACAATGATACTTTTAATTTCAGGATTATCTGATTCGACTGCGAATATAGTATCATACATCTTATTTGAATTTAAACTCGCCGACCATGTCCGTTTAATGTCTCCCTCTTTCCCAATCAGTGGTGACATGGGTTGTAGCTCAGCTACATTAGGTACGTGATACAGGATACCCCATTTAGCTTCCACCAGTTTTACATAATAGCCAGTATCAGTCTTCCATATAACTGTTTTCTTATTTTCATAATCTTTTTCATATATCACTTCACCATCTTTCGAAGGATATGAATTCCTAATGACTTTATTATCGATAATAGAATACCCAGAGTTTTTAAATATATAAATTATCAGCGATAACAAAACTATTAGGAATATGGCTCGTCGTAGAACTTTACGGTCCATAAATACTCCTTTCATTTACGGTTTGCGGGGATTTCTTATAACGTACTTGTATTCACGAACCCGAGAACCTTAAGGCGCGGTAGCGCCGGGTCCGTCAGGGCTTAGGTTGTCTGACTGATACGACTCCCCGAGTTATCATCTGGCAGACCAAAGGAGCGTAGCGACCGCAGCGTGAATACGGTGTTAGACGAAGTCCCTCTCTTCTCAGAATATGCAATCAATAGTTATTTCTTCCCATAGCTCTTTAAGGTTTTTATTATCAATTCTGGTTCTCTTGATTAGTTCTTCTATTGTTTGATAAGTATTGAAATTACTATTATATTCTGAAAAGACATGCCCGTTTGGAGTATTTGTTATCGAATATTTCGAATTCTTATATAAAAATTCAATCTCTCTACCCATACCTAGATCATTGACAAATTCCGTATAAGTATAGATTCCGGGTTTTAAAGTCGGTACAGTAGAACCAAAATCATTAGAATCGTTTCCTATTACTATTAATTGCTGTTTAATTATGTCTAATACATCGTAATAAGCAAATGAACATCCTTTGTTGAAAATGGTCGTTAC
>NZ_CAJVCE010000002.1 GCF_910594985.1 Paenibacillus allorhizosphaerae
CTTAAAACTCTTAAGAATTGAGGATTTTCTCAATGAAGAAAATATTATTGAGGTATTTTCCTTTTTTATACAAGTTGAGAGTTCAGCAACTTATATTGATGAGACATCTTATGAATTTAAACCCCAAAATAAAATATGCACGTGGTAGAAAGCCTGATGAGTTTGATTTTGTTTGTAAGAAGCATAAATCCGTTTTAAGAAGAGTCCTAGCTAATTCGGATCCAATATTACAAGAAAATAAAATAAAAAATATAAAAATTGCTCTTGAGCATATTGATGGGATAGTGATAAACCCAGGAGAGACATTTTCTTTTTGGAAACGAATAGGTAAAACAACAAAAGCCAAGGGTTATATCGAAGGTTTAATGTTATCAAATGGAGCAGTTCGAACTGGTACAGGAGGTGGACTATGCCAATTAGCCAATATGCTATTTTGGCTTGCTCTTCATACACCGCTTGAGATCAAAGAACGTCATCATCATAGCTTTGATATATTTCCTGATGATAGAAGAGTTGTTCCTTTTGGGACAGGAACAAGCGTCTTTTATAATTATGTAGATTTGCAATTTTACAACCCAACAAACTATACGTTTCAATTTAATATATATTTATCTGATGAATTTCTGGAAGGAACGATAGTTTGTAACGCGGAATTGGAATTCATATACAAAGTGGAGGAAAAAAATCATCAGTTTTATCAAAAAGAGAACAGGTGGTATAGAGGAAATGAAATATGGAGGATGGAAATAAGCAAGTATAATAACCAACTTGTTAATGAGGAATTAATAATTAAGAATAATTCAGAAGTTAAATACATGAAATCAAACGAATGAACTGAATCTTTGTTAGAAATTCAATGATGTAACCCATATATTTTCTAGTGATACAACCCAATGATTAAATAAAATCTTGAAGGGATACAAAATGACAATATTTGGTACAATTACAGCGATAGTTCTGGCAATTTAATTTCTATATTTCTCGGACCATATGGAATATTAGTTTTAATATCTGTAACCTTTGGATTAGTTTTAAGTACGCATTTGAGAAACAAAGAGATTTATTCTGATATACAGAGAATAAAAGAAAAGTTAGGCATTGTAGATAAAGACGATTTTAACATGAGTAATGAAGAGATTGAAGAAGAATTAAAACAGTATATTGAAACGGATGAAAAAGATAGTAAAACTAAGAAAGAGCAGTAGAAAAATTTAATATCGTATGCATTCGCTTTTGCTCCTAGACTTGACATATGCGATTCGAGGATGTCCTGCTCAGGTGAACAATGTTGTGACAAGCCATTCGAGTTCGTAAATATCAAGCACGTTAATTTGTGATCAGCTAAAGCTGTGATACGGGATTACTCTTAAAGATACCGTGAGTTCGTGACTAGAAAAATGTAAGCAAGAAGGAGCTCAAGATGCTAACCGATACAAAGATCAAAGAACTGTTGAATACATCGAGTGAGAAGCTAAGTGCTTTGAGTGGCGGCAGAAATCATTCGGTTTTTTTGTATCGTGAACGCGACGAACGACTTTGTATAAAATTGTTTCACTCCGTTAAAAGAAAGACAAACAAAAAATGAATGGATCGCATTAAATGCTTTAAATGATTATACCGAGGGAATTACCCCGAGACCTCTACGTTTTATCGAAGAAATTGGTGATTGTTATATTATTGTTATGGAATATTTAAATGGTAGCAGATTATGTGACATTCAGAACATTACTACGATAGAACTATGCGCTTTAGCCAATGTATTGAAGACATTTAATTCGTTGCCCGTGAGAACATCGTCGTATACATTACAACCGGTAATCTGCAACTCATCTTGTATGCTTTCAAAGGTCCGGGAGTTTTTTGGCAATCATGAGAATATAAGATTTCAACAGACTTCTGAAGCATGGGACTTAGCGAGAAATTGGGTATTTAGTAAAGAAGCAGAACACTTAAAGTATGCCGGGGAACAAGTATTTTCACGTGGCGATCCAAACTTAGCTAATTGCTTGTGGGATGGTAATACAGTGAGAGTCGTTGATTTTGAATATGCTGGAAGCACGGATAAAGCTTACGATTTAGTGGATTTCGTAGAACATGTGGACTCTAGAAAGATTGGAGAAGACTCCTGGCGGTGGTTTATAGAGCAATTCGAATTATCTAAACGAGAAGTTGTTAGATTTGTAAATTCACGTAAACTTGCTTCACTATTTTGGCTTTGCAAATTTTGGCCTACGAGCGAAAGTGATGGAGATTATACTGCATTTAATAACCAATTCAATCGAGTACGAGCACTGTTTAACTAAAGATGGTAAGACCAAAATCATTTTTACGCTACAGGCCCTGCGCACACTAGTATCGTCAAGGTAATCAAGAAGATTGCATCGGGTAGATAACTCTGCAATGACGACAAATACTCTGTAGAATTATTCGACAACATGATCAATTGGCTAAGAAATAATAAACCCGAATAAATACATGCTCGTCCAACATTCGGATTGCCTTCTTTCATAGTGGTCATCTCTCGGATCGCGGCTCAGCATCCCCCGCAAGGAGGATTTTTTTCGGATCAGCGGCTATCCTGACGGTACGATGCGGCCGGATGCACCGATTACGCGCGTCGAAGGGGCGAAAGTGGTGAACCGGTTATTCGGCTACGAAGAACGATCCGCTACCGCTTTTGCTGATGTTTGCGATAGATGTGGTCATATCGGAGTCGGGTGTGAAGCTGCGCAATTCGGTCGTTACAGGCGACTTGAAGATCACCGGTTCGGTCGGGGCTGTTCTCCATTATCCTCGCGCGTTTACAGTACGTAGATTTTGCGATAAGCTGGGAATATTCAGGCAAGGCTGAATTACGAGATAAGATACGGATGATTTGATAGCGGAGCAAATCACGTATAACAAATTTCGATTAACGGCCGAGAGCGGTGAGTAATTGAAGAGCAATGGTCAGAAAACAATGCGCGGGCTTGTCTGGTTAATCTTTATTAGCTATAGTAGCTGTTTATTGTATTGGATGTTTTTGGGGTTTGGCAGAACAGTCCATGCTGAAATCCGATTTAACTACGTTCCCTTTAAAACAATACTGCATTTTATGAGTACGATGAAACCGGGCAATGTAAAGATACCTATAATAAATTTAGCCGGGAATATCGGCGTGTTCATTCCTTTTGGAGTCATGCTACCCTATTTATTCGCGAGATTAAAAAGGCTATATTTGTTCTCATTGTGCTTTATAGGTTCGATCGTGATTCTGGAATTGTTGCAAGCGCTGCTTAAAATGGGCACAGCAGATGTAGATGACGTTATATTTAACTTCATCGGCGGATTAATAGGTTATGGACTATTTGGTGCGCTTCGCATACGACAAAACAATTGGATGTGATGAATAAGCAAACCTGTATAACGATGCTGCAGTTTTTCGGATGGATCGAGGAGTCAGCCTCCGCCGAACATTGTGGAATCGGGCGACATCTCCGTAAGCATCAGATCGCGTACCGTTTACGGGCTCGCATGGGCGGTGCCAGTCTCCATTACATTGCCTAATCCGGAACAAAACCACAGATCAAAGTCTATACAATCGCAACGATAAGCAGATTTCTACGGTTAACCACGTTTATTTACAGCCTCCTCATATAAAGGGTTCACCTCATTTCTTAGAACATTGCCGAATGCTTATAAACATGCGAATCCGATGATCCGATTGAATGGAGGGAAATCACTATTGAAAATAAGAAATTCGGCCAAAGCACTAATCATCCAACATAATAAGTTACTTGTGACGAAGCTGCAGGATGAGAGCGGGATATTCTACTTATTGCCGGGCGGCGGACAAGAAGCGGGAGAGAAGCTCCAGGAGTGCTTAGTTAGAGAATGCATCGAGGAAACCGGATTTGTAATCGAGGTTAAGGAGCTGCTCTTTGTCAGAGAATGCTTTGCAGATAAAGATATTCATAGAGTAGAATTTATTTTTAAAGGCGATATTGTACGGTACACGGAAGCTACAGTCATGGATCATAATCAATTGGGAATGGAATGGCTGGAACTTGATACGATTCTCGGCGCACCGCTGTATCCACGAGAACTTAGAACCATAATTGCAGCTTACATCATTGGTCATAAAGCGCAAATCTATTTGGGTGAAATACAATAGGAATCGATATGTATTGATGCTGCGCGATTGTCTTCAGTTGTGAAGCTTCCAAAGATTCAACTTATAAAATATGAATAATCATCGCGTTTTCATCACAATTTGAGAACTTTGAGCAATGCACGCAATCTTTCCAAACCTTTGGCATAGGGAGCTGTTTTTTATCAACAAGTTGGAAACCGCACTTTTGAAAAAAATCAACCTGATACGTTAAAGACAAAATGGTTTGAACTCCTAGAGACTTGGATTCATTAATAACCGCAGTAACAAGATTTTTTCCAATCCCCATTCCGAAAAGCGTAGATGAAACGGTAAGGGAACGTACTTCCGCGAGATCCTTATCTAAAATATGAAGACTTACCGTTCCAACGACTTCACCTTCTTGTTCCGCAACAAAGAAACACTGCAGATGTTCATATAATGAGCTGAGAGTTCGGTGGAGAAGCTTGCCTTCATCCGCGTAAGTACGGATAAGCTGGTACATTTTTTCAGTATCCTGCATAGTGGCTTTTCTTATTTGGTACAAGTTAAACACCTCCCTCTTAAAAAAACAGGATGGTATTAATATACATAAATGTGAATAAAAATACAACATGAAAAATCGCTCTATACTATCACGAGTCCTTCAAATATCGCCCGTAACCTCATACCGCATTCGTTTTGCCGTTATAACCCAATGATTTGCATCTATTGCAATTAAATAATCCAAATACGGAGGATGTCTATGAAATATCACCGCCATCTTGGAGTTTACGGAATATGTGTGAAGGATAGAAAATTGCTTGTCATTCATAAAAATGGAGGGCCATACACAGCAAGATATGATTTGCCGGGAGGCAGCATCGAGCCGAATGAAACGATATTGAACACACTGACCAGGGAATTTCTTGAGGAAACGGGCATACAAGTACGGATCGTTAATCATATTGGAACTAAAGATTTCGTCGTTCCATGGACGAGAACCGGGTTCGACCATACACATTGCCATAACATTGCCGTACTGTATGAGGTTGAATACATTGCGGGAGATATTCTACATTCACCCAATATTGATGACTCGTTAGGAGCAGAATGGATAAATGTATCCGACATGAACGAGAGCAATGCTTCCCCGCTTGTATTGACGGCCAAAGAGTGGATGGAATCCGGGGCGTTGGATATAAGCACGAAAGTATACCGGGAATGGACGATAAAGCGTCTGGAGACATTTTAATTGATTTTCAAGAATATTTGGGTGTGTGCATAAGGCCTGTTCCAGCACTCAAGCTATCTCCAAATTCATATAAATTCGAACGGCAGTTCGGTGGGCGAAAACGACTGGATGCAAAAAACGTTTCTAAATAAGCTGATAATATTTTCTTAAATTGATTTTGAGTAGGGATGCATGGAATCTGCGGTCGAGCTTTGATTCGAGCCGCTGGCTCGTGATGAGGCACAGCTTCGGCCGGTACAGCAATGAGTATGAGGATGCATTTCCTATCATGCAAGCGAATATAAAAATGAGTTTATAACCACGGGCGCATAACGGAGGCAATGCAGCAAGCGGGATAAAACCTATAAATCGAAAAGAGGACAACCCGATGAAAACAAATCCATTTCAGCACCGAATCACCTCGGAACAGCAGCTTCGGGAGTTACTTGGCTATCCAAGCGAGTTGGTGGCAAACAAATCCATAACCCACATCGACGAGCACTGCCGAACATTTATCGCGCAATCGCCGATGGTATTTATAGCAACGTCGGATCGAACAGGGGCATGCGATGTGTCCCCTCGAGGGGACGGCGCCGGGTTTGTGCACGTCGTTGACGACAACCATCTCGTAATTCCGGAACGTCCGGGCAATCGGCGGTTGGACTCATTAAGAAATATTTTATCGAATCCGAATATCGCGATCATTTTCTTGATCCCGGGCCTGGAAGAAACGCTTCGAATCAATGGGAAGGCCTGCATTATTAACGATGATTCCTTATTGGACAAGATGAAGGCCCACGGCAAAGCACCGCTGCTCGGTCTCGGCGTGGAAGTGGAAGAGTGCTACATGCATTGTGCCAAAGCATTCAAAAGATCGAAACTGTGGGAGCACGATGCTTGGCCTGAACAAGCGCAACTTCCGGTTGTTGCCCGAATTTTGGCCGACCACGTCAAGATGCAAGGCGTAACGGCCGAAGATGTGGCCAAGTCGTTGAAAGAGAGCTACGAAAAGCGGCTGTATTGAAATACTTCAGCAAGCCGAACAAGTGACGGTATGCCATCCTTTAATGTCGCAATACGAATGGATCGTTTCCTCCCCGTACACCAGATCGTTACAGATGGCAGCGATCATCAATAAAAGCTGGGGGCTCCCAGTTAAAGTTGAATTTGATTTGCACGAATGGACACCCGATCAATGGCAAGCGTCTTCCGCCGAAGAAATTGCCGAACTGTATCATGACTATGTGAGGCATAAAGGCTGCTGTCCGCCAGGGGAGCAGAAGCTGTGGGAAACAAAAGATAGTTTAATGCAGCGGACAAGCAGCGTACTAAAAAAATATGTGGGCGCATTCAACCTCATTGTCGTATATCACGGAATGGTCATCGCGTCGCCGTTACCATATTATTCCTGCGACCGGCAGGCCTTTCGCAACGTAAGCTGTTGTATAATGGAAGTACGATTACATAGAGAAGAAGGGGGAGTCACGGGTGTCATCCGGCAACAGACAGAAAAATAGTTTGCATCGTAGCGAACTCGGACGAGCGGACGCTTCCACAACTTTACGCCATAACCGCCGTCGTCTTCGCAACCGTAAGTTGCTTACGGTTGCAATTTGCACAAGCCTTGCGCTGGCTGTCCCCCCTTGGAGCGGCAAGGCGCATGCAGACGCCATCTGGGACCGCTGGCAGGCAGCCGACGCGGCTGTGGCGAAAGGCGATCCAAGCGCGGCTGTGCCGCATTGGAAGTTTCTTGTCGAGCACTACGCGTCCAAGGGCGATTGGGAGAGCGCGGCGCTGTTTAGCGGCAGGCTGAACGAATATTTCGACCAAACCAAAGATTATGAGCAAGCGATCCGTTATTATGAGCTGGAGAACGAATATTGGCTCAAATTCGGGAAAGACTGGGGGGCGGCCGACCTTCAGCGTGCGGATCAAATTCGGACGATCGCCGAACTGTACATGACAGTCAGCGATACGGAGACGCTGCGGAAGCGCTCCGCGCCTGTGAGCGGCAAGCTGGCCAAGTATGAGCCGGAATATGGCAGTTATATCGGGTTGTACAGCGAGCGCGATCCGAAAATGCAAAATTATTTCGATCGTTCCGAGCAGTTTTACGGCAAAAAACACGCGCTGTACCTCGCGTATTCGCCGGTAAACGCTACGTTCCCGAAGGAGTACGCCACTCGGGCCAAGCAGGCGGGTGCCGCGCTGCAAATTGCATGGGAGCCGTCGGAAGGACTCGATGCCGTGACGGAATCAGTAGTTCGCAGCTGGGCGAAGGGTGCGAAAGAAGCGGGAATCCCGATTTTTTTGCGCTATGCGAGTGAAATGAACGGGGATTGGGTCAAATGGCACGGCGATCCGCAGCTGTATATCGAGAAATTCCGCATGGTCCACGACATGATGGCGCAGGAAGCACCGAACGTGGCGATGGTATGGAGCCCGGCCGACGTGCCGATTTACGCCATGGACGCCTATTATCCAGGGGACGATTACGTCGATTGGGTAGGCGTCAGCTTGTATACGGAGCCTTACGAGAACGGGGATCCGCAGCAGGCCAATATGCAGGCGACCAGTCCGATTGAACGGCTTGATTATTTGTACAATAAATTTGCCGACCGCAAACCGATCATGCTTAGCGAGTCGGGCGTATCCCATTATGCGAACAAGCCGGACGAATCGTTTGCCGATTACGGATTGCTGAACTTGCAGCGGTTGTACGAAATAATGCCGGCCAAATACCCGCGGCTGAAGTCGATTACCTATTTTAACGTAAACCTGGCGATGACGGAATCGAAGAACAACTATTCGCTGCGCGATAACGATGCGATTTACAAATTGTATAAACAAATGATCGCTTCGCCTTTTTATTTGAACAAAGTGGAGAATGGGGCAAAGCCCGCCGATTTGCGAGGGAACGTGCCGGTCGATGGAAACCATGCGTTTACGAAAAGCACGCATATTACGCCGTTTGTGAAAATACCGGATATATATATCGGCAAACTGGAGTATTATGTGAACGGCAAATTGATCGAAACCCAGACGAATCCGCCTTTCGGAATAGACCTGAAGGCGGGAGACGTGCCCGAAGGCTCCGTAATTGAACTGGCAGTCTATAATAAGCAAGGAAGCAAGGTCACATCCAAGTCGTTCCCGATTCGCTCCGATATTTCCATTATGCTAAACGGCAAGGAGCTGGCATTTGAACAGCCGCCGGTTATTCGCGAAGGCAATACGCTTACGCCGATCCGCGCGATTTTCGAAGCGATGGGCGCAACGGTGAAATGGGATGCCGCGACGCGAACGGCTACCGCCCAGAAGGGCACTACAACCGTCGCCGTTCAGGTCGGAAGCGACACGGCGCTCCTGAATAACGTTCCCGCCACGCTGGAGATGCCGGCCCAGCTCATAAACGATTCAACGATGGTACCGGCCCGATTCGCAGCGGAAGCGTTCGGGGGTGCGGTAAGCTGGGATGGAGACACGCGCACAGTACAAATCAACAACGACGGCAAGGCGGTGGCGCAAAAGGCCGACGCAGCGGCCTGGTCCACGGCCGTGGTCACATCGCAGGGGGAGGGCGACGAGCCGCAAAACGGAGCCCGACTGGTTGCCTGGTTTAAGCTCCAATTCGCGAAAATCGCCAAATGGTGGGGGGATTTCGCATAAACATAAACGCGTAAACAACATAAAAGCTCAGCTCTCTGCACACCGGGTATACGATGGCAGAGGACTGAGCTTTTTTAATAGAACCGATGGTTACACGCGAACAGGAGCTTTCATTTCCTCCAAAATCGCTTTTGCGGCTTGGCGTGCGCTGGAGAAAGCGCGCTCCGCGAGCTCCCCCTTGCCTTCGCAGCCGTCACCGCAAAAATAGAACGGCACATTGACGATACGAGTCGGCAGCAGCTCGTTGCCTTTTATGTTTTTGACGCTGGCGACCATCGCTTTTTTCGAAACGCGTTTCACTTCCGTCGCGTCGCGCCAGCCGGGATAATACTGATCGAACAAAGCTTCCATTTGCTTCGTCTTGGCGTCCAGATACGCTTTGCGTTCCGCTTCGTCCGCAAAGCTGTCGCTCAAGTACGCGATTCCTTGCAGCAGCTGCCCGCCTTCCGGTACGAGCGTATGATCGGTTGCCGAGACGTCGCTGATGAACAGCTTGTTGTCCATGTCGCTGATATAACTGAACGGCCGCGCTACGACCTGCTTCAAGCCGATATCGTACACCATGACTTCGGTTGCCGTATTCTCCTCGTAAGGAGCGAGAAACGGCTCCCACGGCGTGCCTTTGAGCAGCTTGCATACTTGCTGCACCGGCATTGCGAAGATTACGCGGTCGAAGGCGAGCTCCCGGGTTTTCGAACGCAAATAAAACTTGCGGTCGGCATAACGGATGCTTTCGACGCCTTCCTGAAGCGCGATGTCCCAACGGCCGGAAATTTCGATCTTCTGGCGAAGCTGATTCGTAATGACAGCCCAGCTTCCGAGAATGTAGTTGACCGGTTTTCCCGACAAAAATAAATTATGATAATATTCGCTGATCACGGGTCCGGGTACTTTCCGCGCCTCTTCCGGCGTGATGAAGAAGTTCGAGCAAACCAGATGCTCCCACAGTTCTTTCACGTCTTCGTCGGCATCGGACTGCGCCAAGTAATCGCCGAGCGTCTCATAATTTCTGACGTTATGAATGTTGGCGATAATAGCGGTAATTTCCCCGACAAAACGCACCTTTTGCATCGGGTTCAGAAGTTCGGTGCGCATCAAATTGACAAAATCGAGCGGCGCCGGCGTCAACTGCCCGTTTTTGGCGTACATCACTTTGCGTTTGTCGACCTGCTTGGAGCTGAAGGATAAACCGAGCTCGCGCTCCATTGACGAAATGGTATGCCGGTCGATCCCGTAGATCGCATGGGCTCCGTAATTCAGCGTAAATCCAGCCTTTTCATAAGTAAACGCCCGGCCGCCAAGCTGCGGACTGCGCTCGAACAGTGTGCCTTCTATGCTTGCGTTCTCCGACAAATAAGCGGCAGCGGACAAACCCGCTAAACCGCCTCCGATAATGGCTACTTTCATCATTTGATCCCCTTTCTTTTCCGGCTCCACAAGAACCGATTTCGCACTTTGGTTCGAACGAAGACCCGACCACACCCATGCAAGCTGCCCTCGCATCAGATCGTTCAAATCTTGATCTTCCTTCGTGCACCATAGAAACAACGTGCCCATGTAAGTCGCAACGAGCAGTCTGGCTTTGTCCGGATCCGGCAGCCAACGCAGCAAGCTTTCGAACAACGTTCGATTGAGCTCATCCGTTGCCGATTTCAGGCTTTCGTTTTGCAGTGACAAGGCGAGGTAGCTTCGCATCAGGCGGGGGGAACGATCCGCCATATCCGTCAGATCCAGCATCAGCCGGTTGATATGACTTTCAAGCGAGGGCACCTGAGACGGTGTCCGACTGGCCCATGTTTGAATCAAGGCGGACTGCTTCAGCGGAATTTCGCGTAATATTTCATCTTTCCCTTGAAAGTAATGATAAAATGTCCCTTTGGAGGTATGGGTTGCCGCGATAATATCGTCGACGGAAACCTGCTCGTAGCCTTTTTCGATAAAAAGCTTGAGCGCGACCTCCATCATATACTCCCTTTTTTTACGGGTTGCGGCGCGCATGAACTTACTCATAGCATCTCCCTGCCTTGCCGTTTCAATGATTAATAACATTATATGCAATATTAGACTTGGAGTCTATAAAAATTCATGAGCACAAACCATTTCGGAGAAAATCGGGCATTGGATTTTTAGGCGCCAATTCGTTATGATAGAGGAATGATTATCCAGCGGAGAGCGAGGTGGACAAGCATGGATTGTATTTTTTGCAAAATTGTTGAGGGCACGATTCCTTCCAAGAAAGTGTTCGAGAACGATCACGTCGTCGCTTTTCACGACATTCAGCCGGCCGCGCCCGTACATATGCTCATTATTCCCAAGAAGCATATCGCGGCGATGAACGACGTAGCGGAGGAAGATCTGCCGCTGATCGGCGAAATTCACCAGGCGGCCCTTCAAATCGCCCGCGAGCAAGGTGTAGCGGAATCCGGCTACCGGCTCATAAACAACTGCGGCAAGGACAGCGGACAAGTCGTCTTCCACTTGCATTATCATCTGCTTGGCGGCGAAAAGCTCGGTGCGCTGAACGCAAAATAACGTCTCGCCTCCGTGCTTACAATTGTTTGTGCGTTTAGGTTGACACTCTGTTTCTTTATCGCCTATAATGAAGTTTGATGAATGTCTTTTTTTTCGTCTTGGACGGTCTGTTCGGAGGGAGGGAAAACTGGTGTCAGAAACTCGAGTTCGCAAGAACGAAACTATAGATGCTGCACTTCGCCGCTTTAAGCGTTCTATCGCTAAGGATGGCGTTTTGGCGGAGGTCAAGAAACGCAAGCATTATGAGAAGCCTAGCGTAAAGCGCAAGAAGAAGTCAGAGGCTGCTCGTAAAAGAAAGTTCTAGGAGGCTTAATCGATGAGCTTAAGCGAGAAATTAAACGATGATATGAAGCTCGCGATGAAGAGCCAAGACAAGTTTAAACTCTCCGTAATCCGTATGGTTCGTGCCGCTATCAAGAATATTGAGATAGATCAGCGAAAAACCTTAGATGACCAAGAAGTGCTTGACGTTCTGAATCGCGAGATCAAACAGCGTAAAGATTCCCTCCAAGAATTTGAAAAGGCCGGTCGTGAAGATTTGGCCGAAGGACTGAGGGCCGAAGTAGCCATCTTGATGGACTACATGCCGCAACAGCTGTCGGAAGAAGAAGTAAAAGCCATTGTACAGCAGACCATCCAGGAAGTGGGAGCTTCTTCCAAAGCGGACATGGGGAAAGTCATGGGCGCATTGATGCCTAAAGTCAAAGGACGGGCTGACGGCAAGATTGTCAACCAGTTCGTACAGCAGCTATTGTCTTGACAACAACAACGAAGAACACTCCTCAACCGGAGTGTTTTTCTTTTTTTTAGCCGGCGAATGAATCAAACGTCCGATTGCTGCGTAATACCGATTAAGGCCAAAATACATGTAACTGAAGGAGGTAGTCGATATGCGAAGGCGATTTCGATCCGATCGGCGGTTTCAGGCCTTGCATGCGGTTCGGGTCCGTTGGCTCCTCGCGGCGATGGCGGTGCTGCTGGTCCTCACGTTATTTCCGGGTCTGGAGCGAAAAGCCTCGGCCGAGACGGGTTCGCCTCCAGCGGCAGCGCCCGTTGTCATCATCCCGGTTCACCATACGATCGAGACGGGACTGGAACAGTTCCTCATGCGGGCGTTCAGGGAAGCGCAGGAGATGCGGGCGATGCACATTATTCTCGATATCGACACGCTCGGTGGCAGAGTCGATTCCGCCGAAGAAATCGGCGAGTTGATCAGGGGCAGCACGATACCGACCATAGCGTACGTTCATGGGAAAGCGGTATCAGCCGGCAGCTACATTGCCATGAATGCCGGTAAAATCGCGATGGAACCCGGCAGTTCGATCGGCGCCGCTGCCGTAGTCGACGCTGCGGGCAACGAAGTGGAGAGCGTTAAGGTCGTCGCGCATTGGTCGAGTCAAATGAAATCGGCAGCCGAGCTTCGCGGGAGAAATTCCCGGATCGCCGAGGCGATGGCGGATAAGAACGTCGGCGTCACGATGCCGGAGATTGGCCGAACGGTGGAAAAAGGTCAAATCTTGTCCTTGACGGCAGAAGAAGCGCTGAAGGTCGGCTATGCGGAGACGATAGCGAACAATGTGCAGGAAGTGGTCCGGTTCATCAAAGCGGAGGGGCATCCAGTCGTAAACATTGAGTTAAGCGCGGCGGAGCGGTTTGCAAGATTCATTACGCAGCCGTGGGTGTCGATGCTGCTGCTGTTTATCGGGATCGCCGGCGTCGCGATCGAGATTTTCGTGCCGGGCTTCGGCATCCCCGGCATCCTCGGCTTGATTGGCTTCGGGCTTTATTTCTTCGGCCATTATATTGCAGGTTTTGCCGGAGTAGAGGATCTGGTGCTGTTCGCACTGGGTATCCTACTGCTGCTGATCGAAGTATTCGTATCCAGCTTCGGCATTCTAGGGATATTGGGCGCGATCAGTTTGATCAGCGGTGTCGTGATGGCTGCTTACAATACCCAGAAAGCGATGCTCAATCTCGGGCTCGCCTTCATCCTGGCCGTGATCGTTGTCGCGATCGTCATCAAATACTTTAAGCATCGCGGCGTCTGGAACCGTTTTATTCTTCGCGAGCAGTTGACTTCCGAGAAAGGCTATACGTCTGCGAAGTCGAGAACCGATCTCATCGGCATGACTGGCCGGGCGCTCACGCCGCTGCGTCCGTCTGGCACGGCTTTGTTCGGCGAGGAACGCGTCGATGTCGTTACGTCGGGAGATTTCATCCCTGCGGGACGGGACGTCGTAGTGGTACAATCCGAAGGAACGCGTGTCGTAGTGAAGGAAAAGAATCGCGAATAGCGGTTCGGCATAGCTTATTTATAATTTTGAGAGGAAGTGTAAATATGGATTCAATGGTTTATATTTTTCTACTAGCAGCGATCGTCATTATCGCGCTGTCGGTCTTCTTCAGCTTCGTGCCGGTCATGCTGTGGATTTCCGCACTCGCTTCGGGGGTGCGTGTCGGTATTATTACGTTGGTCGCGATGCGTTTGCGTCGAGTCATTCCAAGCCGGATCGTCAATCCGATGATTAAGGCGACGAAGGCCGGCTTGGGGCTGACGATCAACCAGCTCGAGAGCCATTTCTTGGCGGGCGGTAACGTGGATAGGGTCGTCAACGCGCTGATCGCGGCGCATCGCGCCAACATCCATCTGGAGTTCGAGCGTGCGGCGGCGATCGATTTGGCCGGTCGGGACGTATTGCAAGCGGTACAGATGAGCGTTAACCCGCGGGTGATCGAGACTCCGACCGTATCTGCGGTTGCAAAAGACGGTATCGAAGTGAAGGTTATCGCCAGAGTAACGGTTCGGGCCAACATCGAACGGCTCGTCGGCGGCGCCGGGGAAGAGACGATTATTGCGCGGGTAGGCGAAGGGATTGTAACGACGGTCGGTTCTAGCGGATCGCATAAGGATGTATTGGAAAATCCGGATATGATCTCGCGTACCGTGCTTGGCAAAGGACTTGACGCCGGAACGGCGTTTGAAATTTTGTCCATCGATATCGCGGATGTGGACGTAGGCAAAAATATCGGCGCCCATCTGCAAACGGAGCAGGCGGAAGCGGACAAACGCATCGCCCAGGCGAAAGCGGAAGAACGCAGAGCGATGGCCGTGGCGCAGGAGCAGGAAATGCTGGCGCGCGTCGTGGAGATGAAGGCGAAAGTCGTCGAAGCCGAGTCGGAGGTTCCGCAAGCCATGGCCGAGGCGCTGCGCGCAGGCAAGATGGGCGTCATGGACTACATGAATTTGAAAAATATCGATGCCGATACGCAAATGCGATCCTCATTAGGCAAAATGAACGGATCGGGTAAAGACGGAGAGAATTCCTAACGAACCGGTCCGCGGAAAGGCGGAGATCAGCCGATGAATATCATTGATTTTATTCTCAACAACTGGTTTTTTGTCGTCATTTTATATGTGGTGCTCAGCACGTTCCTGAAGCGCGCGAAGGGCGGCGGAAGTGCTAAACCGCGGCGGCCCGGCCGCTCGCCGGGAAAAGGCGGCATGCCGCCCTTCGGAGGCGGCGGCGGTCCTTCCGGCTGGCCCGGGCAGCACGCCGACGATCCGGCGCCGGCGATGACGCAGGCGGCCCCCGCCCAGGCTCCCGCGAAAGCGGCGAATGCCAAGCCGCAAGCAGCCGCGTCGGCGGCTCACGCTTCGGCCCGCAGCGATTCGCGGCAGAACCGGCTGCAGCCTCAGCCTGAGCCGTCTGCCGCTGCCGGCGAGGCTGCTGCGGCAGCCCTTTCGGTTTCGCCGCAGGATGCGCTGCACGGCGTCGTCTGGGCCGAGATTATGGGCCCGCCGCGCGCGAAACGACCTTACCGCTATAAGTGAAAATGAAATGTACCAATACCTTTTCCGGACGGATGCGAGACGTTCCGGGAAAGGTATTTTTTTGTCCCAAAAACCGGCTCCCCTGACGGTACGCGGCGCTTTCATCATATTTTCCATTTTTCCGCATATGGTGTAAATAGCCTGTGTTCCGCGGATGGAAGCCTTTGGCGCAGCCAATTCACCTAAGGAGGTTAAGTATGCGCAGCCTGACCCGTCGATTCAACCAGTTCACCGCCAAACTGCTTGACCTGCCTCAAGATGTAGTGATGGACTTGCCGCGTATGACGATGATCGGCAATCGGCAGCTATATATTGAGAATCATCGGGGAGTGCTGCATTTTTCAAACGAGTCGCTGAAACTGGCCTTAAGCAAGGGAAGATTGGAAGTATACGGACAGGAGCTTGTGATCCGCGCCATTATGACCGAAGAAGTGTTCATAGAGGGCGTCATCCAAGATATCAAATATATCCCGTAGCCGGAAAGGGGAAGAAATCCGTGAAATCATCATACCTGGATCGCTTGCGCGGCTTTGTTGCCATTGAAGTGAAAGGAGCTCGGCTGGAGACGCTGCTCAATCTGATGACGGAAAAACGAATGTCCGTATGGGATATTCGGTACAGCGGCGAGCAAAGGGCGGAGCTGTGCATCTCGATCAGCGATTTTTTCGCGCTTCGGCCGCTCTTGAAGCAGACAGGCTCTAGAACGCGGATAAAAGCCCGTTACGGCTTGCCGTTCTGGCTCGGTCAAATCGCAAAGCGCAAATTTTTCGCCATCGGTATCGTCTGTTTTATTATCGGCATTTATTTGCTATCCTCCGTCGTTTGGCAGGTGCGGGTCGAAGGAAACGAGCTGCTCGCGACCGAACAAATACTGCAGGCGGCGAAGCAAGAGGGCGTATACAAGCTGCAGTGGAAGTTTCGTTTGAAAGATCCGGACGAGCTGTCCAGGCAGTTGCAGAGCCGTCTGCCCAAAACAGCCTGGGTCGGCGTAGAGGTGCGCGGCACGAACGTCATTATCAAAGTCGTCGAAGCGACGGTGCCCGACAAACCGCCGCTGATGAATCCCCGTCACCTGGTCGCGTCGAAAAGCGCGATGGTGACCGAAATTTTCGCGGAAAAGGGCCGTCCAGTGGTCAAAACGAATGCCTACGTGCGCAAAGGCGACATATTGATCTCCGGTATTTTGGGAGATGAAGTGAATAAGCAGACGGTCGTCGCCTCAGGGCATGTGAAAGGTCTTGTTTGGTACAAGCCGACCGTCGAAGTGCCGTTGTCGCTTCAATATAAAACGTATACCGGCGAGTCCCGGAAACGTTTTTATTTGGTGTTCGGCAGCAGAGCGATCCAGCTTTCCGGCTATGGTAAAATTTCGTACGAGCATTATGAAACGATACCCGAGCGCAAAACGCTGCAGTGGAGAAATTTCGTGCTTCCTATCGGTTGGATTAACGAAAAGGTGATGGAAGTAAGCATCGTGGATCAGCCGGTCGATCCGAAGGAAGCTTCGGCGATCGGAATGGAGCAGGCGATTTCCGAAATTTTGGCAGACGCTGGCAAAGATTCGCGTGTCGTTTCCCAAAAAATTTTGCATGAGAAGGCGGAGAATGGTAAAGTTTATATGGAAGTGCTTTTGGAAGTCGAGGAACAGATTGCGGTCGAACAGCCGATCGTACCATAAAACTTTACACGTATGATTTTGGGCGCCGCGATTGCGCCTTGCCCAAAACACCGGAGGAGAGACAGCCTGTTGATTGAACAAGCGACCACCGCAAAAGTTGCATTGAAAAACACCGCTGAAGGACTCGCTTTATTCGGCCCGCAGGACAAGTTCCTGCGCCTGATCGAGCAGGAAACGGATGCGACCATCTTCACGCGCGAGGAAGAAATCGTCATTCAAGGATCGGCGCAGGATGCGGCGCGTCTGGAGCAGCTGTTTTCCGTACTGCTTCAGCTGATCCGCAATCAATATACGCTAACGGAGCGCGATGTGCTGTATGCTTTGGATTTGTCCGGGCAGATGAAGGCGGATCAGCTCCTTGACTTGTTTAAAGGCGAAATCGCCGTCACACACAAAGGGAAGCCGATACGCGTCAAGACGATCGGGCAAAAGCAGTATGTGAACGAAATAAAGCAGAAGGATATTGTTTTCGGCATCGGACCGGCCGGTACGGGGAAAACGTACATTGCCGTCGTTCTCGCCGTTACTGCGCTCAAGGAAGGGAAAGTCAAGCGGATCGTGCTGACGCGGCCGGCGGTCGAAGCGGGCGAAAGCCTCGGATTCCTGCCGGGCGATTTGCAGGAAAAGGTTGACCCGTATTTGCGGCCATTGTATGATGCACTTAACGACGTGCTAGGACCGGAGCAGGTGCTCAAATCGCTGGAGCGCGGGCTGATCGAGATTGCTCCGCTTGCCTATATGCGCGGACGTACGCTCGACGATTCCTTTATTATATTGGACGAAGCGCAGAATACGACGCCCGAGCAGATGAAGATGTTCTTAACGCGCCTCGGGTTCGGCTCCAAAATGGTCATTACCGGCGACGTGACGCAGATCGACTTGCCGCGGGGCAAATCTTCCGGGCTTGTGGAAGCGCACCGTATTTTAAGCCGAATCGAAGAAATCGGGTTTATTATGTTCGCCGAGGCGGATGTCGTCAGACACTCCCTCGTGCAAAAAATCATTATGGCCTACAACGAGGGAAATGAAAGCCAAGGATGATCACCTTGCGGCGTCTGCGGTGCCGCGCGTTTGAACTACAAAATCGAACAATCACCGGAGCGCATACTTCCTGAGATTTAGAGAAAGGGTGAACCTTTCCGATGAAACCCAAGGTTTCGATTCAAGGCAAATTTCAATACCGGCTGGCCGGTTGGAGATACAGCGCCCTCGTGCGCTTTCTTCTGTTTTTTGTGCTGGCGGTCGTGATTTACTTTGCCCTATATCACCGGGTCGTTCCCCAAACCTACGACATCCAGCTGGGCTCCATTGCCGAGAAGGACATTTTGGCGCCTCGGTCGATACCGAACGAAGTCGCTACGGAAAAAGCGAAAGAAGAAGCGGCCGGCCGGGTTCAGCCTGTTTATAAAATCGTTTCATTGAAAAATGAAATTGCCGTGGAGACGATCTTCGAGAAGCTGCAGCAAATTAACAGCGATCAGGACGTTTCGCTCACGGATAAAGTCAATATTTATAAAACGGTCATCCCGACGATGATCGAGGATCATTTGGACCGGGTATTAAAAACGTTCGCCGACAGCGGGCAAACGAACGAGCTGCTGATGGTGGAAATGCGCAAAAACTTCAGGGAACAGCAGTACCGGATTCCGGAAGAGTCATTCTATAAAATTCCGCGGCTGACCAAAGACGATTTGGCGGCTATGGAGCCGGTGGCTAAAGAAATCGTATCGAAGCTGATGAACGATCAGATTCTCGACGCGCAAACCGTACGCGTGAAAGTTCCCGAGCTGGTGAACGCTTCGACGCTCAGTAAGAGTATTACGAGGGAACTCGTGCAGGAGCTCGTTCGCGCGGCGCTTACGCCTAATAAGTTCTACGATCAGAAAGGGACTGACGAGGCGAAGGGGCATGCACGGGATAGCGTCAAACCGGTGCTTATCAATAAGAATGACGTACTGGTCGCCAAAGGCGAAGAGATTACCAAAGAAATTTACGATCATTTGAGCAGCCTGGACTTGCTGAAGGACGATACGAGTTATTGGCCGCATTTGGGACTGTTTTTATTTACTATGCTGCTGTGTCTTGTGCTTTACATGTATATCCGTCAAAGCACTTTATCGATCAGCTACTACAACGTGCCGCTATTGATGTTCGTTCTCATTGTCATTATGACGATCGCCGGCATGAAAGTATTTTCGATGCTGCAAAATCTCGAATATCCGTATATCGCATTTCTGGCGCCGACGGCCATGGGAGCGATGCTGCTCGCTATTTTGCTGGATGCCCAGCTTGCCTTCGTCGCCGCCGTCGTCTTCGGCATTATGGCCAGCATCGTATTTAATGCCGATCATGTGCAGACGTTCGACTACAAGTACGGGCTGCTGACATTGACCAGTTCCTTTGCGGCAACGTTCTCGATCCAGCGTGCCAGCCAGCGCGCTTCGATCTTGAAGGCAGGACTGATGGGTTCGATCTTCGGCGTCGTGCTGGTCGCCTCGCTGCTGCTGTTCGAAGACCACGAGGCGAACAAGGAAGCGCTCTTTGCAGCATCCTTCGCCCTAGGCGGCGGGCTGCTGACCGCAGTATTCGTGATCGGCCTACTGCCGTTTCTGGAGGTCGCTTTCGGCATCTTGTCGCCGCTGAAGCTGGTGGAGCTGTCGAATATGAATCACCCGCTGCTTCGCAAGCTGCTCACGGAAACGCCAGGGACGTACCATCACAGCGTGATGGTGGGGAATTTGGCGGACACGGCTGCGGAAGCGATCGGTGCGGACGGATTGTTGTGCCGGGTAGGCGCGTACTATCACGATATAGGGAAAACGAAGCGCCCGAGCTATTTTATTGAAAATCAGACGAATATGGAGAACCCGCATGACAAGATCGATCCGGCACTCAGCAAATCGATCATTGTCGCGCACGCCCGTGACGGGGTGGAGATGCTGAAGGAATACAACATTCCGAAGCCGATTCGCGATATTGCGGAGCAGCATCACGGAACGACTTTGCTGCAATATTTTTATCATAAAGCGAAGAAGCAGGCGGAAGAAAAAGGCGAGAAACCGCCGGAAGAGAGCGAATACCGGTATCCGGGGCCCAACGCGCAGACGAAAGAAGCGGCGATCGTCGGCATTGCCGATTGTGTCGAGGCCGCCGTAAGGTCGCTGCGCAATCCGACCGTGGAGCAAATCGACTCCATGGTACGCAAAATCATCAAGGGCCGGCTGGATGACGGGCAGTTCAACGAATGCGACCTGACGATCAAAGAGCTGGACAGAATCGCCAAGGCGCTCAATGAGACGCTGCTCGGCATATTCCATTCGCGGATCGAATACCCGGCCGACATCTCGCACAAACCCGACAATACGAAAGAGGTGAAGCCATGAGTTTGCAGCTTTCATGGAATACGGAACAAGAACAATTCGACATTTCTCCCCAATTCATCGATAAACTGGAGGAATTGCTTCGGCTCTGCGGCGAACAAGAAAACGTTAGCGATGGCGAAGTGGCGCTTACATTCGTCGATGATGAGGCGATTCAAGAGCTGAACAAGCAATACCGCGGACTGGACAAACCGACGGATGTGCTATCGTTCGCCATGCAGGAAGTAGGCGACGAGGAGCTTGAAATCATTTACGACGAAGAAGACTTGGACGATACGAACGATTCGGTTAACGGTGCCGACGGAGACGAGGAAGACGGCTTCGAGGAACCGCTCGGAGACATCGTCATCTCCGTACCGCGCGCGATCGCTCAGGCGGAAGAATACGGTCATTCCGTCGAGCGCGAGCTCGGGTTCCTGTTCGTACACGGTTTCCTTCATTTGATCGGTTACGATCATCAGTCCGAGGAAGAAGAGAAAACGATGTTCGGCAAGCAGGAGCAAATTCTTCAGAAAGCGGGGCTTACCCGTTGATTCAGCCGACCAAATGGCAGCGCAGCTTCCGTTACGCATACGAAGGAGTCAAATATGCTCTGGCGACACAGCGGAATATGAAGTTTCACTTTTTTGCAGCGCTGGTCGTTCTGGTACTGGCTTTCTTCTTTAACCTATCGAAGTTCGACGTATTGTTCATTCTGCTCGCCGTTACGCTGATGATTGTTACAGAGCTGATCAATACAGCCGTTGAAAAAGCGGTCGATCTGGCGATGCCGGACATTCATCCGCTCGCCAAGATTGCCAAAGATACCGCTGCAGCCTCCGTTCTGGTGTCTGCAGCTTTTGCCGCTGTTACGGGCATGATCATTTTTTACGAGCCGGTGGACAACCTTTTTCGCATAGCACGCAGCAGCGAGGGACAATCATTCACCGCAGGAACCGTTTGGGTGCTGCTCACGCTCATCATTTTAACCGTCATCGTAGTTGAAACGCGGTTCGCAAGCAAGGGCAACCGGGCGAAGCCGAGTTTGCTGACCGCCGTCGCTTTTGCCGTCGCCACCTTGCTCACATGCCAGGTTCAAGAAACGCTGCCGTCGCTGCTCGGATTTTTTTTGGCCGGCGTGCTGCTGGTCGTATTGTACGACCGGCGAACACGAACGCTCGCCTCTCTTTGGTTAGGCGCATTGCTGGGCAGCTTCATTACGGTTTTGGCTTACTATTTGTATCACATCAACTTATAGCCCGGGAAAGGGGCGGTTTCGTCCGATGACGAAAGAAGAACTGATTGCCAAGGCGCTGGAAGCGCGCGAAAGAGCGTATACGCCGTATTCCAAATTCAAAGTGGGCGCCGCATTGCTAGATTCCAAAGGCCATGTTCACCTGGGCTGCAACGTGGAGAACGCCGCTTACGGGCCGACCAACTGCGCGGAGCGGACTGCGCTGTTCCGGGCGATCGCGGACGGGGAACCGGCTAGGTCGTTTCAGGCGATTGCGGTCATTGGCGATACCGATCAGCCGATTTCGCCCTGCGGCGTATGCCGGCAAGTGCTGGTCGAGCTTTGTACCCCGGACATGCCGGTTTATTTGACCAATTTGCGGGGCGAAGTCAGCGTAACGAACGTCGGCGCGCTGCTCCCGGGCGCATTCACATCACATGATTTAAACGGAGGAAACTAAACATAATGTCATCGAAAACACAAGAGGACGGAAAAAAGTTTAAATCAGGGTTTGTGGCCATTATCGGTCGTCCGAACGTAGGGAAATCGACTTTAATGAATCAAATTATCGGGCAAAAAATCGCCATCATGTCCGATAAGCCGCAAACGACAAGGAACAAAATTCACGGCGTATACACGACCGGCGAAGGACAGATCGTCTTTCTTGACACGCCGGGCATACATAAGCCGCAGTCCAAGCTCGGCGATTATATGATGAAGACGGCGCAAAACGCGCTAAGCGAAGTGGACGCGATCCTGCTGCTGATCGACGTGGTCGAGGGGCTCGGCGGCGGCGACCGGTACATCATCGAAAACTTGAAAAAGATCGATACGCCCGTATTTCTCGTCATGAATAAGATCGATCAAGTTCACCCGGAAGCGCTGCTGTCCATCATTACGACATACAAAGATCTGTACCCGTTTGCGGAAATTGTGCCGATCTCGGCGATGCACGGCAATAACGTGAGCACGCTGCTTGAGCAAATTATGAAGTACTTGCCTGAAGGGCCGCAGTATTATCCGGCCGACCAGGTGACGGATCATCCCGAGCAGTTCGTCTGCGCCGAGCTCATTCGCGAGAAAATATTGCATTTGACGCGCGAAGAGATTCCGCATTCCATCGCCGTATCGATTGAAGATATGAAGGTGGAAGATAATGGGGTCGTGCACATCTCGGCCGTCATATATGTAGAGCGGGATTCGCAGAAAGGCATCATCATCGGTAAAAAGGGCGCGCTGCTCAAAGAAGTCGGGCAAAAGGCGCGAGCCGACATCGAGGCGCTGCTCGGATCGAAAACATTCCTGGAGCTGTGGGTGAAAGTCAAGAAAGATTGGCGCAATCAAGAGAGGGTGCTGCGCGATCTCGGGTTCCGTCATGATTGACAGGCAGCTTTGCCGGATGCGTCCGATTGCCGGATAGAAATGCAAAGGAATTGGGCGCATCTGATGTTTCAAATCATGGTTTGGCGTTTAATCAATCCATACATGCCAGTTTTTACGCAGCATACTTCTGACCCAATCGTATCATCCTAAACTTGCAACAGGTATTTTAGTCATGTTACCGCGTCGCAGAGACTTGCTATCGGTTGTTGGGCAAAGGGAGGATGTACCATGAGAGATTTTTCGTGGAAGTATTTTTCGATAACCGGAGATGTGGATGCTTACCTGCTTTATAAAGAAATGATGAACCAAGACGGGGAAGAACTGGACGAAGACGAAGAGCCGGAGGCGGAACTGGGCGACTGGATTCAGTAGTATTCGTTCAAATGGCAGTTATTCAAGTTTTAGACCGGGAGAGGCTGAACGTGCAGTACAGAGTGCAGGGGATTGTCATTCGCAGTATGGATTACGGGGAAGGCAACAAAATCATTACGCTGCTGACGAGAGAGCATGGGAAGCTCAGCGTCGTGGCGCGCGGCGCCAAAAAAGTAAAAAGCCGTTACGGCTCCTCTGTTCAGCTCTTTACTTTCGGAGATTATTTATTTTTTAAATCCGGACAGCTCGGAACGCTGAATCATGCGGAAATTATCGAGCCGTACCATAAAATCAGGGAAGAGTTGCACAGGGCTGCACATGCCTCCTATCTGGCCGAATTAACGGATCGCATGCTGGGGGATCAGGAGGGGCAGCCTTTTATATTCGACCAGCTCAAGGGCAGCTTGACGGCCGTTCAAGAGGACAAAGATTTCGCCATCGTTGACCATTTGTTCGAGATGAAAATGCTGATGTTCGCCGGGTACACCCCTGAGCTGACGCAATGCGTCGTATGCAGTGAGCATGCGGAAGCGGCCGCTTTCAGCGTCGGTTTGGGCGGAATGTTGTGCGAGCGCTGTATTTTGCGTGATCCTCAGGCCATTCGGATCTCCTCGGGAATACTGAAGATGCTAAGGCTGTTCATACAAGCGGATGTTCGCAGACTCGGACAAATCGATGTCAAACCTCAGTCGAAAGAACTGCTGAAACAATTGATGCGGTCGTATATGGATACACATGTCGGCTTAAGGCTGAAATCGCGTGATTTTCTGGATCAAATGGACAAGTATGGCGTATAAACCGTATTCGTAAGTTGAGTATAGCCGCTGGACTATTTTGAAGAATAATTGACATGATTTGGGCATAATGATATTATGAAATGATACATCTTTTGAACAACTCTCGTTCTAGGTCTGCCTACAGGCTTTAGCGGCGAGTTTTTTTTGTTTCAACACGTGAAAGCGAGCTCTGAAACATTTCATCGTCACAGTCGTAGTAGCTGTAAGAGGCTTGTACGCAGGGGTGGTTGAAACCGGTCCAATCGGCACGATTGGAACAACGAGCGGAAAGGCGGGGACATCATGCAGCAAACAAAACCGGTCATTTTCGTAGCGTCCGATTCGGCGGGAGAAACAGGAGAAGCCGTCGTTCGGGCCGCGGCCGTACAATTTTATCCGCAGCAGGTCGAAATTCGGCGCATTCCTTTTTTGCAGGATAACTCCGACATCGACCGGATGATCCGCACCGTACTGGAGCGCAGCGGCATTATCGTTTTCACGCTGGTTATACCGGATTTGCGGGATTATTTAATCGAGCAGGCGATCCGATACCGAATCCATTACATCGATCTGCTCGGACCGATCATCGAGAAACTCGAAGCATCGCTCCATCAGGAAGCGCGTCATCAGCCGGGCATGATTCATAAATTGGACGAAGATTATTTTAAAAAGGTCGAAGCGGTCGAGTTTGCGGTGAAATATGACGACGGAAGGGATTTTAACGGGATTTTGCAGGCGGATATCGTGCTGGTGGGCGTTTCAAGAACGTCGAAGACGCCGCTTTCCATGTACCTGGCCCATAAAATGTTCAAAGTGGCCAACGTTCCGCTTGTTCCTGAAATTACGCCGCCGGATCAGCTGTTTACCGTATCGAGCAAAAAGATCGTCGGGCTGCGCATCGATCCGATGAAGCTGAACGTGATTCGCACCGAACGGCTCAAAACGCTCGGGCTTCCGGGGAACGCATCTTATGCGAACGTGGAGCGAATCGACAAGGAACTGGAGTACGCGGATTCCATCATGAAGCGGATTGGCTGTACGGTGATTGACGTGTCCAACAAAGCCGTGGAGGAAACGGCAAGCATCATCATCGATATGTACCGTTCGCGCTAAACCGTTTTTTAGCCGGATCCAAGAAGGATTTTTTGCAATTTTGCCGTATATACTATTTTATAGTACTCCAGTCACACTTTTTGGCGGTATAAGATGATGACAATGAAAATTATAGTGGATGCAGACGCTTGTCCCGTCAAGCCGGAAATCATACGTGCGGCGGCGGATTTTGGAATCGGGGTACGGATGGTCGCTTCCTTCGATCATCGGCTTCAACCGGCCGAAGGCGTAGAGATCGTACAGGTGGATCGATCCGATCAGTCTGTGGATTTGTACATTGCGAACCATATCAAACCCGGCGATGTGCTGGTAACGCAGGATTTCGGTCTGGCTGCGCTTGCGCTGGGCAAGAGAGCACTAGCGATGTCGAATCGCGGACAGCTGTACAACGACCTCACCATCGATTTTTTGCTCGAACGCCGGCATGAACAGGCGAAACAAAGGCGCGGCGGCAAGCATACGAAAGGTCCGCGAGCCTTTACGGATGAGGATCGAGTTTTTTTTCTACAATCTTTGACAAAAGTTTTGCGAAGTTTGCAGGAGAATGCATCCAAATAGCGAATAGTTATACGTGTTAATTTGAATGAAGGTGGATAATATGAGTAACGGACGCACTCCTGAACAAGTGATTGACGCTGTCCTGAAAGCTCATGACATCGTAGAGGTCGTCGGCCGGCATGTTCATCTGACGAAGCAAGGACACTACATGAAAGGTCTTTGTCCTTTTCATTCGGAGAAAACACCTTCTTTCACCGTCACACCGGAAAAGCAAATATACCATTGCTTCGGTTGCGGAGCGGGAGGGAACGCGATCCGGTTCATCTCGGAAATAGAGGGGCTTACTTTCAGTCAAGCATTGCGCAAGCTGGCTTCCGAAGCGCATTTGGATCTCGGATTGCAGCCGCAGCAGCACAGCGCCGCAGAAACGAAAGAGAGTGCGGAGAGGGCGAAGCTTCTTGAAGCGTACGAATTGGCCGGGAAACTGTACAGGTATCTTCTGCTGAATACGGCGGAAGGCAAGCCGGCGCTTGAGTATTTGCGCTCCAGAGGACTTACCGACGCGTTGATCGAGCTTTTTGGCATCGGCTATGCGCCGGCCGGCTGGGATACGATGGCCAAGTTTTTGGAGAGCAGGCAGTTTCCGCTGCCATTGCTCGAGCAAGGCGGACTGATATCGGCGAGACAGGACGGAAGCGGCTATTTCGATAAATTCCGCGACCGCGTCATGTTTCCCATTCTCGACTGGAAAGGGCAAGCGATTGCCTTCGCCGCGCGATCGATGGGAGACGCGCAGCCCAAATATTTGAACAGCCCGGAGTCGATGCTTTTTCACAAGAGCCGCACCTTATACAACCTGCATCTGGCCAGGCCGCAAATTCGCAAATCGCAAGAGCTCGTGCTGTTCGAAGGTTATATGGACGTGATCCAATCCTGGGAAGCGGGCGTGACGAACAGCGTCGCTACAATGGGCACGGCCTTGACGGCGGAACATGCCGAAGCCATCAGACGGCTTGCCGAACGAGTGGTCGTTGCATATGACGGCGACGGAGCAGGACAGACGGCGGCTTACAAAAGTATTCCGATATTGGAGAATGCGGGATTAAACGTACGCATCGCTCTCTTGCCCGGCAACCTCGATCCGGACGAATATATTCGAAAGCACGGTTCTGAACGATATGTACGCGAAGTGATTACAACCGCCGTACCGTCGATCAAATATAAGCTTTTGTATTCTCGCAAAAATTTCAGGCTGCAGGAGGATGGAGAGAAGCTCCGTTATATAAGGCAAGCTTTCAAGCTGATCGCAACCATCGCATCGCCGATAGAACGGGAGCATTACGTCAAAGAGCTTACGAACGAGTTTCAGCTAAAGTTTGAAACGGCTATGCAGGAGCTGAACGAAATCAGGCTCCAGTCGGAAAAAAACGAAAGATTTGGGGATAATAAAGATAAACCGTGGAATAATGTTATGAATGACGGGAAGCCCCGCGAACAAGCCCCGGCGATTTATCCCGCTTATCAATTTGCGGAACGTCAGCTGCTATCCGTCATGATGGCGGACCGGGATATTTCCGGGTATGTTCAAAAGCAGCTCGGCGAACATTTCAATGTGGAAGCTCATGCTGCGCTCGCCGCGTACTTGTATGCGTATTACGCCCAAGGGAACGAGCCGAACGCCAGCACGTTCATCGGTACATTGCAGGATGATAAGTTGGAGAGCTTAGCGAGCTCGCTGACTTTAATAGATAACCGGAATGGGATCAATGATGCTGTCATTGACGATTACATCCGGGAAATCCAAAAATTTCCTTTGCTGCAGATGCTTGAACAAAAAAGAAAAGAAATCAAACAGGCAGAGCGTTCAGGGGATATAACCACGGCTCTGCAATTAGGCAGTGAGATTATAGCCCTAGAAAAGAAGTTGAAATCATCCTGATCTTTCGTCAGCGCCACGCGTCAGGATGAAATTCTAGGGAGAAGGGAGCCCGAACTATGGCGAACGATCAACGTACAGAGATAGAGACGGAACTTACGTTGGAGCAAGTGAAAGATCAATTGATTGAGCAAGGGAAAAAGCGTTCTTCCTTAACGTACAAAGATATTATGGAGAAGCTGGCTCCTTTCGATCAAGACCCGGAGCAGATCGACGAATTTTTCGAGCAACTGCAGGAAATGGGGATCGACGTAGGCAACGAAACGGACGAAGACCACGAGATGGGCAGTCCGATGGAGCATGATCATGACGAATTTCACTTTGATGACGATTTGTCGCTCCCGCCAGGCATTAAAATCAACGATCCGGTACGGATGTACTTGAAAGAAATCGGCCGCGTTCCGCTGCTCTCGGCAGAGGACGAAGTCCAACTGGCCAAGCGAATCGAGCAAGGCGACGAGGAAGCAAAGCGCCGGCTGGCGGAAGCGAATCTGCGGCTTGTCGTCAGCATCGCGAAGCGATATGTAGGCCGCGGCATGCTGTTCCTGGATTTGATCCAGGAAGGCAATATGGGTCTGATCAAAGCGGTCGAGAAGTTCGATCATGACAAAGGTTTCAAGTTCAGTACGTATGCTACCTGGTGGATTCGACAGGCGATTACGCGCGCGATCGCGGACCAGGCCCGGACGATCCGGATACCGGTACATATGGTAGAAACGATCAACAAACTGATACGGGTGTCCCGCCAGCTTCTGCAAGAACTGGGACGTGAACCAACGCCGGAAGAAATTGCGAAAGAGATGGATCTTAGCACCGATAAAGTAAGGGAAATCATGAAGATTGCACAGGAGCCCGTTTCGTTGGAAACGCCGATCGGGGAAGAGGACGACTCTCATTTGGGAGATTTCATCGAGGATCAAGAGGCGCTCGCTCCGGCCGATGCAGCGGCTTATGAGCTGCTAAAAGAACAGCTTGAGGATGTGCTTGATACGTTAACCGAGCGCGAAGAAAACGTACTTCGCCTGCGATTCGGGCTTGATGACGGTCGGACGAGAACGCTGGAAGAAGTCGGCAAAGTATTCGGCGTTACCCGTGAACGGATTCGTCAGATTGAAGCGAAAGCGCTGCGGAAGCTGCGCCACCCGAGCCGAAGCAAACGGCTTAAAGATTTTCTTGAATAAATTCCATTTCCGAGACCTTGCTGCATCTCCTGCAGTAAGGTCTAATTTTTTATTCGGCTCCGGCCGATAAAAAATATGGAGTACGATACGATGCATTCGGGGGACGCCGGCCATGGACGATAAGAAAAAAACGTTAATTCGCGAAATCGAGCACTGGCGAAGGAGCAAATTGCTGCCTGAGCAATACTGCGATTTCCTGCTCAATCTATATTTGGAAGACGGCCGGGAAAAGCCGGCTCAAGCCGCCTGGTTCGGTCTGAACACCATGAACATACGTAACAGTAATTGGAAAAACTGGTTGCTCATTTTCGGTATCTTGAGCCTCTTATGTATAGCTGCTCTTAATTTTAACGCTTTTGATTTACCAATGCAAATCGGGACGTCCATCCTTTTTTTGGCATGTCTCTACGGATGGAGCGGGGTCAAGCGGGAAAAAGAGCCGCCCGCGGCGCTTGTTCTGCTTGGGATGGCTTCTTTATTTTTGCTGTTTATCGGCGTTTATTTAATGAAGATGCATGGGTTGGAAGATTCCGTTCCGGTGGTCGCCTATGTCGTGCTGGTAAGTGTCGTATGGATCATGACGGGGCTGGTGGCTCGCTTTGCTCTGTTCCATCTTTGCGGTTGGGTCAGCCTGGTGTTTTGCTACGGATGGCTGCTGCATCATCAACTCGCTACGATCCAATGGGTAACGCTGGAGCTGAGCTGGGTGCCGCTGGCTATCGTTTTTTGCTGGATGTCCTGGATGGTTCACGAGAAAAGCCGTCAGACGGGCTTTGTATTCTTCGCGGTCGGGCTGATCGTTTGGTATATGCCGGAAATGTATGGTATGCTTTATTCCGAGCAATACGGCGAAATGACAGTGCAGTGGTTGCTGCTTGGTAAAATCGTCATCGAAGCGGCACTGCTATTCTTTTTTCGAAAAAAATGGACGGAATGGGTTGTTTTTTAATGTTGCGATTATCAAAGCGATTGGAAATGATTGCGGAAGAAGTTCCTGCGGGAAGCCGCTTGGCCGACATCGGATCGGATCATGCGCTGTTACCTGCTTATTTGGCTGAGCGGGGGACGATCGTTAACGCGGTTGCCGGAGAAGTCAATCCGGGTCCGTTCGAGGCGGCAGCCAAGCAGGTTCGCTCTTCCGGTCTTGAGCATAGGATTGACGTGAGACGCGGAGATGGACTGGAAGTAATTGCCCCAGGTGAAGTTGACGTTATTACGATAGCCGGCATGGGCGGTGCGCTTATCGTATCGATCTTGGAAGCGGGAAAACCGAAGCTGGAAGGTGTAACGCGTCTTGTTCTTCAGCCGAATGTCGGTGAATCGCTTGTGCGCGCCTGGCTTTTGGAACACAACTGGGCGTTGATCGGAGAGCGCATCGTCGAGGAAGACGATAAAATATATGAGATATTGACGGCCATCGCTCCGGGACAAGGCGATATGACGAATGCTCGGATATATGAGCCTCTGGCATTATCGGGGAAAACGATAGCCGATCGAAATGTTTTGCTGAAGATGGGGCCTTACTTGGTAAGAGAAGCTTCTTCGGTTTGGGTAAAAAAATGGCGCTTCGAATTGGAAAAGCTGGACAAAATATGCGCTGCCTTAGGCCGCTCGGAATTAGACGCGTCAAGGCAAAAAGAAGATGAGTTTCGTCAGGAAATGAGAACCATCGAGGAGGTGCTAGCATGTACGCAAAAGGCCAGGCCGTAATTCAATTGATGGAAGAGCTTGCTCCCAAAGCGTACGCTGTTCCGGACGATAAAATCGGGCTGCAAATCGGCACGCTGCAAAAAGATATTCGCAAGGTGCTGGTCGCGCTGGACGTGACGGAGGAAGTGGCGGCCGAAGCGATCCGCGAGCAGGCAGATTTGATTATCGCGCATCATGCCGTTATTTATCGTCCGCTGCCGCATATCCAGACGGATACGCCGGCAGGACGCCTATACGAGCGGCTCATCAAACATGACATTGCAGTATATATTGCCCATACGAACCTGGACGCCGCCGACGGCGGAATCAATGATATGATGGCGGAAGCGATCGGTTTGACAGAGACCGAGCCGCTGGATGAAGTACATACGGATAAATTGAAGAAGCTTGTTGTCTTCGTCCCTGTCGATTATGCCGATAAAGTAAGGCAGGCGATGTTCGACGCCGGGGCAGGATGGATCGGCGACTACAGTCATTGCAGCTTTAATATTGAAGGAAGCGGAACGTTTCTTCCGCGTGAAGGCACCGATCCTTTTATTGGAAAACAGGGAAAGCTTGAAACGACGAAAGAAATCCGGATTGAAACGATAGTCCCGCAAAGCGTTGAGCGACGCGTCGTGCAAGCAATGCTAAAGGCTCATCCTTACGAAGAAGTCGCTTATGATTTATATTTGCTTGATTTGAAAACAAGAACGTTCGGGCTTGGCCGCTCCGGTAAGCTACCGAAGCCGCTAACGCTTGGGGAGCTTTGCGAGCAGGTGAAGCAGGCGTTTGACGTACCGATGCTGAGGGTGGTCGGTGATCCCGATCGAATAGTGCGCAAAGCCGCGGTATTAGGCGGTTCCGGCAGCCGGTACATGAAGCATGCGCTGTTCAAAGGAGTCGATGTACTCATTACCGGTGACATCGATTATCATACGGCGCATGACGCGTTAGCCGCGGGCATTGCGTTAATCGATCCGGGGCATAACGTGGAAAAAATTATGAAGCAAGGCGTCGCGGCATATTTGCAGCGGAAGCTGGCCGAGCGAAAGTGGGCAACGGCTGTCGTGCCTTCGGAGCTGAATACGGAGCCGTTTCGGTTTGTGTAAAAGCACCAGTTGTTTTTTTGCCCGATTCCTTGTATACTAGCAAATGCATCTATTGCAGAAGAAAGTTTGACAGACAATCGCTGGTGGCTTGGCCACGAGAGGAAAGTCCGGGCTCCATAGGGCAGAATGCTGGATAACGTCCAGTCAGCGCGAGCTGAAGGCTAGTGCCACAGAAATGGACCGCCGATGGCCGCGCAAGCAATTGCGCGGATCAGGTAAGGGTGGAACCGTGGTGTAAGAGACCACGAGGAGCGATGGTGACATCGGTCCTGGTAAACCCCATTTGGAGCAAGACCTAGAGGAACGCACGTCTTCTATTGTTGACAACGGACACCGGCTTTGCTGGTGTAACAGTTGCAACGGGAGTCAGCCTTTGCCCGAGGCGCGTTCGGGTTGGTCGCTTGAGCCAGGCAGCAATGTCTGGCCTAGATAGATGATTGTCGCTTCAACGGTGGGAGGGTGGCACCCGTTACGACCACTGGAAGCACAGAACCCGGCTTACGGCAAACTTTCTTTTGAGCCATGTCGCAACTACGTCAGACTCGACTGACGTCAGTTGTCGACGAAAGCAACTTACATTGTGCTTTGCTAATTGTCAGTTGTCGACGAATTGCAACTGTTACAGCAGACTTCCGCCGATGTAAGTTGACATTATCCGCAATAGCTGCTTCATAGACATGTAAAAAAACCGCCTCAAGGGCGGTTTTTTGCTGTGCATAAACTTGGTCATCTACCGAAGAACTGATTCCAGAAACGATTCCAGCCGAACCCTTCATCAATCGGTTGATTGCGCGCGGCATTGTCTTCCTGTGTCGCAGTCCCGGCATTACCGCCGGCCGCTTTCAATGCGGCTACAACATCGATCAGGCCGTAGCCGAAATATTTGTCTTTGCCGGATGGGCCGATGTCCATAGCGGTATCGCGCATGATTTGCATCACTTCCGTGTTTTTCAGGCTCGGATTCGCCGAACGAATCAGCGCTGCGAGTGCCGTTACATGCGGGCTGGCCATGGAAGTACCGGACAGCGCCGCGAATTGGTTATGCGGATACGTGCTCGCAATGCTTACTCCTGGTGCGGCGACATCAATATAATCGCCGTAGTTGGAAAATGAAGCTTTGGCTTTGTTCGAATCGGCAGCAGCAACCGCGAACACTTCCGGATAAGCTGCCGGATAACCGGGTCTTTCCGTATTGTCGTTGCCGCTGGCTGCGATCAGAACGACATCGTGATCATAGGCATATTTGATCGCATCGTGCAGGAACTGCGCATCCGCATAGTTGCCCAAGCTCATATTGATGACTTTGGCGCCATGATCGGTCGCCCAGATAATGCCTTGCGCGACGGCATACGTACTTCCTGCGCCGCTTTGATCGAGCACTTTGATCGGCATGATCCGGTTATACCAGCTCATGCCCGCTACGCCCAGGTTGTTGTTCACCAGCGCGCCGATGACGCCGGCTACATGCGTTCCATGACCTACGTCGTCGAGCGGCTGGGAATCCGGGTTAACCACGTTATACCCGCTTATGAGTTGATCTTTCAAATCGGAATGGTTCAGATCGACGCCCGTATCAACGACCGCTACGACAACATCCTCCGAGCCCTTCGTTACGTTCCAGCCGGCTTCCGTCTCGATGAGCGGCAAGTTCCACTGATATCGGCGGTACAGCGAATCGTTCGGGGTCAACACCGATTTTGAATTTGGCGGAGTGGATGGCGCCGCTTCGTCCGTTTGGTTCGTTAAATACAAGAAGTGAGGCTCGGCATACTCGATGTTCCACTTCTTGAAATAGTTCATCAACTGCTTCGCTTCCATCCCGCTTGATTCGAATACGTAGGTGTAGCCGAGTTTTTGCACATGAGCGCCGCCGATCTCTTTTTGGATGCGGGACAGATCGCTGGCGGACGGTTCTTTTTTGAACTTGACGACGACTTGATTCATGTGATAATGGCTTGTGCCTTCATTGTCTTCCGGATGATCGACATGAACATCCTGGAGCGTCCGGGAATCGACCGATTCGATTTTATAGCGCCCTTCGCTCGGATAGGTGACGATACGCAAATTTTTCTTCTGATGATCGGCAACCTGCTGCAAAATTTGCTGCCGTACTGCGCCGATAATACCGGTTGATCCGTCACCGGAAGGCACGCCGATAACGAAGTAGGTTCCTGCGCCGGTTTGTAAAGGTTGGGATTGATACGGTTTTCCCTGATCCGCCAAACGTTTGGCTTCGTCCAGCGATGCGGATAGCGCGCTCTGCACTTCCGGTTTCAGCGTTCCTGCCGAAACGCCCTTATCGCGCGGCTCGCCGGACTTGGTCCATGTGAGCTTTTCCATATGCGGATGTTCCTTTTGTAGCGTCTGCAGCCGCTGGCTGATTTTATCCGCCGGTTCCGACTTTACATCGTTCGCGGCTCGGCCAATTTCATAACTGCATTGCGTGCGGCACAACTCATCGGTTCTTGCGACATCCTGCTCCAAGGCCGATTGTTTCATTTGCAGTTCGACGGCAGGACTGATGGATTCGGGTTTTACGCGTTCTTCGCCGCGGGGGAAAATCAGCGCCGCTCCAACGACCAAAAACACAAATGAAAGCACATATTTCCACATGGCTGCTGCCTCCTAAGATCATCAATGTATCGTTAGATTTCCCATGAACCTGTCTTTCCTAGCGGCAAGGGAATAATTACACGTTTTGCTTACGAATGACAATCGATAAACGAGCGGCGATAGGTTTTTGTATATTACTTTTATGTTGGTTTTGTGGTACGATGTTGATAGGAACTGCAGTTGAATGATTATCACTTATTGTTTTGTTTCAAAGTTTAAGGAGGTCTAGCCCAAATGGCAGTATTTAATGTGAAAAATGTTTGCGAAACAACGAGAACAAAGTTGAGCGAAGCCATCGGTAAAATGGAAACGTTCCTGAACGGTCATGCTTTGCAGCAGCTTAATACGGATAACGATGAGGCAATGGAAGAGTTCTATAAGGGCTTTTTGACCGATACCAGACATTTGCTTGTATTTTGCGAAGTAGCTTACGAGAAGCTCGGTGTTGCGCTTCGCCGTCCGAATTTCAACGTGGATTATTCCGAGAAAGTATTATACGAGGTATACCATAACTGCGTGAACAGTTTCTTTTATCCGAAAAACGAATGCTACTCCGAAGACGGACGCTACGCTTATACAGGGCAGGATGCGATTCGCTTCCGGAAAAAACCGGTTCGCGTCGTACGCGACCTGACGATTGAACTGTCGAAATTATTTGAAGCGCTGCGTGAAGACTTGTCTTACTATGAGACTGACTATATTACCCAAAAAAGAATGCAGGGCGAAAAAGTATAACGGAAAGCCTGCTTGAAATAATATGAAGGAAAGAGGTGCTAACAGACAAGCATCTCTTTTTGTTTAGGGGGAATCTGATGAATCGTGCCTCAATCCTTGCAGGCGACCTGGCGGAAGCGAGCAAAAAACTGATTGCATGGAACCAGCATTCAAGCGGCGGATATGTGGCCTCCCCGTTATTTTCGCACTATGGATTCAGCTGGCTTCGGGACGGCAGTTTCATTGCATTCGGCATGGACTGCGCAGGCGAGACGAACAGTGCGGAGCTGTTTTACGATTGGGTGCGCCGCATTCTCGAGACGAAAGCCGGATATATCCGGGAGCTGATCGAAAAGAAGAAGCGCGGGGAGCAACCGCAACGCCAAGAAATGTTACATACCCGTTATCATTTGGACGGCAGAGACGATACCGGTTCGGATTGGGGCCATTTTCAGCTGGACGGTTACGGTGCATGGCTTTGGGGGCTTGCGGAGCATTTGAAGCGGACAGGACAAACGCACATTCCGCAAATTTACCGCACTAGCGTGGAAGTGACTTGCGATTATTTGCGCACGTTTTGGCGTATGCCGAACTTCGATTGCTGGGAAGAGAACGCCGACCATGTACATTCTTCTACGTTAGCGTGTATATATGGAGGGCTGAGGCATATTGCCGAGCTGGAGGAAAACGAAGCGCTCGAGGAGGTTTGCCGTGATATACAAGCATTTATTTTGGAGAACGCGGTTCATCCCGACGGTCACTTCGTCAAATATGTCACGCCCATTCAAGTCGAGTCGGGGCTGCGCTTTGAAATCGGCCACCCGGGCGTAGATGCAAGCCTGTTTTGGCTTTGTGAGCCGTTTCGCGTTGTAACGGCCGATCACCCTGCGTTTCGGACGACGCTTCGCAAAATAGAACGAGAGCTGCGCACGGATCAAGGCGGTATTCGCCGTTATGCGGACGATTCCTACTACGGGGGTGGCGAATGGCTGCTGCTCACGGCCTGGTACGGATGGATTCAACTGCGCATCGGCAACAAAGACAAAGCCGAACGAGCGTTATCATGGATCGTATCGAAAGCGGATAGACTGGGCCGATTGCCGGAACAAGTGCCGGATGCGCTTGCCTCTCGAGAACGTTACGACGAATGGGTCGGGCGATGGGGGACACCGGCTTTGCCGCTGCTCTGGTCGCATGCGATGTATCTGGTGCTATATAACATGCTGAAAGAAGACGGCTAGCAAGTATATCCCCATTTCAGAACGGGTAAGCTGAGATAGGGGTGATTACGATGCCAGTAGTCAAATGCAGCGTTGCCAACTGCGAATATTGGGCGCAAGGCAATAACTGTAACGCCGACACGATTATGATCGAGGTCGACAAGCATGCCAATGTGGGATATGATACGGAATTTGCAAAAGATTTTGAAGATCATCAGGATGAGGCAGCTAATGTAAGAAGCACCTGTTGTCACACCTTCGAGCCGAAGAAATCGTAAAGCTGATTCAAGCTCGCGAATTCGAGGAGAGAAGGTGGCCAAATGAACGACAACAAAGAGGATCGCATACAGCGCAACTCATTGGACGCCAGGTCGCAAGAACGGTTTAAGAAAGATCAGATCGCGAAAGAATCGGGCGGATCGGGATACGAGGAGGAATATGCGGCCGAAATCGCACCTGCAGCGGCTTACCGTCCGGAAACAAGACAGTTTTCGGATAACGTGGAAGAAACAAATGCCGACACGGGTCCGGCCGAGGGCGCGCAATCGTTCCGCTGGCTCGGATATACGGCTTTACTGCTCTCCATTGCATCGCTGTTTATATACCCGGCCTTGCTGGGTACAACTTCGGCGTTGTTTGGATTTTTCGCCTATATACTCGGATTCCGTGCACTGGGAGCATGGTCGGTGGCGATCGGGCTCATTTCGCTGGCTGGGTATTTGTTTCTTGTTCCGCTGTATGCGTAGCCCGTCTTCATTGGAGCAGACCTTTGCGGTCTGCTTTTTTTGTCGATTTATGCTATTTTGGGCTAGCTGATCAAAGGAAAACAGTGTACAATAAATAGATAAGAAGAAAAATGCAATCAATTGAAGGAGAGCCGGCTTCGAGATGGGAATGGATCCACACACGATCAAAGAGCTGCTGCAGCTGCAAATATGGAACAAATCGAGTTTGCTGACCTCCAGCGGAGCAGCGGCGAAATCGGATGCTGAAAGCGATTTTTCCGGGCTGTTGAACAGCTTGCTCGCTGGTCAGCAAGACACGCAGGCCGATACGGCGAACGTACGGGCTGAACAGCGGCCGAGCAAGGATACGCTCGCGGCGGCTGCGATGCTGGCGAGCCGTGTGGCACCGGCTTCATGGAACCGTTATCTGCAAAGCGACGACACCGTAAACAAGCCGACCGCATTCGAAAACGTTATTCAGGCAGCAAGCCGTAAGTTCGGCATAGAGCCTGCTCTCGTCAAGGCGGTCATTAATACGGAATCTTCCTTTAATCCGCAAGCCGTATCGCGATCAGGGGCCAAGGGGCTAATGCAACTGATGGATGGTACCGGGCAAGCGATGGGCGTCGTTGATCCTTTCGATCCGCAGCAAAATATCGAAGGCGGGACGAAATATTTGTCCGGCCTGCTGATGAAATATAACGGGAATCCTGGTACCGCGCTTGCCGCGTATAATGCCGGATCCGGCCGATTGGACAAGCTCGGGATTAAAGATGATCTGGACTTGGAGGCTAAGCTGCATTTGCTTCCGGCAGAGACTCAGCAATATGTTCGTAAAGTAATGCAGCTTAAGAATCATTATGAGGCATGATGACGGACGCGAGACCAACCCTTGAAAGCTCCGGTGGAGAACATGAGGGATTGGTCTTGTTTTTGTCGGGACGGAGGCAGCATGCGGGCACTGTATTTGGATAATGCGGCGACGACGCCAATGTATGAAGAAGTAATCGATACGATGGCCGAAGTGATGAGAACGTATTTCGGCAACCCGTCGTCGTTGCACAAGCTCGGCGTTCAGGCGGAACAACTGGTGCGTCGGGCCAGGGAGACGATTGCGGCCGGCTTACGCTGCGCACCGGAAGAAATCCGGTTTACTTCCGGAGGAACCGAGAGCAACAATTTGGCGATACGCGGCGCAGCTTATCGCTATCGTGGCAGAGGCATGCGGCTGATCACTTCGGAGATCGAGCATGCTTCCGTTTACGAAACGTTTCGGCAGCTCGCGAAGGAAGGGTTCCATGTCACATTTCTTCCGGTCGACTCGACCGGGCAAGTGGAGCTTGACGCGCTCAAGGACGCTTTGACGGCCGATACGACGCTCGTCAGCATCATGCATGTAAACAATGAAACCGGCCGCATCCAGCCGATTGCCGACATCGCCCGCATGCTGCGGGAGCACAGTCCGGCAGCATTGTTTCATGTCGATGCGGTGCAGGCGATCGGCAAGCTGCCGTTTTTCCCCGGTGACCTCGGGATCGATTTGATGACATGTGCGGCGCACAAGCTGCGCGGACCGAAAGGGATCGGTTTTCTGTACTGCCGCAATGGCGTGGAATTATCGCCGCTCCTGCTTGGAGGAGGGCAGGAGAACGGTTTGCGCTCAGGAACGGAGAATGTGCCTGCCATTGTCGGCATGGCTAAAGCCGTGCGGCTCGCGATGGAAGAGCAGGCAGCGTTTGCCGAGCAGACGGCAGCGATGCGCAGCAAACTAACGGAGTGCATCTCGCAAATGCCGGAGCTGGTGCTGAACGGATCTCCCGATAAAGAAACAATGGCACCGCACATTGTCCATTTTTCCTACCCGGGTATGAAGTCGGAAGTTCTCGTACATGCTTTAGAACAGCAAGGCATTTACGTGTCTACACGATCCGCCTGTTCGTCCGGTGCGGAAAAGCCAAGCCGGGTATTGACCGCCATGGGCTGTTCAAGAGAGAGAGCGGTAAGCGGCATCCGGCTTAGCTATTCGCTAATGCAAACGCTGGATGACGTGGATTATTTTTGCCTCATGCTGAAGGAAACGGTCACACGGCTCAAGCCTTCGGCATCGGTACGCGGAAGGAGGTAGCTTATGATTCCGGATCGGATCGTTCTTCGATTAGGTGAGCTGACGCTAAAAGGTCGCAATCGGCATCGGTTCGAAAAACAAGTGATGGAGCAAGTCAAGCGGGTGCTTCGTCCGTTCCCTTCCATCGCTTACCGCAAGGAGTTCGGGCGTATCGTCCTGTTGACGGGCGGAGCGGATGTGGAGGCGTTGAAGGCGCCGCTTCGCAAAGTGTTCGGCATTACGTCGTTCAGTCCCGTGTATACTTCCGCGCTGGAGCCAGAGACGATCGAGCGGATGGCTTTACAAGTAATGCAGACATTGCCCGATGTACCGAATACGTTTAAAGTGAATGTACGAAGAGCCAATAAAAACTTTCCGATCGATTCTCAAGAGATGAATCGTCGCGTGGGAGGTCATGTGCTGCGGGCGTTTCCCGATCTGAAGGTCGACGTTCGGCAGCCGGAAGTGGAACTTAAGGTCGAGCTGCGTGAAGAAGAAGCGCTGATCTACTGTACGCGTGAAGAAGGAGCGGGCGGCTTCCCGGTCGGTTCGAACGGGAAAGCGATGCTCATGCTGTCGGGTGGGATCGATAGCCCCGTTGCCGGGTATTTGGCGATGCGGCAAGGATTGCGGCTGGAAGCGGTGCATTTTCACAGCTATCCGTTCACGAGCGAGCGATCGCAGCAAAAAGTGAAAGATTTAGCTGACAAGTTAAGCGCTTATACGGGATCCATCAAGCTTCATATGGTGCCTTTCACCGACGTCCAGACCAAAATTCATCAGGTGTACAATAAAAATTTGCTCATCACACTGCTGCGCCGAGCGATGATGCGGATCGCCGGGAAGCTGGCGGTAACGGCGGAGGCCGGCGCTATCGTCACGGGCGAAAGCTTGGGGCAAGTGGCCAGCCAGACGCTGGGAAGCATGAACGCCATCGGTCAAGTGGTACAAATGCCGCTGATTCGGCCGCTTGTTTGCATGGATAAACAATCGATTATTCGGATCGCCGAATCGATTGATACGTATACGTTGTCGATATTGCCGTATGAAGATTGCTGCACATTATTTCTTCCGCCGAGTCCGAGCACCAATCCGAATGTGAATGTGGTTGAAAGTATCGAACGAAGCATGCCTTGGCTGGAGTCCGAACTGGATGAAGCCGTTCGCCGTACGGAAACGGTCTGGATCGGAAACGATCGTAACAAAACAAGCGACCCGTTTGCTTCGTTATTTTAATTTTGTGTCTACTATATCAGGAGGGTCATGTCGATGTGGGATTGGTTTGTACTTTTTTTGGAAATCATGCTTATTAATATCGTGTTAAGCGGCGACAACGCTGTCGTGATTGCGCTTGCCAGCCGGAACTTGCCTGTAAGTCAAAGAAAGCAGGCGATATGGTGGGGAGCGTTCGGAGCGATCGGTCTGCGCGTCGTGCTTACGATTATCGCCGTTTACATACTGGATATTCCGTACATTCAATCCGCAGGGTCCTTGCTGCTGCTCTGGATCGCAATCAAGCTGCTGATTGACGACGACGGGCATGCCGATGTAAGAGAAGCGTCCACCCTTGGCAAAGCGATCTGGACGATCATCGTCGCCGATTTCGTAATGAGTCTCGATAATGTCCTGGCGATCGCGGCTAAAGCGGAGGGCGAGATCGGCGTCATCATTCTCGGGATCGGGCTTAGCATCCCGATCATCATTTGGGGAAGCAATCTGGTCGTAAATTTGCTGAAGAAATTCCCGATCCTCGTCTACATCGGAGCGGGTATTCTCGGTTATACTTCCGGCGAAATGTTTCTTGCGGATACGAAAGTATCGGAAGCGATTCTGCACGGAGTGCCGCATTATATCGTTCCGGTCGTAACCACGGTGCTCGTGATCGGTGCCGGATTGCTGAAGCAATTTGTGTTTAAACCGAAGCCGAAGCATTCGTAAAAAGCCGGTTTTGTTGACGCAATGTTAAAAATATTGTCAGTTTCTTGCGTTTTATAGTGAAACTCCGTATAATGAAGTGTGAATTGTAGCGTCGGCGCTTACGTCCGACGCTTCTTTTGTGAACGGGCTTCCGCTTCATTCATTCAATGACAGCATGCGGATACCAAGTTATTTTCAAAGAGAGGGTTTTGGGACAAATGCATTCCAGAGACAAGATTCGCAATATTGCCATCATCGCACACGTTGACCACGGAAAAACGACGCTCGTTGACAAGCTGCTTCAGCAATCCGGTACGTTCCGCGAGCACGAGGCGGTTCAGGAGAGAGCGATGGACTCCAACGATTTGGAGCGCGAGCGCGGCATTACCATTTTGGCAAAAAATACGGCAATCAAATACAAAGATTATCTTATTAATATCGTGGATACTCCGGGCCACGCCGATTTCGGCGGCGAAGTGGAACGGATCATGAAGATGGTCGACGGCGTGCTGCTTGTCGTCGATGCATTCGAAGGCACGATGCCGCAGACGAAATTCGTGCTGCGCAAGGCGCTGGAGCAGAACTTGACTCCGGTCGTCGTCGTTAACAAGATCGACCGTCCGAACGCGCGTCCGGCCGAGGTCATCGATGAAGTGCTTGACTTGTTCATCGAACTTGGCGCGAACGACGAACAGTTGGATTTCCCTGTCGTGTATGCTTCGGGGTTAATGGGGACGTCCAGTTTGGTGCCGGAACAGCAGGACGATAACATGCAGGCGCTGTACGATACGATCGTATCCCAAATTCCGCATCCGACGGAAAGTGTGGAAGAACCGCTGCAATTTCTCGTCACGCTGATGGATTACAACGAATATCTCGGGCGTATCGCTATCGGACGGGTCAACCGCGGCGTTGTGCGTCAAGGTCAAGCGATCGCCGTCATTAACCGGGAAGGTCAAGTAAAGCAAGCCCGTGTGGAAAAACTGTTCGGTTTCCAAGGACTGAAGCGTCTGGAGATCGAAGAAGCCGGAGCCGGTGACATCGTTGCCATTGCCGGCATCAAGGATATCAATATCGGCGAGACGCTTGCCGATCCTGCCCGTCCAGAGGCATTGCCGGTGCTCAAGATCGATGAGCCGACGCTGCAGATGACGTTCCTTGTCAATAACAGCCCATTTGCGGGCCGTGAAGGGAAATGGGTAACGTCCCGCAAGCTTCGCGAGCGCCTGATGAAAGAGCTCGAAACCGACGTAAGTCTTCGCGTGGACGAGACGGATAGCCCGGATGCTTTCATCGTATCGGGACGCGGAGAGCTCCACCTCGGCATTCTGATCGAGAATATGCGCCGCGAAGGCTTTGAACTGCAAGTATCGAAGCCGGAAGTGATCATCAAAGAGATCGACGGCCAAAAGATGGAGCCGATCGAGCGCCTGATCATCGACGTGCCGGAAGAAAGCATGGGTTCGGTCATGGAGAGCCTTGGTACCCGCAAAGCCGAAATGGTCAATATGATCAACAACGGCAGCGGCAACGTGCGTCTGGAGTTCCTGATTCCGGCCCGCGGCTTGATCGGATACCGCACGTACTTCCTGACGCTGACGCGGGGATACGGTATTCTGAATCACGCTTTCGACAGCTACGGCCCATATGCCGGCAGCGGCGTTGGCGGACGTCACGAAGGCGTTCTCGTATCGAGCGAAACGGGCAATTCGACCTTGTACGGCATTTTGTCCGTTGAAGACCGGGGAACGCTGTTCGTCGAGCCGGGAACCGAAATTTACGAAGGCATGATCGTCGGAGAGCATACCCGGGATAACGACATTATCGTCAATATCTGCAAAGAGAAACAGTTGACGAACGTCCGTTCCGCAACGAAAGAAGACACGGTGAAGATGAAGACGCCGCGTTTGTACTCCCTGGAGCAGGCATTGGAGTACTTGAACGACGACGAATACTGCGAAATTACGCCAAAGTCGATCCGGCTGCGTAAAAAGATTTTGAATAAAAGCGAACGGGAACGTGCGGAGAAGCATCGCAAGATGGCAGAAGCCGGCGCGTAACGCGAAGGAATGCGGGAAAAGCTCTGAGTGCTCAGAGCTTTTCTTTGCAGCTTGCGGGCATTACAATAAAGGTATGATGCCTTTCGGAGGTGAGACGATTGACGGAATGGTTTGGAGAGCACCCTTGGATTACATTCGTTTTAATTTTTATTTTAATTACATATGTGTACAATAAAGTATTCCGAACGCGGAAACTGCCGGTATTGAAAAATGCCGTCATCTATTTGCTGCTGGCGTTTGGGTCGCTCATGCTGTTGTTTTTTCAGATTGCAGGGCTACCGATCGTCCCATCGCTTACCGTTGCTGTGGTGTTGATGCTGATGGTGCGCATTCGTTACTTTTTTCAGGAACGGTCGGCCAAGAAATAACATTCGAACGCGGAAGGGGCAATTGGTTTGGCGAACCTATGGCTAGTTCCAGTGCGGTGGGACGGGACGGAGGCCGAGCTCCATTCCGAAAGGCTGCTGCTCGAGCCGGAAGAGCACAAGGAGCGTTTACTGCGTGCCGTTCAGGCGGTACATCCCCGTTTGCTGCTTCTATTTAAAGCGGCGCTATTGCTGGACGACGAAGCGGCGGATGCCTGCGGCGTGGCCGAGCTGCCGTTTGCGTTGGAGCAGGGAGGGGGTATTCGTCTTGCAGCGGCGGATGCGCTTACAGACCGTGCGGCGGGTTCCGAGCCGCTGTGGCCGTTGTCCCATTGTGCGGAAGCTTATTTGCACCGGCTGATCGCTCCGGCTGAAGCGGAGCAACTGATGGCCGCTGTGAACGCGGAACCGGACATACAGCCTTGGATCCAGGCGATGCGCAATTGGTTCGGGCAAGGACTGCACGTCATTTTGTTGAGAGAGGACGGGAGCCTATGAATTTGCAGGATGCGCTGTTCAATTGGCTTCAAATCCGGATTGTAGCCGAAGCCAGACCGGATGATCAAGCGGCACAAGAAACAAAGCAATTTTTTGAGGACATCTTGCGTGAAGATCATAAGCTGGACGAGTTTTCGGTTACGTCGGACGAGACGATGTATCGGATTAAATACGGCAGCGGAGAGCAGAGGAAGCTGCAAATGTTCGACCGCGAGTCCGCCGAGCAATTGTTGTCCGATATAAATTCGAACCCGAAATACAATGAGTGACATATAACCCGTCTCCCTTTGATAAAATAAGTTATCAAGGTTTGAAGGGAGTGTCCATGATATCTGTTTGTGGTTGCAAAACTATTCCTATGCTATAATGAAATTGTTTCACCATGTTTGCAGGAGGGGAATCCATGGCCGAATTAGTCACAGCTCTATCGGAGCAGCAGTACGAACTATTGCAAAATGAGGCGTTTGCTTTGCTGAGCACAATCGATCACGAGACCGGTGCGCCTGCCATGAATGCGATCTCTTGGGTATACGCCAAAGATGTGAATACCGTACGTTTTTCAGTGGATCAGCGCTCACGTATTGTAGCGAATATAAAGCAAAACCCGAATGTCACCTTGACTACGATCGGCGCCGGGTCCGTGCATGCGATAAATGGCCATGCCCGGCTGGTAATCGATGCGCTTGAAGGAGTTCCGTTCAAATTGGCCTGCTTCGACATTGAAATTTCGGCGGTTCGCGACGCCATGTTCTATGGTTCGCGCATATCCGTCGCTCCCGAATACGAGAAAACATACGACAAGCGTGCGGCTGAAAAGCTGGACACGCAGGTGTTCACTGCCATGAAAAAAGCCTAGAAAATTTCGTTCTAGGCTTTTTTTGCACAATGGAATGGTTACGGATTGTTGACAGGCTTGTTCGGGGCTGCATGTTGCGGTTGATTCCCTTGCGGCGGCGTCTGGATATCTCTCGGCATTTGAGGGACAATTCTTCCGATAATCGCTGCCATTTCCTCCGCTAATCCGTGTACCGGACGGCCGTTCTGCATATTCGTTCGAATACTTCTCAATCGTTCGGCCAAATCCATATCCGCAGTTACCAACGCATCCACACCGTAAGGATCTTTCTTCAGCGCTTCGGCGACTGACAGCTTGATTGTACCTACTTTGGCCCGATCCATGCCAGGCGGCACATTGATTCCGACGACCGCCGTATTGCCGAAAACGACGCAGTTGGCGCTTTCCACATTCGGGATGCTCGTTGCGATTTGCTCCAATCGATCGGCAACGGCGCGCGGGTCTTGAATTTGTTTCTTTTGAGGAGCCGTTTGATTTACTTTCACTTGTCGATTTTGATCAGCTGTCTGAAGGGGAGAAGCTCCATTTTTTGGTGATTGGGTACAACCTGCCATAACGACGGACAACATCAAGAAAATGCCGACAAACATCCGCATAAATTCATCATCCTTTCATTTGCAGTATCAGTTTTGGTTAGTTTGTCCGCGCAAACCGGTTCCTATGTATGTCTAGAGCCAAACACCAAGCCTGGGAGGGAACTCAAATGAAAAAAATTTATGTGCTGGATACTAATGTGTTATTGCAGGATCCAAATGCCATATTTGCTTTTGAGGATAACGAAGTGATCATTCCGGCCGTTGTGCTCGAAGAAATGGATGCGAAGAAGCGCAACGCGGATGAACTTGGGCGCAATGCGCGCCACATCTCCCGCATGCTTGACGGACTGCGCAGCGAAGGCAGATTGTTTGAGGGCATTGAACTGCCAGGCGGCGGATCCCTGAAGGTGGAATTGAACCATCGGAGCTTCGCCAAACTGCAGGAAGTGTTCGCTGACGCGACGAACGACAACCGCATATTGGCGGTAGCGCTCAATTATCATTTGGAAGAAAAAGACAAAGAATCGCCGAGACCTGTCATCCTGGTCAGCAAAGATGTACTTGTTCGCATCAAAGCGGATGTGCTGGGGATCACCGCGCAAGACTATTTGTCGGACCGAATCGTAAGCATGGCTGACGAAATCTACTCCGGCCATATGACGATACACGTGCATCCTTCGGTGATCGACGAATTTTACACATATCGATTTTTAGGCGTCCAATCGCTAAATCTCGGTTATCCGCTCCATCCGCACGAGTTTGTCATTTTGAAAGACGAAATGGGTACGAGCAAATCGGCGCTGCTGAAAGTGAACGCGGAAGGCAAGAAGTTGGAGCCGCTCTACCTTAGCAACGATCCAATCTGGGGCATTGCGGCACGCAACGCGCAGCAGCGAATGGCGCTCGAGCTGCTGTTGAACGACGATATTCCGCTTGTGACGCTGACGGGGAAAGCGGGAACGGGGAAAACGCTGCTGACGCTTGCGGCCGGTCTGATGAAGGTGGAGGATGAGCGGAAATACAAGAAGCTGCTGATCGCCCGGCCCGTTGTGCCGATGGGCAAAGATATCGGGTATTTGCCCGGGGAGAAAGAGGAAAAGCTACGGCCTTGGATGCAACCGATTTATGATAATTTGGAATTTTTGTTCGACACGAAGAAGCCCGGAGATATCGATAAAATATTGCATGGGCTTGGCAGCATCCAGGTCGAGGCGCTCACGTATATACGCGGGCGGTCGATCCCGGGGCAGTTCATCATCATCGACGAGGCGCAAAACTTATCGAAGCATGAAGTGAAGACGATCGTTTCCCGCGTAGGAGAAGGCAGTAAAATTGTTCTGCTGGGCGACCCGGAGCAAATCGACCATCCTTATCTGGACGCATCGAGCAACGGCCTCACCTATGTGGTAGAGCGGTTTAAGGAGCAAAACATCAGCGGACACATCATGCTGGAACGCGGCGAACGTTCCCATCTCGCCCAATTGGCTGCAGATTTGCTCTAAAATAGGTAAAGGACAACAAAACAACGCATCGGCCGCGACGCTCCATTCGTCATCCGGCCAATGCGTTGTTTGATGTATATCGAATTACGTTGCCCAGCGAACCGAACTGCCGTAAGCTTTTGCGATCCTTTCCGCCAATGGTTGATTCTGCGTTTCTATGGCATAAAGCACCTGATCGGCATCAGCCTGGCTTGCGGCCAGCAGATGTTCCTCCAGCTGCGCCAGAGCGGCGTCCGGCTCTGCGGACCGGAAAGATTCGCTCATCGCTGCAGCGCCTTCCAGGTAAAACAGGCTGACGAGATCCGCGTATACGTATACGTTCTCCAACCGGCTCGTAAAGCCGAAATCGCTGAACGTTCGATACAGCGTCACCGGCGCAGGCAGCAGCAGCAGCGGCATCTCTTCCCACGGGATCGCGTACTGCTCCATGACGGGAACGGCTTCGTTTCGCTCCGCTTCCGACGAGAAAATAAGCAGTTCTTTCTCCCGGTCGAACAGCGAGGCTTTCCCGGCCAACGCTTTCACGATTTGTGCATAATAACCGGCCCGCTTGCCTTCGGGCAAGTCCATGGCGAGCGCCCATTTGCGGATATAGTCCATTATCGGCTTCACGCTCCTTGTTTTAGCTCTATTATCCGGAAAAAAGCCGGCTGCTGCAACTTTCGTCACAACGCCAGCTTTATGAAGATGCTTAACTTGCCTTCTTCCAGCTTGAGGCCCGTTATTTGGAGGAAAGATGCGATATTTTGCGGATAAATGCCGAGATCGAAATTTTTTTGCAATTCCTCTACCGTTGTGGCAGGCAGCGCATAGCCGTTGAACAGCAGTTCTTGGATCGAATAACGAATGAATGATTTCGATTTGCCGTTGTCTTTGGAAGCCATCTCGTAGCGGCCTTTGATCGTCAGCGCAATATCGTCCTGCTTGCCGGAAGCGATAACGGCATCTTCCGTAAAACGAAATGTCATATTGCGGAAGATTTCATTCTTCTTTTGCAAGAAGGCGTTCAGCTCCTGGTCGGTCATCTGAAACGTATAGTTGAAGCCGTTCATAATCAAGTTAGAGGTTTTTCCGCCGGATCCGGGGCTTCCGGCAGTCATGATCTCGGGCAAGTCATTCATGGCCTTCGCCAAAGCTTGAAAATACGTTTTGAACAGCGGTACGCCTTTATCCTGCCACAGCCGGTTTAGATCGGTTATTTGCTGCTGTACTTTGACGGCTTCCTTATTTTTCGCCAGCATCTCGTCCACTTCCTTTTGTAGGGTGACCAAGCGGGCTCGTTCGTTTGTATACCGGTCTTTCGTTTGCGTCAGCGCCGTTTGCGCTTGCGTTTGCTCCGCTTGCAGCGCCGTCAGCTGTTTCCATGCCGTTTCGTGACGACTTAAAGCCTGCCGGTCCGTATGCAGAATCATCTGCAAATACTCCAGCACGGACAACGCGTCGGATAATGAGCGAATGCTGAAGACGATCGTCCACAGCGAATCCCGGTCTCCCTGATAGTAAGCACGTATTACTTTGGCCGCATGCTGTCTGGCTTCGGCGGAAGCGCTGCGCGCCGCTTGCAGCTTTTGCTCCGTGTCCTTCAGCTGCGCCGTCAGCGTCGCTTGCCGTTCGGAGATGCGCCCAAGCTCTCTGTCGATTTCATAGACGGTCAACCCTTTCTGCAGGATGTCCCGGTTTGCCTCCGTCGTTTCCGCCCAAACCGTTGACCTGGGAAATGCCGAAACGAAGCATAACCATATCATCAGAAGCACAGTCCATTTCCGCTTCATTCCTGCTTGTCCTCCTCCGGTTTGAAACAAAATCTCTCAACTAAAGAATATCATGACTTTTCGTAAAAAATGCCAAAAAAATACTTTTCACGCCTGCCGAGAGGTGAAAAGTATTTTTGGAACGCTTATTTTTTGGGTCGATCGAGCATTCGAAGAAATTCGCTTATCGGTTTCACTTGCTTCGGCACTTCCATTGCGAAGACGGGCGTTCCATTTATATCGCTAATCGTATGCTTCCAGTTGATTTCACTCGAAGCTGCGCCGTCCCATTGAAGATGCAATATTCCCGACTGTTCGCGAATAAAGCCGTCAGGATCGATCGTCACGGTAATGAAGGAAGGGACCGTCGGTTTCAGACGCTCCGTTGTCTTTTTCCATTGTCCGTGTTGCGCATCGGTGCTTAAACCGCTCATCAACAGTTCATCGAGCAGGCTGGGGATGATTCCATTGAAATAAGCGGTCGCCGCTTGTTCATTTTTGCCCGTCATCTTCAGTGTAATGGTCTTGGAGTCCGTTCCTTTGGCTGCAGCGGTTTGCTCTTGTGGAACCGGTTCAAGCCAATCCGGGTTAATCCCCTCGAGCATCTTCGTAACGATGGCCGAGCCAAGGTGACCCGTCTGTTTCAACCGATCCGCATGCTCTCCCAGCGGCACCTGCATATATTCATCTAGCTTATTTACGATTGGCAACCGGACATACATTTTGTTATCTTTAAGAAGGATCGGGATTTCCATGGGCGTCCCTGAGCCTTTAGGCGTCACTTTAAAGATCGATTCCATTCGGAGAGGCTCCAATAACGACACGCTGCCGCTATAATCGATTGAACTTTCCTTGAACATGGAAAGCACAGCGGCGGTTAACGGCGGCATACCCGCGAAGAGTGACGCGTCGAGCTTCATATCCGCATGGCCGCTGAAGCGGTACGTTTGAATATGCTCTTGTTTTTGCGCCGCCTGAAGCAAATCCTGCTTCAGCTGCTTGTGATCGGTGCACCCGGCGGCGAGCAGGAGCACGCAGCATAACAACAAGACGATGGCAATAGCTTTAGGGTTAAACAAGACTTCCGCTCCTCTATATGAATTCTCATCCTATTATAACGAGCGGGTTTCGGTTTGTCTGTAGTAAAAAGGTGTGAGGTGGCGAACTTGAACGAAACGATGCAACAAGGAAGCTCCAGCTTAATGGAAACGATCAAACGAGAAATAGCGGCAGCATCGGAACAAGCGATTTCGTTTCGCCGTTTTATGGAATTATGCTTGTATCATCCTTCCCTCGGATACTATATGAGAAGCGAAGAGAAGATTGGCCGAAGCGGCGATTTTTACACGGCTGCATCTATCGGCGGCTTGCTTGCCGACACGATCGCCGAATGGATCGTGAACGAGCCTTTCTGGACTGGCAGAGCAGCTGAGACGGTTCGCATCGCGGAATGGGGCGGAGGCAGCGGAAAGCTTGCGGTGCAGCTTCTGGATACGCTCCAGGCAACGGCGCCGGAGCTGTACGGCCGACTTGAATATATTAGCGTGGAAACAAGCGGCTACCATCGCGAGCTGCAATCGTCCGTGCTTACCGATCATGCAGGCAAGGTGCGGTACTATACGGCTGATCAATGGTATCGCCAGGGGCCTTGGGTCAATACGCTTGTTCTGTCGAACGAGCTGCCTGATGCGTTCCCGGTATTTCGGATCGTCGTGAGCAATGGCCGATGGATGGAAAAGGTCGTGTACTGGGACGAGGAAAAGAACGAGCTAGCGGAAGCGGAACGTCTGCTTACGGACGAAGCGGTGCTTGCTTATATCCGCGAGGAGCACATCCCTTGCCGGGAAGGCCAACAGTTTGAAGTGAATCTCGCAGCCACAGACTGGATGCGTTCGGTTGCCGCGGCGCTGGAACAAGGTACAGTGCTTACGATCGATTATGGGGACGTCGGCGAGGAGCTTTACGCACCGCATCGAATGAACGGCACGCTGCTTTGTTACCGCAAGCATGTGGCTTCGGATACGCCGCTGCAGTTTCCGGGAGAGCAGGATATGACCGCGCACGTCAACTTCAGCGCATTGATCCGGGCCGGAGAAAATGGAGGGTTGAAAGCAACGGAGCTGATGACGCAAAAGCAGTTTCTCGTTCGAAACGGACTGCTGCAGCGGCTGCAGTCCCACGATGCGCGCGATCCGTTCTCGCCTGAGGCGAGGCGCAACAGAGCGATACGGCAGCTGCTGCTCAGCGACCAGATGAGCGAACTGTTCAAAGTGTTGATTCAAAAAAAAGAACCGCCGTCCTGATCGGAATCGCGGTTCTTTTTTTGCCGTTCGTTCACTTTAAAGCACTGGGTTACCGGAGGATTGGTTACACCGACATCTTGAAGAAAGACCAGTAAGTGAAACCGGTAAACGATACGATCATGTACCCCCAAAAAATCAATATGTAGGCGCGTTCGGATAATTTCATGTATCCTAAAAGCACGAAAATCGCCGTCTGGGCAAAAAAGATCAATGCCATCGGGATAAAGTCACCGGCCAGCGCCATGAGCCCGATTGCAAGCGTCCAAAAGCCTAGAACTCGAAACATGCGATCCATCCTGCATCCCCCTTTCTACGGTCACATCTAAAGTTACTATCCAACATTATAACTTTTCCACCTGCAGGTGTAAACGTCAAATCCGTGACGAAATTAAGTCAATTTGCTTTTCTTCACCATATCATTTCCTTCTCGTCCCCCAAACATGTATGGCGACCTGAAAAAATGGCAATACAAATTACTAGAAAAGTATTCTATGAACTCTACCATGGGCATAGAGATAAAGTAAAGCATCACATAATTTGCGAACCACCATTCATAGATGTGGATGATACCTTTTGGGTTGGGAGGACTGCTCGATGACTGCAATCAGACAAGATGCATGGAGCGAGGAAGACGATTTGATATTGGCGGAGGTGACATTAAGACATATCCGAGAAGGCAGCACACAGCTATCCGCGTTCGAGGAGGTTGGGGAAAAAATAGGCCGAACCGCGGCAGCTTGCGGTTTCCGCTGGAATAGCTTTGTTAGGAAAAAATATGAGGCGTCCATTCAAATCGCGAAAGCGCAGCGTCAAAAACGAAGCCAACAAAAGAAGCATTCGCCTGCGTTTGCTTCCGTGGCCAGCAGCGTATCCGGTTCGGTTGGAGCCGAAAGTTCCATGCGCAGTGACGGAATCGTAGAGGAAATATCGATCGATGCAGTCATACGCTTTTTACGGCAGTGGAAAGGAAGCTATCAAGAGATGGTGCGCCATATTCGCCAACTCGAGAAGGAACTGAACGATAAGCAGGATGAGCTTGAGAGACTTCGCAGTGAAAACGATGTGCTGAAAAGTCAAGTCAATGAAGTTTCATCGGACTACCGCGTCGTGAACGACGACTACAAAGCGCTGATCCAAATCATGGACCGGGCGCGCAAGCTTGCTTTTTTAGCCGAGGAGGAAGAAGAAGCGAAGACGCGGTTTAAAATGGACGAGAACGGGAATTTGGAACGAATTGAATAGATTTACGACATAATGCCCCGGTTTCCTCATTGCAGGAGATCCGGGGTTTGTTCGTTTATGGGGATCTGCTATGATAGGTAGAAAAAGAGATTAACGATGGGGGGATTGGATGGGACGAGTCCGATTAACGGTCGTCGGAGCCGGTGCGGTAGGCTTGCTGTTTGCGGCGAAGCTTGGTATGGCCGGCTTTCGGATGGAATTGTGCGCTAGAAGACCGGCTCAGAGGCAACTGCTGCTGGAAAACGGCGTGCGGTTTAGGAGCGGTATAGAGGAATCGGCGAAAGTGAATGAAACGATCGTGCGGCCGCACATTCGTATGCTGGCGGAGGATGCTTCCATTGCAGGCGAGAGTGAAGAACGCATTCATTTTATTATTTTGGCGGTCAAGCAGGCAGCATTCACCCCGGAATTTGTGGAGCAAGTCGAGCGTCTGACAGGACCTGCAAGCTGGGTGGTCTGCCTGCAGAACGGCATCGGCCATATCGATGCGCTGTCTCGCCTCGTGCCTGAGGAGCGGATTTTCGCTGCAGTGACGACGGAGGGCGCAATGAAACGATCCGATCATGAGGTTATACATACCGGGAACGGTACGACCTGGATCGGTCCGGTCCGCCCGGCCGGGAGTCGTGAGGCGGACGAAGCGCAAAAAAAACTGGCGGAACTGCTAAATCTTGCAGGATTCCATACATTTTTGTCGAAAAACATCACTAGCAGAGTTTGGCAAAAATTGATTATTAATTCCGCTATAAACCCTTTGACCGCCATTCTTCGGGTTCACAACGGCGAACTGCTGCAGCGGCCGGAAGCGATGGAGCTGATGCGGACGCTGGTTGACGAAGCGGTGGCAACGGCCGATAAACTGGGGCTATCTCTTGATCCCGACTTATGGGAGCAGCTGCTCGAGGTTTGCCGCAAGACGGCAGGCAACCGTTCGTCGATGCTTCAGGATTTGCTGGCCGGAAGAATGACGGAGATTGACTACATCACGGGTGGGATTATGAGGGAAGCGAAAAAGGCAGGACTGGTTGTACCCGCACATCAAACGGTTTATCGGTTGGTGAAAGCGATAGAAGCGGGGGCGGAAGCCGGAGGCCGAACTCAACTACTGTGACGAAACGGTGGGATTGCATGAATATGCTGCTTGATTGGCTTAACAAGCTCTATATGACGCTTGCGCTCGTTCCCTTCGTGGCCTTTTTCATCACCTGGTTCATTGCTTATGGTTTAAGCCGCGATAAACGAAAATCAACGCATCTCAGTATGGATATTACGACGCTGTTCCTAGTAGGTTCCGTCGCTTACATGAGCCGCAGCATCTTTGGGTCGGGAATGCTGCTTTGGACGATTGTGCTGCTGTTTCTCGTAGCGGCAGGACTGCTCGGCAATCTCCAGACCCGGATGAAGGGACGCGTCGATCTGCTAAAAATCGCAAGGACGCTCAGCAGATTCGGATTCGTTCTGCTGACGGCTTTCTATGTATTGCTGCTGTTTGTCGGAATCGGAAAGTTTATGTTTAAGCTGTAAAAGTTATGGTAGAAATCATAGTGGAAAATGAATAATTTTCATCTGGAAATGGGAGCCTAAGGAATAGGCTCTTTTTCTTTTTGTTCAAAAATATGGAGGCATCGGATGAAAATGGAAAAGTAATTACCCTTCTGTAAAAATATGTTCCTAGATTTTATTGACCTATGGTTGTATAATTATTTATTGGTAACGGTTTCAGAGTATTTACATTTTGCGCATGATCTTATAATATCAGAGATGGATTATTTGCGTTACCTATATGTCATGAAATCTCACGTGATATATAGATACCATATAATTACATATTCACAAAGGGGATGGATTTATGAAGTTTCAAAAGCTTCTGGTTTACGCTACGGTAACGGCCATGCTCGGAGCTGTGGCTGCCGGATGCGCGGATAGCGGAAAGAAAGATGCAGGGGGAGCTGCGGGCGATACAAAAGCGCCGGCGCAAGAGCTGCGGATCAACTTGTCGGCCGAGCCGCCTGCGATAGACAGTTCGATCGCGACTACGAACCCGTCTTTCACGATTTTGAACGCCGTTAACGAAGGATTGTACCGTCTGGATGCCGACGGAAAGCCGCAGCCTGCGCTTGCCAAAGAGCTTCCGAAAGTTTCCGCCGACGGGCTTGTATATACGATCACGCTTCGTGACGGATTGAAGTGGGCCGACGGTTCGCCGCTCAAAGCGAGCGATTTCGTCTGGGCTTATCAGCGGACGCTGGATCCTGCGACAAAAGCGAAATATGCGACGATGCTGGCCTGGATTAAAGGCGGCGCCGCTTTGAATACAGCAAAGCCGGAGGAGCTGGAAGCGAAAAAAGCGGCTCTCGGCGTAAAGGCAAAAGACGACAAGACGCTTGAAATTACGCTGGAAAGACCGGTAGCTTTCTTCACGGATCAGCTCGCGATGCCGCTCTTCTTCCCGCAAAATCCTGATTTTGTGAAGAAACAAGGCGATAAAAACGGTGCCGATGCCGACAAAATTATGGGCGCCGGTCCGTTCAAGATGGAAAAATGGGATCATGAACAGCAACTGGTCATGGTGAAAAACGAAAATTATTGGGATGCGGCGAACATCAAGTTGACCAAAGTCACCGTCAACGTGGTGAAAGACCCAAACACGTCGCTCAATATGTACGAGACGAATCAGGTCGACTTGACCGAGTTGAAAGGCGACCAGCCGAAAATGTATCAAGGCAAGCCTGATCTCGTGTTCAAGAAAGAATTCGTAACGGCTTACGTGTTGTTCCAAAACAAAAAAGTACCTGCCTTCGCCAATACGAAAATCAAGCAGGCGCTTGGTATGGCGATCGACCGCAAAACGTTTAACGAAGTCATTCTGGGCGGAACTTCGATTCCGTCGACGGGTCTTGTTCCAGGCACCGTTCTTGACGGCAACAAGCAGGAATTCCGTAAAGTGGCCGGCGATACGCAGCCTCCGTACGATCCTGCCAAAGCAAAGCAATTGCTGGCCGAAGGCTTGAAAGAGCTGAACATGGCTTCGCTGCCGAAGTTCAAGCTGACTTCCGACGATACGGAAACATCGAAGAAAACGATCGAATTCATTCAGGCGCAATGGAAACAAAACCTGGGTATCGACGTTGACGGAGAACCGCTGCCGTTCGCGCTGCGCGTCAAAAACATGCAGGAATACAACTTCGATGCGCTGATCGGTCTGTGGGGTGCGGATTACAACGATCCGATGACGTTCCTTGATATGTGGCTTTCGGATAATAAATCGTTTAACTACATGCAGTACAGCAGCAAGCAGTATGACGATCTGGTGAAGGGCGCGGATAAAGAGGTTGATCTTGCGAAGCGTTCCAAAATGATGATTGACGCTGAAAAAGTGCTCATGTCCGACGCTTCGATTTCTCCGCTTTACTTCCGTACAAGACCGTATGCGAAGAAGCCGAACGTTGAAGGCTTGATCTTGCCTGCCATGTCCAAAGAATGGGAGCTTCGCTGGACTTACTTGAAGTAAGCGATGCGCTGCACGTTGTTTAGACAGCTGCCTTGCCGCGAAAAGTGAGCACTGCTTGTCAGTGCTAGCGGCTTACGACAACTAGCCGTGGATTGGTGTCGCTGTTTCAAATGGTTGACAACTGCCCGCCGTTTCAACCGGCTTGCCGTTGCAACAGGGACCGTTCTAATCTTTATTGGAACGGTCCGATTTTTTCAATAGGCAAATAACCGATCGGAACTGCTTCGCAAACATAGCCACCGAAGCGTCTATGCTTGCGAAACAGTTCTGCCTGCAATTATGCGACCGTAACTGTTTGACGTTTTCTTTGAACAAGCTCAGGAGGTGTGCCATGCTTCGCTTCTTATTGCGTCGGCTGGTTTATATGATCATGACATTGTGGCTCATCGTCACGTTCACTTTCGTTCTGATGAAAAACTTGCCGGGAGATCCGTTCGGTGAAGATTCGCAGAAGATGACGATCGAGCAGAAAAAGATTTTGTACGCCCAATACGGCTTGGATAAGCCGATCTGGGATCAGTATTTGAAGTATATGAACAACGTGATTCACGGCGATCTCGGAGTATCTTTCGCCTTTCCGACGCGGAAAGTTACCGAAATCATTAAGCAAGGTTTTCCCGCCTCGCTGGAGCTCGGTTTATGGGCACTTGGCATTGCCATTGTCGTTGGTCTCATCTTGGGGATTATCGCGTCTTTGAACCATAATAAAGGTTTGGATATCGCAGCGATGTTCACCGCTGTAGCAGGGATTTCGATTCCGTCCTTTGTGCTGGGGCCGCTGTTATCGTATTTTGTAGGGGTCAAATTAGGGTGGCTTCCGCCGGGGATGTGGACGGGGCCGTCTTCGAGGGTGCTGCCCGCCATTGCCTTGTCGTTCGGGACCATTGCCATCTTGGCGAGGCTTATGCGAACGGCGATGCTCGACGTATTGAATCAGGATTACATTAAAACTGCGATGTCCAAGGGCTTGTCCCAGCGTGCCATTGTTGTCAGACATACGCTTCGCAACGCGATACTGCCGGTCATTACCGTTCTTGGACCGGTTTTCGTCAACCTGATTACAGGTACGCTCATTGTCGAGCAAATTTTCGTCGTACCGGGACTGGGCAAGCATTTCGTACAATCAATTTATTCGAATGACTATACTATGATTACCGGACTTACTATTTTCTATGCTTTTATACTCGTTGTCGTTCTGTTTATTACCGACATCATTTACGGTTTGGTTGATCCGCGCATACGTCTGGCGAGAGGGGGCAGCAAGTGATGGAAGTTTCGAAAGATATGTTTCAGCCGCTGAACAAAGATGTCCTCGGCCAAGAGACCATTGTGCGGCCTTCCCAGACGTACTGGCAGGATGCCTGGAGAAGGCTGAAGAAAAACAAGCTGGCGATGTTCGGGCTGTGCAGCTTGGTTTTGCTGTCCGTCCTTGCAATATTCGGGCCGATTTTTTCCCACTTCGATTACGCAACGCAGGATTATGCGATCAAAAATCAGACGCCGTCCGCCTCGCACTGGTTCGGAACGGATGATTTCGGCCGCGACTTATGGGTGCGGATTTGGTGGGGCACCCGCATTTCCTTGCTGATCGGCCTTACGGCAGCGGCACTCGACCTTGTGTTCGGTGTCCTGTACGGCGGGATTTCCGCTTATTACGGCGGACGCGTAGACGACATTATGCAGCGGATAATCGAAATCATTTACTCCATTCCGTTTTTGCTCATTTCGATTTTGCTCATTGTCGTCATCGGTCCCGGTTTCAAAACGATCATTATTGCATACGCGATTACGGGATGGGTGCCGATGGCGCGGCTCGTACGCGGTCAAATATTGACGCTGAAAGAGCAGGAATATGTGCTCGCGGCGAAAACGCTCGGCGCCGGCGGGGCGCGCATTATATTGAAGCACTTGGTGCCGAATGCACTCGGCTTAATTATCGTGCAAATTACGTTTATCGTACCTTCGGCGATTTTTGTCGAGGCGTTCCTAAGTTTTATCGGCCTTGGCATTCGCGTGCCGCTGGCTTCGCTGGGGTCGCTGCTTTCCGACGGAGCAAACAACATTCGGTTGTACCCGCACCGGGTCATTTTCCCGACGATCGTATTCAGCTGGATTTTGCTCAGCTTCAACCTGCTTGGCGACGGTCTGCGCGATGCGCTTGATCCGAAAATGCGCAAGTAAGCAAGCTATCAGTTCATGGGGAGGTGCTGCAAACGATGAATAACAATATATTGGAAGTTCGCGATCTGAAAGTATCTTTTCGCACGTATGCGGGGGAAGTTCAGGCGGTAAGAGGCGTCTCCTTTGATCTGAAAAAAGGGGAAGTGCTGGCGATCGTAGGGGAGTCCGGATGCGGGAAATCCGTTACGGCGCAAACGATCATGCGTCTTATTCCTTCGCCGCCAAGCGTCATCAAGAATGGCTCTATCAAATTCGACGGGAAAACGGAAATTACCCGTATATCCAATAAAGCGATGGAAAAAATACGCGGCTCGGAGATGGGGATGATTTTCCAGGATCCGATGACTTCGCTCAATCCGACGATGACCGTCGGCAAACAGATCACGGAAGGCATCATCAAGCATCAGAAAGTAAGCCGCGAGGAAGCGAACAAGCGCGCGCTCGAAATATTGAAGCTTGTCGGCATGTCGAATCCGGAAGGGCGCATGCAGCAATATCCGCATGAGTTTTCCGGCGGGATGCGCCAGCGCGTCATGATCGCCATTGCGCTTGCGTGCAATCCGAAGCTGCTCATCGCCGACGAACCGACGACGGCGCTCGACGTCACGATTCAAGCGCAAATTATCGAGCTGATGAAGAAGCTTTCCGAGAAGACGGAAGCTTCGATTATCGTCATTACCCACGACCTCGGCGTTGTAGCCGAGATGGCGCAGCGCGTCATCGTCATGTATGCCGGCAAAGTTGTGGAACAAGGCACCGTGGACGAAATTTTCTACGAATCGAAGCATCCGTACACATGGGGATTGCTTCGTTCCGTACCGCGTCTCGATCAGAAGAAAGACAGCGAGCTCGTGCCGATTCCCGGTACGCCTCCGGATTTGTTCGCTCCGCCGAAAGGCTGCGCGTTCGCGGCCCGCTGCCCGTATGCGATGGGCGTATGCGGCCAGATCGATCCGGAGCATACGAAGCTGTCCGATACGCATTCGGCGGCTTGCTGGCTGCTGCATGAAGGAGCTCCGAAAGTGGAGCGTCCGGTGGAAGCGGGAGGTGCGGCACGATGAGCAACCAACAACCGTTGCTGGAAGTTCGCAATTTGCAGAAGCATTTCCAATTGGGCGGAGGCAAAACGCTGAAAGCCGTCGATAATATCAGCTTCGCCATCGAGCGGGGAGAAACGTTCGGTCTCGTGGGCGAATCCGGCTGCGGTAAGTCGACGACGGGACGCACGATCATCCGTCTGTATGAGTCGACCGGCGGCGAAGTGTTGTTTAACGGCGAGAACGTGCACAATCTTCGCGGGAAGAAGCTGCTCGATTTCCGCCGGGACATGCAGATGGTGTTCCAGGATCCGTACGCTTCGCTGAATCCCCGCATGACCGTCGGCAACATTATTGCCGAGGGGATCGACATTCACGGGCTGATGTCCGGAAGCAAGCGCAAGGAGCGCGTGTTCCAACTGCTGCGCGACGTCGGCCTGAACGAAGAGCATGCCAGCCGTTTCCCGCATGAGTTTTCAGGCGGTCAGCGTCAACGGATTGGGATCGCGCGGGCGCTTGCGATCGAACCGAAGTTCATCATCGCCGACGAACCGATCTCGGCGCTGGACGTATCCGTGCAAGCACAAGTCGTCAATTTGTTCAAAAAGCTGCAGAAGGAGCGGGGGCTGACCTATTTGTTCATTGCCCACGACCTTGCGATGGTAAAGCATATTTCCGACCGGATCGGCGTAATGTATCTCGGTAAGCTTGTTGAGGTGACGACGTCGGAAGCTTTATACGCAAAGCCGCTGCATCCGTATACGCAGTCGCTGTTGTCTGCTATTCCGATCCCGGATCCGGAAGTGGAGCGGCACAGAGAACGCATCATTTTGGAAGGCGAAATTCCAAGCCCGCTGAACCCGCCGAGCGGCTGCCCGTTCCGCACGCGCTGTCCGATGGCGATGTCGGAATGCGCCGCCGCTATGCCTGAATTCAAGGAAGTGGAGCCGGGTCATTTCGTCGCATGCCACTTGCATAAATAATAGAGGAAACAGCCCTTCGTTTCATCGAACGAAGGGCTGTTTTTGCTTTGACGATTGCCGGGAACATGTGTACAATATATTAAGCTTCAATTATTAAGCAAAGGACGCGCATCAGGTTGTCATACCTTGAGCGCATCGCAATACATACGGGAGGGTGGCGGCAAGCTTTGCAAGTAGAGGCAATTCATTGGAAGTCCGGCCAGCCTTTGACGGAGGACTATATTCACCGGTTTGATAAAGTGGGCGATTTGTTCGACTATAATCCGTGGGAAGCGGCCGGCTGGCAAGAAAGGGCCGATTGGCTGGATAAGGAGCGTTCGGGCGGAGCGGATCGAAACGCGCTTTCGGAGGCGCTGATTCGTTTCAACACGGCGATTGGCGGCTCCGAGGCGACGATCCGTCAGGCGGAGCTGCTAAAGGACCGACGCACGCTTTGTATCGTCGGGGGGCAGCAGGCCAGCTTATTTACCGGCCCGCTCTTGGTCATCTACAAGGCGATCACGCTCATTCAGACGGCGAAGCAGGCATCAGACAAGCTGAAACGCCCGGTGGTACCTGTGTTTTGGATCGCGGGAGAGGATCATGATTTTGACGAGGTGAACCACTTCCACTACCTGTCTTCGGATTTGAAGGTGGAGAAAGTAAAGCTGGAGCATCCGACAGGGCTGCGAACGTCCGTCAGTCAAACCGTAATTCCCCACGAGCAATGGGAGGAAGCGCTTGCGCAGATGGAGCAATCGCTCATGCCGACCGAGTTTCGCGCGGAGCTTATGGCTTCGCTTCGCTCGATGGCGGACAGCTCGACCTCGCTGGTCGATTATTTCGCCCGGATCATGGCCAAGCTGTTCGGTGCGTACGGGCTCGTGTTCGTTGACTCGGACGATCCGCACATACGCAGGCTTGAATCTCCAATGTTCCAACAGCTCGTGGAGCGGAGCGACGCTATTCACAGCGCTTTGCTGAAAGGCAAAGAGCGCGTGCTCTCAGGCGGCTATCAGCCGCAGGCGGAGCTTCATGACCGCGGAGCAAACCTGTTCGTGTACGATGGCGGCGAGCGGATATTGCTTTATCCGGCGGAGGACGGGAACGGTTTTACAGACAGAAGAGGCGAGCGGCGTTATTCGCGCGAATATTTGGCGGATTTGGCCGAATCATCACCGGAGCGTCTGAGCAACAACGTGATGACCCGGCCGCTGATGCAGGATTACTTGTTCCCGGTGTTGGGCGCCGTTCTCGGACGATCCGAGATCGCTTATTGGGGACTTACCCGCGAAGCGTTCCATCTGCTCGGCATGCGGATGCCGCTGCTCCTTCCCAGACTTGAGTTTACGCTGCTGGAAGGCACCGTGCAGAAAAATATGAAGAAATTCGATCTGAGTCTGGAGGATGTGCTGTTCCGGCTGGAAGACAAACAGCAGGGATGGCTGCGGGAGCAGGATCAGCTCAACTTGGAGGAGCGATTCGGCGAAGTCAAGTCGCGGTTCAAGGACAGCTATGAACCGCTCATTGAGGCAATCGGCGGGATTAATCCGGGACTGCGCAAGCTGGGTGAGACGAATCTCGGCAAAATCATCGAACAGATCGAGTTTTTGAAGCAAAAGTCGGAGGACGGAATGCGATCGCAATTCGAATCCGGCATCCGTCAATTCGAACGGATCGGCATGTCGCTGATTCCCGGCGGCAAACCGCAAGAAAGGGTATTTAACATAGCCTCGTACATTAATAAATACGGCGAAGGTTGGCTGAAGGAGCTGCTTGAGCTTCCGCTGGAGCCGGATGGAAAGCACAGGGTATGTTACATATAAAGCAAGACTAGGAATCATACGACACGACTATCTAACTATTCAAGGAGGAATTTTATTCATGGCAAGCACAGTGAATCAAAGCATTATTCGCGATATCAAATTGGCTCCGGAAGGGCATTTGAAAATCGATTGGGTTAACGCCCATATGCCGGTGCTGAACCGCATCCGCGAGCAGTTCGAGAAGGAACAGCCGTTCAAAGGGCTGAAAGTGGCGATTTCGCTTCACCTGGAAGCAAAAACCGCTTACCTGGCTAAAGTGGTGCAAGCCGGCGGCGCCGAAGTGGCGATCTGCGGCTCCAATCCGCTTTCTACACAAGATGATGTATGCGCAGCGCTTGTAGAAGACGGCATTACCGTTTTTGCGAAGTACAATCCGGATCCGCAAGAATATAAAGAGTTGCTGATCAAAACGCTGGAAACCGAGCCGGACCTGATCATTGACGACGGCGGGGATCTCGTGACCATTCTCCATTCCGAGCGCAAAGATTTGCTCAAAAAAGTGCGCGGCGGCGCGGAAGAAACGACGACCGGTATTTTGCGCCTGAAGTCTTTGGAAAAAGAAGGGCAGCTTCAATTCCCGATGGTTGCCGTTAACGACGCCTTCTGCAAATACTTGTTCGACAACCGTTACGGTACGGGGCAATCCGTATGGGACGGCATCAACCGGACAACGAACCTGGTCGTCGCTGGCAAAACCGTTGTCGTCGTCGGTTACGGCTGGTGCGGCAAAGGCGTTGCAATGCGGGCCAAAGGATTGGGTGCGAACGTGATCGTTACGGAAATCGATGCGATCAAAGCGGTTGAAGCTTACATGGACGGCTTTGCAGTCATGCCGATGACGGAAGCGGCCCAATTGGGCGATTTCTTCGTTACCGTAACGGGCAACCGCGATGTTATCCGCGGGGAGCATTACAAAGTGATGAAGGACGGCGCGATCTTGTCCAACGCTGGCCACTTCGACGTTGAAGTGAATAAGCCGGAGCTGGAAGCGATGTCCGTATCGAAACGTACCGTTCGCCGCAACATCGAAGAGTATAAGCTGCAGGACGGACGCAAGTTTTACATTTTGGCGGAAGGCCGCCTCGTAAACCTGGCAGCCGGCGACGGTCACCCGGCGGAAATTATGGACATGACGTTCGCGCTGCAGGCGATGTCGCTCAAGTACGTGAACGACAACTACAAGCAAATCGGCAACAAAGTTGTAAACGTTCCTTATGAGCTGGATGAGCAAGTAGCCCGTTTCAAGCTTGCTGCCATGGGAATGGGAATCGATACGCTTACGGTGGAACAGCAATCCTATTTGGACAGCTGGGCAGAGCATTAATAGTTCGCGTCTCGCTTCGCGAGCGTTCGAATCAAACTCTCTCGATGATGTATTCATCGGGAGAGTTTTTTTGTTTGGTTGTATTGAAACTCTTGGCTGTTTTTCCAACATCATGCAACAATGCCGATAACCGTTCCGTCTATGGTGATAGCGAATCGTTTGAAGCGGATTCGCTGCCAGTTTTCGCAAAAATAAGGGGGATTAGCGATGCGAAACAAAGCAAGGGCGGGCTTTTTGCGGCAGTACCGGGGAATGGTCGGCTTGACGAAAGGAGTGTGTGCGTCGCTGGCTGTGTTAGTGGCGGTTGTAGGCGTGCTATCAGGCTGCGGCACCGGCGATTCAGCGGCTTCGAAAAGCTCGGAGCTCAGTGCAGCCATGCCGAGTGCGCAGCAGGCGAACGGTAGCGCTTCAGCGGAAAAAGCGGATAAAGCGACGGCTGCGTCGGACGCCAAGGCTTCTTCGAACACGGCGGCCGGCGGCAGCTTCACGGGAGAAACGGCGCCGGAGGCGACCGACCCGTTCAGCCGCAAAATCATTTACAAAGCCAATCTCGTCATGCAGGTGGAGAAATACCAGGACACCGCGGCCAAGGTACAGGAAGCCGTCAGGCAGTCCGGAGCGTACATTTTGCAGTTCAGCGAAAATATGGCGGCTGCCGAAAAGGGCGGGACGTTTATCATCAAAGTTCCTGCGAACGGCTTTCAATCGCTGCTGACGATGCTGGAACAAATCAACCCGACCATGCAAAAAAATATGCAGGGGCAGGACGTGACTGAAGAATACGTCGATTTGTCTTCGCGGCTGAAGGCCAAGCAAGTCGTGGAAGAACGGTTGATTTCGTTCATGGAGAAGGCGACGAAAACCGACGAGCTTGTCGCATTTTCGAGTGAGCTCGGGAAAGTTCAGGAAGAAATCGAGCGTATCAAGGGCAGAATGCGCTATTTGGAGCAAAATGTCGCTTACTCCACCATCGAGCTGAGATTGACGCAAAAGATCGGATCCGCCGAGGTCATCGGCTCAAAAGACCGGGGGCCGCTGCTGAACCGGGCCGTGGCGGCGTTAAACGGCAGCGTGACCGTATTGTCCGTCATGTTCCAGTGGTTTGTCGTATTTGCGGCCGGAGCGCTGCCGATTATAGCGCTTCTCATCATTATCGGCGTACCGCTGTGGTTTGTCAGGGGAAAAAGAAAAGCGAAGCTGGCCGATATCCGCAAGCAGCTTGCCGAGCACAACAAGCTGCCGGAAACAACGGAGGCCACTCCGAAAGAGCTGGAATAGACGGTACCTATGAAAAATCCTGTTTTCGTCTTAGGGACGAAGCAGGATTTTTTGTTCCATACAGCGAATTATAGTTTACAGGTGGAGGAAAGTGGGTTAAAGTGGAGGAAAGGGGGTGGCGAGTGGGATGTTTATGGGGGAATATCAACATACCGTTGATGAAAAAGGCCGAATGATCGTGCCCGCGAAATTTCGCGAAGCCCTCGGAACATCGTTTATCGTCACTCGCGGCCTGGACCAATGCTTATTCGTATACCCAATGGATGAATGGGCGGTGCTGGAGCAGAAGCTCAAGGCGCTGCCGCTGATGAAATCGGACGCTCGCGCATTTACCCGTTTTTTCTTCTCCGGAGCGACCGAGTGCGAGCTGGACAAACAGGGCAGAGTCAATCTGCCGAACAATCTGATCGAACATGCCAAGCTGGAGAAAGATTGCGTCGTGATCGGCGTTTCCAATCGGGTGGAGATTTGGAGCAGGGCAATCTGGGAAAACTATGCCGAGCAATCGGAAGAATCGTTCAACGAGATTGCCGAGAAATTGGTTGACTTCAACTTCGATTTGTAAACGTTCAGGAGGATGCGGGCATGTTTCATCATATTACGGTGTTGAAAGAGGAAGCGGTACAAGGACTACATATCAAGCCTGACGGCGTATACGTCGACTGTACGCTCGGCGGAGCCGGGCACAGTCTGTTGATCGCAAATCAGCTTCATTCCGGCGGAACGCTGATCGCATTCGATCAGGATGATGCCGCGCTTGCTAATGCAGCGGAACGTTTGGCCCCGGTTGCGGATCGGGTGAAGCTCGTGCGCAGCAATTTCCGCTTTTTGGAACGGGAGCTTTCCCGGATCCCGCAGGCAATGAAGAACGGCAAGCCTCAGGTGGACGGCGTGCTGTTCGATCTTGGCGTTTCTTCCCCGCAGCTGGACGAAGCGGATCGCGGCTTCAGCTACAACCAGGATGCCGAGCTTGACATGCGGATGGACCAAACGGCGCCGCTGACGGCCCGGGATATCGTAAACGATTGGTCGGAGCAGGAAATTGCAGAAATTTTGTTCAAATACAGCGAGGAAAAATTTTCACGGCGTATTGCAGCGAATATCGCAGCAGCCCGCGCAAAGAAACCGATCGAGACAACATCGGAGCTCGCGGAGCTGATCAAGGAAGCGATTCCCGCCGCGGCGCGGAGAACGGGACCGCATCCGGCCAAGCGCAGCTTCCAGGCGCTGCGCATCGCGGTCAATGACGAATTGGGCGCTTTTGAGGAAGCGTTGGAGCAGACAATCCGATGCCTCGCCCCGGGAGGGCGCGCATCCGTTATAACTTTCCACTCGTTGGAGGATCGTATCTGCAAACAGACGTTCAACAAATACGTCGCCAAATGCACATGCCCGCCGGATTTTCCGATGTGCGTATGCGGCAACAAAGGGATCGTCAAACTTGTCAATCGCAAGCCGATCGAGGCGAGCGCGGAGGAATTGGAAATGAATCCGCGGGCGCGTTCGGCGAAGCTTCGCATAGCGGAAAAACTTTGAAACTAAGGGGGAACCATCTTGCCGGCTTATATTCATGGGAGTTTAGCGGTGGAACAGCGCTCGGAGAACAAAGTAAAACCGAAGGAACCGAAAAAAGCGGTAAACCGCAACAACAAGTCGCTGCCGGTGCAAGAGAAGCTGCTGTATTTGTTCACTGTAGCGATCTGCGTGGTGGTGGCGGGCCTCATCATTTGGCGTTATGCCCAAATCTATGAAATGAACACAAATATTAATAAGATCGAGACGAAAATCAAGCAGCTGGAGGCGGAGAACAGCGTGCTGAAGCATAAAGTGGATGCGCTGTCGTCGCCGGAGCGCCTTGGCGAAGAAGCGAAAAAACTGGGTCTTGTCGTTCCGGAGGAAAATCAAATTAAGCCGGCCGGCAACGCGAAGAGCGGCGGCGCAACCTCGCCCAAGCAAGTGGCTAGCAATCCGCCGTCCGGTTCGAGTGCGGGCAAAAAAACAAAGGATCAACCCTGATCTGTTTGCGGGAATAGGGGGAAAATGACATGACAAAAAAAGTGAAATTGCGTTCGCTGCTGATCGGAGGGATATTTACCCTCCTTTTTCTTGTTCTTGTAACACGATTGTATTGGGTTCAGGTGGTTCATGGGGAGGAGCTGCTCACCATGGCCAAGGAAAAATGGGCGACCGACAAGGAGCTGCTGCCGATTCGCGGCGCCATTATGGACACCAACGGCAAAGTACTGGCTGAAGACGCCCCGGCCTATACGCTCGCTCTCGTGCCGAAGACGATTCACGAGAAAGGGTTCGAGAACGTGGTCGCAACCGAACTCGCGGCGATACTGAAGCCGCCTGGCGATCCCGCGGCCGTTGATGCGCTCGCGAATCAAATCAGGGAACGGCTGAATAAAAAAAGAGCGAACGGCGATTATTACGCGCAAGTGGAGCTCGGCAACGACGGATGGAAGATCGATGCGGAAGTGGCGGACCAAATCAAGAAACTGACGGAACGGCTGCAGCAAAGCATCGAAGGAAAGAACAAGAGCGTCGGCATTTTGCTGAGGCCGGAGAGCAAACGCTTTTATCCGGGCGGCAAGCTGGCGGCCCATCTGCTCGGCTACAGCGATAAGGAAGGCGTGCCCAAGATGGGGCTTGAAGCGCAGCTGGATACATACTTGAAAGGTGTTCCCGGCTCGCTTAGCTACGAGTCGGACCGCTATGGAGTGGAGCTGCCGAATTCGAAGGCGGAATACAAGAAGGCAATTAATGGAAACAACGTCGTCTTGACGCTTGATAAAAACATTCAATTTTATCTCGAGAATGCGCTTGATAAAGTGAACGACAAATGGCATCCGAAAAGCTTGACGGCGATCGCCGTCGATCCGAAGACGATGGAAATTCTCGGGCTGGCCAACACGCCTTCATTCAACCCGAACCGCTATTGGGAAACAAAGCAAATGAGCGATTTTCAAAATCATGCGATCGTCTCCCAGTATGAGCCGGGCTCGACGTTCAAGATCGTAACATTGGCCGGTGCGGTTGAAGAAAATTTATTCAATCCGACAGACAAATACCAATCGGGCGCCATCCAGGTTCCCGGACGTACGCTGCATGACCATAATATCGTCGGATGGGGGAAAATTTCGTATTTGGAAGGCCTCAAGCGTTCCAGTAACGTAGCGTTTGTTAAGCTCGGCTTGGAGAAGCTGGGACAGGAAAAGCTGCGGCAATATATCGATAAGTTCGGCTTTGGCGCGAAAACGAACGTGGATATTCCCGGAGAAGTGCCCGGCATCGTCAAAATGAAATATCCGGCTGAATTTGCGACCGCGACTTACGGTCAAGGGATGACGGCGACTGCGATTCAACAGACGGCGGCTTACGCGGCGATCGCCAATGGCGGAAAGCTGATGTGGCCTCATCTGATTAAAGAAATATACAATCCGGAAACGGGTGAGGTCATTCAAAAGAATGAGCCCAAAGTGATCCGTGAAGTCGTTTCGGAAAAAACGGCGGCGCAGGTCAGCGAATATTTGGAAACCGTCGTCTCTGATCAGGAAATCGGAACGGGGCGAAAAGCATATATCGAAGGGTACCGGATTGCAGGCAAAACCGGAACCGCCAACCTCGTCGAACCGGGAGAAAAAGGGTACGCCGAAGGTAAATGGGTCATTTCCTTCATCGGCTATGCGCCGATCGAAAATCCGCGCATTTTGATTACGCTGATTGCAGACCAGCCGGATTTGGGCGGCAACTACCATCTGGGCGGCGATGTGCTCGCTCCGGCCTTCAAGGAAATTATGTCCCAATCGCTGCGCTATATGGGCGTAGCACCGTCGACGGCAGCCAAGCAGCAAATTCAGGCGGTCGAACGCGATATGCGCACGACGGTTCCAGATTTTATGGGAGTACCCGCCGAACAGGCGCGATCGACGATGAGTCAATTTGGCATTACCGTGGAGACGATAGGCAAAGGTTCCAATATCATCGCCCAATCTCCTACGCCAGGTACAGAAATCGGCGGTGCGCAGCGAATGTATGTATTACTTCAGGATAGCGGTGAAATCGGCGTTCCGGACTTGACCGGAAAATCGCTCCGTGACGCCATGGAAGTGTGCTCGTTCATTAAAACCCGCTGTACGTCGACGGGCGAAGGCTATGTCGCTGCGCAATCGCTGGAAGGCGAAGGGGACGCGCGCATGGTCACGCTGCAGCTTAAACCGTACAACCAGCTCGCCGGTAAGACGGATAAAAATGCGAAAACGGATACGACAACGGCCAAACCGCCGGTGACACCGCCGCCGAAGAAGAACGCCGCAGCCGGTTCAAGTTCGGGCGGCTCGGATAAAAAGACAGCCCAGCGCTAGCGGCAGGTGCGGCGACGGCTGCCCTAACAGAGATTCGTGTATTATCTGCTGCGATGCGGCATGATCAAGTTGTAGCCGTGGAGACGCTTGTCTATAAAAGTTGGCGAACTGGACCGATAGCTTGTTCTAACCCCGGGTTGTCCCGAATAGGGATGATATGAATGATTCTCTGTTCAGGGAGGGGAAGAAGCGGGCATGAGGGCATCGAACGTAACGGTTCGCCGCAGGCTATTCGCCGCACTCGTTGTAGGAACCATTTTATTTTTTGCACTTGTCGTGCGGCTCGCATATGTACAGCTGTGGGCTGGTCCCGAGCTGTCGGATAAAGCGGAGGAATCGTGGCGGCGCGACATTCGCGTTACCGCCAAACGAGGGGAAATATTGGACCGCAACGGCATGCGTCTGGCTTACAACATCAGCACGCCAACCGTTTTGGCGATTCCGGCACAGATCAAAGATCCGAAGGAAACGGCTGCCAAACTGGCTGCGGTGCTGGAGATGAGCGAGGAGTCCGTCTACAAGCTGATTACGAAGCATGAGAAAAGCGTCTACATTAATCCGGCCGGCAGGAAGATGACGATGGAGAAAGCGGAGGAAGTCCGGAATCTGTTTTTGCCGGGCATCCGGGTGACGGAAGACAACAAACGGTACTATCCTTTCGGGGGATTAGCCGCGCACGTGCTTGGCTTTACAGGTATTGATAATCAGGGATTAACGGGCATAGAGTTGAAGTATGATAAAAATTTGACCGGCATAAACGGCAGTATTTCGTATTTGGCTACGGCCAATGGCAAGACGATGCCGGGCTCGAACGACGAATACAAGCCGCCGCTCGACGGAATGAACTTGCAGCTGACGATCGACGGTCATATTCAGTCCATTATGGAGCGCGAGCTGGATCAAGCGATGGTGAAGTATCAACCGAAGCATGTCATCGCCATTGCGATGGACCCGAATAACGGCGAAATATTGGCGATGGGCTCGCGGCCGGGATACGAGCCGGGCAATTACAGGGATTATCCGGTCGAAAATTATAACCGCAACTTGCCGATCTGGATGACCTATGAGCCCGGCTCGACATTCAAGATCATCACGCTCGCCGCAGCGCTCGAAGAGAAAAAAGTAAACCTGAACGAAAGCTTTTACGACGACGGAGCGATCGAAGTATCCGGCGCACGGCTGCGCTGCTGGAAACGGGGAGGGCACGGAAGCGAAACGTTCCTCGGCGTCGTGGAAAATTCATGCAACCCGGGATTTGTCGTGATGGGGCAGCGGCTTGGCAAAGATACGTTATTCGATTACATCTACAAATTCGGCTTCGGCAAAAAAACGGGTATCGATCTGGGCGGAGAAGAGAACGGCATCATGTTCAAGCCTTCCCGGGTAGGTCCGGTTGAGCTCGCGACGACGTCGTTCGGCCAAGGCGTCTCGGTTACTCCGATTCAGCAGATTGCTGCGGTATCCGCTGCGGTAAACGGCGGCAATTTGTTCAAGCCGCATGTAGCGAGAGCCTGGTACAAACCGGATAGCGGTGAGCTGGTCGAGACGGTTCAGCCGGAGCTGGTGCGCCGTGTCATCTCGGAGGCGACATCCAAGCAGGTGCGCGAGACGCTGGAAAGCGTCGTGGCCAACGGGACCGGACGCAACGCGTTCATCGACGGCTATCGTGTCGGCGGCAAGACGGGGACAGCGCAAAAAGTCATCAACGGCCGCTACTCGGCTGACGAGCATATCGTCTCGTTTATCGGCTTTGCGCCGGCGGACGATCCGAAAGTGGTTGTGTATGCGGCTGTCGACGATCCGCAAGGGATCCAATTCGGCGGGCTGATCGCCGCGCCGCTTGTAAAGAACATTATGGAAGATACGCTCCGATACATGAAAGTGCCGCAGCGTAAAGATCAGCTCGACCGGAAGTACAATTATGGAGATACGAAAATCGTAGAAGTGCCGAATTTGATCGGCATGACGTTAACGGATATTTACGAAGATATGAACATGAACTTCCAGCTGGCCAAGTCGGGAGCAGGGAAGAACGTCATCAACCAGGTGCCGAAACCGGGTACGCGGGTGGAACAAGGCTCCACGATCCGCATTTATTTGTCGGATGCGGCTCCCCCGCCGGAGACCGATTCAAAGCCGTAAGGAACCGGGCTGACGGCAAACCGACAGTTCACTGACTTTTCGAAATTTAGGCTTTTCAGCGTGCATTTTTTTGTCCATAATAGATACCATGTGTAAAAATGGAGGGGACCCGGAATGCAACTGAAAGAACTCGCTTCGCTGCTGCCCGTTAGCCGGCTTACCGGCGACGGAAACACCGAAATTACCGGAGTGCAGATGGATTCCCGCAAAGTAGGGCCGGGCGATCTGTTCATCTGCATTACCGGAACGGCGTTTGACGGCCACGACTTTGCCGAACGCGTAATCGGACAGGGGGCGGCGGCGCTTGTGGCGGAGCGGGACTTGCAGGCCGCGGTCCCTACGCTTATTGTGAAAGATACGAGATACGCGATGGCCGTCATTGCCGCCCATTTTTACGGGTACCCGAGTCGCGAGCTTAAAGTGATCGGCGTCACTGGAACGAACGGCAAGACGACAACGACGTATTTGCTGGAAAGCATTTTAAGCGACCACGGCTTTCGAACCGGACTCATGGGAAATATCCATGTGAAAATCGGCACGCAGTTTCATCCGAATCATGCGACGAATACGCAGGAAGCGCTCGAACTGCAAAGAATCCTTCGCGAGATGGTGAACGCGGGAACAGATTATTGTCTGATGGAAGTTTCCTCGCACGGACTCGAACGGGGGCGGGTGAAAGGCTGCAGCTTCCGCACCGGCATATTTACGAATTTAACCCAGGATCATCTGGATTATCATTTGACGATGGAGCGGTATCAGGCGGCCAAAGCGCTGCTGTTCTCCCGTATGGGCAACGAATTTGACGCAGATCCGAATCGTCGTCATTTTGCGGTGCTGAATGTGGACGATGCGGCCTCAAGCGACTTTGCCGGCCAAACTTCCGCACAGGTGATCACCTACGGGATCGACGATGCTTCCGCGGACGTTCGGGCGGAAAACATCGAGATGACGTCCGGCGGGACACGGTTTCGCTGCGTCACCTTCAAAGGCACTGCAGAGATTCGGCTTCGTCTGGTGGGGCGCTTTAACGTCTACAATGCGTTGGGCGCTATTGCTGCCGCCTTGGCGGAAGGGCTGGAGCTTGGTCGCATAGCGGAGAGCCTGAGCCGGATTCAATCCGTGGAAGGGCGAATGGAGATCGTTGACGCAGGGCAGCCGTTTCTTGTTCTGGTGGACTACGCCCATACACCGGACGGACTTGAAAATGCGTTGTCGACGATCAGCCAGTTTGCCGAAGGCAAAATTTTTTGCGTCTTCGGCTGCGGCGGCGACCGGGACCGGACGAAACGGCCGGTCATGGGCAAGCTGGCGGCGGAATATAGCGACTATGTCATCGTCACTTCGGATAATCCGCGTACCGAAGAGCCGGAATCGATTATCCGGGACATCGTGCCCGGGCTGATCGAAGCCGGATGCGAGCCTAACGGTTACGAGCTTATTGCCGATCGCAGGCAAGCGATCGAAAAAGCGGTTGCCATGGCGGCCCCGGGGGATGTAGTATTGATTGCGGGCAAAGGACATGAAACATATCAGGACATCATGGGGATTAAGCATGATTTCGACGACCGGAAGGTTGCGAAGGAAGCGATAAGGGGACGATGAAGTGATCAATAAGACGTTGGCGGAAATTGCCGCTATGGCTGGGGGCAGGTTGGCGGAAGGCGCACCCGCGGACCTGACGATCCGCGGAGTGTCCAAAGATACGCGATCGCTCCGCGAAGGCAATCTTTATGTGCCATTGATCGGCGAGTCGTTCGACGGTCACGACTTTGTCGATGCGGCGATGGCACAGGGCGCAGCCGCCGCTTTGTGGCAGATCGACCATGCTGCGCCTCCTGTCGGCGCGCCGCTGGTCATTGTGGACGATACGCTTGCTGCGCTGCAGCGGCTTGCCAAAGCGTACCGCAGGGAGCTCCCTGTTCGCATCGTTGGCATTACGGGCAGCAACGGAAAGACGACGGTCAAAGATATGACGGCGGCGGTTTTGTCCACCGCATTCGAAGTGCATAAGACGGAGGGAAATTACAACAATCATATCGGCTTGCCGATAACGCTGCTTCAGATGTCGCCTGACACGGAGCTGGCCGTACTCGAAATGGGCATGAGCGGGCGTTGGGAGATCGATCTCTTGTCCCGGCTGGCCGAACCGGAAGTTGCGGTCATTACGAATATCGGGGAAGCGCACCTGCTTCAGCTCGGCTCGCGCAAAGAAATCGCACGGGCCAAAACCGAAATTTTGGCGGGGCTGCAGGCAGGCGGTTTGCTAGTATATAACGGCGACGAGCCGCTGATTCCGGAAGTGCTTCCGGAGTTGGCGGAAGCGGGACGCATGCAGAACGGAGCATATTCCGTCACCCGGTTCGGGAAAGGCGGCGACAACGATTTGTACCTGCTCGAGGTCGCGGCGGATGCCGGCGGAACCCGTTTCAAAGTGAACGTCGATTCGCAGACGCAGTACCGCATACCGGCGCTCGGAGGACACAATGCGGTCAATGCGCTCGCTGCGATCGCCGTCGGCCGGCATTTCGGGTTAAGCTCGCAGCAAATTGCCGCAGGACTGCAGGATGCGGTCATGACCGGCATGCGAATCGAAGTGATGCGCTTGCCGAACGGTCTTACGCTGCTGAACGACGCCTATAATGCAAGTCCGGCCTCCATGAAAGCGGCGATTGACCTGCTACACGAATTGAAAGGTTACCGAAGCAAGTTCGCCGTACTCGGCGACATGCTGGAACTTGGCGAACAAGAGGCTGATTTTCACCGTGCCGTCGGGGCGTTGCTCGATCCTGCAGAGGTGGACGCGGTTTACTTTTACGGTCCGCTTGCAAGTTACATGGCGGAAGGCGCCAGGTCGCGTTTTGCGCACGACCGGGTGCTGCATTTTACGGATAAAGAAGAGCTTGCACGGGCATTGGCATCCCGGACCGCAGCGCAGGACCTCGTTCTTATCAAGGGTTCCCGCGGAATGAAGATGGAGCAGGTTGCGGCCTTTTTGAACGATTCGGAATTTTTAAGTTCACCGGAGAAGTAAAATGAACTGCGAAATTCTGAACCAAGAAAACCTGCCATGAAGTCGCGGTCGTTCATCCTTGAATGGCTTCGATACAGGTTTTCTTACGCAATAGGGGGGATCATCCGTGGATTTTAAAATTGTTATGCTTACGCTTGGCGTGGCCTTTTTACTCGCGGTCATTATGGGACCGCTATTTATTCCGCTGCTGCGCCGTCTGAAGTTCGGTCAGCAGATTCGCACCGACGGACCGCAAGGCCATTTGAAAAAGGCCGGTACGCCGACTATGGGCGGAATCATCATCATGCTGGCGCTCGCGCTTGCGGTGCTCCGCTTCGGGGAGAAGAACCTCGAGACGATGACGCTGCTCGTCGCGTCGCTCGGTTACGGGTTTATCGGCTTTTTGGACGATTATATCAAAATTTTATTTAAACGTTCCCTCGGGCTGACCGCGAAGCAAAAGCTGCTCGGCCAGTTGATCGTATCCGTTATCGTCTGCGTGCTGCTCGTGCAAATGGATCACAGCACGGACATTCGAATTCCGTACGTCGGCTTTTCGTTTGATTTGAGCTGGCTGTACTTCCCGTTTGTCGTTTTGCTGATGATGGGCACTTCCAACGCCGTGAACTTTACGGACGGTCTCGACGGACTTCTCGCCGGCACAAGCGCGATTGCGTTCGGAGCGTACGCGGTCATTGCCCTGAACAACTCACAGCCGAATATTGCGATATTCTCGGCAGCGATGGTTGGTGCCGTGCTCGGATTTCTCGTGTTCAATGCGCATCCGGCCAAAGTGTTCATGGGCGATACAGGGTCGCTCGGCATTGGCGGAGGTCTTGCGGTTGTCGCGATGTTAACGAAATCGGAAATATTGCTGGCCCTGATCGGCGGCGTATTCGTCGTGGAAATTTTGTCGGTCATCATCCAGGTTGTCTCCTTCAAAACAAGAGGCAAGCGGGTGTTCAAAATGAGCCCGATTCATCATCACTTCGAACTGGTCGGCTGGTCGGAATGGCGCGTCGTCATCACGTTCTGGACCGCAGGTTTGATACTCGCGGGAATCGGATTATATATTAATGAGGTGTTGTAAGCATGGAACATCCAAATGCATACCGGGGCCGTCAGGTCGTCATCCTGGGCCTCGCCCGCAGCGGCGTCGCTGTGGCCAAACTTTTTCATGACGCGGGTGCGTTTGTAACGGTTAACGATAAGAAGGAACGCCAATTATGCCCTGAGGCCGACGAACTTTCGGCTCTGGGTATTTCTGTTGTTTGCGGCAGTCATCCGGCGGGGCTCATTCATGAGGGCATTGCCCTTGTCGTGAAAAATCCGGGCATCCCGTATACCATCGAGCCGATTCAGCGCGCAATGCACTTGAATATCGAAATCGTAACGGAAGTGGAAGTGGCGTATCACATTTGCGAGGCTCCGATCATCGGCATCACCGGCTCGAACGGCAAAACAACGACGACGACGTGGACGGGTCTCATGCTGGAAGCGGGGGGACTGAAACCGATCGTGGCCGGCAATATCGGCCGGGCGCTAACGGAAGCGGCGCTGACCGCAACAAGCGACAACCGGATGGTCGTGGAGCTGAGCAGCTTCCAGTTGAAAGGAACGAGCGCGTTTCGTCCGCGGATCGGCTGTTTGCTCAACGTCTACGAAACGCATCTCGATTACCACGATACGATGGAAGATTATATCGATTCCAAAGTGAAGTTGTTTGCGAATCAGACGAAGAGCGACACGGCCGTATTGAACTGGGACGCCCCGATTTGCAGAGATATCGCGCAAAAGGTGAACGCCTCCGTTTTGCCGTTTTCTACGAAGTCGGTGCTGGACTACGGTTTTTATGTGCAGCCGCCGCTTGCAGACGAACAGGACGATATCGCTAGAATGCTGGTGTACCGCGATGCGCAAGGACAAGTGAGTCCGATTATGCCGGCTGGCGAACTGGGCATTCCCGGCACGTTCAATATGGAGAATGCGCTCGCGGCAAGCGCGATGGCTTACACGGCCGGCGTTCCTTTACATACGATCGCTGAAGTGCTGAGATCGTTCCGCGGCGTGGAACATCGGCTCGAATCCGTGGCCGAGCATAACGGCGTTCACTTTTACAACAATTCCAAGGCGACCAATCCTACGGCCACGGTCAAGACGATCGAGGCGTTCAAGCAGGACATCATTTTGATTGCGGGAGGACTGGATCGCGGCTCCGATTATATGGATTTGCTTCCCGTATTTCAGCGTCAGGTGAAAGGTCTGGTTGCGTTCGGCGAGACGAAGGAAAAAATCGCCCGGGTTGCGCGCCTTGCAGGATTGAGTCAAGTGAAAACGGTCGATACTGCTAACAATGTGCAGGATACGGTTGACGAAGCGGTAAGAGCGGCTCTGGCCATGGCGAAACCGGGCAACGTCGTACTTTTATCGCCGGCGTGCGCCAGCTGGGACATGTTTCCTTCCTATGAGGAAAGGGGAAGAATGTTTAGGCAGTCCGTGCATAACCTTTAAGAGGGGGGTATACAAGCCTACCCGCCCGGCAGCGGTATTGAATGCCCGCTGACGGCAGCGGTGACGGCTGATGCCTGCCTTAAGTCTAAGGTTAGAGGTGTGGGCGGTATGGTTAAAGCGCGATCGACTCCGGATATGTTGTTGTTAGGTTCCACGATGATGCTGCTCGTGATCGGAATTGTGATGGTATACAGCGCGAGCGCCGTACTTGCATTTCGCGAGTTCGGAGATTCCTTCTATTACTTGAAGCGTCAAGCGTTATTTGCCGTATTGGGCGTCGTGGCGATGCTGTTTACAATGAACGTAGATTATTGGGTTTGGAAAAAATACGCCAAGCTCGCCCTGCTCGTCTGCCTCGTGCTGCTCGTGGCGGTGCTCATTCCGGGCATCGGCGTCGTGCGCGGAGGCGCCCGAAGCTGGCTTGGCATCGGCGCTTTCGGTATTCAACCTTCGGAATTTATGAAGATGGGCATGATCATTTTTCTGTCCAAATGGCTGTCCGAACAGCAGGGCACGATCACCTTGTTCAAACAGGGACTGCTCCCGCCGCTTGGCCTCGTCGGACTGGCTTTCGGACTCATTATGCTTCAGCCCGATCTCGGCACCGGAGCCGTGCTTGTCGGGGCTTCCCTGCTGATCATTTATACCGCAGGCGCACGGCTCCTGCACTTGTCATACCTTGGCCTTGTAGGCCTTGTGGGCTTCGTCGGCCTGATCATCGCGGCTCCGTATCGGCTCAAGCGGATTACGGCCTTTCTCGACCCGTGGCAAGACCCGCTTGGCGCCGGCTATCAGGCGATTCAGTCGCTGTACGCGATCGGCCCGGGCGGACTCGTCGGACTCGGGCTTGGCATGAGCCGCCAAAAGTACAGCTATCTTCCCGAACCGCAGACGGATTTTATATTTTCCATTATCGCGGAAGAGCTTGGTTTTATCGGTGGAACATTTGTTCTGATCCTATTCACCCTGCTGCTGTGGCGCGGCATGCGGACGGCCATTACGGCACCCGACACGTTCGGAAGCCTGCTTGCCACAGGGATCGTCGGGATGATTGCCGTCCAGGTCATTATTAATATCGGCGTCGTCATCGGTATGTTTCCGGTCACAGGCATCACGCTTCCTCTCATCAGCGCCGGAGGCTCCTCGCTCACCTTGATGTTGACTTCTATCGGCGTGCTGCTTAATATTTCCCGTTATTCGAGGTGATGTCCTTATGAAAAAAATCGTCTTTACCGGCGGAGGTACGGCCGGGCACGTGACGCCGAATTTGGCGCTCATGGCACGGCTTCGTTCCCACGGCTGGGATATGGAATACATCGGTTCCCGCGACGGAATCGAACAAGAAATTATCAGTCACGAAGGCATCCCGTTTCATCACATCTCATCGGGCAAATTGCGAAGATACTTTGATTTGAAAAATTTCAAAGACCCGTTCAAAGTGCTGAAGGGCGTTGCCGAAGCTCACAGACTGCTCCGCCGAATCAAGCCCCACATCGTCTTCTCGAAGGGGGGCTTTGTTGCTGTCCCGGTCATTTTGGCCAGCCGGTTGAACGGCATTCCGGTCATATCGCATGAATCCGACCTGACGCCCGGGCTTGCGAACAAAATCTCGATGCCTTTCGTTTCCCGGATTTGCGTAACGTTCCCGGAGACGATGAAGTTCGTGCGCAGCGACAAGGCGGAATGCACGGGGCTGCCGATTCGTGAAACGATGCTGCAGGGAAAGCCGCTGCGCGGCTTGTCGCTTTGCGATTTTCATTCGCAGAAGCCGGTACTTTTCATTATGGGCGGAAGCCTCGGAGCGCAGCGCATCAATGAAGCGATCCGGGGATCGCTAGACACGCTGCTGCAGCATTTTCAAATCATTCATATTTGCGGCAAGGGACACCTGGATTCCTCATTGTCGCAAGTGAGAGGCTACCGCCAGTTCGAGTACGTCAAGGATGAGCTCCCCGATCTACTCGCCTGTGCCGACCTTGTTGTTTCGCGGGCAGGCTCCACATCGATCTTTGAGTTTTTGGCATTGCGCAAGCCGATGCTGCTGATCCCGCTTACCCGGCAGGCCAGCCGGGGAGATCAAATTTTGAATGCGGAGTCGTTCGAAAGGATGGGGTACGCCCGCGTTCTGTATGAAGAAGACTTGAGCCCTGAAATGCTGCTGCAGCGGCTGATCGAGGTGCATGAACACCGCTCGCAACTGAGGGAGCGAATGGCGTCCAGTCCGTTCGCTAGCGGTACGGATACGATCGTACAGCTGATCGAAAAGTACCGGCGGCCCGGCAATTGAGGAAAATGAATAGGCGATTGTCACACTATTTCCGATTTCACATAAACTACACTATAACCGTGACAGACGCCCGGCGAAGCAGCGAGCCGCCAGCGCGAGAGAACGAAAGAGAATGCGCGTTCATCGGCTGCTGCTCCCGATTTTCGAGGCCATATCGCAAATCGGCGCCCCGGCTGTTCTGTAAAGGAGGATTCCCATGCAACAGGTCAAACTTGAGCTTTTGAGCGGCTCCTACGGTGACGTTCGATTGAACGAACCGCTCGCCCCCTACACGACATGGAAAATCGGCGGTCCGGCCGATATTCTGCTTGTGCCGCAGTCGAAAGAACAGCTCATTCAAGCGGTAAAGCTTCTTCATGCGCATCAGACGCCTTGGTTCGTGCTCGGCAGAGGCTCGAATCTGCTCGTTTCCGACAAAGGCGTACGCGGCGTTGTGATCAAGCTGGGGGAAGCGCTGGAGAAGGTGCGCATCGAGGGGGAGCGGGTTTACGCCGGCGGCGCCGTTTCGTTCATCGTCTTATGCCAGATGGTCGCACGCGAAGGTTTGGCCGGGTTGGAGTTCGGCGGAGGTATTCCGGGAACAGTGGGAGGCGCCGTTTATATGAACGCCGGGGCGCACGGGTCCGATGTGTCACGCATTCTATCGCGAGCTGAAGTGCTGCTGCCGACAGGAGAGTTGGTTACGCTGCAGAAAGATGACTTCGCTTATGCCTACCGACATTCGATGTTGCATTCCGAACCTGGGATTGTGACGGAAGCGGTGTTCCAGCTGAAACGCGGCGACCGCAAGGAAATCGTAGCGTCGCTCAACGCGTTCAAGGAGCGAAGGCTGCAGACGCAACCGCTGACGCTGGCTTGCGCGGGAAGCGTCTTCCGCAACCCGGAAGGGCATTTCTCCGCCAAGTTGATCGAAGACGCCGGTTTGAAGGGGTTAAGGGTAGGCGGTGCGGTCGTCTCGCCGATGCATGCCAACTTTATTATCAACACCGGGCAGGCTACAGCTCAGGATGTGCTCGCCTTGATCGAACAAGTGCAGGACACCGTGAACCAGAAGTACGGAGTGCGACTTGTTCCGGAAGTAATGGCGGTGGGTGAGCGGTAAATCGGAGGTGGGACTTTGGAAAAGTTGGTGATCGAAGGTGGGAGACCTCTTACGGGAACCATCAGGATTCACGGCGCTAAAAATGCCGCGCTGCCCATTATGGCGGCAAGCATTATGGCGGAAGGTACAGTAAAGATTCAGAACGTGCCGAATCTTTCCGACATCCATGTCATGCTGGATATTCTGCGTGCACTGGGCTGTGAAGCCGGGCACACAGGCGATACAGTAACCGTAAACACGACAGGAGTACATGAATTCCATATTCCTGAAAGCTTGATGAGCCAGATGCGCTCGTCGATCTTCCTGATGGGTCCGCTGCTTAGCCGTCTGGGTCGGGTAGAGCTGTATCAACCGGGCGGATGCGCAATCGGCGAAAGAAAGATCGACTTGCATCTTCAAGGTCTTGCGGCGATGGGCGCAGTCATTGAAGAAACCGGCAATAAAGTCGTATGTACGGCGGAAGAGCTTCGAGGCGCCGAAATCATGCTCGACTATCCGAGTGTAGGCGCTACGGAAAATATTATGATGGCGGCGGTCATGGCCAAAGGCATGACAACGATCACGGGTGCGGCCCGGGAGCCGGAAATTCAGGATTTGCAAAATTTTCTGAATACGATGGGCGCCAAAATAATCGGGGCGGGAACGGATACGATTACAATCGAAGGCGTTTCCGAGTTAACCCCTTGTACTTATCGGATTATACCCGACCGGATCGTCGCTGGCACGCTGATGATTGCCACTGCGGTCACAAGAGGCAACGTTACGCTGGAACAAATATCTCCTGCACACCTGACCTCGGCGATTCACGTCTTGAAAAGGGCGGGTGTTCAAATTACGATTCACGGTGATATAATGAACGTATGCGCCTTGGCGAGGCCGAAGTCAATCGAGCGGATCGTTACCTCGCCGTACCCGTCGTTTCCGACGGATTTGCAATCGCAGATTATGGTGCTGTTCAGTTTGGCTGACGGACTCAGCGTTGTAAAAGAAACGGTATTTGAAGGCAGATTCAGACATGTGGATGAACTTTCGCGAATGGGCGCGGATATTCGGGTCGATTTGAACTCGGCGTTTATACGAGGCGTGCCGAGGCTGTACGGCGCTACAGTGGAAGCTACCGATTTGCGGGCGGGAGCCGCGCTCGTGATTGCCGGTCTGGCAGCGCAAGGCACGACGGTGATCGAACAAATTCATCATATTGACCGGGGTTACGAGCAGATCGAGCGGATGCTCGGACGACTTGGAGCCGCAATTCAGCGAACTTCCCCGGTAAAGACGGAATAAGCACTCATTTATCCTTATGCTAGCTGCCGCTGAAATATCCCTTTTCCACGTTGCAACCGTTACTGCGCAAATACCGCAGTCGGTTGTCCGGAAAGGGATACTAAGCGGTTTACATATTTTTGGGTACCGGAATGCCGTGCCCTATATTTCAGGAGGACAATCCATGCCAGCGGAACGGTTACCGGTCATTAAAAATCCAAGCCCGAAAAGACGAGGACGCAGCAGCAAGAAGCTGCTTCTTTTCCTGTTTGTGTTTTTCATTACCTTGCTGCTGGTATTGTTTTTTCAATCGTCTTTGAGCAAAATCACGGTGATCGAGATCCAGGGTCAGGAACTCGTATCGCCGGACGAAATCGGACAAGCCGCCGCAGTCAAGCCGGGAGACCATTTTTTTTCCGTCTCCACCAGCCGGATCGAAGATCAGGTTAAGGCGCTGCGCATGGTCGAATCCGTCGATGCATCGAAGCATTTTCCGGGAAAAATCGTAATCGAAGTCAAAGAATATGCGAAAGTCGCCTACCAAATCAGCGACGGCGGTCAAGTGGAAGCTTTGCTCGCCGATGCCAGCATCGTTCCAGTCAAAGTGCAGGGTGTTGCGCTCGATATGCCGATTTTATCCGGTTGGGCGAATGATGATCCGCTGAAAACGAAACTTTGTCTGGCTATGTCGAAAGTGCCTTCATCGTATTTTTCCGATATTTCCGAAATCAAGCCGTTCCCCAGCGATTCGTTTCCAGACAGGATCAAAATGTACACGAGATCTTCGTTCGAGGTGCAAACTACGATCGGAAAGCTGCCCGAGAAAATCAAATATCTCGATTCTTACATCGCTTCTTTAAGAGAGAACAAGATTACCAGCGGCATTATCAAGTTGCTCGAAGCGGATTCTCACATTCCGTTCGACGCGGAACCGCCTGCCAAAACGGGGGCAAGTGACGGCGGCGCGGCCGCTCCTCCGGCGTCAAACAAAGATTCTGCCAAAACATCCCAAACGTCTGTTCAGAACAATGCGTCTTCCGCCGCGAATAGCGGGAAAGACGCGAAGCCGCCGTCAAAAGAAACGTCTCAAAATTAAAAGAACCCCTCTACTCAATTATCCAAATAAATGATAGAATTGAAATTATGGGATATTTGGAGATTCTCTATGAATTGCCATCAAAAAGTTTATAAAAAAAAAAGGGAATTCGTGAGCTGTGTGGAATTAATACAGGAGGTTTGCTGACCAAGGCTCATATATTACACTTGTTACAGGAGGTGCCACGGGTTGAGCAGCAATGACATCATTGTTAGTTTGGACATCGGTACATCCAAAGTTCGTGCTATTATTGGGGAAGTCGTAAACGGCGCCATTAATATAATTGGAGTTGGATCTGCCGACTCCCAGGGAATTCGCAAGGGAGCCATTGTGGATATCGATCAAACGGTGCAGTCCATCCGAAGCGCGATCGATCACGCGGAAAGAATGGTAGGTATTCAAATTGCCGAAGTATACGTTGGTATTTCCGGCAATCATATCGCACTGCAGTCTAGCCATGGCGTTGTCGCCGTCTCGAACGAAGACCGGGAGATCGGGGACGACGACATTGAGCGTGTCATACAAGCGGCCAAAGTGATTCCATTAGCACCAGAACGGGAAATTATCGGAGTTGTACCGAATCAGTATGTGGTAGACGGAACGGATCAAATTCACGATCCGAGAAGCATGATCGGGGTAAGACTTGAAGTGGAAGCCACCATCGTCACAGGTACGAAGACGGCGATACATAATTTGCTGCGTGTGGTGGAGAAATCGGGACTGAAGGTAGCCGGCCTTATTTTAATGTCGCTGGCTTCGGGTCACCTTGCCTTGTCCAAAGACGAGAAGGCAATCGGTACCGTGTTGGTGGATATCGGCGCAGGCGCCACGACGATTGCCGTTTTTGACGAAAATAATATGGTAGCCACCACAACCCTTCCGATCGGGGGAGAGTACATTACGAACGACATTGCATACGGCTTAAGGACGCAAGCCGACGTGGCCGAGAAGATCAAGCTCAAGTTCGGCTGTGCTATCGTCGAGCATGCAGCCGCTGATCAGGTGTTCAAAGTGAACCGGATCGGCAGCAATGTCGACAAGGAGTTTTCCCAGGTCGATCTGGCAAATATTGTCGAACCCCGGGTTCAGGAAATATTTCACTTGATTCGGCTCGAAGTGCAGCGTCTAGGCTTTACGGAACTGCCTGGCGGCTACGTGCTGACCGGCGGAACCGTTTCGATGCCGGGCATGCTCGCCATCGCGCAAGCGGAGCTGGCCTCGTCCGTACGCATCGCGGTACCGGATTATATTGGTGTGCGAGATCCCGCTTTTACAGGCGGCGTAGGTATCATTCAATATGCTTCGAAATATTTGCGCAGCTCCAAGAGTGGATCTTCCGTGAAGAAAACGGCAAGCCCTGTGAACAAAAAGGCGTCCTTCAGTCAAGAGCAAAAGCCCTCGGCTATGGAACGATTCAAAAATTGGTTAAGCGAATTCATTTAAGAACAGTCAGGCTGCTTTAGGCATAGCCGAATGAGGGGGAAGACGCTCAAATGTTTGAAATCGATATGGACATGGACCATTTAGCGAGAATAAAAGTCATCGGCGTTGGCGGGGGCGGAAGCAATGCAGTCAACCGGATGATCGATAATGGCGTGAAAGGCGTGGAGTTCATCACGGTGAACACCGACGCCCAAGCGCTGCATTACGCCAAGTCGGAGCTTAAGCTGCAGATCGGCGACAAAATGACGCGCGGTCTCGGTGCCGGAGCCAATCCGGAGGTAGGCAAGAAAGCGGCGGAAGAATCCCGCGACCTTATTGTGAACACACTCAAAGGCTCCGATATGGTTTTCGTTACGGCCGGCATGGGCGGTGGTACGGGAACGGGAGCTGCCCCGGTCATCGCGGAAATCGCCAAAGAATGCGGCGCATTGACGGTTGGGGTTGTAACCCGTCCGTTTACGTTCGAAGGCCGCAAGCGTCAAATGCAGGCCGAACAGGGGATTGCGGCGCTCAAGGAAAAAGTGGACACGCTGATCGTTATTCCTAACGACCGATTACTGGAAATCGTCGACAAGAAAACGCCGATGCTGGAAGCGTTCCGCGAAGCGGATAACGTGCTGCGTCAAGGCGTTCAAGGCATTTCCGACCTTATTGCCGTACCGGGTCTGATTAACCTCGACTTCGCGGACGTCAAGACGATCATGACCGAGCGCGGATCGGCACTGATGGGTATCGGTATCGCTACCGGAGAGAATCGTGCGGCCGAGGCTGCCAAAAAAGCGATTTCGTCCCCGCTGTTAGAGACGTCCATCGACGGGGCGCGCGGCGTATTGATGAACATTACAGGCGGTATTAACCTGTCGCTATATGAAGTGAACGAAGCGGCTGACATCGTAGCATCCGCTTGCGATCTCGAAGTGAATATGATCTTCGGTGCGGTCATTGATGAAACGCTGAAAGACGAGATCCAAGTAACCGTCATTGCTACGGGCTTCGAATATAAAGCGGCACCGCAACCGAGTATGCGCAAGCCAGGAGGCACCGGCGCTCCTGCGAATGCTACGCACCCGCAGAACGATTCGTCCGACTCGCGATTGAACAGTCTCCGTCCTTTCGGCGGACAAAACGCGAATGATCAGCTCGACATTCCGGCGTTCTTGCGCAATCGCAACCGCAACGGTTTCGACAAGTAATACGAATACGTTCATAAGGCAAAGCCGTCTCCTTTATCTCAAGGGAGGCGGCTTTTTCCTTTTCTACCCACTCTCACCGGTGGGAGGAAATTTTTTTTTTGATCCGCCAGAGTGCGGAGAGCAGGGCATGCGCCGGAGAGTTTACGTGTCCCCCACCTCCCCCATCCGACAAAAAAAGTCTCTTGCAATCGGCAAGTTTAGACAGACTTTGGAATATAATTGCTTTATACTTGTCTCATTCAAGCCGAGCGACTTAAGAGAGGCGGGTGGAACGGAAAATGATCGTCTATATCGATATCATTTTCCTGTTCAACGTGCTGATCGACGGGATGCTGCTGTGGACGACCGCCTGGTCGCGAAAAATCCGTTATCGCTACTGGCGGCTTGCTTTATCCGCTATTCTCGGCGGCAGCTACGCCGTATTTCTTTTTTTTCCGCCGCTGTCCTTTTTGTACACGTTTGCCGTCAAATTTTTGCTTTCGTTGCTCATGCTATTGATGGCGTTCGGTTACGGAGGACTGCAGCATTTTATACGGAATTTAGGCGTGTTTTACCTCATTAATTTCATTGCGGCCGGCAGCGTCTTGAGCATTGCCTATTTTTGGCAGACGTCCGGTGAAGTCGTAAGCGGCATATTGTTCAGCCGGAATATGAAGGTGACGCTGCCGATGCTAGTATTCTCCATCCCTTTTGCGGTGTGGGTATACCGACAGGTCATATCCGGGCTGAAGCGCAAGCAGGAGTTGTCGGCTTTTACGGCAAAAGTGGACGTGCATATCGACGCCTTCGCTTCGAGCTGTGTCGGCTTGATCGATACCGGCAATCAGCTGTACGATCCGTTGACGCGAACGCCGGTCATGGTAATGGAAGCCGGCCAGTGGGGGGAACACATCCCGGAAGCATGGATGGACAAAATACGCCGTTCCGAGGTGGATCAGCTTGTGTCCGCGATCGGTACGGAACCTTTTATATGGCAGGACCGGCTGAGGCTGGTTCCTTATCGGGGGGTGAACCGGAGTACGCAATTTATGCTGGCGATCAAACCGGATCGAGTCGTCATCACGACGGACGGCAAGCAGATCGAATCGAGCAGAGTGCTGATCGGGCTCGACGGCGGCCGGCTTAGTTCCGATAACGCTTACCAGGCAATTATTCATCCGTCATTGCTGCAATTGTAAATAGGGTCTGTCGGCTTAATGTTTACGGACAGGCGATACAGCATAAATCTCATTCGTGAACGGGAGGATGCTTAACATGCTAGTGAAATGGAAGCTCATCATGCAAATTTATTATTTCCGTCTTTTGCTGCTGCTCGGGCTCAAAGGAGAAGAGATTTATTACATCGGAGGAAGCGAAGCGCTGCCGCCCCCGCTCACCCGCGAAGAGGAAGAATATTTGCTGGAGAAGCTTCCGTCGGGGGATGCGGCGATCCGCGGAATTTTGATCGAGCGCAACTTGCGTCTGGTTGTCTATATCGCCCGCAAATTTGAGAATACCGGAATCAACATTGAGGATCTCGTATCGATCGGTGCGATCGGACTCATTAAAGCGGTGAATACGTTTGACCCGGAGAAAAAGATCAAGCTGGCGACCTATGCATCGCGCTGCATTGAAAACGAGATTCTCATGTATTTGCGCCGCAACAGCAAAATCCGCACGGAAGTCTCGTTTGACGAACCGCTCAATATCGATTGGGACGGAAACGAGCTGCTGCTCTCCGATGTGCTCGGTACGGAAAACGATACGATCTACCGCAATATCGAGGAACAGGTGGACCGGAAGCTGCTGCACAAGGCGCTGGATAAGCTGTCCGAGCGGGAGCGGATCATCATGGAGCTGCGATTCGGACTTCAGGACGGCGAAGAGAAGACGCAGAAAGATGTCGCCGATATGCTCGGTATTTCACAATCGTACATATCCCGGCTGGAAAAGCGGATCATTAAACGGCTTCGCAAGGAATTCAACAAAATGGTGTGAATGGAAATAAATCTTTTTTTATGTCGAATGAAAGCGAAACCGGGCTTGTCCAGACTGGATTTAGCCCGTTTTTGACGTCGTTTGGCGTCGGAACCGTTCCGTCTGGGTGCGCATAAAAAAACGTTCCGAGGAGATAATTAACAGTAATGTTTCTCCTTGGGAGGTAATCACGGTGACCCGAAACAAAGTCGAAATATGCGGCGTCGATACGGCAAAGCTACCGGTTTTGACCAATGCGGAAATGCGTGAACTGTTCGTTGATCTGCAAACGAAGAATGAGCGATCTGCAAGAGAGAAATTAGTCAACGGCAACCTCAGGCTCGTCCTGAGCGTTATTCAGCGGTTCAATAACCGCGGGGAATTTGTCGACGATCTGTTTCAAGTCGGATGTATCGGGCTGATGAAAGCCATAGATAATTTTGATTTAGGTCAAAATGTAAAGTTCTCTACGTACGCCGTACCGATGATTATCGGAGAAATCCGCCGATACTTGCGCGACAACAATCCGATTCGCGTCTCCCGCTCGCTTCGCGATATCGCCTACAAGGCGCTGCAGGTGCGGGATCAACTGACGAACCAGAACTCGCGCGAACCGACAATTTATGAAATTTCCGAAGCGCTGAACGTCCCCAAAGAAGACGTCGTCTTCGCACTCGATGCGATTCAGGACCCGGTCTCGCTCTTCGAGCCGATTTATCATGACGGCGGCGATCCAATCTACGTGATGGATCAAATCAGCGACGATCGCAACAAAGACGTTTCGTGGATCGAGGGCATTGCGCTTCGCGAGGCGATGCGCAAGCTGAACGACCGGGAGAAAATGATATTATCGATGCGCTTTTTTGACGGGAAAACGCAAATGGAAGTCGCGGATGAAATCGGCATTTCGCAAGCGCAAGTATCCCGGCTGGAGAAGTCGGCGATCTCCCAAATGCAAAAGCATGTCAAAAATTAAGCCCCGAATAACGGGCAACTGGTGCGATGAAAACGGCCTGAACCGCGTGAAGCGGGGCAGGTCTTTTTAAATCGTGCGAAAGTTTCTTCCGCTGCATGGACATTTTGCTGGGCTCCCACATATAGTATAAAAAAGGGCGCCGACAGGAAAGCCCAATCCATGAGAATACGTGGTGGTTGCAGCGTGAAAATATCGGATTTTCAAACCAAAGACGTGATCAACATCGTGGACGGAAAAAAGCTCGGGCAAGTGAGCGATCTGGAGCTTGATCTGCGGGGCGGCCGGATCGAAGCGATCGTCGTGCCGAATTCAACCCGTTTCTTCGGCCTGTTCGGAGGAACGACCGAGGTGGTCATTCCTTGGAAAAATATCGTCAAAATCGGAATGGACGTCGTCCTTGTCAAACTGGACGATTTGCGAACGTATCGTCCGCAAGATGAAACCGACCCGTCCTATGAATACAACAACCGGCCTTATCGCGCTTAAGCGACAGGCGGGCGGGAACAACGAAGAGCAGCCGGTGACGAACGCGGATGCTCTTTTTTTTCGCTTGGTGTATACTTAAAGGAATATGCCGGGAGGGGAGTGCAAACCATGGAACCATTCGCAAAGCAATCGGCCGGGAACGGCAGCGTCACGTTGACTTTATCTTCATGGACGGAACGATACCCGCAGCTGTCAGCCGGATTTACGACCCGGCTCGGCGGCGTCAGCGCCGAACCGTTCGGCAGTTTAAATTGCGGTCTTCATGTCGGCGACGATCGTGAAGCGGTGGTTGCCAATAGAAGACGTTTGGCGGGAGCGCTGCACATTCCTTTTGAAGCCGCGACGTATGCCGAACAAGTGCACGGTAAAGAGATTCAGGTCGTCAGCCGGGCGTTGCGCGGAGCGGGGAACGATTCGCGCGAAAAGGCGCTGCAGGCGAAGGACGGATTTGTCACGAGCGAGCCTGGCGTCTTCTTGTTTGCGCTGTTCGCCGATTGCGTGCCGCTGTTCTTCTACGACCCGATTCGTCGGGCGGTCGGGCTGGCGCATGCCGGTTGGAAAGGAACGGTGCTGCAAATCGCCAAAGCGACGCTGGAGACGATGAGCGCGGCTTTCGGCACGAAACCGCGAGATGTGATCGCTGCAGTAGGACCATCCATCGGGGCATGCTGCTATGAAGTGGACGATGCGGTTATCTCCCGCGTCGACAAGCTGCTGCCCGAGCTGCCGGGTTCCGGGAACGGTACAGAGGGGTCTTCAGCCGTCTACGAGCGTAAAACGGACGGAAAATATAACTTGAACTTGCAACAATTGAACCGACAAATTATGATAAAAGCAGGAATTTTGCCGGCGCATATCGAAATAACAGGTTTATGCACAAGCTGCCGGACCGATTTGTTTTTTTCACATCGAAAAGAAAACGGAAAGACAGGGCGGATGGCTGCCTGGATCGGGCTCAAGGAACAGTAGGAAACGGCCGGGAGAATCACTCCCCCGGGCCGTATGATGAGGTGAACGTTGGATTTGACTACAACGCTGAAAGAACGCATACAACTGGTGGAAACGAAAGTGGCGGACGCTTGCCACAGGGCGGGCCGAAATCGCGATGACGTTGGGTTGATCGCAGTAACGAAATATGTTTCGCTGGGGACGACCGGCGAAGTGTTCAAGGAAGGGCTCTTGCATGTCGGAGAGAACCGCTGGCAGGATGCGCAGCCCAAATGGGAAGCGTTCGGCAGTGAAGGGACATGGCATTTTATCGGCCATCTTCAGACGAATAAAGTAAAGGATGTTGTAGGCAAGTTCGCTTACATTCATTCGTTGGACAGGCTATCGCTAGCAAAGGAAATCGATAAAAAAGCCGCCGCGCTTGGGTTGACGGTGAACTGTTTTATACAGCTCAATGTTTCCGGGGAAGAGACGAAATACGGTTTGGCGCCGGAAGCGCTCTTGTCGTTCGCCGAGTCGATACGGGATATGAAACACATCGCGATCGTCGGGCTGATGACGATGGCGCCTTACGAGGCGGAACCGGAGTCGACGCGTCCGGTGTTCCGGGGACTGCGCGAATGGCGGGACCGTTTGAACGAATCGGCGGTATTAGGCTACGAGGTGCCGCATTTATCGATGGGCATGTCGAACGATTTTGAAGTAGCGATTGAGGAAGGCGCAACCTGGGTGCGTCTAGGTTCGATTCTGGTGGGTAAAAAATAATAGGAAGCTCTCGGCATGTTTTTTAAGGTTTCATTCGGAAAGCTGCAGAGGAGGAGAGGGAATGGGCGTCATGAACAAATTCATGAATTTTTTAGGCTTGCAGGAAGAAGAAGAGGTCGTCGAACGCGAACGTATATCCGAGTCACAGGAGGAATATGAAACCCCGCTCGCAGATACGCGTAAGAATAAGGGAAACATCGTTAGCATACATTCACAAAAGAATGTCCGAGTCGTGCTTCACGAGCCGCGTTCCTATGACGAAACGCAGGAAATCGCCGATCACTTGCGTTCCCGCCGCCCTGTTGTGGTCAATCTTCACCGGGTGCGTCCCGATCACGCGACGCGAATTGTCGATTTTCTGAGCGGCACCGTCTACGCTTTGAACGGTTCGATTTCCAAGATCGGTCCGAATATTTTTTTATGCACGCCGGATACCGTTGAAATTCACGGCTCGATCTCGGAAATAATGAATCAAGAGAGCTAACGACTATTATTATGAGAACGAGGTGAGCTTCAGCTTGTCGTACTCCATCGAAGGTTATATCCTTACACTGATCAACATTTACCAATACGTGCTTATCGCATATGTTCTGCTGTCATGGCTGCCGAGCGCAAGGGAAAGCTTTATCGGCGAAATGCTAGGCAAGCTGTGCGAACCGTATCTCGGCGTATTCCGACGGTTCATTCCCCCGATTGCGGGCATGATCGACATTTCACCGATCGTCGCGCTGATCGCGCTGCGATTTGTGGGCCAAGGAATTATCGCCGTGATTGGTTTTATTATTCCTTAAGCTGATTGCAGGTGAACCGTTTTGACGAACGAGCATATTTACGCTCACTTTCATCCCGACGAGAGCCGTTTTGTCGATAAAGCGGCCGAATGGGTGGAAAGGGCGGAGCAGCATACGGTAAAGCTCACGGACTTCCTCGACCCGCGGCAAGTGCATATTCTCACGACGATCGTAAACCGGAGTACGGATGTGCACGTTCGCCTGGAGGGCGGCCATCCGGGAGCGGAGCGCAGGAGAGCTTTCATTGCGCCGGACTACCGTGTGCTGGATGGCGAAGACATGGGCATCTCCCTGATCAACGTAACTTCGCTGGATGATAAGCTGAAAGATCTGGATCACGGCGATTATATGGGAGCGATTCTTGCGCTCGGCATTAAGAGGGACAAGATCGGTGACATTTATCCGCGCGATAACGGCTGCCACTTTCTCGTCGCGAGCGAGGTTGCGGATTATATGCGGCTCCAACTGAATCAGGTGCATCGGGTGCATGTACAGACAGAGCAATTGCCGCTGAGCCTCCTGCAGGCGACGGAGACGAAGCTGGAGGAGATGCATTTGACGGTGGCTTCGCTTCGGCTGGACGGAATCGTCAGCGATGTATACCGTTTGAGCCGGGCCAAAGTGCTAATCCCGATCAAGGCCGGACGCTGCAAGGTCAACTGGAAGCAGGAAGAAGACCCCAGCAAGCCGCTGAAGCAAGGGGACGTCGTTTCGCTGCAAGGCTTTGGCCGGTTCAAAGTGCTGGAGATCGAAGGCTTGACAAAAAAAGGGAGATATCGACTGGAAATCGGCAAATATGCGTAATTGCCGATTTTTTTGTTCTTCATTGCAGGAATATAAGCGGCATTGTCGAATATAGCAATTACATATCTTGGAGAAAAAAACGCCAGCTTGTTTGTCAAATTTGCAGGAGGTGCAGCAATGGCATTAACACCGCTCGATATACATAACAAAGAATTCAGCAGATCGTTTCGGGGATACGACGAAGATGACGTGAACGAATTTCTGGATCAGGTCATCAAAGATTACGAATCGCTGATCCGTGAGAATAAAGAGCTGCAAAACCAGCTTGCTGCAATCCAGGAGCGATTGGATCATTTTTCCAACATCGAAGAGACGCTGAGCAAGACGATCATCGTCGCCCAGGAAGCGGCCGATGAAGTGAAGACGAACGCGAAGAAGGAAGCGCAACTGATATTGAAGGAAGCGGAGAAGAACGCCGACCGCATTATCAATGAATCGCTGTCCAAATCTCGCAAAATCGCGCTTGAGATCGAAGAGCTCAAGAAGCAGGCATCGATATACCGCACCCGTTTCCGCACCCTGATTGAAGCTCAGCTTGAGCTGCTCGGTACGGAAGACTGGAGCTCCTTAGAACGTATGGAAGTGGAGCAGCCTTAATCATACTTTGGCATCCACAGCCGCGTGCAGAGTTGACGCAAGCCCTAATTTTCGCTATACTCCTGTATAAGTTCACATGACGAAAACGATGATTGGGAAGAGTACTTCGCAGAAGCTATTGTCAGCGAACCGGGGATTTGGTGCGAGCCCGGACTTTGGCGGCGGAGGAAAATCACCCGGGAGCATCGCTTGAACCTAGTCGCAACTGTTACAGAGGTATTGACGCTGTCAGTTGTCGACCTTAAGGCAGTAAAGCAGATCGGTTGATCCCGTTATCGATCGCCAGAGTGAAGACATTAATGGAGAGGCGTGTGAAAGCGCCGCATACCTTTGTCTTAATCAGGGTGGTACCGCGAGACTTCTCGTCCCTATATTTAGGGATAAGAGGTCTTTTTTGATGTTTGAAATCAATAAGGATGAAGAAACAGGGAGTGCGATGAACATGGATTATGGCAAAACGTTGAACCTGCTGCAGACGGATTTTCCGATGCGCGGAAATTTGCCTCAGGCAGAACCGAAAATGCAGCAGCAATGGGAAGAACAGGACAATTACAAGCTTGTACAAGAGAGCCGCAAAGGAAAGCCGAAATTTATTTTGCATGACGGCCCTCCATACGCCAACGGTGATATTCATATCGGTCACGCGCTGAATAAAATATTGAAAGACATCATCGTTCGCCATAAAACGATGCAAGGCTATGATGCGCCTTACGTTCCGGGCTGGGACACGCACGGGCTGCCGATAGAGCAGGCGATCGCCAACAGCGGCAAAGTCGACCGCAAAAAAATGAGCGTTACCGAGTTCCGCGATTACTGCAAGGAGTACGCATTGCAATGGGTAGAGAAGCAGAAAAAGCAGTTCAAGCGTCTGGGCATTCGCGGCGATTGGAACAACCCGTATATTACGCTGCTGCCGAAGTACGAAGCGCAGCAAATCCGCGTATTTGGCGGCATGGTGAACAAAGGCTATATTTATAAAGGACTAAAGCCGGTATACTGGTCTCCTTCCTCGGAGAGTGCTTTGGCGGAAGCGGAGATCGAGTATAAGGACAAGACGTCCGCTTCGATCTATGTCGCTTTTCAGGTACAGGACGGCAAAGGCAAACTGCCTGAGGATGCATCGATCGTCATTTGGACGACGACGCCGTGGACACTTCCGGCGAACCTCGGGATCAGCGTACACCCGGACTTTGACTATGCGCTCGTAGAGGCAGCAGGGAAGAAGTACGTGCTGGCGCAAGGGCTGCTCGAAGCCGCCTCGAAGGAAATCGGCTGGACGGACGCGAAGGTGCTTTCTACGCTCAAGGGTAGCGAAATGGAGCATATTTTATGCCGCCATCCGTTCTACGACCGTACGTCGCTGGTCATGGTCGGCGAGCACGTTACGCTGGAAGCCGGTACAGGCTGCGTTCATACCGCTCCGGGACACGGCGAAGACGACTTTGTCGTCGGACAAAAGTACAATCTCGGCGTGCTTTGCCCGGTGGACAACCAGGGCCATTTTACGGCGGAAGCGCCGGGCTTTGAGGGCATGTTCTATGATAAAGCGAACAAAGTCATTACGGAAAAGCTGACGGAATCCGGCCACCTGCTGCATATGAGCTTCATTCAGCACCAATACCCGCATGACTGGCGGACGAAGAAGCCGGTTATTTTCCGGGCGACGGAGCAATGGTTCGCCTCGGTCGATAAATTCAGACAAGAGATGCTGGATGAAATCAAGCGCATCAACTGGACGCCGGAGTGGGGCGAGATTCGTCTGCACAATATGATCGCGGACCGCGGGGACTGGTGTATTTCGCGTCAACGGGCATGGGGCGTGCCGATTCCGATTTTTTACTGCCGCAGCTGCAACGAGCCGATTGCAACGCAGGAAACGATCGAGCATGTGGCCAAGATTTTTGAGCAGGAAGGGTCCAACGCCTGGTTTGAAAAAGAAGCGAAAGAGCTGCTGCCGGCGAACATGGTTTGTCCGAAATGCGGGCATGATCATTTCCGCAAAGAAACGGACATCATGGACGTTTGGTTCGATTCCGGTTCGAGTCACGTGGCCGTATTGGAAACGCGCGAAGAGCTGCAGTGGCCTGCCGACCTGTATCTGGAAGGCTCCGACCAATACCGCGGCTGGTATAACTCATCGCTGATTACAGGGGTAGCGGTGAAAGGAACCGCACCGTATAAAGGCATTTTAAGCCACGGCTTCACTTTGGACGGCGAAGGCCGCAAAATGTCCAAATCGCTTGGCAATACGGTCGATCCGAATCAGGTATGCGACAAGCTGGGCGCCGATATTCTTCGTTTGTGGGTTTCATCGGTGGATTATCAATCCGACGTGCGGATTTCCGATAACATTTTGACCCAGATCACGGAAGTATATCGCAAGATCCGCAACACCCTGCGGTTTTTGCTCGGCAACTTGTCCGATTTCGATCCGGCCAAAGATCGCGTAGCTGCCGCTCAAATGAGCGAGCTCGACCGATTTGCGCTTTTGCGATTGCACCGGATGATCGATCGGGTCGCGAAAGCTTACGACAGCTACGAGTTTCACGTCGTTTACCAAGCGGTTCACCATTTCTGCGCGGTAGAGATGAGCGCATTTTATTTGGATATTTTGAAAGACCGTCTGTACGCGAGTGAGCCGAACGATCCGGCCCGCCGCGCGGCGCAAACGGTACTGTACGATGCTCTCACAGCCATCACCAAACTGATAGCTCCGATTTTGCCGCATACGGCCGACGAGGTGTGGAAATATATTCCGGGTGTGCAGCTGCCGACCGTGCAAGTGGCGGAACTGCCTGCGGTAGATACTACGCTGTTCGACGAGAAGCTTGAAACGAAGTGGGAGCAATTTATCGAGCTTCGCGACGATGTGCTGAAGGCCCTCGAGGAAGCGCGCAAAGAGAAGCTGATCGGCAACTCGCTCAGCGCAGCGGTTCATCTGTATCCAAGTGCGGAAACGGCGGAGCTGCTGAAAGGCTTCGAGCAATTGGATCAATTGTTTATCGTCTCGGCTGTAGAAGTGCATGAAGCCGGCGCTGCGGAACCCGAAGGCGCGCACAAGTTCAAAGGCGCTTCCGTGAATGTAACGGTTGCTGAGGGCGAGAAGTGTGAACGCTGCTGGATCGTAACGCCGGAAGTAGGGCATGATGAAACGCACCCCACCTTGTGCAAGCGCTGTGCGGGTGTAATGAAGTCAGGAGCCGTTACGGGGGCATAATGTCAAAGAAACAACGAGCCGTTCCATCCGGATGCCGTCTGGGATTGCTCGTTGTTCCTGCTTTAGTCGTAGCTGTCTTCAGATAGCGTGTCGGGCTCTAGCAGCCCGTCGCCTTCGCCGTTTTGCATGTAATGTTTGTATGCTTGATTGCGTACGACGGTCACTTGCTGACCGTAAATGTCTGTGGCCAGAAAGCTTTCATAAGCTTCCACGTAGCCTTCGTTCTCATCCGGCTCTACTTCCATTTCGTTGTAGCTGTCGGATTTGTTCGGATTTTCGGCCATTGCCGGCGAGTTGGACGAGCCCCAGCTCTCGACGATTTGCCAGGCGTCCTCGCCGTCAAACTGATTTTGCTCCGGCAGCTCGTCCAGACTCGTTCGGCCGAATGGCGGCGCCATGATTTTTTCTTCGACCGGTCGTCGTTCCGACACGTGCGGATCAGGCACATGGTCGACGCAATAAGCGGTCGTCGGCATCGCTTCAAGCCGTTCGAACGAAATCGCCTTGCCGCAAGTACGGCAAACGCCGTAGTCGCCGGACTCGATGCGCTGAAGCGCTTCGTTGATGTCGGTGAGATGACGTTCCGCATTCTCGTTCAAAGCGATATCTTTTTCCCGTTCAAACATCTCTGAACCGAGATCGGCCGGGTGATTATCATAAGCGGACAGCTCGCCTGTGTTGTCGCGCATCGATTGTTCCAGTCCGTAATTGTTTCCGGATTCGAAATGGGCATCGAGCCATTGCTTCTCTTCTCGAAGCTTCTTTGCAAGCAACTGAAGCTGTTCGGGCGTAAGACTGTTAGGGTTAACCGGACGGTTCGTCAAAAAGAGACGCCTCCTTTAATAAATCGTATGTGCTTGTATTTTTAACGGATCCGGCTGTTTTTAGCGGAGGAAAATCCTTGAATCGTAGAAACGCTTAAGGAGTTGTTAGCTTGAGATACTACATTTATGCTGTAATCGTTCTGCTGCTGGATCAGGTTACGAAGTGGATGATTGTGAACCGGCTGATGATCGGCGAGTCGCGATCGGTGATCGGCGAGTTTTTTCAGATTACGTCTCACCGGAACCGCGGCGCCGCTTTCGGCATATTGCAAAATCAGCGCTGGTTTTTCATTGTCGTTACGATTGCCGTAGCTGTCGGTATTGTCTGGTATTTGCAAAAGACGACAAAAGAGGGTAAAAAGCTGCTACCTTTCGCTTTGAGCTTGCTGCTCGGCGGAGCGCTCGGCAATTTTATCGACCGGGCTTTGTTCGGCGAAGTCGTTGACTTTTTGCAATTCCGATTTCAATTCAATTGGTTCGGTACGCCGGTCGACTATACATTTGCCATCTTCAACTTGGCCGATGCATCGATTTGTATCGGGGTTGCGCTTATATTCATCGACTCGTTTATTAGCTGGCGCCGCGAATCAAGACAAAATAAACAGACGACGCTGGAAAGCGGGGACGCACAATCATGAGATTGACGGATCGGGACATGGAAATGCAGGAAGAGCAAGAGATGCAAGAGCAGCGTTACGAGTGGATGATTGCGGCGGAGGAAGCGGGGGAGCGGATCGATAAATTTTTGGCCGAATCGCTCGACGATAGTATCTCCCGGACGCAAATTCAGCAGTGGATTAAAGACGGCTGTGTCACGGTGGGCGACCGGACGGTAAAGCCGAACTACAAGCTGCCCGAAGGAGAGCGGCTTATCCTCGTCATGCCGGAGCCCGAAATGCTTGAGCTGACGCCGGAGCCGATATCGATTGACGTCGTGTACGAGGATGCGGACGTCATTGTGGTCAATAAACCGCGCGGTCTGGTCGTTCATCCGGCGCCTGGGCATTACAGCGGTACGCTTGTTAATGCACTACTGTATCACTGCAAAGATTTATCCGGCATTAACGGCATCGTTCGACCGGGAATCGTACATCGGATCGATAAGGACACGTCGGGGCTCCTGATGGCGGCCAAAAACGATCTGGCGCATAATGCGCTGAGCGAGCAGCTCAAAGCGCATACCGTCAACCGAAAATATATTGCGCTTGTGCATGGGAATGTGCCGCATGACAACGGAACGGTCGATGCGCCGATCGGTCGCGACCCGAAAGACCGGAAGCTGTTTACGGTGACGGATAAGAACAGCAAGCATGCGGTTACGCATTTCGTCGTAATGGAACGGTTCGGCGATTATACGTTGGTTGAGCTGAAGCTGGAGACGGGCAGAACGCATCAGATTCGGGTGCATATGAAGTTTATCGGCCATCCGTTAGTCGGCGACCCGCAGTACGGACCGGCCAAGAACAAAGGGATAGCAATGGAGGGTCAGGCGCTGCACGCGGCCGTACTCGGCTTCGAGCATCCCCGAACCGGTGAGCACCTTAGTTTCGAGGCGCCGCTGCCGGATGATATGGTGCGACTGCTTGAAGTTCTAAAAACAAGGTAAGGGACGATGAAGCGATGGGGAACGAGCCGCTTACGCATTTGATTAACCCGCAGGTAAAAGAAATTCAAATTTCGGGTATCCGCAAAATTTCGAATTTGGTCAGTACGTACAAAGATGCCATCACGCTAACGATCGGCCAACCGGATTTTCCGACGCCGGATCATATATTGCGCGCCGCGGAGCAAGCCGTTGCCGATCATCGGACGACATACACGCCGAATCCAGGATTGCCGGAGCTGAGGCAGGCGGTATCCGAATTCGTGCAGCGCAAATATGGGCTGAACTACAACGCGGCAAGCGAGATTATCGTAACGACCGGAGCGAGTCAGGCGCTTGATATTACGCTTCGGACGATTTTAACCGCAGGGGCGGAGGTTATCCTTCCCGGTCCGATTTATCCGGGCTATGAACCGCTTGTTCGGCTTTGCGGCGGCGTTCCCGTATATGTCGATACGCGGGATAACGGCTTCAAGCTGACGGCGAAGCTGCTGGAGCCTTACTTGACGGACAAAACGCGCTGCGTTATTTTGTGCTATCCGTCCAACCCGACCGGCAGAGTCATGTCGGAAACGGAGCTTGCAGATATGGCGCGGCTGCTGGAAAACCGCAATGTGTTCGTCATTTCCGACGAAATCTACAGCGAGCTGATCTATGACGCACCGCATCGCTCGATCGCTTTGCTGCCCGGAATGCGGGAGAAGACGATCGTGATCAACGGGTTGTCCAAATCCCACTCCATGACAGGGTGGCGTATCGGATTTACGCTTGCGCCGGCTTATTTATCCGAGCATATGGTCAAAGTGCATCAATATAATGTGACCTGCGCCAGTTCCATTAGCCAGTATGCGGCGATCGAAGCGCTGACGAACGGGATCGACGACGCGCTTCCGATGAAAGCGGAATATGTGAAGCGAAGAGATTTCGTTTATGATCGGCTGGTCGGCATGGGACTGGAGCTAGTCAAACCGGAGGGCGCTTTTTATTTATTCCCGTCGATTCGCCGCTTCGGACTGTCTTCCATGGAATTTACGATGAAACTGCTGGAAGAACAACGGGTGGCGGTCGTGCCTGGAGATGCTTTTTCCACTTATGGCGAGGGCTATATCCGTATATCATATGCGTACGGTATGGATGTATTGGAGCGGGCGATGGATAAGATGGAAGCGTTCGTGAAAGCATTGTAGCATAAACCTGGATTGCCGCTAGACATAATGAATAAAAAGAAAGCTCGCTGCTTCGAACTGCATAATCAGTGCAAGTTCTGAAGCAGCGGGCTTTTTATGTTCGCGAATGCTGAGGCCATGTGAAATCACGGTATCACGGCGCCGCTCTCAATTAAAAGCAAAAATTTTTACTTTATTGATGCGCTAAAGCGTTTAGTAAACTTTCTGCTCGCAAGAAAAGCTTACGCTAAAACACGAATGTATCTTCATCGTAAGGCTTCGATCGGAAGATTTTTTATTGCGATGCCTTAAAACTGATATACTGCGTCATTAACGAAATCGCGACTTCTATTGCCTGTTCATCCGGTTCAATCTTGGAATGATGGAGCCCATAGGGCGTATTGACGCCAAGCCAGAACATAAACCCGGGCACTCTCTCAAGAAAATAGCCGAAGTCTTCGCCGGTCATCGCTTCGGTACATTCGACCAGCGTTACGGTATCCGCTTGTGTTGAACGGACCCAATCCATAAACTGGGCGGTCACTTCATGGGCGTTGTACACTTGGCGATAATTCGCCCCGTAGTCGATCTCGGCTTTGCACTGAAACCCCGCTTCGATGCCTTGAACGATCGCTTCGATTCGCGATTTAACCAGCGTCATCGTCTCAGCCGAGAACGTTCGGATCGTCCCTTCCAGCCGCGCTTTTTCCGCGATAATGTTCTGTTTTGTGCCGCCTGTAATTTTACCGACCGTAATGACTGCGGAATCCAACGGATTGACATTCCGGGAGATAACCGTTTGCAGCTGCCCGACGAGCTGGCAGGCAGCAATAACCATATCGTTCGCATTATGCGGAAAAGCGGCATGTCCGCCTTTGCCGGTCAAATCGATAAACAGCTCGGACGTATTGGCGAACAAAATGCCCGGCTTGGTGGCAATCGTACCGACCGGATATTCCGGGGCAATGTGAAGACCGAATATTTCATCGGGCATCCAGTCCCGCAGTTCTTCACTTTGAAGCATCGGTTCGGCCCCGCCCGGTCCTTCTTCCGCCGGCTGGAAGATGAAAGTCAGGTCGTCACGGATCGGATGATGGGCAAAGTGCGTCAAAATACCAAGGCCGATCGTCATGTGAAGGTCATGGCCGCAAGCATGCATGAAGCCGGGGTGGGACGATTGAAAAGAATAGCCGGTTTCCTCCGTAATCGGAAGGCCGTCCATATCCGCGCGGTAGCCGTACCGGCGCTGCGGAGCAGTTCCTTTCACATTTACGAGAACGCCTGTTTGCCAGGTGCGAACCTCCAGACGCGCTTGAGGCAACGTTGCAATATAATCAAGCAAATAACGCTGCGTTTTGAACTCCTGAAAGCCGGGTTCCGGGATTTGATGAAGATCACGGCGTATTTGCACAAAACGGTCGAAAGAGACGGCGGACATAAGTTTTACAAGCCTCCTTGATGGCGCTGAGCTAATAGAAAGGCCCGGCGTCTGATCGCCGAGCCCGTCCCTTTGAAATTACAGTGTGCGAAGGTCTTTCAAAATTTCGGTCTTGGACTTCGTTTTGTCATCGACCTTCTTGATGATACGAGCAGGCGTACCGGCAACAACCGTATATTCCGGCACGTCTTCAACAACGACGGCTCCCGCCGCAACGACGGAGCCTTTGCCTACACGCACGCCTTCGAGAATAACCGCATTCGCGCCGACGAGCACGTCGTCCTCGATCACCACCGGCTGAGCCGAAGGCGGTTCGATCACGCCTGCGAGCACCGAACCTGCGCCGATGTGGCACATGTTACCGACTTTTACGCGGCCGCCGATGACAACGCCCATATCGATCATCGTGCCTGCGCCGATCGAAGCGCCGATATTGATGACTGCGCCCATCATGATAATCGCGTTGTCACCAATGCCGACCATTTCGCGGATCACTGCGCCCGGCTCGATGCGAGCGTTAATGCCCTTCAGGTCGAGAAGCGGGATCGCCGAGTTGCGGCGGTCGTTCTCTACAACATAATCTTCGATTTTGGCGGAGTTTGCGTCCAGTACCGCTTTCACGTCAGTCCATTCGCCAAACAGGACGCCGCTTTTGCCGGAAACGAACGATTGAATCGCATCGCCGAAAGTGATCGATTCCAGATCGCCCTTTACGTATACTTTGACCGGTGTTTTTTTCTTGCTTGTTTTGATCAGGTTAATAACTTCTTCCGTATTCATTTCGATAGACATAAAAGAAATTCCAGCTCCTTATGTATATTGCAACTGCTACAACGCGAAGCCAAGTTGTCAGTTGTCAATGAGATTGCAACTGCTACAACGCGAAGCCAAGTTGTCAGTTGTCAATGAGATTGCAACTGCTACAACGCGAAGCCAAGTTGTCAGTTGTCAACGAGATTGCAACTGGTGCAACGTGATGCACGGTAGGCAGTTGTAATCAATGATACCTCTTTTATAGCATAAAACGACTGCCTCTAGCAATCCTCGACCGACACAGCAGGCTCGCCTATTGACAGACTATGTCGAAAGTGGGATAATATTTTCAATTGCATAGCACCTTTAAATGACAGTCCCGTGAGGCTGGCAAGGTGAACGTTGAGAAGGAAGGTCTACCTCAAGCTGATGGCAGGATAAGCCATCAGCTGACCGCAAGGTAAGGGGACCTTCTGCTCGGATGTACGCAAACCTTGCCTCTACAGGCAAGGTTTTTTTATGCCTCACGACGAACGAAGGCAACACAAGCAACCCCAAAGCATAGGAGGCTGCGCCTAAATGCAAACCGAGCATGTATTAATGGATGAAACCGCCATACGGCGGGCGCTGACCCGGATTGCTCATGAAATTTTGGAGCGCAACAAGGGTTTCGAGAACTGTATGTTGATCGGAATTCGGACGCGGGGCATTTACTTGGCGAAACGGGTGGCCGAGCGTATACAGGACATCGAAGGCGTGCCTGCGACGGTGGGCGAGATCGACATTACGCGGTACCGTGACGACCGCAGCGTGAGCGCGGAAGCGGCCCTTGCGGGAAGCGGAGAAGAAGCCGCCGGCATCGAAGGCAAGCTGGAGGTGCAAAACAAAAAGCTAATTCTGTTCGACGATGTGCTGTATACCGGAAGAACGGTTAGGGCGGCGATGGATGCGCTGATGGATTTCGGACGTCCGCAAATGATTCAGCTTGCGGTGCTGATCGACCGGGGACACCGGGAACTTCCGATTCGGCCCGATTATGTAGGCAAAAACATCCCGACCTCGCGGCTCGAAAGTATTGAGGTCAAACTGGATGAAGTGGACGGAACCGACCAGGTGATCATTAAAGGACAGAGGAGGCCAAACGAATGAGCGGACTTCAGGTTCAAACGGAGAAACACTTGCTTGGCACCAAGGATTTAAGCGAGCAAGAGATAACGTCGATTCTGGATCGGGCAGCCTATTGGGAGCAATATCCGGTAAAAGTATCGAACCATCTGCAGGGGCGCTTTGTAGCGAACATGTTTTTTGAAAATAGTACAAGAACGCGGTTTTCCTTCGAAGTCGCGGAAAAGCGGCTTGGAGCGGAAGTGCTGAACTTCTCCGCCGCCGTATCCAGCGTGCAAAAAGGGGAATCGATTTACGATACGGTACGGACGCTCGAGTCGATGGGGATTGACGCCGGGGTCATTCGTATGAAACCGAACGGCCTGCTGGCCGAACTGGCGCAAAAAATTAAAGTGCCGCTCATCAACGCGGGCGACGGCAATAACGAGCATCCGACGCAGGCACTGCTCGACTTGTATACGATGCGCAAGCATTTCGGGCATATTCGCGGCCTCCACGTGGCGATTATCGGCGATGTGCAGCACAGCCGGGTGGCGCGCTCGAATCTGTGGGCGCTGCGGACTCTCGGAGCGAAAGTAAGCTTTTGCTCGCCGCCAGGCATGCAAGCTCCGGAGCTTGGAGAGTACGCTTCCTACATTTCTATGGAAGAAGCGCTGAGAGCTGATGTCGTCATGATGCTGCGAGTGCAGCTCGAACGTCACGAGGGAACGTTGTTCGGGTCGGCGGAGGAATACCGCGCGGCTTACGGCCTTACGGTGGAACGAGCGGAACGGATGGCGCCGCACGCCATCATCATGCACCCGGCGCCGGTGAACCGGGATGTGGAGATTGACGACGAATTGGTGGAATGCCCCAAATCGAAAATCTTCCCGCAAATGGGGCACGGCGTGCCGATTCGGATGGCGGTCATTGAGAGGGCGCTTGGCTGAGACGTGCAGCGAACTCGGTTAGAAACGATAAAACGGCACAAATATATAGAATGAAACGAAGAAGCGGAGGGCCTCATGGGAATTTGGATACTGAATGCAGCAGTAGTAACCGCAAATAACGAACTAAAGACAAAGCATGTATTGGTGGAAGGCGGCATCATCGAAAAAGTCGCGGAGGGAGCTGCTCCTGAAACGACGGGCCATACGGTGATCGATGCACAAGGAAAGCTTCTGACCCCGGGGCTGATCGACATGCATGTGCATTTGCGCGAGCCCGGCTTCGAGCATAAAGAAACGATTGCGACAGGAACGCGCTCCGCGGCGCGCGGCGGTTTTACAACGATCGCTTGCATGCCGAACACAAGGCCTGTCATCGATACGGTAGAAACGGTGAAGTACGTACTGGACAAAGCCGAGACCGAAGGCATCGTTCGCGTACTGCCATACGGCTGCATTACGAAAAACGAGCTTGGTCGCGAACTTACCGATTTTGACGCGTTGAAGGCGGCGGGCGTTATCGGATATACCGATGACGGCGTAGGCGTACAAAGCGCGCAAATGATGAAGGATGCGATGGCCAAAGCCGCTTCGATCGGCATGCCGATCATCGCTCACTGCGAAGACAATACGCTGGTGGAAGGCGCTGCGGTGTCCGAAGGGGAATTCGCCCGCAGGAACGGGCTCAAAGGAATTCCGAACGAATCCGAAGCGATCCATGTGGGCCGCGACATTTTGCTCGCGGAGGCAACCGGCGTGCATTATCATGTATGCCACGTTAGCACCGAGCAGTCGGTACGGCTTATCCGCCACGCGAAACAGTTCGGCATTAAGGTGACGGCGGAAGTTTGCCCGCATCATCTGCTGCTGTCCGACGAGGACATTCCCGGAATGGACGCCAACTGGAAGATGAACCCGCCGCTTCGTACGCCGCGCGACGTGCAAGCTTGCATCGAAGGATTGCTTGACGGAACGATCGACATCGTCGTCACCGACCATGCGCCGCACAGCGAGGAAGAGAAAGCGCGCGGCATGGCGCTTGCGCCCTTCGGCATCGTCGGCTTCGAAACGGCCTTCCCGCTCCTGTATACAAAGTTCGTAGCGACAGGACAATGGACGCTGCAGTTCCTCGTCGACAAAATGACCAAGCTTCCTGCGGAAGTGTTCGGATTGCCTTGGGGCAAGCTGGAGGTCGGAGCGGCAGCGGACCTGACATTGATCGATCTGGAAACGGAAAAAGCGGTCGATCCGGCGGAGTTCGCATCCAAAGGGCGAAATACGCCGTTCACCGGATGGAAGCTGAAGGGCTGGCCGGCACTTACCATGGTCGAAGGTAACGTCGTGTGGTCGGAATAATATGGTAATCGTTCATCATCGAGCATCAAGCAGGCCGGACTGGGGAATCGCCACGCGAGACCTCATTCGGCAGACGCGTTCGTATAACAGCTAAGGGAGTTGAAATCGATGCAGGCAAGATTGTTGTTGGAAGACGGTACATTGTTTACCGGAAAAGCATTCGGGAGCGAAGGTAGCTCGGTAGGCGAAGTCGTTTTTAATACAGGGATTACAGGTTATCAAGAGGTGTTGTCCGATCCGTCTTATTGCGGACAAATCGTGACCATGACATACCCGCTTATCGGGAATTACGGTATTGCCCGCGACGATTTCGAATCGATTCGCCCATACATTCACGGCTTCGTCGTTCGGGAGCATGAAGTCGTGCCAAGCAACTGGAGAGCGGAATATTCACTCGACAGCTTGCTGAAAGAGTACGGCATCATCGGCATTAGCGGGATCGATACCCGGATGTTGACGCGCCGCATTCGTCACCACGGGGTCATGAAAGGCATTTTGACGACGTCCGGCGTACGCTTGGAAGAGCTGATGGAACAGCTGAAAGCGACGCCGCTGATGACCGATCAAGTGTCCCGCGTCTCCACCAAGAGCGTATTTGCCAGCCCTGGCAGCAAAGAGCGCGTCGTACTGGTCGATTTCGGTTCCAAGAGCGGCATTCTCCGCGATTTGACCAAACGAGGCTGCGATGTCGTTGTCGTGCCGCAAGATACGACAGCCGAACAAATTCGCCGGCTGGCGCCGGACGGCATTCTGCTGTCCAACGGCCCTGGGGACCCTAAAGACGTACCGCATGCGGCGAAAATGATCGCCGAGCTGCTCGGCGAGTTCCCGATCTTCGGCATTTGCCTGGGACATCAGCTGTTCGCACTGGCGAGCGGCGCCGATACGGAGAAGCTCAAATTCGGTCACCGCGGCGGCAACCATCCGGTGAAAGATTTGCAAACCGGACGCTGCTACATCACTTCCCAAAACCATGGCTACACGGTCAAGGAAGAGTCCATTGCCGGCACCGAACTGGAAGTAACGCATATCAACAATAACGACCGCACCATTGAAGGCTTGAAACATAAACAACATCCGGCGTTCTCGGTACAGTACCATCCGGAAGCCGCACCTGGACCGTTTGATTCAAGCTACTTGTTTGACGATTTCCTGAGCATGATCCGCGAACATAAGATAAGCCGTCCGCAGCAGCCGCGTCAGGCGCAAATCGCCGCAGCTTACAAAGCGGGCAGCGGGGCGCCGGCATTCGCATCGAAAGGGGAACTGCACTATGCCGAAAAATAATACACTCAAAAAGATTCTCGTCATCGGCTCCGGTCCGATCGTGATCGGACAAGCGGCCGAGTTCGATTATGCCGGAACGCAAGCTTGCCAGGCGTTGAAAGAAGAAGGATTCGAAGTCGTACTGATTAACAGCAATCCTGCCACGATCATGACCGATACGAACATGGCGGACAAAGTATACATCGAGCCGATTACGCTCGATTTCGTAACGCAAATCATTCGTCAGGAGCGCCCTGACGGCCTGCTGCCGACGCTTGGAGGCCAAACCGGTCTGAACATGGCGGTCGAGCTTGCCCGCGCAGGCGTGCTGGAGCGCGAGAACGTAAAGCTGCTCGGAACGCAGCTGACGGCGATCGAGAAAGCGGAAGACCGCGACCTGTTCCGCGATTTGATGCGCGAGCTGGAGCAACCGGTGCCGGATAGCACGATTGTAACGACCGTGCAAGAGGCGGTTGATTTTGCAAATGAAATCGGCTACCCGATCATCGTTCGTCCCGCTTACACGCTCGGCGGTACCGGGGGCGGCATTTGCGCGAATGAAGAAGAGCTTCTGGAAACCGTTTCTTCCGGTATTCGCTACAGCCCGATCGGCCAATGTCTAATTGAGAAAAGCATCGCTGGCATGAAAGAAGTTGAATACGAAGTCATGCGTGACGCGAACGACAACTGTATCGTCGTATGTAATATGGAAAACTTCGATCCGGTCGGCGTACATACGGGGGATAGCATCGTCGTGGCACCGAGCCAGACGCTGTCCGATCGTGAATACCAAATGCTGCGGTCGGCTTCGCTTAAAATCATCCGTGCGCTGAGTATCGAAGGCGGCTGTAACGTTCAGTTCGCGCTCGACCCGCACAGCTACCAATACTATGTGATCGAAGTAAACCCGCGGGTAAGCCGTTCGTCAGCGCTCGCATCCAAAGCAACGGGCTATCCGATCGCCAAGATGGCAGCCAAAATCGCTATCGGCTACACGCTGGACGAAATCGTCAACCCGGTTACGGGTCAAACCTACGCTTGCTTCGAGCCTACGCTCGATTACATCGTATCCAAAATCCCGCGTTGGCCGTTCGATAAATTTACGGCGGCAAACCGCAAGCTCGGAACGCAAATGAAAGCGACCGGGGAAGTAATGGCGATCGGCCGCACGTTCGAGGAATCGATCCATAAAGCGATTCGTTCCCTCGAAATCGGCGTTCACCGTCTGTACCTGAAAGAAGCCGAGACGCTCGATCAGGCTACGTTGGAACAACGTTTGATCAAACCGGACGACGAACGGATTTTCCTGATCGCCGAAGCGCTCCGCCGCGGCTACACGGTGCAGCAGCTTCAAGATTTGACGAAAGTCGACTGGTGGTTCCTGCACAAGCTGGAAGGTCTCGTTAAGTTCGAAGCCGAGCTTCAGCAGCCGGAACTGACGGAAGAACTGCTGTATCAAGCGAAGCGCAAAGGCTTTACGGATCGTTCGATCGCCGAGCTGCGCCGCCAGGCCGATAAAGGCCTGAACTTCTCGCAGGAAGCCGATGTGCGATCCTATCGACTCAGCATCGGCCTCAAGCCGGTGTACAAAATGGTAGATACGTGCGCGGCTGAATTTGAAGCGACGACGCCTTACTACTACTCGACTTACGAAACGGAAGACGAAGTTAAAGAAACGACGAAACAAAAAGTCGTCGTTCTCGGCTCCGGTCCGATCCGGATCGGTCAAGGGATCGAGTTCGATTACTCAACCGTTCATGCAGTATGGGCGATCCAAGCGGCCGGATACGAAGCGGTCATTATCAACAATAACCCGGAGACGGTTTCGACGGACTTCAACACATCGGATCGCTTGTACTTCGAACCTTTGTTCTTCGAAGACGTGATGAACGTGATCGAACGCGAGCAGCCGATCGGCGTTATCGTGCAGTTTGGCGGCCAAACGGCGATCAACCTTGCGGCTCCGCTATCCAAAGCGGGTGTGCGCATACTCGGAACGGATCTGGAGAACATCGACGCGGCGGAAGACCGCAAAAAGTTCGAAGCGCTGCTTCGCACGTTGGAAATCGCGCAGCCGCCGGGCGGCACCGTCACTTCCGTCGACCAAGCGGTCGGCATGGCAGCGAACTTCGGTTATCCGGTGCTGGTGCGTCCTTCTTACGTACTTGGCGGGCGTGCGATGGAAATCGTCTACTCCGATGAAGAACTGCTGAGCTACATGGAATACGCGGTGAAAATCAATCCGGAGCATCCGGTATTGATCGACCGTTACATGCTTGGTAAAGAAGTGGAAGTCGACGCGATTTGCGACAAAGATACGGTGCTCATTCCAGGGATCATGGAGCATATCGAAAGAGCCGGCGTTCACTCCGGTGACTCGATTGCCGTATATCCGCCACAAACCGTATCCGAGGCGATTAAGCAAAAAATTATCGACATCACGGTCAAAATCGCTAGAGGATTGCAAGTTGTCGGTCTGGTCAATATCCAGTTCGTTATTTATAAAGACGAAGTGTACGTCATCGAAGTGAATCCGCGCTCCTCGCGTACGGTTCCTTTCTTGAGCAAAGTGACCAAAATTCCGATGGCTAACGTGGCGACTCGCGTCATCATGGGCGAGAAGCTGTCCGATATGGGCTATGAAACCGGACTGTGGCCGGAAGATGACTACGTGTCCGTGAAAGTACCGGTATTTTCCTTCGCCAAACTGCGCCGCGTAGATACGACGCTCGGGCCGGAAATGAAATCGACGGGTGAAGTCATGGGCCGCGACAAAACGTTCGCGAAGGCACTTTACAAAGGTTTGATCGGTTCCGGCATGAAAGTGCCGCCGACCGGAGCGATTATTGCAACAGTCGCGGACAAGGACAAGGCGGAGGCTACGGAAATACTGCGCAGCTTCGACCGTCTGGGCTATCGCATCGTCGCTACGGGCGGAACGGCGCAAGCGCTGGAAGAAGCCGGGCTGCGCGTAACCCGCGTCAATAAGCTGAGCGAAGGCTCGCCGAACATCCTGGATCTCATTCGCAACGGCGAAGCGCACTTTGTTGTCAATACGCTCACCAAAGGCAAAAAGCCGGAGCGGGACGGTTTCCGCATCCGCCGCGAAGCGGTGGAGAACGGCGTCGTTTGCTTGACGTCGCTGGATACGGTCAATGCGCTGCTCCACGTGCTCGAAGCGATTTACTTCCAGTCCACGCCGATGCCTGCGCATCAAGCATAACAACATCCGAATTAGCACAGTGTCTCGCGCAATATAGGCGTGATGCTGTGCTAATCCCTTGATTGGGCTTGTAAGTATTGGATCTGACCGTTGAAGGAGGCGCACGAAACAAATGACGACGACAAACAATCAAGTAGCAGAGCGCATTATGGTCGCGCTCGATTACGCATACGCCGAGCAGGCGGAGGCGCTCATCCGGTCGCTTCAGGGTATCCCGTGCTACGTCAAAGTGGGCATGCAGCTTTTTTACAGCGCGGGTCCCCAATTTATCAGCAAACTAAAAGACATGGGATACAACATTTTTCTGGATTTGAAAATGCATGATATTCCGAATACGGTCAAAGGCGGCGCGGAAAGCGTAACGAGACTGGGGGTCGATATGTTCAACGTACATGCGGCCGGCGGCAAACTGATGATGGAGGCGGCGATGGAAGGCGTTGACAAAGGGCTGGCCTCCGCGTCGCAAGGAAAGCGGCCGATCGTGATCGGGGTGACGCAGCTCACGAGCACAAGCCAAAAGGTGATGAACGATGAAATCGGCATTACCGGTACGGTGGAAAATACGGTGCTCCGCTATGCGCAATTGACGAAAGCGGCCGGTTTGGACGGGGTCGTCGCTTCGCCTCTGGAAGTGGTAAGCATTAAGCAAAGCTGCGGCACGTCGTTTGTCACCGTTACGCCCGGCATCCGCCCGGCCGGATCCGATATCGGAGATCAGTCACGGGTCATGACGCCTGCCGAAGCGTTCACCCAGGGAACGGATTATATCGTTATTGGCCGTCCGATTACGGCGGCTCCCGATCCCCGGGAAGTGCTCGAGTCGATCATCGCGTCGATCATGGCTTCGAACTAATACAGGAACGAAAAGGAGTTGCTTTATCGATGAGCACGATTGCTATACCTACCCGTCCGCAGCTAGCGGTACAAATCGCTTCCGACTTGCTGCGCATTCATGCCGTGGCGCTTCGCCCGGACCAGCCGTTTACTTGGACGTCCGGTCTGAAATCGCCGATTTACTGCGATAACCGTCTGACTATTTCTTATCCTGACGTGCGCGACCGGATCGCAGAGGGCTTCGTTTCATTGATTCGTGAGCTTCATCCCGATGCCGAAGTCATCGCCGGGGCGGCTACCGGCGGAATCCCGCATGCCGCTTTCGTGGCGCAGAAGCTGGGCTTGCCGATGATTTATGTGCGTGACAAAGCAAAGGGGCACGGCAAAGAAAATTTGATCGAAGGCGTGCTGCTGAAAGGCCAAAAGACGGTAGTGATCGAAGATCTGATCTCTACAGGCGGAAGCTCCCTCAAAGTGGCTCAAGCTGTCAACGAGGCGGGCGGACAGGCGCTCAGCGTCTTGGCGATCTTTTCCTACCAGTTCCAAAAGGCGAAGGACGCTTTCGAAGGCGCCGGTATCCCTTATGGAACATTAACCAATTACAGCTCGTTGTTGGATGTGGCGCTGCAGCAAGGCAGCATTCAGGAGAAAGATTTGAAGGCGCTCAAAGCGTGGAGCGAAAATCCGAGCGAGTACGGGAAATAAGCGGATTTTACGAGAAGGCGGCTTGATCAAGCAGATCGGGTCGCTTTTTCTTTTTCGTTATAACCGATTTTTTGCGCGAGTGAAAAAAACCTTGGCAGCCAATTGAACGACTCCTTTGTCGGACAAAAATCAAACCACGAAGGACCGTTCAGTTGATACGCCAAGGTTATTTATTTGCAAGCATACGATTCCAGATCAACGATCCGGAGCCGTTCGGAAGCTATATCCACATATTAAAGCATTACTTCTTCAGTAGAGCCCAGCGGTATACGTACTCGAACAAAAATTCAAAAGCCTCGAGATGTCGTTTGGCTTCGAATGCATTGGCGCCCCAGGCGTATATACCGTGCTTACGCAGCATGATACCGGGGATCCGAGGCTTAATTGCGCCTTCGACGAGCTCGGCGATCCGCGGAATATCCGCGTAGTTGGGCAGGATCGGGATTTCGATCTGCGCCTCTTCGTCCCAGATGTTGAACGCTTTAATCAGCTCGACGCCGTCGACCGGAATGGAGCCGCGCTCCCAGAACAGCTCGGACGCCAAATTGTTGAATACCGTATGTACGTGAAAAATCGCGCCGCACCCGGTATGCTTGTAAATCTCGCAATGAATGAGCGTTTCCGCCGACGGTTTCAGGCCGGTCGCCTCGATCGGCTTGCCGTCCTGATCGACGAGCAGGTAGTCCGATGGCGTATTGACGGATTTGTCTTTACCGCTGGCCGTAATGGCAAAAGCGAACTGCTCCTTCAAAAAAGCACCCGTACGGATCGACAGATTGCCGCTCGTGCCCGGAAACAAGCCGCGAGAGGCAAGCAGCGTTTTAATCTCGCGCAGCTCTGCAAACGCCTGCTGCTTCTCCTCCAATCGAATATCGCTGAAACTCACCGTTATTTCATCTCCTCTAACTGCTTGACGACATCGAAGAAATCGTCAAAGGTGTAATAATTCAGCTTCAAATCTTCGCATAGCTGCACAAGATGGGATCGGGCGAATACGACGTCCGCCAGCTTTGCGCCTTCAAAGTCGGTAACGCTGTCGCCGATCAGAATGCGTTCGTAAGTCTCTACAGGGAACGCTCGGATAATCGCCGTCTTGCACATCCCGCAGTCGTTATGGCACTGCTCGTCGCATGAATGCGGCCATAAAATTCGGATATGGCTGCCGCTAAAATCGCTCCCGTTGCAATAAATGTGTTCCTTCGGGATTGGAAACGCCGACAGGACCGGGTACACGAAAAAGTCGATCCCGCCGCTTGTCACGTAGAATAGGACGTTTTCGTTGCGGCAGTAATCGAGCAGCTTCTGAAATCCGGCGCGAATCGTTACGTTACCGATGGCGTAATCGATAATTTCCTGCTTGCGGGAAGTCGGCAGCAGGGCGAACATGCGCCCTACGCCTTCACGAACCGATATTTGCTTCGATATGACCTGATTGACCAGCTCGTCCCATCCTGGGGGCTGAAAATGCTTCATAATCGCTACGATGTTATCGTTGACGGTAATCGTCCCGTCAAAGTCGCAAAAGATGACCCGCCGCTTGCTCATTCTTTTAGCCCCCATGCGTCGATTGCCGCTTGCAGCTCGGGGTGTCTGTCCGCGGCGTACTGCCGGAGCGATGTGCCGGACAAGCACCCGTCAATCGCCTGGCGGAACGCGCGTCCGCCGGCGGCTGCGCCCATCGGATGGCCGTGTACGCCACCTCCGGCGTTCACGACGACTTCGCTGCCGAAGTCTTTCAGAATCAGCGGGACGAGGCCAGGATGAATACCGGCCGACGGAACGGGGAAGCTGCGCTTCAGCGGCGCGGCGGCATCGGTCAACAGCGCTTCCTTGATCGCCATGTTCTCTTCGCGCGGCATGACGACCGATCCGTACGGCGAAGGGAACAGCACGAGATCGGCGCCAGCAAGCCGCATCAGCTTGCCGAGCAGCACGTTCGCCGCGATCCCGTGATAAGGAGACGGATAATAGGCGCCGGCCAGCGCAGGGTGCGCCATAATCGGCACGCTTATGTCCGGGTGACGGCTTAGCTCGCTTAACGCGTCAAAGCCATACGCGAGCACATTGAACAGCAGCGCGTTCGCGCCGGCGTTGATCGCTTTTTTGGCCTGCTCGATCAGACCGAACGTCGGGCCTGTCAGGTTCGCCGCATACAGCAGCTTTTGCCCGGTTTCCTTCGAGGCTTGAGCAGCAGCTTCCATACATACTTCGACGCGGCGCTCAATCGGCGTTTGCGGATTCTCGAACAAAATCTCGTCGTCCTTGATCAGATCGACGCCGCCGGCGGCCTGCTGGTAAAATTGCTCGCGCAGTGCGGTCAGATCGTGGCCGATAACGGACTTGAAAATGCTCATGAGCAGCGGACGGTCGTGTACGCCAAGCAGGTCGCGAACGCCCTGAATGCCGAAGCGCGGGCCTGCGAAGGCGGAGCGAAAACCATCCGAGAAGTCGAGATCGATCAGCTTGATGCGTCCGTCCATCGACAGCTTCCCGAATATGGTAACGAGCAGGGCGGGAATGTCGCGGCTGAAATTGACGTCGGGATAGGCGATCTGGATATCCGCATATCGACCGGATGCCGGTTCATCCGCCACAGGCTCGTGAACATTCACTTGGACGACGCGTCCGAGATGCTTCTCCATTTCGGCTTTGCGCGCATCGGGAAGATCCGTCCAACTGCCGACGGTCAGCCCGACGGCAATGCCGAGCGCTTTTTTATGAAAATCAGCTTTTTCGTCGTAACAACGGTATGTGGCCAAGCAGTAGGCCGCATGGGTATTAGCGGATTGCAACGGAATACACCTACTTTATTTGGTTTGGGAAGTGACGGATGCACTGATGGCCGCGCCCATTTCACCGGCGCGTTCCGCACAGCGGACCATCGCTTTCGCGACCCCTTCGGCGAAGCCGTGACGGTCGAGCGTTTCGATCGCCGCCTGCGTCGTGCCGCCCGGGGAGGTCACTTTGCGGCGAAGTTCCGCCGGGTCTTCACCGGTCGATTGCACCATATGGGCGGCGCCCAGAACGGTTTGCACCGTGAGGCGGCGAGCTTCTTCAGGCTCAAGGCCGAGTTCGACACCGCCGGCAATCATCGCTTCCATCATGTAGTAAATATAAGCGGGACCGCTGCCGGAAACGCCGTTTACGGCATTGAGCAGCGGCTCGTCGACAACGGAAACGATGCCGGTGGAAGCGAACATCGCCAGCGCAAGCTCATGCTGTTCCGCGCTGACGCCGGAAGAGAAGCTTATGCCGGTGGCGCCAAGGCCGATCGTGCTGGAAGTATTCGGCATCGTGCGAACGACCGGCTGGCTGCTGCTGCCGAGAAGCCCTTTGATCGTGTCGATCGACATGCCGGCGATCACGGAAACGATCAGCTGTTCCGGGCGTACGAGGGACCGAATGCCGAGCAATCCTTCCACCGCGTCTTTCGGCTTGAACGCCAACACGATAATATCCCCGTGGGCGATCGCTTCGTCCTTTTGTCCTTGAGACGCCGCATAGCTAACGCCGTAACGCTCATGAAGCGACTCCAGCTTGGCCGTGTCCGAACGATTGATGACGAAGAGACGGCTGGCCGAGCCTTCTCCCTTCGAGGTTAAGCCGCGGATGATCGCTTCTGCCATCGAGCCGGCGCCGATAAAGGTGATTTTCGCCTGAGATAAAGAGGATGTCATCGAGTATAGCCCCTTTCTTCGTATATGCGGATTAATCGCGGATTTGGCCGCTGCCTTTGATGCAGTATTTGATGGATGTCAGTTCGGGCAGCCCCATCGGGCCGCGTGCGTGCAGTTTCTGCGTGCTGATGCCGATCTCCGCGCCGAACCCGAATTCAAACCCGTCGGTAAAGCGGGTGGAGGCGTTATGGTAGACGGCAGCCGCGTCGACTTCCTGCAGAAAGCGGGCGGCGTTTGCCGCATCTTCCGTTACGATGCATTCCGAATGCATTGTGCTGTGAAGGCGAATATGCTCCAGCGCTTCATTCAAGCCGTCAACGACACGGACGTTCAATATATAATCGTTGTATTCGGTGTCCCAATCTTGTGCGGATGCTTCATGTATGGCCGGCACGAGCTTTCGGGTATTCGCATCTCCGCGAAGCTCGACGCGCTGCTGCACGAACTGGTCCGCAATCATGGCCAGATGGCGTTCGGCGAAAGCGCGGTGTATGAGCAGTGTCTCCATCGAATTGCAGACCGAGGGCCGCTGCACTTTGGCGTTGATGGCGATTTGCAGTGCCATATCGAGCTGCGCGCTCTCATCGATGTACGTATGGCAAATGCCGGCACCCGTTTCAATGACAGGCACGGAAGCGTTTTTCACGACGTTATTGATAAGCGCGGCGCCGCCGCGCGGAATGATGACATCGATCAGGCCGTTCAGCTTCATCATTTCGTCCACGGATGAACGGCTCGGGTCGACGATAAGCTGCAGCGCATCGACCGGTACATCAGTCTTGGCCAGCGCGCCATGCAGTACCTCCACGATTCGCTTATTCGAGGAAAGGGCGGAGGAGCTGCCGCGCAGTACGACTGCATTGCCCGTCTTGAGGCACAATCCCGCCGCGTCAACTGTCACGTTCGGGCGCGCTTCGTAGATCATGCCGACGACGCCGAGTGGTACGCGGATTTTGCGGATTTGCAGACCGTTCGGCCGTTCAAACGATTCAAGCGTCTCGCCGATCGGATCGGTTAAGAAGGTCACTTGTCGAAGGCCGTCCGCCATCTCTTCGATCCGCTGCCGGTTCAACGCCAAACGATCGAGAAGGGCGTCCGAAGTGCCGTTCTCCCGGCCCCGCTGCAAATCTTCGCCGTTCGCGGCGATAATGGATTGGGCCTCGGCTGTGAGCGCATCCGCCATCTGCAGCAGCGCTTTATTTTTTTGTTCCGTCGTCAGCAGGCCCAGCTTGGGGGCCGCTTTTTTGGCGAGGGTCGCTTTTTGTACGGTCTCGCTAACCGTATGGGCTTGGCTCGTACTGGTCATCCTGTTTTCCCCCTATACGTTAGATTAAACAATCATCATTCGCTTATGGAGCAATATCTTGAACCTTATGTTTTTCGGCAAGCGTAATCCATTCGTCGCGGTGAATCACTTCGATACGGATCACCTCGATCCGTTTTTGCACTTCCTCGGTGCTCATGCCGGCTACCGCCTGCAGCTGCCACGAAGCATAATTGACGACGCCGCGGCCGATCGTCTGGCCGTTCAAATTCGCTACCTCGATCACATCACCGGGGTGGAATTCGCCGTAAACTTCCTTGACGCCGGCCGGAAGCAAGCTTTTGCCGCCGGTTACAAGCGCGAGCTCGGCGCCATGGTCCACGGTAACGCAGCCTTGGGGCTCGGAATGAAAGCCGAGCCATTGTTTCTTCATCGGCAGGTTATGGGCGTCCGTATCGAAATACGTGCCTTTTCCGTTGCCGCCGACGGCGTCGGACAAATCGCCCGGCTCCGTCACTTGGCCGATGAATACCGGTACGCCGCCTCGCATCGCGATACGGGCTGCCTCAATCTTCGAACGCATGCCGCCGGTGCCGACCATGGAGCCGGAGCCGCCGGCGATCCGGAATATGTCCTCGCTCAGTTCCATTACGCGATCGATCCGCGTGGCATCGGCATGCTTGCGCGGATCGGCCGTGTACAATCCGTCCGTATCGGTCAATATGAGCAATCGACGCGCCCGGACGAGATTGGCGACGAGGGCGGACAACGTATCGTTTTCGCTGAATTTGAGTTCGTCGACCGAGACGGTATCATTCTCGTTAATGATCGGGATAATGCGCCGGCGCAGCAGCTCGTCGATCGTCATCTGTGCGTTATGGATTCGCTTGCGATTGGAAAAGTCCGGTCGCGTTAGCAAAATTTGTCCGACGCGGACGTCGTGCCGGGCGAAAGCTTCGTGATAAGCCTGCATCAGCAGCGCCTGCCCGACCGAAGCGGAGGCTTGCTTTTCGTGCAGAAGCTTCGGCCTTGACGCATAGCCCAATTGGCGAAAGCCTGCGGCGACGGCGCCGGACGTGACGAGCAGCACGGAGTAGCCTTGACGATGCAGCGCCGCAAGCTCCCCTGCAAAAAACAAGATTTTGTCGCGGTTCAGTCCCCCTTCATCGGACGTCAGCGAGCTGCTGCCGATTTTGACAACGATCGTCTGCTGCATGGTAAGCAACCTTCTTTCTTTCTGAACTAAAAATGTACGGTGCAACGCTTCCCGGAGAAACATATCCATCACGTGCGTCCGAGACTCGCGCGGGTTGAAACATGGGCCGGGAAAAACGAAAAAGGCCCCGTCCTCTAAGGACGAAAGCCTTCTAACTTCCGCGGTACCACCTTAATTGATGAGCAGCGCCCATCCGTCTTCCGTCCCTTGTAACGGCAGGGTGCCGTCCAACTCTTCGTTGACCGTTCAGGGGCGGGTTCGGAAAGGCATCGCGGTAAATTCTCTCAGCCGGTGGAATTTACTCTCTGGCACGCGTGGACGCTTCCTACTATTCCCATCAATACGTTTAACTTTCCTATTAGGATAGCACGCCGGATGCGGTTTGTAAAGGCGTCAACCGAACAGGTGCAGCTTCTCGATCCGCTCCACCGCTTCCTGCAATCTTGACTCCGTGCTAAGCAGCCCCAGCCGCACGTACCCTTCGCCGCTGTCTCCGAAGCCGATGCCCGGCGCGACGACGATTTTCGCCTCCGTGAGCAGTCGGTCCGCCAGCGATGCGGACGTATAACCTTTCGGAACGGGCAGCCAGGTGAAAAAAGAGCCTTGCGAACGAGTCGCTTGCCAGCCGATGCGGTCCAGGGAAGCGAAGAGCGCGTCGCGCCGGCTTTGGTAGACGGATACGAGTTCGCTCACGCAATCCTGCGGGCCGGTCAGTGCCGCCGCCGCCGCGACTTGAATGCCGCCGAACAAGCTGCAGTAATAATGATCCTGAATGAGGTTGATCATCCGGACAACCTCCCGATTGCCGAGTGCAAAGCCGACGCGCCAGCCCGCCATGTTGTACGTTTTGGACAGCGTATAAAATTCCACACCGACTTCCTTGGCTCCCGGCTGCTGCAAAAAGCTGACCGGCTTCTGTCCGTCGAAACCGATCGCCCCGTATGCAAAGTCGCTCGCGACAACGATGTTGTGCTTGGCGGCGAAGCGGATCGTTTCATCATAGAAGGAAGCGGGAGCGGACACCGCCGTCGGATTGTTCGGGTAATTGATGAACATGAGCTTCGCCTTGTTGAGATCGTCCGCCGACAGCTCGCTGTAATCGGGCAAAAAGCGGTTCGACTCGCGGAGCGGCATGAACGCCATTCGCGCGCCGGACAGCGCGACGCCGGACCAGTAATCGGGGTATCCCGGATCGGGAACGAGGCAGACGTCGCCGGGATTCAGCAGGCACTGGGCGATTTCGACGAGACCGGTTTTGCCGCCGAACAAAATCGCGACCTCCGTTTCCGGGTCGAGCTCCACGCCATAATCTTCCTTATATCGACGCGCGACCGCTTCTTTTAAAAACAAAAATCCGTTAAAAGGCGGGTACCGGTGATACAGCGGATTTTCCGCCGCTTCCTGCAGGGAGCGCACGATATGCGGCGGCGTAGGGCGGTCGGGATTGCCCTGCCCCAGATTAATCACGTCGTGACCGGCGGCAATTTGCTCGTTCGCTCTGCTCACCAGCTTGGCGAAAAATTGGGTCGGAAGCTCTTGGATGCGTTCGGCCGGCCGGATTGGAAACGCGCTGACCGAGGATGGACTTGTCGGGTTCATCTATGGTTCACTCCATTTGTGTATAGTCGCTTGAAGCAATAAAAAAATACCGTTTATACGGATATGATTAATGTAACATGAAAAACGAACAGTGTATACTGGGCGGCACCGCTCGATTGACGGCAGGAGGCGCGCCGGATATAGGAGAGCCTGTGCGATAATCATCGTATCGTGTCATTGAAGTTGCTGCGCGCTTGCTCTATCATTAAGAAGAAATAATGCGATCAAGCAAGGAGAAGGGTGAAGAATACAGATGTCTCATAAAATATGGAATTTGGCGCTGCTGCAGATGGATATCGCGATCGGCGAGCCGGAGCGCAATTTTGCCAAGCTGGAACAAATGTTGGAGCAGGCGGTGGCGCACGAAACGAAACCGGACGTGATCCTGTTTCCGGAGATGTGGAACACCGGTTATGCACTGGAGCAAATTCACGAGCTGTCCGATGTGGATGGAGAGCGTACGCAAGCTGTGCTGTCGGCCTTTAGCCGAAAGCACGGCGTCATGATCATCGGCGGCTCGATCGCGGAGAAAAAAGCCGGCGGCGTCTACAATACAATGTACGCTTACGATAGGGAAGGCCGGCGGGTTGCGGATTATTCAAAAATCCATTTGTTCCGCCTGATGGAAGAAGAAAAGTTTTTGCAAAGCGGCGACCGGGCCGGGCAGCTGGAACTGGACGGCGTACCGGCCGGCATGATGATCTGCTACGACATCCGCTTCCCGGAACTGACGAGGAAGCTGGCGCTCGGCGGCGCGCAAATCTTGTTTGTTCCGGCCGAATGGCCGAATCCGCGGCTGCATCATTGGCGTACGCTGCTGATGGCGCGCGCGATTGAAAACCAAATGTTCGTCGTCTCCTGCAACCGGGTCGGCATCATCGGAACGACGGAGTTTTTCGGTCATTCCATGGTCGTCGATCCGTGGGGCGAGGTGCTGGCGGAAGGCGATGAAACGGAACAAATTATTCGCGCCAAAGTCGATTTGGGGACCGTTCCGGAAGTGCGCAGCCGCATCCCGATCTTCGAGGACCGCAGACCTCATTTGTATGAGTGAAGCTGCCAACGGCTGGCTTCGCGGCTTCTTGTGGAATGCGCGTTACGCCTGGATCAGCGCGGAATGAGCATACCTAACGTCATCCCAGGCCGATCACATCTGCGGCTTCATCACTTCACGGAACGTATCCATGAAGGCGGCGACCGCCTTCGACAAGTAACGTCCTTTGCGGTATGCCACGACCAGCGTCCGCGTCGGACGATTTGAGAGCGGCAAGTAGGCGGGAGCGATCTCGCTCCATCGCCCTCTCGACACCATATGGGGCACGAAAGCGATGCCCATGCCGGCCGCTACGAGCGACTGAACGGTCTCGATGTTGCTGCTCTCGAACACGATTCTCGGCGTAAATCCGGCCTTGCTGCACAATTGCAGCGTAATTTGCCGGAAACCTTGCCCTTTTTTGAGCGCGATAAACGGCTCGTCCTTCAGCAGTTCGAGATCGGCAGGAATGGAAGAATGCGCAAGCGAGTGATTCGGCGGGACGGCAAGGACGATCTCCTCTTCGATGACGGCTTCAAAGTCTAGCGCTTCATCGGAAAGCGGCAGCGATAGCAGGCTGATGTCGGCCCCGCCGCTCGCCGTCAAGTTTTCAAGGTTCGCCGACGTGTCCTCGACAAGCACAATCTCGATTTCCGGGTAACGCTCTTGAAACACCGGGAGTACTAGCGGCAGCACATGCGCTCCGGTAATCGGCAAGCTGCCGACGACAAGCTTGCCTTTGCGCATTTGCGAGATATCGTCCATCTCGATTTTGAGCTGCTCGACCATGTCGAGAATGTTTTGCGCTTTTTCCACGAACAGCGCTCCGGCATGGGTGACTTCCACCGAGTTCGTCGTTCTTTGGAACAACAGAACGCCGATCTCTTTCTCCAGCTTCGACAGCTGCTGGCTTAAGGATGGCTGGGCGATGTGCAGTTTCTCAGCGGCGCGAGAAAAATTTTTTTCAATGGCGATTTGCAAGGCGTACTGGAGTTGACGCAATTCCATCGGGGAACTCTCCTTTTATTGTAATCGAGCGAGAATGTGACTGTAGGATGTTATAGCAAAAACCTATCAATGCTATAGATATTATATCTTGGATCAATGAAGATGGAAATGGTACGATAGGTACTATCCAATATGCAATCATTTTTGGCATACCTAATTAATTGAGGTGGAAACGATGGCAAAAACAATGTTCGAGAAAATCTGGGACAATCATGTCATTCATTCGGAGCAAGGCAAGCCGAGCATCATTTATATCGACCTGCAGCTTGTTCATGAAGTGACATCCCCGCAAGCATTCGAAGGACTCAGACTGAGCGGCCGCAAAGTGCGCCGTCCGGACCTGACGTTTGCAACGATGGATCACAACGTACCGACGAAGGACCGTTTTAACATTACGGACCCAATTTCCAAGCAGCAAATCGACACGCTTTCGAAAAACTGTGCCGATTTCGGCGTAACACTGTTTGACCTGGACAGCATCGACCAAGGCGTCGTGCACGTTATGGGACCGGAGCTCGGCCTGACTCATCCGGGCAAAACGATCGTCTGCGGCGACAGCCATACTTCGACGCACGGCGCATTCGGCGCTCTTGCGTTCGGTATCGGAACAAGCGAAGTGGAGCACGTGCTCGCGACGCAATGTTTGCAGCAATCGAAGGCGAAGACGCTGGAAGTGCGCATTAACGGCAAGCTGAAGCCGGGCGTAACGGCGAAGGACTTGATCCTCGGCGTCATCGCGAAGTACGGTACGGATTTCGCTACCGGCTATGTTATCGAGTATACGGGCGAATCGATCCGCGGCCTGTCGATGGAAGAGCGGATGACGGTCTGCAACATGTCGATCGAAGCGGGCGCAAGAGCGGGCCTGATCGCTCCGGACGAAACGACTTTCGAATATTTGCGCGGACGCGAGTATGTGCCGCAAGGCGCAGCATTTGACGCTGCCGTAGCCGAGTGGAAGAAGCTCACAACCGACGAAGGCGCCGTGTACGACCGCGTAGTTGACTTTGACGCAGACAGCCTGATCCCGCAAGTTACCTGGGGTACAAGCCCGGGCATGGGTACAAACGTTACTTCTACCGTACCGAATCCGGCGGACTTCACGACGGAAAACGAACGCAAAGCGGCGGAAAAAGCGATCGAGTACATGGGGTTGAAACCGGGTACGCCGATGACGGAAATTCCGGTCGACTATGTGTTCATCGGTTCCTGTACGAATGGCCGGATCGAGGATCTGCGCGCGGCGGCGGCCGTAGCTCAAGGTTACAAAGTATCGTCCAATGTAACGGCGATCGTCGTTCCCGGTTCGGGCCGCGTGAAAATTCAAGCGGAAAAAGAAGGACTCGATAAAATCTTCACCGAAGCCGGTTTCGAATGGCGCGACGCGGGCTGCAGCATGTGTCTGGCGATGAATCCGGACGTACTGAAGCCGGGACAGCGCTGCGCGTCGACATCGAACCGTAACTTCGAAGGCCGTCAAGGCCGCGACGGACGGACGCATCTCGTATCCCCGGCTATGGCCGCTGCGGCTGCCATCGAAGGACGTTTCACCGATGTGCGCGACTGGAATTTCAAAGTGAAGCAGGAAGCTTAATATAAATTTTATCGATGTGAGGAGTAAACGGACATGGAAGCTTTTAAACAGCATACCGGTATTGTGGGCCCGGTGGACCGCGTCAATGTAGACACGGACGCCATTATCCCCAAGCAATTTTTGAAGCGGATCGAGCGCTCCGGCTTCGGCCAGTTTTTGTTCTTTGAATGGCGCTTTGACCAAAGCGGCAAGGAAATTTCGAGCTTCAGCCTGAACCAGCCCCGTTATCAAGGCGCTTCGGTGCTGATCTCCCGCGCCAACTTCGGCTGCGGTTCCTCCCGCGAGCATGCGCCTTGGGCGATTCAGGACTACGGATTCCGGGTGATCATCGCGCCGTCCTATGCCGACATTTTTTACAACAACTGCTTCAAAAACGGCATTTTGCCGATCAAGCTGAGCGAGGAGCAAGTGGAAGACCTGTTCCAACGCACGGCGGCAACAGAAGGTTACAAGTTGAACGTGGATCTTGAGAACAAGACGATTACGGACGACCAAGGCCTCTCCATCAACTTCGAACTGGATGAGCACCGCCGCCAGTTCCTGCTGCAAGGGCTTGACGATATCGGCCTGACACTGCAGCACGAAGATAAAATCTCGCAATACGAAGCGGCGCACGGCGCGCGTCTTGCGTACAAATAATTGCAATACGATCAGCCTGTCAGGTCCGTAAGGACCAGGCAGGCTTTTCTTTTTCGAGCGAAAGAAACGCCGCTTTTAAAGACAAGAGCTCTCCCGCTATAATGGGAGGAGCGGGGGTGGGTCATTATGATCAAACGTACATTAGCGGAAATCGAACGAATGGCGCAAGGCGAAGGGCTGAACCTTGATTACGGCAGTATATTGGCGCAAGGCGTTTCCATTGACTCCAGAACGATCATCCCGGGACAGCTTTTCGTCCCGATCGTTCGCATCGATGACGGGCACCGATATGTAGAGGAAGCGTTAAGGAAGGGAGCTGCCGCATCCCTCTGGCAGAAAGATCACCCGAATCCTCCAGAAGGCTTCCCGGTCATTATGGTCGAAGATATGCTGACCGCGCTTCAACAGTTGGCGGCCGCATATCGCCGTCAGCTCCCTGTCAAGGTGATTGCAGTCACCGGCAGCAACGGAAAGACGTCCACGAAAGATATGCTGGATGCCATATTTCGCAGGGCTTACCGGGTTTATAAAACACAGGGCAATTTGAACAGTCAAGTCGGCGTCCCGTTGACGCTGCTGGATATAAATGAAACGGACGACTTCGCGATTGTCGAGATGGGCATGAGCGAGCGGGGGCAGATCCAACGTTTGTCGCTGCTTGCTCGTCCGGATGCGGCGATCATTACGATGATCGGTTTGTCGCATTTGACGCAGCTCGGTTCAAGGGAAGAAATTGCGGCTGCAAAGCTCGAAATCGTGGCAGGGCTGAAACCGGACGGGGCGCTGATCATCAACGGGGATGAGCCGTTATTGACCGGTTGCGATACGATACGGCAGCAGAAGGGTGGGGCGAACGTAATCCGTTTCGGTCTGCAAGCCGGGAATACATACGCCGCTGCGAATGAGAAACAGTCGGATCACGGCATTTCGTTCCAAATCAACGGCCATCCGGAGGAATTGGAGCTCCCCTTGCTCGGCTTGCATCATATCGGCAATGCGCTTGCCGCGTATGCGGCAGCCGACTTTTTCGGATTATCCCACGAACAAATCGCCGAGGGATTGCGGCAAGTGACCTTGACGCCCATGCGCATGGAGCGTGTCCGCACCAGAACAGGCTATCATGTCATTAACGATGCATGGAACGCTTCGCCCGCTTCGATGGAAGCGGCGATCCGCAGCTTGGCCGGGTTGTCCGGTTACCGCCAAAAGTTTCTTGTGCTCGGCGATATGCTGGAGCTGGGGGACCGCGAGAAGGAGTATCACTTGGAAATAGGCCGAGGCATTCCAAGGGGCGGAGTCGATTACGTGTACACGCTTGGGAAGCTTGGAAAGGCGATCGCCGAAGGGGCTGTCGCCGCTTCTTTTCCTGCCGAACGAGTACGTTCATTCGACAGAATGGAATCGCTGGCTGAACACTTAATGAATACGGCGCATGCAGCGAGTGACGTCATTTTGATCAAAGGCTCGAGAGGGATGCAAATGGAAACGTTGATCGGGCTACTGGATAAATACGAACCGTAACGGGCTGAGGAGCTGGAGCATAAACCCGGCAGCCATCGTTTTTCCCCCTGGGCGTGGATGGTTGCTCTCCTCTCTTTGCTACGGGAGGAAGAAGGCCGGGTTATCCGCTTCTTGTGATCTTTCTATCAGCATGCGTTCGAACATACGTATATAATAGAATAGGGAGAGTAGCGAAGGGGGGCAGCACGAATGACAGTAGGCAAAATCGGCGTCGTGGGCGCCGGCACAATGGGACAAGGGATTGCCGAGATGATTGCGGCTCGCGGACTCGAGGTCGTTTTGATCGACAAAAATGCGGAGAAGCTGGAACGGGCACGGCAAAGCATCGAGATGAGCCTGGACAAGCAATTGGAGAAATGGGCGATTACGGCGGCGGAGAAAAAAATCATTTCGAGCAAAATTCATTTGGAAACGGATTGGCCATTGCTGTCGGGTTGCGATATGGTCATTGAATCCGTGAACGAGGAGCTTGAGCTCAAGAAAGAAGTGTTTCGGCAGCTGGATGCCTTGTGCCCCGAACCGGTTATTTTGGCGAGCAACACGTCGACGCTCAGCTTGACCGAAATGGCGGCGACCACGGCCCGGCCGGAACGCGTGATTGGACTTCATTTTGTTTATCCCGTTTCAAAAATACATTTGGTGGAAATTATAAGAGGGCTTAAAACAAGCGATGACACGTTCGCGCGAACGAAGCGCTTTGTCGAGGAAACGATTCAGACCCGCGGCATCCAGGTATACGAATCGCCCGGTTTCGTGACGACGCGGCTCATATGCGTGTTGATTAACGAAGCGATGCACGTATTGTCGGAGCGGGTTGCGAGCGCAGAGGATATCGACAGCGCAATGCGCCTCGGCTATGATTTCCGATACGGGCCGCTCGAGATGGCCGACCGGTTCGGACTCGATTCCATCCTCGATGCGATGGAACGGATGTTCCGCGAATTCGGCGATGTGAAATACCGGCCGGCCGTGCTGCTCAAGCAAATGGTGCGCGCAGGGCAGCTCGGGACCAAGACGGGTCACGGTTTTTTCAGCTACGACAGGGACGGTGACCGGATATGAACATTCTTGTCATCAATGCAGGCAGTTCTTCGGTGAAATTCCAATTGTACGACATGCGGGACGAAACGGTTATCGCCGCAGGCAAAGTCGAGCGAATTGGAATGGATTCGGCGATTGTGACGTACGAACCGGCAGGCAAGCCGGAGGTTCATGAAGTACAGGAAATATTGGAGCATACGACGGCCATCCGCAAAGTGCTTGACTTGATCGTTCATCCGGAGCACGGCGTGTTGCAATCGGCAAGCGAGATTCAGGCCGTAGGGCACCGGGTCGTTCACGGCGGCGAATCGTTCGCCAGCTCCGTTCTGGTCGATGAAGAGGTAAAGCGGGAAATTAAGCGGCTGTTCGAGCTTGCGCCGCTGCATAATCCTGCGCATATGCAAGGCATTTTGGCGGTGGAAGCCAACATGCCGGATGTGCCGCAGGCGGTCGTGTTCGATACGGCATTCCACCAGACGATGCCGCCGGTCGCATACTTGTATCCGATTCCCTCCGTTCTGTACAAGCGGCATAAGATTCGCCGATACGGTTTTCACGGCACGTCCCACGCTTACGTCAGCGAACGGACGGCGGCGGTACTCGGCCGGCCGCTCGAAGAGTTGAAGCTGATCACATGTCATATCGGCAACGGCGCTAGCTGCACGGCGATCATGAACGGTCGCTCCATCGACACGAGCATGGGCATGACGCCGCTGGAAGGACTCATGATGGGGACGCGCAGCGGGGATATCGATCCGGCGATCGTGCCGTTCGCGATGGGGAAAGAAGACCTGACCTTGAGCGAGGTCAATTCCATGCTCAATAAGCATAGCGGACTGATGGCGGTTTCGCGACTCGGCAGCGATATGCGCGAAATCCAGCAGGCGATGGCGGACGGAGACCCGAACGCGAAGCTGGCTTTTGACATGTACGAATACCGGCTGCGCAAATACATCGGCTCTTATGCGGCGGCGATGAACGGGCTGGACGCAATCGTGTTTACGGCGGGAGTGGGTGAAAACTCTGCGCCGCTGCGTGCGGCGGTCTGCCGCAATTTGAGCTTTCTCGGGGTCGAGCTGGACGAAGCGGCGAATGCGCGGCGATCGTCGGCGGAACGGGCGATTACAACGGAAACTTCGCGCGTACAAGCGTTTGTCATACCGACCAATGAGGAACTCGTTATTGCCAGGGATACGTACCAGTTGATTTTAAACCGTCGTTGTGTAGTATAATGAGAGTGGGAATTGCCCCGAACATTTGTTCAGTTCGGCAAATGACGGGGTGCGACTCCCGCAGCTATTTTTCTATCCGGGAGGAAGGCCAATGAACCGTAATTTGTCCATGATCCGCGAGGCGGGTCAGCATATAAACGAGACCGTAACGATCGGCTGCTGGCTGCATAATAGTCGCTCCAGCGGGAAAATTCGCTTTTTGCAGCTTCGCGACGGATCGGGCTTCATACAGGGCGTCGTCGTCAAGAGCGAAGTCAGCGAGCAAGTATGGGAGGATGCCGGCAAGCTGACGCAGGAAAGCTCCCTGTATGTGACCGGTACGGTTCGCGAGGATACGCGAAGCAAAGGCGGGTTTGAGCTGAATGTAACGGGGATCGAGATTATACAATTGACGAGCGAATATCCGATTACGCCGAAGGAACATGGCGTCGATTTCCTGATGGATCATCGTCACCTGTGGATTCGTTCGCCGCGGCAGCGGGCGATTCTCGTCATTCGCGCCCAAATTATTCGGGCGATCCAGCAATTTTTCGATGAGCGCGGCTTTCAACTGGTCGATCCGCCGATCTTGACCCCTTCTTCATGCGAAGGGACGACGAACCTGTTTCATACGAAATATTTTGACGAGGACGCTTTTCTGACGCAGAGCGGCCAGCTTTACATGGAAGCGGCGGCAATGGCACTTGGACGGGTGTATTCGTTCGGCCCGACGTTTCGCGCGGAGAAATCGAAGACGCGCCGGCATTTGATCGAATTCTGGATGATCGAGCCCGAGATGGCCTTCGTCGATCACGAGCAAAATCTTGAAGTGCAAGAGCAGTTCATATCGCATATCGTTGCTTCCGTGCTGCAGCATTGCCGCAAGGAGCTTGAAGTGTTGGAGCGCGATGTGACGAACCTGGAAAAAATCCAGGCGCCGTTCCCGCGCATTACATACGACGAAGCGGTGAAGTTTCTGAAGGCGGAAGGGCATGAATTCGACTGGGGTGAAGACTTCGGTGCGCCGCATGAGACCGCGATCGCCGAAAAATACGAGACGCCGGTGTTTATTACCCATTACCCGACCGGGATCAAAGCGTTTTACATGAAGCCGGACCCGAACCGTCCTGAAGTGGTGCTATGCGCCGACATGATTGCACCGGAAGGATATGGCGAAATTATCGGAGGCAGCCAGCGGATCGACGATCCGGAACTGATGGAGGAGCGTTTCCAGGAGCACGAGCTGTCCAAGGAAGCGTACCAATGGTACCTTGACCTGCGCAAATACGGCTCCGTGCCGCATTCCGGATTCGGACTCGGACTGGAACGTACAGTGGCGTGGATTTGCGGGCTGGATCATGTGCGTGAGACGATTCCGTTTCCGCGTCTGCTGTACCGTTTGTATCCATAGAACTTCGATTTTTGCACGATGCCGCTAAACTGGCGGAAGTTCCGTCGCGAGCTTCCGCTTTCACTTGTATTTTGCTTTTCGATAGGACAAGTTCGTTGTAAAGGATGAAAGGGGCAATTTGCATGAGACGTAGCGAGCAACAGGCAAGAGAGCTGCCGTCCGTGCTACTCGCGGGATGGCAGGATGGCCATGTGGATGTGCCATACTGGCTGTTCCAGTACTACACGCTGCTAAAGCTGCATGAGCTTGATGTTATGCTGATATTGCATGTTATGGCTTTCAAGCAAAAGGAAGGCAAAGACTTCCCGACGCTCGAGGAACTCAAATCTCGTATGTCCGTATCGCAGGAAAAAGTGATCGCTTCGCTGCAGAAGCTGCTGAAGGAAGGGCTGCTCCTCATCGATGAGGTGCTGGATCCGGCAACGGGCGTTCATTCGGAAAAATATAACTGGAAACCGCTAATGGAGCGGCTCGCCGAATTCCGTTACGAGGAGCTGGAGCGTGAGCGACTGGCGCAGCAGCGCTCGACGGGCGGCGGTCGGTCGGAGCGGAAAGATGTTTTTTCTATATTTGAGAAAGAATTCGGCCGGCCGCTGACGCCGATGGAGCTGGAATCGATCGCCGGCTGGATTGACAAGGACGGCTATCCGGAAGAGCTTATTTTGGCGGGGTTGAAGGAAGCGGTATTTGCCGGAAAAGTGCATTTCCGCTATATCGACCGCATCCTGCTTGAATGGCAGCGTAACCGGATCACCACCGTCGAGCAGGCAAAAGAGCATTCGCAAAAATTCCGCTCGCGTTAACGGGCGGAACGTTGTAACATCTTCATGAACTGAAGCGCTTCATACCACTTACCGAACATAAGTGGCGTGAAACGCTTTTTATTTTATCGACGGAACAATTCGAGAATGGATATTTTAACGAGCGATTTAGGCAAGGGTCGACGAAAACTTGCGCATTTAGTATAATTTTCCATACCGATCGAGACCAGCTTCATAATTCGATGGTTTTTCCCCGATTTGGAAATATTTTTTATAATTTCATTGTTTTTTTGTAACCTTTCTTTGACCGGGAGCGTCTATAGATATGGTTGCAATGTTGTATATAGATTACTAGAAACGCCGCAGCAGGAAAGAGGAGGAACGTTATGAAATTATGGCTGCGCAGAAAAAAAGAGCAAACGCAGCAACCTGCCGCAGCCGAATCGACGGCGGAAATCGCAGCCGGGCAAGCCGCGGCGGTTGAGGCAGCACCGGATGAAAGGGTCCTCCTGGAACCAGCGATGGGCCGGGAAATCGATACGAGCAAGCCGATGCTTACCGTAAGCGGCGTGGAGCGGTCCTTTCCGGTCGGAGGTCAGCAGCTTCACGTGCTGAAGGGAATTAATATGGCCTTGTACCCGACACAGCTGGCGATGCTGAAGGGGCGATCCGGTTCCGGAAAGACGACGCTGCTGAACATGATCGGCGGGCTGGATCAACCGAACAAAGGGGAAATTTATTTCCAGACGCATGCGTTCCACCGATGCAGCGACGACGAACGGACATACATAAGAAGAAAAGAAATCGGATTTATATTTCAATCGTTTGCTTTGATGCCTCTTTTGTCCGCTTGGGAAAATGTGGAATTATCGCTGCGGATGGCGGGAGTTCCCAGGTCGCAGTGGAAAGCGCGCGTAACGCACTGCCTGGAACTCGTCGGACTCGGGCGGCGGATGCACCACCGTCCGTTCGAGCTTTCCGGCGGCGAACAGCAGCGCGTGGCGATTGCCAAAGCGATTGCGCATCGGCCCAGCCTGCTCTTAGCCGACGAACCGACGGCCGAACTCGATTCGCAGATGGGCGCGCAGGTGATGGCGGTGTTCCGCGATATCATCCGAACCGAACGGATGACGATCTGCATGACGACACATGATCCGACAATAATGGAGGTTGCCGACCGTGTATTCGAAATGGTGGATGGAAAATTTATTAATTCTTAAAAGAAAGGCGAAGCCGCTGCTTCTTCTTGGCACGGCGTCGGCCATGATTGTGTCCTCCGGTTGCTCACTGCTGCCGAAGGAAGACGAAGAAGAGACCGTTCCGGTCATTACGGCGCCGAAGCTGTCCAAAAAACCGGAATACGTCGTAAAGACTGACACCCTTGAGACGAAAGTGCGGGGAGCCGGCAGACTGATGGCGACGGTCGAAGAAGACTTGTATTTTACGGACGAAACGAGCCGGCGACTCAAGAATGTAGCGGTGAAAGTTGGCGACAAGGTGGAGCAAGGCCAAGTGATCGCCGAACTGGACGTGACAGAGCTGGAGAGCCAATTGAAGCAAAAGCAGCTGCAAACCCGCAAAGACGAGCTGCAAATGATCGAGACGCTGCGTAAAGCCGACGAGATGGGGGCGGAGCAGGTTGAACTGGCAAAGATCGACTTCGAGCTGAAACGCGAGGAATTGAACAAGCTGCTGAAGACGGTTTCCGACGCAAAGTTGAAGGCGCCGTTCTCGGGAACGATCGTGTCGGTCTATTTGCAGAAAGGCGATACCGTCAAAGCGTACGATGCGATCGTAACGATTGCCGACTTGTCCAAGTTGACCGTAGCGGCGACGCTAAGCCAGGACGATCTCAAACGCGTAGCGATAGGGATGGAGGCTGTCGTCGACATTAATGCGGCAGGGCAGCATAAAGGCAAAGTGCTGCAGCTGCCGAACCCGAAGACGGATGGCAGTTCGGGCGGCGGCGGAGGAACTTTCCCCGGGGGCAGCGGACAGAAACCGCCGGATAGCATCGACAATTACTTGCTCGTGGAGCTGGATTCGTTTCCGCAAAATGTAAACCGGGGCACTCCGCTTAGCGTATCCGTCATTACCCAGCGCAAGGAGAAAGCGGTCGTCATTCCGCTCGCTGCACTTCGTTCCTATGCGGGAAGAAACTATGTGCAGGTGGTCGACGAGCAGGGCAATAAGCGAGAAGTGGACGTTGAGGTCGGACAGCAAACATCCACGGATGTGGAAATTGTCAAAGGACTGACGCCGGGACAGAAAGTAGTTGGTCGCTAATGCCGATGCTCCGATTTTTGACCCGCAAAATGTGGAACACCCGCTGGCTGACGCTCAGTACATTGGCCGGATTGATTATGGCCGTAGCGTTTACGACGAGCATCCCGATGTACTCGGACGGTTCGCTCAAGCGCGTTGTTTCCAAATCGCTCGAGGAGAAGAGCAGCGGTCTTCCCGCGGGTTCGGTGCTGATCCGCTATCAAGCAGCCGGAAGCGACCGCGCCGAGCTCGAAGCGTTGAATGAAGTCGATCAATACATACGGGAGGATATGCCGAAGGATATCTCGTTTCCGACGCAAACCTATGTCCGCAGCTTGTCGATCCGAGGTTCGCAGCTTTCGCCGGAAGATCCTTCCAAGGTCGACCCGAGCAAACGCCGGCAGATGACGCTATTCGCGCAAAGCGGATTGAAGGACGAAGTCGAGCTTACGCAAGGGTCGTGGTACAAGGATCAGCCGCAAGGCGGCGTGATCGAAGCCATGATCCATGAGGAGGCGATGTACCGCAACGATATTCATGTCGGTGACGTGTTCAATTATCCGATTTCGGGCGGTCTAGGCATTCCTCCGTTGAAAATCAAGGTGACCGGTACGTTCAAACCGAAAAATGACGCAAGCCCCTACTGGTTTCAAGGATTGGAAGGGTTAACGGGATCATTCTTCATGAGCGAGACCGGGTTTCATGACGAGCTGCTCAAAAACAAAAAAATTCCGCTGAATCTCGGCAACTGGTATTATGCTTTCGATTTGAAGGATATTCAGACAAGCCAGTTGTCTCCGCTCGAGCGGAAGCTGGAACGGCTCGATATTACGCTGTATCAAAAGCTTAAAAATACGAGAGTCGATATCTCGTTTGTTCCGATCTTACAGGAATTCAAGGTGCAGAGCTTACAGCTCCAAATTATGCTGTTTACGCTTGCGGCGCCGATGATTGCGATGGTGTTCTATTACATCGTAATGAACGCGCAGCAGTCGCTTGACCGTCAGCGCACCGTCATCGCGGTCATGCGAAGCAGAGGTGGCAGTACGAAGCAAATTATATGGGTGTATTTGCTGGAAGGGCTTATTCTGGGGGCAACTGCCATGGTGATCGGCCCGCTGCTCGGATGGTTCATGGCGAAGAGCATCGGCTCCTCGAGCGGGTTTCTGACGTTTGTGGACCGCAAAGCAGTGCCGGTCGGCGTATCTACGGAAGCGTTGTTGTATGGGACGGCAGCCGTGGTCATTGCGATCATGGCGAGTGTTATTCCGGCGATTGTGTATGCAAGATCGTCGATCGTAAGTCATAAGCAAAAGCTGGCCCGCGGGGATAAAAAACCGTTTTGGCAAAAATGGTATTTGGACGTTGTGCTGATCGCAATTGCCGGGTACGGCTATTACTTGTTTGGCGAACGGCAAGATTTATTCGGCAAAACCGGGCTGACCACCGATCAATTGCAGGTGCATCCGCTGCTGTTTTTTATACCGGCCTTATCGATTATTGCGCTTGGATTGTTTTTCTTGCGTATTTTCCCATGGCTGCTCAAACTCGGCAATTGGCTTGGCAAAAGGCTTTTGCCCGTTCCGGTATATTTGACGCTGACGCAGTTGTCGCGCTCCGCGTCGTCGTATTATCCGCTGATGCTGCTCCTCATCTTGACGCTTGGTTTAGGGGTGTACAACGCTTCGGCAGCAAGAACGATCGATTTGAATTCAACCGACCGCATTTTGTACTCCTACGGAACCGACGTGATCATGAAAGCGGATTGGGAGGCGGTGTCCGACGAGCTGCCGCAGGAGCAGGATCAGGGCCAAGGCCAGGGCCAGGGAGGCTCCGGTCAAGGGAGCGGCCAAGGTCAGGGTCAAGGTCAAGGTCAAGGCCAGGGGAATGGCGGAGGAAACCCCGGTCAGCCGGGAGGCGGAGGTCCCGGAGGCGGACAGGAAGTTCCGCCGAAGATGCGCTATATCGAGCCGCCTTTCGCGATATTCCGCGAACTGGAAGGCGTTGAAGGTGCCGCCAGGGTGCTGCTGTCGAAAAGCAATATCGTCGTTTCCGGCAAGTCGCTGGGGCAAGGAATGCTGATGGGGATCGATAATGTCGATTTTGCCAAAGTGGCCTGGTTCCGCAAAGACTTGTTCAAAGTGCATCCGAATACGTATCTCAACTTGCTCGGTCAATATGAGCAGGCCGTCATTGTACCGACTTCCTTCGCCGAGAAAAACCATATCAAGATCGGCGATTTGATGAATATAACGATCGCCCAGCAGTCGGTGGAATTTATCGTCGTAGCAACCGTGCCGTATTGGCCGAGCCAATACCCGGAACAGACGCCGTTTTTCATTGCGAACCTGGAGTATATTTACGACCAGGCGCCGATGACGCCGTACGAGGTGTGGCTCAAGATGAAAGACGGGGCGAAAGTGGCTCCGATGATCGAGGCGCTTCAAGCGAAAAAAATCGACATCGCTACGGTGAAAGATGTTCGCAACGAACTGATTTCGCAGAAGAAGCATCCGGCCCGCGGAGGTGTGTTCGGGATTCTCAGTCTAGGCTTCTTGGTGTCGGTGCTGATCTCGTTGATCGGCTACATTCTTTACTGGTTTTTCAACTTGTCGAGCCGGGTTGTGCAATTCGGCGTTTTGCGGGCCATGGGGCTCTCTAGGAAACAATTGACCGGCATGCTGCTGCTGGAACAGGCGTTTACGGCAGGACTCGCGATCGCGCTCGGACTCGGCATAGGCAAACTGACGAGCTACTTGTTCCTGCCATTTCTGCAAACGGCCGAGAATGTGAAAACGCAGGTACCTCCGTTTCGCGTTGTATTCGACTCCAGGGACACCGACCAGCTCTATGTGGTCGTTGCGGTCATGATGATTACCGGCGCAGCCCTATTGTTCCTGCATATCAGGCGATTGCGCGTTCATCAAGCCGTGAAGCTGGGAGAGGAGAAATGATGCAGTGATTCTTTGCGAAGGACTCGTCAAAATATATAAAACCGACGATATCGAGGTCGTTGCGCTGCAAGGGCTGAACATTTCGGTTACCAAGGGCGAGATGATGGCGATTATCGGCAATAGCGGAAGCGGCAAATCGACGCTGCTGAACATCTTAGGCGGGCTTGATCGGCCGTCGGCCGGCCAGGTGCAGGTCGGCGAGTGGAATTTGCTTAAGATTACCGATGAGGAACTGGTTCGCTACAAACGTGAAACGGTCGGCTTTATCTGGCAAAACAACGCGCGAAATCTTGTTCCTTACCTGACCGCTTTGGAAAATGTGGAGATGCCCATGATGCTGAGCGGCAAGTATGACCGTCCCTATGCGAAGCAGCTGCTGGAATGGGTCGGCCTGAAAGAGCGTGTGAACAACAAGCTCCAACAGCTGTCCGGCGGGGAGCAGCAGCGTGTCGCCATTGCGATTGCGCTCGCTAACCGTCCCTCAATGCTGCTTGCCGACGAGCCGACAGGCTCGGTCGATACGCGTACTTCCGATATGATCATGGACATATTCCGTCGTTTCAATAAGGAGCTTGGCGTAACCATCGTGATCGTAACGCACGATATGACGCTTGCGAGCAAGGTGGACCGGGTCGTGGCGATTCGGGACGGAATGACGAGCACCGAATTCATTAAGCGCAATCCGAACCTGGATCAAGCTGCAGAGGAGACTCCGGCCGGAAAAGGCACGATTCATGACGTTCATGAGGAATATGTGGTGCTGGACCGGGCCGGCCGGCTTCAAATTCCGAGAGCCTACTTGCAGACGCTCGGGATCGACGGCAAGGCGTCCATGGAATTCGACGGCGAGAAGATTATTATTCGTCCGCCCAAAGCATTACGGTAGGCGCAGGTTATTTTTTTCAAACCCAAGGGGGAAATCCAAGTGAACAAACCGTTAAAAAATGCCGTTTTATTATCCGCATGCGTCGGGTTGATGGTGCCTACGCTCGCAGCCTGCAGCAAGACGAATAATGCGAACGACAAGAAAGAGCAAGTTCTGCGCATCGCTACAAGCATGGGCTATAGTTCGGAAGATGAATGGTTCCGTCAGCGCTTCACGGATTTGTTCGAGTTTGCCAATCCGAATATTAAAATCGAGATGGTGGCTACGAACGATGATCGTTACATGTACGCTCCGCCGAAACCGGGTGAGCGCCCGAAAGACCCGATGGATAAGCTGAAAGAAGTGATGCAAGGCGACAATCCGCCGGATGTCGTCATGGTCCAGTACGAGCAGTTGACCGACCTGATCTCGAACAATATGCTCACGCAGCTCGACCCGATGATCACGAAAGATAAATTCGATACGTCGGATTTTGTGCCTGCCGTCATCGACGGTCTTAAGAAAGTGGGCGAGGGTAAATTGTACGCCTTGGCGCCGACTTTCAGTTCCTCCGCCCTCATTTATAACAAAAGAATGTTCGACGAAGCCGGCGTTACTTACCCAAAAGACAAGATGACATGGGAAGAGACGTTCGAGCTGGCCCGCCGCTTGGCCAAAGGAGAGGGGGAAAATCGCAAATACGGATTCTCCTTCTCCACGCAAAGCATGGGCGGGGATATGTACTATGCGAGCCAAATGTATATAACGCCTCTGCAGCTTCGAATGTTCGATGAGAAAGCGGAAAAGATGACCGTCGACTCCGATCAGTGGGAGAAAGTATGGAAATCGCTGCTGCAGCTCAAGACGGAGAAGCTGATTCCGGAGCAGCAGGACCCTTCCTCCATGAAGGCCAGAATGATGCCCGGGTCGGCTGAGGACTATAATCCGTTCCAGTATGACGATTTCTTGTCGGGACGCGTAGCGATGGCGATTATTAATTACGGCCAAATCAATCAAGTAACGAATGCCATGAAGAACGCGCAAAACGTCAAAGGCTTCTCGCCTTTCGAATGGGACGTCGTCACGCTGCCGGTTCATCAGGAAGCGCCGGATCTGGGCGGGTATATCAGCATGGACGGCATCATGGGGATAAACGCCAAATCGCAAAACGCGGATGCCGCATGGAAGTTCATCAAATTTATTAACAGCGAGGATTGGGCACGCCTTAAGGCCAGCAGTTCGTACCAGATCGTCTCCAGACAAAAATATATTAAGCAGAAGGATGGCGTGTCCATGAACATCAAGGCGTTCACGACATTGCTGCCCGTACCGCAAATGGATTACAAGCTGTATCGCGATATGCCGGGTCTTCGCCAAGTGAACAGCATCGGTCAGCGTATGCTTCAAGAAGTCGTTCAGGGCAAAATGCCGGTTCGCGACGGGTTGAAGCAATGGCAGACCGAAGGAAATACGATGCTGCAGCAGCTTAAGGAGAACCCGAACGGGCCGGTCGGCGGTCCGAAAGGAATGATGATGTACTAGACTTGGCATTTTTTCAATTATGCAGGGAGGTAACAGCCAGATGAACAGAACAAAACGCAACCGATCCAAAGCATACGTCCTGCTGCTCGCAGCACTACTTACGCTCAGTTCCGCCGTTCCCGCTTTCGCAGCGGACGGCGGCGGGACGACGACTCCCGAGACTGGTGCCGTTTTCTCCACAGGTACTGCACCGACCATCGGCACGATTAAGCTGAACGACTCGAGTTACTTCGAGCTCAAAAATGTTTCGTTGCTTCCGGCGCAAGGAAACAAAACAGTCACGTTTACGGTCACCGTAAATAACGGAAGCAGCAGCGACCTGCTCTTTATTGACTACTGGGTCCGATTAAAGACAACGACCGGCAATCAAATTTCGGTACATGTGCTGCCGCAGGATAAGGACAAGAACCGGATTACCCCGAAGTCGAACCAGGATATCTCCTTCTACGCAACGGTTAACGCGGAAACGGAGCTAAAGGATTTGATCTTCGAATTCATCAAATGGGATTTCAGCCAGTCGAGCTTTGAACGCTCCATCGGGGAAGTGAAAGTTCCGGACGATTACAATATCGTTACGGCCCCCGGCGAGGCGAATACGATCCAAATCGCATCCAATCCGATCCAAACGACGATTAAAAAAGTGTACATGAGCCGCAACGAGAAAAACTATACGCCTACCGTCGTCCTTACACTCGAGAACGTAGGAAGTCGCAGCGTGGCGATTCCCGGCTATCAATACATGCTCAGAACGGCCGAGGGTTACATGTATCCTCTTGATGCCAAAGGGATCAAAGACCTCAGCATCAACCCGAAGGTGAAAAAAGATATCGATCTGACGGGCTCCGTGCCCGTGACGGTTTCCACGGAAGGTTGGCAGCTTGTCATCGTACAAAATGCCGCCGATCTCAAGATGAATCTCCCGATCGCGTTCTATGCGCTGCCGCAAATATCCGAACCGGACGCCGTCGATCTGGGCAAAGAATTCAGCTTTACCGTCGAGGACGGCTCTTATACGGCCATGCTGAACAGCGTTCAGCGGCTGCCGTGGGAGGATCAGGATATATTGGCGGCAGGCTTGACGCTTTCGAACCGAGGGCCTGAAGCGTTGCCGATTCCGAATTTGACAGGTTATTTTGAGCTGGACGATGCGGTGAAAGTGGAAGCAAAGCTGGTGCGGACGGACAAAGTGATCGGCTTGTCGCCGAATGCATCCGCGCAGTTTCAATTCGTCGGCAAAATACCTTACACTTACGAATTTGCCAAAGTGAAGCTCATACTTCAAGAGAAGCCGGAGTCCACCGGCAGTTCGGGATCGACCGGAAGCACATCTGAGGCGAGCGATTTGCTTGAATTTGTTCATCGCTCCGAGCTGATGCAGGTGCCTCATATGAATGTCGGCGAAACGCACAAATCGACCAATATTGGCCGGAAAACCGACTATAAAATTCATCGCGTCGTGACCTATACGGGCAATGCGAACGATACGTTTGCCGTTGAGCTTGAAACGGTCAATCAGGAGAAAAGGTCTGCCGATGTGACCAAGTTGGTTGCTCATTTCAAAACACTGGACGGCAATGTGTACCCGGCAACCGTTTCGGAAATTAAGAACAAGATTAACCCTGGGAACTCAGCGCTTTTGTTCTTATCAAGCAATATACCCAAAGACTTGGATACATCCGGGATGAGCATTACGATCGGCGAGGCGGTTACAGAGGATAAGCTGTCGGAGAAGGACAAAACACCGGATGCCTATGTGAACGCGGCCGCATTCTGGCTGCCTGAGGGATCGGGTGAAGTGAAGCCGACTTTGAAGGATTTGGAGCTGGATCCGTACAAGCTGACGATCAACCGGATTTATACCCAACTTGACAGCCAAGGTGTACATCTAACGTTTGATTATAACCTTATCAAAAATATGATGGCAGAGACGAACACGGAAGGTCGCAAGCTAATTATTGCGCTTGAAGACGAGGCGGAGAAAATCGACATTACGAAAGAGTTCGATTTCAAAGATTTTGAAGGAACCGGAACGCAGGGGGGAACTACAAATGTCGGTTCCGTTAGCGACGGCAGATTCAAGCTCGGAAGCTACAAAGACTTTAAAATTGACGTCAATGACAGCGACCTGATTTTTGATCTGCGTTTCCTCAAAACATACAAACTCAATGTTTACGATTCGTTCCAAGGTCAAAAAAGACTGCTCGCTTCTCAGAAGGTCGACTGGTTCGAAAGAACGGAATAATATTTCATATCTTTTCATAAGAAACCGCTTCTGCGCTGCATACGTGAGGAATGTGTGCGCTGAAGCGGTTTTTGTCGTCTGCCAGCATATTTGAACAATTGGTTAAATTTGCAATGGCACTATTGACACTTTTTTACATAACCATTATGTTCATATCGTTAACAATATTGTTAACAGACGATACGAATATGACTCTTTTCATACGTACATATTACTTTTTTCACCTTACAGAAGCGGGCAGCCACAATTATACTGAACAAAGATTTTATGGAAAATGAAGGGATGCAGGGAAATGCTTCGTCTAAGTAGTCAGCAATTCGTAATGGAGGAGTTAGAGAGATGAATAAATTAACCGATTTTTCCATGAAGAACATCACAGCGGTGATCATCATCGTCATGCTGTTGTTCGCCGGGGGAGCCTATGCTTCAACAACGCTTAAAGTAGAGAACATGCCGGACATTTCGTTCCCGGTCGTTGTGATCAGCACGCAGTATATGGCACCGCCCAAAGATGTACTCGAAGACGTGACCAAGCCGCTGGAGAAAGCGGTGGCCGGTCTGGAAGGCATCAAAAATTTGACTTCCACTTCAAGCGATAATTATTCCTCCATCGTCATTGAGCTGGAGCAGGATAAAAAGCCGGACGACGTCAAAAAAGACGTGGAAAGCCTCATAGCGAACGTCAAGCTGCCGCAGAGCGCGGAAAAGCCGAAAGCATCGACATTCGGCTTTGCGTCGGAGCCGGTGTATTACTTGTCCGCCTATGCGAATAACGGCATGACGCAGCAAGATCTGGACAAAATCTACAAGGACGTTATTTTGCCGGGCTTTAACGGAATGAAAGGCATCGATCACATCGATTCGATCGGCAATCAGGAAGCAGTGCTGAAGATGAAGATGGATGTGAGTGCGATCAACAATTACAATATGACGCCGGCGCAAGTATCGCAAAGCATCAAGTCGGCGCTGACGACGAGCCCGGCCGGATCGGTCGATTTTAACGGAAATAGCCAGATGGTTCGTGTCAAGAGCGATCTAAATACGATTTACAATTTGGAAAACATGAAAATAATGACGCCGAACGGTGATACTTTGCTTCTGAAACAAATCGCCAAAGTCGAGGCCATTATGGAATCGGAATTTATGTCCAGGCTCAATGGACAGCCGGCGATCGGAATTCATTTGTACAAAACGAAAAACGCCAACACCGTCGAATTTGCCGCCGAAGCCGACAGACTGATGGACGGCTGGAAAAAGGAATTCCCGAACATTACATTCCATGCGGTGTACAACCAGGCGACCGACATTAAATCCTCGATTAGCGGCATGGTAAAAGAGGGCGGACTTGGGGCTATATTGGCATCGATCATGATTCTGCTCTTCTTAAGAAACGTTCGCATGACGTTTATCGTACTGGTCTCCATTCCGTTATCCATTATGATCACGCTGCTCGTCATGGCACCGCTGGGAATTTCGCTTAACATTATGACGCTCGGCGGGATGGCGATCGCCGTCGGGCGGGTCGTCGACGATAGTATCGTCGTTATCGAGAATATTTACAGTCAGCTCGTGAGAGCGCAGGAGCGCAATGAATCGGTCATTAAGCTGGCTACGGCGCAAGTGGCTTCGGCCATTACCTCATCTACGATTACGACCGTGGGCGTGTTCGGCCCGATCGCATTCGTCAGCGGCGTGCTTGGCGAAGTATTCCGCCCGTTTGCCATTACGCTGTCCGTCGCGCTGCTATCGTCGCTTTTCGTTGCGGTAACGGTCATTCCGCTACTTGCCAAGCTGCTCGTGCTCCGCAGCAAAAATATTAAGACGCACGACGAGGCCGCTGTAGGCAAACTGTCGATGACGTATAAGAAAACGCTGCTCTGGTCGCTTAACAACCGGAAAAAAACGGCACTCATCGCTTTTCTGTTATTTGTCGTTACGGTTGCAGGTACGGTTCCTTTTTTGGCTACGTCTTTTATGCCGGAGAGCGAGTCCGATAAAATGATGCAGTTCAGTGTTAAAATGCCGCGTGAAACGACGATTGAAACGATGAACGAGAAAATAAAAGAGATTGAAGCGATGATGCGGGAATCGAAGGATCCGGCTGGCGAGCCGACCTTCGATTATGTGGAATCATTGGTCGGTTATAACGGAGGGACGGACCGGGTTGCGTACCGGACGATGTTTTTCGCTGCCGCTTCCGCTCATTCCGACGCCAAAAAAGTAGTAAAAGATTTTAAGGAGAAAATCTTATATTTGCTGCCGAAAGGCTCCGAGTCCGAAGGCACGTTGATTTCCGCCGGGGGCCCTCCTTCCGGGGGAGCGGATTTCTCCTACATGTTGAAGGGGGACGATCTGGATCATTTGAAGCAGGGAGCAGAGATGGTCCGGAACAAATTGAAGGAATTCCCCGAGCTTTCCGACATTAAAGACAGCTTGAGCGAATCCAAGACGGAAGTTGAAATCGCAGTCGATCAAAATAAAGCGCGCTTGTTTGGTTTATCCTCCGCGCAAATTATGGATACCGTTCGCAGCTGGCTTGCGGAAGAGAAGCTGGGCGACTTGAAATTCGATAACACTACATTCGAAACGAAAGTGATGATCGATCCGAACTTTAAAAATTCAGTCGACAAAATCGGCAGATTCACGATCAAGACGCCGACTGGTGCGACCGTGAGCTTGAATGAAATTGCCAAAGTGCGCCAGATCGACTCGCCGGTTGCCATTTCTCGTGAGAAACAGGAACAGTACGTAAGGGTTACGGCGAAGATCGACTCCGTCGATAAAGGCGGAGTCAGTAAAACAATCTCCGAAGCACTGAAGACGGTCCAATTTCCTTCCGGCGTCCGTACGGAAGTCAAAGGGGTTAGCGACGATATGCAGGAGAGCTTTAACCAAATGTTCGTGGCGATGGGCGCATCCATCTTCATCGTCTACCTGGTGATGGTGCTCGCATTCGGCAATGCAAGCGCGCCGTTTGCCATCTTGTTCTCGCTGCCGCTTGCGGCGATCGGCGGCTTGCTCGGATTGCTCCTGACGAAGGAATCGGTTAATATTACTTCCTTGATTGGCTTCCTGATGCTGATCGGCGTCGTCGTTACGAATGCGATCGTATTGGTTGACCGCGTCCAGCAGCTACGCGAGTCCGGTCATAGCGTCCGTGAAGCGCTCATCGAAGCGGGGATGACCCGGATGCGCCCGATCATTATGACCGCCGGTGCAACGATCATCGCGCTGATGCCGCTTGCAATGGGTCTGTCCAAAGGGACGTTAATCTCCAAAGGCCTCGCGGTCGTCGTGATCGGCGGGTTAACGACATCGACCTTGTTGACGTTGATCATCGTGCCGATCGTATATGAAATGATCGAGAACATGAAAAATAGCGTGAGCCGCTTGATCCGCAAGAAAGAAAAGCCGGCCGCAGATCATCCGGTTGCACCCATTGCGCCGTAAGATCCGAAACGGACACGGACAAGAAACGTGAAAAACATTGAATTCAACAGGGAAGAGGAGAATTTTCAATGAACCATACATTCGCACAAACATTAAAGCATGGCACGAAAGTCATCGGAGCGGTTATGATCAGCACCGCGCTTATGACGGGCTGCACGGGCAGCCCGGCCGCCCAGCCCGCGGCCAATGCGGCGGAACCGCAGCTGAAGACGGTGAAAGTCAGCAAGATCGAGAAGAAAAAGATCGGCGACCCGATCGAGCAGGTGGCAGACGTCATCTCCTCCATACAGATTGATATTGTGAACAAGGTCGGGGGCGACGTGCAGGAGATTATGAAGAAGCGCGGAGACATGGTGGAGAAAGGGGAAGTAATCTTCCGCCTGGATCCGACCGATGTGCGGATTGAAAAAGAAAAGGCGCAAATCAACTTAAACAGCACGCAGCAGCAGATGGTCAAAGCGCGCGAAGATTTGACTAACAGCAAGCAGGAACTGAGAAACGGAATCACAAAGCTGGAGCAATCGATAAAAGATACCGAAAAAAACTACGCCAAAATGCGCAATGATTACGACTTGGGCCTTGTCACCAAATTCCAATTGGAGCAAATGGAAACGACGTTGAACAACTTGAAGCTCGACCTGGAAAGCTCGCGCAGCAAGCTGAAGACGTTGGAAAGCACCAACTCGCTTGCCCAGATGGAGCAGACACTGCAAACGTCGAACGTTACAATTCGCGAAAGCGACCGCACCTTGAACAATATGGAAGTCAAGGCTGCGGTTAGCGGCGTATTGACGGAGCTGCCGATCGAAGTCGGGATGACGCTTCCGGCCGGCTTCAAAGCGGCGATGGTCCAACAGCTCGACCCGATCAAAATCAAAGCAGAGCTGACCGAGGAGTCGGCAAAGCTGGTTCGCGGAAAACAAGAACTGACGTTCTACATTCCAGGTACGACGGATAAAGTGAAAGGGAATGTGAGCTATTTGGCCGACGTCATGAGCTCTCAGTCGAAATCTTATGTGCTGGAGCTCGAAGTGCCGAATGCCGACCGCAAGTTGAAACCAGGAATGAAAGCGCAAATTTTGCTGACGGAAGAAAATGATCAGCAGGTCGTAACCGTACCGACGCTAAGCGTCGTGCGCGAAGGCGGAGATACGTTCGTATTCGTACTTGCGGGCGATCAGGCCGAGAAGCGTAAGGTGGAATTGGGCCGCCTGAACGAGACGAACCAGGAGGTCATCTCCGGTATCAAAGAAGGCGAGCAGCTTATCGTGTACGGGCAAAACCAATTGAAGGACAAAGAAAAAGTGCAGCTTGCGAAGTAAAATCGCGGCTGCGGCGATTGATAGGAGGAGAACCCATTTGAACCATTCATGGAAGAAAGCGGCGGCTGCGCTAGTCATTACCGCCTCACTCGTAAGTACAGGTACTGGATATACGGTGCTGGCCGCTGACGAGAGCGTTTCGGAAGTTAGCGTCCTGGCGAATGCGACATATCAGCTGACAGATCAGCTCGATTTCGAGGTAAAAGGCGTGCTGAATGAACGTATAGCGGACGGAACGCGACTAGGCGTCGTTGTGCGGATGAAGAACAACGGCAGCTCGATTGTCCGGGTGCCCGAATACGAACTGAGAGTCAGAACGAATATAGGCATCGAGTATACGCTGCAGCCCAGCGCATTGAACGTTAAATCGATTCAGCCGAAAGCAAATTCGGAGTTAAGTTATATGGCCGTCATCGACCGGACGGATGAGATTTCGTTGACGGAGCTGAATTGGACCGATGTCGACTTTTACGTGTACCCGAAAAAAGAAACGCTGATCGTATCGGCGCCCATCTCCGGAGAGGCGTGGAAAGGCAGCGATACCGCGATCACCGATCCGGAAGCGGTCAAGAAATGGCCGGACCCGTTCCAAATTCCGTCGCTCCTTTCACCGATCCGGTATACGCCGGCCGTCGTGAATAGAGAATCTACCGCACAAGGAACCGTCTACGTTGTACAACTGCTTGCCCATAATCCGGCGGGACAGCGCGAAACCGTTCCGGATTTCATTGTTGAAGGCATAGGCGACGGAAAAGTATACTCGGGAAAAAGGGTCGAGCAGGAAGCGGTAACGCTCGAGGCGAATGAGGAGAAATATATTCACTTTGCCATCGCGACCGATCAGGATACGGTGCTGAAGAGCCTCAACGTGCTGACGCCGGAAGTGTTCGCGCAAGCGGGAGTACAGCAAGCGGTGAAATACACTGTGGGCCGGTTGAATTTGCTGCTGCCGTCGGGAGCGGCGAACAGTGCTTATGAGGCTTACAAGTTGGGAACGCCGATGAAGTTCGATGAGCGCAGCGAGCTGATTCATCCGAATTTGGAAGTATCCGTCGTGGAAATCCATATGAACGAGAATAAGGATGCGGGTTCGCAAACCGTCACTGCCAAGTTCAAGCTGTTCAACAAGACGGATCGGCCGATGGCCGTCCCTGTATTTCAGGCAGATCTCGTCAGCTCTGATGGCAACGAGTACAGCGGCAGCCGCCAAAGCGCAAGCGCCGCGACCGTGCTTCCGAATGCGGCGGTGACCATTAGTTACGCATTCGCGGTTCCATCGTCGGAGACTGGTACAGGGCTTGCCCTGAAAATTCAGGATACGAAAACGGCTGCGCCGTTCAAATCGACCATGGCTGCGTACAGTATAGAACTGCAGCAGCCTGGAAGCAGCAAAGACGAATTCAGCGTGTATCCGTTTCGCGTAAAAATAAACAGCTGGACCGTCGGCGTCATGTTCAACCAAAACGCAAAGCTGGCTTATTCTTACAAAGGAAAATTCCATCTCGATATTCAGCGGGAAGATCAAGTGCAAGCGGATCAAAACTTCTCCCATTTGCTGTTTGAGTTGTACGATTCTTCCGACCGTCTCATCGGCACAGCGAAAGGGTCGTTCCTCGGTACGAACCGCCTTGTAACCGGCGAGAACAATATTACATTCGACGCGACAACCGAGCAGTTCGAACACACGCTTACGGTTCGGCTATACGAAGTATTTACAACGGCAAACGGCGAATCCAAACGTTTGCTTGGAGCTTACAAGCAATAATCATCCCTCATAAGTATAACAAAGCCGGCCTCGGAACAAGCGAGGCCGGCTTTTTTCATGTTGAACGGCTATGGCTTACAGCGTAAATTCACGATACCGGCTCCAATTGCCGTCATCCTCTTGTTTCAATAACACGAAACGATCGATCGTACACTTATAGGACAGCGGCTTGTTCTTCAAGCTGGCGAGCACATCGTGGAGCTCGTCGTCATTCATCGATTGCGCGATCGTCAAATGCGGCGTGTATGCATAAAGTTTGTTCGATTCCGCCAACGCCCCGGTGCACAGCTTCTCGTGTAAACGTACGAGCGGAGCGGGATCGGATAGTGCCATATAGATGACGTTGTTCACAGGATAAAAGGTAGAGAAGCGATTGAATTGCAGCTCGAACGGGTCGAGTGCGTCCGCGGCGCGTTCCAACTCCCGGATGGCGGTCTGTACCTGTTGATCGTTCCAATCTTCCTTCTCCCGTACGGTCAAATGAGGTTCGATCAAAGCAAAATGCGGATCATATCTGCGACGGTAATGGTTCGCAAATTCCTGAATCTCCACAGACGGGAAAACAGCGATACCGTAGTTCATATCCATCTCCTCCTTTCTATATATTATACCGTCCTTTGATCACGGATTCCAACTGGAAAAAGGGCTTGAGCAAATCATACCAATACAAGGACATCCAGGAAAGAACATGCATAGGATAAGTTACCAGGTCACTTCTCAGCATAGGGGCGATACATGATGAAACGACAAGTGCACAGCAACGAGCTAAAAGCAGCCGTATACCGCAAACTAAAGGAACGCGGTGTAGAGATTGAGGAGATTGCCCTGATTGTAAAAGAAATGCAGCAGCCTTATCATCAGGATCTTACGCTTGAAAAATGCATCGAATCGGTTCATGCCGTTCTGAAAAAGCGAGAGCTGCAGCATGCGATTCTCGTCGGCATTGAACTCGATGTGCTTGCCGAAAAAGGCTTGCTGTCGGAACCGATCCAATCGATTATCGAATCGGATGAAGGCTTGTTCGGCTGCGACGAGACATTGGCGCTTGGCTCGGTGTTCGGCTACGGCAGTATCGGCGTAACGACATTCGGACATTTGGATAAACATAAGATTGGCATAATTAAGCGTTTGGATACCAAATCGGGTAAAGGAATTCATACGTTTCTCGACGATTTGGTCGCAAGTATCGCTGCTTCCGCTTCCAGCAGAATCGCGCATCATGAAAGAGATCATCAAGAAGCTCTCGGCCTAGCGTCATTGCCTGTACGAAACAACATCCAATCGAACCATCCGCAGCCATAAGCGGCAGCCGCTTTGTTAGATTATGGAGAGCTTCCTTACACAAATAAGGAGGCTTCTTTTTGGTTATGCTACATTCAGCATAAACTTCCTTTTCATTATTAAAGCGGAGTGAGGATTATGAGATGGATTTACTGGGTTAAATTATATGACAGCAAATTTCAGGCCGGCTGCTTGGCAAAGCGGATGGAAGAAGACTGGTGGATCTACGGGTACGAGTGTCCGTCAGAGGTCGAAGTGTTTCGCTCCAGAAAGGGCCGCTTTGGCGTACGGTACATTGTGTAAAATTACATCTTGACTGGACGGTTTCATTTGGTGTATATTTATTTTTGTCGCTGTAAATGATGTCGCGGGGTGGAGCAGCCCGGTAGCTCGTCGGGCTCATAACCCGAAGGCCGCAGGTTCAAATCCTGCCCCCGCAACCAAAATTTTTACAGGGGCCCTTAGCTCAGTTGGTTAGAGCGGTCGGCTCATAACCGATTGGTCGGGGGTTCGAGTCCCTCAGGGCCCACCACAGCGATCATGCCGGAGTGGCGGAATTGGCAGACGCACAGGACTTAAAATCCTGCGATAGGTGACTATCGTACCGGTTCGAGTCCGGTCTTCGGCACTTCCTATGGTACATAAGAGATTTGCAAATAAAAATCCCCATTGGGGATTTTTTTTAGTTTTAACACCAAATATCGCGATGACCGCAAACATACCGGCAGCAAGCTCCTGCATAGTTTGCAACGCGGCACTGTTTTTCATGTGACTTGCGCTGCAAATTAGTTCGCGTTCGCATGGAAAGTTTTACAGGATTGGGATTATTATTCCCTCGGCTTCATATATTAGGTTACTACCATTGAAGGAGGAGGGGAATGTATGCCTTCCATCATATTAGCTCCGATCAAAATACTCGAAGTCAGCGGCGAAGTCACGTTCGGTGACGTCCTTCAAATTACGCCGAAAAGCACAAGTAAATCAAATTCGGGCGCCAGCGGGGGGAGCACAGGCGATTTTTGCGCCAACTTTTCGTTAATCAGCTTGACGAATACGCTTGATCCGGATCTGAACGACTCCAGCAATCAGGCTAATAACTAGCAAGGCCTACGCTATAGATCGGCATGAAAATATAAAACGCACCTTCCTCTCTCCTATCGAGAACCGGACGGTGCGTTTTATTGCGTTTTACATATACCGGACATCGATTTCATAATATGTCTCATCGGCGGATTGTTTCCGCATATGAAACTGCATGATCCCGTTCTTATAGACGGCCTTACAACTGTCAGGAGCGACGGGACTGGCCAGACGGATCGTCTGGGCGCTTTTCTCCGGAAGACCTTCCAATCGGATCTGGTTGGCGCTGATCAACGCTCTTATTTTGCGTGCCTGCGCCCGGTCGGGAATATGCACTTTCACGATGACATTATTATGCGTCTCGAATAGTTCGGTTTGAAAATGATGTTTCAGCATCGTCGGGTTAAAATTCGGTATCGCCTGCTTAAGGACGTCTCTCACGTACCCTTCCACCCAAGCCATTTGATCGTCTCCGCTCGTGCCGCTGCCGTTCAACATACCAGGGAAAGGCAGCTTGCCACCGAAAAATTGTTCGAAGTTTTTCCAGTTCATATCAAAAAACGAATTGTTGTTGTTTTTCGAATCGGCCATCGTCATTCCCCCTTACGATAGTACGATTATATGAGCCTGATGGCAAAAGCATGATTGCTTCAAAACATACTTTGTACCTTGCCGTCATATAATGAAGCAAATCTATCGATGAATAGGGTGCTTCCGATGCCAGCGGTTGTAGGTGCGATCAAGATTCTCAGTGTCGGCCCCAGCTCGATTGTGCACATCGGCGATTCGATTCAGCTCGCGCCCACCAGTACGACGAAGACGTTTGCGGGGGCCGGGTCGTTCAATACGGGAGATTATGTGCGGACTTACAGCGTCGTTAGCAATACCAACACGTATGATAACGACGTCAACGATGCGAACAATGTATCCGCGGATAAGGTAGGTGTGCTATAGAATCGCTATGATGCAGTGGGTGATCCATCAAAATATCGTCATTCACCAACTCAAAGTTGGGGCTGTGACCAACTCATCAGTGTTGCAGATCGGAACGGCGGGAACGGTCCGATCGTTAACCAATCTGTATAATACCGGCGGCTTTACCGGACCTGCACCGTCGCTTGCGGGGGCGGAAGCGGTGGCAGAAGCGACGGCTGCCGGCCAATCGCCGCTGGCTTATGTACCGCTCCCTGCGCCAACGCGATGAACGGAGGAATGAACGATGCATACATTTTACCCGGAATCGTACTTTCAGAAGTTGAACGATTACCTGGCTTGGCAGACGGAGCGGATCCGGATGTTGGAAACGCGGCTGAATCAATTGGCGCAAGAGGTGGAGACGCTCAAAAGTCAACGAGCCGTACATATCGACAGAATCGAGTACAATTTCGACCAATTAAAGGTAGATACTCTCGAAGGTACGCTCAATGTAGGTTTGTCTCCTGCGGGTCTCGGCGATAAATCGCTGGACGACCTAAGCGTAGGAGGGCAATTGATTCGGACGAATACGGCAAAGTCCGAAGCGTATGCGAGAATTTATGCGGCGGTAGATGAATACTTGAATACGCAGGGCCCTGAAGAGCTGGAGCAGTTTGAGAATCAGTACCAGATCCAGTTAGGCGATTCGTTCCGGAAGCTGATGATTGAAGATTTGCGCAGGCAGATAGGCGAGCGAATCAAGTACTATATGCAGCATCTGATCGATCCGAATCAGATGGAGCTGACGCAGGAACAGGAGCAGGGAATAACGGCACGCGTTAAAGCCGATATTCGGGAAGGAATGGTAGCGTACATTCGAAATAAGAAAGCGAATGGAGATGAGCTGAATGGACTTACAAGTAACCAATAAAGAGCTTGCGGTTGGGAGTATTCGCGTCACCGGTGTCGCGAGCTCTTCGGTGCTCATTGTCGGAGATACGCAGGTCATTAATCTTTCCTCCGTTTTCGATACGCCGCCGGAATCGCTCATTATCGGGCCGCTCGTGCCGCTTGCAGCGGAAAGGTAAGGCGTAACGCATGCGGGTGTCTGTCGTCGATGTGACGAAAGTTAATGCGGTTATCAGTGCTTCCTCCGTCTTTATTGGGGATATGAAGCAGTTTCAGCCAAAAGCCAACATACTTGCGGTACAGCGTGAAATTCCGATCTATAACGGCAATGAAGGGGATCTTTCCCCTTACCTTGTTTTCCGCAGCCCGATTACGATTCCCTCCGAAGAAAACACAGTGCCGGCCGCCATAACCAACGAGAACGGATATATCCGTGTTGGAGCGATTCGCGTCTTATCCGTATCGACCTCTTCCTTATACCAGATCGGCTCGACGGACTACATTCATGCGGAATCGCGGCTGAAACATATCCGCCAGCTGTTGACCGGCACAAGCCCTTTGCAGTAAACCATCGACCTTTTGTCGCATATTTCGTGCGATGAAAGGTCTTTGTTGCTTTCTAAATGGTATCGTTGTATTGCGAAAATTGGATAAATATAAGAAGATGAGTAATGGAATATGCAATGAATGGGCAGTAACAAAAGAGGAGGAACGGCATTTATGGCACGTAGAAAGATCGAGCATGTAGGCATTATAGTAAAAGATATTGACGCATCCGTACGTTTCTATGAAGAAATCGTGGGACTGAAGCTAAAGGGACAGCTTGATCATACGAACGGGGTGATCAAACTCGCTTTTCTCGGGTTCGATCAATCGGGGGAAACGGAGCTGGAACTGATTCAGGGGTATAGCGGTACGCTTGCGCAAGAAGGCAAAGTTCACCATGTTGCGTTCACGGTCGATGATATTGAGGAAGAATGGGAGCGCATCCGGAAGCTTGACGTTCGGCTGATCGATTCGGAGATTACCACTTTGCCGAACGGTTCGCGTTATTTCTTTTTTTACGGGCCGGATGAAGAATGGATCGAGTTTTTCGAATCGACACGTTGAGGCGCCGATGACGATACGACCGGAGTCACACGGCACAATCAATTGCTTTCACTGCAAACATTTTTATATTACATGGGATCCAAGCTTTCCCAGAGGATGTAAATCGTATGGCATCAAGACGAGCGCTCTGCCGTCGGCCGCCGTCCTTAGCGCCTCGGGGAATCCATGTATGGCTTTCGTTCCGAAAGACCGGACAACCAAGTAAGGCAGCCCTCACATCCGTTCGCACCAGGCAGAGGGACTGCTTTACGGTTGCTCGCTTTTACTTCGTAAACCACCGGATAATATACATGCCGAGCGATAATGCGACGCTGATGACAATACAGGTGACGACGGGGAAATAAAACCGAACGTTTTCTTTTTCTACAACGATGTCGCCGGGCAGCTTTCCGAGATGCAAGAATTTCCCGCCCACAGACCATACTAGGCCGACAATAATCAGGATGACCCCTCCCCAAATCAACAGCTTTGGCACAGAATCCATCGTAACCCCCCGTTCATAGTCTTACATTTTTCTTAAAGTCTATTTTACACGAAAGCGGTACAAACAAAACGTTCCCTGGGAACCTTTTCAATCGGATGATCGTCTATTGTTCAGGATGCCGCTGCAGTGGAAGGAAGGACATCCCAAGATTAGCGTCAGGGGGGGCGGGACGAAGGATGAGAAATCGGCGCTTATGCGGTTGGACCGCATTGGTTATGCTGTTTACTGGGATTGCGTGTCTTGATATCAGTCCTTCCTATGCTTGCGCTTGTGCTGGGGAGAATCCCGGCGGTTCGTTTGCCGACTGGCTGTTCGTAGGCGTCGGGGCAGTTTTATTTTGCGGCACGCTGATCGTTACGCTGCTGCTCACCATTCGCGTATGGGGACATACACACTGAAGCGGGCATAACGAACCGTGAAGCGTTCTGTTATTACCGGCAATTATTCATGGAAATTGCGATTGCAGCCTTGCAAAGGGCGGAGGGAGGAATGCTAGTTGTTGTTTAAGCCATTGAATCCGATGCTTCCGGTCTGGCGCGAAGAGCCTTTTGACGATGAAGCTTATTTATTCGAGCCCAAATGGGACGGTGCCCGCATGCTGCTGCATAAGCAGGGCGGCAGGATCGAGGCTTACACACGCAGCGGCATGAACGTCACCGGCCTTTTTCCGGAGCTGCAGGAAGCGGCGCAATCGATTCGGGCCCATACGGCCATATTGGATTGCGAAGGCATTTGCTTGCGCGGGGATCGATCGGTGTTTGACGATTTCATGCACCGTCTTCGCCTCGGCCGATCCGATAAAATCAAGCAGGCGCGCACTTCGCACCCGGCAGCCTGGATCGCGTTCGACGTCCTCCTAACCACGGGCGGCGAACATATGCAGGAACCTCTGCTTGAGCGTAAGCGACGACTCGACGAGCTGCTGGAGCCGGGACCGGCGCTGCTTAAAACGGTTTGCCTGGAAAGCAAGGGGAACGCGTTGTTCGAACTGACCGCCAAGCAGTGCATGGAAGGCATCGTGGCCAAACGAAAAACTTCCGCGTACAAATTAAATATGCGTAGCCCTGATTGGTTGAAGATCAAACATACGCAGACGATCGATGCGGCGATAGTCGGATACCGGACAAACCCGTTTCAGCTGCTGATCGGTTTGCAATTCCGGACCGTCAAAAATAAGCTTGTCGGAACGGTACAAGCCGGTCTGGAGGCGGAGCATCGGGAATGGTTTTTCGAGCAAATACAACGGGACGGCATACGGCAAGAAGGGGATACATTTTGGGTGGAACCGCGACTATGCTGCCGCATTCAATACAAAGACCGATCCGATACGCATCAATTACGGTATACCCGGTTCGTATCGTTTTTGCCGGATAAACGGGTGGAGGATTGTGTTTGGTCATATGGATTGCAATGACGCAGAAATGATATGAAAAATTGAAAGGTGCTGCACTATGGCTTCAAAAACAAACGCTTGCCGTATATTGGATCAGTTGAGAATACCCTATGCATTGCATGAATACGAGTGGGATGAAGAACAACTGGATGCAGTAACCGTAGCCGCAAAGGTGGGGCTGCCGCCGGAACAGCTGTTCAAGACACTAGTGCTGCGCGGGGACAAAACGGGCATCCTGATGGCCTGCATTCCGGGCGATAAAGAACTTCATCTTAAGAGCCTTGCGACCGCCAGCGGGAATAAAAAAATCGAGATGGTGCCGGTCAAAGAAATTCAATCGCTCACCGGCTATATTCGCGGGGGCGTGTCACCGCTTGGCTCCAAGAAGAAGTACCCGCTGTTTTTGGATCGGTCGGCGGTACATTTGCATCCGATCAGCATCAGCGCAGGGCGCCGAGGATTGCAAATTTTCATGAAAGGCACGGATCTCGAGGTCGCCGCCGAAGCGAAGCTTGCGGATCTTGCCCAGTAGTCGAAGTTCGTTCCGTGTTCAGCAATCTTAAGAGACGGCTTCATTGCTCGGCACGATCGGGGTGCAAGTGACGCTTGCCTCCTTATCGATATCGGTAACGAGAGTTAATACGTTTTTTTCGTATTTGCGCGGGAGGACCATGAACAGCTCTTGACCGCCGGTGCCATGCATTTGTGTCAGTTGATAGCCGCGACCGAACGTTTCGGTTAATTTCTTCTCAATTGCTGCCGAGCGTGTCGATTGGATTCGGATCATCCGGTACCGAAACCGATTCAATGTGTATTCCGTCGATTTAAACGTAGCGTAGTAGGCGATGGCGGAGTACATAGCCTGGTCCCAACCCAACATAAATCCGGCTAAACTGAAGATGGCAATGTTCAACAGCGTAATAATTTCCGCAATGGTAAGGGCAATGCGCATTTTCGCCAAATATCCGGCCACTTGCTGAATCCCATCCGTCAAGCCGCCGTATCGTATAATTAGGCCGACGCCGCAGCCAAGAATCATACCGCCAAATACCGCGGCGGGGAGCGGATTTTCGATCAGAGGCGGGTAAGGGTGGAGGAGGATCGTCAGCCCGGATAAAAGCATTAACCCCCATGCGGCTTTCACGACGCTGCGGTTCTTTCGTTTCTTGCAGCTGTACAGAATGAACGGAAGATTCAACAAAATCAGAAATATCCCCATTTGCATTTCCGTCATATGTGCAAGCAGCCCGGAAATCCCTTTCATTCCGCCGATGATGATCCGGTTCGGCGTAAGAAACATCTCTAGTCCGAATGCGGAAAGCGACGCGCCCAGCATGGGAAGCCATATCTTTTTCCATTTTGCGCTCTCCGTTCCATAACCGCTCAGATCGCCGGCATGCGGTGTCCGCGATTCGATTCTCTCCATATCCGACCCTCCCAGGCACATGATTTGTTAGAACTGCCTTGCGCAACCCGAAATCATTTCGCCTTATCCTTCTTCCTGCGTTTTCAGCTTCGTTTCTTTTGCGGGCGTTTTAAACTTGAAAATGGCATCAAGCGCTTTGTAAATCGTTTTCGATTCCTTCGTGAGCAGCGGGCCGAGGATCGCCAATATGAGCACGTATAGAGCGGCGAACGGCTGCAGCATGGGCAAAAGCCCTCCCGCTTTGCCGAGATTGGCCATAATGATCGAAAATTCGCCGCGGGATACGATGGTCAGTCCAATATTCGAGGAGGCTTTTGGCGATAATCCCGCACTTCGTCCCGCCAGCATGCCGGCAACAAAATTGCCGATTAACGTAATGACGACTGCGCCAAGCGACAGCCAGACCGCTCCTCCAAGCGACAGCGGATCGATCGTGAGCCCGAAGCTGAAGAAGAACAGCGCCCCGAAAAAATCGCGGAACGGTAAAATGAGATGCTCGATGCGCTTCATATGTTCCGTTTCCGCCAGTACCAGACCGACCAACAACGCTCCGATCGCTTCGGCGACATGAATCGTTTCGGAAAATCCGGCGACCGTGAACAGTGCTCCGAAGATGACGAGCGCGAATAATTCGTTCGAACGTATATTAAGCAGCCGATTGAGCAAAGGTACGGCTTTTCTACCCACTATGATTAAGATCAGCATAAAGCCTAATGCAATTAATGCGGAGAGCACGATCCCCCCCACGGAAGTAGATCCGCTAAGGACAAGACCGGACAATATCGAAATGTAAACGGCTAGAAATACATCTTCAAACATAATGATGCCGAGGATCATCTCGGTTTCCGGGTTTGCCGTGCGTTTCAAATCGACAAGCACCTTCGCTACGATGGCGCTCGAAGATATGGTCGTGATGCCGGCGATCACGAGAATCTCCTTGAAGGGAAGCGAGGCAAAGTAGGCGAATAAAATGCCGAGCGTAAAGTTGATTAAAATATAAATCGTCCCGCCGACCGCGATAGAGCGGCCCGATTTGATCAAGCGGCCGACGGAAAATTCTAGGCCAAGGTAAAATAATAAAAACAATACGCCGAGTCTGCCCATGAACTCGATCAGCGGAGCGCTTTCGATAAAGCGGAAATCGAAATGCCATATTTTCGGCGCATGCGGTCCTACGGCCATCCCCATCAAAATATAGAACGGGATGACGGAGAACCGCAGCTTGGCGGACAACAGTCCTGCTATGGCAATCAAAATAATGGCAAGGCCTACTTCAAGTACGATGTGGTCCATAAAGCTCAATCACCACCGTTCAGCAGAATCTCTTTAAGCATTTTCAAATGTCTTCGTTCACCGGCTACGACAAGCGTCGATTCGGCGATGACTTTGGAGTCCGGTCCCGGAGCGATATGCTTGGAACCGTCTTTCCCGACCATGGCGATCACGGTCGCTCCCGTTTTTTGGCGGACGTCGAGTTCCCCGATGGTTTTGCCGATGGATTTGGCATTCGGCTCCACTTTGTACCATTCGATAATCAGATCGTCGAGCGCGACTTCGATCGTTTCGAGCGCTTTCGGTTTATAGGTCATGCCGCCGATCATAGCAGCCACCTGTCTTGCTTCGTCATCGTCCAGCGAGACCATGGAAATGCTGTCGTCCGGATCATCGTTATCGAAATGATACATTTCTCTGCGTCCATCGTCGTGAATAATAATGACGAGCTTATCTCCACCGCGAGATTGAATGACGTATTTTTTGCCAATACCGGGCAAATCGGATTCACGAATATTCATTTTTTTGATATACCTCCACTGTTCTTACTTTCTGCGCCAACTCGTACCATTCAGATTGTTCCTGACCGCCATGCGGCCAATTCTCAGTATGTTAACGGAATAATGAACGAGGATGTGCGCAGGGAAAAATAAGGATGTAGTCTTGTTTTTATCATCCATCGAATGCCAGTACAATATTCGGACAACAGCAAATAAACTCTATACGATCGTTTTTTTTTAAAACGAAAAGTGAGCCTGAGCGTACACACATTTTTTGATCATGTGGCGAAATTGGTTTCATCAAATGAAGACAGCACAAATAATCCGTTCGGATATGCTTAAAAAATAGCAGTCCTGCAGAAAATGATCGGAACGAGAATTTGTTGCTATGGAAGGGGCACTACACGAAATGAGAAGTAAATTTAATAGGGGATAATAACAGGTTGGTCAGACGGCGAGCGATCTGAGGCCGGAATGAAACGTGGGATTCGCGCAATACGCGGCAAAATGCATTCATCAAAAAAAGGACGAGTAGCGATAACGCGGAGAAGAGCGCTGCAAGCAAACCGCTTTTGTGTGCGGAAGCGTGCTTGCGAACCGTTGCTTGCTGCACAAAATAGTCCGTACCTTGAGATACGGAGCGAGTCGTTTCGCCCGTATTGGCTTCTACGGTAGGGGTCGGGGTAGCGAAAACCATAAAGAACATGATCAAAATTAACGAAATCATGCGATTGAAGGAGATATCCCGAGTAAACATTCTAAATACACCCCCTTTTCAGCCAATTATAATAAAATTATACAATAAATCGTTATTTTTATCAAATAGGGGGACAGTCAGACTGATTTTCTTTGTTACATGCAAGAGAGTTTGTATCAAAATAGTCATAAAATAATTCAAATAAATTATAGTTATATGCATAACTACGCAATTTGAATGACGTTATCTTTTTGGTTGAAAATGCTTAATATGTGCGTTTAATAAAATCAACAAATGCTTCCAGAGGTTTTATGTTTGGCGGGCTTATTTTCTGCGGCAAATGCTCAATATCAAACCATTTGAGTTCTAACGTTTCGTCGGTTTCTGATACTAACTTCCCAGAAAAATCATTACACACATAAATGATTCCGATGATGTATACTTCATCGCCGTTGGGGTATGTGTACATCCTATCATCGCCTGAGAAAATCCCTAAAAGCTCAAGTTTATTGGCAATTAAGCCTGTTTCCTCAAATAGCTCACGTTTTGCGGCGTCTTCGACTCTTTCACTCATTTCCACAATACCGCCATGCAATGCCCAACACAAATTATCTTTTCGCTTCTGCAAAAGCACTTTTCGATCTTTATAAACGAAAACACCTGCACCCACAGCAATTAACCTGTCATGACCAATTTTTTTTCGTATGTTTTGTATGTATCCCATCGCAAATCCACCTTTCGACATGCGCATAATATAAATTCACTACATTTATCTTTATCCGGGATAATAGCACAGAAAAGATTTCTTTTCTATATATGAATTTCGAAGAAAAATATAAAATCTGTTGAATTATAGCTAATAAATGTAAAAGTCAGCAGCGGCTTTCATAGTATCTCTTGAACGATTCATAAGAGGCAATTGACCCGGATGCTATTGCGAGGAGATCCTAATTGTTTTATAACGGTTAGAATATGCTGCGGTCGCATCTAAGTGAAGTAAGCAATTTCATGGTCAGATTCAGTTGCTTTAGACACCCAAGAAAAGCAAAAAAGCCTTGATTTCTCAAGGCTTTTGCGTTATGACCTGTAGTGGGCTCGAACCACTGACCCCCACCCTGTCAAGATGGTGCTCTCCCAGCTGAGCTAACAAGTCATGTTATAAAGTGTTTATCGGGAACGTTTTTTATAATACCAAGGATGCATAGGATTGTCAAGCAATTGTCTGAAGTTTTTTTAAAAGAATAGATTGTAAATTTTAGGCCCTTCGTAGATGATGAACTAGCAGAGGCTGACGGTCGAGCGTTGTGCTATAATGTTGTGCAGAAGACATGCTTGGAAAGAGGGGACTTTCATGAAGGAATTTGAACGGCTGATGCAGCCGCTGAACGTCGAGATAGAGCCCAAGGGGGAGAGCTTGGCGCTCGACTGGGGAGAACATGAATACGGCACTCACCGATATCATGTACGCCAACTGGTGGAAGAGTCCGTGCAACGTCTCGCTCGAATGGAGAAAGCGGCGGTCCTGGGCGCAGGAAATCACGGGGAAGTGGATTTGCCGGGGCTTGCGCTGCATTTTCAGCAGGTAACCGTGATGGATAGCGAGGACAATATGCTGCAGGAGTGGCTTGAATCGACAGGCGGCATGGGCCACCAACGGGTAAAGTCGTTGACAGGGGTCGACTATACGGGTTTAGATCAAATCTCGTTCTACGAGACGTACGAAGAGTTGCTTCAGTCCGGGGCAGCCGCTTCGGAGCTTGCAGGATACTTGAGAGACTGCGCCTTTCAAGTTCGTTTGCATGAAACGATGCCGCACTTGAAGAAGACCTTCTCGCTGGTCATTTCATCGGGAGTGCATACGCAGCTGTTTTATTTGTATGCATTGACCCAGTTTTACAGCCATATGGGTCGTTATAGTGAACCTGAGGTGCGGCAGATCGTAGAAGCCCTCGTTTATTTGCGCAACAGTCTGGTGACGGACTACAATCAACTGCTGCTCTCGCTTGTGAAGCCGGACGGCAGAGTTGCGGCGTGGACGGAAATGATCGTACTGGATGAGGAGAAGCGCTGGATCGCGGACGAGCTGTATCAGATGAGGACGGAAGGGGAGCGGAGGCGTTTTTTGTTCGAAGCGTTCGGTAAGTACGGTTTGGAAGCAGCGGTGCTCGGTCTGAAAGACTTATACGATAAGCTCAGACCGGAGCAGCAGCTGTTTCATTGCTGGGTGTGGCATACGGAGAGCGGTAAAGCTTGCATCGCTGCAGGGATATCAGGGCTTCCGCGCCCGTAAAGGCATAAATGCCGCAAGATCCTCGTCGGAGCAAAAAATGCATTCTGCCGGAGTTTTCGACTTGCGGAGCTTGATCGCCACGCTGTTGAGCATGCTGGTCAGCGCGGCCGTTTCCGATTCCTGAAGAGAAAATTCCGAGCTATATTCGTTATGCCCTTCTTCCGGCAGGATGGAACGGACGATCGTACCGAGCGGGTTGTATTGTTTCCCGAGTACGGTAAACTTCATCTCCACAAGCAAACGATGCGCGTCGGGCAGCGGGGTCTCGGTAAAGAAGCGAGCGCCCCCGGCGCCGATATCGACCACTGCGGCTTTGAAGTTTTTGATATCCGGCTCGAAATCGCGGTCTTGAAGGCCGATCAGCTTGATTTCGGCAAGAAGCGGACGTTCAAAATGTACGCGGAAAAACTTGCGTTTATTTTCGGTGACCATGGCATGACAATCCTTTGCTTGAATGTGAAGAAATATGATCAAGCTTACTATAACGCAATAGGATTATGTAGGCAACCCTGATGTGCGCTTGTACACGCGCTCAGAAGAGCGCCAGATGAATTTTTTCGTTATCCGCAGTCGTATGAAGTATGGCTTGGTTTCCGACGACTTCGATCCGCGCGATGGAGTGAACGGAAGAGGAGTGAACTTTTGAGCTTTCCAATACGGTAATGAGCCGAGGGATCGCTTTCTGATCGCTTGAAATGAAGGTTACGGGAATTTTTTTGTCATGAAAATACAGTTCCGTCGTCATTTTCGCAAAGCCTCCTCATAGCATAATTAGACTCTAGTAATATTATACAAGATTCGGACAAACATCGGTTGAATAGTTTCCGGCACAGGCAGACAAAAAACGGGACGATTCGCCTGAAGATCGGCCAACAAAACCATAAACAAGTCGATTTGCGCATCATTTCATTGGGAGGCGATATAACGAGCATGAAAAGATTGTACAGTCAAATGTCCCGTACCGAGCTTGAGGAAGAAATGAAACAGCTTCGCGAGGAAATGGGGCGAGCGGAGTTTCCAAGCCAAAAGGCGATACTGGAGCGCAAATACTACACGGCGATGGCGTATACATTGAACCCTGACGATTTCCCGCCCGGGCTTTATAAAGTGGAGCATGTGCAGCTTCCGTTCGAGGTGCGGTACCTTAACGGAATCATGGCATGGGGTACGGTCGGCAACGACACGGAAGCCAGTTATCTCATTTCGATGCTGACCCGCCTCTGAGTTAGACACACATCGTTGCGCGGAAGCAGCAATCAGGTGGAACCGAGATCAATTTCAGACACAAAAAAGGCAATTGCAAACATTTTCAAAATACCTGCATTTCCTTAGTATGAGGGTAGCGGCAGAAGCTGCATTCAATACTTTGAGGGAGGCGGAAAGTTTGTCGCAAATCCAAGCGCATGAGCCGCGGACGGCGCCACTATCCGAGGAACAAATACGGCAGTATCAAGAATACGGTTATTTAGTTTTACCGCAGGGTTGCAGTGCAGATTTGATTCATGCTTACAACGCGCATATTCATAGCATCCGGTCGGCCGATCCGATTCCGGAATGGGCCTTTCCCCGCAAAAGGGGCCAGGAATTCGTCAGCGAAGAGGAGCGGTTCTCGGTTCGGTTGTTCAATCCGCACAAACATGACGGGTTTTCGGTACAGATGTTGAAGCTGCCGGTTGTCAGAGGTGCGCTCGCGCAGCTGATGGGGGATGAGGCTGTCGGCATTCAGAGCATGTACTTCTACAAAGAGCCGGGATCTCCAGGGCAAGCGGCGCATCAGGACTACTATTATATTCGCAACGAGCCGGACACCATGATCGCCGCGTGGATCGCCATGGAACGGGTCGACGAAGAGAACGGCTGCCTCTGGGTCATTCCAGGGTCGCACAAGCTCGGATTGCTGCCTCACGGCGCTGTGAAAAATGTGCAGGAGCATGAGCCATGGACGAAAGAGACGGAAAACATCGATCTAAGCAAAGAGCTTCCGGTACGGTTGAATAAAGGCGACATCTTGTTTTTTCACAGCCTGTTGATCCATTCCTCCACTCGCAATCGTTCGCTGGATCGGTGGCGGCGCAGCTACGTGTGCCATTATATTCGGCATGACTCGGTGATTGAGCGTGAAGATTTGAAGGTGAAATACCGTCTGGATTAAATCCGGCATCGCAAGGCTCGAACAGCTGCGGAAAGGGGGATCCGTTTGTCACAGTTACAGCCCGGGCTTGGCCCGGGAACGAAGTCTATCGGCATCGACGTGATGAAGGTGACCCCCGGTATCGTACGCTATTCGCCCGGCGGGGCATTCGGACCGAGAATTCAGGGTGACTTTCAACTGGTCATGGTAGATACCGGGGTTGCGGAGGTATGGATCGACGGCATCTGCCATGTCATTCCGCGCGGATATGTCGCGCTGCTTAAGCCGGGACACACGGAACGATTTGCTTTTGCCAAAGAGGAAGAAACGTGGCATCGCTGGATCGCCGTAACATGTACTTCGGCAAACCGCGAGCAGCCTATGCGGCTGCAGGAGCTCCCGTTTCATCTGCCGATTTCAAACGGTATGAACCGGATCACGGAGCTGCTGCTTGCGCTTCAGAAGGGGCCGGACCGCAATGATGAGCTCATGTGCGCATTGGGTTTATCAGCGCTGCTATTATTCGAAAGCGAGAGCAAGCAGGCTTCCGCCCAGCATAGCACGAATGCTTGGCTAATGCTCGCCAAAAAGTATATTGCCGGCCATTATGAGGAGCCGCTGTCATTAGCGCGTATCGCGGCTGCCGTTAATGTTTCGCAGGAGCACCTGATCCGGCTTTTTCGCAAGCATGAAGGCACGACTCCGATGCATTATGTGTGGTCATACCGGATTCGCAATAGCTTGGAGCTGCTTCGTAATACGGGGTTGTCGATACAGGAGATTGCGCTTCGATGCGGGTTCAAAACGTCGTATCATTATGCGCGTCTAGTAAAAAAACAAACCGGCATGACGCCGACCGACATCCGCAAGGAATTGCTTGGAACCATATAGATAGAATTCGTAACCAAGGTGTCTAAAGTTTTGGTAAAGACGCCTTTTTGTCGTGCATATAATGAAGGAGATGTGATAGTATTAGAATATTATGGATATGAAAGCGTTATCATCTTGGGGATTGACGGAGGTGTTGCAGCATCAGAAAAGGAATCGGTCTGTGGTGCATTTTTATGATTTCGTTTTTATTTATTCGTTCCGCTCTGATCGTCTCCGCGGCCGAGGAGAAGCGAACCGTAGAGAGCACATTTACTTCCTCGGAAGGTATTCAATTTATTAGCTACAGTTCGAAATGGGACGAGGTCAGACTTAAAGCGTTATACCGCGTGCTGCTGAATTGCAAGCATGGGGAAGAGCTGGCCCAACTGAAAAAAGTAATTCTCGATCCGCTCAAAAGTACGGGGCAGAGCGGTTACCGCGTAGGCAACTACAATAACAAGGACAAAACCATCCGCCTCTATGAGGTTGACAAAATGCCGGTCGAAGCGACGTTGATTCATGAGTACGGCCATCATTTTACTTATTATTGGCTCAAAAAGAAAGAAGGCATCTATCCGTACGAACTGACGGAAAAGAGCGAATGGTCGAAGCTGCGGCAGCTGGACGGTTATCCGGTTCGATGGAAAAACAGCACCATGCCATATTTGCACAAATGGGACCCCGGCGAAATTATGGCGGAAGATTATGTGATGTTGTTCGGCAATAGCGGCAAATCTTCTCCGCAATCGGCAGAGGAGCTTGTCAACTTTGCGCGGCATGAAAACGAATATATTCCGTTCATTTATTTGCTCCCCGCCGTTCGGGACTATTGGGAGAAGCTGGCGGGATTAAAACCGTCTGGGGGGTTGTCCGTTCCTGAGGTACTCGATACGAGGATCGATTCCGAAACGGATGAGGAGGGCAACGATCAGTCCAATCTGCGGGTGCTGTTCGCTTCGGCTGCAGACTTCAGTGTGGAAATGCTTGGAAGACCGATTCGGTACGCGCTTCAATTATTGTTATTTCCGTCTATCGGCGGCGCGCCGGAGCGAATGACGGCCGAATGGTCGTCCGACTTCATCGATGAAGATATCGAGGCTCACATCGCCTTGCCGGACAACGTGCCAACGAGCGATACGTATTATGGACATTTGTCCATATGGGCATACCATGAAGCGACAAGGCAGTTCGTCCATACGCCGGTGTATGAGAATTGGTTCCAAATGCGGCTTCTTGGCGGCGATTTCCGCAGCCATGTTGCGCTGAGAGATATCCCCCCGCCCTGGGAACAGCAGGGACTGTATGCCATTTTGCGAAAAGAAGGGCTGCAGCGTTGGCCGATCATATATTTGTTTATTAACGGGCGATTGCAAGCGGCAGGTAAGCAATATATGGATTCGGACGGGCAATTGTTTATACCGATCCAATCGTTTCCCGTACGTCACCGCAAGCAGCGTCCGCCAGGGGAAACGATCGTAAGATGGGGAGGGCATGACCTGACGTTTTTTGCGCGGAAAGACGATGAATTGGAATTGGACGGCAACCGGCTCAAACTGAAGGTTAGGCTGCAAACGTTTGGAAGGGATCGGGCGATTGCGGTTAGTGAATTGGGCCGGCTTCTTGGACTAAAGCCCGAATGGAATGACGAGGAAAACAGCGTCGTCATGGAAGGGGACATCACACTTGAAACGCAGGTATAGAATTGCCTGAAGATTAGGAACATAATCTTGAGGTGATGGCTATGAACCGGGCGTTATGGACGTCCATTATCGGCATTGCGGCGGCACAAGCGCTAAAAGTTTCTTTTAACAAGCGTCACAACGGCGGTGAACGAGATTGGCGCCGCTTGGTCGGCTCGGGAGGAATGCCAAGTTCGCATTCGGCCGGTGTCGCTTCGCTGGCTACTTATCTCGGATTACGCAAAGGCGTGTCGTCTACCTCGTTTGCACTGGCGATGATACTTGGCTTGATCGTAATGTACGATGCCATGGGGATCCGCAGGCAAACCGGACTCATTGCGACGGAAGTAAATGAAATCGAGGATACGGTCGCCAAGTTGGCCGAGCAGCATCCGACCTTAGTCCATGAGAAGCGGGATAAGGAATTGGAGGAGCGGCTCGGCCATTTGCCGGCCGAAGTTGCGGCTGGAGCAATGCTAGGTATGCTTACCGGTATGCTCAGCTTTATGACGGAGCCGCGGCGCAAGCCCAGCAAATGGCCAAGACTTATACCGAAACTTTGGTCCCGCCTGATGTAGCGGCTGCCTCCGGTTGCTGCATGCCGACCGTCGGCAGCATGATCGTAAATTTCGTACCTTTATTCACAAAGCTTTCCACCTCAATCGTGCCCTCGTGGTCTTGAACGATTTTGTGGCAAATGGAAAGGCCCAGTCCGGTCCCCGAATCTTTGGTCGTATAGAACGGAATAAATACTTTTTCTAGATCGGATTCGGGAATGCCCTTGCCGTTGTCGGAAATTTCAATAACCGCTTGTTTCTCCAAAGTATATAAGTGAATGTGCACACGGCCCTCCTCCGGCATCGCTTCAAAAGCATTTTTGATCAGGTTGAGCAGGAGCTGAAGCATCTTGTCGTGATCCATCAGCATAAGAACCGGTTCCTCATCGTGATCGAACTGCACGTGATGGCCGAGGCGCGTTGTTTCCGAGTCAAGCAGCGACAAAACCCGAAAGACGCAATTTTGAATGGATTGAATTTTAAACTGGGTGACATGGGGTCTGGAAAACTGCAAAAATTCCACCGTCAACATGCTCATCCGGTTTATTTCGTCCATAATCAAATCATACCACGGTTCAATATTGTAGTTGCCTGCTTTGGAGAGCTGCAAAAATCCTTTTACGGTCGTCAGCGGATTGCGAATTTCATGGGCCATGCCCGATGCCAGCTCGCCAACCACGCGCAATTTCTCAGAACGAAGCATATGCTCCTCGCGCTTCAGCCAGCTTTCCCTTTTCATCATATACAAATTGTGCTCCGCGACCAAAATCAAATCGTCCTTCGCCATGCCGTCGCTCGGGTAACTGGCGATGCCGAAATTGATCTCGATGCCGGTCAGCTTCGGGAATTCGACAGCCATCTGTTGCGTGACCGAGTGGATGGATTGGTCCACATCTTCCGTTTTGAGCACAATGGCGAATTCGTCGCCTCCATAACGGCAAATCAGTTCGGCTTCGGGAAATATAATGCGAAGCAGCTGCGCAACCTGCTTCAATATTTTATTCACGCCTTGAAACCCGTTGGTGGTGTTAAGCGATTTCAAATCCTTGCAATCCATGAGCACGAGGATGACCGGTTCGCCGGAACCGCCAAGCTTTTCCAATTGTTTATGAAATTCTTGAAAGTTGTATAAACCGGTTAGCGCATCGTGTGTACTGAGATGTTTTTTCTCGTTCGTAAGCTGCTGCTTTTGATGCTCGATATCGTAATATATTTTGCGGTACAAACAGGCAAATATAAAGCAGGAAATAATCGAATAAGCCGTCGTCAACGTTGTTTCGGTCATAGCGGGTTGACGGACGAGCGCTACGATAACGCCGGTCAGCATCAGCAGTGTATTGATCCATAAAGCCGTTCGGAAGGAAGGAATGTTGTAGAAGAGGTTGCACATATGAAGCAAATAAAGCGGCAGACACCATAACGTACCGCTCAGCGAGTGCATGGCAATGAGCAGAATGAGCTGTAACGGCAGCCTCGCAGGGATATGCTTCTCGAACGTTTGGGCCAGAACATAGCCGGCCGTTGCCGCCACAAGCCAGAGCGGAGAAGCGGAGGTTCCGAAATATAGGGACGAAGAAAGCACTAGGAAAGAGTAAACGATACAGATCCACTTGCTATTCATAAGAGCGTTTCATCTCCCGGTCTAATCGTTGTCTAGTAGAGATGATTCTGTGTTTGTGTGCGGAATTCCTGCCCTGGGCTCCCAGTTTAAGTAAAAATTTTTGATATAAGCTGTGCTGCTCGATCTTAACTGGTCGGATCAAATGCTTTTATTTATGCAAAAAAACCAAGCCGGATAGATGATTCGGCTTGGTTTTCATAGGAAAACGGTATGAACGGCACGGGTCAAAATCCGGGCAAATTATCGAAATTGTTGGAAGGGTCGCCATCAGGGTTGGAGCGAAGGTGTTCTTCGCCGTCGCGTCCTTTAAATACGTTTGCATTGGCGATCTGGCCGTTCTTGACCATTTGCTGCGCTTCCTGATAATCCACGACTTGGCCGGAAGACAGCTTTAATTCGACAATGTCGCCTTCGCCGTTTTTGCGTACCGCAACAACGTGCTCTTTGTTTTGTTCCATTGTACATCGCCTCCTTGACCATAGCATGTGCCAGAAAGCGGGAAATTATTTATGAGGAACAGAAGGGCACAGCGTTTCGCGGATTCGCTCGAATGCCCATTTCAATTGCGGACGTGTGATAGTTAAAGGCGGGGTCAAGCGGATCACCCGATCATGCGTTTCTTTGCAGAGCAGACCGGCTTCCATTAATTTCTCGCACCACGGTCTGGCCGGTTCGTCCAACTCGAGCCCGACAAACAGTCCCCGTCCGCGAATATCCCGGATCAACGGCGTATGAAGCTGTCTCAGCATGCGCAGGAAGTAAGCGCCTAACTGATCGGAACGTTCGGGCAGCCGTTCCCGCAAGGTCACTTCGAGCGCGGCTGCCGCCACGGCGCAGGCAAGCGGGTTGCCTCCGAACGTGGAGCCGTGAGAGCCGGGCTCGAACACCTCTAGTACTTCCCGGTCCGCAGCAACGGCCGATACCGGGAATACGCCGCCGCCGAGCGCCTTGCCGAGCACGTATACATCGGGAACGACTTGCTCGTGATCGCAAGCAAAACGCCGTCCGGTGCGGCCGAAGCCGGTTTGGATCTCGTCTGCTATGAGAAGCACCCGATGCCGCTTGCACACTTCGGCAATGTCGCGCAAATAGCCGGCGGGAGGGAGAATGACGCCCGCCTCGCCTTGGATCGGCTCTACGAGAAAAGCGGCCGTGTTCGGCGTGATGGCCCGCTCAAGGGCTTCCGCATCCCCGAAAGGGATGATGCGAAAGCCCGGTGTAAACGGGCCGAAGCCTTGCCGGTACGCCTCATCCGAGGAGAAGGAGGTCACCGTAACGGTTCGGCCGTGAAAATTGCCGCTGCATACGATGATTTCCGCTTCGCCGTCGGGGACGCCTTTACGGCGATACGCCCATCTGCGTGCCGCCTTTATTGCCGTTTCCACCGCCTCGGCGCCCGTATTCATCGGAAGAATCATCGGCTTACCGGTGAATCCGGCCAGTTCGCGGTAAAATTGTCCGAGCATATCGGTATGAAACGCTCTGGACGCGATAGTGATCCGGTCAGCCTGGCGTTTTAGCGCAGCGATAATTTTCGGGTGGCGATGGCCTTGATTCAGCGCCGAATAAGCACTCAGCATATCCATATACGGCCGCCCCTCGATATCCCACACCCAGACGCCTTTGGCGCGGGCAATGGCGACAGGCAGAGGATTATAGTTGCGCGCTCCGAATTGTTCGGCGGTGCGGATCGCCTCGCTTGAAGAGGAGAATGGAGCGAAGCTGTTGTCCATCGGAACATCCCCTTTTCAAAGTATGGTCTCGCCGAGAAGCGAGGAGATCAGGTCGACGGCGAGCTTCGCCGTACGGCCGTCCGATTCTAGCGTCGGGTTCACTTCGACGAATTCGGCCGAGGTGACGATCCGGGCTTCCGCCAGCAGCTCCAGTGCAAGATGCGCTTCGCGGTAACTGAGACCCCCGCGCACAGGCGTCCCGGTTCCGGGCGCCTCTACCGGATCGACGCTGTCGATATCGAAACTGACATGCACACCGTCGGTGTCGCGGCTCACGATACGAATCGCTTCCTCCATCACCTTGGCCATGCCAAGCATGTCGATGTCGTGCATCGTGAAGCAGCGAATGCCTTCGGCGGCAATGAGCGCTTTTTCGCCCGGATCGAGATCGCGCAAGCCGATCAGCACCACGTGTTCGGGGCGCACCTTCGGCGCGGCGCCGCCTAGCTGCGTCAGCCGTTCATGGCCTTTGCCAAGCAGCGCGGAGAGCGACATTCCGTGAATGTTGCCGGACGGGCTCGTTTCCGCCGTATTCAGGTCGGAATGCGCGTCAAACCATAGGACGCCGAGCCGGCGGTGAACCTGGGCGAGTCCGGAAATCGTGCCGATCGCCAAGCTGTGATCGCCGCCGAGCACGAGCGGAAACCGGCCTCCTGCGGCGCTGGCTGCGACCTGATGAGCCAGTTCGCGATTGATTGCGGCGACTTCGTCCAGATGCTTTAACCGGGAGGCCGGCGGTACCAATGCATTCGCATTGGTATCGGGCTGTGTGGAAGCTTGCCCGGGAAGAAGTGGCTGCGCGGTAGCGGGGGCTGCGGGAGGAGTCGGCTTGCGCCCCCGAGTCGGAGGTAGCGGCAGACGGACGAAATCGGCTGCTTCGACGGCATGCCCGATTTGTTGGAGTCTCCGGGCTAACCCGGCCTGCAGTATCGCATCCGGCCCAAGGCTAGCTCCCCGGAGGCCAGCGCCCAAATCGAAGGGGACGCTGATCACGGTAAGAAGGTACGGTTTATTCATACAGATCGGTCCTTTCTTCCTTGTTCACGGGTGGAGTGGATTCGAACTCTGATGAACGGAATGAGGCATTCGCTCACCAATTTTTTAAAATAAACCATACATTGGCCGGCCGCTCGGCCAGCCGCCTCACGAAATATGGATACCAAGATCGTCCGTATGGAACATAGCAGCGCACACCGTAACCTTCCAGCGCAAGCCGCTCCTGAAGGGTCGAAGCAACGCCGTAAAGCATTTGGAATTCATAGGCGGACCGTGCGATGCCTTTCTTGGCGGCGTAAGCACACGTCCAATCGATGATTGCGGGATCATGTGTGGCGATAGCGGTGAACACTCCGGAGTCGAGCCGGTGCTCGATCAGTTTCTTGAAATGATCATCGACCTCTTGCTTGCGGGGATAGGCAATGGAGTCGGCTTCCTTATAAGCACCCTTCACAAGCCTCAAGACAACCCGTTCTTTCGTCAACCGGCGGCAATCGTTCATGCTTCGCCGCAAGTAAGCCTGGATGACCGTCCCTACACCCGTGAGTCCTTCGGCCTGTAGCTTGCGAACGATAGCGATGGTAGCGTCGGTGTACGGGGAATTCTCCATATCAATGCAGACGAAGAGGTGGTGGGCGTTGGCTTGGCGCACGATACCTCGAATATGTTCGTAGGTTGTTTCCGGGTCCAACGCCAGTCCCATTTGCGTCGGTTTAAGCGATACGCCGGCATCGACGCGGTTTTCGTGAACATCGGCAAGCAGCCGCACATACTCATCTGCAAACACTTTTGCTTCGGTAAGCTCACGTATGCCTTCGCCAAGATGATCGACGGTAACGGAAATACCTTTGCGGTTAAGCCCGGCGATTTCCTTCAGAGCTTCCTCCCTCGTCAAACCCGCGACGAAGCGTTTGGCTCCAAGCTTCAGTCCGTACCGCTGAGCCGCCGCCGCTGCGACCCGGTTGCCCGCGAGCAGCAGCAGCGCCCGGCGGAACAGTTTTGTTCCGAGATCCATGATGTGACCTCCTCTCGATGCTCCCACGCCCGCTTGTCTGCGTATGTCACTGCCTGCAGTCGCATACACATCAATAGAAGCGTGTCTCTTTGCTATATCTTATTCCGCTGCCGCCCGGAAGGAGACCCGAAATTTTTGAACAAGGAGGCGCCCGACTATGTTGGAGCCGTTTCGCAATGAACCGCTGACGAATTTTTCCGATCCGCAAGAAAAGCAATCGTTTGAAGCATCGATACGAAAGGTGGAATCGGAAGGAGGACGGGTGTACCCGATTCGAATCGGTTCGGAACGAATCGTCACCGCCCGCAAATTGGACTCCGTCAATCCGGCATCCCCCGCGGAGGTGGTAGGGACCGTTGCCCAGGTGGATATGGCACTCGCGAACAAGGCGGTGCTGGCGTCGGCAGCGGCGTTCGAAAGCTGGCGGAAAATTGCCGCGCCGCAGCGGGCCCGCTACTTGTACAAGACGGCGGCGCTGCTGCGCCGGCGCAAGCATGAGTTCTCCGCTTGGATGGTTTTGGAAGCGGGGAAAAGCTGGAGCGAAGCGGATGCGGATACGGCAGAGGCGATTGATTTTCTGGAATATTATGGGAGAGAAATGGAGCGGCTTACCGAGCGGCAACCGCTCGTCCGCATTCCCGGAGAAGATAACGAGTGGACCTATATCCCTCTCGGCGTTGGCATCATTATTCCGCCTTGGAATTTTCCGCTTGCGATTATGGCCGGCATGACGGCAGCTGCAATCGTCGCAGGCAATACGGTTGTATTGAAGCCGGCAAGCGCAACCCCGGTCGTTGCGGCCAAGTTTGTCGAACTGCTCGAAGAGGCCGGACTACCGGACGGCGTCGTCTGTTTCGTCCCCGGTTCGGGAAGCGAAGTAGGGGACGTGCTCGTCGACCATCCGTTGACGCGGTTCATTTCGTTTACCGGCTCGAGGGAGGTCGGCTTGCGTATTAACGAACGAGCGGCCTTAACGGCACCAGGGCAAAAATGGATCAAACGGGTCGTAGCTGAGATGGGCGGCAAGGACGCGATTATTGTTGACAGCGATGCCGACCTTGAACTGGCGGCGGAAGCGATCGCGGCTTCGGCTTTCGGATTCGCCGGACAAAAATGCTCCGCTTGCTCGAGGGCAATCGTTGTAGGACCGGTCTACAACGACATCCTCCGACGCGTCGTAGAACGGACGAAGTCCCTTGTGACCGGAGATCCGAAGCGTGCGGGTGTATATATAGGCCCGGTGATCGATAAGAAAGCGTACGACAAAATTTCGGAGTACATTGAGATCGGCAAGTCGGAAGGCAAACTGGTCGCCGGCGGCAAAGCAAACGATCCGTCCCAAGGTTTTTTTATCGAGCCTACGATATTTGCCGATGTGGCGCCGAATGCGCGGATTGCGCAGGAAGAAATATTCGGTCCGGTGCTGGCTTTCCTTCGGGCGGCCACGTTCGAGGAGGCGCTCGAGATCGCCAACGGTACCGACTACGGCTTGACGGGCTCGGTTATTTCCAATAACCGGGCTCATCTGGAGGCGGCGCGCGAATCGTTTCATGTAGGGAATCTGTACTTCAACCGCAAATGCACCGGGGCGCTAGTCGGGGTGCATCCATTCGGCGGATTCAATATGTCGGGAACGGATTCGAAAGCGGGGGGACGCGATTATTTGCTGCTGTTTACCCAGCCGAAAGTGGTTTCCGAACGTCTTTGACTAGCAGGATAGCCCGGCACACGATGGTTGTGCCGGGTTTTGTATGTCCTGAGGTCGTTCCATCCTTCGTCCCATTTCCCGGGCAAGCGCACGAAACGCCTCTTCTCGCCACTATTTCACACGTTTCGCCAGGCGGATGTCAACAATTAAATAATACCATATTTTGTATATATTTTTGCTTTAAACCCAGTTATTGCACTATATGTAGAAGCGTTTGAGAAAAAAATATTTTCTTTTCATAAAAAGACCGCAACTCTTGGCCGACAGCGGAGTATAAAATAGCATAAGAACAGAGCAAAGAAAGTACATGATGGAGGTTGCTGAAATGAAAGTGCCGCGTTTGCTGACATTGGCGCTGTCGCTCTCCCTGTTTGGGACAGCAGGGGCTTATGCGAACTCTCTGTGGGGCGAATATGAAGGGTTTGCCAAAGCAAAATTGATGATCAACAATGAAGAGAAGACGTTCGGTGAAACCGATACGCCCGCTTTTCTGGTAAAAGGCAGCGCTGTACTTCCTGTTCGTGTGCTGTCCGAGTCTTTACAAGCGCTGGTCAAATGGGACGATGCCAAAAAGACGGTCTCCATTCAGAAGCCGAACGTACATATGTTCGTAGCCAAAAAGGTCGATAACGATTATTCGATCAAGCAGCCGTTTGGCGTTGTGAAGAAAGGAGACAGGCTTGATTTTGCCGTCTTCGCACAAGTGGATAATTTGCAAACGCCGATTTATTCGTTCCAGATTTCGATCGATTCGCCTAGCGGCGAACGGGTAGCGACCCACGAGAAGGTCGTGAACGGACAGCGGGAAAGCTTCTGGTATCCGTGGCCGTTCAACGTGTCGTTTAATGAATCCGGCAAGTATGTCGTTAAATTTTCCGTTAAACTTGATGAAGGCAGCGCTTATTCCGTCGTTTCCGAAAAAGTCATCGTTTCGGAGTAAATAAACGCGCCCGGCTCATTTCGTCATTCATTGACTCCGCTCCACCGTCATGTTACGATACGGGGAGCAATTTATTTTAAGACGAAATGAGGTTTTCCCATGAGCGATCACATCCATGATGCTTCCTGTGACCACGATCATGATGAAGATATTTTTATCGTGACCGACGAGAACGGCGTGGAGCATGAGATGGTGATGGTATACACCTTCGAAGTAAGCGATCAAGCTTACGCAGTGCTGCTGGACCGTAACGATATGGAAGCGGACGGCGTTATTTTCCGTATAGAGGAAGAAGACGGCGAAGCGATGCTCGCAAGTATTGAGGACGAAGACGAGTGGAATCGCGTCGTTCAGATTTATAACGAGATTGTGGAAGAGCAAGAACAATAAATCATGCATTCCAAACCCTTCTTTCGCGAGAAGGGTTTTTCGCTGCGCAGCGGGATGCATTGCCAAAAAAAAACAACCGCCCGCTCCTTTCGTCAGGATCGCGTGCGGTCAGCTTATAAGGCAATTCTACCGTCGTTTCGTACGATAACGGCAATTGATTTCTGTTGGAATAATAAGTACAAGTCCGCTTCCATGCCATGCTGTAACTTATTTGCGCGGGTTAAAATACATAATACGGCCGTTGAACAAATGAAGCTCGGCTTTCCACAACTTGCCTAAATATTTGCAAAACTCGTTGCCTTTGCTTTTGTCCCCGCCTGTCGCATCCTCGGGAAGGACGACCTGCACGAAGTGACGCTCGGTTTCATTGTTCGTTTCCGTGCCTACCCCCATGACAATATATTTGTATTGCGGGTATTTGCCTTTTAAATAAAACCAAGTTCCTTCGGCTCCGGGCTTCGACTCTATCGAATAGGGGAACCCTGCGTCATCGTATTCCCAACCGAGCTGTTTGCCGGTTAGCGCGAGTTGTTCCTTGTAATGCAGAAGTTGGTTTTTCAGTTCATCGAGCGATAGCGACGGTACTGCGGATCCCTCTACAAATTTGATATATGCGCTTTGCGCCATGACGTTTGCACCTGCCTGCTTATAGACTGGAAAAGGGGAATTGTCTGGTGCGAGCACCAAAACCATCATAGCATTAAGAAAATGGAAATACAATATTTGCTCTTATTGAAAAAAGAAGGAGACATGAAGCGCATGGAACGTATTTTTGAAGGTTGCTTGCTCGTAACGGATATGGACGGGACATTGCTGGACCGGGACAAAAAGATCAGCCTCGAGAATCGGGAAGCGATAGAGCGCTTTGTCGCGCAGGGCGGCTTGTTTACGATCGCCACGGGACGGATTGCCGTATCCGCGCGTCCGTATGTGGAGCAGCTTCCGGTCGGCGCGCCGGCGATATTGTATAACGGCGCCGTCATCTACGATTTTGCGCAGGGCGAGCGGACATGGTCCAAAAATTTGCCTGCCAGCGCAAAAGAAGTCGTAGAACGGGTCATTCGCCGGTTTCCCGGCATAGGCGTTGAAGTATACGAGACGACCAACGATTATCCCACGATTGCGCAGAATAACGAAATTACGCTTCGACACCAGCAAATCGAAAGCGTCCCGTTTCAAAAAGCGGATCGTTTGGAGCTTGTACCGGAACCATGGATTAAAGTGTTGTTCGCGTGGGAACCCGAACGGATCGACGAAGTTTCGGCCGCGGTTGGCGAGCTTACGGGAGATGCGGACGTGCTGTGGGTCCGTTCGGACGACAAATATTTGGAACTGTTGTCTTCCGGCGCCTCCAAGGGACACGCGCTTGAGCGGCTGATGCAGCAGCTCGGCATTTCACGGGATCGGTGTTTGGCCATGGGCGATCACTTGAACGATCTGGAAATGATTCGTCGTGCGGGCGTCGGCGTCGCCGTAGCGAATGCGCACCCGGAGCTGCTCGGAGCGGCGGTTCATTGCTGCAAGCACCATGAGGAGCACGCCGTAGCGGATGCGATTGGCTGGTGGGAGGCACAGCTGCGCAGTGCGATAAGCAAGCCATGACAAGCGGAGCAGCTTGGTTTAAGCACACAAGCGAAGCAGGGCAGAGCGCAGCGGCAATTGGGAATTTGCAGTAACATATTAGAAGAGCAAGCAACAAACGGTAGAACAACCTTTAGCCGCAGCAAAAAGCCTGGCAACCGAGCCGCCAGGCTTTTTGTTTTGCGCCGCATTTTAAAAAATGGCCGGCGTTTCGACGATCACTTTCACATATTCGATGCTGCGGTCTTCCGGTCCTTTGACCGGTAGGCCTACTTCGATATGCTCCGTAATGTAGTCGATCAAGTCTTGGGAAATGACTTCGCCGGGCAGCAAAATCGGAATTCCCGGCGGGTATACATAAATAAACTCGGCAATGATCCGGTCTGCGGACTCCTTGAACGGGATCGTTTCCGTATCGCCGTAGAAGGCATCCCGCGGCGTCAATGTAAGCTGCGGAATTTTCGGAATTTTGATGACCAGCTCATTGGCGGTGCGCACATTGTAATTTTCATCCGAAAGCTGGCGCAGTGCGGTAAGCAGCGTATCGATATTGTCGCGGGTATCACCCGGCGTAACGAGACAGAGAATATTGTACATATCGCTGAGCTCCACCTCGATGTTGTAATGCTCCCGCAGCCAATTTTCCGCATCGTATCCCGTGATGCCCAAGTGGCGCACGTGGATATTGACCTTGGTCGGATCGTAATCGAAAGTCGCTTCCGTACCGAGGATGTCTTCGCCGAAGCATTCCAATCCCGCCATGCGATTGATTTCAGTACGGGCATAGCCCGCAAGCTCAATAGCGCGTTCAGCCATACTGCTGCCGTTCAAGGCCAAATTGCGGCGTGCGCAATCGAGAGACGCGAGCAATATATAGGACGTCGACGTTGTGGTAAGCATGCTGATAATCGTTTTCGCCCGTCTCACATTGACCCGGTTGCCGCGGATATTCAACACGGAGCTCTGCGTCATGGAACCGCCGAGCTTATGAACGCTGGTAGCCGCCATATCGGCTCCGGCTTGCATCGCCGACATCGGCAGCTTGTCGCTGAAATGAACAAGCACGCCATGCGCTTCGTCGACGAGCACAGGAATGTTGTAGCTGTGCACAATATCGACGATTTCCTGCAGATTGGCGCATACCCCGTAATACGTCGGGTTAATGACAAGCACCGCTTTCGCGTCCGGATGTCGCTCCAGCGCCCGGCGCACGGAGCTGGTCGTTACCCCGTGATCGATACCCAAGTTTTCGTCTCGCACCGGCTTCAAGAAAACAGGTTTGGCGCCGGCAAAAATGATCGCCGACATGACCGATTTATGTACGTTGCGCGGTACGATGATTTTATCGCCCTGGGAGCAAACGGTCAAAATCATTGTCATGATCGCACCGCTTGTCCCTTGTACGGAAAAGAACGTATGATCTGCGCCGAAAGCTTCGGCCGCAAGCTGCTGGGATTGCTCGATTACGCCTGTCGGCTGATGAAGATCGTCCAGCGGCGCTATATTGATCAGGTCGATGGAGAGCGCGTTATCTCCGATAAACTCCCTGAACTCCGGGTCCATCCCGACTCCTTTCTTATGTCCAGGAATATGAAACTGCACCGGATTGCGTGCCGCGTGTTCCTTCAGTGCGGTAAACAGGGGCGTTTTCGTTTGATCCACGGTCATCCCTACCTTTCGTATGTCGTAATATGGCGGTTCTTGATAAAAATCAAACAAAATTGAGTATAACAAAAAGTGACACGGATGCAAGCGTATTTTAAGCCTAGTGTGTCCATTTTGTAACACTTATTTTACGGCCGTTTCCATCGGCAAAAAAGTTGTGGTACGATAAGAGAGATTTCGCACAGGTAGACATGTTTGTGCGGAACGGATTTGCGATATGACCAGGAGGCCCTCATACATATGAAAAAACAGCTTGCCATCATCATGGTACTGCTGATGACGATATTTATCGGCTTCGGCATCATCATTCCCGTTCTACCCGATGCGGTGACAGGATCGGGTCGCGACAGCTTCCATCTCGGCATGCTGCTGTCGGTATACTCGCTCGCATCGTTCCTGATGTCGCCGATATGGGGCGCATTATCGGACCGCATCGGCCGCCGCCCGCTCATTATGATCGGCACGCTCGGCTTCAGCGTCAGCTTCTTTATATTCGGCCTCGCGGGTGACAACTTGCTGATGATGTACGCCTCGCGCATCTTAGGCGGCTTGTTCTCCGGAGCGGCGACGGCATGCGCCGTTGCGTATGTGGCCGACATTACGACCGAAGAAAACCGGACGAAAGGTATGGGGCTGGTCGGTATGTCGATCGGACTCGGCTTCATTTTCGGACCGGCGGTTGGCGGCCTGTTAAGCCATTTCGGCACCGAAGTGCCGTTCTTCGTCTCGTCCGCACTGGCGCTGGCTACATTCGTATTCGCGCTGTTCATGCTTCCGGAATCGCTTACGCCGGAAAAGCGCCGTTTGCCGAAGGAAGCGAAAGTTTCACGTTGGGCCGCGTTTGTCGGCTCACTGAAATATTTGTACGTGCTGTCGTTCTTCGTCTCGTTCTCGCTTGCCGGACTCGAAGCGACGCTCCTGCTTTTCGAAGGGGATAAAATCGGGGCGGATGCGACCCAGCTCGGCATCATGTTCGCGGTCAGCGGCGTGGTCGGCGCGCTCATTCAGGGCGGCGTTGTGCGCCGGTTGATCAAGAAAGGGCAGGAAGCCCGCGTGATCGGCATCGGGCTCGTGCTCTCGGCGATCGGCTTCGTGCTGATTTTGTTCTCCAGCAACTTGCTGACCGCTTCCATTTACTTGAGCGTGTTTGCGGCCGGCAACGCACTGATTCGTCCGTGCGTCACATCGCTCATTACGCAAAAGACGAAGGTCGGGCAGGGCGTTGCCTCCGGCCTGAGCTCCTCGATGGACAGCCTCGGCCGCATTACCGGACCGCTGCTCGGTGCCGGCATATACGACTACAGCCGCAGCATGCCGTTCCTGATCGGCGCAGCTTTGTCGATAGCGGCGATTTACTTGCTGGCACGCTTCATCGCCATCGACCGGGAAGATATGCAAAAGGCAAGCCGTCCCGCCGTATAGTCGCCACGTTAGAAAAGGTCTAACTTCAAAAGTATCGGCTTAGACGCGACGGAAGATGAAAAAAGCGCTTGCCGCGACTAGATAAAAAGCTGCCGTTTGCGATCCAATTCATCGCTAACGGCAGCTTTTTTTGTATTTGTTCAAACGCAAAGAGCAGCTGTGATCCTGCGCTTGTTCGATGATATACCGGCGGATGCTTTGCTTTACGGCATCCAACGAAAACGATTCATCGGATTGAACCTTGTTAAGCGTCGATCCCGTAATGGGTTGCGCAGAAGCCGGAGAACCGGCTGCTAGCTGACGCACTATAACATAAGAGCGGAGCGGTCGAGATGGAGCCGCGATTACGGATTGAGCAGCCGGTAAATAACGGCAACCGCTTCGGCACGCGTAATTTTGCGCTCGGGACCGAATGTCCCGTCTTCATAACCGCCGAATAGCCCGGATTCCTGCACGGCGGCTATGACGTCCGCCGCCCAGAAGCCGGGACTGACGTCGCGGAAGCCTGACGGCACGGACGCTTTCAGCATTTCGCTGCGGGCGAGGATCGCCGATATTTCCGCGCGTGTCATATTCCCTCGCGGCTTGAACGTTTGATCGGGGTATCCCTCGATGATGCCGTACTCGATCGCTGTCAAAATGTACGCCCTGTCGTTATTTTTCGGTAGGTCGGTCAAATCGGATTCCGTATTGTTCGTCAGGAACCATTCTTTCGCTTTCACGAAATAGCGGACAAATTCCGCGCGCGTAATGTATTGATCCGGCTTGAACAGCAGCTTTCCGTTCTCCGTGTAACCGTCGATGAAGCGAAGGTCCTGCAGCGCCGTAATTTCTTTGGCCGCCCAATGCCCGGCAATATCGTTGAAATCGGTTGGAATCCCGTTCAAGCCCAGCACGTATTTCGTAACGGCTTTGTATTCTTCCTCCCGCATCGAGCCGGGATTATCCCCGGGCATGTTGCGGCTAATGTAGGCATACGCCTTGTCGTAATTCGCAAGCCTTCCTTTCTTGGCTTTGTCGCCGACAAGCGCGGGATATTTGCCGTTGCCTTGCCCGTCCGCGGCGTGGCAAGCCATACAGTGCTGCATATAGATGGCTTCGCCGCTTTCCTCGGCGGTATCCGCTGCGGCGGAGACGGTAGACGTCCCCCGGAGACGGCTTTGCAGAGCGGTGCCTCCGGCAAGAACGGCTGCAGCGGTCAGGAGAATCAACCAACGTTTCGAAGATGAGTGTGGGATCATGTAGCACCGCCTTATAATTAGGAGATAAGTTATCTCCAGTATAGCAGGCAAATTTTACATTACTATGGCAAAGCGGGCCGGGAACAACAAAAAATCACTTTGAAGCTTTATCGGCCATTTCCGTACGAAGCCGTTCCTTCAGCGACGCGAGCGATAGTGTACCGAGATCGCCGGCGCTTCGGCTGCGCACGGAAACACTGCCGCTTTGCATCTCCTGGTCGCCGATAATGAGCATATACGGAATTTTTTGCAGCTGCGCCTCGCGAATTTTATAGCCGATCTTCTCGCTGCGGTCGTCCAGTTCGACCCGGATGCCGGCCGCTTGCAGCTCCGACTCGACCTGTTTGGCATACGCAACATGCGCGGCTGCGATTGGAAGCACGATCGCCTGCGTAGGAGCGAGCCACAGCGGGAAGGCGCCGCCGTAATGTTCGGTGATCATGCCGATAAAGCGGTCGATGGAGCCGTATACGGCTCTGTGAATGACGACGGGACGAAGCTTTTGATTCGATTCGTTCACATACGTCAGATCAAATTTTTCCGGGAACTGGAAGTCGAGTTGGATCGTGGCGCACTGCCAGCTCCGCTTAAGCGAGTCCTGAATGTGGAAGTCGATTTTCGGTCCGTAAAAAGCGCCGTCGCCTTCGTTCAGCCGGTACGGGATATTGAGCGACTCCAGCACCGATTTCAAAGCGTTCTCGGCTTGTTCCCACAGCTCATCCGAACCCATCGAATCGTCCGGCCTTGTCGACAACTCCATATTGTAGGAGAAGCCGAAGGTAGCGTACATCTCGCGAATCAATTCGATGATGCCGACAATTTCGGCTTCGATTTGGTCCGGGCGGCAGAAAATGTGCGTGTCATCTTGCGTAAAAGTGCGGACGCGCAGCATGCCGTTCAGCGCTCCCGACAGCTCGTGCCGGTGAACTTGACCGTTCTCCGCCATCCGGATCGGCAGGTCGCGGTAGGAGCGAAGCTTGTTCCCGTAAATCAGCATGTGTCCGGGACAGTTCATCGGCTTTAGCGCGTAAGCGACCCCGTCGACTTCGCTGAAGTACATGTTGTCGCGGTAATGGTCGTAATGTCCCGACCGTTCCCACAACTGCCGGTTCATCAGCAGCGGCGTGCGCACTTCCTGATACCCTCGAGCCTGCTGAAGCCTTCGTTCGTAGCTTTCCAGCTCGCTGCGAAGGAGTGCGCCCTTCGGCAAATAGAACGGCATGCCCGGCGCTTCCTCGGAGAACATGAACAGTTCGAGCTCTTTGCCCAGCTTGCGGTGATCGCGCTTCTTGGCTTCCTCCAACAAATGCAAATGCTCTTCAAGCTGCTGCACGTTCGGGAAGGCCGTTCCGTAAATGCGCTGAAGCATCTTGTTGCTTGCATCCCCGCGCCAATAGGCACCGGCGACCGACAACAGCTTAAACGCCTTGATGAAGCCGGTGGACGGAAGATGGGGACCGCGGCACAAGTCTGTGAATTCACCTTGATGGTAAACGGAAATGACGGCGTCCTCCGGCAAATCCCGGATCAGTTCCAGCTTGAGCGGATCGCCGATCCGCTCGAACAGCCGCACCGCTTCCGCTCGCGGCAGCGTTTGCCGCCGAATGACCAAATTTTCCTGCATGATCTGGAGCATCGTCCGCTCGATGGCCGGAAGATCGGCGGGGGATAGCGTAACAGGCAAATCGATATCGTAATAAAAGCCGTCCGCCGTCACGGGGCCAACGCCGAGCGAGACTTGGTCCGCGCCGTAGATCCGCTTCAGCGCTTGCGCCATGAGATGAGCGGTGCTATGCCGCAGCAAATGCAGCCCTTCGGGCGAATCCAGCGTAATGATTTGCACCGACGCGTTTTCTTTCAGCGGCGTGTCTAGATCGACCAGCACATCGTTCACTTTGCCGCCGACGGCGCTTTTTTTCAGGCTCATGCTGATAGAAGCGGCCAGATCGGCGACGGTCGCTCCTTTCCCCAGCAGTTTCACGGATCGGTCAGGCAGCTTGATTTGGACTTGTTCCATTTGAATCACTCCTCAGCATGTTTTGTAAATAAAAAAGAGCACTATCGCCGTTGCAGCGGTAACATCGGTACATTCCGATTTCCGCTCTCAACAGGGACGATTGTGCTCGTGGTTCCACCCTTATTCGACGGATGCCGCTCAGGCGTGCGAGGGGATCCGTCCTTGTCGCCCGGTAACGGGGGCTAATCCGGCAGGCGTTACTGAAATCCGGGCCGTGGTTCAAGGCCGTAAGATTCGTTCCCGACTGCAGCTGCAAGGGGGTAAGCGACGTGAACGCATCGGAAAGCCTTTCAGCCGGGGGCTTTCTCTCTGGGCGAGCGTATCAACGTCCTCATGTCCTTGGTCGTTGCCTTGGTGTATGAATCGTCGTGAAAAACAAAAAAGAGCAATCGCCGCTGCAACGGTAACATCGGTGCATTCCGATGTCCGTTATCAACAGGGACGATGTGCTCGTGGTTCCACCCTTATTAAACGGTCTGTCAGCATTGGTGCGCGCTGATGAATAGACCGTACTTTGCCTTGGATAACGGGAGCGGTCTCCCGACAGGCGTTACTGGAATCCGGACCGTGGCTCAATGCCGTAAGGATTCGTTCCCGACTGCGGCTACAAGGGGGTAAGCGACGTGAACGCATCGGGAAGCCTTTCAGCCGGGGGCTTCTTCTCTGGGCGCGCGTCTTACGTGCTCATGTCCTTGGTCATTGCCTTTGAATCGTAAATAATGGTTCAAATTATAGCCCGCCATTTCGGCAAATGTCAATAGGCAAAAATGGAGCGGCTTCATTTCCGGATGCGGCGCAAACGAAAACCATACACGCGCAAACGGCAAAAAAACGGGACGGCGGTTCCGTCCCGTTCATTGCCTAGCGTTGCTTCGGCCTGCCAAGTAAGCAAGCGCCGCTCCCGTGCGGCGTCCATTCGCGCGTTTCCCGCAAAGTCCATCGACCGGGAAAGCCATTGGCGGTAAGTATTATTTTTTCGGCTTTTCTTCCTTCATGTGCTTCAGGTCAACCATTTTCTCGATCCACGGCGTCATGCCGTCTTTGATTTTGCTCACCAGCTGCTCTTTGGTCATTCCTTTGCTTTGCGCGATTTCGGCAAGCGATTTGCCGGAATTTAGCTGCGTCTTCAGCTCTTCCTCGGAGATGCCCAGGATGCCCGCAAGCTTGTCCGGCGCCGGCATCATGCGGTGCTTCGCGCTGCGCATGGGATGCTTGCCCTCGCCGTCAAATTTATGGTTAACCATAAATTTTAAATGTCCCGCCATGTTTTGCTTGATGCGTTCGGCCTTCTCCGCTGTCAGCTTGCCGGCGGCGACCGCTTCGTCGATCTTTTTGCCGCGCTGCGCCTCAAGCTTGGCGATCAAATCGGCTTCGCTGATGTTTTTCTCGGAAGCGAGCTGCGCCAATGTTTTATCTTTGAGCGCCGTGCGCAGCGCCTCCGGATCCATGCCGAGAATGGCAGCCGCTTCCTCGATAATCGGCATGCCTTTCATAGGCGCTGCCTGCTTTTTGTCGCCATTGCCTGCTTCCTTCTGCTTTTCGCCGCGCTTGCCAAACCATTCCTTCAGCCGGTTCGTTTTGCCGCTTTGCTCTTTGGCGTCGTCGCTGCCCGGAACGTCGGACTGCACGGAGGCGTCCGAAGGCTCGGCGTGAACGAGCTGCCGCGAGCCGTACAGCGCGCCGCCGCCAAGCACAAGAGCTAACGTGAGCGTGGTGACGATGACTTTCTTCGCGTACGTCTTGTTCAACTTCATTTCACCTTCCTGTCGCTTTTATTCGGTTTGCACCAACTATAGCTTGTGCAGGTTCGCTGAATACTAGCTTAAAGGGAGCTTAGAATTACATAAATTTTTCATGAGCCGGTATGGTTACCGCTTACAACGATCTGGCAAGACGGTACATCGGCATCAAAGCCTCGAATGTTTCTCCGGCCGCCCGCAGGAAGGCGTCCCCGTCACGCAGCAGCGGATCGTCCGCGAGCAAATTGCGTCCCACCAGCAGCTCCACGCTTTTCACGTCGCGAAACCGTTCGATCGCTTGCTTGAGTCCCGCTTCGCCGAGCGACTTTACCGGGACGGCGTCTTTTTTCATATGGTCGAAAGACACGACGAAATCACCCGGCAGGCTTTTATAAATTTGCTTCGTCTTCTTCAAATAGGCAGCGGCAATCGCCTTCTTATCCGGCAGTTCATAAATCAGCGCAAGCCAGAGGAATACCCGGTCGTCGAACATGCCGATTTGAAAGTGAGGGTGCTGCTTGTACCCGCGCTTGTTGTTTGCGAATGCCAGCCATGTATCGACGGGCGCATTCACCTTACGCCTGGCATGCTGGGCGATATGCAGATACATTTCCTCGCCCGCCTGCGCGCTGACCGCCGGGAGAAGAGCTTCGCTGATTTCACGGAATTTCGGCTGAATCCGGCCGCGGATCGCCTCCATCCGGGCTTCCAGCCCATCGATGCGAAATGTGTCGAAATCGGTTTCTCGAAAGCCTTCGAATGCTGTTTTCATTGCTCAGTTTCTCTCCCTTTTGCATATGAGCCGGCCGTACCGGTTTTAGAACAATATACCATATTCGTCTTACGGTGTGCACGGCAAGCGGCTTTATCCGACAAATAACGACAATTCTCTTAACTAACCTAAAAAAAACACAAACAAGTGAAAAGGCATTCCATAGTTGACCTGACGGCTTCCATGTAAGATAAAACTACAAACGAAAAGACGCAATAAGGAGGGACCAGCATATGGCGGCAAACATGCAAGCAGCAGAGTCCGTCGGCACGAACGAAACGTCCGATAAAAGAAGCTTGCTGCGTTTTATGTGGAAATATAAAGCGCTTTATTTCTTATCGTTGCCCGGCATTATTTATTTCATCATCTTTAAGTACGTACCGCTCTTCGGGTCGATTATCGCATTTCAGGATTACAACATTTTTAACGGGATTACCGGCAGCAAATGGGTCGGTTTGGAGCATTTCCGACGAATGTTCGCGCACTACGATTTTTTGAACATTTTGAAGAACACATTGCTGATCGGTTTGTATGATCTGGTGCTTGCGTTTCCGGCGCCGATCGTGCTCGCGCTTTTGCTTAACGAGCTTCGTCTCGTTGTGTACAAGCGGTTGCTTCAAACGGTCGTATATATGCCTCACTTTTTGTCCTGGGTCATTGTCGGCGGTATCGCGGTCGGCGTATTGTCTCCTTCCACCGGGGTTGTGAATCAGCTGCTGACGGCGCTCGGGTTTGACCCGATCTATTTTCTCGGGGAAGAATCGTGGATTCGCACGGTGCTGATCGGAACGGGCATTTGGCGCGATTCCGGTTACGGCACGATCATATACTTGGCCGCTTTGGCCGGCATTAATCCGGATTTGTACGAAGCGGCGGAAGTCGACGGCGCAAGCCGCTGGCGGCAGACGCTCTCCATTACGATTCCTGCGCTGCTGCCGACCATTATGATTTTGTTCCTGCTGCATATCGGCAAGTTTTTGGACTTCGGGTTCGAGCGCGTGTTCGTATTCCTGAATCCGCTTAACAAAAATAACGGTGAAATTCTGGATACTTATATTTACTCGGTCGGCTTGCTTGGCCAGCAATTTAGCTACACGACGGCGATCGGCTTGTTCAAGTCGGTTGTAGGCCTCATGCTCGTCGTGATCGGCAACTATTTAAGCAAAAAGACAACAGGGGAAAGCCTGTATTAATTCAAGAGGCAGTTCAATGGAGGTGAATCCATAATGAAAAGAGCATCTGCCGGCTGGCAAACGTTCAATGTCATTAACATCTTGTTTTTAACCGCGCTTGCGCTCGCCATGTTCCTGCCGTTCCTCAACGTGCTGGCGCAATCGTTCAGCAGTTCCGAAGCAGTCGTGAGCGGGAAAGTATTGTTTTTGCCGGTTGATTTTACCTGGATTAACTATCAATACGTATTCAGCGATGCGGCCATGTGGCGGTCGCTGGGCGTAACGGTGTACATTACGGTTTTCGGGACGCTGATCAATCTGGCCGCTACCGCTTCTCTGGCTTATCCGGTATCGAGGCAGGAGTATGTAGGCCGTCAAACGGTCGTGATGATGGTACTGATCACCATGGTATTCAGCGCGCCGCTTATCCCGAACTTTATCCTGATGAAGGAGCTGCATTTGACCAACTCGCTTTGGGCGCTGCTCATTCCGGGCGCGATCAGCGCGTTCAACTTCTTCGTCATGCGGTCGTTTTTCATGCAAATCCCGGGCGAAATTATCGACTCGGGCCGAATCGACGGCTGCACCGAGATGCGGATGCTGTGGAGCATCGTATTGCCGCTGTCCAAGCCGGTCATGGCGTCGCTCGGCATCTTTTATGCGGTAAACCATTGGAACACGTACATGAACGCGCTGTACTATATCAACAAGCCTACGCTTTGGCCGTTGCAAGTGAAGCTGCGCCAGCTCATCGTATCCGATGAAATCAATATCGATCCGTCGGCATCCCAGTTCAGCGGGCTTGCGCATATGGACCCGGAAGGCATCAAGATGGCTACGATCATTATCGCCACCATTCCGATCATATTGGTTTATCCGTTCCTGCAGCGTCATTTTGTCAAAGGGATGATGGTCGGTTCGGTCAAATCGTAATGGTAAAGTTTGCATGTAAACGAAGTAAGGCGGGCACCCTAAAAAAAAGACAATCGGAACCAAAGCCATTCCCTGTTCGGTTTGTCGGTGCCCCTTTACAATGGATCTAGGGTGAAAGCGCTTATCCGTTTTTGCGACAACGACAAAAATTCGACTAGAGAAGAGGGGCATGACAATGAAAAAATGGGTCAAGGTCGGAATGGCTTCCGTGCTCGCTACCAGCATGCTGGCCGGCTGTGCAAAATCTTCGGACAAACAGGCTGCGGAAGGCGGCAATTCGGGCGGAAAAGCGAAATTTTCCATATCGATGCGAACGCTTGCATTCAACTACGTAGAGAAATCGCCGAACATTAACGAAGACAAATGGGTTAAAAAGCTGGAAGAGAAGACAAACACCGATTTGGATATCGTCCTTGTGCCGCATAAGGAATTCGAGCAGAAGATGATCCAAATGTTCGCCACCAACGATATTCCGGACGTCGTGCAGGGGAGCGGCGGCGTGGCCGGCAAAGAAATGGCGGGCTCCGTGCAGGCCGGCGTATTCATGCCGCTGGACGACTTGTTGCAGAAATACGGGCAAAACCTGTTGAAAAAAATTCCAAAGGAAGCATGGCAGAAGGAAACGTATCAAGGTAAAATTTACGCGATTCCGGAGTTTCTGTCGAACCCATCCCGCCGCGCGACGGCGATCCGTAAAGATTTGCTGGACAAAGCGGGCTTGCCGGTACCGAAGACGGTCGACGAATATTTGAACGTGCTTCGCAAGTTTAAAGAAATGGGCGTCGAGCAGCCGTACCAAGGCCGCGAAAACTTCAAGTACGCCGATACGTTCTTCGGCGCGTACGACGTATTCCCGTACTTGTCCCAGTCCATGCTGAAGGACAACCAGGTCGTTCCGAAGTTCTTTAACGTAGACGGCATGCAAAAAGCGCTGCAAACGTACAAAACGATGTTTGACGAAGGCTTGATCTCCAAAGAATTCGCAACGATCAATCCGACGGTTTACAAAAACAACATCCTGGCGGGCAAAGCAGGCGTGTGGTCCATGAACGCGAACGAATTGCTGCAATGGGAGCAGCAGTTGAAAGCGAGTGTGCCTACGGCGAAGATCGAACTAATTCCTTCCCCGGTAGGTCCGGACGGCAAAGGCGGCTACTACTTGTACAACTCCGTAACCCGCGCATGGTTTATTAACAAGAATGTGAAAGATCCGGCTGCGATCATCAAGTTCTTCGATTGGATGGTGTCGGATGAAGCGGAGAAATTCTTTACCTTCGGTGTTGAAGGGGAAAACTATACGGCTAAAGACGGCAAGATCGATTATAAAGCTCCGACGGACCCGCAAGGCGTCGACGAAGAGCGTTACCGTCAAGCGTTCCTGTGGATGGTGCAAGACACGACATATAATAAAGGCACACTCAGCCTGACCGAAGACGGCAAAAAATTAATGAACATTTATGATACAATGTTGTCGAAAGAAGGGCGCGACGGCATCCAGTTTGAGCCTCGACTAGATGCTTATATCAAAAATCCGGACATCTCGCCGGAATCCGATTTCGCAGCGCCGGTGCTGATGGCCCATATGGTGAAAATGGTGTACGGCAAGGAACCGATTTCCGATTGGCCGAAAGTCATCGAGGAATGGAAGTCCAAAGGCGGTAACGATGTGATCAAGGAAGCGACGGAGAAGTACAACAAGAAAGATCCGAACGTGACGATCTCCATGCCGCGCCGTTAATAATTGAATGTAAGCCATAAGATCTCCTCACGCCGCACAGCCGGTGTGGGGAGTGATTGTTATACACCGCTTTGGCGCAAGCCAACTGGAAAGGAGCGCCCGCTGATGTACCGAATATTGATTGCCGACGATGAACCGATGATCCGCAAAGGGCTGCAAAAGCTGGTGGAGCAGTCCGGTCTGCCGATCGCATCGATCCGAACGGCGGATAACGGCGTCACGGCGCTGCAGCAAATACGAGAGGAACGGCCCGATTTTCTGCTGACCGATATTCGGATGCCGAAGATGGACGGGCTGGAATTGTGCCGCGAAGTGGCCGAACTGGATGAAGACATTCAAATGGTCGTCATTTCGGGGTTCGGCGATTTTGAGTACGCGCAGAAGTGCGTCTCCTATGGCATCAAAGAGTACTTGCTCAAGCCGGTGAACAAGAAGAAATTCCAGGAAACGCTGGAGAAGCTGATCCGGCTCAAAACGAGGCAGCAATCGGAAACGTTCGTTCCGGTGACGAAGCTGGAAGAATGGGTCCAGGAGATGGATGCGGCCATCTGGGAGCTGCGGGAAGCGGACATGCATGATCAATTGCAGCGCATGAAAAGCGAGCTCGATTCGTACCGGCTGAAGCCCGGTCGTTTGAACGATGTGCTCACGGAGCTGCATGCGCTGCTCGGCAAACGGCTGAACACCCGCGACGTGTTTGCTTTTCACGCGGAACTGGCGCTGTCCGGTACCGCGAACGAGAGCGAGTCGTGGGAGCGGTTCAATGCAAGCATCCGCAGCTTGTTCGAAGCGCTGAAGGCGAAGCGCCGCGGCAAGCCGAAAGACGCGGTCGAGGAAGCGAAGCAATATATCGAGCATCACTTGGCCGAGGAAGTGTCGCTGGAGGAAGTGGCCGAGCATATCGGCCTCAATGCGTCGTACTTCAGCCAATTGTTCAAGCAATCGACGAACGAAACATTCGTGCAATATCGGACGCGTCGGCGAATGGAAAAAGCGAAAAAGCTGCTGCAGCAGCCGCAGTACCGCATCACGGACATTTCGGGCGAGGTCGGCTACGCGGATCATCCGCATTTTACGAAGACGTTCAAGAAGTATACGGGCTTCCTGCCGTCGGAGTACAGACAAAAGATGGGCATTGAATAATGAAAAAACAGATGCTGTCGCAGCAAATTTACCGCTACTTTCTGATCGTCATTGTCATTTCGCTGTCTACGGTAGGCATCGTCACTTATTTTCAGTCCTCGCGCGCGCTGGACCGGCAAGTGCAGCAGTATATGAATCAGATGATCGATAGCGCTGCGTATCAGACCGATACGTATTTGCAAACGTATGAGTTGTTCAGCAATTCGTTTTCTTCCAACTCCGACGTGCGTGCTTTCCTGGAGATTCACCCGAACGACGCATACGAATATTACTATTACTCGGAACTAATTAAGAAGTTTGCGCAGGAATCGGTCGCCTCCATTACGACAATCTACAGGCAGCTGAACATGGTTTACGTCGTCGGGAGGCACGGCCGGTCCGTCATCTACGACAACCAGAACCTGCTGTTTCTCGACCCGTCGCTCATCAACAAACAGTTCGACTATTTGATGGAATCGACACCTGAGAAAGGCGAGATTAAGCTGCTGACGATGAGCATCCGAAAGGAAGATCAAGGTACCGTGGCGACGATGGCGCGCAAAGTACGCGGCTCGCAATACAGCGAAATTTTCAAAGGCGTCGTGGCCATCGAATTCAAACTTTCGGAGCTTGCAAAAATTTGGGATCGCATTAATCTGGGAAGAGACGGATATTTTTTTATCGTCGACAACGAAGGAAATTACATTTATCACCCGAATATAGGAATGAACGAGCAAAAGCTGGATCCGTCGCTCGCGGGCCGTATTTTGGCAAGCGGCAACGGGCCGTTGATTGAATCGTACAATGGGGAGAAACGCATGTTCGTTTCCCGCAAATCGGGATATTCCGACTGGAATCTCGTTGCCTCCATGCCGATGAAAGAGCTGCGCCGCCCTGTTTCCGTCATCCGTACGACGACGCTGGCCGTCGGGCTCATTACGCTGGCCGCCGCGCTGTGGCTCGCTTCCCGCTTCGGACGCTCCATTGTCGCGCCGTTCCGGGATTTGAAAGAAAGCATGCGGGAGACGGAGAAAGGCAATTGGCAGCACATCGACGAGAAAGGCCGGAACGACGAAATCGGCGATCTCATTCACAGCTACAATCTGATGGTGACGCGGCTGTCGGAGATGATCGAGAAAGTGTACGAAGCGGAGCTGCAGCAGCAAAAAAACGCGCTCGAGCTTGGGGAAGCGGAGCTGGAGCGGCAGCGTGCCGAATTCCAGTCGCTGCAGCTGCAAATTAATCCGCACTTTTTATACAATACGCTGGAGACGATCAATTGTTATGCCATCGTGCAGGATTCCGACGAAATAACGGAGATGGTCGAAGCGATGTCGTTCATGCTGCGGTACTCGATCCAGACGAATCTGGAAGAAATTACGGTTGCCAACGAGCTGAACCATGTACGCAATTACATGATCATTCTCGAGCATCGCATCGGCCGTGAATTTGAGATCGATGTCATTATTCCTCCGGCACTTCTCCTTGAAAAGATGGTGAGGTTGACCCTGCAGCCGCTGATCGAAAATATTTTTCAGCATGCGTTCTGGGGCGGTATCGAACCGCATCATTACATCCGCATCGACGCCCGCAAGGAAGGCGGATTATTTCAAGTCATTGTCGAGGATAACGGCGAGGGCATTCACGAGGGCCGGCTTGCGGAGCTGCGCAGGCGGCTGGAGCTGAATCGGCTTGCCGAGCAGGAACAATCCGGCGGGCAGAAGCGCAGCGGCGGCATCGGACTGATGAATGTGCACCGCCGTATTCAGATGGTGTTCGGCGAGCAATACGGACTGACGATTGAAAGTGAATGGGGCCAGGGGACCCGCATTACGATGAATATGCCGGAAACGGTGAGACCTGCGCTTCGTTCGAAAGAATAGCAAACCACGAATACAAACTTGGGGAGGATGTTTACAATGAACATCGAATTAACAGGGAAAATTGCACTGGTGACCGGATCGAATGCCGGAATCGGCCGCGCGATTGCGATCGCGCTTGCGTCGCAAGGGGCGAAAGTGGGCGTGAACTGCCTTCGCAATGTCGCGCAAGGCGAAGAAACGGTGGCCGCCATCCGCGAAGCCGGTGGAGAAGCAGTGCTTGTGCAGGCCGATGTCACCGATCCGGTGCAAATCGACCGGCTGGTCGGCGAGGTGGAGCGCGCCTTCGGCGGCACGGTGGACATTTTGGTGAACAATGCAGGTCATATGGTGCGCCGTCTGCCGAACAGCGAGATGACGGAGGAGCACTATGCACAGGTAATGGACGTCAACATGAAAAGCACCGTATTCATGTGTAAAAGAGTGATCGACGGCATGAAGGCCAAAGGAGCGGGCCGCATCATCAACATGTCTTCCATCGCGGCGCAAAACGGCGGCGGTCCGGGAGCAAGCATTTATGCGGCGAGCAAAGCGGCCGTATCCGCTTATTCCAAAGGGCTGGCCAAAGAGCTTGCAGCCAGCGGCATTACCGTCAATATCGTGTCGCCGGGCTTTATCGGCAGCACCATGTTCCACGCGACGTTTACGACCGACGCTGCGCGCCAGGCGACGATAAGCGGTATCCCGCTTCAGCGTGAAGGCACGCCGGAAGACGTAGCCGGAGCGGTGCTGTATTTGGCCTCGGATCTCGCCGCGTATGTAACCGGCGAAACGATCGAAATTAACGGCGGGATGATGATGAGATGAGTATGGGGATCGGGGAGAAACAGAAATTGACGACGTGGGCGGACACGGTTCTGCTTCGGATGAAGGAAGAGCTTGACGGCATGGTGGAGGCGCAGAGCCTCGTGATACCGGCAGAGCCCGGCGGATGGTGGCATCAATACGTATGCCCGGTACATCATACGGAGCTGCTTTTCAATCCGCTGGAACGGGATGCGCATACCTTCGTGTGTCCGCATGGCTGCCGAATCAACGAGGAAGTATACCGGGGCGCTTGGCTTGTATTTAAGCATCAGTCGCTCGCCCGGGCTGCGCTGCAGTCGGCGGCGGTATACGCCGGTCTTCGGGAACCGTCCTATGCCGAGCTGGCCAAGCGGCTGCTCGTCGAGTACGCCCGCCAGTTCCCGCGCTACCCTGTGCACCCGGACGCGCAGCCGTGGATGCTCAAGGGCAGGGCGTTTCATCAGGCGTTGACCGAAGCGATCTGGTCGACGACGCTGCTCCGCGCCTGCTTGCTTCTGCAGGATGAAGGCGTCGAATTTACAGAAGACGAACGTACGGCGCTGAACGAATTTGTATCGATGCTCGAATCGAGCATGACGGAATATCGGCATATTCTCATCTACGAGCGCAAAAATCCGGAGAACAACTATACGGCGTGGCTGAATGCTTCGTTATCTTGCGTCTACGCCGTTCAGGGCAATAAGGAGGCGCTCGCCGGATTGATCGAAGGCGAAGGCGGCTGGAAGCATCATCTGTCGATCGGCGTAAAGCGGGATCAGCTGGAGTTCGAAGGCTCGGTTTATTATCATATTTTTGTGCTGAGGGCTTATTTGATCACCGCGGAAATGGCGGAACGGTTTGGCATGGACCTTTACGCCGAACAGGGGAGCGAAGGCCAATCGATGGCCGGCATGTTTGGCGTCCTGGCGGCACTTGCGGACGACACGGGCGTGCTTCCCGCACTGCATGACGGACCGGTGGAGCGTTTGCCGTACGCCAGGGAAATCGCGGAAATCATGGAGATTGGCCTTGCGAAGTACAACAAGCGCGAGTTGATTCCGCTTCTTGCGGAAGCTTACAGGCAGATGGGAAGCGAGACGGGAGAGCGAAGCGAGCTTGAAGCGCTCTTATACGGCGAAGGCGGCTATTTTGTTTCGTTGTCGGCAGTTCAGCAAAGGGACAAGCGTGCTTCATGCCTTCTGCCCGATTCCGGGTTTGTCGTCGGCCGTCATGAAGGGAACGCACTCTCGTTTCTTGCCGATTTCGGCCCGCACGGCGGTTCGCACGGTCATTACGATAAGCTGCATTTGTCGATTATGCACAAGAGCGGCGCATGGACGCCGGATTTCGGGATGGTGCCTTACGGCTCGACGCTGCGCAAGCAGTGGTTCGCCGAAACCGCAAGCCATAATACGGTTTCCATCGACGGAATGTCGCAAGCGAAGCATGAAGGCCGCTGCGTCTCATTTGCCGAGACGGCTGCCGCAACGTCGGTGTGGCTGCAGTCGGATGCGGCATATCCCGGCTGCCGGTTGGATCGCCGACTGTTGTTAACCGAGGGCTGGCTGCTCGATTGGTTCGAAGTTCGGCTGGACCGGAATGCTTCCGTAGAATGGTGGATGCACCCGGTGATGGAGCCGGAGCAGGCGCCGTCCGTTTCGATCGGGGAGGCGAAGGGCACTTATCCGCTGAGGATCGAGGATGCGATGCGGGAGCTGCCGATCATCGGACGATACGAGGAGGCCGGCGAATCGGGTACGGCGCAGCAATTGGCGTTCGTCTATCCGCAGCATGACGGCTCGAAGCTGTATCACACGGCGCTGCTGCTGCCGGAACAAGAGGCGTTTGCCGTGCGTACCCCCGGTACGACGGTTGACCCCAGCAGTCCATTAACCGCATTGCTGCATCGGCAGACAGGGGAACGCTGTCGATTCGTCCATGTATACAGCGTCAGCGGGCCTATCCGCGTCGAGCTGCATGGAGAGGATGAACTGCGCCTTGCGTGCGGTTCCGAAGTTACGATTTGCAAGCTAAAGGATGAACAAGGTTTGACGATCGGATAGGGAGAGGGGACGGACAATGAGCGAGCATTCACCATTATACGAGCCGCAAAGCGGCGTACTGACCGTACAATACGAACCTGACGAAACCACGGTGCTGATCGAAAACCCGCCGCGTTTCACTTGGATTTCCGCGCAGCTGGAGAACGATCGTTACGTACTGCAGATTTCGGATGACGAGCGGTTCTCCGAGGAGAGGACGACGACGATTCAGCCGATTCCTTACAACCTTTATACGCCCGCAGAAGCTTTGGCTCCGGGTACTTATTATTGGCGCTACGCTCTTCTGACGGACGAACCCGCCGGTCGTACGGCCTGGAGCCGGGTACGCCGCTTTGCCGTGCCCGAAGGCTTGCCGGAGACGCCGCTGCCTGCTAGGGAAGGGCGCTACGCGTCCACAGCGGAGGCGCATCCGCGCCTGTGGTTGCAAGCCGGCGAGTTGGCGAACTTTCGCGCGAGGGTGAAAGACGATCCGGCGGGAACCGGCTGGGAGGTCTTTTACGAGCGTTCGGTCAAGCCGTGGATCGATCGTGAGCTGATCGCCGAGCCGCAGCCGTACCCGAATAACAAAAAAGTCGCCAAGCTGTGGCGGCAAATGTACATCGACTGCCAGGAAGTACTGTACGCGATCCGACATCTCGCCGTAGCCGGCGTCGTGCTCGAAGACGCGGCTCTCATCGGGCGCGCCAAGACATGGCTGCTGCATGTGGCAAGCTGGAACCCCGAGGGCCCGACTTCTCGCGATTACAACGACGAAGCGGCTTTCCGGACGGCCGGGGCGCTGGCCTGGGGCTATGACTGGCTGTACGGCCATCTGTCGCAGGAAGAGCGCGACACCGTGCGCAGGCAGCTTCTCGTTCGCACCGGACAAGTGGCGTTTCACGTGATCGAGCGTTCCAAAATTCATCATGTGCCGTTCGACAGCCATGCGGTCCGCTCGCTCTCCAGCGTGCTGGTGCCCTGCGGCATCGCAATGCTTGGGGAAGAACCGAAGGCGCAGGAATGGCTGGACTATACGCTGGAATATTATGCCGCGCTGTATACGCCATGGGGCGGCGTCGACGGCGGCTGGGCGGAAGGCCCGATGTACTGGACGACAGGCATGGCTTTCGTGACGGAAGCGATGAACCTGTTGAAAAAGTATACGGGAATCGACTTTTACCGGCGTCCGTTTTTCAGCAAGACGGGAGATTTTCCACTGTACTGCTTTAGCCCGGACACCTTGCGGGCGAGCTTCGGAGACCAGTCGACGCTTGGCGATCCGGTCAGCCTGAAAACCGGCTTCAACGTTCGCCAGTTCGCGGGAGTGACGGGGAGCGGGCTGTACCAATGGTATTACGAACGGGTGAAGGAAACCGACACCGATTCGGAAATGAAGTTCTACAATTACGGCTGGTGGGATTTCCGCTTCGACGAAATGGTATACCGCAACGATTACCCGATCGTGGAGCAGGTCGTTCCGGACGACGGCAAGATCGAGCCGGTCAAATGGTTCCGCGACGTGGGCTGGGTCGCCTTCCATGCGAATATGGCCGATCCGGAGCGTCATATGATGCTGTTGACGAAGAGCAGCAAATACGGCTCGGTCAGCCACAGCCATGGCGATCAGAACGGCTTCTTGCTGCATGCCTACGGCGAACCGCTGGCGATCGAGAGCGGACATTACGTCGCGTTCGGGAGCACGATGCATATGAACTGGCGCAAGCAGACGCGAAGCACGAACAATATTTTGGTCGACGGGAAGGGGCAGTATGCCGGTACGAACAAAGTGTTGAACATGGCGGCCACCGGCACGGTGGAAATCGCGGAGCAGAGGGACGGATACGGCTACAGCCGAAGCGACGCAACCGCCGCCTACAAGGAAAACGTGCCATACCTGGAGCGGTATGTCCGCGAATTGTACTTCATGGATAACGCGTATGTGGTTGTTGTCGATCATATCGATCTGACGCAGCCGGCCCGCATCGACTGGCTGTTCCAGACATTGCATGAAATGAATCTGAACGGACAATCGTTCAAAGTACAGGGGACGAAGGCGGACATGGACGGAAGATTCGTGTACTGCTCGTCCGGGGAGCTTACGCTGTCGCAACACAACGAGTTCACCGACGTGGATTTGAGCGAGATCGAAGGGCTGCCGATTCATTGGCACCTGAAGGCGACGACGGGTGTCGCCCGCAACCACCGGATCGCTACGCTGCTCGTACCGGTTAAGAAAGGCGAACCGAAGTACGTTTCGTTCTTCATGGACGATCAAGGGCACGGCGTTAACATTTATTTCACGCTGGACGGAACTACACGCAAAGTGGATGTGCCGAACGCGTACTGAGAAACGAACGACGACAAACCGCAGATCGCTTATGATCTGCGGTTTATTTGAGTTTCAACGAAGTTATTTCCAATAAAAAATCGCAATCTGCGTCCGGTCGCGCAGCCCGAGCTTGCTCAATATTTCGGAAATATAGTTTTTGACCGTGCCTTCGCTCAGGAACAATTGCTGGGCGATTTCTTTGTTGGAGAGACCTTCGGCGATTTTCTCCACCACCTGCTTTTCCGTCGCGGTCACCCCGAACGCTTCCAGTCTTGTCGATGGGTCTTCTTTGGCGGCTGTTTCCTTTGCCGGTGCCGACGCGGAAGCAGGCTGAATCCAATCGGTCAACTTGCGGGCAATATCGGGATGGATCAGCCAATTGCCCTGATGAACCGTTTTGATGCCCTGGACGATCCGGTCGGGCGGAATATTTTTGAGCAAATACCCGCTGGCTCCGTTGCGCAGCGCCTCTACGATATATTCGTCGTCGTCGAATGTCGTCAAAATAAGGATGCGCGTATCCGGCGCCTGCTGCTTGATGCGAAGCGTTCCTTCCACGCCCGATACGTTCGGCATGCGAATGTCCATCAGGACGACGTCCGCGGTGCCGCCTCCGGTAAAATGGGCAAACGCCTCGCTCCCGTCCCCGCACGTACCGACAACGGTGAGCTCCGGGTCCAGCTCGAGAATCAATTTCATGCTTTCGCGGATAAACGGATCGTCATCGACGATCAATACTTGAATCATGGCGAAGGATCCTCGCTTTCCAGTAAAATGAATCAGTATCGTATCTTCTTATTCCATCGGCGAGACAACGCTGCAGAGCAGATCCCGGACGCGCGGTTCGATGCTGCGTGGCGCACGGACGAGATTTACGCGGAGTTCGGAACGATCGTCGTAACCGAAAAATAATCGTCGCAGGCCCACTGCAGATCGCCTCCGACCAGTTGTGTCCGCTCCTCCATTCCGCTCAGGCCGAAACCTTTGCGCAGGACGGAAACATCCGGCTTTACCCCGTTGTTCCATACGGTCATCCGGACGAAGGCCGGCTCGTACTGCATATGGATTCGAACTTCCGTCGCCTGTCCGTGACGAAGCGCATTCGTCACCGCTTCCTGCGCGTTACGGTACAAGACGATTTCCAGACTAGGATAAAGCGGGCGCGGGATGCCGTTCATTTCATATTTGACATCAAGTCCGGTCTCGGCAGTCAGCCCCTCGATTAAACGGCTCAAAGAATAAGACTGTACGCTATCGTTGTCCGGCTTCATGCGCCGAACGGTCAGCCGCAGCGTCTCCATACTTTCGGCAAGCTGGCCGCACACCTGCTTCGTCATGTCCAGCCCTTTTTCCGGCTGATCCGGCGTAATGCGCACGGCCGCTTCCAGCATCATTTTCAACCGGATCAATTTATGGCCCAGATCGTCGTGGATTTCCCGCGCAATGCGGTTGCGTTCCTCCGCTTGCACGAGCTGCTCCACTTTTCCGGCATATTCCAGCACCCGGGTGCGCGCGGCATCAAGCTCGTATGCTTTGCGGCGAAGTTCGTCGTATACTTGCTCCAACTCCGCTTTGCTCTTGCCCGTATCGGCAAGCAAGTACAGAAGCAGCGCACCGGTCGCAAACAACAGATTCGCGGTCAGCTTGAGCTCCATGTCCGCATGTCCCAGCAAGGCGGCATTGAGCATCGCAGTTTGAAGTGCAAGCAGAAACCAGCGCAGATTGCTTTTTTCCTGCAGCATGTACGTGAGAAGAATGGAATAATGGCAGGCGAACATCATGTTCTGATACCGAACGCTCAGCCAGGTGACGTAGGCCGTTTCCGCCGCCGCCGCAAAGCGCTGCGCCCGTTCCGGAAGCCAAGCGCGCCGGGTCTCGACCAAGGCGAGAAGCAGCAGCGTATGGAGCGTGAACAGCCCGATGCTTTCTTTGGGAAGAACGGTCATCGTGCTGAATACCGGAAACAGGATCAGCACATAGCGCAAGCTCAATAACATCAGTTATCCGCCTCCCATGACGCATTCGTTTTTATGGAAAAATAATGCACCGCTTTTGCACAAAGGATTATAACACAACCGGCTTGAAATGACTTTAGTCATTTGCTAAAGGTGACGATGGCTACTGAGCGCGAGATGCGCCATGATATACAATGAATTTACATAGGGGAAGGCGTAAGGGGGAAGTGGAAAGTGGGCTTTGTAGAAATCAGCAATGTCGTAAAGCGTTACGGAAATAAGCTTTCCGTCGATCATTTGAACTTGTCGGTACGTCAAGGAGAAATATTCGGCCTGCTCGGACCGAACGGCGCAGGCAAGAGCACGACCATTAAGATGGTGTGCGGGCTGCTCGGAATCGATCAGGGGGAGATCAAGGTGGGAGGGATATCCGTCGCTTCTGGGCCGCTTGAGGTCAAGCGGCGGATCGGTCTCGTTCCGCAGGATCTTGCGATCTACGATAATTTGTCTGCGCGCGAAAACGTATCGTTCTTCGGCCGCTTGTACGGCCTTCGCGGCAAGCTGCTGCAGGAGCGGGTACAGGAAGCGCTTGCGTTCACGGGCCTCTCGGACCGGCAAAGCGATAAGCCTGCCGCTTTTTCCGGCGGCATGAAGCGGCGGCTCAACATAGCCTGCGCCATTATGCACAGGCCGGAGCTGATCATCATGGACGAGCCGACGGTAGGGATCGACCCGCAGTCGCGCAATCGTATTCTTGAGTCGGTGCGGCAGCTGAACCGGATGGGCTCGACGATCATCTATACAAGTCATTACATGGAAGAAGTGGCGGCAATCAGCGGCAGGGTCGGCATTATGGATCACGGTCATCTGATCGCCTGCGGTACCCTGGAGGAGCTGCGGGGGCTTGTATCCGAGGCGGAGAGGCTGACGATCCGAACGGTCAATCCGGCGGAAGACGCAGTGAAGGAATTGCGGAATCATCCGCGCATCCGCGAGGTCCGGGCGGCGGATCAGACGCTTGAAATCGACCTTGCGCCGCTCGCCAACGCCCTGCAGGACATCTTGTTCATTTTATCCAAGCACGGCGTCGTGATCCAATCGTTGAGCCGCTCGGAACCCGACCTGGAGGACCTCTTCTTGTCGTTGACCGGCCGCACGCTGCGGGATTAAGGAGCTGACGACAGATGAGCAACGTTTGGATTATCACCATGTATGAGCTGCGGAGAATGAGCAGGCTTCGCTCGGTCATGTTTGTCTTGTTTTTGCTGCCCCTGATCTTAATTTTTATTTTGGGCGCTGCGCTTTCCGGCGAGTTCCGGACGGAGGATGTCAAGCTGAAGCCGGTCAAAACCGTTCTCGTCAACCTGGACCAAAGCGGGTGGAACGGCCAGTTGATGCAGTATTTGGATAGCCCGGTTATGAAAAAGGCGCTCGATCTTTCACAAGCGGAAAGCCGGGAACTGGCGGTGCGGGCGATCCGCAGCGGATCGGCCGAATTCGGCGTCGTCGTACCCGCAGGGTTCGGCGACAAGCTGATGCGGGGGGAACCGGCGGAGTGGGAGCTGCTGAAGGGCAGCGAGCATGGGCAAAATTTGATCGCACAAACCGTATTCCAAAGCTACATCGACTATGTCAACGGGCTGCAGGCCGCGGTGCTGGCGACCGGAGCTCAGGCGGCTCCATCGTTTGCGGCCGTGCAAGATAAGTTCCTGAACGAGCCGCAGCCGGACTACGTGAAGAGCGGTTCATTCATCGGAGAACAAAAACAGTTCTCGGCGGTTCAGTATTACGCCGCCGCCATGACGGTCATGTTCATCCTGTACTCCGGGATGGCCGCTGCAATCAGCATGGTTTACGAACGGAACAACCATACGCTTGCCAGACTCGGAGCGATGCCGGTGAAGATGGATCAGATCATGGCGGGCAAAGTGCTTGGCAACGGATTGCTATCGCTTGTACAATCCGCCGTTATAGTGCTGCTGTCCCATTTTGCGCTCGGCGTCGACTGGGGCAGCCGGCTCGATCTGCTGCTGCTCGTCTGCATGCTGCTGATTGTCGCTGCGATGAGCATGGCTGCGCTAGTCGGCGTAATTGCGACAAGCGTGAGAACCGTCACGACGCTGTTTCAAATCGTGATCATTTTAATGACGTTTCTGAGCGGAGGCTTCGGCCGCGATATGGGGGAATTCATCGCGAGCTTGGCCCCGTTTACGCTCAGTCATTGGGGCATGCAGAGCATACTGCGGCTGATGCTGGATAACGGGACGGCAACGGCTGTGCAGCATGTCGGAATGCTGGCGGCCATCGCGGTAGTGCTGGCCGTCGTCGCAACGACCGTTTATCGGAAGGTGGGTTATCGTGAATAGTCTTATCATCGCGCTTGGTATTATCAAACGGACGATCGGGAACCGCAAAGGGATATTGCTGCATATCCTCGTTCCGGCGCTGGTCATCTCGGCCTTAATCGGCTTGATGGGCGACGGGGGGGACGACACCGCCCAGGTCTTATACATGAATCGCGATACTGGCGCCGCCGGCAGCCATCTGATCAAGGAGCTGGGCCGCAACGACAGCTACCGTTTGTCGGAAGCGGCGTCGGAAAGCGACATAAAGGAGGCGCTGCTGCAGCGCAAAGCGGCTGCCGCATTTATCATTCCGCCCGAATTTACCGACCGTCTGCTGAAAGGCAGCCCGGCGCCGGTCGAACTGAGCGAGCTGACCATGAGCGAGGCTTCGTTCGCTCTTAGGATGAACATTGATCATCAAGTCGGTCTTGCCGCCATGCAGACGGCTATGCTCAAGACGGCGGGAGAGCCGCTGGAACGCATGCCTCGCGTGTTCGAGCAGACGGAGAAGCATCAGGTCACGACGAAGACGAGCGACCTCGGTTTGTATAGCAATGCGTCGCTTGGGTTCGTAACCGGGTTCCTGCTTATGTTTTTGATGGGGCTTGTCAATACGTCTGTCTCCGCCGTAATCGAAGATCGAAAACGCAATACGATGACCCGCATGTTCGCCGCCCCGGTTCGTTCCGGCGAAATCGCGCTCGGCAACTTTCTCGGCAGCTTCCTATTAGGTACGCTGCAAATCGTCGTCGTACTTGCCGTTACGAAATATGCGATCGGCTATCGTTACGGGCTGCCGTTCTGGGAACATTTGCTGCTGCTTGAATTTTTTTTGCTCGCCGTCATCGGAATATCCAGCAGCGTGGCCGGATTTGTCCGGAATTCCGAGAATCTGAGCGCCATCAATGCCATGATCGCAACGCCGACCTGCATGCTCGGGGGTTGTTTCTGGCCGGTGGCTATCATGCCGGAATTTATGCAAAAGCTATCGCATTTCGTACCGCAAAGCTGGGCGATTGAAGGCATCAAGCGGCTTGCATCCGGGCAATCCATCGAAGAGCTTTGGATGCATCTGACCGTACTCGCTTTGTTTGCTGTCGTTTTGCTCGGGCTTGGCTCGGTCGTGCTGAAGCCGGGGGAAACGGACTCGGCTTAATGCGGCATCCATGCCGTCAAGAACCGTCTCCATTGCCAAGGGAAGGCGGTTCTTTTGGCTGTCGGCGGGGAAATAAACCATGCCGCCATAAAAATTAGGTTCAAAAATGAGTAAAAAAAGACAATAAACCAAGTTGCTAAAACATATGAATCATAATAAGATAGAATCAAGAAATGCGAATAGTCAGAAAATTCTATCAAAGGGGCTGGGGCATTTCGAAGTTCGGTCATCCGACGATCCTAAGCCGTTCGCGGAGCACCGCATGCTATAGTACCGGAATCCAAGTCGCTACGAGTCCGATGCCCGTTTTTTTGAAATATGAGGAGGGGATTGCCGTGAGTAAGAGTCATGAAGTGGAATATTGCAACCTTGAGTTACGATTTGACCGTCGGCTAATCCGTAACTTCATCAAAACGCTCATTCAAGAAGGGTATTCGCTTTACTGGAACGAGAACGACCAGCAATTCATCGTATCCATCCGTACGGGTCGGAAGCTGGTGAAGCTCAAATTTCAACGCATCGGCGAACGTTACAAAATTGTCGGCAATTATTCCTTCAAAGATGAGAAATTGGCGGAGCTGATGGAAAAAATGATCGGAGATACGCGCGGACACGCCGTAGTGAAACGGTTTAAGGACCGGCAAATTCTGATCGAGAATATCATGTTCGGGGAAATCATTCGTATGGTTGAAATTTCTGGCGTTGAGCATAAAGTTTTGTTTCAGAAGGAACCGGTGGTGACCGTGGAAGAAATGATGCAGGCTTTCCGCTCCAAACGGCCGGATGAACGCATTCCGGTGCTGCGGCTGGAGCTCGATTACGAGCTGGCTACGCTGCACGATGCTATTCAAACGGGCGACCTTGCGACGGTGCAAAAGTGCAAAGAAAAGCTGAGGGAGTTGCGGCATGAAATGCTATTGCTTGAAATGTAAGGGCATACGGGCTTGGCTGAGTAAGTAGACGGTCTGTGAAACGTTCACAGGCCGTTTTTCTTTTGGTTCGAGACGGACTCGCTTTTTGTCGCAAAAAAGGTTAATATTTCGTTATAATGGGCAAGAAAAGAGCATTGTTAACGTGTGCAGCACTATGCTATGATGACAGTTAGAGGGTGGTAGGTAAAGGATGAGCAGCGTTACAATTAAGGACATCGCGAAATTGGCCGGTGTCTCGCATACGACCGTTTCCCGGGCGCTTAACGACAGTCCGCTCATCAATCCGGAAACAAAGGATCGAATCAAGTCGATTGCGGGCAGCCTGAACTATACGCCTAACTACAGCGCAAGAAGTTTGGTTCTGGACCGGTCGTACAATCTGGGGCTATTTTTTTCGACGCTGCATACGGGTACCTCATCCGGCTTTTTGTACGAAGCCATCAAAGGCGTCAACGATGTAATCAAGGACCAATTCAATTTAATTGTGCGCGGGATCGACGATTACAAGAGCTATCATAACGTCAATCGGAAAAGTTTCGACGGACTCATCGTTATGAGTCAAAGCGCAAGCGACCAGTCGTTTATCGAATACGCGGCGGACAAGGAAATTCCGATCGTGGTGCTCAATCGGCCGATCGATAAAGTCAAGGTGATGAATTTGGTGCCCGACGATCAGCGCGGGGCTTACCGTGTGGCGGAGCATTTGATCGAGAAAGGCCACCGGCGCATCGCCATTATCGAAGGCAAGCAAGGGTTCAAATCGACGCAAGCGCGCCGGGACGGTTACCGTGAAGCGCTGGAGAAGCACGGGGTGCCGCTGCGAAACGAGTGGATCGTACCGGGTAATTACGACCTGGAAAGCGGCTATGCCGGAATGAACCGTCTGCTGGACTTGAAGGAGCGTCCCACCGCAGTGTTTTGCTCCAACGACGATATGGCCCTCGGCGCCATCAAGGCCGTAACCGAGCGCGGACTTCGCGTGCCGGACGATTTGTCGGTAGTCGGCTTTGACGATCATTTGTTCTCGGCCTTTATGTCGCCGGCGCTGACGACCGTTCGCAGGCCGATCGAGGAGATCAGCAGGGCCGGTGCGGAAAAGCTGCTTTCTTTTATCGAGAAAAAACAAGTCGAGAAATCGACGGTTTACTTTCATACGGAGCTCGTTATAAGGGATTCCGTCAAAACGATTGCAGGAGGAAACTAAAATGAGCGTATTAAGAACGCTGCTGCAAGATATTCCGATACCGCAAATGGTTCGCATCCGTCAAAAATTCGACGGCACGAAGCTGGACAACCCGGCTGAGGTGCTTGAACGCGAACTGCAGAAGCCGGGTGCGATCGATCAAATCAAGCCGGGCCAACAGGTCGCGGTCGCCGTCGGCAGCCGTGGGGTAGCGAACATCGCCGCTTTTACGAAAACGACGATCAATGCGATCAAAAAAGCCGGCGCGCACCCGTTCATCGTTCCTTGCATGGGAAGTCACGGCGGGGCGACGGCCGATGGGCAAAAAGAGGTGCTGCACCATCTGGGCGTGACGGAAGAGGCGATGGGCGCCGAAATCCGCTCCTCGATGGAAGTGATACAGATCGACCAGCTTCCGAACGGGCTGCCGGTCTATGTGGATAAATACGCTTCGGAAGCGGACGCGATCGTCGTCATTAACCGCGTGAAGCCGCATACGGCGTTCCGCGGCCGAATCGAGAGCGGCATTATGAAAATGATCTCCATCGGCCTCGGCAAACAGAAGGGCGCGGAAGCGTGCCATCAGCTCGGCTTCAAATACATGGCGGAGAACGTGCCGGCGATGGCGAACATCATGCTGGAGAAGCTGCCGATCGTATTCGGCGTAGCGCTGGTCGAGAACGCCTTCGACGAAACCTGCATCGTGGAAGTGCTGCCGGCCGCGCAAATCGAGGAGCGGGAAGAAAAGCTGCTCGAGATCGCCAAATCGCGTCTGCCGAAAATTTTGTTCGACCAGATCGATGTTCTGGTGATCGATTACATCGGCAAAAACATTAGCGGTGACGGGATGGACCCGAACATTACCGGACGTTATCCGACGCCTTATGCGCACGGCGGACCGGAAGTGTCCAAGATGGTCGTGCTCGATTTGACGCCGGAAACGCAAGGGAACGCGAACGGTGTAGGAACCGCCGATTTCACGACGAAGCGGCTGGTGGATAAGACGAATTGGGCGGCCACGTATGCCAACGGCCTCACTTCCACCGTTTGCGCACCGACGAAGCAGGCGACGACGCTGGAGAACGATATGTATACGATCAAGGCGGCAGTGAAAACATGCAATATTTTGGACTATACGACATGCCGTCTCGTTCGGATACAAGATACGCTGCATCTGGGCGAAATCGAAATATCCGTCAATTTGCTCGAGGAAGCGAAGCGTAATCCGGATATTAAAATTTTGTCCGAACCTTACGACCTGGCATTCAACAGTGAAGGGAACTTGAGATAACATGGCTGGTATGACGGGAACAAAACGATACATTATCGCAGCGGATATCGGGACGACGAGCACGAAGACGCTCGTCATCGACACCGTGGGCGGCCGGGTGCTCGGCTCGCACGCCGTCGAATATCCGCTGCATACGCCACGGCCCGATATGGCCGAGCAGGACCCGGATGAAATTTTCCAGGCGGTGCTGACGGCGATTCGCACCGTGATCGGCAAAGCGAGCATTTTGCCGAGCCAAGTGCTGGGCGTTTCGTTCAGCTCCGCGATGCACAGCGTTATCGCCATCGACCGCGATCTTCATCCGCTTACCCGATGCATCACTTGGGCGGACAACCGAAGCGTAGGCTACGTCAAGACGCTGAAGGAGGAGCTGAACGGGCTGCAAATTTATCGCAACACGGGCACGCCGATCCACCCGATGTCCCCGCTGCTCAAGCTGATGTGGTTCCGCGACAATCGTCCGGACCTGTTCGAGCAGGCGTACAAATTCATCGGGATCAAAGAATACGTATTCGCCAAGCTGTTCGGCAAGCTCGTCATCGACTATTCCATCGCGAGCGCGACGGGGTTGTTCAACCTGAAGCAGCTTGATTGGGACCAGCAGGCGCTCGAAACGTGCGGCGTACGGAGAGAGCAGCTGTCCGATCCGGTTTCGACCACGCACGTGCTGCAGGGCATCAACAGCGAATACCTGACCGCTATCGGGCTGCATGCGGACACCCCGTTCGTCGTCGGAGCATCGGACGGCGTGCTGGCGAATCTCGGTGTCGGCGCGATCGATACCGGTGTGTACGCAGTCACGATCGGTACGAGCGGTGCGGTACGCGGCGTCGTGCGCGAGCCGGTCACCGATCCGCAAGGTAGGCTGTTCTGCTACGCGCTGAACGAGGACTTCTGGGTCGTCGGCGGCGCGATCAACAACGGCGGCATCATGTTCCGCTGGGTTCGCGATCAGCTCGCGACGCTGGAAGCGGAAGAAGGGCGCCGCCGCGGGATGGACCCTTACGATTACTTGACCGAGCTCGCTCAAGGCGTGGCGCCGGGTTCCGACGGCCTGATCTTCCTGCCGCTGCTCGCCGGAGAACGCGCCCCTTATTGGAACGCGAACGCACGCGGCGTATTTTTCGGCTTGTCACTGTACCACCAAAAGCAGCATATGATCCGTTCCGTTCTGGAAGGCGTCGTTTACCGCATTCACTCGGTCGTTACGGCGCTCGAAGAGCTCAGCGGACCGACCAAAGAAGTTCGCGCTTCCGGCGGCTTCGCCCGCTCGCCGTTCTGGCTGCAGATGATGTCCGATGTGCTCGGAACGACGGTTGCCGTACCGAACACGATCGAAAGCTCCGGACTCGGGGCGGCGCAGCTTGCGATGCTGGCGCTTGGAGAGATCAAAGATTTCAGTTCCGTTCACGATTGGATGCAGGTGGAACAGTCGCTTCGGACGAATGAACACAATCATGAAACGTATATGCAGTTGACAAAAATTTATAATCGTGTGTACCATCAGTTGAAGGACGAGTTTGACGCAATCGCAGCCTTTCAGCAGTCGCACACTATCGTATAGGGGGATGCACTTCATGGCTATGAATTTGTTCGATTTAACGGGAAAAACCGCTGTCATTATCGGTGGGAACAGTACGCTCGGCGGGGCAATGGCGGTTGCGCTCGGCGGGCATGGGGCCGATGTGGCGGTCGTAGGCCGCAATGAAGAGAAGTCGGAAGCGGTCGTGAAACGGATTCAAGAAGTAGGCGGCAAAGCGAAGAGCTTCTCGGCTGACGCGACAAGCGCGGACGATCTGCAGCGTGTGCTGACTGATGTGCTGGCGTGGACAGGCCGCTGCGATGTGCTGATGAACTGTCCGGGGAAAAATAGCGCGACGCCTTTCTTCGAAATTACGATGGAAGAATGGGATTCCATCATGGAAGTCAATTTGAAGAGCGTAGTGCTAGCGTGCCAAGTATTTGGGAAACATATGGTGGAGAAAGGCGAGGGGGGAAGCATCATCAACATTTCCTCCGTATCGTCGGAACCGCCGCTTTCCCGCGTATTTACGTACTCCGCCTCCAAAGCGGCGGTCAACAACGTGACGAAGTTCCTTGCGCGTGAGTTTGCTCCTGCGCGGGTACGCGTCAATGCGATCATTCCGGGCTTTTTCCCGGCGGAGCAAAACCGCAAGATCCTATCTCCCGAACGCGTTCAATCGATTTTGGGCCATACGCCGATGAACCGTTTCGGAGAAGCGGAAGAGCTTCAAGGCGCTGCCGTTTATTTGGCTTCGGACAAGGCTTCGAGCTTTGTAACGGGCTCGCTGCTGCGGGTTGACGGCGGTTACGGAGCAATGACGATTTAACGAATAGGAGCGGAGCAAGCTTCGGCGGCGAAGCGATAGCAAGGGTGCGTTGCGACGAGGACTGCAGACCGGATTCGACGGATTTGGCCTCATGCATACATTACGGTCTCGCGGTTCGGTTGCTGCGCCGGAGCTTGACGCAAAGCCGCAAACGCTCAAAGGAATTCATACGGCAAATAAAGATGAGAGGAAGAGAACCATTATGGCAAAACAGCAAGTAGGCGTGATCGGACTCGCAGTCATGGGTAAAAACCTGGCGCTGAATATCGAAAGCAGAGGCTTCACCGTATCCGTTTTTAACCGTTCGCGCGAAAAAACGGACGTGCTGCTGTCCGAAGCAAAAGGCAAAAATTTGACAGGTACATATACGATTGAGGAATTCGTGGCATCGCTCGAGACGCCGCGCAAAATTTTGATCATGGTGCAAGCGGGACAACCGACGGACGATACGATCAACCAGCTTCTTCCGCATTTGGATAAAGGCGATATCATCATTGACGGCGGCAACGCATTCTTCCCGGACACGCAGCGCCGCAACAAAGAACTGGAAGCGCACGGCCTCCGTTTCATCGGGACTGGCGTATCCGGCGGCGAAGAAGGAGCGCTCAAAGGACCTTCCATCATGCCTGGCGGACAAAAGGACGCTTATGAGCTCGTAGCGCCGATCTTGACGGCCATTTCGGCGAAAGTAAACGGCGACCCTTGCTGCACGTATATCGGACCGGACGGCGCCGGCCATTACGTGAAAATGGTGCACAACGGCATCGAATACGGAGACATGCAGCTTATTTGCGAAGCTTACCAGCTGCTTAAGGACGTGCTTGGACTAAGCACCGAGGAGCTTCATGAAATTTTCTCCGAGTGGAATAAAGGCGAGCTGGACAGCTACCTGATTGAAATCACGACCGACATCTTCACGAAGTACGATCCGGAGACAGGCAAGCCGATGGTGGACGTCATTCTGGACTCCGCCGGCCAAAAAGGCACGGGCAAATGGACGTCGCAAAGCGCGCTTGACCTCGGCGTGCCGCTGTCGATCATTACCGAGTCGGTATTCTCCCGCTTCATCTCCGCAATGAAGGAAGAAAGAGTGGCCGCAAGCAAAGTGTTGAACGGACCGAAGCAAGCGGCGTTCGACGGCGACCGGACCGCATTCATCGAAGCGGTTCGCCAAGCGCTGTACGCGAGCAAAATTTGCTCCTATGCGCAAGGCTTCGCGCAAATGCGCGCCGCAAGCGAAGAATATAACTGGGATTTGCAATATGGCAACATCGCGATGATTTTCCGCGGCGGCTGCATCATTCGCGCCCGGTTCCTGCAAAACATCAAGGATGCGTACGACCGCAAACCGGAATTGAAAAACCTGCTGCTTGACGAATATTTCAAGAACGTCGTGGAGAACTATCAGGATGCATGGAGAACCGTCATTGCGACTGCCGTAACGCGCGGCGTGCCCGTACCGGCGTTCGCTTCCGCTTTGGCATACTACGACAGCTACCGTACAGAGCGTTTGCCGGCCAACCTGCTTCAGGCGCAGCGCGATTATTTCGGAGCGCATACGTTCAAGCGCGTAGACAAGGAAGGCACATTCCACTTCCAGTGGATGAACGATTAATTGTTTTTTTTGGCTGAGCCGGGGGAACGGTGAGAGTGAAGGCCGTAAGCGGCTTCGTACACCCAGTCTTTCAGCCGGTCGGCTTCTTGATCGAATCCGTTTCGGCGTTGAATCAGCATTAAAGAAATGTCGGCAAAATAACGAAAATTTTGCATCAAGCGTGGCTGGGGCAGATCCATTAACTTCGGATCTTCCTCAGTCACCTTTTTTTTAATATATTCCAGAGCCCATACGATATCATCTCTGCACAGCGGGTGATTCGGATTCAGAATTTGCTCGAGTCTGGCTTCGGCCGGATGCGGAACGTTCGGTTGGGAACGGGACATGGCGCTAGACATATAGAGATCTCCTTTCATAGAAAAAATAAACTATAGTAACATCATGACTGTTCACGTTGGAAATTATTCACATCCATCTTATGATTTGGACAAAGTTTCTATTCACACTCGGGAAGCTGTGTTATGATAAAGGGTAAGTTTGTAAATGTTACGCCCGGAAATAGGATAAGCGCATGGATCGACAAATGCGCAAAGTAAGAGGTGATTTTGTTGAATGGCGGAAATGTCGTGCTCATTGGACCGATGGGTACGGGGAAATCGACGGTAGGCAAAGCGCTAGCCGAAAAACTCGGATGGACGTTTGTCGATACGGATGCGGTCATCGAAGAGAAGGCGGGAACCACGATCGGCGCCATCTTCGCGGAACAGGGCGAGCCGGCGTTCCGTAAAATGGAGAGCGAGACGATTGCGTCGGTGCTTCAGGGGGAAACCCGGATTGTTTCAACCGGCGGCGGCGCCGTATTGGCGGAGCAAAATCGGAAGGCGATGAAAACGAGCGGGTTCGTAATCGCACTGCGTGCAACGGAGGAGACGATTATCATGCGAGTCGGCAACGACGAGAACCGCCCGCTGCTGCAAGGTAACGCTGCGGAACGGGTACGCCGTATTTTGGAGGAACGCAAGCATGCTTACGACTTTGCCGACTTTACCATCGATACTACAGATAAACCGGTTGAAGTCATAGTAGATTTGATCGTGAGCCGGCTGCCGAGAGGAGAAGCTTAAAGCTTCTCCCACTCCAGCATGCCGCCGGTCATGTTTTTGAGACCGGACAAGCCTTGCGCGGTTAAATATTCATAAGCACGGCCGCTTCGGTTGCCGCTGCGGCAAACCAGAATCGTTTCCCCGTTTTGCGGGATGTCGGCCAGCCGTTCGGGAAGCTGCATGAGCGGAATGTGGATTGCGCCGGGAATCATGCCAAACGCAACTTCTTCGTCTTCCCTTACATCGATAATATCGGGCTTCTCGCCGTTAGTGAGTCTTTGCTTCAATTCTTCGGGCATAATCGAGTGCATGCGGGTAAAAGGCCTCCTTTTGTACCTTAAATCGGTCATTTATTCATCATATGAAGTATCGGGCGGTCTGTCAAACGACCTCAATCCGGGTCCGGGGTCGACGTCAAATCGATAACGAAAAAGAAAGAGGAAACCCGTTCCCGTTGTCGAATAAGGTTGCAATAACGTTCTAACACATAAGGAGAGATACATAGTCATGAAAGCAGTAGTGAAGCCTACGGGCCGCTTGGAAGGCACCATCAACGCATTATCCTCGAAAAACTACACGACGCGCTACCTGCTGATCGGAGCGCTTGCCGATGGAACAAGCACCGTGTACTATCCCGCGCACAGCGAAGACAGCGATGCGATGCGGCGCTGCATCCGTGATTTGGGCGCCGACGTGCAGGAAGACGATACGAAGATGACGATTCGCGGCTTCGGCAAACATCCGAAGCATGTGAAAGAGCTCAACGTCGGCAACGCCGGAGCCGTGCTTCGCTTCCTTATGTCGACCGCGGCATTTTGTCCCGAAGTGACGTTTATTAACGCATATCCGAATTCGCTCGGCAAAAGACCGCATGACGATTTGATCGATTCGCTGCAGCAAATGGGCGTTCAAGTCGAGCATAACGAAGGGAAGCTGCCGATTACGATTCGCGGAGGTCATCCGCGCGGCGGCAAAATCACGGTATCGGGCAACGTCTCCTCGCAATTTTTAAGCTCACTGCTGTTCATGACGCCTCTGCTGGAAGAGGATACGGAAATTACCGTGCTGCACGATCTCAAATCGAAAGTCATTGTCGGGCAAACGCTCGAAGTAATCGCTCAAGCCGGGATTACGATTGAGGCGTCGGACGATTTGATGTACTACAAAATTCCGGGCAAACAAAAGTACGCGCCTCAGGAGTATGTGGTTCAAGGCGATTATCCGGGTTCGGCAGCGATTCTGGCTGCGGCGGCGGTGACGAATTCCGACGTGAAGGTGCTCCGTCTGGCTGAGAACAGCAAACAAGGAGAGCGGGCCGTTGTCGATGTGCTCCGCGCCATGGGCGTCAATTTGACGCATGAGAACGACGTTGTGCATGTGCTCGGCAATCAAACGCTGAAGGCGGGCGAGTTCGACGGGGATCATTTTACCGACGGCGTACTCGCGATGGTAGCCGCTGCCGTATTTGCCGAAGGGACCTCCCGCTTCTATAATGTGGAAAATTTGCGTTATAAAGAGTGCGACCGCATAACCGACTTCGTAACGGAGCTTCGCAAAGCGGGGGCGGACGTCGAGGAAAGACAAAGCGAAATTATCATTCGCGGCCGTCCCCAAGGCGTCGCCGGAGGCGTCGAAATCAACGCGCATTACGACCACCGCGTCATTATGGCGCTCACGATCGTCGGTCTCCGTTCGGAGCAGGGGCTCATTATTAACGATGCGCATCATGTCGCTAAATCGTACCCCCAATATTTTGACCATTTGCTGTCACTTGGGGCGCAAATTGAATTGGTAAAGGAATAGACTTCGTCGTAGAAATGCTATGAGGACGGTGAAAACGCCGTGACCGTTTTATGGAAAGGCATTCAAGTCGCGTTCGGTTACTTGCTCATCGCCGGGCTGCTGTTTGCAAGCACCGTATTCGGCGTGCTGCTTTACGGTAAAATAACGGGACGGGAATGGTTTCGCGAAAACGAAATGGTCGCTTATGCCGAGAATAACGAGGCGTCTGCCACTGTCGACGCTGTAACATCTTCGGCGCGCGTTGCGCAGGCACCCGCCCTGAAAGAGCTGCCGAAAAAGGCGATGCTGGAAGCGCCGCTCGTTTTTCAGAAGCCGGAGCTGCCTTCCGGCTGCGAGCTGACGAGCCTTACGATGCTGCTGCAATATTACGGCGTCAACAAATCGAAGATGGAACTTCTTCCCGAGATGAAGCGGGATTCGACTCCGATCCGCTACAATAAGGACGGGACGATCGCTTATTGGGGCAATCCGAACATCGGGTTCGTCGGCGAGATTACGGGTAGTGCCAAAGGCTTTGGCATTTATCATGCCGCACTGTTCGATCTGCTGAAGGAGTATGTCCCCTCGGCTGTCGATTTGACTCGCGAGCCGTTCTCGAAGCTTGAGCGTCAAGTATCGGAAGGCTTCCCTGTCGTCGCGTGGACCACGATCGATTACCAAGTTCCGGAGAAATGGATGACGTGGGACACGGACCTCGGTCCGATTCAAACTACGTTTATGGAGCACGCGGTACTGATTGTCGGCTATGACGAACAAAGTGTCTACGTCAACGACCCGCTGACCGGTAAGCGGAAGATCGAGAAATCCCGGTTCATTGCCACTTGGGAAGCGATGGGAAGACAGGCGTTAAGCTACACGGAGGCGGCCAAATCATAAAGGAGGTTATATGTATGCCATTTGAAAACCCTTCGAGAGACGAAATCCGGAATATTTTGAAAAGTGCGGCGACCGTGGCGGTCGTCGGACTTTCCGATAAACCGGATCGTACGTCCTACATGGTATCGGAAGCGATGCAAAAGAAAGGGTACCGGATCATCCCGGTCAATCCAATGGTAACGGGAACGATTCTGGGCGAAACGTGCTATGCGTCGCTCAGCGATATTCCGGAACCGGTCGATATTGTCAATGTGTTTCGCCGCAGCGATCAAGTCTTGCCGGTGGCCGAGGAAGCGGTGAAAATCAAAGCGAAAGTATTTTGGCTGCAGCTAGGCATTTATAATGAAGAGGCGGCCGAGATCGCAAAAGCGGGCGGGCTTGAAGTCATTATGGACCGCTGCATCAAAGTGGAAGACTCGATCTTATTGCCTGGAGGAAAGTAATGTTCAAGGATCAGCTGCGTGACCTTTTGCCGCTTTATTTGGTTACCGATCTTGCGGAATATGAAGGGAAATCCGCTCTGCATACTGTTCGCGAAGCGCTGCGCGGCGGCGTGACCATGGTGCAGTTGAGAGAGAAGAAAGCCCAGCTTCGCGATACGCTCAAAGCAGGCGCCGCCCTTCGGGAATTGTGCCGAGAGTACGGCGTTCCGTTTATCGTCAATGACCGAGTCGATGTAGCTATGCTGCTTGAAGCGGACGGCGTACATGTCGGGCAGGACGACTTGCCGGCCCGGGAAGCCCGCAAGCTGCTCGGTGACGACAAAATCATCGGCGTATCCGCCGGGACGATGGAAGAGGCGGAATGGGCGATGGAACAAGGCGCCGATTATTTGGGGGTAGGGGCTGTATACGCTACCTTAACCAAAGGAGACGCAGGCGCGCCGATCGGTACGGGGCTGATTGCGCAAATAAAAGACCGTTGGCCGCATGTTTGCATGGTCGGGATCGGAGGCATACAACCGCACAACAGCTATGAGGTTATAGCGGCGGGCGCCGACGGCGTAGCGGTCGTATCCGCTATCACGCGGCAGGCGGACCCGAAGCAAGCCGCCGAAACGCTGCTACGGCATATGAAGGGAATAACATAGGCCGCATACCGGCCCAAGTTTTCCGATCTGCTCCGTTCGAAAAGTTATTGATTGTATTGTTATAAAATAAATCCTCCTTGAAGACAATAAGAAAGGCTTCTGGAAAGGATCGGACCTTGCATAAAACATGGACCGTGAACCGGAAGACTTCTCTAATACCTCGAGGAGGATTTATTACATGTACAGCCAAAATTTCCAACAAAACAGCTTTTCCAATCAAGCCGGTGCAGGTTTTGCAAACACGCAAAATCGCGGTTTGGCAACGAAATACCAACCGGTAGGGATGGTACAATCCCAGTACAACCAATCCCTGAACAACCCGTCTATGACCAACCAGTCGTTCGGCACCCAACAGTTCGCTTCTTCCCAGTACAGCAACTATCAAAACCCGCAATCTTTCCATACGGCTAACTACCGTGGCGACCAACAAGGTCACGACGCTTACCTGCGTGCGGATTCCACGCAGCCTGCGCAATTCGCAACAGGATTCGGCGCATCTTCCTACGGTACTTCCATCGGTTCCATGAACCAAAATCAGTATGCGCAATCTCAATATGCCAGCCCTCAGTCTTTCCATTCCGCTAATTACCGCGGTGACCAACAAGGCCATGACGCTTACCTGCGTGCGGACTCCACTCAGCCGACGAACAGTCAATTCAGCATGGGCGCCAGCTCTTTCGGCAACCAGTTCGGCGCGTCTTCCGCTTCCAATTGGAATCAAACTGCGAATCAATCGGCACAGTATATGCAAGCGACTAACCCGCAGGCGTTCCACACGGCGAACTACCGTGGGAACCAACAAGGCCATGACGCCTACTTGCGTGCAGATTCCGTGCAACCGGCACAAAGTCAATTCGGTATGGGCAGCATGAACCGTTACCAATTTTAATCTTGTTTTAGCGTATATCCCCAGCAAGCGGCGGGCCTAGCGGCCCGTCGTTTTTTTAAGAATTGCGCGTAAGGCGCGAGCTCCAATAAACAGCTTCATACATAGCGGATTCGTTTGACAAATAACGGCTATGCGCTTACCATCGTTATAGGGAAAGGAGGAACGGTTATTTGAATTGGATGGGGAATTTGCAGCAGCTAGGAAGGTCGTTGATGCTGCCGACCATCACGCTTCCCGTCGCGGCCATTTTGCTGCGGCTCGGAAATTTACCATGGGATTCGATGCATATCCCGCAAGTGGGCGAACTGCTGCTGATGTGCGGCACGACGATTTTCACTTACTTGCCTCTGATCTTCGCTGTCGGCGTAGCTCTGGGTCTAACGGAGAATGCCGGAATCGCCGGGATGTCTGCGCTGATCGGTCACTATATGTTTACCGTATCCGTCGAACATTACATGGGCGATTTGTTCCAGCTTGGCGTTCCCGGAGGCATTTTAATCGGACTGATTGCAGCGGTTATATACCACCGCGTGAAACATATTCAATTGCCCGAATCCATTCAATTTTTCGGCGGACCGCGGATGGTGCCGCTGCTTATGGGTCTGGTCATTTTCATTCTCGCGGGTATCATGATTCAAATCGGGCCCATGCTCGAGTCGGGCATGCAAGCGTTAACGAATTTTATTTTGGGACTGGGCGGATTCGGAACGTTTTTATACGGTGTGATTCACCGGCTGCTTGTTCCGTCTGGTTTGCACCATGTATTCAACAACTTTTTTTGGTTTCAGCTGGGCGCATATAATGCGGAAGGCAATCCGGTGTTCGGCGATTTGCCGCGATATTTCGCCGGCGATCCGACAGCGGGCATTTACATGGCCGGTTTATATCCGATCATGATGTTCGCGCTTCCGGCGATTGCCATCGCCATCATTCAGGAATCCCGCGAAGATTTGAAGCCGAAAATCCGCGCGACCTTTTTGACCGCGGCTTTTGCCTGTTTTCTGACAGGCGTAACGGAACCGATCGAATTTGCGTTTTTGTTCGTGGCGCCGTACTTATTTTTTATCCATGCGCTGTTATCCGGTTTATCGATGTGGCTTGCCTATGCACTCAATATTCATCACGGCTTTTCTTACTCCGCGGGAGCGATTGACTTTCTGATCAATCTGCACTTGTCAACGAACGGCATGCTGCTCATCCCGATCGGTCTTGCGTACGGGCTATTGTACTACGTGCTGTTCCGTTTTGCGATTCGCCGCTTCCGTATTCCGACGCCCGGCCGTGAAGAAGGATCGCAGTTGGAAGAGTGGGCAGGGGATATTCCATATCGTTCACCGCTCATTTTGCAGGCGCTCGGCGGGAAAGAAAACATCAAGAATATCGAAGCGTGCATTACGCGGCTGCGTCTGACGCTGGTTAACGACCGGCAGATGGACACGGCGGCTCTCAAACTTCTAGGAGCGGCGGGCGTCATCCGTCTGGGCGGCGGGAACGTGCAGGTCGTCTTCGGGACGTATTCCGAGCTGATCCGGGAAGAGATCATGAAGACGATCCGCAAGGATATTCACCAGGTGCTGTTCAGTTCACCGATGCAGGGACGCATGATTTCGCTCGAAGAAGTGCCCGATAAAATTTTTGCCGGGAAACTGGTTGGCAACGGCGTCGCCTTTCTTCCGGAAAAGGGGGAGCTCGTTTCGCCCGTCGCCGGAAAAATCGTTCATATATATCCGTCGCTGCACGCGCTCGGGATTGAAACGCGGGAAGGACTGCAGGTGCTGCTTCATATCGGGATCGATACGTCGCAGCTGCAGGGGAAATATTTTACCGCGTACGTCAAAGAAGGCGACGAGGTGGAGCCGGGACAGCTGCTCGTTCGGTTTAACCTGCAAAAGGTGAAGCTGAACAGCACATCGCTTGCTACCCCGATGATTATTACAAATGCCGATATGGTTAAATCGTGGAGCTTCGCGCCGTATAAGGCGGTAAAGAAAGGCCAAGCTTCCGTCATGTCGGTTGTACTCAAAAATGCCGTCACAGGGGGAGGAAGCACGCATGGTTGAGGGGATAGGAGCTTCATCCGGTATCGCAATGGGCAAAGCGTTCGTCATTCCAACCTGGGAATGGGACTTTCCCGAAAAGCTCATCGACGTCACGGATCTTGCTTACGAGTTCGAGAGGCTGTATGACGGAATTCGTCATTCCAAGGTGGAAATCGAACAAATCAAGCAGGACTTTGTCAACGTCATCGGAGAAGACCAGACGCAAATCTTCGACGCGCATCTGGCCATACTGGACGATCCTGTCTTTATGAACGAAGTACAGGGCATCATGCAGCGGCAATATAAAGCGGCGGAAGTCGCTGTGAAGGAAGCGATCGAGAAGTTCGTGAATATGTTCGACCTGCTCGACGATACGTACATGAAGGAACGCGCGCTCGACATTAAAGATGTCGGCAACCGATTGCTCAAGCATTTGCTTGGAGCGCTGGAGGAGACGCTGCCGCCCAAGGACGAGCCTTATGTGCTTGTGGCCAAAGAGCTGTCTCCGTCCCAGATGGTGCATTTGGACGTGAACCAAGCGCTTGGCCTCGTTACGATGCTCGGAGGCAAAACGTCGCACGTGGCCATCATGGCGCGTGCTATGGGCGTTCCGTACGTGCTGGGCATCGAAGGAAAGCTGCAAGTTCCGATTCAAAGCGGCGATTTCCTGATCATCGACGGAGATGCGGGGCTGGTCTATGTCAATCCTCCGGAAGATGTGATCGACCGATACAAAAAGCTTCGCGAGAATTGGAAAGCGATGCACGAGCAGCTGCAGCAGCTCGCACATTTGCCCGCGGAGACGGAAGACGGCCAGCCGTTTCAGCTTGCGGCCAACATCAGCTCCGTCAAGGAGCTCGAGCAAGTGATCCGTAACGGAGCGTCGGGCGTCGGATTGTTCCGGACCGAATTTCTATACATGGACCGGCACAATTTTCCTCAGGAAGAAGAGCAGTATGCGGTCTACAAAGAAGTGGCGGAACGGATGGAGGGAAAGCGGGTCGTTATTCGCACCCTCGACATCGGCGGCGACAAGCATCTGGATTACTTGGAACTGCCCGAAGAGGAGAACCCGTCGCTGGGCTATCGCGCCATCCGCATCTCCCTCGACCGCGTCGACTTGTTCAAGACGCAATTGCGGGCGATTTTGCGGGCGAGCCACTACGGCAACATTCAGATTATGTACCCGATGATCTCCTCGCTAGACGAGCTTCGCAGGGCGAATGAAATATTGGCCGAAGCCAAGCGCGAGCTTGCGGCGGACGGTCTCCCGTTCCGAGATAAGCTGGAAGTGGGTATTATGATCGAGCTGCCGGCAGCTGTCATGATTGCGGAACTGCTGGCGCAGGAAGTCGATTTTTTCAGCATCGGCACGAACGATCTTGTTCAGTATGTGCTGGCGGTCGACCGGATGAACGAAACGGTGGCGCACCTGTACGATCCGTTTCATCCGGCGGTGCTCCGCATGCTCCGCATGACGGTTGAAGGCGCGAGGCGCTATGGGAAGCACGTAAGCGTATGCGGCGAGCTGGCCGGCGACATTCGGGCTCTGCCGGTCTGGATTGCGCTCGGCGTCACGGAGCTGAGCATGTCGGTGCAGTCGATTTTGCGGGTGAAGAACAGCTTGCTTCAGAGCCATTACAGCGATGGCGACAACATATGGAACGAACTTTCGCGATGTCCGAGCAGCCAGAAGGTCATGGATGTGCTCAGCCGTTTCATTCAAGCGGACTTGGCGGAAGAGACAAGGGCAGCCGGGCTTTACGCAGATGGCTGATGTCTGGCGTATCAGGTAACCATGGAGACGTAAGGGGGAACATACGATGGAACTGAAAGGTTACAAAGTGCTTGCTTTCGTAGATGAAGAGTTTGAGGATTTGGAGATGTGGTACCCGGTGCTGCGGCTTCGCGAAGCCGGCGCGGAAGTACATTTGGCCGGGCCGAAGTCCAAAGCCGTGTACCATGGCAAATACGGGGTGCCGCTGACAACCGATCATGCGCTGGACGAAGTGAGCGCGGAAGACTATATTGGCTTGTATGTGCCAGGTGGCTGGGCGCCGGACAAGCTGAGACGGTATGAATCCGTACTGCGATTGACGAGACAATTCCACGAGGTGGAAAAGCCGATTGCGCATATATGCCACGCCGGCTGGGTGCTCGCTTCCGCGAAAATATGCAAGGGCTACAAAATGACCTCGACGCCGGGCATTAAAGACGATCTTGAAAATGCAGGGGCGATCTGGGTGGACGAGGAAGCGGTCGTCGACCGCAACATCGTCTCGGGCCGCAGACCGCCGGACCTCCCGGCGTTCACCAAAGCATTCGTCGATGTGCTGGCCAATTATATCAAGAATAAACAATAGGGGCTGCCTTTCAGGTGAAAAACATCGTTTCATGGTTGCCGTCCGTTCTATGGATGGCAGTCATCTTTTATTTGTCTTCCCGTACGGGAGACGATGTAGGCGGTTGGCTGGACGAGGTGCGCCGCTTCGTGCCGATGATGGAAAGCTTTGATTGGGGTCATTTTATCTCCTACTTTATCCTTGCGCTTACTTTTTTATGGGGAATTCGCCCGAAACGGCTGACGTTCCAAATCCAGCTTGTCGTTGTGCTGCTGTGCATGCTGTACGGCGTGACCGACGAGTTTCATCAATCCTTCGTCCCGGGGCGGACGCCGGATGTGATGGACATTCGCAACGATGGGATAGGGGCTGCGCTTGCGATGCTTCTGGCGTCGCTGCCGGTTTGCAAAAAGCGGTTTGAGCGCCGATCCGGTGCTAAATTTTACTAGCCTCCAGACGGCAGGAGATTCAAGACGGAAGTAGAATAATTCTACTTAAGTAACGTTCGGTTTCTTGCTAAAGGAGTGGTTTTTGTTGCAGAAGCAATGCAAATGCGGCAAAGCGATGATCATCCGTCTTCGTACCGTCATTTATCAAAACAAAGTGGAAATTGAAAACGTGCCGATTTTCTCCTGCGATTCATGCAGCCGCAGCGAAGTGTTCTCTGAAGTAAAGCCCGATCTCACCAGTCTGATCGGGACGCTCGGCAGCAAGCCCGGGAAACAGCTGCTGCAATTCCAGGACGTTAGCGAAATCGCGCATTTGATGGTGAAGGTTACGGAGAAAAAACGCGCCGCAGATCCTGTCGAGATGATTATCGATGAACGTATCAACGAGCTGCTCGATTTGCTTCTTCTGGCACAATCGCTGCAGGATGAAGTATGGATTGCCGATGTCCGAAAACGATTGTCCCAGATTGCCAGTCGCTCGTTAAGTACCCATGATTTCTGAAAGCCACTGCCTTGCAGTTGGCTTTTTTGGCGTTATTTGATACTATTAATCGTAGGAAGAACCCAAATTCGTTGCGAAGTGGAGCATTTTGTCGTATGATAAGGCTAAATGATGACCTGTTCGCATTAATAAATATGATAAACATTGGAGAGAATGTCCGTGACTGTGACAATTTATGATGTAGCCAGAGAAGCAGGTGTTTCCATGGCAACCGTATCGCGCGTTGTCAACAACAACCCGAACGTGAAGCCGCAAACACGTAAAAAAGTTTTCGAAGCCATCGAGCGGTTGGGCTACCGGCCGAATGCCGTGGCCAGAGGGCTCGCCAGCAAAAAGACAACGACGGTTGGCGTAGTCATCCCTGACATTTCCAATTCGATTTTCTCCGAGGTTGCCCGAGGGATCGAAGATATCGCTAACATGTATCATTACAATATTATTCTTTGCAACGCCGATAAGAAGAAAGAGAAGGAGATTCGCGTCATCAACACGCTGCTCGAGAAGCAAGTGGACGGGCTCCTCTTTATGGGCGGCACGATAACGGACGAGCACACCCAGGCGTTCAAAACTTCCTCGGTTCCGGTAGTGCTCTGCGCGACCGCAGACGAGAAGCATACGATTCCGTCCGTCGACATCGATCACGAGAAAGCGGCGTATGACGCAGTCCAGCTGTTGATCGAGAAAGGGCACCGCAGCATTGCGATGATCTCGGGAACGCTTCAAGATCCCGCTCTGGGCTTCGCCCGCTACCAAGGCTACAAAAAAGCGCTCGAGGCTGCCGGCATTCCGGTGCGTGAAGATTATGTTCGCGTCGGCAATTACCGGTATGAATCCGGCCTTGAGGTGACCAAATACTTCCTGGCGCTGGACGAGCGTCCGACAGCCATCTTCGCCGCCAACGATGAAATGGCGATCGGCGCGATCCATACGCTGCAGGATAACGGCCTTAAAGTGCCGGAAGACATGTCCGTCATTGCCGTCGACAACATCCGGATGGCGTCCATGGTACGTCCGCAGTTGACGACCGTTGCCCAGCCGATGTACGATATCGGTGCGGTGGCGATGAGGCTCCTGACGAAGCTGATGAACAAGGAATCCAAAGATGCTTCGGAGCTGACAGAGGTCGTGTTGCCGCATGAAGTCATTCATAGAAATTCGGTGGCTCAACGCTAGCGTGAGCCTCTTTCTTTTGTTGTCTAGGAAATTAGACGAAGACAATGTTTGTGGATAATGGGGGCTCTCCCAAAAATAATTAGCTTTGGGGGTTCACTTCACTTTTGGGGGATTTGTTCTAGGGGGGACAATGGTTTGACTTATCGTACCATCGGCGTCATCGGCGCTATGAAAGAAGAAATCGAGCTGTTTCATGAGCATATGCATCGGGTGCGCGAAACGGAACGGGCGGGCATTACGTTTTATGAGGGCGAATTTCACGGAAAAACGATCGTCCTCTGCAAATCCGGCGTAGGCAAAGTGAACGCTGCCGTGACGACGCAACTGTTGATCGATACGTATGGCGCAGGCGCCATCGTGTTTACAGGCGTGGCCGGTGCGGTCAATCCCGAGCTGAATGTGGGGGATATCGTCATTTCGACCGAATGCATGCAGCACGATATGGACGTAACGGCGCTCGGGTTTCCGCGGGGAACGATTCCTTATGAGAAGACATCCCTGTTCATAGCGGATCCGCAGCTCCGGGAGCTGGCGAAAGAAGTAAGCGGCGAACTGTTCTCCGGTCGAGTGAAGGAAGGCCGCGTGCTTTCCGGAGACCAGTTCATTGCAAACCGAGAAACGGTAGCCGTGCTATACAACGAGCTGAACGGTGCCTGCACCGAGATGGAAGGGGCCGCGGTTGCGCAAGTATGCTCCATGAACGGTGTGCCGTTCGTCGTGATCCGCTCCATGTCCGACAAGGCGGATGGGTCGGCGCACGTTAATTTTGCCGAGTTTACGGTTGAGGCATCCAATAATTCATTTCGCATCGTGGAACAAATGCTTAAACGACTGTAGCCCTCTGCAGCAGCTGCAGCTTATATCGAAGGAGAGAATATACATATGGCATCCGTTACGATGGATCAGATCGTCGCTTTGGCGAAACACAGAGGCTTTATTTTTCCGGGCTCCGAAATTTACGGCGGTTTGGCGAATACTTGGGATTACGGCCCGCTCGGCGTGGAATTGAAAAATAACATCAAGCGCGCTTGGTGGAAAAAGTTCATTCAGCAATCGCCCTACAACGTCGGTTTGGATGCGGCGATTTTGATGAATCCGCAGGCCTGGGTCGCATCCGGCCATGTCGGCAACTTCAACGACCCGATGATCGATTGCAAGCAGTGCAAAGCGCGCCATCGTGCGGATAAAATCATTGAAAATGCACTCGCGGAAAAAGGCATTGAAATGGTCGTCGACGGCCTTACGTTCGATCAGATGATGGAACTGATCCGCGAGCACCATATTGTGTGCCCGGATTGCGGCGCATTCGACTATACGGACATCCGCCAGTTCAACCTGATGTTCAAAACATTCCAAGGCGTTACGGAATCGAGCGCCAACGTCGTATATATGCGTCCGGAAACGGCGCAAGGGATTTTCGTAAACTTTAAAAACGTACAACGGACGATGCGCAAGAAGCTGCCGTTCGGGATCGGGCAAATCGGTAAAAGCTTCCGCAACGAAATTACGCCGGGGAACTTCACGTTCCGTACGAGGGAATTCGAGCAAATGGAGTTGGAATTTTTCTGCAAGCCGGGCGAGGATCTCAAGTGGTTTGAATATTGGCGCGCATTTTGCCGCGATTGGCTGTTGTCTCTGAACATGAGCGAAGGCAGTATTCGCTTGCGCGATCATTCCGATGACGAGTTATCCCACTACAGCAATGCGACGACCGACATCGAATACAAATTCCCGTTCGGCTGGGGCGAACTATGGGGCATCGCGGACCGTACCGATTATGACCTGAAGCAGCATATGGAGCATTCCGGCGAAGACTTCAACTATATTGAGCAAGAAACAAACGAGCGTTATATCCCTTATTGCATCGAGCCGTCGCTCGGTGCCGACCGCGTAACCCTTGCGTTCCTGATCGACTCCTACGAGGAGCAGCAGTTGGAAGGCGACGACAGCCGTACCGTACTTCATCTGCATCCGGCGCTGGCACCGTACAAAGCGGCGATTTTCCCGCTGTCCAAGAAGCTGTCCGACGGCGCTCACAACGTGTTCGCCGAGCTGTCGAAGCACTTCCTCGTCGACTATGATGAGTCCGGTTCTATCGGTAAACGGTACCGCCGCCATGACGAGATCGGTACGCCTTTCTGTATCACCTACGACTTCGAGTCCGAACAGGACGGTCAAGTGACCGTTCGCGATCGCGATACGATGGAGCAAACGCGGATGCCGATCAGCGAGCTGAAGACGTTCATCGAGTCGAAGATCGAATTTTAATTAGAGGTATGCAGCCTGCGTCCATCATTGGATGCAGGTTTATTTTTTTGGAGAGAAGATTCGGCTTACCGCTCGCCGATATGCGACGGTCGAAGGCTGGGACAATTCCGCTTTCAATTAAATTTTCCCTGTACAACAGTTGGCTATCGTTTTATGTTTATTCATAACTTTGAGTCAGCAGCGCAGTCTGTAAATTACAATGATAACAAGCGAGGTAATAAGGAATGGCATCGATCGAGGATTTTTTGAAATTGGACATTCGAATCGGTACGATCATAAAAGCGGAGCCTTTTCCGGAAGCGCGAAAGCCGGCTATAAAATTGGAAATTGATTTTGGTGAACTCGGGATCAAACGCTCGTCGGCTCAAATTACGAAAAGATATGAGCCTGAGCAACTGGTCGGTCTTCAAGTAGCCGCTATCGTTAATTTTCCGATTCGACGCATCGCTGGCTTCGAATCGGAAGTTTTGGTCATAGGCGGGGTTCCGCAGGAAGGGGATGTCGTGCTGTTGAAGCCGGATTCACCCGTCCCTAACGGTACACCGATAGCTTAAGAAGGCGCCGGAATGAACGGATACTTACAATAGCTACTATTATTCGGCCCCGCGCAAGATAGGAGAACTGATTTACACGATATAGTACAGAGAAGTAAGCATGAATGATGAATATTTTATTGGCTTTTGATGATCAAGAAATTTTCTCTTATTTAAAAGAATCGTTCAGTCAAGCTGAAGCTATCATGAAGTAACAACGCTTGTCATGTCGGGGGGAGCTGAGCACACCCGGGCGAATCATATCCGCTTGTGGGCGACTTTGGAGCGGGCTCATCGAATGGGCAGCCTAGCGCGACTATGAGATTCATTCCAAGCGAATCCCTTTTAATCAAAAAAGCTGCAACGGCATTAGCCATTCGCAGCTTTTTTTCGTATCAGTTGAAGTATCATTACTTGTGTTTAACGTAAGAACACCAGTCTGGAAGCGTGTAACCTCACGCTTTGGAACAAAGACAAGGTTACTGACGCGCTCCTTGCCTATAAAGTCCCTTCGAAGCTGAAAACGACCTTCCCACGGCCAACGATAAAAGCGGGTCCAGGGCGCAGCGCCTGGGGTCCCCCTTATGAAGGGGGATTTAGGGGGTTGAAAGCCACTTTAGGGGGTTAGAAACACCCCAGTGGGCATAGGGGATTTATAAGTACATCATCGCGAGTTCTTTCGTATGCCGGTTTTTCAATTCGATCTCTTCCCGCCGAGGCATAGGCGTCCAGGAGGTTACAGGATCAAGCCACGTACGCGGAAGCGCCTCTTCGCTATGAGGCTGCCATTCATCCAGCCAAGATTTCGGCAGCGCGAGATCCGGCTTGCGCTCAAGCTCCCGGATCAGCGGATGATCGCTCAGCTCCATCCAGAGCAAGCTCCATGCCCGCGGCACAACGCGCCAAATGTCGTAGCCTCCGCCGCCGAGCGCGACCCAGCGTCCGCCGCAATGCTCATGTGCCAAGCGGTGGATGAATCGCGGCATGTCACGATACACATCCATACTGCAGTGGACGTGCGCGAGCGGGTCGAACGCATGGGCATCGCATCCGTGCTGCGAGACGATCAAATCCGGCTTGAACTGTGCCGCCGCTTTCGCTAATACCTCTTCGAAGCACTCGAGCCATGACGCGTCTTCGGTAAAAGGCTCTACCGGCACGTTGATCGCCTTGCCGAAACCGTTTCCATCGCCGCGTTCACTAACCGCGCCGGTTCCGGGGAATAAATATTTCCCGGTTTCATGAATAGAAAAAGTGCACACATCCGGGTCGGTGTAGAAGGTCCATTGGACCCCGTCCCCGTGGTGCACGTCGGTATCGATATAAAGAACGCGTGCACCATACACCCGTTTTGCATATTCAATCGCGACCGCAGCATCGTTGTAAACGCAGAAGCCGGCGCCTTTGCTTGGAAGCGCGTGGTGCAGTCCGCCGCCGAGATGAAGGGCATGCTCCCTCGCGCCGGACAGCACCGCTTCTACGGCGCCGATCGATCCGCCCACGACCATCGAGGTTACTTCGTGCATGCGAGGGAAGAACGGCGTGTCTTCCGTATCCAGCCCGTATTTGCCTGCGACATGAAGCGCAGCGGTTTCCGGCGAAGGGAAGCTGAGCGCTTCTACCGCTTGTATATACTCCTCCGAGTGAACGGTCAGCAGCTGTTCCCTGCTGGCACTCGTCGGCGCGTTCACGTATGAATCGGGAAGCGCGCCTGCTTTGCGGAGAAGATCAACGGTGAGCACCAGCCGTTTTTGATTAAAAGGATGCGTATCGTTAAACCGGTACCCGGTCTCGTTTTCATCATAAATAAACAATGTTTTCGAATTCATGGACACATGCCCCCTGCTGACGATAACTGACGCAGCAACCGTTATGTTAATACATGAACCGCTGACGGAATCGTACGCGATCGAATTGCTCGACGGAAGACAGCGGAACGTTTTTCCCGATTCGTACCATCAGGCAATTGGCCGGATGGGAGCATATTTCAGGATCATCGGTTGCAAACCATACCATATCGACGCTCTTCATCAGTTTTTCCATCATCTCACGATACTGCCAGACGTTGAGCCCGCTTTTTTCCAGGTCCCAGTGCCAGTAATATTCTGTCGTAAACGTAATGACGTTTTCTAGTTGCCCGTCCTCGAAAGCAAGCTGAATCATCTTTTTACCTAGTCCAAGTCCACGGTAATCGTCGGCAACTTCAATAGCGCCGAGTTCGATTAAATCATCCATTCCGCCCTCCGACCATCGCTCCAGCTCATCCGGATAATGGAAGGTAACGTAGCCGACGATCTGCTGCTCGCTCCGCGCGAGAATGATACGGCCTTCCGGGAGCTCCGCGATTTCGATTAACGCTTCGAACTGCTCCTTCGGGCGCCGAAACGCATCTAAATCCGGATGCATCGTATAGCTACGCAGGCGGTCGGACGGCACAGGGCCTTCAAGAACGAGATCGTTCGGAGTGTGGGAGATAACGCGAGATTGAAATATTTTCAAATGCTCCATTTACGATTGGTCTCCCTTCCAGAGCTTCGCATTTCTAGCATAACAAAAAAATAGTCGAATAAAAAGGCTTGTGGTATAATACTACGAGAACGTCACATAAATTTAACACATCGGAAATGAAAGCGTTTCAGACAAAATGTAAACAAATGGCTCAGGAGGTATAGAGACATGGATCAATCCAATGTAGAAAGCATCGCGCCCGTAGCGACGAATCCGAATTTGAAAAGCTACGAGGAAGAGCGCGCCGGGTTCGATTGGAAGCAAGTCGAGGAATCGTTTAGTTGGTCAAAAACGGGAAAAGTCAATGCAGCATATGAAGCGATTGACCGGCATGCCGAGTCCGGCCGCGGCGATAAAATTGCACTGTATTACAGCGACGACCGCAGGGATGAGAAGTATACGTACCAGGACATGAAACTGCAGTCCAATCGTTTTGGAAACGTTCTCCGCCAAAAGGGCATCGGCAAGGGCGACCGCGTGTTCATCTTTATGCCGAGAACGCCGGAGCTTTACTTTTCGCTGCTCGGTGCGATCAAAATCGGCGCAGTTGTCGGTCCGCTGTTTGAGGCGTTCATGGAGACGGCGGTTAAAGACCGGCTGGAGGACAGTGAAGCCGTAGCGATCGTAACGACGCCTTCACAGCTGCCACGCGTGCCGGTACAGGATTTACCGCATTTGAAACACGTGATCCTGGTAGGCGAAGATCTCGCATTGTCCGAGGGACAAGTTGATTTCCATAAGGAAATGGCGGCTGCTTCCGACCAGCTTGACATCGAGTGGGTGGACCGCGAAGACGGGCTGTTGATTCACTATACATCCGGTTCGACTGGCAAGCCGAAAGGCGTGTTCCATGTCCATAACGCCATGATTCAGCATTATTACACCGGTCGCATCGTGTTAGACTTGCAGGAAAACGATGTATACTGGTGTACGGCTGACCCGGGCTGGGTAACGGGAACGTCGTACGGCATTTTCGCACCTTGGCTTAATGGCGCGACCAACGTTATCCGCGGCGGACGTTTTAGCCCGCAGGATTGGTACAATACGATCGAGAAGTACAAAATTTCGGTATGGTACAGCGCACCGACTGCGTTCCGGATGCTGATGGGAGCGGGGGATGAGACGGTAAAGCAATTCAACCTGTCATCGCTGCGTCATGTACTGAGCGTCGGAGAACCTTTAAATCCGGAAGTGGTACGTTGGGGATTGAAAGTGTACGGTCAACGCATTCATGACACTTGGTGGATGACGGAGACCGGTGGCCATCTCATCTGTAACTATCCGTGCATGACGATTCGTCCGGGCTCCATGGGCAAGCCGATCCCGGGTGTGGAAGCGGCTATTATCGATGATGCCGGCAATGTGCTGCCGCCATATCGGATGGGCAACCTTGCGATCAAAACGCCTTGGCCTTCGATGATGCGCAAAATATGGAATAACCCGGCCAAGTATGAAGAATACTTCCGCATTCCGGGCTGGTATATCTCCGGCGACTCGGCATACGTGGACGAAGACGGGTATTTCTGGTTCCAGGGCCGGATTGACGACGTTATTAATACGGCGGGTGAACGTGTAGGTCCGTTCGAGGTTGAAAGCAAGCTGGTCGAGCATCCGGCGGTTGCGGAAGCCGGCGTCATCGGAAAGCCGGACCCGATGCGCGGCGAGATTATTAAAGCGTTTATCGCTCTGCGCGAAGGGTATACGCCATCGGAAGAGCTGAAAGCCGATATCGCCAAATTTGTAAAAGTCGGATTGTCCGCCCATGCGGCGCCGCGGGAAATCGAATTCAAGGATAAACTTCCGAAAACGAGAAGCGGTAAAATTATGCGTCGCGTGCTGAAAGCATGGGAACTGAACTTGCCAACAGGTGATTTGTCGACGATCGAGGATTAATGCCATTATAATATTAGAAAAGCCGTGCGCTCATCATCACCGTTGAGCGCACGGCTTTTTTCATGCATCTAACGTTCATAAATGGTTTCGGCCGATGCATTAAGCAAGCGTTCCGGTCGATCCTTCTCGCAAAAGCCTCGGCCGAAACCCGCAGCTATTTCTTGTACCTTACGGCAGCAGACGGTTTGGACTCGGCAGCTTCGTTGGTTGCGGTTATTTTATAATATCCTTCGAGTGGAATCGAGTAGCTATATTCCGACTTGCCGGTGCTGCCGATTTTTGAGAAATTGCCGTTCTCTTTGTCGCTGTAGTAAACAGTATATTGTTTTACATTTTCCTTTTCGCCATTGGCCTTCCACTTGAACTGAAGTTCTTTCCCTTCGACTTTGACCGAAAGCCCGGTGGGAGAGGAAGGGGCTTGTTTCGAATCTTTATTGCCGTTTCCGCCCGAGCCGCCCGGATTGTTCGGCGTTCCGCTGCCTGTGTTGCCCGTGCCGGGTTTGCCGTTGTTGTTCCCCGTGCTGCCGGTTGTACCCGACGGAAGAAGGACGCCCGACTCGTCAGGGGTCATGAGCAGCAGATCCATCATGGAGCCGTCCGTGTAAGCGGCCTTGCTCGGCAAGGATTCTTTGCCGGCTACATCCACGGCGGTGACGTAATAGCCATAGATGCCTCCATTCGCGACCGAATCGGTAAACTTCGTCTCATCTCCGGCCATGACAACGGCTTTGCCTACGCGCGAGAAAGGACCGTGATTGACGGAGCGATACAACCGGTAGCCGACCGTGTCCGCGCTGCCGCTCGCCTGGAACGTAATGATGCTTGTATCGCCGGTGTTCGTTGCCGCGACCGTTGTCGGGGCAGCAGGCGGCTTGCCATCATCCGTGCGTGGATCCGTAGCGGTCGGCGCATCCTGATCGTAGTCGGCTGGCTTGTAGAAATCTAGCGAACGCTTGCGATCCGCAGGGAGCCGATCCATGATGCTGGCGATTTGCGCGAAGACGTCACTGAGCGATTTTTCCCGCTTGATCACCGTCCGTTCGTGAATGAAATCGGGTGGGGTACCCTGCTGCGCAATGTAATTGATATCGTTATATTTAATGATCGGCAGGCGGACAAGCACATTGTCCTCCTCCGTCGGCACGAACTTTTTGTTGAACAAATCGGTGACCAGCTTGCCGGCTTTCGTTGTCGCTTCGCTCGGCAGTTTCCCGGAGAGGCTCGACACGGTCATCTCCACGATCCCTTCGGGCCGTTTGAATTGTTTGGTCGGAAACAACTCGGGATGCTTCTCCATGGCCGCATTCATAGAGAGGGCCCATATATTTTTGGCGCGATTCGTCCCGCCCGTTTTTTTGCTAAGTTTATGAATCGGCATATCGTAGCCGGCCCAAACGCCAAGCGTAATATCCGGCGTGTAGCCCATGAACCAGGCGTCCGCATCGTCCTGGGTGGAACCGGTTTTGCCGACGATCGGCATTTTTCCGTAATATTTAAAGCTTTTCATGAGGTCGGTTGCCGTCCCGGCCGTAATGACCGTTCTCATCATGTCGGACATCAAATAAGCGGTTTGCTCGGAAAAAATGACACTCGGCTTCAGCTCATGCTCATAGATCGTTTTTCCGTCGGAATCCGTTATTTTTCGGATCATGAACGCCTCGTTAAAGACGCCGTTGTTGCCGATCGTTGCATAGGCATTGGTCAATTCTTTAACGTTCACACCGTATTTTAAACCGCCGATTACGCCGGTCTGGGCGATGTAGTCGTCTTTCGTAATTGTCGTAATGCCCATGCGATTCGCATATCCCCAGGCTTCTTTGATTCCTACGACATCCAGGAACAGCTTGATCGCCGGGATGTTATACGATTGATCCAAGGCGCGCCGCGCCGTAATCAGGCCGTGGAAGCCGTCGTCCCAGTTTTCCGGGATATGGTAGCCGACTTTGGTTCCGTCCTTCAGAACGATCGGCGAGTCGTCAATAATGGACGCCGGCCCGATGGCTCCTTTTTCGATTGCCGGAATGTAGGCCGCGATCGGCTTCATCGTGGAGCCTGGCTGACGGTATGCTTGTGTCGCATGATTGAGCTGCTCGATAAAGAAATCGCGGCCTTCCATCATGCCGAGAATGGCGCCCGTCTTGCTATCCATCATTACGGCACCGATCTGCTCGACTCCTTTGGTTGGGTCGTCCGGCGTAAAGTTTTTCTCATTTTTCGCAATTTCCGTCATGGAATCGTAGATGTCTTTGTCGATGGTTGTGTATACGTGATAACCACCCCGGCTTAATTGCGCCTGGGCATTCTTAATCGCTTCGTTGTACGCCTCCGGATTTTTTTGCTGATCAAGCTTCGGATCCTGCGCTTTCACCAGCGCTTTGGCGGCTTCTTTTTCCACTTCGATCATGAGATAAGGATAGGTGGAATAAGCTTTTTTGGCCGGCTCGGCGAGCGACGCTTTTAGATCGAACTGCAGCGCTTCCTGATACTGCTGCTCGGTGATTTTATTTTCTTCGAGCATACGCCGCAATACAAGCTGCTGTCTGGTTACCGCGCGCTTGAAAGCCGCTCCGTCGAACTGGCCTTTGCCCGTAAACGTGGAATAATTGCTGGGCTGCTGCGGTACGCCGGCTAAATACGCGGCTTGCGCTATGCTGAGCTGGTTCAGATCGTCGATATTGAAAATTCCTTTGGCCGCCGCCTTGATGCCGTACAAGTTGTAGCCGGAAGAGCCGTTTCCGTAAGGAATTTTATTCAGGTAAGCCAGTAAAATTTCTTCCTTAGACATGAGCCTTTCCATGCGGAGGGACAGGAAGATCTCTTTAGCTTTGCGGCTGTCCGCTTTGTCCAAGGTCAGAAATACGCGGCGGGCGAGCTGCTGCGTAATCGTGCTGCCCCCGGTCTGCACGTCTTCCCTGAGCAGCTTCTGGACGACGGCGCGCAGCGTTCCTTTAATATCGATGCCCGGATGATTATAAAAGTCGTTGTCCTCGATGGCGAAGACGGCATCCAGCACGTGCTGCGGAATATCGTTGATCCCGGCGAGCCTGCGGTCTTCCTCCGTTCGGAGCTGCCCGATAACGGTGTCGTCGCGGAAGTATACGAAACCGGTCAAGGCGTTATCCTGCATTTGCGCCATCATCGAATCCTTGTCACGCACCGGATCGTCCTTCACGAGCGCACTAACGTAGCCAAAGGCGACGCCGCCTCCGAGAAAGCCCGCGATCACGCCGATAATGAAACACCATTTGATCGTCAAACCTATGTATTTGCCGGTCGCCTTCAAAATTTTTATATATCTCTTTTGTTTTTTCTCCTCACCCATGAATGCAAAATCCTCCCGACTTTGAAAACATTCCTACGTCATTATAGCATAAAGCGTACATGCGAAACACCGAAAGCAAGGTGATAAATTGCTGACGGTTTGACAAGCAAAATGAGGCTGTGATATAAATAGCTTTGAAATCATCGCAAAATGCGTCGATGGACTCACAGTAGGATCAGGAATCCATGCTTACAGAGAGCCGGTGGCAGGTGCAAACCGGTGCATGACCTGGCCGAATTACCGTCCGGAGCAGGGGAAGGGAACGCTGCTTTGTGCCGGTCCGTATAGGACCGCGCCGCTGTCGTTAGTAGCTTCTTCCGGGTTAACGGCCCTTATCCGTCAAAGTGAAAGTTCGGGAATCGGAAAAGGGAAACTATCATATTTTTCGATTTTTCGGCTTTAATTAGGGTGGTACCGCGAGCCGCAGCCTTCTCGTCCCTTCGGATCAGAAGGCTTTTTTGCGTTTTCAAACATCATTCGGAGGAAGGAACGAAGCAAAGATGGACATTGTACAAGAGCTGGAGTACCGCGGTTTGATCAATCAAATGACGGATCGCGAAGGATTGGCCAAAAAATTAAGCGAGGAGCCAGTCACGCTATATGTCGGGTTCGACCCGACGGCAGACAGTCTGCATATCGGAAGCCTTTTGCCGATCTTGGCATTAAGACGGTTTCAACTGGCCGGCCATGTGCCGGTTGCGCTTGTCGGCGGGGGAACCGGTCTGATCGGCGATCCGAGCGGCAAGGCATCGGAACGAACGCTGAATACGCGCGATATCGTGGCGCAGTGGACGGATAAGCTGAAGCGACAGCTATCACGCTTTCTGGATTTCGATGCGGCAGGCAACCCGGCGCAAATCGTCAACAATTACGACTGGCTTGGAGAATTGAACGTGATCGGTTTTTTGCGGGATATCGGCAAAAACTTCACGGTCAATTACATGCTGGCCAAAGATTCGGTCGACTCGCGGCTGGAGAAGGGCATTTCTTTTACCGAGTTCAGTTACATGATCCTGCAGGCGTATGATTTCTACAAATTGAACGAAGACCTTGGCTGCACACTTCAAATCGGCGGAAGCGATCAATGGGGCAACATCACGGCGGGCCTCGAGTTGATCGGGAAAACATCGGGCCGTCAAGCGTTCGGCCTAACGATGCCGCTCGTGACAAAAAGCGACGGAACGAAATTCGGCAAGACGGAGGGCGGCACGATCTGGCTTGATGCGAGCAAAACGTCCCCGTACCAGTTCTATCAATTTTGGATCAATACGGACGATAACGATGTCGTGAAGTTTCTCAAGTACTTTACGTTCCTGCCGGCCGGCGAAATCGACGAGCTGGCACGGCAAGTTCAAGAAAGCCCGGAGAAGCGCGAAGCGCAGCGCGTGTTGGCGAAAGAAGTGACGCAGCTGGTACACGGGGAAGCGGCCGCGCTCAGCGCGATCCGCATCTCCGAAGTGCTGTTCAGCGGCAACGTGCAGTCGCTGTCCGGCAGCGAGATCGAAGAAGCGTTCAAAGACGTGCCTTCGACGGAAATTGCCGGCGGTGCGGAAATCGGGCTGATCGATTTGCTGCTTGAAGTGAAGGCGGCTCCTTCCAAACGCCAAGCCCGTCAAGATATCGAGAGCGGCGCCGTTTCTGTTAACGGTACGCGCGTTACGGAACTGGAAAAGACCATTCGCTTAGACGATTGCCTGGAAGGACGATTTGTCGTCATTCGCCGGGGCAAGCGGAATTACTATTTGGCCAAATTCGTATAACCAAGCAAAAAAAACCTTGGCTCTTCGGAAGAAGAACCAAGGTTTTTCGATTCGTTTAAGATTAACGGCTGTAGAACTCGACGATTTGTTTTTCATCGATTTCTTGAGCAAGCTCGGAGCGCTCAGGCATACGGATGAATTTGCCTTCAAGAGCGGCGTCGTTGAACTCTAGGTAAGCCGGCAAGTAGTTGCGATTAGCAACCGCTTCTTTAACAACGGTCAAGTTGCGGCTTCTTTCACGAAGACCGATTACATCGCCGGTTTTTACGAGGTAGGAAGCGATATCGACTTTTTTGCCGTTCACGGTTACGTGGCCGTGGGAAACGAGCTGACGTGCGCCTGCACGGGAGTTCGCAAGACCAAGACGGTATACCAGGTTGTCCAGACGGCTTTCAAGCAGGAACATGAAGTTTTCGCCGGCAATCCCTTGCAGTTTGGTTGCTTTGTCGAACAGGTTGCGGAATTGCTTTTCGTTCAAGCCGTACATATGGCGAAGCTTTTGTTTTTCTTGCAATTGAACGCCGTAGCCGCTCAGCTTCTTGCGTTGTCCCGGACCGTGTTGTCCCGGAGGGAAAGGGCGTTTCAATTCTTTGCCGGTACCGCTCAGGGAGATGCCCAGACGGCGGCTCAATTTAAATTTAGGACCAGTGTAGCGTGACATGTATGGTAAGCTCCTTTGTCATGAATATGGTTTATTGGCATTTTCGCGTGAAGCGTGTGCCCGATTTTGCTAGCGCCTATCAGGAAGAACCAGCCGCGGTCCTGCCGGCAACAAAATCTGTACAGAGGGTGACACAAACTTCCACTTATAAGCGCGCGTTTTCATAGAAAAGCATGCTTATACTCGACTTCTTATTCTATAAGATTGAGATTAACGTGTCAAGTACAGGATCATGACGTATAATATTCGTGACAAGCCGAAATTTCTGGTACAATGATTCGTATTGCGGACATCATGATTTGAGATAAGGGGGTAGGGAGCGTTGACCGTTTGGAGTGTCCGGCACATATCCGATGTGCTGAATTCCTTCGGCTGGTACGGGCATATGGCCGGGGCACTGCTAGTCATGCTGCAAACCATATTTCCGTTTGTGCCGTTCTTCGTCGTTGCGGGTGTGAATGTGCTTTTGTTCGGATTTTGGGGCGGCTTCGCCGTGAATTACATATTTTCCTGTTTAGGCGCAGCGATCGTATTTTTTGCAGCGAGAAACTTCGGGCGGTCGTGGGTTCAAAAAAAACTGGCCAAATATAGCTACATTGAGAAGTTCAACGAAAAACTGGAGCGCCACGGCTTGCTGTACATGGTACTTATCCGGCTGCTGCCGGTTTTGCCGTCTTCGGTCATTAACCTGAGCGCTGCGGTTATGAAGGTGCGTCCGTTGCATTTTATGATCGGGACATTGATCGGGAAAGCGCCGGTGATTTTACTAGAATCGATGATCGGTCATGACCTGCTGCATTTTCGACACTACAAGGGCAGGCTGATGATCCTTGCAGCGATTTTCATCGTGCTGCTGCTCGTAAGCCATTTTGTTAAGGAACGATGGTTCAAATCAAGCAAAACCGGAATATAAAATTTTTTTCGTCCTTGAAGGAGAGACTATGGATTATGCGTGATCCCCGTTTGCAAAAGTTGGCGCAAAACATCGTAGGTTACTCGCTGAACGTTCAGCCTGGCGAGAAAGTGCTGATCGAGATGATCGGTTCCGAAAGAGAAATCGTAAAGTGTCTCGTGGAAGAGGTGCATGCCCGGGGCGGTTATCCGTATGTGGAGCTGGTGGATAATGCCGTTCGTGCGGCCGTGCTGCGTTCGGCGACCACGGAGCAGCTTGAGCATTGGGCTGAGATGGACTGGCAGCGCATGAAGGATATGAACTGCTATGTCGCCATCCGCGCCGGAGAAAACGTCAGCGACATGTCCGATGTGCCCGAGGAAAAGCTCAGTCAGTTTAACCGGATTTACCGTAAAAAAGTTCATCAGGAGCAGCGTGTGAAACATACGCGGTGGGTCGTCATGCGGTACCCGAACGCTTCAATGGCACAGCTGGCCGGGACGAGCACGGATCAATTCGAGCAATTTTATTTTGATGTCTGCAATTTGGATTACGCGAAAATGTCCGAAGCAATGGGTCCGCTGCAAGCGTTGATGAATCGTACCGATCGCGTGCGTATCGTCGGGCCGGGGGCAACCGATATTTCCTTCTCGATCAAAGGCATCGGTTCGGTGAAATGCTGCGGCCGGCGTAATATACCCGACGGAGAAGTATACAGCGCGCCTGTCCGCGATTCCGTGAACGGGACAATCGCTTACAACACACTTTCCGTCAATTCCGGCGTCACGTTCGAAAATATTACGTTTCGGTTTGAGAACGGGAAAATCGTGGAGGCTACATCGAACGATACGGTCCGCCTGAACCAGATTCTTGATACGGACGAAGGGGCAAGGTACATCGGAGAGTTCAGCCTCGGCTTCAACCCGTACATCCTGCACCCGATGAAAGACACGTTATTCGATGAAAAAATCGCCGGCAGCTTGCATTTTACGCCAGGTCAAGCTTATGAGCAGGCGGATAACGGGAACCGCTCGGCGGTGCACTGGGACCTTGTCTTGATTCAGCGGCCGGAATTCGGCGGGGGCGAAATTTACTTTGACGACCGGCTGATCCGCAAAGACGGCAGATTCGTCATTCCGGACCTGGAAGGATTGAATCCGGAAAACTTGAAGTAACGCCGCCGGAGGCAAAATAGTATTGCGTGATCCCATTTTCCAATGTATCATAATCGTAAGAAAGCGATTTACTTTTTATTTTTGCGTCACTCGACGCCTGGAGGGAATTTTGTATGACTAACGCTAACAACGCTGCAATTGTGGAGATTTCACAAACTGCTAACAAATTCAGATCGTCCATCGTTTTACAGTACGATAATAAGTTCATCGATGTGAAAAGCATTCTGGGATTGTTCACGACGCTGCTCACTTCAAGCAAATACGACCTGCACGTTCACGGTCCAGACGCGGACGAAGCGAAGAAGGCGATGGCTGAAGTGTTCGCCAAGTACAGCCTGGAGCTCAACAGCATTGTCGATTAATAGGCTTTATGCAAGAGACGGGCGTTTTCGCATTGCGAAAATGCCCTTTTTCAGCTTCGGGTGACTTGTTTATTCCTCGATTTTCGTCTAATATAAAGCTAATGGAGTAAGGTTGGCATCAACGATTCGTCCTTGGGAAACCGGGAGGGAGCCAGGGCGCTGAAGTTGCCGACACTCCAAGGGTATACAGGGGGGAAGCAACATGTCGTCGGATGTGCTGCTCAGCTTATCGCAAAAGGCGCTCCATTTGCTTCAGGAGGACGCGGATAAGATCGAAAAGCTGATCGAAGTACAAATGGAAAACTTGACCACGCGCCAATGTCCTCTGTATGAAGAGGTATTAGATACGCAAATGTACGGGTTGTCCCGGGAGATTGACTTTGCTATTCGCGCGGAGCTTATCTCGGAGTCGTCCGGCAAGCAAATTATGATCAAGCTGGAGCGGAACCTCGCACAGCTTTATGAAGCACTGGAGCAAAATAAAAAGTAGTCTTCGATGACGAAGACTACTTTTTATTTTTTTTTAGCGTCCGTTTCGATCGGAAGCCTTATGTATCGTGACAATGCGGTTCGGTTGTCCGAGATAGCCGGTCGAACCAAGTGTGCGCTATGAGGCTACACGAGGAAGAACGCGATGCCCAGGATAAGGTAGACGACCAGCAGCAGCACGCCTTCATACCAGGTTGTCGTCCCGTCCTGCGAGATCGACTTGGCAATGAAGGCGGCAACGCCGATCGCGACAAGTTCGAAGGACGTAAACACGAGATCCATTGTTTTTCCGAAGAAGAACGAAACGAGCACCAATACAGGCGCTACGAATAACGAAATTTGAAGCGAGCTGCCGACCGCGATTTCGAATGCCGCGCCCATCTTGTTTTTGCGGGCCATGATGATGGCGGCGCTGTGCTCCGCGGCATTGCCGACGATAGCGATCAGGAACGCGCCGACGAACAGCTCCGATAGGCCGTATTGATGGCTAAACGATTCCAGCGTGCCGACAAGCCATTCGCTGTCGAACCCGACCATAACGGTAGCCACAATGAGAAAGAGAACGGAGGTGCCTTTGGACCAGGCGGGTTCGCCGTGCTCCACGACTTCGTCCGACAGCTCGTTTTTGTGCGTGACCATGGAAAAAAACAGCCAGAGCAAATACGCGATAATGAGAATAACGGAGACGATGATGCTAAGGTTCGCCGTTTCCATCTTCGTAAAGCTGCGAGCGAAGGACGCAGGAATAAACAGAGCGATAACGGCGAGCATCATCAAGGAAGCGCTGTGTCCGGCCAGCTTGACGTTGAAACGCTGCTCCTTGTACTTCAAACCGCCGATCAGGACGCTGAGCCCGAGAACGAGAAGCATGTTTCCGATAATCGACCCGGTGATGCTCGCCTTGACCACATCGAACATCCCGTCCTTGACAAGGAAAAACGCAATAATCAGTTCGGCGGCATTGCCGAACGTCGCATTCAGAAATCCCCCCATCCGCTCGCCCGCATAATGGGCTACGCTTTCCGTAGCTTTGCCCAGAAAACCGGCGACGAAGATGATCGCCAGCGAAGCGATCAGAAACTGCACGGTCGAGCTGAATACGGGAGCGCCGACATAGTGCGCCACGCCGCTAAGAATAAAGCTTCCGATCAATCCGATCGTAAAGCCGTAACGCTTCACATTCCATCACCTCAATAAAATATCATTTCCATAGTGTACATTAAAATATATCCAAAAAAAAGCATATAAAGCATCATCCAGAAAAAAATTACATTTCCAATAAATTTTAGAAAACGGTTGCACTAAAAGCTCCGGCATTCGTTACGTTATGATTGGAAATGGAAATAAGCGTTTTTTGCCTGTGTTGAACCGGCGTTATTTATGTTGGAGGCGATTAGGAAACTCACTGCTTCAGAGCGGATTAAGGAGCAGGTTCTTACTGTAAAAAATTTCTTTTCGTAGTATAATATGTTGAGAACGTAGCACGATTAATCATGGGCCATAAGGGGAAAAGATGTGAAAATTGTTTTTCGGATTCATTTTGCGTTTCGGATTATTTTTTCTGCACTTGCTTTTTTATTGCTGACAGCGCATACGTCCTGCGAGGAAGTCAAACCGCGGCAGTGGAACGATCCGATTCCGATGGCATTGACGCTCGGCGAGCCGCCGCATTCGATTCATACGCCGTTTATCGCAGCGCAATTTCAAAACTATTACAAAAAGTCAGGCTTGAAAGTGAAGATCGATTTGGCGCCGAACACGCGGGAATCGCTCAAAAGGGTAGCGGAAGGAACATCGTATTTCGCGCTGGTCGATCAGGCGCAGCTTATCGCTGCCCGGGTGGACAACCTTCCCGTCGTATCGGTCGCAGCCGTAATCCCTTCTGACTTGCACGCGGTCATTGCTGCTGAAGGGGTCATTTCATCGCCGAAAGAATTGGAAAAGATGAAGGTCGGCTATTCCGGAGACGCGACGGAGCAGGCCGTTGTCAAAGCGATGGTTGAGAGTGCAGGAGGAGACGGCAGCAAGGTTCAATTTGTCAATGTCGGGTCTGACGGTATAGACGCGCTGCTTCAGCACAAAGTATCCGCGCTCAGCAAAGCTTCGGTATACCGCGATCTGCTGCTGCTCGATAAAAACGGTTTCAAAGCGAAAACGTTCGAACCGGTCAAGTACGGGGTTCCGGCAATAGGCGGGATGTTTCTCGTAACAAGCGAAGATCACGCGAAAAACAATAAACTGCCGATCAAAGCGTTTATCGAAAGCGTCCGCAAAGGAGAAGAGTACACCCGCGACAATACGGAAAAAGCGTCGGTCATGCTCATTTCGCAGGAGTCTACTGAGCTCCCCTTGGAGGGCAAGACGGAATTGGCCAGCTTGCAGCTGCTGCTTCCGTTCATGACCGCGGATAAAGGAAGCTACGAGCCGCAAACGGCAGAGCAATGGAAAATGGTTTCCGATTGGATGTACAAGCAGGGGATCATTTCCAAATCCGTCGATCCGAAAGAAGCATATACGAATCTTTAGAAGGAGGACAACAGTCTATGCCTGAAAGGCGAGCACAACGGAAACGCATCAGCGGCAAAAGTTTGTTTTACCGAATTACCGCGGCAGTCATCGTCCTCGTCTGCCTCGCGCTGTACGTATGGTGGGAGATGAGCCAGACCTTATAATTGTTATTGGAATGCGGGGGTTAGTACTTATGATGGAAACGATAAAAAAAATATGGATTTGGTTTTTGCCGTCGTTCATGCTGGCGACGATTTTATTGTCCGCGATTCCGGGGCAGGAAGATTGGCTCGGCTTTACGATCGCTTTCATTCCCATGCTGCTTGGCGGCGGCATTATCGCGTACAAGTCGCTCCTTGCCATTCTGGAGACGAGAACGATTACGGCGGGAATTATGGTTGTCATTACGATCGTAGGCTGCGCCTACCTCGGATTTTACCAAGCCGCCGCGCTGGTCGCTTTGATGATGTTCATCGGCGAATTTTTGGAAGAGATCACGCTCGCCAAGACGAGAAAAGCGGTGCAGCAGCTAATGGACTTCGTGCCGGATACCGCTACCGTTTGGCGCAATGAAGCTTGGCAGACGATCGACGCGGATGACATCCGGACCGGGGAAGTCGTATGGGTGCGGGCGGGAGAACGGATTCCCGTCGACGGCAAAGTCGTCAAGGGAGAGGGCGCCGTCAATCAATCCGCGCTGACCGGCGAATCGCTGCCTGTCGATAAACAGCCGGGAGATGCCGTATTGATGGGTACGATCAACGAGTACGGCTCCCTGCATATCGAAACGGAGAAGATCGGTTCCGGCACCGTGATGGGAAAAGTGATCGAAATCGTGTACGAGGCGGAGGAACGCAAGGGACCGACGCAAAAAATTGCGGATCAATTCGCGAAATATTTTACGCCGCTCATCCTCGTTGTCGCGACCGTTGCCTGGCTCGCGACAAGCGATATCGTGCGAACGATGACGATCCTGGTCATCGCCTGTCCTTGCGCCCTGGTGCTGGCTACGCCGACAGCGGCCGTAGCGAGCATCGGCAATTTGGCCAAGCGCGGGGTGCTGATCAAAGGCGGCAAAATGATCGAAGCGCTGAGCAAGGTGGATGTGGTCTGCGTAGACAAAACAGGCACGATTACGTCGGGGCAGCCGAAAGTGGTTGAATTTGCCGTTTTCGGCGATCAGGCGGAATCGGACGTCTTGCAATGGGCCGCAGCGGTTGAGCAGCATTCCGAGCATCCGTTGGCGCGGGCCATCGTCGATTATGCGAAAGAGAACGGAGGGTTCGAACCCAAAGAAACGGACTCGTTTACTTCCATGCCGGGAGCGGGGGTTCATGCCGTCATCTCCGGTACGGACGTATGGATTGGGAACGAAAAAGTCGTTTCGGCTATAGCCGGATTGAATGCGGACGCTTCAGATGCTGCCCGAAGATTCATATCGGAACAGCAGCAGTTCGGGAGAACCGCTCTTGTCGTCATCGTCGGACACGAGTGCGCCGGAGGCTTCGCCATTGCGGATACGGTGCGTCCCGAGGCATCGTTCGCCGTATCCGGATTGAGGCAGGAAGGTATTCGGCGCATCGTCATGCTGACCGGCGACAACGAGGCGGCCGCTCAGGCTGTTGCGCGGCAGGCGGGCATTGATGAAGTGCGCTCCGCGCTCCTGCCCGCAGACAAGCTGGAGTATATTCGCGAATTGCAGAAGGCAGGCCATGTCGTGGCGATGGTCGGCGACGGCGTGAACGACGCGCCGGCGCTGATGCTGGCCGATGTCGGCATATCGATGGCCGGCCGAGGCACCGATATCGCCATCGAATCTTCCGGCGTTGCGCTCATGGGCGACCAACTGCAGCTGCTGCCGGAAGTGCTGAAGATCAGCCGCCGGGCCATGCAGCTGATCCGGCAAAACATTTGGGGCTTTGCCGTCGGCTTTAACGTTGTCGGCATCGCGCTCGCCGTTTTGGGTTTGATCTCGCCGGTAATGGGCGCGATCATACACAATATCGCTTCGTTGTTTGTCGTGATGAACTCGGCACGGATGATTACGTACCGCAGAAAAGTGCAGTTTACCGTAAAGGCGGAGCCCGTTCAGGCATGACGGCGATGCAGGACGCCGTTCGAGAAGGCTTGGAGGTGCTGCAGCAGCTCATTCGAATCAATACGACCGCAGGGGCAGGTTTGGAATCCAAAGCTGCCCTCTGGCTGTTCCAGCGTGCCAAAAACCGCGGATGGCAGGCCGAGGTCGTAGAGCCGGAGAAGGGCTTCGGCTCGTTGGTCGTAACGTTCAAGGGAGGAAGCGATGATGCGCTGCTCTTGCTCTCGCATCTCGATACGGCGGAACCGGGCAGCATCGGCGACTGGAGTCGGCACCCGCTGTCCGGGGAAGCGGCGGAAGGATACATATGGGGAAGAGGCGCAGTCGATTGCAAAGGGCTCGCCGCCGTATGGTGGTCGGTGATGCTGCTGCTGGAAAAGGCGCCGCTTGCGCGAACCGTCGTGTGGGCGGCAACGGCAGGCGAAGAGACGCGTTCGGCCTGGGGAACCCGCTGGCTGCGCGACCATTGTCCGGAGCTTCGGCGATGCCGCTGGGTGCTCAATGAAGGCGGGGGCTGGGAGATTCGCCTTGGCCGCACCCGTTACACGTTGTGCCAGGTCGGCGAAAAAGGATATGCAAGGCTGCTGCTGCCGGCGTCAAGCGTTAACGCCTGCGAGCATTTTCGAATGAATGGCGGGCTTCCAGAGCCATATAGAGCGTTTTTACGTATGGCCGGCGGTCTCGCGGGTCATGTGGCAGCGCATCAGGGGAGCACTGCAGCGCAGTGGCTGACGCGCTGGCTGCAACGAAGCAGTCCCCATACGCTCGATTCGTATGAGATGTTCTACCATCTCTTTCAAATCAGACCGAGCGCCGAATTTCCCGGCCGATTTGAACTGATTTGCCATGCGCTGCCGGGAGACCCGATAGAGCACACCCTAAGCCGGGGACTGCGCAAGCTGGGGCTGACATCTCACGAGGGCTGCGACATGTTGGAACTGGTACCGCCGACGTTATCGCCGACGGACGATCCGCTTTACGAAGCCATTCGGCGTACGCATGATTTGCCGGTGCTGCCGGTCATTACGCCCGGTCGCTCCGACAGTTATTGGTTTCGAGCGACAGGCATACCCGTGTACGGCTGGTTTCCGCGTATCGAAGCGGCCGATTTGATGCGTATGCATCAGCCGGATGAACGGATATCCGTCGCGGCGTTTACCGAAGCCGTCGAGTGTTTATACCGTCTTATAAGCCGATTTGTGACGGCAAATACGGAAATACAATAAAACGGATACCCCACGATTTCTCTAAAGGGTACCCGTTTTGTTTGTCAGAAGCCGGGACAGCACCGCTCTGGCTTCTTCCATCGTGACCGGCATCGGTCCGGATTGCTCTTCCCAAAGTCCGGAGAACAGCTGAAGCACAAGAGGAAGTTCCAGATGGGCTTCTTTTAGCAGGTGGGGGTGCTGGCAGAACAATTCCCTCGGAGTCAGGCTGCCGAGGCATTGTCCATCCTTCACGACGACCACATGATCGGCCCATTCCGCCACGAGCTGCATATTATGTGTCGCCACAATGACCGTTTTCCCTTTGGCCATCAGCAAATTCATAATTTCCTGAACGCGTTTTTGTCCCGCCGGATCGAGGAAGGCCATCGGTTCGTCGAGGATGACGACATCGGGATCCATGGCGACGATGCCTGCGATCGCCACTTGTTTTTTTTGGCCAAAGCTGAGTTCATGCGGGTTCAGCTTTGCCAGATGTGAAATATGAAGCAGCTCCATGCTTTCATCCGCCTTACGGAACGCTTCGCCTGCTGGCAGACCCAATTGCGTCGGACCGAAAGCGATGTCGTCCCTGACGGTCATGGAAATGATTTGGTCGTCGGGGTCTTGAAAGACGACGCCGACATGGCGGACGAGGTCGGATTGATTCGCTTTTGACACTTGCTCTCCTTTAAACCATACTTCCCCGGAGGCGCATGAATACAAGCCGTTCATATGAAAGATAAGCGTCGATTTACCTGCTCCGTTTGGTCCTACAATGGCTGTTTTTTTACGGAGCGGGATTTCGAAATCAATGCCGTTCAAGGCGGCAGCACGATCTTTGTTATACTGGTAGCGGACATGTTTAAAGACGAAAACCGGTTCCATGGGAATCTCCTAACTTTTATCGTAAATAAACGCGGCCACAACGGGGGCAAGCCAAACCAACGCGAGCAGTACATCCGACCGCAGCAAAGGCGCAATATGCTGTTGCGGCGGGACGCCCCGGTAGCTTCGCGACATCATCCCCATATAAATGCGTTCCGATCTCTGTAGCGATCGAAGGAGCAAACTGCCCAGCAGCCTCGACAGAACCACGTACTGGGAAAACGAAAAAAAGCGGCGCGTGCGAAAGCCCCGGCTTTTCAGCGCTTGCAGCATATGCAGCGCCTCGGTTCGAATGACGTCGATGAAACGGAGCGTGAACAAGCTTAATTCCACGAAGATGCCGGGAACTTTCAGCTTCACGAGCGCTTGAAAAAACTCGGAGATGCTGAGCCGGTAAAACAGCAGCGTCAGCACATGCAGCGTAATGACTAGACGCAAGCTGTACGTCAGCGCCTTATGGATGCCATCGATGGAAAGCGTCAAGCCTAGCAGCCGGAAGACGGATCCTTGCTCGTATAAGGAGAAAAATACGAACGAAAATACGATGAAAGGAAGAGCAAGCCGCAACCGGCGTCGCAACATCCGGACAGGAACTTTGCAGCAAAGCATCAGCAGCAATGTGAATAACAGCATAACGAAGAGCGTTTCCGTATGCTTCATAGAAACGCTCAGCATGATCATCAGAAGGGCCGTTACGATCCGGGCCGGCGGGTGGTTTAGCATCGCATTCATTTTTTTCCCGCAATCCATTTGCCGAGCAGCAGGAAGACGGCGAACGTAATGGCTACACCGGCCAGTCCCGCAAGACTGGAGGAAACCCAGGAATCCATGCCCGGGATCGCGTAATCGGGCAGCGGAGACTTCATGAAGCTGGAAGCATGCTCGATGTATCCGGCTTCTTCGCCTGCTTTTTCAAATCCGTCCGGGTGCGAGGAAGCGAATAATGAGATAAATCCGCTGATCACGAGCGATACGATCAACCAATTTCGAACTTTTCCGTTCATTGCAGCATCGACTCCTTATTGGCGAATTGAAACGAAGAGCGAAGCGCATAAGGGATCACGACAACGGTAATAGTGGCTTCGCCGATGCCGATAAACGTATGCCAGAACAACAAGGCTTTGGCCGCCGTTCCGAAAGGGACGACGCCGGACAGTGCCAGCTCGATCGCAGCGACAAGCGAAAGCACCGTGACCGACAGCCAGGCGCTGACGAACACGGCGACGGACCGCGGGATCAACGAAAGGCTGCGCAATAGCCGGAAGGATAAAGCTGCAACGCCAGGCGCAATAATCGCCATATTGAGCAGATTCGTTCCAAGCGCCGTAATCCCGCCGTCCTGGAAGACGATTGCTTGAATCGCGATGACGGTGGACATGATCAGTGTGGACGGCCAAAATCCGAACAGCAGGGCGGCCAGCGCTCCCCCGATCAGATGACCTGAAGTCGCCGCGCCGAGTATGGGGAAGTTAATCATTTGGGAGGCAAAAATAAATGCGGACATAACCCCCATAACCGGAACTGCGCGGTATTCCAGCCGATGTTTGGAATGCTGGACGCTTTTGGCGAGCACGGCTGCAGCGACGACGGCGGAAGACGCCCATACTTTCGGGTCTAAGACTCCATCAGGAATATGCACTTCTTACTCCTCCTCGATATGCAAAAACAATAAACATATCATATCACTGTGTCATTATTTAGTAAATATGTAACACAGCTTATCGATTGGCAGAATAGATTTCGATTTTAGTATTTTCATTCCGTATAGATCGTGTTATATTATCCATAAATTGTGCTACATAGGTAAAGAATGCTAGGAAATCTTATTTTGGTTTTACGGCGAGGGTTATGAAAACGATGACAAGGAGCTGCTGCAGTATGCATGAGGGACATCACGGCATATTGGATAAAACGAAAAAAAAGGGAAAGTCGCACCATCACCACGGTCACGGCCATAGCCACGACCATGAACACGATCATGATCACGACCATAACCATGATCATGACCACGATCATCATCACGACCATCATCACCATCACCACGGAAATGGAAACGGTTTAAAAGTAGCTGCGGGCGTCATTGTGCTGGGTGCCATCGCGGCATTTATATTGTGGAGAGTGCTCTGATTGGAATTAGGCCGCCGGAAGCGATATAATATGAAGCAAATTGGCCGGAAAGGGGCTTTTTCCGATGGATTTGCAGTTGAAAGGCAAGACGGCGGTCGTCACCGCTTCCAGTAAAGGACTTGGGCGAGCGATCGCAGAACAGCTCGCTGCGGAAGGGGCGAGCCTCCTCTTATGCAGCAGGGACGAGCAGTCCGTATGCGATGTTGCGGCGAGGCTGCAGCAAACGTACGGCATCGAGGCGGCGGGCATGGCGGTGGATCTGAGCAGCCCGGAGCAAATCGGTTGGCTTGTGCAGCAGGCGAAAGACCGATTCGGCACGGTGGATGCGCTCGTTTGCAACTCCGGCGGTCCGCCCAGCGGCAGCTTCATGTCGCTTGACGAGGACGCGTGGATGAACGCGGTTCAGCTTAACTTGATGAGCGTCGTTCGATTAACGAGAGGATTTTATCCGCTGATGAAAGAGCGAGGCGGTCGAATTGTAACGGTAGCGTCCACTTCCGTTAAAGTGCCGATTCCCGGCCTCGTCATCTCGAACACGCTGCGAACCGGAGTTGTCGGGCTCATGAAGACGCTGTCCGCGGAGTGGGGCACTGACGGAATATTGCTCAACACCCTTTGTCCCGGACGCATTATGACCGACCGGATCGTCGAGCTGGATACGGCGCGAGCCGCGCGGGAGAACATAACGCCCGAGCAGGTGCGCGATGAGATGATCAAGGATATCCCGCTCGGCCGTTATGGAGAGCCGGAAGAATTGGCGGCCGCGGCTGCGTTCCTGCTGTCTCCCCGCAACAGCTACATGACGGGTTCCGTGTTCTATGTAGACGGCGGCGCGGTCAAAGCGATATAAGCGAGAGTTCCCGCCGGGCCGCGGCAAGCCTGTACTTAAGTCCAGTTGCTTTCGGGCCTGGAACTTATTACAATAGAAATATAATCCTGTTGCAACTGTTTACCCGGTATCTCCGGGATCAGGTGCCAACCGAAATGGAGTGATCCTCATGAGCGAAGAAGTACAAACTGGTCTTATCCGGATTTCAGATGATGTCGTTTCGACAATCGCAGGATTAGCTGCACTGGAGACGCCGGGGATCGCAGCCATGTCGGGAGGTATTTCCGAAGGGCTTGCCAAACGTTTAAGCGGAAAAAACGTGCAGAAAGGCGTATCGGTAGAGGTCGGGCAAGTGGAAGCGGCTATCGATCTGCGCGTCATCGTGAACTACGGTTCAAAAATCCAAGAAGTGTGCCGCGATCTGCAGGAAAATGTACGCGATGCGGTTGAAAATATGACCGGATTAACCGTGGTTGAAGTCAACGTGAAAGTCGAGGGCGTAGCATTCCGCGAGGAAGAGACGGCCGCGATTGTGGATGAAACGCATCGGGTCAAGTAATCGAAGAAGAGAGCCGTGATGGAACGAAGACGTTCCTCAGGCTCTCTTTTTTGTGGGTTCTTTTTCCGGCTTGTTTTGTTCACGGGAAATGCTGAGCAAAATGCCGAGACCCATTAAGGTCACAAGCATCGATGTCCCGCCATAGCTGATCAGCGGCAGAGTGACGCCGGTCATCGGAATGCTGTTCGTAACGCCGCCGATATTAATGAAGGCTTGTATTCCGATCATGCTGACGATGCCGATCCCCGCCAAGGTGCCGAACACGTCCTGACAGCGCAAGGCAATAATGATTCCTCTCCAGAGGAAGGCAAGATAGATGAGCAGAAAGAAAGACGTGCCGATAAAGCCCAACTCTTCGCCGATAATGGAAAATATAAAATCGTTATGCGCTTCCGGCAAATAATGCAGCTTCTGGATGCTTTGTCCGAATCCGGCGCCGGTTAAGCCGCCGTGTCCGAATGCATATAGCGATTGAATCAATTGAAAGCCCGAGTGGTCCGGATCGGACCATGGATTCAAAAATGCGGTGATCCGCCCGACCCTGTAGTTGTTCGTGCCTGCGTTCAGCAAATAGACGGAAACGGCAAGCGCGCCGAGACAGGCAAAGACCGATCCGAGAATGAATATATGCTTCAGGCTTGCGCCGCCGATAATGAGCATCAGTACGGCGACGAGGACGAGAATCATCGTTGATCCCAAATCATTCTGCAGCATGATTAAACCGCAAACAAAACAAATGACAAGCAGCGGAGGGACGAGCCCGCGCTTAAACTCGCGAATACGCTCGCCTTTCTTGCTGATGATGACCGCCAAATAAATGATGACTGCCAGTTTGGCGAATTCCGTAGGCTGCAGCCCGAAGCTTCCGATGTAGAACCAGCTTTTCGCGCCGTTCACTTCTTTGCCGATCAGCGGAACGAGAAATAGCAGCCCGACGACGCCGGCGAAGAAAGGAGCGATCCACTTTTGATACTTGCGGTAATCCACATTCATGCAAAAAAACATGGCTACCGTCCCCATGCCGATGGATATCGATTGACGAATCGCCAAATACCACGGATTGCTCGGTTTATAAGCCATGCCGGCGCTAAACACAAAAGCGAGACCGAAGCAAACTAAGGAAAACGTCAGAAACAGCAGTAAAAAATCAGGCGTTCCTCGTCGCTGGGAAGTCATGGATGACCTCCGCTTATTGCGCGAGCTTTACTTTCAATTCTGCGAGCTTTCCGTTTACTAGCTTCATGATGGTATCCGGTACTTTCGATTCATAATCCAGACCGTGAGGGAACGTCGCTCTTCCGATATAAGCGTCCTCGATGTTAAGAATAGCGTAAGGGGACTCCAGTTTGCCGGTTTCAACGCGTGTGTTAACACGTAAAAAATAGTCTTCGCCGTTCGCTTTATCTTCGATTTTCAGGTCATATGTAGCCCGGTAATACTCCCACTGCCACCGCACGAAGCCGAGTTGCTCCATTGCTTCGTCCAGATGGGCGAGATCGCTTTTCATTCCTTTAATTCCACTGTTTTCAATAATCACAGCAAGCCCTCCCTGATATGTATGTCGCCTTATAGGTAACATGAAAAATGAAAAAAACTTAAACGGGTTTCACTGGTAAATCCTTTATTCATGATAGTATGTTTCCCTTACTTGTGCAAGCCTAATGCATCGAGTGTTGTCACCGTTTCGCCCAAAGTTTGAAATTCTTGTGAAAACGAAGATGAATCGCACGGCCGCTTTTGGTAAAATGAATAAAATACAATAAAATTCGAGTAGCAAGGATCGTATTCGGTATCATGCGATTGTAGCGACGGAAGCGGAGGAAACGGGCATGAGCAGATGGAGTGAAGCCGTGGAAGCGGTGTACCCGGATATGGTGAAATGGCGCAGATACTTGCATATGAATCCCGAGCTGTCGTTTCAGGAATCGCAAACGGCTGCGTTTGTCGCAAGCTTGCTGCAGGAATGGGGAATTGAGGCTCGTACGGGAGTCGGAGGGCACGGGATCGTCGCCCGGATCGAAGGGGCGGCCAAAGGGCCGACCGTCGCACTGCGAGCCGATATGGACGCGCTGCCGATACAGGACGAGAAAAGCTGCGAATATGCGTCCAAAGTTCCCGGGGTGATGCATGCGTGCGGACATGATGCGCATACCGCCACGCTGCTTGGCGTAGCCAAACTAATGAATGAACATAGAGATCAATTGGCCGGGAACGTAGTCTTCCTGTTCCAACCGGCGGAAGAAACAACGCCCGGCGGTGCAATCGAGATGATTCGGGACGGTGCGTTGGAGGGCGTGGATGTAATCTACGGCATACATTTGTGGACCCCGTTCGAAACAGGGGCTGCTTATTGTAAGCCGGGAGCGATTATGGCAGCTGCCGATGAGTTTATTATTGAAATTAAAGGCAAGGGCGGACACGGCGGTTTGCCGCATCAGACGGTCGACAGCATTTATGTCGCTTCCCAGCTCGTCGTCAACTTTCAAGGGATCGTTAGCCGCTTCTCCGATCCGACGCAGCCATGCGTCGTTACGGTCGGATCATTTCACAGTGGAACGAGCTTTAATGTAATCGCAGAAACGGCTACCCTGAAAGGGACCGTGAGAACGTTCGACCCCGAGCTGCGATTGCAGGTAAAACGGCGGCTGGAGGATATAGCGGAATACACTTGCCGCATGAACGGCGCGGAATGCGCGATTAAGTATAACCTCGGGTATCCGCCCGTTATCAATCACGCGGCGGAAGAGGAACGCTTCCGAAGGGCAGCTGCAGCAGCGCTAGGAGAGCAAGGAGCACGCACTTCGCCGCTGATTATGGCCGGTGAAGACTACGCCTATTACCTGGAACGCATTCCCGGGTGTTTCATGTTTGTAGGCGCGGGGCATAAAGAACGAGGCATTGTGCATCCGCATCATCACCCGCGCTTTGATATCGATGAAATCGCGATGCATCATGCGGCAAAGCTGTTCATTCGGATGACCGAAGACTATTTGGCTGAACATGCATACTCCCGATAAGTGCTAGTCGAATGCGCGCATGGCGGCAAAGGGAAAGGGAAATGATACTCCTGAAGCAGCCCGGGCCGAGAAGGTTTGGCGGCGGGCTGTAACTTTTGACGGGAGGGATCATCCTTTGGCTAGAACATTGCGTGAAATTATGACGACGGACGTTTCGACGGTCACATTGAAAGATAATGTATATGAAGTTGCGGTAAAAATGAAGCAGGAAGACACCGGTTTTATTCCGGTCGTTGAAGGCAAGAAGCTGATCGGCGTCATTACCGACCGGGACTTGGTTATCCGCGGTTACGCCTCGAAAAGAGAAGGGTCCGCCGCGATCAAAGAGGTCATGAGCGATCGCGTCGTTTCGGTGCCTCCGGAAACGACGGTTGATGAAGCGGCGAAAGTGATGGCCAAAGAACAAATTCGCCGTTTGCCGGTTGTAGAGAATGGCGAGCTCGTGGGCATCGTCTCGATCGGCGACCTTGCCGTACGCGATAAGTTCGAGGACGAAGCGGGAGAAGCGCTCAGCCAAATATCTGAGAAAGACAAACAGCCTGTCTAATTCGAATCTGCACATCTGCACTTATGGACGTTCACCCGCCAATGGCGGATGGACGTTTTTTTAACGATAAAAATGTATCACAAAAAATTACAGTTGAATTGCGGTCGCTCATCTTTGAATGGCCTTGATAGAATAGTTTATTTAAGATTAGAAAGTTATTTACGAGGGCTCACCTTTGTGATCTTTCAAAAAAAGCATCCGCTAAGGTACGGATGTATCTTTATCGAATATGATTCGATAGGAGCTTTTTTTATATTGTCTTGTTCACGTGTGCATAGTATAATGGAATTGTTACGTAAATGCTTACATTAACAATTATTATGGTTGTGAGAGGCAGGGGAAACGATGGATAAGGTACGTTTCGGGATCGTCGGAATCGGAAACATGGGGAAAGGCCACGAGGGTTATTTTTCGAAGAAGGAAATCAAAGGCGGCGAGCTGACCGCGATTGTGGACACGGATCCTTCGAAGCTGGATTGGGCTCGTTCCCAATACGGCGACCGCTATCAATTGTTCGACAACTTGGACGCATTCTTCGCATCCAAAGCGTTCGACGCCGTATTGATTTGCACGCCGCATTACGATCATCCGACCGTAGCCGTCGCGGCGTTCAAGCATGGTTACCATGTGCTTGTGGAAAAACCGGCCGGCGTATATACAAAGCAAGTTCGCGAAATGAACGAGGCTGCCGCGAAGTCGGACAAAGCGTTCGGCATTATGTACAACCAGCGTACGAATCCGTTGTACCAGAAGCTGCGCAGTCTGATTACTTCGGGCGAACTTGGCGAAATTCGCCGCACGAACTGGATCATTACGAACTGGTATCGCTCCCAAAGCTATTACGACTCGGGCGGCTGGCGCGCGACGTGGGCTGGAGAAGGCGGGGGCGTTCTGATCAATCAGGACCCGCACCAGCTCGATTTGTGGCAGTGGACGACGGATATGATGCCGATGCGGGTACGGGCTTTCTGTCACTTCGGCAAATATCGCAACATCGAAGTGGAAGACGATGTGACCGCATATGTTGAATACGAGAACGGGGCGACGGGGCTGTTCATTACGACAACCGGCGAAGCGCCGGGAACGAATCGGTACGAAGTCACCGGCGACCGCGGCAAAATCGTAATCGAGGACGGGAAAATGACGTTCTGGCGGCTGGTTGTGCCGGAGCCGGAATTTAACGCAAGTTACAAAGGCGGCTTCGGGTCGCCGGAGTGCTGGAAATGCGAAATTCCGGTCAAAGCTTCCGATGGTACGCAGCATAAAGGCATTACGCAAAACTTCGTCGACCATATTCTCAAAGGGACCAAGCTGCTCGCTCCGGGCGAGGAAGGCATCAAGGGTTTGACGCTGTCCAATGCGATGCATCTGTCCACTTGGACGGACAATTGGGTCGATCTGCCGATCAACGAAGACTTGTATTACGAGAAGCTTCAAGAGCGAATCAAGTACTCCAACTTCAATAAAGTTACCAATGAATTGAAACAAATGGACGTTAGCGGCACGCACTAACGCAGGCAACATAAAGAGAGAGGCATTGTCCTCTCTCTTTATGTCTTTTCATCGGCCCACAGCCCTCTTTTGCTTTCCCTCGCCTGCCGTTCCTGCTTCCGGAACAAATCCTGGAACATGACATTCGGCGCCACCGACATCGTATTTGCATAACCGTCGCGGACCAGCGTTTCGTTAAACATGACGGGATCGCCATCAATGAATACATAACGCAGCAATCGACCGTATTTGTCTTTATCTCCCGCATCCGCGAACAAGTATACTTTTTTTCCCGTCAGCTTGGTTTTCGTGAAATTACTCGCTTCTTTTCCGAATTTTTCAACTGGCGAACCGGGCTTTACGGTTTCCGGCGTGTTAACGCCGATCAAACGTACTTTGTCCCCCGCCTTCGTCTCGAACGTATCCCCGTCGACCACTCGCTTCACTTCGGTAATCGTCGTTTTTCGATCCTTTAGCGTTGGGTACTGCTTATAAATCTCCTGAACGAAGCCGCCTGTTCCTTGCTTCGAGCCTCCGCCGCATGCCGTCGCAAGCAGCATTAGGATCATCACGGCGATCAGCTTTTTCATGACGTTCATTTTCACTCGCTCACACTCCCGCTCTATATTGTAGGGCTTGCCGCTCGCGCTTGTAAATGGATTGCTGCCAAAAAAATGTTTAAATCCGGCACGTTCCCCTCATACTAAAACTATCTGTAAAAGTTTGGAGGGTTCGGCATGCCATTTCATAAAGAACGGCCGCTTGTCGTGCAGAACGATTTTTGCATTTTGCTGGAGACGCGCCATCCCGATTTCGACGAAGTAAGAGCGGGACTGATGCGCTTTGCCGATCTTGTCAAATCGCCGGACAACATCCATACGTACCGGATGTCCTCGCTGTCGCTGTGGAATGCGGCTGCGGCGGGTGTGACGGCTGAGGAAGTCACCGATTTCCTGGAACGTTGGGCGAAGTTTGGTGTTCCCGCAGCCGTGAGACAGGATATACGCCGATTTATCGAGCGCTATGGCCTCGTAAGAATTGAGAAGCTTGGGGAAGATCTGCTGCTCATTTCCGAAGACGTCGACGTCATTAAGGAGATGGTGTCCTATAAATCGCTGCGCTCGTATGGGCTGTGCCAGGTGGATACGCAGACGCTGCGCTTTTCGTCGCTACACCGCGGCATGCTGAAGCAGGAGCTGATCAAGCTCGGCTATCCGGTGGAAGATTTGGCCGGCTATAGCCAGGGCGAGTCGCTCCCGATCAGGCTCAAAATGGAGGATGGCGAGGAAGGAACGTTTTCGCTGCGTGATTATCAGCACAAGGCGGTGGAGTCCTTTTATAAAGAAGGGAGCCTGCGAGGAGGGAGCGGCGTCCTTGTCCTGCCTTGCGGCGCCGGAAAAACGGTGATCGGCATCGCCGCGATGGGGCGGCTCGGCTGCGCGACGCTCATATTGACTTCGAACAGCACATCGGTACGGCAATGGAAACGCGAAATTTTGGAAAAGACCGACGTCTCGGAGGACATGGTCGGCGAATATACCGGAGCGCTAAAGGAAGTGCGTCCGATTACGATCGCCACATATCAAATCTTGACCTATCGTAAATCGAAAGACGATCCTTTTGTCCATATGGATTTGTTCAACAAACGGGATTGGGGCTTGATCGTCTATGACGAGGTACATTTACTCCCGGCCCCAGTCTTTCGCATGACGGCCGAAATTCAGGCGACAAGACGGCTCGGCCTGACCGCCACGTTAATCCGGGAGGATGGACGGGAGGATGACGTCTTTTCCCTGGTCGGGCCGAAACGGTACGAAATGCCCTGGAAGGACCTGGAGACGAAAGGCTGGATTGCCGGTGTGGAGTGCGTGGAGTTGAGGGTTCCGATGCCCGATCACGTGCGCGAATCATATGAAACGGCGGACGCTCGTCAAAAAATGCGCTGCGCCAGCGTCAATCCGCTGAAACTGGACGCCGTAGACGATTTGCTGCGGAAACACCCGACGGAACCGGTGCTGATCATCGGTCAGTACCTGGAGCAGCTGCACCAAATCGCCGAGCGGACCGACGCGCCAATGATTAGCGGGGAAATGGCTCACGAAAAGCGGGAAAAACTGTACAGCGCCTTTCGAAGCGGAGAGATCCGCGTGCTGATCGTATCGAAAGTGGCCAATTTTGCCGTCGATTTGCCGGATGCGGCCGTAGCGGTGCAAGTATCGGGCAGCTTCGGGTCCAGGCAGGAGGAAGCGCAGCGGCTCGGCCGCATTTTGCGGCCGAAATCGGGAGCCAATCAAGCGTATTTTTATTCGATCGTAAGCGAGGATACGAAAGAGCAGGAATTTGCGCTTAATCGGCAGCTTTTTTTAATCGAGCAAGGCTACCGATACCGGATTGAATCGATGAACGTTACAACGAAGCGCAATGAGGAAGGAGCGGCGGCGAAATGAACTATGCGGAGCTGTTGAAACGCATGCCGAATGAACTGCGAAGAAGCCTGGAGACGGAACTGTACGGACCATGGTTGAACAAAGGCGTGTCGCTCGCCGAAGTATGCACCGATCCTGTTGTAGTGAAAACGATTTGGGGCCGCATGGTCGATACCGAGCGGACGGTGCTGCGCACGCTTGTTCTGCGAATCGGCAGCGAGCCGTTCGATTATGCACGGCTTGAAAAGGCGACATCGCCGGTTTTATCGGGGGCTGAGACGAGACTTGGCCTATGCGGACTGCTCCGCAAAGGAATCGTCTTCGCTTTTCGCAAAACGTGGGGGGAATATTTGTACTTGCTTCCGATAGACGGTTTCGGGCTATGGCGCGACTTGCTGCTTCCGGAAGAAACGTCCGGTTGCGAACGTCCGGGAGATTTCGTGATGCCGGAAGTGATTCGCAGCGCACGGCTCAGCTTGCGTCTGGAGCTGTTCCAGACGCTTGTGTTTGCGGCTCAGCATGGACTGAAGCTGTCGAAGAACGGGACCGTGCATAAAAAGCTGCTCCAGAAGCTCGCGGACCAGCTTGGCTTGAACGGGGAGCTATTGAACGGAGCATCGCTCAAATATGCGTATGCAGACACGTACCCGCTGCCGGTGGCCGTAGCGCTGGATTTTTTACTTCGATTGCAGCTGCTTTCGCAGAACGAGGAGGAGCTTGCGCTGCAGCCCGAGGCGATAAGGAACTGGCTTTCTGCGTCCCCAGAAGCGCAAACGAAGCGTTTGTATCTTATATGGAAGCAATTGACGCTGTCCCCGCAAGCGTGGATGCAGCATGCCGTGAGTATGGCGGAACGGCTCGCCTCTGGCGGCGAATGGTTCTCGGCGGAAATGCTAATTGCCAATTTGTCTGCGCAAGGGATAACGGAGGAGCACGAGCAGGCGGAGGAACAATCTCAAGAGCTGCAAGCTCGGTGGCTGCTGCCGCTCGTCGCTTTCGGCTGGATGGAGGAAGGCCGGAGCCCCACAGGAGGTTCAATGGCCTGGTTTCGATGGACGGAGCACCCATTTCAATCAGGGGATGCCGAAGCATCAGATGAAGGCGGTTTGATGATCCAGCCGGATTTTGAAATTCTCGCGCCTCCGGATGTGCCCGGTGCGGTGCTATGGGAGCTATGCTGCCTGGCCGACACGGTACGTCTCGATCAGGTGAGCATCTTCAAGCTGACGAAGAGCAGCGTGCGCCGAGCGCTGGAGAATGGCAGAACGCAGGGAGAAATCGTTATGTTTTTGGAGTCTCATGCTCTGTACGGTCTGCCCGAGCATATTCGGCTGGCGGTTGAGCAATGGGCGAAGCCTTTCGGCAAAACAAGCTTTATGCAAGCATGCCTGCTGCGCTGCGTGGACGAAGAAACGGCCCAGTCGCTAGAACGGCTTCCGGGAGCTTCCCAATATTTGCAGGATAAACTCGGAAGCAACCACTACTTGATTGCTGCGGAAGACGTCAAACCGCTGGCTGCGGTACTCGAGAAAGCAGGAATGATGCCTGGCGTCCCGTCGGATTGGAAAGGAAGCGAAACGGCTGCGCAGGCCAGTGCATATCCGAAGCTCGGAGAGCACGCGGACAACAACCGCCATGATCTAAGGGAATGGACCGGCGATAAAGGATTCATTTATGCTCGCACGTCCGTCGCTTACTATGAGATGGAAGCGCGCATTCCGAGCGCGATCGATTTGTATCCCGAGTATTCGGAAATTCCGGCAGGATGGCTGAGAGACTATCGTTCCTACCACGCGTCGACACGAAAGGAAATGGTGGAAAAAGCAATCCGGTTGAAAACGGTGCTGCAAATTCGCAAGGACGGCTGCGACTACCGGATCACTCCTCATAAAGTGCAGGAAACTCGCGGCAGCTGGTGCATGACGGGGATCGGACGTACGGCATCGACGATCGACCATATCGAGGAAATGCGGTTGATGCCGGAAGAATGGCAGGAGATGAAACTGATTCTTCCTGGCATTAATGATAAATATTTATATTAATGTAGCGCGGCGAATGTGATATGATAGACATGTATGTATCTATAGACAAATGGATGAGCGAAAGGGCAGGTGGCTTAAACCATGGCAATCATGGAACCGCAGACGCTCGACATGTCTGCTATATTGCTGGGAGCTTACGAGCTCGCCGATATGATTAAAAATTCCGCGGAAACGGCGGATTACTTATATTGGAAAGAACGCAAGGACCAGGACGAGGAAGTCAAACGGCTTATGCCGCTGCTCAATCGGAAGAAGGAGCTGTTTGAAGAAACGCAGCGCTTCGGGCATTATCATCCGAATTACCACGAAGCACTGGATCAGGTCAATGAAGTGATGCAGAAGCTGGATGCGCTGGAGAGCGTACATCACTTCAAGGAAGCGGAGCGCAAGCTCGATGAACTGTTGTACGAAGTTTCGCAATCGATAGCGTTTGCCGTTTCCGATACGATCAAGGTTCCGGGCAATGACGCCCTTGCCAGCGGCGGAGGCTGCTCGACGGGTGGCAGCTGCAGCGGCAAGTGCGGCTAACGAACGGTTAGGCCCGTTACTCGCGCTGAAGCCGGAACACCGGCAGGATCGCGCCGACTGTTTCGCCGCGGCGATTCGTAACCGCCGGCCGATGGAACGGCTCGAGCTGCTCCGCTTCGGACGATTTCAGCAGTCCGAGCTGAAGCAACGCCTCCGTCGCTGCAGGATAAAGCGCGCGTTCGCTACCGTCTTCGATTTTGAGGGCAAGACCGATGCCCTCCTGCGGAACGGTAAGCGCATAGACGCCTTCGGCGCCCATCTTGCCGACGATGCGTCCGCCGGTTACTTCGATTAACCGGGTATCGTAGCGTCCGGTTCCGGCTACATAATAAGGCGCCGTGCGGATGGCGCCGATAATTTGCCGGCAGGCGTCCGCACGCGGCCGAGGCAGCTCCTCAGGGTTCCCCAGGCGCGCATAACCGTAAGCGAGCGCCGCCAGCGGCAGCGCAAATACCGGAACGCCGCAGCCGTCCGTTCCCAGTCCGATGCTTTCCGTCGGGACGCCGCACATATCTGCTACCGTCTGCAGCATTTTTATCTGGACAGGATGAGCACTTGCGGTATACTGTTGAGTAGGCGCCTGCATGAGCGCGGATAATGCTAGCATGCCGGCATGTTTGCCGGAGCAGTTATTGTGAAGCGGCGTCACCGTTAGCCCGGATTGCTTGATAGCTTCGGCGGCGGGCTTGTAGAACGGTTCGTGCACGCCGCAGCTAAGAGCGCTTTCATCGAACCCTGCTTTCCGCAGCAACGCCAGCGCGGTTTCCGCATGGGCGGACTCCCCGTTATGGGATGCGCAGCAAAGCGCCAGTTCGGCCGGGGTCAACGCATAGCGTTCCAAGCCTCCCGCTTCGATCAGGGGGATCGCTTGAATCGGTTTGGCTGTGGAACGGGCATACGTATAATAATCGGGATTTCCGGTGAACGCTATTGTATGCCGGCGGAAATCGACGACAGCCATATGGCCGCGATGTATACTTTCCGTCATCTCTCCCCGGGTAACTTCTACTAAAATTTCTGCTGTAGCGGATGACGACATGATAATCGGTCCTTTCCAAAAATATAATGGCAATGAAAGAAGGGTTTTCCCATGTTTACCGAACGTAGCGGCATAATCGTATGGGTGAATGATTTGAAAGCGGCAGGCAAGCAATTGGAGAAATACGGCAACGTGCATTTTATTTCCAAAAAGCTTCATTACGCCGCTATGTACGTATATACGAACCGGCTTGACGAGACGGTCAAACAGCTTCAAAAGCTTCCTTTCGTCAAAAAAGTCGAGCGGTCTTACCGCAGTGAAATCAAAACCGAGTATAACAGTAATATTCCTGATAAGACAAGATTCTACACGTTATAATACGCGCTATCCTATACCATACGTCATGCATGAAGCTTCTGTTCGCAGAAGCTTTTTTATTTTGTTTTTCAATTATGTAGGTTTTCTAAAGATTTTTTAAGTTGATTCTGTGCCTAAATGAACTAAAATAATAGATAAGCGATCATGCAGTACATAGGTTTAAAGTACTATTTTTGTAGGAAGAGGGTATGGATAATGGGCTCGAGCAGAATCGAAGGTTTGGAGAAGAACGATGCAAATACTTTTCTTCTTGGCAACAAAAGGATTGCAGAGATCATCATCACTCATCATGCCCGAAGCCGCTGGGCCGATCGTGTGGAGTCGGAGAAGACCGGCTTCGCGGATATTTCCGCTTTCTTATGGAGCAAGTTGAAAACGGATTCCGTACGAACTTATTACAAAAACGAGCAAGACGTATTCCTGATCGATGAAGATTTGGTAATGGTGGCGGAATTTACGCCGGTGCAGCCTGAACATAAAGGCCCAGGACCTGTTATTTATAAGATGATTGTCGTGACGTTTCTCGGCCGCATGTCGGAAACGATGGAGCTTCGGGATTTGCGCTCCTACTATTCCTGGTTGCGTCATTCACGGCGGATGACGCTGATCAAAAACAGCCGGAAACGAAGATAATATAAGAATCGTCCGGAGGCGTGCCGAAAAACAGGCATGCCTTTTTCTTTTTTGGTATAATGTGTAGTATTCATGCTCCACCGGAGGAACGATCATGGCGCTTAATTTTCATCAGCTTCACATTTTTTATACGGTTGCGGAAAAAGGCAGCTTCTCGCACGCCGCCCAGGCGCTGCATATGACACAGCCTGCAGTGACAATGCAAGTCCAGTCGCTGGAGGATTATTTCGGCACGAAGCTGTTTCTGCGGTCCACCAAGCGGGTGGAACTGACGGAAGCGGGACGGACCTTGCTTCCGTATGCCAAGCAAAGCATTGAGCTTATAAAGGAAACGGGAATCCGCATGTCCCGGTTCACGCATATGCTGGAAGACCGTCTCCATCTGGGGGCAAGCCTGACGGTCGGCGAATATATATTGCCGCGGCTGCTCGGTCCGTTTAGCAGCGAGTACCCGAACATCTCCGTCAGTATGAAAGTCATAAATACGAAGCAAATTCTCGAAGAGGTGCTTGCGCATCAGCTTACGTTCGGGCTTGTCGAGGCGGAAGTGCATCATCCCGATGTGCATACCGAAGCGGTGCTCAACGATGAGCTTAAGCTTATCGTTCCGCGGAATCATCCGTTGGCGGAGAAGGAACACGTCACGGTCGAAGAGATGCTTCATTATCCTTTCGTGCTTCGGGAGCAGGGCTCCGGAACGCGGAGCGTGATGGAAGAGGAGCTGGAGCGGGCCGGATACGACCGGAACGCGCTCAAAATCGTTATGGAGCTCGGCAGCACCGGAGCGGTGAAATCGGCGGTCGAAGCGGGACTGGGCATCTCGATTTTGTCACAATCGTCGGTCAAGCATGAGTCGGCGCTCGGTGTGCTTCAGGTGAAAAACGTGGAAGGGATCAGCTTTGCCCGCAGCTTTCATGCGATCTATTTGAGCTCGACGCTGCTGCCGATATCAGCCGTAACGTTTCTAACGTTCCTGCGGGAAAAAGATTTAAGTCAGTGGCTGTAAACAGTGGATTCAGGAGCCGTGAAAAAATCGGTTCGGCTAAGTCCAAGTCGTCCAAGCGCTGATGTATGGTACAAATAGATTGGAAAAAGGGGATATCAGCATGCAATATGCCGATTTGCATTCGCATACAACGGCGTCGGACGGCACGCAGCCTCCGGCGGACAACGTGAAGCTCGCTGCCGCCGCCGGTTTGTCGGCTGTGGCCATTACGGACCACGATACCGTCGCCGGACTGGAAGAAGCGATCAAGGCCGGCCGGGAGTACGGGATCAAGGTGGTGCCCGGGGTTGAGATCAGCACCGTGTACGCAGGCCAGGATATTCACGTTCTCGGTTACTTCATCGATTGGAAAGATGAGACGTTTTTATCGAGACTCGCCGAACTTCGGCGAGTGCGCGACCGGCGCAACGAGATGATTATCGACAAGCTGCAGGAGCTTGGGCTCGACGTGACGATGGACGATGTCATCGCTTCGCTTCAAGCCTCGAAGAAAGCGGAGGAGACCGTCGGCCGGCCGCATATTGCGGATGCGCTGGTGCGCAAAGGCTATGTGGCGAATATGGCCGAGGCGTTTGACCGTTATTTGGCAAAGGGAGCTGCGGCCTATGTCAACCCGCCGCGGATCGAGCCGGCCACCGCCGTGAAGTGGATCATTGATGCGGGGGGCACTCCGGTGCTTGCGCACCCGGGGCTGTACGATCAGGATGACGTGATCCCGAAGCTTAAGCAAGCGGGGCTTGCCGGGCTGGAAGCGTATCATTCGGACCATACGCCGGAACAGGAAGTGCATTATGCCGCGCTTGCCGAATCGCTGGGACTTACGATTACCGCAGGGTCCGATTTTCACGGAGAGCGGGGAGGGGTCGTGTTTCACGCGCCGCTCGGCGCCCGCCGGATCGATGCGGCCGTATGCGATCGGCTGCATGAGCAGAGAGGCGGGCGATTATGAACATACGCAAAGCGATTATTCCAGCAGCGGGTCTCGGAACCCGCTTCCTCCCGGCGACGAAGGCGCAGCCGAAGGAAATGCTGCCCATTGTCGACAAGCCGGCTATCCAATATATCGTGGAAGAAGCGATATCGTCGGGCATCGAAGATATAATGATCGTAACGGGCCGGCACAAGCGCGCGATCGAGGATCATTTTGATAAATCGATCGAGCTGGAGGCGGCGCTCGAGCATAAAGGATCGCTGGAGCTGCTCGAAATCGTGCGTTCCGTATCGAATTTGGCCGATGTGCATTACATCAGGCAGAAAGAGCCGCTCGGTCTCGGTCACGCGGTTCTTACCGCACGTAAATTTATCGGGAACGAGCCGTTCGCCGTTCTGCTCGGGGACGATATCATTCGGTCGGAGAAGCCTTGCCTCAAGCAAATGATCGAGCTGTACGAGCAAACACAGACATCCGTTATCGCCGTACAGGAAGTGCCTTGGGAGGATGTCGACAAATATGGCATCGTTTCTCCGGATTCGCTGACCACATCGGATAAGCATTGCTACATCGACGATTTGATCGAGAAACCGGAACGTGACAAGGCGCCGTCCAATTTGGCGGTCATCGGTCGTTATATCATCTTGCCGGAAATTTTCGCCATTCTGGAGAATAGCAAGCCCGGGCGTAACGGCGAAATTCAGCTGACGGACGCGCTGGGCCAGTTGAACCGGCTCAAACGGATGGTCGCCTGCCAATTCGAAGGGAAACGATACGACGTTGGCGACAAGCTCGGGTTCGTCGAGGCTACCTTAGAAATGGCATTGGCAAGCGATGAACTGAAAGAGCCGCTGAAGCGTTACTTACGACGATTAATGAACGATCTGTAGGACAGATGCCATAGCTGCCTAAAAATTGAAAGGTACCGAGAAAAGGACAATTGCCGAAAACAGTATAAAAAGACCCGAATGTTTCCTTTGAGAGGGAACATTCGGGTCTTTTTTGGCTTGCTGCGTGCGCTACTTCAATTGTACCTGCATTTGCTTAATATGCTCTGCGTCCGGGGTGATGAACAACGTCTTCTGATGATCATAGATGACAAAACCGGGTTTGGCTCCGCTCGGTTTGCGGACGTGCTTGATCAAAGTATAATCGACCGGCACTTGGCTCGACTGCTTGGCCTGGCTGAAATAGGCGGCCAGCTGAGCGGCTTCGTTCAGTGTCGCTTCGCCGTACTCCAGGCTGCGGATCACGACATGCGAGCCCGGAATGTCTTTCGTATGGAGCCAGGTGTCGCCCGCGTGGGCGAGCCGGTTCGTCAAATATTCGTTTTGTGTATTGTTTTTGCCGACGTAGAGCGGAATACCTTCGCTAGACGTATAACAGGCGAGGACAGGTTTCTGATTCGGCTTTTTTTTGCGTCCTTTTTTACTGCGCGCGCGCAAGTATCCTTGCTCCGCCAGCTCTTCGCGTATTTCTTCGATATCGCTAAGCCCGGCGCTATCGAGCTGCTGCAGCAGATTGTCCATGTAGCGGATTTCCATATCCGCTTGTTCCATTTGCTCGCTAACGGCGGAGAGGCTGTTTTTGCTTTTCGTATATTTTTTGAAATATCGCTGAGCGTTCTCCGATGGGGTCAGCAGCGGGTCAAGCTCGATGGTGACAGGACGCTGCTCCTCGTCGTAATAATTGGTCACCTCGATCTGCCTGTCGCCTTTCTGGATCATGTGCATCGAGGAGGTCAGCAGTTCACCCAAGATGCGGAACCGATCGGCCTGCCGGGCGTCAGCTAACGTTTCTTCCAACTTCTCCAGCTTTTTGACGTTTTTGCTCCGCTCGTTCGTAAGCAGCCGAATGAGATCCGAGACGCGCTGCTTTACCGTATCCCGCTCCGCTTTATCGCCGAAATACGCTTCGAGGCAATCGCTGACGGAGTCGTAACGGGTCTTCTCACCTTCAATATGGGTCAACTCGATGACCGAAAAGTACGTTTTGCCCGTCTTCTCCTGCAGGACAATGTTTGCCTGCGACTGATGGGCATGAAGCTGTTCGGTTACTTCGCGGAACGGCTCCCACAGATTGACGGCAAAATCAGCCGGGTCCGTCACTTCGTTTGTGCTGCTGCGTTCCGCTTTCATAGCGCGAAACACGAGTTCCTTGGCCGCAAGCGGGCTGAAGCCGCTAAACCGTTGTACGATCGCCTGCTCCCACCATCGCGGAGTAGAGCCGGGAACGTCACCCTCTCCATCCGCTTCGGCGATCATACTCCAGAAGGCGGCGGTAAACCGCTCCCTGTTCCAACCGAAAGGAAGCTCTTTATGCTGCTCCGGCGGAGCGGTATAGGCGCTTCCCGGCATGACGACGCGGTATGAGCTGATCGCGGGCGTCACATGGTGAATTCCGTCGAGAATCGTTCCGGATACCGGGTCCATAAGGATAATATTGCTGTGCCGGCCCATAATTTCAACCACAATCAGCTTCGTGCTAATATCTCCCAGCTCGTCCCGTTGGCGTATTTTTATATGAACCACGCGCTCCATCCCCGGCTGTTCGATCGCTTCGATCACGCCGCCCTCGCAATGTTTGCGCAGCAGCATGCAGAACATCGGGGCCTCCAGCGGATTGATGTAGCTTTGCTCGGTGAGATGCGCTCTCGGATAAGTAGGGTTTGCGGACAATAATAGCTTTACGCCGCTGCCGGGAATCCGAATCTGCATCACAATATCATTTTCCGTAGGCATTTGAATTTTATTGATTCTACCGCCGACACAGCTCTGAAGCTCATGAACGAGACTGTATACGACGAGACCGTCTAACGACATGCTGTACAACTCCATTTCTTCATCATTGCAACCGGAGTACAGGGAAGGTTGCAACGACTTAATAAGCGCTAAACTCTATCATGCCATATTTTAATGGAAAACTTAAGCTTTTTTCACTCGTTCTAGCCTTTCCTATGTGCCTGACACCTTGTTTTATACATATTTTGTCCGGGGAATGGCGTTATGATAGGCAGCGTTTGCCAAGAGATCAAGATTTCGTGCTATTTTGCAGCTTGTCTGAATACATTTAGCCTAGACAACCTTTTGGCTTGGACGAACCCGTTATTTCCGGCAAAGGTATAAGGGCTGGACGGCGTGATGTCCATTCAAGTTTCAAGCACCGGCGGTGCCATAAGTTTTGGGAGGGAGAAGCAAATGAGTCAGAAACAGTGGTACCAGATGACGGCGGAGGAGATCTTGGAGCAAACCGGGACCCATCCCGCCGGAGGACTGACCGCAGAGGAGGCGCGCGAACGGCTTGCGACTCACGGAGCAAACGAGCTTGCGGAGGGTGAAGGTGTATCGCCGATTACATTGTTCCTCAACCAGTTCAAAGATTTTATGGTGCTGGTGCTGGTTGGGGCTACGCTCGTGTCGGGACTCCTTGGGGAATACCTCGACGCCATTACGATTATCGCGATCATTATTATGAATGGCATCCTCGGCTTCGTACAGGAGTTTCGCGCAGAGCGTTCCCTGCGGGCGTTGAAAGAGCTGTCGGCGCCCTTGGCCAAAGTGCTTCGCGGCGGGGTAGTGGAGCAGGTTCCGGCAAGGGAGCTTGTTGCCGGGGACGTCGTCATTTTGGAAAGCGGGGACAGGATTCCGGCCGATCTGCGTTTTCTTGAAGCGTTCGGCACTTATGTGGAGGAGTCCGCATTGACCGGCGAATCCGTTTCTGTCGCCAAACATACGGAGGCGCTGCAGGGCGGCGAAGTGCCGCTTGGCGATCAGCGGAATCTCGGGTTTATGGGCACGATGGTGACCCGGGGCACGGCCAAGGGCGTTGTGGTCCGAACGGGAATGGATACGGAGATGGGGAAAATCGCCGATCTGATCCAGAACACCGATGCGATGGAAACGCCGCTTCAGCATCGGCTGGAGCAGCTCGGGAAAATATTGATCATCGTGGCGCTTGCGCTTACCGTGCTCGTCGTCGTAGCGGGCATATTGCACGGGCAGGAACCGTACGGCATGTTCCTTGCCGGCGTTTCGCTCGCGGTCGCGGCGATTCCCGAAGGGCTTCCGGCCATCGTAACGATTGCGCTGGCGCTCGGGGTACAGCGGATGATTCAGCGCAAAGCGATTGTTCGCAAGCTGCCGTCCGTGGAAACGCTAGGATGCGCGTCCGTGATTTGTTCGGACAAAACAGGCACGCTGACGCAAAACAAAATGACGGTAACTCATTTGTGGATCGGCGGCGATGTGCTGGAGGTAACCGGGGACGGCTACGACCCGCACGGCGACATTGTGAAAAACGGGAAGCATGTGGATGTGCGCAAAAACCAAATGCTTCGCAAATTACTGCAAGTCTCGGTGCTTTGCAACAATGCGATGCTCCATGAACAGCATGGAGAAGCGAAAAAGAAAAAAGGCGAAGAGCCACCTGCCGTATGGAACATCAAAGGCGACCCGACGGAAGGCGCGCTTGTCGTATTGAGCGCCAAAGCCGGCATCACGCAGCAGTCGCTTGACGGCTTGTACCGGCGCGTCACCGAAATGCCGTTCGATTCGGAGCGGAAGCGGATGTCCGTCGTCGTCCAGCATCAGGGGGGACGCATGGTGTGCACAAAAGGCGCGCCGGATGTGCTGCTGTCGCAGTGCGCTTACGTGCTGTGGGACGACAAAGTGATCCCATTTACCCCGACGCTCAAGCAGAAGGTGCTTGCGGCCAACGAGGGCATGGCGAAAAACGCGCTTCGCGTGCTTGGCTTGGCTTATCGCGATATGAAGCCGTCCGAGCGCTGCGAACAGGAAGATGAGGTGGAAGCGCAGCTTATTTTTATCGGCTTGACGGGAATGATCGATCCGCCGCGGCGCGAAGTCCGGGAGGCGATCGTGAAGTGCAAACGGGCGGGCATCAAAACCGTAATGATTACCGGCGATCATCAAACAACGGCCGAAGCGATCGCCCGGCAGCTCGGGATATTGCCTGCGGACGGGCTGGCTTTAAACGGCCAGCAGCTCAGCAGCTTGAGCGACGAAGAGCTCGATAAGCAAGTCGACAACGTGTACGTCTATGCAAGGGTGTCGCCGGAACATAAGCTCCGCATTGTCAAGTCGCTGCAGCGTCGGGGTCATGTCGTCGCGATGACCGGCGACGGCGTGAACGATGCGCCGGCGATCAAAGCGGCCGATATCGGGATCGCCATGGGGATCAGCGGCACCGACGTTTCCAAGGAAGCATCGGCTCTCGTACTGAGCAACGACAACTTCGCGACTATCGTCTCCGCGATTGAAGAAGGACGCGGCATCTATGAAAATATTCGCAAGTTTATCCGTTATTTGCTCGCCTCCAACGTCGGCGAAATATTGACGATGTTCCTGGCGATGATGGCCGGCTTGCCACTCCCGCTCGTGCCGATCCAAATTTTGTGGGTCAACCTGGTAACCGACGGATTGCCGGCGATGGCGCTTGGCGTCGACCAGGCGGAAAAAGATTTGATGCAGCAAAAGCCCCGTCCGGCGAAAGAAAATATTTTTGCGCGGCGTTTGGGCTGGAAAATTATTTCCCGCGGCATTTTGATCGGGCTCTGCACACTGACGGCGTTCTACATTACGCTGAAACAAGGACAGGACAGCCCGGACGCGCTGATCAAAGCGCAGACCGTCGCATTCGTGACGCTCGTTATGGCGCAACTCATCCATGTATTCGACTGCCGCAGCTCGCGTTCGATCTTTCACCGCAACCCGCTGCAAAACGTATGGCTCGTGCTGGCGACGGTTTCGTCGCTGCTGCTGATGCTGCCGGTGCTGTACGTGGAAGCGCTGCGGCCGATCTTCAAAACCGTTCCGCTCGATGTAACGGATTGGATCCTGGTTCTCGTGTTCGCAGGAATACCGACGTTCTTGATGGGCCTGGGCAGCGTCATGAGCAAACCGGCCAAGCGCAAGCCGCTTTCGTACGGAGGAGGACAAAAGCCGGTAAAACCGATTGTCCGTTAAGCTGCCTTAAGATGCAGGTATCTGGAACCAGCCGAAATTCCGCTTCAGACGGGATTTCGGCTTTTTTTTAAATGCGATGGTATTGAATATTTACGAAAACCTATGCATCCTATCGAATTTGCGCTATGATAAAGGATAAATCACATTGTAACGGGAGTCTGTGCGATGAATTTTACGAAAATGCAAGGATTGGGCAACGATTTTATCGTCCTGTTCGGGGAAAAGACGCTGCCAGCCGACGCTGCAAGTTTTGCAGTACGGTATTGCGACCGTCACTTCGGGATCGGAGCTGACGGCGTCGTTTATTTGCTGCCTTCGGAAAAGGCAGATTATATGATGCGCATCATCAATTCGGATGGCACGGAAGCGGAGCAATGCGGCAATGCCATCCGCTGCGCAGCCAAGTATATATATGATAACGGTTTGATCGACGCCTCCCGAAAGAACTTGGTGATCGAGACGATCGGTGCCGGACCGCAGCCGGTACGGCTGACGATTGAAAGCGGCGTCGTCAGAGCGGTGCAAGTGGACATGGGAGAGCCGGTCCTGAACGGTCTTCGAGTGCCTACGACGATCGATGCCGAGCCGGTGACCGATTATCCCGTTGACGTAGATGGACAGCAATTCCGTATTACGGCGGTATCGATGGGCAATCCGCACTGCGTTATTTTTACGGACGATGCGGTGAACACGGATTTGTACGCTTACGGTCCTAAGCTGGAGCATCATCCGTTTTTTCCGCGGCGGATCAACGTCGAGTTCGTTACCGTAAAGCGGAGAGACTATGCGGAGATGCGCGTTTGGGAACGCGGAGCGGGGCCGACGCTTGCTTGCGGGACAGGTGCCTGCGCTACACTCGTAGCCGGCGTGCTGAACGGGAAGATGGATCGTCAAGCAATCGTTTCGCTAAAGGGCGGCGATTTGCAGATCGAATGGAATGAAGCGGACAATCATGTGTATATGACCGGTCCGGCGGAGGTCGTGTTTAAAGGAACGATTTAATGTTCATGATGGGTAGGAGGGATCGGCGACCGGCCTATTTTCGGAAGACGCTGCTGCGTCCGTTGCTGCCGGGGATGAACGGCGGGGTTTAGTGTCAGCCGGATACGTTTTTCCTTCGGAAACTCGTATGAAGGGTCGGAAATTGCTGAAGCCGCAGACCGTCGTCGACCTTGAAGTTAAGTGAATGTTCAGGAGATATTGGGGTGCTCGATTCCCACTTGTACCCACTAACAAAATGAATTAGAATAGATTGGTAAGGTGAGCGGTATGGTCATCAGTATGACCGGATACGGACAAGCTGCGCTTACCGCAGCCGGAATCCAAATACAGATCGAGCTGAAATCGGTCAACCATCGTTATACCGAAGTGGCCGTCCGAATGCCGCGCGAATGGGCGCGCTTCGAGGATATGCTCAAACAGGCCGTTCTCCGTCATGTCCGGCGAGGCCGGGTCGATGTGTTCGTCAACTTCGAGAAAGACAAGGAATCGTCCCACTCGGTGCAGATCGATTGGGAGCTTGCCGCCGCCTATAAGGACGCCGCCGAGCAGTTGAAGGAGAGGTTGTCGCTGCACGGCGACATCACGCTGCGGGAATTGCTCGACATTCCCGGAGTCGTTACGCTTCAGCAGTCGTCGGTAGACGGCGAGAACGAAATCTCCGAGGCGATTTCGTCTTGTGCGGCGAGCGCCGTACAGGAGCTTCTTGCCATGAGAGAGCGGGAAGGCGCATTCCTTCAGAGGGAACTGGAGCAGCGTGCCGGTACCATGGAACATTATTACGGGCTTGCCGCCGTATTAGCGCCGCAAACGGTCAAAGAATACGCGGAGAAGCTGAACGCCCGTATTCGGGAACTGGTTCATCAAGGGCCGATTGACGAGAACAGATTGGCCATGGAGGTCGCCGTCTTCGCGGACAGGGTCAATATCGATGAGGAAATGAACCGGTTGCAAAGCCATTTCGCGCAATTTCGCAGCTTGCTGCAAAGCGAGGAACCGGTAGGGCGGAAGCTTGATTTTCTCGTACAGGAAATGAACCGGGAAGTCAACACGATCGGCTCTAAAGCGAACAACGCTTCGCTTACGGCGATTGTCGTCGATATGAAGGCCGAGCTGGAAAAAATGCGCGAGCAGATTCAAAACATCGAGTGAACGAAGAAGCATATAGATGCTCTTAGGTCGAACAACAACGTAATAAAACTCTTTCTTTTGAAGCCGGCCAGCCCATCAGCTTGTTAAGCGCCAGCGTCGGTTCCGTATTTACGGAGTGCGCTCGCCAAAATCAACCGCTTCAAATGGAAGAACCAGGGGGAAAACCATTCATGGCGATCAAATTAATTAACATCGGTTTCGGGAATATCGTATCCGCAAATCGAATCATTTCCATCGTTAGCCCGGAATCAGCGCCAATCAAACGAATCATTCAGGAAGCGCGCGACCGCCACATGCTGATCGATGCGACATACGGACGCCGGACGCGGGCCGTGATTATTACGGACAGCGACCACGTCATTTTATCAGCGGTTCAGCCGGAGACGGTTGCCCATCGACTTTCCAATAAGGACGATGATCATGACGAGTAATACGAGCTATGCCCCGGCAGAGAGAGGGATTTTGATTGTACTTTCCGGACCTTCCGGGGTCGGTAAAGGCACGGTTTGCAAGGCGCTCCGCGAATGCTCGAACGATATCGTCTACTCGGTTTCCGCGACAACCCGCGCGCCGAGACAAGGCGAAATCGATGGAGTGAACTATTTTTTCAAAACGAAAGAACAATTTCTGCAGCTGATCGAACAAGACCAGATGCTGGAATGGGCGGAGTACGTCGGCAATTACTACGGCACGCCGCGGAAATTCGTCGAGGAAACACTCGCTTCCGGCAAAGATATCATTTTGGAGATCGAAGTTCAGGGCGCGCTGAAAGTGAAGCAGAAATTCCCGGAAGGCGTGTTTATTTTCCTGCTGCCTCCGTCGCTTCCCGAGCTGGAAAATCGGATCGTGGGGCGCGGCACGGAAACGGAAGACGTCATTCGAAGCCGGATGTCGGTTGCCATGGAAGAGATTGCCTTGATGGAACATTACGATTATGCTATTGTTAATGATCAGGTCGATTTGGCCTGTTCCCGGATTCGCTCCATCCTTGTAGCGGAACGAAGCCGCAAAGACCGGATGGTTTCGAAAATAAAACATTGGATGGCCGAGGTGAAAAAATAATGCTGTATCCTTCCATTGACCGTCTGCTTGATAAAGTGGACAGCAAATATTCCTTGGTAGTCGCTGCCGCTAAGCGGGCTCGCTTGCTGCGTGACGGTTCCAAAACCGAGCTTCGTCAAAAAAGATCCCATAAATTCGTAGGCCTGGCTCTCGAAGAGATCTACGAAGATTACATCTCCTACGAAAAGATTCAATCCAAAGAGACGATAAAATAAACAACCCTTCGTGGTTGTTCTTTTTTTCTTTACCGAGTGGAAAGGTTACGTTCAGTTTATGTGTGTTCATCGAAAGGCTTCGATCAGAAGCTTTTCTTGCATATAGGGAGGAGTGGATCGGATGTTGAACGGAAAAACGATCGTGCTTGGCGTATGCGGCGGCATTGCGGCGTACAAAGCGGCGGCGCTGTGCAGCAAGCTGGCGCAAGCGGGGGCGACCGTTCGAGTTATTATGACGGAATCGGCGACGAAGTTCATCGCTCCGCTGACGTTTCAAACGTTATCGCGGCAGGAGGTGGCCGTCGATACGTTCGATGAAAAGGACGCTTCCGTCGTATCGCACATCAACCTTGCCGACAGTGCCGATCTGGTTGTTGTCGCGCCGGCGACGGCCAACATGATCGGTAAAATGGCGCTCGGACTCGCCGACGATATGCTCAGCACGACACTGCTGGCAACGACGGCTCCGATTCTCGTCGCGCCGGCGATGAATGTGCATATGTACGCGCATCCGGCCGTCCAGGCCAATTTGCAGACGCTCGCCGATCGCGGCGTCCTGTTCATCGAGCCGGGAACCGGTCAGCTTGCTTGCGGTTATGTGGGCAAAGGGCGTCTTGCCGAGCCGGAAGAAATCGCCGAAGCCATTCGCGGCCATTTTTCAAAAGAAAGGCTGCTGGAAGGAAAAAAGGTGCTTGTCACGGCGGGCGGTACGGTCGAACGCATTGATCCGGTCCGCTATTTGACGAACGATTCTTCCGGCAAAATGGGCTTTGCGATAGCCGAGGAAGCAAGGCGCATGGGCGCGGAAGTGACGCTGGTCGTAGCGAAAGTGACGGCCCCAATTCCTTCCGGAATGCCGGTCGTACGGGTGGAGTCCACCATGGACATGATGAACGCGGTGCTGGCTCGGCTGCCGGAGGTGGACATCGTCATCAAAGCGGCGGCTCCTGCCGATTATCGTCCGGCCGAGCGCTCGGAGCAAAAAATGAAGAAAAAAGACGAAGAATTGACGTTGAAGCTGGTCAAAAATCCGGACATTCTTCAGGCGGTCGGCGAGCGCAAGACGGAGCGGCAGTTCGTCGTCGGCTTTGCGGCGGAGACGCAAAATCTCGAAGCGTTCGCGATGGACAAGCTGAAACGCAAAAACAGCGATCTGCTTGTAGCTAACGATGTAACCGTGGAAGGTGCAGGCTTCGGAACGGATACGAATGCGGTGCGAATCTACGACCGGAACGGACTGGTGGAGGCGCCGCCACTGATGAGCAAGGCGCAGGTGGCGCAGCGGCTTTTGACAATGATAGCGGAGCGGTTACCCAAGAAAGAAGGGACGGACGAATGTATGCAAAAGTAATCGTCGATGTACCGGCGAAGCAAACCAACCGGGCATTCGATTATATGGTACCGGAGGCGATGAAAGATTGGATCGCCGTCGGCAGCCGGGTGGGTGTTCCTTTCGGACCGCGGACGCTGCAAGGCTTTGTCGTGGAGCTGCACGAGGGTACCGAGCTGGATGCGGGGAAAATCAAGTCGGTTGCGCAAACGCTGGACTTAACCCCGCCGCTTACGCCGGAGCTCGTCAAGCTCGGACGCTGGATGAGCCGGACGTACATGTGTCATGAGATCACGGCATTGCAGGCGATGATTCCCGGTGCGCTCAAGGCGAAATACGAACGTCATGTTTGTGTCCGCGAGCCGGAAGGGCAGCAGCAGAATACGATGCTGCTGCCAATTCAACATGAAATTATACAGTATGTACGGAGCAAGGAGTCGGTGGAACTGGAGTCTCTGCTTGCCCGGTACGCATCGGAAGGCGTACTCATTCGGCAGTTGATCGACGAAGGGTACCTAGAGGAAATGCAGCTCGTCAAAGATCGGATGACAACTAAAAAAGCGTTAACCGTATTTCCGCCGGAATCGCTGGAACAGCTCGACGCATGGATCGATGAACTTTCGGTGCGCGCGGCGAAGCAGAAGGAAGTGCTGGAGCATTTCAAGCGGCATCCGGAGCCGATCAAGCTGACGGAGCTGCTGTCGGAGCTCAATATTAGCGCGAGCACGGTAAAAGGACTAGCGGAGCGGGGCTGGCTGCGGATCGAAGAGGTCGAGGTGCAGCGCGACCCTTACGCGAGCCGTACATTTCGGCCGACGTCCCCGCTTCCGCTCACACCGGAGCAGCAGCAAGTGTTCGGCTGTATCCGGGAGAGCGTGAATGCGCGGGAACGGCATGTATTTTTGCTGCAGGGGGTAACGGGCAGCGGCAAAACGGAAGTCTACTTGCAGTCCATCCAATCGTGTCTTGACTTGGGACGCGAGGCGATCGTGCTCGTGCCGGAAATCTCGCTTACGCCGCAGATGGTGGAACGGTTCAAGGGGAGATTCGGCAACCGGGTCGCCGTGCTGCACAGCCGGCTTTCCCACGGGGAACGGTACGACGAATGGCGCAAAATCGTGCGCCGGGACGTCCAGGTCGTCATCGGCGCGCGTTCGGCAATATTCGCTCCATTTACGAACCTCGGACTCATTATTATTGACGAAGAACATGAAACGACTTATAAGCAAGAAGAAAGCCCAAAATATCACGCCCGTGACGTCGCTGTGGCGAGAGCCCGATATCATGGAGCTTCCGTCGTTCTCGGCTCGGCAACGCCCTCGCTGGAAAGCATGTACCGCACGCTGCCTCAAGCCAAACAACAAGCGACCGTCCACAGACCGGCCTTCGAGCTGCTCTCGATGCCGTCCCGGGTGGAGGGACGTCCGCTGCCCAAGGTGAATATCATCGACATGCGCGAGGAGCTGAAGAACGGCAATCGCTCCATGTTTAGCCGCGCCTTGTATAAAGCGATCGAAGAACGGTTACAAAAGAAAGAACAGACTGTTTTGCTGCTCAACCGCCGCGGGTATGCGACGTTCGTCATGTGCCGGACGTGCGGCTATGTCGCCGACTGCCCGCATTGCGACATTTCATTGACGTACCACCAGAGCTCCAAGGCGATCCGCTGCCATTATTGCGGTTATGCCGAACGGGAGTTGTCCGTTTGTCCGGATTGCGGCAGCGAGCATATACGCCATTTCGGCACGGGAACGCAGCGTGTGGAGGAGGAGCTTGGGAAGCTGTTTCCAGGCATCCGCGTCATTCGTATGGATGTGGACACGACGACGGAAAAAGGCTCGCATGAAAAATGGCTGACGATGTTCCGCAACCGGCAGGCGGATGTGCTGCTCGGAACGCAAATGGTCGCCAAGGGACTCGACTTCCCGTATGTGACGCTAGTCGGAGCACTTGCCGCCGATTCGGTGCTCAATCTTCCGGATTTCCGGTCAGCCGAGAGGACATTTCAACTGCTGACGCAGGTGGCCGGCCGCGCAGGCCGCCATCAGCTTCCGGGCGAAGTGTTCGTCCAGACGTACACCCCGGAACATTACAGCATTGTCAGTGCCAGCCGTCACGACTATACAAGCTTTATGAATAAGGAAATGCAGATACGGCAATTGCATAATTATCCTCCTTTTCACCGGCTCGTGCTGATCACGCTGTCGCACGAACAAGTTCCGCTGCTGCTTCGCTCCGGCGAAGTGCTGGCTTCCCGGCTAAAAGAGCTGTCGAGATCGCTAGCCGATGGCGGGGTGGAGATGGAAGTGCTCGGCCCTGTCGCTTCGCCAATCTCGCGGATCAAAGATAGATATCGGTTCCAATGCATGATAAAATATCGGGGAGAGACGGAGATCGCTCCGCTGCTGGAGCAGGCCGCTGCCGTGCTCGACGATGCGGTGAAGGGGCAGAAGTTAACGCTGTCCATCGATGTCGATCCTTTTATATTGATGTAAGGCTCCGGTCCAAGCCGGCCGGAATATACATAAGAAAGTGCGAAATTATCGGTTTTTCGTTTTTCAAATAAAGGAAGGTGCACATCTCATGGCGATCAAAATTATTGTGAAAGAACCGGATCCGGTGCTGCGCGAAAAATGCGTGCCCGTTTCGAAAATTACCCCTAATATTCATAAACTGCTGAACGATATGGCGGATACGATGTACGATGCGGAGGGCGTAGGCCTAGCTGCACCCCAAATCGGTATTCTCAAGCGCGTCATCGTCATGGACGTCGGAGATGAACATGGCTTGATCGAATTGATCAATCCGGAAATTATCGAGCGGGAGGGCGAACAATTCGGACCGGAAGGCTGCTTGAGCATTCCCGGACTCACGGGAGACGTAAGACGCGCCGCGCGGGTGAAAGTCAAGGGGCTAAACCGCGACGGCGAAGAAATCGTCATCGAAGGGACGGAACTGCTGGCACGCTGCATTCAGCACGAGGTCGACCACCTGAACGGCGTGCTGTATACGGATCTGGCGGAAAGCATGTACAAAAACGAGCCGCAAGATCGTGGTGAAGCATGAGCATACGCGTTATTTTTATGGGCACGCCGGATTTCGCCGTGCCTTCTTTGCACAAGCTTTTACAGAACGACCAGGTGGAAGTCGTTGCGGTGGTCACGCAGCCGGACCGTCCGGTCGGACGCAAGCGGGTGCTGACGCCGACGCCGGTGAAGGCGGAGGCGGAGCGTCAAGGGCTGCCGGTGCTCCAGCCGGAGAGGCTGCGCCGTCCCGAGTCGGTGGAATCGCTTCGCTCGCTTGCGCCGGATTTGATCGTCACCGCCGCGTACGGGCAAATTTTGCCGAAGTCGGTGCTGGAGCTGCCGCGTTTCGGCTGCATTAACATCCATGCGTCGCTGCTTCCCAAGTACCGCGGCGGCGCACCGATCCAATACGCCGTCATGAACGGGGATGCCGTTACAGGCGTCACGATCATGTACATGGCCGAGGGGCTCGATACCGGCGACATGATCAGCAAGATCGAAGTACCGATCGGCGACGACGATACGCAGGGTACGATGTTCGAGAAGCTTAGCGCTGCCGGCGCTTCGCTGCTCGAGGAGACATTGCCGAAGCTGCTTAGCGGCGAAGCGAAGGCTGTGCCGCAGAACGACGCAGAAGCGGTCTACTCTCCGAACATTCAAAGAGAGCAGGAGCAGATTGATTGGACGAAGCCGTCCGTGCAAATCTGGAATTTGGTACGCGCGCTTCATCCGCGTCCGGGTGCGTTTACGCTTTGGAACGGGGACGTGCTCAAAATATGGAGATGCCTGAAGCCGAATGCTGAGGAAACGGCGCCAGCGGGCGTAAAGCCGGGAACGGTGCTGGAAACCGGGGAACGCGGCATCGCCGTGGCAACCGGTCTAGGCGTTCTGCGGATCGTCGAGCTGCAGCCGGCCGGAAAGAAGGCGATGGAAGCGGCGGACCTGATCCGCGGCGGGCAGCTTGTTTCCGGCACCGTGCTGGGCTGAGCTGGCCGGAAGCTTCGCGCGAAATACAGCTGCCTCTGTGCAGCGTGCCAGCAATATGGGGAACGGAATGATCGGAGGCATTTGCAATAGTGAATAAGGATAGAAAACAAAACGGCGGCCGCCCTGCCAAAGGCCCGAACGGCGGTGGCGCGGGGACGCGCAAGCCGTCCGCTCGGGAGGCGGCGCTCGACGTGCTTGTGCGCATTGAGCAGGATCGGGCTTACAGCAACCTGCTGCTCAATCAGACGCTGCAAAAACACAAGCTGGACAAGCAGGATGCCGGCCTGGCGACGGAAATTGTCTACGGCACGGTGCAGCGCTTAAACACGATCGACTATTTTCTCGAACCGTTCGTGAACAAAGGGCTCGGCAAGCTGGAGCCGTGGGTACGCAGCTTGCTGCGGCTGAGCTTCTATCAATTGCTGTATCTGGACCGCATCCCGGACCATGCGATCGTGAACGAGGCGGTCAGCATCGCCAAGCGCAGGGGGCATCAGGGCATCTCCGGGATGGTCAACGGCGTCCTGCGCAGCGTCATCCGGCGCAAAGCCGAGCTGATGCTGCCCGCGGGTTTGCCGGCCGACCGGCGAATCGCGCTGGAACAGTCGCATCCCGAATGGATGGTGCGGCGATGGATCGCGCAGTTCGGCGAGCAGCTTGCCGAGCGGATCTGCGCGGCGAACAACACCCCGCCGCGCGTCAGCATCCGCGCGAACAAGATGAAGCTCGGCGCCGGCGAACTGGCCGAGCGGCTGCGCGAAGGAGGGCTCGAAGCGGAGCCCTCCGCCGTATCGCCCGCCGGCGTGATCGTCCGCGGCGGCGGTAACATGGCCTTGACGCCGGAATATGCGGCAGGCCTGTATTCGGTGCAGGACGAGAGCTCGATGCTCGTCGCGGAATGGGTCGACCCGCAGCCTGGTGAGCGGGTGCTCGATTGCTGCGCGGCGCCGGGCGGCAAGACGGCGCACCTGGCGGAAAAGATGGGCGATCAGGGCGAAATTATCGCTTGCGATATGCACGAGCATAAGGAGAAGCTGATTCGCGATCAAGCGGAGCGGCTCGGACTGAAGAGCATTCGCACGATCACGGCGGATGCCCGGAAACTGGCCGAACGGTTCGCGGCGGACAGCTTTGACCGCATCTTGCTGGACGCCCCTTGCTCGGGACTCGGCGTCATCCGGCGCAAGCCCGACATGAAGTGGGAGAAGAGAGAGAGCGAGCTGGCCGATATATGCGAGGTTCAGCGCGAGCTGCTCGAAGCCGTTCATCCTCTGCTGAAGCCGGGAGGCATTCTCGTTTACAGCACTTGCACGATCGAGGCTGCCGAGAATGAGGACATGATCCGAGGTTTTTTGGCCGCGCATCCCAAATTCGAGCCGGACGAGCCGTCCGGAAAAAACGTTCCGCTCGCGGATCGCAGCCAGGGAGGCGCAGTGCAAATTATGCCGTATGACTTCGGCTCGGACGGTTTTTTCATCGCCAGACTTCGGAAACGAGCATAGGAACGCAGTTTGTGGTAAAATAAAATGTGGTCTTTTTGGAGCATGTTATCTGGGAGACCTTCACTTTAGAAAAACAGGTTGTGATCATACGATGGAATCAAAGGAAAGTCCGGTGCTTACGGATACCAAGCCTTACGTGTACGACCTTATATTAGAGGAATGGCAGGACTGGGTTAAAGCCAACGGGGAGGCCGGCTTTCGTGCGGGCCAAATTTTCGACTGGCTATATGTGAAAAGAGTTTCAAGCTTTGACGAGATGTCCAATTTGCCGAAGGCGCTTCGCGAAAAACTGGCGCAGCAGTTCGATTTCGTCACGCTCAACGAGGTGGCGCACTACCGCTCCCAGGACGGCACGGTGAAGTTTTTGTTCGAACTGACCGATAAAAACGCCATCGAAACCGTCATCATGAAGCATAGCTACGGCAACAGCATTTGCGTAACGACGCAAGTCGGCTGCCGCGTCGGCTGCACGTTCTGCGCCTCGACGCTCGGCGGGCTGAAGCGGAATTTGACGCCGGGCGAAATTATCGCGCAGGTGGTCAAAGCACAGCAGCTGCTCGATCAAACGCAAGAACGGATCAGCAGCATCGTCATCATGGGGATCGGCGAGCCGTTCGAAAACTACGACGCCGTAATGAAATTTTTGAAAGTGATGATTCATCCGAAGGGGCTTCAAATTGGTCAGCGCCATATTACCGTATCGACCAGCGGCATCGTGCCGAACATATACCGGTTCGCCGATGAGGATACGCAGATTAACTTGGCTATTTCGATCCATGCGCCCAACGATGCGCTGCGTTCCAAGCTGATGCCGGTAAATCGCAGGTTCCCTTTCAAAGATTTGATCGAAGCGTGCCAGTATTACATTGCCAAAACCGGAAGGCGCATCACGTTCGAATACGCCTTGATGGGCGGGGTCAACGATCAGCCGGAGCATGCGGAGGAGCTTGCGCAAGTACTGAAGACGTTCCCTCATGCGCATGTGAACTTGATCCCGGTAAACTTCGTTTCCGAACGCAATTTTGTTCGTACGCCGCGCGACGATATTTTTACATTCCAGCGCATCTTGGAGCGGAACAAAGTGAACGCGACCATTCGGCGCGAGCAGGGAAGCGATATTGCGGCTGCTTGCGGCCAGTTAAGAGCGAAGCATATGGAATCGGGTGCGAGGTGAGATAGAGAATGCGTAAAATGGCCTACTTATCCGATATCGGACGCGTACGAAAAATTAACGAGGACTGTCTCGCCGTTCAGGACAACCTGAACGGCCTCACCCTCGCGATCGTGGCGGATGGCATGGGCGGTCACCAGGCGGGGGATGTCGCAAGCGCGATGGCGGTGGAACTCATTCAGCAAGGACTGCAAAACTTGCATCAGGATGTGCCGGTGGAAGCGCGTCATGTGCTCATCAAAGAGACGCTGGAAAGCGCAAACGAGAAAATTTTCGAATTCGCTTCCGCACGGGAAAATTACCATGGCATGGGTACGACCGCGATTGCCGTTGCGGCAGACGATCATCATGCTGTGATCGGACATATCGGCGACAGCCGTGTATATTGGATTCGGGGCAATCGGATCGACCAGGTGACCGAAGATCATTCTTTGGTTAACGAGCTGGTACGGAGCGGACAAATTTCGCGTGAGGAAGCGAATCATCATCCGCGCCGGAACGTGCTTACGCGCGCGCTCGGGACCGAGCCGACGATCGAAGTCGACGTACTGCAGGTCGATTGGCAGAATGGCGATTTGCTGCTGCTGTGCAGCGACGGATTAAGCAGCCGGGTGGAGCCGGGGCAGATCCTTCAGCTTGCTTCCGGCGACGGCGATCTCGATGTCAAAGTGCACAAGCTTGTGAACGAGGCGCTCGATGCCGGGGGAGACGACAATATTACCGTAATTCTCCTCGCTAACGGCGAAGTCGCTGCAGTACATAACGATGGAGAAGTGGGGTGATGGCATGATCGGAAAGCAGCTTGGAGGACGTTACGAAATTCTCGAGCGGGTCGGCGGCGGCGGAATGGCAATCGTTTACAAAGGACTTGATATTTTATTGCATCGTCATATCGCCGTGAAAGTGCTGCGTCAGCAGTACGTACACGACGAAGAGTTCATCCACCGTTTTCGCCGCGAAGCGCAAGCCGCAGCCTCCTTATCTCATCCGAACGTGGTCAGCATCTATGACGTAGGCCAAGAGGACGACGTTCATTACATCGTCATGGAGTATGTGGAAGGAACGACGCTCAACGAGCTCATCAAGGAAAAAGCGCCCCTTCAAGTGGAGGAGGCGATTCATATCGCGGGTCAAATATGCGATGCGCTCGATCATGCCCATCATAATCAAATCATCCATCGAGACATTAAGCCTCATAACATATTGATCGGTAAAAACGGACGTGTGAAGGTGACGGATTTCGGGATCGCCCGCGCGGTCACTTCCTCGACCATAACGCAGACCGGTTCGGTTGTCGGATCGGTGCATTATTTTTCGCCGGAGCATGCCAAAGGCACGCCGACCGGGGAGCAGTCCGATCTGTATTCGCTCGGAATCGTCATGTATCAGATGCTGACCGGCAGACTTCCGTTTCTCGGCGAAAGCCCGATCAGCGTCGCGCTCAAGCATTTGCAAGAGGATGTGGAGGAGCCGCGCAAGGTCAATCCGCTCATTCCGCAAAGCGTAGAAAATATCATATTGCGTGCGATGCGTAAAAGCACCTCCGAGCGGTACCGTTCGGCCAAAGATATGCTGAACGACTTGGATACATGCCTTCTGCCGCACCGGCGCAACGAGCCGAAGTTGAACTTCGAGGACGAAGACGAGATGGACGAGGAGCGAACGCGCGTGATGCCGGCGCTGCGTCCGGGTCAATATACCGTTTCGGACGATGATGAGGAAGATGCGGATGAAATGCCCGTGGCGGTACCCTCCGGAAAAAAGAAGAGACGCTGGGTCAAGCCGCTTGTATGGTTTATTGTGCTGATGGCGCTGCTCGGCGGCATGTGGTACGCGGTTGGCTATGCCAAAAAAATGCTGGAAGTGCCGGAAACGTTGGTGCCTAACGTCGTCAACAAGCCGCTGGCCGAAGCGCAGCAGCTGCTTAAGGATGCGGGGCTGGAAAACGAAGTCGAGTACCAGCCGTCCAAAGATGTGGCGAAAGATATCGTCATCCGGCAGAATCAGGCAGACATCAAGGTGAAGCTTCCGAATAAAATCAAGCTGTACGTCAGCCAGGGCGTGGAGATGAAGAAGATGCCCGAGGTGACCAAGAAAAACGTCGCGGACGCCAAGCAGCAGCTGACGAATCTAGGAATCATTCCGGAAAATATAACCGTTGCTTCAGAAAATAGCGATGTCGATCCGGATACGGTCACGAAGCAGACGCCGAACGTGAATGAGGATATCGACCCGGCGACGGTAAAAGTGAGCTTGACGGTAAGCAAAGGGCCTGCAACCATTCCGATGCCGAATCTCCTCGGGAAAATGGAAGCGGAAGCGAAGAGCACGCTTGAGAAAAGCAATTTGAAACTGGCCAAAGAAGGCATTACCTTCGAAGCCAGCTATAAAGCGCCGAAAGGCCGGGTCATCAAGCAGTTTCCGTACGAACCGGACGAATTGGTAGCACCGGGCTCCGAAATTAAGCTGGTCATTAGTTCCGGCCTGCCGGAAGATGCGGGGCAAATGAAAGTCAGCGTACCGGTCACGCCGGCTAGAGAGGGCATTGCATCCACGGTCCGAATCATTTTAAGCGATGCGGTAAGTGACAATAAGGAAGTCCAAAAGGTGTCCAATGTCATGAAGGCGGAAAGCGTCGATGTGAATCTGGTTGTCTCGCCCGACAAGAATGCAGTTATTACGGTCAAGGTCGACGAGAAAAATGCCGATTTGATTACCGTGACCTATCAAAATTATTTAGACCAAAAAGCCGGCAAGCCGTTCGTCGTCCCCTCCAAGCCTTCCACTACAAGCACCGGGTCGCAGGGAACGGGTAACGGCTCGCAGCCTGCAAGCGGCACGCCGACTCCGCCTGCCGGGGGAACGACGCCTCCCGCCGGAGGTACGGCGAATAAGCCTGTCAATGCGCCGGTGAACGGCGGTACGGGGTCAACCAATTCAACCAATCCGCCGAGCGGTTCAACCGGCAACACGACAAACACAGGAGGCCGAAACTGATCCATGCCAATGGGGTTAATCGTTAAGGCGTTAAGCGGATATTACTATGTCATGCCCGATGCGGCTGAAGACAGCAATCCGATTCAGTGCCGGGCCAGGGGGATCTTCAAAAAAAGGGGAATCTCCCCTTTGGTCGGCGATCGGGTGCGGTTCTCGCTGACGGAAAACGGGGAAGGTACGGTGGACGAAATATTGCCGCGTTCTTCCGAGCTGGTTCGCCCGCCTGTAGCGAACGTGGATCTGGTCGTCCTTGTCTTTTCCATTGACGAGCCGCAGCTCAATTTGCCGCTGCTCGATAAATTTCTCGTTCATACCGAAAGCGCCGGTCTGGATGCACATATTTGCTTAACGAAGCAAGATTTGGCTGCCGGCAATCCCGAAGTACAAGACGTTGAAGCCGGCGTGCATATGAGTTTGACGGATGTCATTCGCTTGTATGAATCGATCGGCTACAGCGTGTCCTTAACAAGCGCCAAAGAGGAGATTGGCGTCGATGTGGTGCTGGATCGTCTGGCCGGCTGCATCAGCGTCTTCGCCGGGCAATCCGGCGTCGGAAAGTCCTCCTTGCTCAATGCAATGGTTCCCGGCCTGAGCCTGGAAACGAACCAAATCAGCATGAAGCTTGGCCGCGGCAAGCATACGACGCGCCATGTGGAGCTCATCCGGCTGAACAACGGGGGGATCGTGGCCGATACCCCCGGCTTCAGCTCGCTTGATTTTTTACAAGTGGATGCGGAGGGACTTGGCAGCTGCTTCCGGGAATTCGCCGAGTACGCGCAGCAATGCCGCTTTCGCGGCTGTCTCCATCAACACGAGCCCGGCTGCAAAGTGCAGGAGGCCAAGGAGAACGGGGACATTGCCGCTTCGCGATACGAGCATTACTTGCATTTTCTATCGGAAATCAAAGACAAGAAAAGGAGGTACTAACATGCTCCGAATCGCTCCTTCCATCCTATCCGCCGACTTTTCCATGTTGGGGCAAGAAATCGCCGACGTGGAGCGCGGCGGGGCGGACTGGGTTCACGTCGATGTTATGGACGGTCATTTCGTTCCTAACATTACGATCGGACCGCTCGTCGTGGAGTCGATCCGGCCAAGGACGAAGCTGCCGCTCGACGTTCATCTCATGATCGAGCAGCCGGATCGGTACATCTCCGATTTCGCCAAAGCCGGAGCGGATCTCATTTCCGTTCATGCGGAGGCATGCGTACATTTGCATCGTACGCTTCATTATATTAAAGATCAGGGCATAAAAGCCGGCGTCGTGCTGAATCCGGCTACGCCGCTTTCCGCCATCGAGCACGTCATGGACGAGACGCTCGATCTGGTCCTGCTCATGACCGTGAATCCGGGCTTTGGCGGACAAACGTTCATTCCTGGCATGCTGCCCAAAATTACGGCGCTGCGGCATCAATTGAACGATCGCGGCCTTCGTCATGTCGATATCGAAGTCGATGGCGGCATTAACGCGGTCACTGCACCGCAAGTGATAGCGGCCGGCGCGAATGTGCTCGTTGCCGGCAACGCGGTGTTTAACCAACCGGACCGCGCTGCGGCGATCGCCAGCCTAAAGGGCGAGAGGAGCTAGCAGCGAATGCGGACATGGACGGTCATCGGCTACAGCGTGATCTGTGCGGCATTGCTCCTGCTATTTTCGCAAATTCAAGATCTGTTGAAGTACGTTTTTTCGCTTGGAGCATTGTACCTGGGCATTTATTTTTTCAGGCGGCACGAGTCGCGCGGGATGCGAATTGCTTTCGTCGCAACGACCGTTGTGCTCTATTTCATATTTACCGTAATGTATGCGATGTATCTTTTCGTCAAACAGCACCCGTCGGGTGCCTGACGCCGAGGAGACTGCCGGATGACCCGGCGGTCTTTTTTTCATGATCGGATAGGATAGGCAGGAATATTGACCCGCCGGCGTACATACATTGTAACAACGATTTGGAAAACCCATGAGCATACTGCGGTTTTCGTCCAGCGATCATACATTTTCATGTTTATTGGTTGCCGGAAGCACATAGCGGCACGTTTTTGGCAGAAGCGGAATACAATGAACTATGCGGTAACGAAACAGGTTTTGCTGTAAGGCTTACGCTGTCAGGGAGGGTTATGCTTTAGGGCAGGACCGGAAGGAGGAGGACTACGAATGAAATTTTACACGATCAAGCTTCCGAAATTTTTGGGTGGTTTTGTCAAGGCGGTACTTAATACATTCAGTAAAAACTGAAGGTACGCGAATTCATACTTATACTGCCTTACAGGCCGAGCGTCCTAAAACTCAGGCTGCGCTGGCAGCGATAAACTAAAAAAAGCACCTGGATCAGGTGCTTTTTGTCTGCGATCGCGGGTATAATCCCGATTATACGCGAGTTACTTTGCCGGATTTCAGCGCTCTTGTGCTAACCCAGACACGTTTCGGCTTACCGTCCACCAGAATGCGGACTTTTTGCACGTTTACACCCCAGGTGCGCTTCGCTTTGTTGTTAGCGTGCGATACATGGTTGCCGGTACCCGGTCCTTTACCAGTAATAAAACATTTGCGGGACATTGTTACACCTCCTTAAAAAGCTCCGAAGACCCTTAAGTCCTTAAAGCGGTTCATGCGTTATCTTTCGTAAGGCGCTAGGCTTTTAAAAACACACTTAATTATCATATCACAGCTGATTTGACCCCGTCAACGCAGAAGCCCGATTTTAAGCCAAGTTTTGGGTCATTTTATTTATTTCTTATTTTATATATAGTACAATGAGTAATAGTCCATCCTAATCAATATCGAAGGAGCTGTATGGAGATGGCTATTGAACTGTCCACGGAATATGGCAAAGTGTATGTTGCGGATGAAGTGATTTCCGTTCTTGCCGGGTCTGCGGCTTTAGATTGCTACGGACTGGTGGGAATGGCCTCGCGCAACCAATGGAAGGACGGAATCGCGGAGCTGCTGCGACGAGATAATTTGAGCCGCGGCGTCGAGGTGCATCGGGATGAGCACGGCGTGCTGACCATCGATTTATATATTGTCGTAAGCTACGGAACGAAAATTTCCGTCGTAGCGCATAATGTGCAGACGAAGGTGAAGTATGCGCTGAAAGATGTCGCCGGATTACTGGTGGACGATGTCAATATTTTCGTTCAAGGGGTTAGAATTGTCCAATAATGCAGAGCATTCAGCATGGTAAGCAGCGGGTTGGCCGAATCGGGTGCACCGAAGACGGACACGGTTTATTGCAGGAAGGGGAATGGTTTTTTTGAGTAAGCGCTTAAATGAGATTAACGGTCATGATTTTATACGGATGGTGGAAGCCGGTGCCCACGTACTCAAGACGAACGTGGATAAAGTGAACGCGCTTAACGTGTTTCCGGTGCCGGATGGCGACACCGGAACGAATATGAATCTGACGCTAACCTCGGGTGTGGAGGAGCTGCGGCGCAGACCTTCGGACCATTTGGGCAAGGCGGCCGAAGCACTGGCGAAAGGATTGCTGATGGGCGCGCGGGGAAACTCAGGCGTCATTTTATCGCAGCTGTTCCGCGGGTTTTCGAAAGCGGTGAGCGACTTGGCATCGGCCGATGCGGTACAGTTTGCCGCTGCTTTCCAAAACGGCGTGGATATGGCTTATAAAGCTGTCGTCAAGCCCGTTGAAGGAACCATCCTTACAGTTGCGCGGGAAGCGGCCAAACAGGGCACGGTATCGGCCAAGCGGCATCACAGCATTGAAGCGGTGATGGCAGATTTGGTCAAGCAGGCGAAAGAAACGTTAGCTAAAACGCAGGACATGCTACCGGTTCTGAAGCAGGTCGGCGTTGTGGATTCCGGCGGACAAGGACTTGTATACATTTACGAAGGGTTCATATCCATACTGGAAACGCTGGAGGAGAAGACCCCATCGGAACCGCTGCCTTATTCCGCATTCGACGCGATCGAGCCGTTTGAAGAGCAGGATGCGCGGGTAGCGCCGGATATCCATAGAGGCAGCGGCGCCCATGTGCAACCGCATCCAACAAGCGCTCAGTCGAAGCTGGCCACCGAAGACATCGTATTCGGGTACTGTACCGAATTCATGGTGACATTAAACGCACAAAAAACCGCAAGCCGCGCATTTGAAGAAAGCCGGTTCCGGCACGAGCTGTCCGAACACGGCGATTCCCTTCTTGTGGTGGCCGACGATGATCTGGTCAAGGTGCACATTCATGCCGAATTTCCAGGCACTGTAATGAATTTGGCCCAAAAATACGGCGATTTGAGCCGCATCAAGATCGAAAACATGCGAGATCAGCATACGCATTTGCTGATGGAGGAAGCTGGATTATCTACGAGTGCGGAAAAAGGAAATCCTGCTGCCGCTCCGTCTCCGGCACATGGTAAACCGTACGGCTTTGTCGCGGTATCGGTAGGCGAAGGGATCAGCGGTATATTTCGGAGCCTAGGCGTCGACCAAGTGCTGTACGGCGGCCAAACGATGAATCCGAGCACGGAGGATATCGTGAAAGCGATTTTGGACGTCGATGCAAGGACGGTCTTTGTTTTGCCGAATAATTCGAATATTATACTGGCCGCTCAACAAGCGGTAGAGCTAGTGGAAGATAAGCAGGTCATAGTCATTCCGAGCAAATCGATTCCGCAAGGCATCGCCGCCGTGCTCGCTTTTCAGGAAGCGGCCGCTCCCGACGAAAATGCGGAGGAGATGCAGCAGGCGCTGCAATACGTACAAGCGGGGCAAGTCACATATGCCGTGCGCGATACGCAAATGGACGGCATCGATATTAAACAAGGCGACTATATCGGTATTCATAACAATAAAATCGTATCCGCCGACCCGGACATTATCGTTTCCTGCAAACAATTAATCGCAAGTTTGCTTGGAAGCGGAGCGGAGATCGTCACGCTGTATACCGGTGCGGATGCGGATGCACACCAGACGGAACATCTGGTCGATTATATCAGAGATCAATTCGCGGAAGTTGAAGTCGAAGTGCACGAAGGCGGGCAGCCGCTCTATTATTATATTATTTCAGCGGAATGACCGGCGGTTCCGAATCTTCTTTGCCAAGCGAATCAAAATAGATGAGAAAACATGCTGATGTTGATTAAACGGGGTGAACCTATTGAGTCAGGTTCGAATTGTAACGGACAGTACGGCGGATATTCCGCAGGAGCTAAGAGAGAAATACGGCATCGAGATGGTGCCGCTCAAAGTGATTTTCGGTTCGGAGTCTTATCGCGACGGGGTCGATATGGGGCCGGACGAATTTTATGCAAAGCTGGTCGCATCGAATGTGCTGCCGACGACGTCGCAGCCTTCGCCTGTAGACTTTTTGGATACATTCAAGAAGCTGGCGGAAGCCGGCGACGGGCCGGTCATTTCGCTGCAGCTTTCTTCAGCAGTGAGCGGCACGTATCAGTCCGCGCTGCTTGCCAAGACGATGATCGACGATCTGGACGTAACGGTGGTGGATTCGAAGTCCGCGTCATACGGGATCGGACTGATTGCCGTTGAGGCGGCGCAAGCGGCAAGGCAAGGAAAGAGCAAAGAAGAAATTTTGGCGCTCATCGCTCAATTACGCAAAGAAATGCGCCTCTATTTCCTTGTCGATACGCTGGAATATTTGCAAAAAGGCGGGAGAATCGGCAAAGCGGCAGCGCTTGTCGGTTCCCTGCTCAATATTAAGCCGATTCTCTCGCTGAGCGATGAAGGCGAAGTCTATTCGGTAGAAAAGGTGCGCGGGCAAAAGAAAGCGATGAACCGGATTCTCGAGCTTTTGAAACAGGATTTGTCCGGGCGGCCGATTCAACTGAGCATCGCCTATACGACGGGACGGGAGACGGCGGATGAGCTGTGCTCACTCATCAGCGAGCACTTTGAGGTGGTCAGCGTGCATTATACGCACATTGGACCTGTGATCGGGACGCACGTCGGTCCCGGCACCGTAGCGGCATTTGCGGCGCCGGCTTCCAGACCATGACGATCGATTTGTACGCACTTCCGGTCACCAAAGTGTCCGGCGTCAAAGGCAAGAAAGCGGAGGAGCTTCTCGCGCTCGGCATCGCGAGCGTGGGCCAGCTCCTCGACTATTATCCTTTCCGCTACGAGGATTACACGCTTCGAGACTTGACGCAAGCGAAGGACGGAGACCGGATTACGGTGCAGGGAACGATTGCCGGCGTGCCGCAGGTGCAAATGTATGGGCGCGCCAAATCGCGGATGCTGCTAAAAATCGTAGTCGATAACTTGTTCGTCACCGCCGTTTGGTTTAACCGTCATTTTTTGAAGGACAAGCTCACGGCGGGCACGGACATTATTTTAACGGGAAAATGGGATCAAAAACGGCTGCACCTTACCGTTTCGGAATCGGAATTTCCCGGCGCAAGCACTTCTCAGACAGGAACGCTGCAGCCGGTTTATTCGATCAGTGGTTCGATCACGCAAAAATGGTTGCGGCAAATGATGAAGCAGGCGGTTATGCAGTTCAGCGAGATGATTCCCGAGGTGCTGCCGGCGGCGTTGCTGCGCAAGTACGATCTGCTGCCGCGCAAGCAAGCGATCGTGCTGCTGCACCTCCCCGGTAATATGGAGCAAGGTCAGCAGGCACGGAAACGGATGGTATATGAGGAGTTGTTCCTGTTTCAACTAAAAATGCAGGCTTATCGCGCGTTGAACCACTCCAGGGCGGACGGGGTTGCGCACCCCGTCGATTTGCCTGAAGTTCGTGCGTTCGTGCGCTCGCTTCCTTTTACACTCACCGAGTCGCAAAAAAACGTATTAGCGGAAATTTTGCACGATTTGCAGCAGCCGCACAGCATGAACAGGCTGCTGCAAGGGGATGTCGGCGCCGGCAAGACCGTGGTTGCCGCCGCGGCGTTGTTTGCGGTCGTGAAAGCGGGTTACCAGGGCGCTCTGATGGTGCCGACGGAAATTCTCGCCGAGCAGCATAAGCGGTCGCTTGACCGGCTCTTCGAGCCGTACGGTATTCAGACCGCGCTGCTGACCGGCAGCTTAACGGATCGGCAGCGCCGAGACGTGCTCGCTGCGCTTCAAATGGGCATGGTCGACGTCGTTGTCGGTACGCATGCCTTGATTCAGGAGGATGTCTTTTTCAGGCGGCTCGGACTGGTAGTGACCGACGAGCAGCATCGTTTTGGCGTTCAGCAGCGCAGCATTCTTCGGCACAAGGGGATGAACCCGGACATTATGACCATGACGGCGACGCCGATCCCGCGAACGCTGGCTATCACCGCTTTTGGCGATATGGACGTTTCCACGCTGCGCGAACTGCCCAAGGGCCGCAAGCCGATCAAAACCTACGCCGTGACGCATAGTATGCTCGAGCGGGTCATGGGTTTTATCGGCCGGGAGGCGTCCGAGGGACGGCAGGCGTATGTCATTTGCCCGCTGATCGAAGAATCGGAAAAGCTCGATGTGCAGAACGCAATCGACGTGCATGCGCAGCTGCAGCATGCGTTCCCGCAGTATAAGGTCGGCCTGCTCCACGGCCGGATGACGCCCGGCGAGAAGGACGATACGATGCGCGAATTCAGCGAGGGGCGGGTACAGGTGCTCGTCTCCACAACCGTCATCGAGGTTGGGGTCGATGTGCCGAATGCCACGTTAATGATTGTCTACGATGCGGACCGCTTCGGGCTGTCGCAGCTGCATCAGCTTCGCGGCCGGGTCGGCCGGGGCGAACATCAGTCTTATTGCATCCTCATAGCGGATCCGAAAAATGAGGTGGGCAAGGAACGGCTGAAAGCGATGACGGATACGAACGACGGCTTCGAGATCGCCCGCCGCGACTTGGAGCTTCGCGGCCCGGGCGACTTTTTCGGCACCAAGCAAAGCGGTCTGCCGGAATTTCGATTGGCGGACATGGTGACGGATTTTGAAACGATGGAACAGGCGCGCGACGATGCCGCCGAACTTGTACGTCGAACCGATTTTTGGACCGACGCTGCATTTGTCGCGATCAGGGAATATTTGCGGCGGGAGCAAATCTTGAGCGGCGAGCTGTTGGATTAAATAATTAGGTACACATGGCCGAGCCCTCCGACATAGACTTACTGTGTAGGATGTAAGTCCAATTTTTATTGACAACGGTCACGATAAAGGGAGCATCCGGCGTCCCGTTGCAAGATCGGTTGCAGCGGGCGCACCGGAAAATGCCGGTATCCGTAGCCTATGATGGACAACGAGTAGCGGAGTTTGCGGTATTCGTTGCTGTAATAAGGCTGACGAATAAGGGAGCTGTCGGTATCCGTTGCAATGTGGGAGGGGCGCGGCATGAGCTACACGAAATACGGGTTTGATCCCGCACAGGTGGAACGGATCAAGCTGAAGATGAAAAATCCCCAAACGAAGGAACGGGTAAAAATGATCCTTCAGGGCGTCACCAAGTATGATCTTCAGGATCGCGTCAAGGTGCGCCGGTTTGTCGGTATGCTGACCAAAGCGCTGGGCGAGAAAGTGACGGAGCAGCAAATGGAGCATTTGGTCCAATTCGTCGTTTCACAAAAGATCGACCCGAACAATACGTTCCATTTGATCAAATTGTGGAGCATGTTCCGCTGAGCGGAACATGTTTTTTAATGTTACTGAATGAAAGAGCAGCCTGTTGTAAAGCTGCAGCGCATAGGCGAATTTTAGCAATTAGAAAAATTCAAGGGAAAAACATCTGGTTGTTTTGAAATACGCCAATAAACGTTTCTTATTATGTCCAGCGGTGCCAAGTTGAATTGCCGTACAACTTTCCTTATGATGAATGTAACGTTCATAGCGATGAAGGAGAATGACATATGGCCAAAATCCTCTTGGTGGACGATGACAACTATATCCGTGAACTGATGAAGGCCTCTTTGCATGGTGAAGGATTTGCGCTCTTCGAGGCGCGCAACGGGCGGGAAGCACTTGAACAATTGGAACGGCGCCCCGTAGATTTGGTCATCCTCGACGTGATGATGCCGCTGATGGACGGCTGGGAACTATGCCGCGAGCTGCGCCGCTTGTACCCGGATCTGCCGATGCTGATGGTGACGGCCCGCACGGAGACGATGGATAAAGTGAAAGGCTTTGAGCTCGGCACGGACGATTATTTGGTGAAGCCGTTCGACCCGCCGGAGCTGGTCGCTCGGGTGAAGGCGCTTCTGAAACGATACCGGATCGCTTCCTCTCAAGTGATCCGCCTGGGTGAAGTGGAACTGAACCGCAGCAGCTTTGAAGTAAGCCGGGGCCGGGAACGGATGTCGCTTCCGCCGAAGGAATTCGAATTGTTATTTAAGCTCGCCGCGCACCCGAATCAAATTTTTACGCGCAACCAACTGATCGAACAAATTTGGGGCATCGATTACGAAGGGGACGATCGGACGGTCGACGTGCATATTAAACGGCTGAGGGAACGTTTCCCGGAGCCGATCGTCGGCTTCGCCATCCGCACGATTCGCGGACTCGGCTATAAGCTGGAGGTGCTGGCATGATCCGCTCGCTCTATTCCAGGGTTGTCCTCACCTTTATGGGCGCTGTGATCATTGGGTTAATATCGGCGTTTTATTTGACCAACTGGTTTTTCCGGGATCAAGTTTTCAACTCCATAAGCGAAGAATTGCTGCTGAGTGCAAAGGATCTTGTCGAGACGTACGGCATGACGCAAGGTGTGGAAGTGGACAAGTTTTTTCGCGCTCATTACTCGGCACGAGGTAACATCGTCACGTTGATCGATGCATCGGGACAGCGGTATCGATTTGATGAGCAGCTCTCCGGTAACGTCAAGCCGATCCCGGACGAAGCGGTGCGCCAGGTGCTGAATGGACAAGCGTACCAGAGCAGCGATGAACAGCCGGAAAGTTTGTTGGCGGGTTATCCGCTTTCAGCGGATGGCCTCAAGTTCGCGCTGTTCGTCCAGCCGGGAGAGCTGCATATGGCTTATTTGATTCGCCGCATGGTGCTGACCTCGCTGGCTGTCGTACTCATCGTCGGCAGTCTGCTCTTGGCTGTGGCCGCACGCTATCTCGTTCAGCCGCTGAAGCGGATGACCTGGGCGACCCAGCGTTTTGCCAAAGGCGATTTCAATGTCAATCTGCAATGGAAGCCGCGAAAAGACGAGCTGGGGGAGCTGGCTCAAAGCTTTAGCCATATGGCTTCCGAGCTGAGGCAAATGGAACAGATGCGCAGAGATTTTGTGTCCAATGTATCTCACGAAATTCAATCGCCGCTGACGTCGATAGCCGGATTTTCGAAAGTGCTGCGCAGCCGTCCCATGTCGGACGAAGAACGGAATCAATATTTGGATATTATTACGACGGAGTCGGAAAGGCTGTCGCGGCTGAGCGATAATTTGCTCAAGCTTGCTTCGCTGGAATCGGAGCACCATCCCTTTCATCCGCGAACGTACGGGTTGGACGAGCAGCTGCGGCGGGTCATCGTATCGCTTGAACCGCAGTGGACAGCCAAGAAGCAGCAGCTTGACTTAAAGCTGCCCTCCGTCAAAGTCGCAGCGGACGAAGACCAACTGAACCAAGTTTGGATCAATCTGCTCGGCAACGCCATCAAATTTACGCCGGAAGGAGGCGTGATTCGGATTGCGCTTCAGCCGTTGACCGATCGCATCCGCGTCCGCATTGAAGATAACGGTATCGGAATTACCACTGAAGAATTGGCACGCATATTCGACCGGTTTTACAAAGCGGATCGTTCGCACCATCGGGAGCACGGAGGGAGCGGTCTGGGCCTTGCCATTGCGAAAAAAATCGTCGATTTGCATCGGGGAACCATCGAGGTAAGCAGTCAACCTGGCAAATTTACCGTGTTTACAGTAACGCTGCCGAGCGTGTCGATCAAACGGGGCTAAGTGGTGCTCTCCTTTTTTTTCCTTAGTTCCCCATAAACTCCTATCGTTTTATAAATCGGATCGTTTTATAGTTAAACCTGGCTATGTTTGTGCCGGGTTTTTCTTTTTGTTCAAATTTCGTTCATGTTCAGTTCATATTGACGTTGTAATGTAACTCTAGACCTCATGTTTCATAGAGAGAACGGAAGGAGTTCGAGAATGAACCGGCTGATCCAATTTTCAATGAAAAACGTTTCGGCGCTCATGATTATGATCATTCTCCTGCTCGGCAGCGGGATTTATTCGGCCCTCAATATAAAGGAGGAGAACTTTCCGGATATCTCGTTTCCTGTCGTCATGGTGTCAACTACTTACACCGGTTCGCCGCAGGATGTGATGGAGAACATTACGAAGCCGATCGAGGAAAAGCTTGCGAATGTGGAAGGAATCGATTCGCTGACTTCCACTTCAAGCGACAATATTTCATCAGTGCTCGTACAGTTCAAACAGGGCGTGGATATTGACAAGAAAAAACAAGATATCGATAGTCTGCTGCAGGAAGTGAAACTTCCGAACGCTGCTGGCAAACCGAAGGCCGCGACGTTCGGGTTTGCGTCCATCCCAGCTTACTATTTGGTAGCGTACGCGGACGAAGGAATGAGTCAAACCGAGCTTGACAAGCTGTATAAAGATAAAATCAAGCCCGGCTTCGAAGGGATCAGCGGTATCGACCATGTCAACGCGGTCGGGAATCGCGAGACCACGATGGATATTCAGCTCAACGCCGATGCTTTGAGCGCGTTCGGGTTGACCCCGTCCCAGGTTACCGCCGCCATCAACTCGTCGCTGTCCAAAGGACCGATCGGTACGGTGGAGCTGAGCGGCAACGCCAAGATGGCCCGGGTAACGGGCGATTTGGACAGTTTATACAGCCTGGAGCAAATGGAGATCGGGCTGTCTTCCGGGGGTACCGTGACGCTGTCTCAAGTCGCGAAAGTGTCGGCCATCGCCGAATCCGAATTTAATGCCCGGTTGGACGGCAAGCCCGCGCTCGGCATTCATTTGTTCAAAACGAAAGACGCCAACGCAGTGGAATTCTCCGATTCGGCGGATAAGCTGATGGAGGATTGGAAGGCGTCGATGCCAAGCGTCACCTTCAAAACGATCTACAACAGTGCGGATGAAGTAAAAGAATCGATTAACGGGATGCTGCGGGAAGGGATTGCGGGAGCGCTGCTCGCTTCCGTCATGATTCTGCTTTTCCTCCGCAACGTAAGAATGACGCTGATCGTGCTCGTTTCCATTCCGTTGTCCATCCTGATCACCTTAATGATGCTGAAGCAGATGGACATCACGTTGAACATTATGACCCTGGGCGGCATGTTTATTGCAGTCGGGCGGGTCGTTGACGACTCTATAGTCGTTATTGAGAACATTTATACGAATTTGGCCAAGGCGCAGGAGCGCAACGAATCGGTCATCGCTTACGCGACCAAGCAAGTAGCGATGGCGATTACGTCTTCGACGATCGCAACGGTCGGCGTGTTCGCTCCGATGGGTCTGGTCAGCGGGATTGTCGGCGAAATATTCAGGCCGTTCGCTATAACGATAGGATGCGCACTTCTGGCTTCGCTACTCGTCGCACTTACAGTCATCCCGATGCTTGCCAAACTGCTCGTGCTGCAGGGCAAAACGATCAAGTCGCATGACGAAAGCAAGCCCGGAAAAGTTACCGTTTTTTACGAACGCCTGCTGCAATGGTCACTGACGCACCGGATCAAGACGCTGCTCATTTCAGGACTGCTATTCGTCGTGTCGTTAGCGGTGACCATACCGAATTTGGCCGTTGCGTTCATGCCGAGCGGGGAATCGCCGAGAACGATGTACTACCAAATCAAGCTGCCTTATGAAACATCGTTTAATTCGACCGATTTGAAGTCCAAAGAGCTTGAGAAGATGATGCTCGAAACAAATGATTCTAACGGAGACCCGGTATTCAACTATGTTGAAGCGCTGGTCGGTTACAGCGACGGGGACGATCGAGTTCCATACGCGATGCAAATTTACGTCGAAGTGAACAAAAACGTCAATCCGGATCAGGCTAAAGAGCAGTTCAAGCAGGCGATTTTGGCCGAGCTGCCCAAGGATTCGGAAGTAGAGCCCCGATCGCTCGGAGGCGGAGGCGGAGTTTCCACCACCGACTTCTCGTATTCATTGATTGGGGAGGAGCAGAAACAGCTCGAAATAGCTGCCGAACAAATCAAGAAAAAGCTGTCCGAGTTTCCGGAGCTCAGTGAAATCGAAGACAGCTTGAGCGACGCGAAAACCCAGGTTGACATCGTCGTCGACCAAAAGAAAGCACGCACTTACGGATTGGATGTCGCTTCGGTAAGAGAAACGGCTCGCAGCTGGATTGCGAAGCAGGAGCTTGGCGATATCAAATTGGACGACATTACGTATACGACCACGGTCTCGCTATCCAAAACCGACAAGGATTCGCTTGAGAAGCTCGGCAGAATGCCGATCAAAACGAATGCCGGCACCGTATATTTGGATGAAATCGCCAAGATCAAGGAAGTCGAAGCACCTGCTTCGATCCGGCGGGACGATCAGAAGCAAGTGGTGAACATCACGGCGAAAATCGATTCCGCGGACAAGAGCGGCATCAGCCGGGAAGTATCGGCGGCGCTCAGCGCGGTTGAACTGCCCGACGGCGTAGACCGTCAAGTGAAAGGGGTAAGCGAAGATATTAACGAGAGCTTTACCCAACTGTTTGCCGCTATGGCCGTAGCCGTAGCCGTCGTATATCTCGTCATGGTGCTTGCGTTCGGAAACGCCGGGGCGCCTCTGGCAATCTTGTTCTCGCTGCCGCTTGCGGCAATCGGCGGCCTGCTCGCTCTCTTAATTACAAGGGAATCGCTCAACGTGACCTCGATGATCGGCTTCATGATGCTGATCGGGATCGTCGTTACGAATGCGATCGTGCTGATCGACAGGGCACAGCAGCTTCGCCACGAAGGCTATACCGTACGGCATGCCTTGATCGAAGCCGGCCGGGTTCGCCTGCGTCCGATCATTATGACGGCCGGTGCCACGATCGTTGCCTTGCTGCCGCTGGCGCTGGGCTTTACGAAAGGAACGCTCATTTCCAAAGGTCTCGCGGTCGTGGTGATCGGCGGCTTGACGACATCCACCGTGCTCACGCTTGTCGTTGTGCCGATCGTCTACGAATTGATCGAGGCTTTCAAGAATCGGGTATCCGGATGGATTCATAGAGAGAAGCGCAGCGGCTCCAAGCCGACTTCGCTCGAAATGTAAGAAGAGGAGGCACCCAAAGATGTCAGAGAGAGCGAAAAAGGCGAAGAAACGGGTTTGGGCGCTTGCTTTGCTGGCGGTTGTTACGGCGCTTGCCGCCGGCTGCTCGGCGTCAAAAGGCCAAGCCACGGTTAATATGGATTTGGAGAACAAACCGCTCAAAACCGAGTCGATCGCAAAGAAAAAAATTAGCGAGCCTCGCGAGCAAATTGCCGATGTGGCCGCGATCAGTACCGTGGATGTCATTCCGAAAGCAAACGGCCAGGTGACTGCGGTTTACAAGAAGCGCGGCGATGTGGTGCAGGCCGGTGAAGCGCTGTTCCATATCGATAGCAGGGATGCGGAATCCGCTGCGCAGAAGAGCCGAATCTCACTTGAAAGTTCCCAGCAGTCGCTGGCAAAATCCCGCGAGGATAATTCGAACGCCCGGAGGGATTTGCAAAGCGCGATTGCCAAATCGGAAGAACAAGTGAACAACGCCCAGAAAGAGTACAGTAAGATTCGAAATGATTATGATGAGGGTCAAGCGACGCTGCGTCAGGTTGAACAAGCAGAGACGGCGTTCAACAACGCGCGGCTTGATCTGGAGTCTCAACAAAACAAACTGGCTGCTATGGACAAAACGGACCCGCTTGCCGCGCAGCAAGCGCAAGTCTCGTCGTCGCAAGTCGCTTATACGGATGCGCAGCGTGCCCTGGAAAATTACGACGTGAAAGCCCCGGTCAGCGGCGTCCTTACGGATTTCAACGTTGAAGCGGGCGGATCCGTATCGCAAACCGCCAAGATTGGACAGGTACAGCAAATCGATCCCATCAAGATCAAGGCGGAGCTGAGCGAAGCATCGTACCTACTGGTGAAAAACAAAAAACAGCTGACATTCTTTAGTCCCGATCGGCCATCGGAGAAAGCAACCGCCGATATCACATTTTTGTCGGGTGTGATGAGTGCTCAGACGAAAACTTACTCGCTGGAGCTGGAAGTAGCCAACAGCGACCAGAAGCTGAAGCCCGGCTCCCGGGTGCTGCTGCAGCTGACGACGGAAGACGAAGAGCAGGTCATTGCCGTGCCTACGCTCAGCATCGTCCGGGAAGGGGCGGATTCCTACGTCTTCGTTCTTCAAGGCGATCATGTTGAAAGACGCAAAATCAAGCTGGGACGTCTCGGCGACACGTATCAGGAAGTGCTCGACGGAGTGAAGGAAGGAGAGAAGCTTGTCACATCCGGCCAGCATCAGCTGAAAGACGGACAAAAAGTCAATGCGGCCGGGGCGGCTGTCGCCCCTACTTCCTCCGGGCAACCTGCAGCGGATTCGTCCAAAAAATAATACCGAATTAGGAGGCATTTCGATGAATAAGCATTGGAAAACAGCGATGACCGCCGTCTTGATCGGTTCGACTATCATTCAAGTCGGCACGCCGGTCCTTGCCGCAGACAGCCCTCAAGCTTCTGTAGCCGCGCCGAGCAATTACGGGCTAACCGATACGATCCGGGCTGCGGTGAAGAGCCTGGCGGTCGAATCGACGCCAAACGGCACGCGCATTGCGGCAACCGTACGACTCTATAACGGAGGTACGCAAAAAACGCGCATACCGGATCATCAGCTTCGCATCCGCTCGACCGACGGCAATGAATATACGCTGAATGCGAGCGCCGCGAACAAAGGAGCACTCCAGCCCAATGAAATCGGCGAGCTGGTATATATGAACGTGATCGACAGCGGGACGCCGATTACGATTTCTCAGCTTTCTTTTGTATACGTAGACGAGTACGTTTATCCGAAAACGGAAACCCCGCTATTGAACATTCCGATCGATAAACAGGTATGGTATGCATCGGCCACAGGCTCGCAAACCGCCGAATCGAAAGAATGGGGCGAATCGTTTACGATCCCGGGCCTGAACTCCGGTCTGCGCTACACGCCGACAGCGATCGACGTTCAGTACGTTTCGACTGCCGCTCCGTCAGCGGGTGCTTCCGCAGGGGCTGGAACCCCCGCCTCTGCCGCAGCTTCCGCTGGCGCAGCATCTGCAGGCGCGGCTTCCGCAGGTGCGTCCTCCTCGACCGGAACAGGACGCGTTGCGCTTGTTACCGTGTTAGTGGAAAACCCGGGTGTCGGACGCGAAACGATGCCTGATTTCCGAATTGACGGGCAAACCGAGCAGAAAAATTACACCGGTAAACGTACGGAGCAAGGTCCGATTACGATCGATGTAGGCGAGAAAAAGTATGTACATTTCGCAATCCCGATGGACAATAATAGCGAGACGCTGAAGTCGTTGATCGTAACGACTACCGAAACGTACGTTCAAGCCGGTGCGCAGGGCGCCACTCCGGTAAGTACGAACTTTGACGTTGGTCGCCTCAGCATCGCTGTTCTTGCCGGCGGCCAGACCGACACGGTGCAAGCGAGCCCTTATACGATGGGGAACCTGATTACAATGGATCCGATCAACAAGCTGATCGACGGGAAGACCGAAGTGTCATTGATGGAAATGCACATTCACGATAACGGAGACACCGGATATAAGACTGTTGTCGGTAAATTCAAGCTTACTAACCGGAACGACATCCCGGTTCCGCTGCCGGCTTTCCAAACGGAGCTTGTCGGCGAAGGCGGCGTAACGTACGCCGGAACGCGGCAGTCCAATGCAGCGGCAACATTGAACCCGAATATGGGTTATGTCATCAACTATTCGTTCAACGTGCCGAAATCGGAAACCGGCCAGCAGTTGAAGCTGAAACTGCTTGATGCACAAACGGCTGCACCATACAAAAGCACGATTGCGGCGATTCAAACCGCGGCCACCGATCCGGAAGCGGGCGGCACCGCGTTCAAGATGTATCCGTTCGATATTACGCTTAACGATTGGATCATTGCTACGATGACGACGCCTACCGGCTCTTCGCTTGTATACAATTATAAATTGTCGCTCAATCTGGATATTAAACAGGCGGATGACGTGCTGCTTGACAATAATTTCTCCAAGCTTCACTTTGAACTGGTAGATAACTCGGGTCGCATCGTCGGCACGGCGGATTCCGAGCTTACCGGACCGAATAAGCTGGTTAACGGCAAACAGACAGTAACGTTCAACGCCAAGTCCGAGCAGCTCGACTACCCGCTAACGCTTAACGTATATGAAAGCTTCGATACGCCAAACGGTCAAGCGAAGCGGTTCATTACGAGCCTCAAACAGCAAAACGGCTAAACCGGGTTGTTCTTTTAAAGTCAGAACAAAGCGGTGCCTCAACGCTAACAAATATAATGAGATGAGCGCTTCTTTTCCCGTTGTACGGGGAAGAGGCGCTCGTTTTTTTTTCGCGTCTCTCGTTTTGCGCTATTTTCCTCCCGCCTTTCCGATAACAATCGCGAATTCGTTCACGAAGGACGGTCACAGTTCGTTCCGAATTGGTGTGAGCACAATCACACGTCCGGATTCCGCAGTCGCGTATACTCGGTATATCGAAACAAAAGCTAATCGAAAGCGAGTGGTCATGTATGCTGCGTGAATCGACAATCCAAATCATCAAATCGACGGTACCCGTCCTGGAGCTTCACGGTACGGATATTACGAAGCGGTTCTATCACCTCTTGTTCACAAACCATCCTGAACTATTGCATGTGTTCAATCATGCGAATCAGAAGCAAGGCCGTCAACCGGAAGCACTGGCTAATGCGATCTATGCTGCCGCGCAGCACATCGATAAGTTGGAGACAATACTCCCGGTCGTGAAACAGATCGCCCATAAACACCGGAGCCTCGGCATCCAAGCGGAACATTATCCGATCGTCGGGAACACGCTGCTGGCCGCAATCAAAGACGTGCTGGGCGATGCGGCGACGGAACCGATTTTGACGGCGTGGGCGGAAGCTTACGGCATTATCGCCGATGCATTTATTTCGGTGGAAGCCGCGATGTATGAGCAGGCCGAAAGGCAGGATGGCGGCTGGAAAGGATTTCGGGCGTTCCGGGTGGACCGCAAGCAGAAGGAAAGCGAAGTCATTACATCGTTTTACCTTGTTCCGCAGGACGGGGGGGCGATCGCCGACTTTGAACCGGGGCAGTATGTGAGTGTAAAGCCGGAAATGCCGGGCGAAACGTATACGCATATTCGTCAATACAGCCTTCGGACGCACCGGGAAAGCCGTACTATCGCATTTCAGTCAAGCGCGAGGACGCGGTGCACGATCGCACGGCAGGCAAGGTATCGTGTTACTTGCACCATCAGATCGAGGAAGGGGATATTTTATGGTTGACGGCTCCGGCCGGGGACTTTATTCTGAACCGCGCAGACCGCCGGCCCGTTGTACTGATGAGCGGCGGCGTCGGTCTGACGCCAATGGTGAGCATGCTGAATACGCTTGTGGAAACTTCGCCGGACCGGCCGGTTACGTTCATTCACGCTGTTCGCAACGGTGATTTGCATGCCATGCGTGACCACGTGGTTGGGCTGGCGCAGAAGCATGCGCAGCTGAAAGTATATTTCTGTTATCAAGAGCCTACGGACGGCGATCGGGAACAGCAGGCTTACGACAAGGAAGGGTATATTGATTTGCCGTGGCTAAAGTCGATTTTGCCGAATAACGATGCTTGCTTTTATTTCTGCGGGCCCGTTCCTTTTATGCGATCGATGAATCGGGCGCTGAAAGAATGGGGTGTAGCCGCTGATAACATACATTACGAGTTTTTCGGTCCGGCCGGCAGCTTGGAAGAACCGGCGATAGTAACTCCCGTATCTCGCGCATAGTTTCCACAAAAGCACTAGGGAGGTCGACAGTATCAGCCCCCCTACATGCGCCGGTTCTTCATGCGGATAATGGACGTCAGCCGTGGCGTAAGGGTTGTTTTCGACCGTTAGCCGTTGTAGTTTGCGGACTGCGCACGCAGCAGCCGGTTGACGGTTTCGCGTCTCAAGCCGATCAGTTGACCAATCTCCTCCTGCGTGAGCACATCGGTCAGCCCGGCCGGCGCAATATAAATACCGAACCACTCCTGCAGCTTTTGCAGCTTGTCCGCAGGGGCGGTTTGAGTCAATTGATCGATCCGCTGCTGCATCATGCGCAGCTTGCTTTGCAGCAGGAGCGCGATCTCGAGGCCTTTTTCCGGATGCTGTTTCAGGTTATCGTACCACTCTGCGGCCGGCAGTGACTCGACTTCGCTTGTCACCAGCGCGATCGCCGTGCCGTGGTATTCCTTCGGGCTGATGAGGGAGTGGTGGGGAATGATTTCGCCGGGAACGATAATATTGAACAATATCGGATTTCCATCCTCATGGATGCGAACGATTTTGAGAAGACCGCTCTTAATATGATATAAAGGCCCTGATTCTCCTTGACGGAACAAGGTTTCGCCTTTATGCAGCAGCATAGCACGTTCACCTCAACTATTTAGCGCTCAGCCTCCGGCAACGAAGGCCAAATACATGAATATATTTACCGAGAAAAAGCTTCGATCCGGAGCTTTTTCTTTTTTTAAATTATAGCATATGTTGATCGTTTCGAAGGAGGATTGCCATTGGAAGCAAAATCGTTTATTAATGAATTATAGAAAGGATGGTCGAACCTATTGAAACTTAGTGTACTGGATCTTGTGCCCGTCTTTGACGGTGCGGACGCCGAAACTGCGCTGGAACAGGCGGCTTCGCTTGCGCGGGCTGCCGAGCGGGCCGGTTACCATCGATATTGGGTGGCCGAGCACCATGATATGCCGAGATTGGCCTGTACTTCACCGGAGGTGCTGCTCGCCCATATCGGCGCGCGCACCGAAACGATCAGGCTCGGATCCGGCGCTACGCTGCTGCCGCATTACAAGCCGATCAAAGTTGCGGAATCGTTCCATATGCTTTCCTCGCTGTATCCAGGGCGCGTCGATATAGGGATTGGCAGAGCACCCGGCGGCTCAGCGCACGTCATGATGGCGCTCAGCGGCAATTTTTTGGAAAACGTACGGCAGCTGCCGCAGTCGATCCAGGCTTTGACGGCCATGATTGCAAACGAATATATCCATGACGGCGAGTGTGTAACCGCACGGCCGCTGCCGTCGATCGCGCCGGAAGTTTGGATGCTGGGCACCAATCACAAAAGCGCAGCCTACGCAGCGGAATTCGGAACCGGTTTTGTATTCGGGCAGTTCATGAGCGATCTGGACGGAGCGCAGGTGTTAGCTTCTTACCGTGAATCATTCCAACCGTCCCGTCTTTGCCGCGAGCCGCGAACCATCGTTGCCATCGGCGTCGTATGCGCCGACTCGGAAGAAGAAGCGCAGTTCAGGGCCGCACAAGTTCGCCGCTGGTTTCAGCCGGAACCCGATTCGTCGGCTCCGAACGTTTCACCGGCTACGTCTTCTTCAGGTGCACCCGAAGCTTCGTCATCGCCGGCCGATCAGACTTATCAGGGGGCGGCTTTGCTGCCTTCGAACAATGATACCCCAACTTTGCCTTCGAGTCCCAGTAAACTGCTTGTCGGTCGACCTGATCAAATCAAACTGCGTCTCGAGGAGCTGGCTCGCGCCTATGAGACGGACGAGTTTTTGATCGTAACGCTAGTGCCGGATTATGAATTTCGCCTCCAATCCTACGAACGGCTGGCATGTGCAGTATTAGGCTAGGGCAAGCCTTATTTACGCGGTTGCTGCCACCACTCTCACTGCCGTAAAATGCAACTTTTCCGAGCGCCTTCGCGTTATAAGAAGGTGCTATTATTTATGTTATCCTAGCTTGTCACGGGAAAATGGGAAAATGGACCTACGCATCCTTTTTGTGACCGGTGCGTATTAGTTTTACATTCAATTGTGGAAAGGAGTGCGACCCAACAGTGGCCCGATTGGAATACCGGCTCTATTCGGAACAAAGTGAGACATATCCGCTGCTGTATTATTACGAGCGGGTAGGCCGCGACGAGACGGCTTTGCGATTTGCCTGCGATTATTTTGTGAAGGATGGAAAAGTGTACGAGAAAACGTCCGCTGCCGTCGAGTCCGCCTGCTATGTTGTATACGTGAAAGAAGCGGAGGATGAGCGGCAAATGCCGTGGGGAAAACCGTCTTCCACTGGGCGACGGGGTATTCTTATGGAGCTAAGGGAGTATAGGGAGGGAACGGCCGATTACCCTTTGATTCATACGTTCAGCTTCCCGGACACGCTTGAAGCGATTCTCCATTTGCAAGCGAACTATTTGTACGTAAACGACAGGGAATGGTACCGGACTTCCGCGGAAATTGACGAGGACCGGGTAACGTACGTGTATTACGCGGTACCTGTGTAGAGTCAGATACATAGAGGAGGGAGAGGAGAAGCTTTGGAACAATTCAACAACGGCGGGACGACGCGACAGCCGACTCAGCGTCCGCTGTCAACCCGCAAAGCGGTAAAGCTTTTTTTGGCATCGACGCTGATCCTCGGCAGTGCGGCAGGCTGTTCCAGCAATAAAGATTGCATCGATCAAAATCAGGACGGCTACTGCGACAACGGCGGCGGCCGGTCCGGGTCCGGTTCGGGCTACTACGGTTCCGGCGGCGGATCGAGCAAGTCGGGGTCGTCTACGGGCGTCAGCTCGGGTTCTCACGGAGGAATCGGCAGCAGCGGCATTTCCAGTTCCTGAGACGAATATGTTCTTTTTTCGGAGGAAAACTCGAATGAACCGCGGATTGCAATCGACGAGCTCAAATTATCCGAGTATGAACTATGGACGGATGGGAATGGAGCGTAGAAGATGACAAGGGGAACCGTTCTTTTGACGGACAGCTACGCTGACCGGCGAAACGCGATTTACGGACCGCTTCGCAATGAAGGGGTTTTTACTTGGGATTGCATGTTTGGGCAAGAATACGCCCTGGCCGGTCTTCACCGATTGAGCCGCGAGCGGCATCGGGAAATGCTGGCGGCTGCAGAAGCGCTCGGGCGTATATACGCCAAGACCGTTGCGGTTGTGCAGCAGGGAGAAGCTGCGCTGTGGGCCGAGCTCGGCTTACCGGAAGCGGCGTTCGGGGCTGTTGCCTTGCGTTTCGACGAAACGATCCCGACGTTGATCGGGAGGTTTGATTTTGCCGACACACCGGATGGCCTCAAGATGCTCGAATTCAACAGCGATACGCCGACAGGGATTGTCGAGGCGTTTCATGTGAATGGGGTTGTGTGCGAGGCGTACGGCGCGGAAAACCCGAATCGCGGATGCAGCGCCATGTTGGGGATGGCTTTCACCCGTATGAAGGAAGTATACCGGAAGGCGGGTTGTCGGACGGAGCGTACCGTTTTCAGCGCTCTGGACTGGCATGAGGAGGACGCCGGAACGACGCGCTACTTGCTTGCGCAATCGGGAATGGAAGGGGCGAGCTTCGTTCCGCTATCTGCGCTGCGCGTTCAAGGCGAAAGGTTGTGGGCGCCTGCCGCTGGGAGCGACACAGCGGAATTGCAGCCCGTAGATTTGTTGTACCGGCTGCATGCCATCGAGAAATTGGCGCAAGACTACGACGATGACGGTTACCAGACAGGGGAGCACGTGCTGAGGCTTATTGCCTGCGGGGAGCTTGCGGTGATTAATCCGCCGTCCGGATTCGCAGCCCAGACGAAGGCGCTGCAGGCGCTCATCTGGAATTTGCATGAAACCGGGCAGTTTTTCGCACCGGCAGAGCATGAAATGATTGAACGCTATATGTTGCCTACTTACCTCGAGCCATGTTTCCCGGAAGGAACGCCGTATGTCAGCAAGCCGATTCTTGGCAGAGAAGGCAGCGGAGTAACCATATATGACGGAAACGGCGCAGCGCCCGAGGAGAGCGGAGAAACCGAGTACATGCACCAGCCGATGGTGTACCAGCAATATGCGCAACTGCCGGAGATCGAGATTGAGACGCTTTCGGGCCCGTATCGCGGGCGGTTGTTATGGGGCTGTTTTCTTATCGACGGAAAAGGTTCAGCCGTTGTAGCCAGAGTTGGCGGGCGTATTACGGATAATTTATCGTTTTATTTGCCGTCGGCGTTTGCCGATGAATGAGATGAAGTAAAAGACATAAGCCGGGAGGGTTATAAGGTGGCGCCATGGGAGCCGATCGTAAATTTTTTAATTTATTTGGGGATCACGGTCCCGTTGATGGGCATAGGTGTTTTATTTTTTAATTTGACGACGCCGTACAACGAATTTCAATTGATCCGCGACGGTGGAGATGTAAGCGATCAGGCGAAAGCGGCGGCAGGCAAGGCGGCAGCCTACGATCTGGGAGGCAAAATCATCGGGCAGGTGCTGGTGCTTGCTTCCGCCGTTTACCACTCCGTCGGGATCGTTGATCTGATTGTGTGGGGAATCCTCGGCATTGCGTTTCAGATTGTAATTTTCTATTTATTTGAACTTTTGACGCCGTTCAAAGTCGTGGCCGAAATTCCGAAAGGAAACGTGTCCGTCGGCATTTTCTCGTTTTGTCTAAGCCTTGCGTCGGGACTTCTGATGGCTTCTTTGATCAGTTACTGATTGAATTCCGAATTCGAGAACTTATAAAACCATATGTTTTCCGACCGTCGGTTGCGTTTCGCTGACGGTTTTTTTGCGCTAACACGATGGCACCGATGCACGGCTCAACAAATCCGCGTTATTCGGATTCCAAAAAAAATTACGAGGAATGTGTCATAATACACATTTTTCAAACGTATATATTGTCTATAATTCAGGCTATATACGAAAAGAGGTCGAAAAATGTTTTATTGCATCGCTTGTAATCAACTCCATCAACTTGATGATTTACGCAAGGAAGCAGACGGGAGGCACATTACTTTCCGGACAGGCTTTCATTATATTAACGATACGCTTTACCAGGCAGGGTATTGCAGTGAAGTCGGGTCGGTCAAGCCGCCGTTGGTTGCGTCCAACAATCATATCGGCCAACCGGAGCTCTCCTTCTGAAGGACGTAAAACCTCCTGTGCGGAGCAACCTTCCTCGCTGCTTGCTGATAACAATGATCTCTTAATCATTGTTCTGGTACGGCATAGGGAGTTCTCTGGGTTCGGAATTAGAGCATATACAAAGGTCGGGCAAGCCGTCTCACTGCGTATAATACAGCATCAAATAAAAAAGGGGTGAGATGAATGACACCGCAGGAGTTCATAACAGCCATCGCACCCTTTGCTGTTTCCGAGCAACAGCGTACGGGCGTTCTGGCTTCGGTTACGATGGCCCAGGCGGCGCTTGAAAGCGGATGGGGGTCAGCCGCGCCCGGGAATAATTTGTTCGGCATCAAAGGAACAGCAAGCGATCTCGCCACCCTGGAGTATGTTAACGGCCGATTCGTTACTGTTCACAACGGATTCCGCGTATACGACAGTTGGGAGGACAGCATTGCGGACCACAGCGACTTTTTGCTGCAGAACAGCCGTTATGCTGCTGCGGGCTTTTTTGAACGCAGCCAAGCGTTGGACTACACTGGTGCCGCATATGCGCTGCAATCGGCCGGTTATGCAGCCGACCCTCAGTATGCGATCAAGCTCATTTCGATAATCCAGACCTATCAATTGGCCGAATATGACACACTGGAGGAGGACGATATGCCAATGAAATTCGATCACGACTGGCAATGGAACATGCTCGGCGATGCGCTTGAAGGGCTATACAGGAAGGGGCTGCTTTCGGACTATATCTGGGTGGAGAAAGCGTATAATCGACAGCTCACCGGTACGGAATTGGCCTGGCTTAACACCATCATCTACGCAAGGCAAAGCGGGATAGAGGTGTAAAAGAAAGCAGCATCCCCGCCGGTTCAGCTAAACCATGGGATGCTGCAGATGTGTCTGTTTCGATTATATCAAATTATCGGCGGAACCCGGAAAGCTGCTGCTCCGCGATTTGCACCATCCGACGTACCATATGTCCGCCGATCGCGCCAGTGTCGCGTGTTGCCATGTAGCCGTAATAGCCGTCTTGCGGAATTTGAATGCCGAGTTCTTGCGCAACTTCGTATTTTAGCTGTTCCAAAGCTTGGGACGCTTGTTGCACCACCAATTGATTGCTGTTTCTGGACTGACCTCTAGCCATAGAAATACCTCCATTTGTTTGGTTTCAAACCAGTAATCTTATATTTCCCCCATCGATTCCCTAATTATTCATTCAAGTCGACGTGATATGATGATTTTGGTGATGCCCATGTTTATTTCCCCTATGCTACCGGAACATACCCAGAATCCGTTTGCTGACGATTCCTATATATTCGAACCGAAGATGGCCGGACATCGGCTGATTTTGTCGCGGGATGCGAAAGAAACCAGGTTATGGACTCGTCATATGGAAGAGTGCACGCGGCAGTATCCGGAACTCCACCATGTTCCTATAGAAGGCGACGACCTTGTGCTTGACGGTGAAGTGTGCTGTATAAATCCCGACACGGGTCATCTCGAATCGGGTTTGGTCATGGAAAGATTGCAATTAAAAAAGAAAAAAAGAATCGATGCATTCGCCGCCCGGCGGCCGGTCCATTATGCCGTGTGGGATATACTATTTTATAAAGGGCGCGATCTTCGCAGTCTCCCGCTCGTCAAAAGGCGGTCGATCCTGGAGTCCGCGTTAGAGACGAACGATCATTTTATAACGGTTCCGCAAACGGATGGCAGCGCCGACCGGCTTATTGTTACATTGAAGGATAAAGCGATAGAAGGCATTGTCGCCAAAAAAAAGGACAGCCCTTACGTATCCAGGCGGTCCCATGATTGGTTGAAGATTGCGATCGATTAAGGGCGACTACGCGTCCAACAAACAAAGAAAACAACACCTGGAGTACGCTCTTTCGTTAGAGTCGTGCGCCAAGTGTTATTTTTGTTTGCTGCGATACAATACTTTACTTAAATTAATTTGAGAGTTTTTTTTACATAAAAGAGCGTGGTCAATCGAAGGATCTTTTTATTTTGTGCAAAATAATTCAGGCCCCGTCTCACGACGAGGCCCTTCATGGGAGAGGAGAAACCGGACGAAGAGCTTATGGGGAACGTAAGTCTTCTCCGCGGTTGTCTACGACATTTTCGGATGTCGATGATATAAGGTTGCGCTTTTTTTAGCAAAAGTATACGTGCCTTGACAAATTTTTTTTGTTTTTTTGTGCATGAGAAGACGTTTATGGTACGATATCATTACAATTAAGGCGAAGGAAGGCTTAAGCATGAGAGTCATTTCGGGCAGTGCCAAAGGGCGTCCGCTCAAAGCGGTGCCGGGCATGGGGACGCGGCCCACAACGGATAAAGTAAAGGAAGCGGTGTTCAGCATGATCGGCCCTTACTTCGAAGGGGGCTTTGTGCTGGATTTGTTTGCAGGTACGGGGGGCCTTAGCATCGAGGCGTTGAGCCGGGGAATGGAGCACGCGGTGCTGACGGATATGGATAAGAAGGCTATCGATACGATCCGTCATAATTTGCAGGCGACGGGGCTAACCGACCGGGCGGAAGTATTTCGTAACGACGCGGTGAAAGCCGTGAAAGCGCTCGGAAAAAGGGACATGCAGTTCGATCTCGTCTTTCTGGACCCGCCTTATAAACTCAAATTAGTATCAGAATTACTGGAGCGGCTCATGGAGGGCGAATTGCTGGCGGACGGTGCGCGCGTAGTCATCGAGCATGATGCGGAAGATCGATACGAGGCGGCCGTAGGAACGCTGGAGTGGGTGCGCCGTACGGAATACGGGGATACCGCGATCACCATATTCCGTAATCGCATCGGCGATATAACGAATTAATGGGCAACAGGAGAAGGAGCTGACCGTACATATGGATGCAAAAGATCAAAATCGTGATGAAAGAGCGGAAAGCAATTGGAAAATAGCCGTTTATCCAGGGAGCTTCGATCCCGTGACGAACGGGCATTTGGATATTATTCACCGGGCTGCGAAAGTGTTTGACAAGCTGGTGGTGGCTGTTCTGAACAATTCTAGCAAAAACCCGCTGTTTTCCGTTGAAGAAAGGATGGAACTTCTTCGTCAAGTGACGGCGGATTTGCCAAATGTGGAAATCGACAGCTTCCGCGATTTGTTAATTAATTATATGAAGCAAAAAAACGCCCATCTTATTGTTAGAGGTTTGCGGGCTGTATCGGATTTCGAATATGAGCTGCAAATGGCTTCGACGAACCAGAAGCTCAGTGAAGATATCGAGACGTTCTTTATGACGTCCACACCGAAATATTCGTATTTAAGCTCCAGCATCGTGAAAGAAGTGGCCCGCTTCCATGGCCCGGTCTCCGATCTGGTTCCGAACGAGGTAGAGCAGGCTCTCCGCATCAAATACGGCAGCGATAAAGCATAATTAATGCGATTGATGTCACGTCGGAAACGCTTATGGTTTACGGTTCAATAAAAAGGCGGCGAAAACGGACAAAATAAGCAATATCAAAATCGTTGTGCCGAACTGGAGCATCATCGGACTAATCAACGGCCACAGACTGTCCTTTTCGAGGGCCCAGGTTGAATTTGCCGCGGCATAACCGGCCAGCACCGGCTGGTCGCTTCCTTGCGAAAGCATGGCCATCAGCGGCTTCCAGGATATAAGCGACAGCAGAAAGGCGATCACGCCATGCTGCAGACGCGAAAGCATAAACCGCGAAAAACGCAAATCCGTCGCGGCGACGAAGCTTTTGATTTGAGCATGCGTGGACAAGCCGCCCCAAGCAATGAGAAGGCTCAGCAATGCCGACTGAGCTGACTCTGGAATATAGTGCGACCCGGCGATGGCATATGTGCCCAAGTTCGGTTCCAGTACGCCTGTCAGCAGTGCGGTAAACACCGATGCTGTGCCTACCGGACGAAACCCGAATATGGAGAAGATGGCTGCGACCGCTGTGGAAAAATGAGTCAGAGTAATCATTTGCATCATAACGGAAAAAATCATCATGCAGCCGCCGATAATGAAAAGCTGCTCAGTGCCGGCTGCGACGGAATCGCCCAACAGCTTGCCGAACGTTCGACCGTCGCGGTTTTTTGCCGTCCGCATCATTTGGGTGCTTCTTGACAACCATCCGGATGCTGCATCATCAGCAAAATTTCGGGGTGCAAACGGTACCTGTGCGGATTCCGCCCCTATGCGATGCAGCAGCATGAGCAAAATGGCGGAAGCGTAGTGAATGACGGCTAAGGCCAAGCCGGCCGTAGCATTTTGCAAAAAACCAACGCCGACAACGCCGATAATGAAAATCGGATTAAATACATGCGAGGCAGACAGGAGGCGTTCTCCTTCCTCGCGTGTAATCGCGCCTTCCTTTCGCAGCGCGCCGATGGCGGCGGCGCCGGATTGCGGCCCGGTTGTATATCCAAGCGCCAAAATCCATCCGCCGATGCCAGGGAGCCGAAACAGCATCCGGAGCAGCGGCTCAAGTAAAGCGCCGAGACCGTGAAGCAGCCCCAGCCCGCGCAACAGCTCCGTCAAAATTAAAAACGGCAGCAGGGTGGGGAACACCAGCTTCCACCATAAATGCAGCCCCTGGATGGAAGCTTGGAAGGCTTGAGCGGGAAAGCGGATAATGCCGAACACCAGCGCTAATGCGGAAACGCCGAGCAGCAGCGTGGTTAGGCGTGGGGAGAAGAGAGTGTGCCTTCGTTGCATCCAAATCACTCCAAGCGCATATAGATTGGTACATGTTTACGCTTTGTCCGATGGGTTTAGACCTGTGTTGCAACTGTTACACCGGCGAAGCAGTGTCAGTTGTCAACGGATTGCAACTTATAAATACATTTTTTGCGAAAACACCGAGGGGGATTACAGCATGGGAGATGCGGGGCAAATCAAACGCGCTTCACGCATTGTATTTTCGGTTTTTACTGCGATCGCCATCATCTATTTGGTCTATTTTTTGCCGTTACCGCTATACATTTTTAAACCTGGTACAGCGGAGGTATTGGCCCCGATGGTGCATGCCAAATCGACCGACGGCGCGGATAAAGGCAAGTTCATGCTGACAACGGTACGTGTAGCGGACGCGACCGTTTTCGGCTATTTGATGTCGTTCGTCAGGCCATACGAAGAACTGAGAATGAAGCAGGAACTTCTCCGCAAAGGGGAGACCGAATCGGAGTACACGCAGCGGCAGGAAGTCGTTATGCTTTCCTCTCAGGCCAATGCGATACAAGCAGCCTATAATAAATTGAAAATTCCATACCATATTCAAAAAGAAGGACTCGTCATTCAACAGGTATATCCCGAATTCCCGGCGCATAAAGAGCTTCGGGCCGGCGATTATATCGTGAAAGTGGATGATATCGAGGTAACGACGCTCAAGGAGCTGCAGAATTATCTCGCTTCCAAAAAAGCGGGGGATACGGTATCGGTCAGCTATAAACGTAAGGGGACCATTCAAACCAAAGAAATTGGGCTGGGCGTATTGCCAAACGATGGCGGAAAACCGGTCGAAGGGCAGCCGCAGCGGGTCGGTCTTGGCATCGTACCGGCTGAGTTGCAGAGCATTAAAGCGGACTCGGAGGATAAACAAATTACGATCAAAGCGGGCGATATCGGCGGTCCTTCCGCCGGACTGATGTTTTCGCTCGAGATTTACAACCGGCTGACGTCGGGCGACGTTTCAAAAGGATACAGTATCGCCGGCACCGGAGAGATCGATCCGAAAGGGAATGTCGGCGTCATCGGCGGGATTCAGCATAAAGTTGTCGCTGCCGATAAAGCGGGGGCCGAAATCTTTTTCAGTCCGAAAGACATGGAATATCAAGGGCAAAAAATTCCGAATTACTCCGATGCGGTAAAACGGGCGGAAGAGCTCCATACAAAAATGAAGATCGTCCCCGTAGGAACGATCGACGACGCATTGAACTATTTGGAGAAGCTTTCGCCCAAAAACGGCGGCAATACCGGCTAAACCGATGCAATGTACAGTGGCTGCTCGAAATAATCCCGGAACAAATCGCGGTGGCCGGGACGGTCGTATCCTAGCGCGTACACGGATGTAGCACGAATATCAAGATCGAGAAGCGGCGATATTCCATCCGTTACTTTGGTGACGATCGGAACTTTAGCCGCAGTTTTCATCCGTTTGAGCAGCTTGCGCCCGTTCTCCGTAAAGCCAAGTACCCGCAAGTAAGGGACGCCCTCGCGCAGAACATCCGCGGCGAGCTGCTGCTTGGAATGGTTCAGCAAAATGCGCATCAGCATACGCTGCAGCTTCGTCCGGGTGTAGCGGCGCGTTTTCAACCGGTCAAGCAGCCCTTCGACGACCGCGCCGCCGGTTAGCGGCGGCAGTTCTGCGATGGCCCGCCGAATCCGGTGTTCCAAACCTTCGGTTACTTCGTGAAAGCCGGCGAGCTGCTCGGGCGAATGGTGCAGCAGCTGCAGCATCAGCGGGCGGGCAAACTTTTCCCAATTGATCGGGGCCCGGCCTGCATTCCATTCACGTTCGAGAATCGAACGCGTGTAGTCGGGCACAAACGGTCCGATTCCTTCCAGCGTCTGCGCTTCGAACAGCAGCTTTCGTATGGCTGTGGCGCTTGCAATTTGCTTGTCCGTAATATTCAATTGATTGTACTCGGCCTTTGTACGCGTGATCGTTTGCGGGACGATGTCGCTCCCGAGCCGGCGCAGCGCGATTAAGTAATGCAGGCCCAGCGTATTGTTGGGCCTCGCCAGCTCCTCCTCCCGCGCGCCGGGGACGAGCTGCGACACCGCGCGGCTGAAGGCGGCGGGGTAAGCGGCGCCGCGCTTCAGCTCGCCTTGCAGCAGCAAGCGCAGATGTTCCGGCTCCTGCTGCAGCGCATCCGCCGCCGCATCAAGCCAGCCGATGTCGCCGCTTTCGCTGCCGAAGCAGAGGTTGTCCACGACGCCGCATGCGTCAAGAGCGGACACGGCGCCGAAGGCGAACCATTCCGCAGGCTGCGCGGAATAAGCGACCGGCAGCTCCAGCACAAGGTCTGCGCCCATGCGCAGCGCCATCTCGGCGCGAGCCCATTTATTCACGAGCGCGGGTTCGCCCCGCTGCAAAAAATGTCCGCTCATGACGCAAATGGCAGCGTCGCAATTTGTTGTCTTCTTCGATTGTTGGTAATGATAGTAGTGACCGTTGTGCAGCGGATTGTATTCTACGATTAAACCGACCGTGCGCATATGTTCCTCCGTACGACGAAATCCAGCGGTATTCACTGGCAATGGATTATTAATCACTATAGCATGAACTGAAAATGTTGACAAAACAAAGCGAAAGTCGCTATAATAAAATTTGTTTGTTTGGGGTGATACGACATGCTTATACATTTGAAGGACGTCGCCGCGAAAGGCACGATCCGGTTGGACGGAACGGAAGATTTGACCGGCGTTTTGCCGAAGAAGGGCAGTCTGCTCGATTTCGGTCCGCTGCGAATGCAGCTGGAAGCGCGGGATCAAGCGGGAATGGCGGAAATATCAGGCCAGCTCGAAATCGACGTGGAGCAAGCTTGTTCACGTTGTTTAGCTCCGGTACCGCAAAAGCTGACCATTCCGTTTCACGAAACATTCGTTAAGGGGGAAGAACCGGATCCGGACGCACTCGATATAGAGGCGGACGAGGACGATGGAGACGATTTTCTTTACGTCCAGGAGGACCGGTTTGATCTCTTGCCCTATTTGGCGGAAAGCGTCATGCTGGCGCTCCCGTTCATACCGCTTTGCAGCAGTGATTGCCAGGGCCTGTGCCCCGTATGCGGCACAAACCGCAACGAACAGGCTTGCGGCTGTAAACAGGACAAGGTGGATCCGCGTCTGGCGGGACTGGCGGATTTTTTTAACAAGCAATCGTAAGTCGATCGTGAATTCGTTGAAGGAGGTGGGAATATGGCAGTACCTCAAAGGAGAACATCCAAAACGCGCCGCGACAAGCGCCGGACTCACTTTAAATTGGTAGTACCAGGCATGGTGAAATGTGACAACTGCGGAGAACCGAAATTGGCTCACCGTGTATGCAAGGTTTGCGGTCACTACAAAAAAAGAGAGATCATCACTCAGTAATCATACCGGCCAAAGAGATAGTGCCTTCATCGAACAGGTGAGGTGCTATTTTTTTTGCCGTGCCAAAGCTTCCATTTTTGATGGCAATCCATTATACTATCTCATATTACTTGGTCATAAGATGTAGTGTCAGGTACATGCTCTAAGCGATGGGACTTGCGCTATTATGCCAACCAAAGGTGGTGCTTACGTCATCGAACGCCTTCCCAAAAGACAGCGCCAGCAGCAGCTAACGAAAGCGATTGAAGAAAATCCTTTTATTACGGATGAAGAATTGACGCGGTTGTTTCAAGTCAGCATCCAGACGATTCGTCTGGACCGGCTCGAGCTCGGTATACCGGAGCTCAGGGAACGGATGAAGCTGATGGCCGAGCAGTCGTATGATCAGGTGCGCTCATTGCCGCTGCATGAAGTCATCGGCGACGTCATTGATCTTCAGCTGGACAAGAGCGGCATTTCCATGTTTGAAATTAAAGAAGAGCACGTGTTCTCCAGAACGAAGATTGCACGCGGCCATCATATTTTCTCGCAAGCGAACTCGCTGGCGGTGGCGCTGATCAACGATCAGGTAGCGTTAACAGCCGCGGCGGACATCCGATTCGTAAGGCAGGTCCGGCTTCAGGAAAAATGTATCGCCAAAGCATACGTACGCTCGATATCGAAAGGAAAAGCAAAAGTGGAAGTTTTTACTTACGTCGGGGATGAGATGGTTTTCCAAGGGAACTTTATTATTTATCATGCCAGCAAAGACCGTGGCGACGGAGGAGAGCTTCATGCGGATAGCGATTGATGCCATGGGTGGAGACCATGCTCCTTATGCGGTTGTGGAGGGAGCGATCGCCGCTGCCGAGGAATGGACCGATACGACGATCATTCTTGTCGGAGATACGGCGGTGATCGAGCCGCTGCTTCAAGGGAAGAAGCTGAGCAATATCGAGCTTCGCCACGCCAGCGAGGTCATCGAGTCCGATGACGAACCGGTCAAAGCTGTAAGACGCAAAAAGGACGCGTCGATGGTGGTGGCCGGCCGGATGGTGAAGGAGCGGGAGGCGGACGCCATGATATCGGCGGGCAACACCGGCGCGCTCATGACGATCGGTACGCTTGTTGTCGGGCGGATCCAGGGAATCGAACGGGCGGCGCTTGCGCAGATGTTCCCGACGATCGACGGCGCCGGCGTATTGGTGCTCGACCTTGGCGCGAACGTGGATGCATCGCCGGAGCAGCTCGTCCAGTATGCGGTCCTGGGCAGCCTGTACCGCAGCAAGTTTCACGGGCTCGAGAAGCCTTCGGTCGGCTTGTTGAATATCGGTACCGAGGCGATGAAAGGCAACGAACTGACGAAAGCGGCCTTTCCGCTGCTGGAACAGGCACCGATTCATTTTGTCGGCAATGTAGAGTCGAGAGACGTACTGAGGAAGCCGTGCGACGTTATCGTATGCGACGGTTTTGCCGGCAACATTATGCTGAAGTCGGTGGAAGGCGCGGCCTCCGTCATCATGTCCGAGCTGAAAAAGGAATTTATGCGCAATTTGCTGACCAAGCTGGCCGCAGCCGTTGTCAAGAAAGGCATGCTGCAAATGCGCAAAAAGATGGACTACACGGAGCATGGAGCCGCTCCGCTGCTCGGCGTAAATGGATTAGTACTGAAGGGTCACGGTTCTTCGAACGGCTATGCATTCAAAAATGCGGTAAGGCAGGCGAGGATTGCGATTCGGAACGATTTGGTTCGCAGCATATCTTCGGAAATCAGCAACGGAAGTGAGATGTGACTTTATGAGTTTACAAGCGGTAGGCGTTCTTGGAACCGGCAAGTATGTGCCGGAAAGGGTGCTGACCAATCACGACTTGGAGAACATGGTAGACACGAACGACGAGTGGATTGTCACACGGACGGGAATTCGCGAGAGACGGATCGCATCCCCGGAACAAGCGTCCTCCGATCTGGCATACGAGGCTTCGAAAATTGCGCTCAATAAGGCGGGGATCGCTCCGGAAGAGATCGACTTGATCATCGTGGCCACCATCACGCCCGATATGTCGTTTCCTTCGACGGCCTGCATCCTGCAGGACAAGCTCGGCGCGAAAAAAGCGGCGGCGTTCGATCTTTCGGCGGCTTGCTCGGGGTTCATCTACAGTTTGGCGAACGCGACGAATTTCATTGCTACCGGCACTTATAAATACGCATTGGTTGTAGGCGCGGAATGTTTGTCGAAAATTACGGATTACACCGACCGCAACACTTGCATCTTATTCGGCGATGGCGCCGGCGCGGTAGTATTGGGTCCGGTAGCGGAAGGCAGAGGCTTCAAGTCGTTCGAGCTCGGGGCCGACGGCACCGGGGGCGATCTGCTGAAGATTGCCGGAGGCGGATCGCGCTGTCCGGCCTCGCCTCAAAGCCTCGAAGGCAAGCAGCATTTCATTTACATGGCCGGTGCCGAGGTGTTCAAGTTTGCCGTGCGCATTATGGGCAGCGCAGCCGAGGACGCGCTCCGGAAAGCAGGGATCGCGAAGTCCGAGGTCGATTTGCTCGTGCCGCATCAGGCGAATATTCGCATCATTCAATCGGCGCTGCAGCGGCTTGATCTGAGCGAAGACAAATGTATGATCAACCTGGACAAATACGGCAACGTATCGGCGGCATCGATTCCGATTGCGCTGGCGGAAGCCGACGAAGAAGGTCGCGTGAAGGAAGGCGACTGCATAGTGCTTGTCGGCTTCGGCGGCGGACTGACCTGGGGTGCATCGGTATTGATTTGGTAATATTACGGAGTTGGAAGGAGCGGTACCTTCATGGGAAAAACGGCATTTGTCTTCCCCGGACAAGGGGCTCAAGCCGTCGGCATGGGCAAAGACATTTATGACGCGGACAACAGCGCCCGGCACATTTTTGAATCGGCCGATGCGGCGCTCGGATTCGATTTGAGTCAAATCATATTCGACGGTCCGGATGACGAATTGAAGAAGACCTACAATACGCAGCCGGCGCTGCTAACTGCGAGCATCGCTTATCTGGAGCTGTTCCGCGCCCGTTTCGGCATCTCGCCGGATTATGTGGCGGGTCACAGCCTGGGCGAGTACAGCGCGCTGGTAGCGGCGGGCGTGCTCCGCTTCGAGGATGCGGTGCGTACCGTTCGCGCCCGAGGCGAGTTTATGGAGCAGGCGGTGCCCGGCGGACAAGGCGCAATGGCGGCGGTGCTGGGCGCAGAACGCGAAGCGCTGCAAGCGCTGTGCGCGGCGGTTAGCCGGGAAGGCGCGGTCGTGGAGCTTGCCAACCTGAATTGCCCGGGACAAATCGTCGTTTCCGGCAGCAAGGAAGGCGTACAGGCTATCGTGGAGCGTGGGAAAGAAGCCGGAGCCAAGCGGGTCATTCCGCTTGAAGTTAGCGGGCCGTTCCATTCTTCTCTGATGAAGCCAGCTTCCGACCGGCTTGCCGGCGTTCTTGCGAAAGTGGGCATGGAGCCTGCATCCATGCCGGTCGTCGCGAACGTCACGGCCCTTCCGGTGCAGGAGCCGGATGCGATACGACGCTTGCTCGTCGAGCAAGTAAGCTCTTCCGTTCTGTGGGAAGATAGTGTAGCCTGGCTCATTGAACAGGGCGTCGATACGTTCGTCGAGTTTGGCTCGGGAACCGTGCTTGCCGGGCTGATCAAGAAAATCGACCGCAATGTGAAAGTGTATTCAGTGAACAGTCTGGAAGCTCTGGACAAATTCCAAAACGAAACAGCGGTGTAAGCTGAAGCACATTACTCATGGGAGGTAGATCTACGTATGCTAACCGGGAAAGTAGCGCTTGTTACCGGCGCTTCCAGAGGCATTGGCCGATCGATTGCGTTAACGCTCGCCGAAGCGGGGGCGGATGTCGTCGTGAATTACGCAGGCAGCGAAGCGTCGGCTGCAGAAGTCGTGCAGGCGATTGAAGCGATGGGACGCAAGTCGTTCAAAGTGAAGGCGAACGTCGGTTCCTCGCAGGAAGTCGAAGATATGTTCAAGCATGTGATGGAGACGTTCGGCCGGATCGATATTTTGGTGAATAACGCCGGCATCACGAGGGACAACCTGATCATGCGCATGAAGGAAGAAGAGTTCGACCAAGTCATCGAGACGAACCTGAAGGGCGTTTTCAACTGCGTCAAAGCGGCCACCCGGCCGATGATGAAGCAGCGCTCCGGGCGCATCATTAACATTTCTTCCGTCGTCGGTGCGCTCGGCAACCCGGGCCAGGCGAACTATGTGGCGGCCAAAGCGGGCGTCATCGGCATGACGAAAGCGGCTGCTAAAGAACTGGCTTCCCGCGGCATCACCGTCAATTGCGTGGCGCCCGGCTTTATCGAGACGGATATGACCGACAAACTGTCGGAAGAGCTGCGCGCGCAGCTGCAGCAGCAAATTCCGCTAGCCCGGCTCGGTCAGCCTGAAGATATCGCCAAGGCGGTTCGCTTCCTGGCCTCCGACGACGCTTCATACATGACAGGCCAAACGATTCATGTGGACGGCGGCATGTATATGTAATCCCCCGGCAGGCAACAATGGCGAGGAGCTGATCTCCGGCCGCTTGCCGAAGTTGAGCGTGAAAAAGCCCGAAAATTCACAATCATTGTTTTTTTACGCGGGCCTGCGGATGGCTATGGCAATTTGTCCATAAGTTAAGTATAATACCAAAGAGGAGGTGAACCGGATGTCCGATATTTTGGATCGCGTGAAACGAATCGTCGTAGACCGCTTAGGCGTTGACGAGGCGGAAGTGACCCTTGAGGCTAATTTTAAGGATGACTTAGGTGCCGATTCTCTCGATGTAGTCGAGTTGGTTATGGAATTGGAAGATGAGTTTGATATGGAAATCTCTGACGAAGACGCAGAGAAAATCGCTACGGTAGGTCAAGTAGTTGAGTACATAAAATCTCATACGTAATGTTGGCTAAGTCCCGTTTCTTCAAAAAACGGGACTTATCTCCATTCCTAAGCGGAAAAGATTGTTTATTTAATAGAGGTGGGCTAAAGTGAAGCAAAGAGTCGTTATTACGGGGCTTGGCGTCATGTCTGCACTCGGACGCGACCATGAAACGTTCTGGGGCAGTTTGATGGAAGGCCGTTCCGGCGTCAGCCTGATCGAGTCCTTCGACGTCAGCGAATATCCTACCCGCATTGCTGCGGAAGTGAAAGATTTTAATCCTGAGGATTACTTCGATAAGAAGGAAGCCCGGCGGATGGACCGTTTCGTCCAATTTGCCGTCGCGTCAACCATCATGGCGCTGAAGGATGCCGGTTTGAATGTGAAAGAAGATACCGATCCCGAACGGGTAGGCGTCTATGTCGGTTCAGGCATCGGCGGCTTGTCGACATGGGAAGAACAGCATAAGATTTTGCTTGAAAAAGGGCCGAAACGCGTAAGCCCGTTTTTTATCCCGATGATGATCGCCAATATGGCCTCCGGGCAAATCTCCATGCTGACCGGCGCCAAAGGCCCCAACAGCACGGCGGTGACCGCTTGTGCGACCGGAACGCATTCCATCGGCGATGCCTTCAAGACGATTATGCACGGCGATGCCGACGTGATGATCTGCGGCGGCGCCGAAGCGACGATCTCACCGACAGGCGTAGCCGGTTTCTGCGCGCTTCGCGCGATGTCGACACGCAACGAGGAGCCGGAGAAAGCCAGCCGGCCGTTCGATACCGATCGCGACGGCTTTGTCATGGGCGAAGGTGCGGGCATCCTCATTTTGGAATCGCTTGAGCATGCACGGAAAAGGGGCGCCCGCATTTACGGCGAGGTGATCGGCTACGGGATGAGCGGGGATGCGCATCATATGACCGATCCCGATCCGGACGGCGCTGCGCGCTGTATGGTGAAAGCGGTAAAAGACGCAGGCATCGCCTTTGAAGACATCGACTACATCAATGCGCACGGCACGTCGACGCCGATCGGCGATAAATCGGAGACGACGGCGATCAAGAAGGCGTTCGGCGACCACGCTTACAAGCTGGCCGTTTCGTCGACAAAGTCGATGACAGGCCATCTGCTCGGTGCCGCAGGCGGCGTGGAAGCGCTGATCTGTGCGCTGGCATTGAAGAACGGCATTATCCCGCCGACGATCAATCTCGACAACCAGGATCCGGAGTGCGATTTGGATTACGTGCCGAATACGCCGCGACAAGCCGATCTTCGTATCGCCATGTCCAACTCCTTCGGTTTCGGCGGACATAACGCGACGATCATCATGAAGAAATTCGAGGAATAACGGGCTGGTCATACGTTTATACTAAAATATTGCTTGATTCATGGGGACCGAACTCCGTGAATCAAGCCAACCGCTTACATGTAGGTGATATGCATGCATCGTAACCTGAAGCAGCTTCAGACGGAGCTGCGCCTGCCGTTTCGCAACCCCGAACTGCTGCGACAGGCGTTTACACACTCCTCGTATGTGAATGAACACCGTATCGGTCAATACAGGGATAACGAACGATTGGAGTTTTTGGGCGACGCCGTTCTGGAATTGACGGTATCGGAATATTTGTTCGACAAATATCCCGATCGCTCCGAAGGCGAACTCACGAAGCTTCGGGCTTCCATCGTTTGCGAACCTTCGCTCGTCGGCTTCGCCGAGCAGCTCGACTTTGGATCATATGTGCTGCTCGGCAAAGGAGAAGAGCTGACCGGTGGGCGTACACGTCCTGCGCTGCTTGCGGATGTGTTTGAGTCGTTCGTCGGCGCACTATATTTGGATCAGGGGCTTGAAGTCGTACGCGAATTTTTGCGCAAGCACATGTTCCCGTTTTTGCCGCAGCAAGGAAAATTGCTGAGCACGGACTACAAAACGTTCCTGCAGGAGCACACCCAGCAGCAAGGAATGGGGCCGCTCGAATACAAAATCGTCGATGAACGGGGCCCGGCCCACGAACGCGAGTTTATCGCCGAAGTGTATGTTCACGAACGGCTGCTTGGACGGGGAACCGGACGCTCCAAGAAAGAGGCGGAGCAACAGGCCGCGGCCGAGGCGCTTTCCACACTGAAGATCAAGGTACAGCAGTTATAGCAGTCCAAGGTAGCAGCGGTGGCATCCGGGAAGCGGAGCTGCCGCTTTTTTTTACGGGACATCCTTGATCTACTAAACTTCATGGAATATGGTACAATAGCGATATGATCGGCAACTGGGAATACACGTCGTCGTGATAGCGTTTGAAACAAGCATGGACAACGGAAAGGGCGTTCCTTGTTATAACCGTTTCAATAGGTTTGGCAACTGATAGCGCAGCTACAAGTTATAACCGTTGCAATAGGCTTTGACAACATGATAACGCAGCTTCAACGTTATAACCGTTGTTGCAATAGGCTTTGACAACATGATAACGCAGCTTCAACGTTATAACCGTTGCAATAGGCTTTGACAACATGATAACGCAGCTTCAACGTTATAACCGTTGCAATAGGCTTTGACAACTGATAACGCAGCTTCAACGTTATAACAGTTGCAATAGGGGTGAGGCATTTGTTTTTGAAGCGTATCGAGCTGTCGGGATTCAAATCGTTTGCGGATAAAACCGAACTGGAGTTTGTCCAGGGCATTACGGCGGTTGTCGGCCCGAACGGCAGCGGCAAGAGCAACATCTCCGACGGCATTCGCTGGGTGCTTGGAGAGCAAAGCGCCCGGTCTTTGCGCGGGGGCAAAATGGAGGACATCATCTTCGCCGGCAGCGACGCCCGAAAGGCCGTCAATTATGGGGAAGTTTCTTTAACGCTGGATAACGCCAGTCAGTCACTGCCGCTCGATTATGCCGAAGTGACGGTAACCCGGCGGGTGCACCGCAGCGGCGAGAGCGAATATATGATTAACCGGCAAACGTGCCGGCTGAAAGATATAACCGAGCTGTTCATGGATACCGGAATCGGGAAAGAAGCGTATTCGATCATCGGCCAGGGCCGGATCGAGGAAATATTGAGCACCAAATCCGAGGAGCGGCGAGGTATTTTCGAAGAAGCTTCCGGCATCGTCAAATATAAGTCGCGGAAAAAAGAAACCGAGAAAAAGCTGCAGGAAACGGAGCAAAATTTGCTGCGTATTCACGATCTTGTTTCGGAGCTGGAAGATTCGCTCGAGCCGCTTCGCAATCAATCGGAGAAGGCGATCCGTTTCAAAGAGTTGAAAGAGCAGCTGAAATCGAGCGAAATCGCGATGTATGTTTATCAGATCGAGCAAATCTACGAATCGTGGGCGGAAACGAACCAGAAGCTGGAAAAGCTGCGCCATGAACAGCTTGAACTATCCGGTTTTGTAGCCCAGCACGATGCTCAGTTGGAGAAAGAGCGCTGGGAAACAAGGCAGCTCGAGCAAGTGATTGAGCAGTTGCAACAGGATTTGCTGCAGCTCAGCGAAGATTTTGAGAAATGCGAAGGCCAAGGCGAAGTACTAAAGGAACGCAAAAAAAACTTTGCCGCAAGCCGCAGCCAGCTTCAATCGACAGCTGCCCAACAGACGCAGCGTTTGCATGAAAAGGAAGCGGAGATGGCGGGGCACCGTCAAAAAATCGAAGCGATCACAGCGGAGCTCGCTACGCATCAAGCCAAACTGAAAGAAGAAGAGGACCGGCTGCTTGGCGTTGCCGGCGGCATCAGCAGCGAGGAAGAAGACCGACTCAAAGCCGAGCTGCTGGAGAAGCTGGGCGAACTGGCGAATGCCCGTAACGAAGCGCGTTACGCTCAGCAGCAGCTTGAAACGTTGAGCCGCCGGATGGAGCGGCTAGGCGACGAGCACCGCAAATGGCGGGAGCAGCAGGAGAGTATCGCAGATCGCAAGGCGAAGCTGGAGAAGCGGCTCGAGGAGGCTGTCAAAGCTATCGCCGATGTGCGCAACAAGTATTTGGACTTGAGCGTAGGACTGAAAGAGAAGCAGCGTCTTACGGAAGAAGCGCAGACGACCGTTCGCAAGTGGGAGCAGAAGCTGGACGCGATGGTATCGCGGCGCGATACGATGCGCGAGATGGCCAACGATTACGACGGCTTCATGCATGGCGTCAAGGAAGTGCTGAAAGCGAAAGATCGCGGTGATTTGCGCGGCATTCGCGGGGCGGTGGCCGAGCTTGTGAAAGTGCCGGCTCATGTTGAAGTCGCCATGGAAACCGCGCTCGGAGGCGCGCTTCAGCATATTGTCGTCGACAATGAGGCGTCCGGACGCGAGGCGATCGCCTTTCTGAAGCGTAGGCAGATGGGACGGGCGACATTCCTGCCGCTCGACGTGATACGCAGCCGTTCGATCCCGGAGAGTGAGCATCGCCTGGTTCAGGGGATGGAGGGCTTCGTCGGGATCGCGGCGGAACTGGTCGAATTTGACGATACTTACCGTCAAATCGTAGGCAGCTTGCTCGGCAATGTAATCATTGCCGACTCGCTGGAGGTCGCCAACCGCATCGCCGCGCGGGTGCAGTACCGGTATCGCGTCGTTACGCTGGAAGGCGACGTCGTCAATGCCGGCGGCTCGATGACCGGGGGGAGCCAGCAGAAAAAAACGACGAGCCTGCTGAGCCGTCAGCGGCAAATCGAAGAAATGGACAAGGAAATCGCCTTGTCCAAATCTCAACTTCGCGAGCTCGGGCAAAAAGCGGAGCTGCTGAAAAGCGAAATCGGCGAAGCCAATCGCGAGCTGGACGAGCTGCGGGCGGTGGGCGAAAGCAAGCGAATCGAGGAGCAGCAAATCCGCGCCTCGCTGGAACCGCTCGAAAACGAGGCGAAGCAGGTGATGGAGCAGCTCGCGCTGTACGGAGCTGACGGCGAATCGCTGTCGCAGGAGCAAAGCGCGCTTGCGGCAAGAGGCGCGGTGGCGGAAGAAGCGATCGCGCGGCTGCAGCGGAAGGAAGCGGAACTGCAGCAGGCAATCCGCGACGCGGAAGTGCGCCGCAAAGCTAGCGAGTTCGCCAAGGAGGAACTGCAGACGCAGCTCACCGACCTGAAAGTGAAGGTCGCTTCCCAGTCGTCGGAGCTGCAATCGCTGGAGGAGCAGGAGCGCCGCTTTAAGGCGGAGCAGGCGCTGCTTAAGGCGGAGCTTGAAGCGAACCGGAAAGCCGGGGGAGATCTTGAGCTCGAGATGGCAAATCATGAGCACGAGACGGTTCGGCAAATTGAGCTGCTTAACGATCTGAAGCTGCGGAAACAAACTTGCGCCGAACAGCTCGACATGAAGCGGGCGGAACGAGCCCGGCGAACCGCGCAGCTTGAGGCGGAGGAGAACAAAACCCGGGAACAGCGGACGCAGCTCAAGCAGGTGGAAGAGCAGCTGCATCAAACGGAGGTTCGCGTGAACCGGCTCGACGTCGAGCTGGAAAACTTGTTGAAAAAACTGTCCGAAGACTACGAACTGAGCTTCGAGCTTGCGAAGGTGCGCTACCCGGTTCCGGAAGACGTGCTTGGCACGCAGAACAAAGTGCGCGAGCTGAAACGGGAAATCGCCATACTGGGCGAGGTGAACTTGGGCGCGATCGAAGAATACCAGCGTGTAAACGAACGGTATTCGTTCCTCTCGGATCAGAAAAACGATCTGGTCGAAGCGAAGACGGCGCTGTATACCGTAATACGCGAAATGGACGACGAAATGTCCAAACGTTTCCGCAGCACGTTCGACGCGATCCGCGAGCATTTTGTCGTCGTATTCGCGAAACTGTTCGGAGGCGGACGTGCCGATCTGATATTGTCCGAGCCGGAGAATCTGCTCGATACGGGTATTGAGATCGTGGCGCAGCCCCCGGGTAAAAAGCTGCAAAATCTGCAGTTGCTTTCCGGCGGCGAGCGGGCGCTTACAGCCATTGCGCTGCTGTTCTCGATCATCCGCGTCAAGCCGGTACCGTTCTGCGTACTCGACGAGGTGGAAGCCGCGCTCGATGAAGCAAACGTGGCACGCTTTGCCGAATATTTGCGCGAATTTTCGCAGCAGACGCAGTTTATCGTCGTCACGCACCGCAAAGGCACGATGGAAGAAGCCGATGTGCTGTACGGCGTAACGATGGAGGAAGGCGGCGTATCCAAACTCGTCTCCGTCCGGCTTGAAGAGGACGAAGCGATTATGGAAGCCGGTTAACGGCAAACTCGGCGTTGCTCGAAGTTAGTTTGGCGTTGAAATAGAATTAAAGGTGGAGAATCCATGAGCTTTTTTAAAAAATTAAGAGAAAGTATTTCGGCGAAAACCGAAGCGGTGACGAACAAGTTCAAAGAAGGGCTTTCCAAAACGCGCGACGTGTTCGTTGAACGGATGGATGATTTATTCTCGACCCGCAAAAAAATCGACGAAGAATTTTACGAGGAATTGGAAGAAATCCTGATCGGCGCCGATGTCGGCGTAAACACCGTGATGAAGCTGATCGAAGATTTGCGCGGCGAGGTGAAGAAACGCAAAATCGAAAGCCCGAGCGAGCTGCAACCGATTTTGTCGGAAAGGCTGATTGCGCTGCTTAAGGGCGATGAGAATACAGGGCTGAAAATGGCGGATTCGGGTCTTACGGTCATTTTATTCGTCGGCGTCAACGGCGTCGGCAAGACGACGACGATCGGTAAGCTGGCGCACAAGCTCAAATCCGAAGGGAAAAAAGTGCTGTTGGCCGCAGGCGATACGTTCCGCGCGGGCGCTATCGAGCAGCTTGAAGAATGGGGTCGCCGCGCCGGTGTCGACGTGATCAAGCAGCAGGCCGGTTCCGACCCGGCAGCGGTTATGTTCGATGCGCTGCAGGCAGCCAAGTCGCGCGGCGTCGATGTGCTGCTGTGTGATACCGCAGGCCGCTTGCAAAACAAAGTGAACCTGATGGAAGAGCTGAATAAAATTTACCGCGTGATCCGGCGCGAAGTGCCGGAAGCGCCGCATGAGGTGCTGCTTGTCCTTGACGCGACGACAGGGCAAAACGCGCTGACCCAGGCAAAGCTGTTCGATGAAAAATCCGGTCTTACCGGTCTTGTGCTCACGAAGCTGGATGGAACGGCCAAAGGCGGGATTGTTGTGGCGATCCGCCAGGAACTGAAGCTTCCGGTCAAGTTTGTCGGGCTCGGAGAGAAGATGGACGACCTTCAGCAATTCGATTCGGATCAATTCGTGCACGCGCTCTTCAGCAAGTGGATTGGCACGGAAGCTGATACGGAACGCGTCGAGAGCTGATTATTGAATTTGTGGTACGATGTACGTCAAACCGGGGGCATAAGAGTCTGGAGCGATACGGTAATATGGTTCTCATGTTAAAGAAAAACCTTGGTCCGATCGCTTCTCATGTATCGGCACACACGTGTCAAATGCCTGACAAGGAGAAATGCTTGACATCGGTCCCGGATTTCAGTATTATAAGTTTTGTTGTTTCACTGTAAAGTGTTTTACCTTAACGGGGGTGAGGCACGGATGACGGAAGAAGAAGTTCTTCAGAAGACGAATCGGATTAACTTGCTGTTTGATTTTTATCAACAGCTTCTCACGGAGAAGCAGCAAATGTTTTTGAAACATTATTTTCACGACGATTACTCGCTTGGCGAAATAGCTTCCGAGTTTCAAATCAGCCGCCAGGCGGTATATGAACATATTAAACGGGCTGAATCCGTGCTCGATGATTACGAAGCCAAGCTTCGCCTGCTTGCCAAGCACGAAGAGCGGCAGGAGCTGCTTGGACAGCTCGAACGCATTGGAACGGAGCTTCCGCAAGGAAGCAGGACATCGTTCCGAGCGATTACGGATCGGTTATCCGAACTGGATTAAAACCCTATTTCTGCAAGAAAAGAGGTGACGACCCATGGCATTCGAAGGATTGGCGAGCCGGTTGCAGAACGTGTTCAGCAAGCTGCGGGGAAAAGGCAAACTTACGGAAGACGATGTCAGCGAAGCGCTGCGCGAAGTTAGACTGGCGCTTCTGGAAGCGGATGTAAACTTCAAGGTCGTCAAAGATTTCATTGCGAAGGTGAAGGAACGCGCCATCGGCCAGGATGTGCTGCAAAGTTTTACGCCGGCGATGGTCGTGATCGACATCGTGAACAAGGAATTGACGGAGCTGATGGGCGGGGCCCAAAGCAAACTGGCACGCGCGAACAAGCCGCCTACCGTCATTATGATGGCGGGACTGCAAGGAGCCGGCAAGACGACGATGACCGGCAAGCTCGGCAAGATGCTGCTCCAGCAAAATCATCGGCCGCTCTTCGCAGCGGCGGACATTTACCGTCCAGCTGCCATCAAACAATTGCAAGTGCTTGGCGAACAGCTCAAAGTTCCCGTGTTCTCGCTCGGCGATCAAGTGAGCCCGGTTGAGATTGCGAAGCAAGCGTTGCAGCATGCGAAAGACCACAATAACGATTACTTGATTATCGATACGGCGGGTCGTCTACATATCGATGAAAACTTGATGGACGAGCTGAAACAAATCGTCGAAACGGTTCATCCGGATGAGATTTTGCTTGTCGTCGACGCCATGACCGGTCAAGACGCCGTCAATGTGGCGGAGAGCTTCCACAAGCAGCTGGCGCTTACAGGCGTGGTGCTTTCCAAGATGGACGGCGATACGCGCGGCGGCGCGGCATTATCGGTTAAAGCGGTCACCGGCTGCCCGATCAAGTTCGTCGGGATGGGCGAGAAAATGGATGCGCTTGAACCGTTCCATCCGGAGCGGATGGCTTCGCGGATTCTCGGCATGGGCGACATGCTTACGTTGATCGAGAAAGCGCAGGCCAGCATCGACGCTGATAAGGCGAAAGAGATGGAGCGCAAGCTTCGGACCGCCGAGTTCACTTTTGACGACTTCCTCGAACAAATGGAGCAGGTGAAAAAGCTTGGTCCGCTCGATCAGCTGCTCGATATGCTGCCGGGTGCGGGGAAAATCAAAGGCATGAAAGACATGAAAGTCGACGACAGGCAGATGGCTCGCGTAGCCGCTATCGTCAAGTCGATGACGAAGGAAGAACGGCAAAATCCGGATATGCTTAGCCCTAGCCGGCGCAAGCGTTTGGCGGCAGGCAGCGGCAATTCGGTGCAGGACGTTAACCGCTTCATCAAGCAGTTCGAGGACATGCGCAAGATGATGAAGCAGTTCTCCGGCATGATGGGTCCGAAAGGCCAAAAGCAGATGAAAAACTTGAAAAAGCTCGGCCGGGGAATGAAGTTCCCGTTTTAGGCCGGTAAAGATTTTATTCTACTAGGGAGGTGATATTACATGGCAACTCGCATTCGTCTTAAGCGTATGGGCGCTCACAAAGCTCCTTTTTACCGTGTGGTGGTTTCGGATTCCCGTTCCCCGCGTGACGGCCGTTTCATCGAAGAGATCGGCACTTATAACCCGGTTGCTCAGCCAGCCGTTGTGAATATTGACGAGGAAAAAGCACTGAAATGGCTTCAAACCGGTGCTCAAGCTTCCGATACCGTTCGCAGTCTGTTCAGCAAAGCCGGCATCATGCAGAAGTTTCACGAATCTAAACTGCAGAAGTAAGGTTGGATAACGTCGCAACGGCTTCGGCAGGATTCGCCGATGTCCGTTGCCAACCTTGTTGCAACTGTTACTGCGAGCATAATCCAATATCAGTTGTCAACCGTGTTGCAACTGTTACTGCGAGTATAATCCAATGTCAGTTGTCAACCATTTTCGGAGGGTACGATGAAGGATCTTATAACCGTTATCGCCAAGGCGCTGGTGGATCATCCCGATGAAGTACGCGTGACTGCCAAAGAAGACGATCGCAGCATTACGTACGAGGTTTCCGTTCATCCCGAGGATATCGGCAAAGTGATCGGCAAGCAAGGACGTATTGCGAAGGCGCTCCGAACCGTAGTCGCATCCGCTGCAGTAAAGGAAACGAAACGCGTTTCCGTTGATATTTTATCGTGATTTTTGGAAAAGCTGAGAGTTAGGAGATGCTCCTAGCTCTTTTCGTTTAGTTTCAGTTCCGGAGGGTAACGCATGAGCGATCAATTGTTTACGGTAGGAAAAATCGTCAATACGCATGGGGTTCGCGGGGAACTCAAGATTGTTCCGCAAACCGATTTTCCGGAAGAACGGTTCTCCAAAGGCAGCAAGCTGGTGTTCTTCGATCCGGAGAAACAGACTACGATTCCGGTTGAGGTCGATACCGCCCGCATTCACAAAAATATGTTTATCGTCAAATTCCGGCAGTACTCGGATATTAATGAAGCGGAAAAGTATAAAGGCTGGCTGCTCAAAGTCGAAGAACAGTATTTATCGGATCTGGATGAGGACGAGTTTTACTATCATGAAATTATCGGTTGCGCTGTTGAGACGGAAGACGGCGAAGTACTCGGCACCATATCCGAAATATTGTCTCCCGGCGCGAACGATGTCTGGGTGATCGAGCGTCCGAAAGGAAAGCCGCTGCTGATTCCATACATAGATGACGTGGTGCTCAGCATCGACGTGGAGCAGCAAAAAGTAGTTGTCCGCCTGATGGAAGGCTTGCTTGACCTATGAGAATCGATGTGATGACGTTATTTCCCGAGATGTTTGAGGGCGTATTTTCTTCCAGCATTCTCGGCAAAGCGAAAGAGAAGCGCCTAGTAACGTTGAATACGGTCAATTTCCGGGATTATTCGAACAATAAGCACAACACGGTTGACGACTACCCTTATGGCGGGGGTGGCGGCATGGTGCTGAAACCGGAGCCGATTTTTTCCGCGGTAGAAGATGTAACGGCGGGGTTAGCGTACAAGCCGCGCATTATTTTGATGTGTCCGCAGGGCGAGACGTTTACGCAGAAAAAAGCGGAGGAGCTGTCCAGGGAGGACCATCTGATTTTTATTTGCGGCCATTACGAAGGCTATGATGAACGGATTCGCGAATATTTGGTGACGGACGAGCTGTCGATCGGCGACTACGTGCTCACCGGCGGGGAGCTCCCTGCGATGGTGGTCGTCGACAGCGTCGTCAGGCTGCTTCCCGGTGTATTGGGAAACGAAACGTCGGCTGTAACCGATTCTTTCAGTACAGGACTGCTGGAATACCCGCATTATACGCGTCCGCCGAAATTCCGCGATTGGGAAGTTCCCGAAGTGCTGATTTCCGGTCATCACGGCAATATCGAAGAGTGGCGTCGCCGTCAGTCGCTGCTGCGGACGTGGAAAAAGCGCCCCGATCTGCTCGATAATATAGAGCTGACGCCGAAAGAACGAAAGTGGCTTGAGGAGATCAAGCGGAACGAATCTTAGCTTCTATTTAAATTATGAAACTTTATGTAGGTATCAGTTGAGTTTCGTATCCAACTGTGATATGATATGTAGCGTTGTGGCATTTTCGCCACGGAAAACGGTGGTCCTCTGCACGTGACATCGATAGAACTACATCTCGTTGCAACAGCCGCGGCTTCGGTCGCAGTATGTTGACAACTCAGGGGCGGCAAGAACACCTGTGTGGAAGGAGGGAGTCATCCATGAATTTGATTCAGGAGATTACGAAGGAACAACTTCGCAGCGATATTCCAAACTTTCGTCCTGGCGACACTTTGAAAGTGTATGTTAAGGTTATCGAGGGTTCTCGCGAGCGGATCCAGCTGTTCGAAGGCGTTGTGATCAAACGCCGCGGCGGCGGAATCAGCGAAACGTTCACGGTAAGAAAAATTTCTTACGGTGTCGGCGTTGAAAGAACGTTCCCGATTCATACTCCGAAGATCGACAAGATTGAAGTGGCTCGCCGTGGTAAAGTCCGTCGCGCGAAGCTCTACTATCTGCGTGGTCTTCGCGGTAAAGCAGCTAGAATTCAAGAAATTCGATAAGACGAACAACGGGGGCTTGAGTACCAAGCTCCTTTTCGTTTTTTTAAACCACGATAACGAAAGGGCAGAAGCTGATGGAGCAAGATCAAACCGTAGAAAAAGCGAATCCTGTCAAAAACGAAGCATGGGAGTGGATCAAAGCGCTGCTCATTGCGGCGGCACTTGTGTTTTTTATACGCTGGCTCATTTTCGCCCCGTTCATTGTGGAAGGGCCTTCAATGGAGCCCAATTTTTACACGGGAGAGCGTCTGATCGTAAACAAATTCATATACCGATTCGGCGATCCGAAGCATGGTGAAGTCGTTGTATTCCATGCTACAAAAGATAAAGATTACATAAAACGCGTTATCGCGGTGCCTGGCGAAAAGGTACGCGTCGAAGGCGACAAATTATTCGTGAACGGACAGCAAGTCGACGAGACGTATCTTAAACCGGCGTTGGATGAAGCCGCAAAAAGAGGGATACCTTATAACAACAGAGATTTCTCGGAGCAAACAGTACCGGAAGGCAGCATCTTCGTGATGGGTGACAACCGATCGAACAGTTCGGACAGCCGGGATCCGTCTGTAGGCTTTGTTAAATATGATAAAATTGTCGGACGCGCCGATTTGATCTTCTGGCCGTTCGATAAAATCAGCCTCGTTCATTTCAAATAGACGGGCGGGCTGCATTGGGAAGCAGAGGTGACTTCGTTGACGATACAATGGTTTCCGGGTCACATGACACGGGCGCGGCGGCAAATTCAGGAGAAGCTCAAGCTGATCGATATGGCGATTGAACTGCTCGATGCGAGAATTCCTTTGTCAAGCCGCAATCCGATGATCGACGAAATATTGATGAACAAACCGAGGCTTGTGCTGCTGAACAAAAGCGACTTGGCCGATCCGGAAGCGACAAGAGCTTGGGTAGCTTATTTTGCCGAGCAGGGGCTGAAGGCGCTGCCGATCGATTCGGTAGCCGGCAACCCGGTGAAAGAAATTATGAACCGCAGCAAAGAGCTGATGACGGACAAGATTGAAGCGCAAATCCGCAAAGGGATAAATCCCCGCGCGATCCGCGCATTGATCGTAGGCATTCCGAATGTGGGGAAATCGACGCTCATCAATCGGATGGCGGGACGCAAAATCGCGGCAACGGGAGATAAGCCCGGCGTGACGAAAGGGCAGCAATGGATCAAGGTCGGCACGGAGATGGAATTGCTCGATACGCCAGGGATCTTATGGCCGAAGTTCGAAGATCAACAGGTCGGCTTGAGGCTTGCCGCTACGGGAGCGATCAAGGAAGAAATTTTGCATCCGGAGGAGATCGCCTTCTTCGCCGTACGGTATATGGCCATCCATTATGCGGATGCGCTGCGGGAACGGTACGGCGTAGAGGAATTGCCGCAAGATGTTGAAGACGCTAATGCAGTCGTCGAACTGATGGAAGCGATCGGGCGCAAGCGCGGCGCGATTGTAAGCGGAGGCCGCGTCGATCTGGAAAAAGCGTCATTGCTCATCCTGCGTGAATTGCGTGCCGGAAAGCTGGGCCGGATCAGTCTGGAGCTGCCGGAGTAAACAGAAAATCATATAGAATCCTTCTGCCTTCAGTTTATACTGAGGGCTGTTGTTTTGTTATGACGGTTATTATCGACAGCGAACATTAAAGAAATGGGGAGATCGCATTGAACAGACAGCGGATATTTACAGGTTCTCTGTGGGAGCCGGTTGTCGGATACTGCCGGGCAATTCGTATCGGGAATCGAATTGAAGTGGCCGGAACGACAGCAATGAAAGACGGCGAGGTAGTTGGCGTCGGGAACGCTTATGAGCAAACCAAATTTATTTTAGCGACGATCGAAAAGGCATTAAATGATCTCAATGCGACAATGTTGCATGTTGTGCGGACAAGAATGTTTGTTACCGATATATCGAAATGGGAGGAAATCGGTAAGGCGCACGGCGAATTTTTCAAACATATTCAGCCGGTTGCCACAATGGTCGAAGTCAAAGCGCTCATCGATCCGCGGTTATTAATTGAAGTCGAAGTAGAAGCGATCGTGGACTAACAAAAATGATAGAGTAGATAAGACACGTCGGTATAATTTTGCCGGGTTGTCTTTTGGGTTTATTTCTGTGTGGAAATGGTGGCAGTATACAGTCGGTTCAGAAACGCTTATTACGGATATGGGAAAAAAGGGATAGGCAAGCCCCCTGATGCGCGGTATAATGAGGTTCATGCGAACTTGATTATGCGGCGGTGATTCATGGTGCTGGAGTACGAACAAGATTTATGGCAGCAAGGCAAACAGTTTATCGCCGGCGTGGATGAGGTTGGACGAGGCTGTTTGTTCGGGGATGTGGTCGCAGCGGCGGTCATTTTGCCGAAAGGTCTTGTGCTGGAGGAAGTGAACGACTCTAAAAAGCTGAGCGAAAAGAAACGCGACGCTTTATACGAGGTCATCATGGCGGAAGCGTTGGCGATCGGTGTGGGCATAGTTGACGTTCGAACGATCGAACGGATCAACATAAAGCAAGCTGCGCGATTGGCCATGAAAATTGCGGTCGGCCGGCTCGACCCGGATCCCGATTTTTTGCTGGTCGATGCGGAGAAAGTGGACGCGGACATGGAACAACTGGCAGTCATTCATGGGGACGCACTCAGCCAATCAATCGCCGCAGCTTCGATTATTGCCAAAGTGACGCGCGACCGGATGTGCTTGCAGTGGGACCTGCAATATCCGGAATACGGCATTGCGATACATAAAGGATATGCGACAAAAATGCACAGGGAACGCATCGTGGAGTTCGGAGCTACGCCGATGCATCGCAAAACGTTTTTGCGGAATTTGGAAGTGGAGCAGCAGGTATTGTTTTAATCGAAGCGACTTCAAGGATGACTTTATGTTGCCGATATATATAATATCCGGAAAATGACCGGCAAGGATTTCGTACACAACGGAGCCTGGGCCGGTTTTTATCTTTAACGGTACGGGATGAAACGATTGATCGCAAGAAGAAGAAAGGAGGTCCGGCAAACATGAACATTAGCGGCTTGCTTCGCGGCGTGATAGGCGATATGAAGGCAGGCGCTCCCAAAACATTGGAGCTGAAAACGGGCGAGGTTGTCAAAGGCACGGTGATTCAATCGATTTCGGATCAAGAGGCGCTGGTGAACATCGGCGGCGTTCAAGTCCGCGCGCGGCTGGAAACGCCTTTGAAACAAGGAGAAGTGACGATGCTGCAAGTGCAGCCTGAATCGGATTCGGGCCAAGTGGTGCTAAAACCGCTGCATGCCTCCAATGTCCAGATCGCCGACGTTTCGCTCGGCGAAGTATTGAAAACCGTAGGACTTGGCGATTCTCCGGCAAATCGCCAGCTCGTGCAATTACTTCATCAGGCCGGCGTCCCGCTTACCAAAGATAACGTTCAAGCTTTTGCCGGGCTGGCCGCGCAGCTGCCTGCGACCGCATCTCTGGATGATTGGTTGCCATCAGCTGTCGTAGCGTTTCAGAAAGGGCTGCCGCTCACACCGGAGACGGTTGCATCCGTCAAACAAGCGGTGCAGGGACCTCCGCTGCATGAAACGCTGGCACAGCTTGCCGCGATCGCTGACCGGGAGTTGGACGGTTCGGCAGCGATGTCTCCGCATTCTAAGGAGCTGTTGAGAAGCGTTCGGCAGCTTGTGGATCAAGTGCGTCAAACGGCAGGACAGCTGTTAAAGACGGCGGTGCCGCAGCCGGAAGGAGTTGCAAGCGAAGCGGGAACGACTGCTGCAGGCGGTACGCGCGAAGTGCAGACAAGTGTAGCTGCATCCGCTGCATCGAATACGCAGGCGAGCAGTCAGGCAAGCAGCTTACCGTCGGCCGGCGTTCAGCCATCGGCGGCACAGCCGGGTACAGGCACGTTGCCAGCGGCTAGCGGGGGGACAACTGCTGACGTGGCTGCTGAAGAGCCACAGGCTGGTTCCACCGCAGGGGGCGCCGCCGCGCGCGGTGCAACTTCGCAAGGGGCGCCATTGCCCAGTGCTGGCATGGCGGGCGCGGTTGTAGCGCGGCCTTTGGCGGCTTCCGAAGCAGCGCATACCGCGCAAGCAGGCATACCCGCGGCATCGCTGTTGGACAGTGCAGCCGAAGCCGCACCGACAGTGGCTGGCGCTGGCGGCGTGAAGCCTGCGCCAGCTGGCGGCGGCGCCGCGCAGCAAGGCGCGGGTAGCGCCGGGGCAGTGCCGCAGCAGGGCGCTGCCCCGGCCGGGCAGGCGCCGGCGGCTGCGGCACATCTGAGCGCCGGTGCCGCAAGCGCAGCCGCCGGTGCGGCCGCGCAGGCCAGCGCTGGCGCCGCAGCGACGGCGCAGCCCGATGGCGCAGCGGCGCCAGTGCCGCCGGCAAGCGCCGACGGCGCGAGGCCCGCGCCCCAAGGCGCACCGGCCGCAGCGCAGACGGCTGCGCCAAGCGGCGGCGCTGTTGGAGCGCTGGATGCGCAGCCGACGCCGGGCGCGAGCAGCGCCGCAGCGGCGCAGGAGGCGGCCCCGGCCGCTGCGCGGGCCGGGCAGGCGCACGCGCCTGCGGCAATGCAGCAACCGCCGGCGACACAAGGCGCGGCATCCAAGAGCGGACAGACGCCCGCGCAGGATGAGCATCTGCTCAGCCGGTTGATGAAAGCGCTCGGCGTTGAGCATGAGCATCATTCGCTCAAACTGTTGGAGCATCGATCTGCGGAGCCGACCGTATTGATGGCTGCTGCCGGGGCCGATGCGATGAAAACGGCAGACACGCTCAAAAGCGTGCTGCTCCAGCTATCGCAAGCAAGTGATATCCCAGCGAACGTGAAAGAGGCGGCGCAGCAGGCCGTGCAACAAATTACGGGGCAGCAGTTGCTTTTAACACAAGACCGGACCGCGCTATTTTCCCATATGACGCTGTTTGTTCCGATCATCGCCTCGAACGGGGAACAGACGGCCGCTGTCCACATTCAATCCCGTAAAGGGAAAAACGGCCGTCTTGACGCAAGCAACTGCCGCCTTGTATTCGACCTGCAAATGAAAGCGCTAGGGGATACGATGATCGATGTGCAAGTCGTGAACCGGATTGTCAGTTTGCATATACATAACAATTTACCGTTTGTGCAGGAACTTCTTGAAACGAATAAAGAAGAGATTGCGAAAGGCCTCGCTTCGGTCGGCTATCAGTTCATCTCTATGAAATATAGCCCGTATCCGGAAAAAAGAGCCGCCGGTTCAGAGAGTAACTCCACACCGACTAGCGCAGCGGATACCAGATCGGCGCAGCTCGCATCGGTCTACGGGCAAAAACCGTATAAAAGCGTGGATATCCGCTTATGAATCAGAAGAGGAACGAGCAACCATACGGATTGAAAAAAGCGGTTGCGCTCAAATACGCTCCGGATTTATCCTCGGCTCCAAAAGTGGTAGCCAAAGGGAAAGGGCGTATGGCGGAAGCCATCATGGATAAAGCGAAAGAAAACGGAGTCCCGGTCCAGGAAGATCCCTCGCTTGTCGAGGTGCTGTCGAAGCTTGATTTGGACCAGGAAATACCGGCCGAGCTGTATCAACTCGTTGCCGAAGTGCTGACGTTTATTTACCGGTCGGATCAACGGGCAGGACGGTGGGAACCCAAATCATGAGCGAGCATTTGACTAAGAAACAATTAGGCGCACTGGGAGAGTCGTCTGCAGCCAATTACTTGCAGCAACACGGGCTCAAAGTGCTCGAACGAAACTGGCGTTGCCGGTCCGGTGAAATCGATCTCGTTGCGGCGGACGGCGAGTTGCTGGTTTTCGTCGAAGTACGTACGCGCAGCTCGTCAGGGTTTGGGACGCCGGCCGAATCTATCGATTTTCGAAAACAGCGGCAAGTGATTGAAACGGCCCAAGTGTACCTCATGCACAAAAAGGAGTACGAGCGTCAAATCAGGTTTGACGTCGTCTCCGTGATGGCGGATCCAATGGGAAATGTCCGATCTATCGAGCATATCCGCGGCGCCTTCTAGCAAGATGGCTGCTGCGGATTCATTTTTTTATCGAGCGTTCTATACTGCAGTGCTTCGGCGATATGTTCTTTTTGCACATCCTGCTGCATATCCAGATCGGCAATGGTTCGGGCGATTTTCAAAATCCGGTCATGCGCTCTGACGCTGAGACCCAAACGTTCAAACGCCATTTCAAGCAGCTCAGCCGATGGTTTGTCCAAACGTACATGTTCGCGCAGCAGCCTGCCGCTTAGTTCGCTGTTAAATGTAATCCCGAAACGGGCATAGCGTTCGATTTGAATACGATGTGCCTGTTCGACACGGCTGCGCATTTCAGCGGATGACGTCTGCTGCTGCGTTGAATCGAGCTGTCTGTACTCGATTCTCGGAACCTCGACATGCAGATCGATGCGATCCAGAAGCGGGCCGGAAATTTTGGAGCGGTATGCAGCTACTTTCAACGGACTGCACACACAGCTTTGACGATCCGTTTCGTTCCCCCAAAAACCGCAAGGGCAAGGATTCATCGAAGACGCAAGCAGAAAGTGCGACGGGAACGTATAAACGGCACGGGCTCTCCCGATCGTCACGGCGCGGTCTTCCATTGGCTGACGAAGCACTTCTAGGGCAAGCCTCGAAAATTCCGGCAGCTCATCCAGAAACAGCACGCCCCGATGTGCCAGACTTGCTTCTCCCGGTTTCGGTATGGTGCCGCCCCCGATCAGACCGGCGGCGGAAATCGTATGATGCGGCATGCGAAAAGGACGCTCGCGAACCAATGTCCGGCGATCGGCGAATTTTCCGGATGCGCTGTATATTTTCGTCACATCGAGCGACTCCTGCTCGGACATCGGGGGCATAATCGTAGGAAGCCGTTTGGCGAGCATCGTTTTTCCGGTGCCGGGAGGACCGATCAGCAAAATATTGTGCATGCCGGCTGCGCTGATCGTTAGCGCTCTTTTCACATGCTGCTGTCCGTTGACATCGGAGTAATCAGGCAGCGAGGCACTCGGTAACGCGTTAGTCGAGATGGCTGGAGGAGAAGCGTAAAAATGATCGGATTCATGCGTTCCGATGGTCTCGTTACCGCCGTTATTGGATAGCTGGCTTAAGTGCGACAAGGGGCGCATCTCAAAACCTTGAATCCATGAAGCTTCCTCCGCGTTCATTAGCGGGACGACCGCCTTGCCGATCCCGTACTCGCGGGCGGAAGACAGCATCGAAAGCACGCCTGGAACCGGCCTGACGGAACCGTCCAAAGAAAGCTCTCCGATGATGAGCGTATCCTTGTAGTGCTCTGACTTGAGCTGCCCGCTTGTGGCAAGGATGGCGATAACAATGGCAAGATCGAACGCGGACCCTTCTTTGCGGACGTCAGCCGGCGCGAGATTGATCGTAATCCGCTGCAGCGGAAACGTAAAGCCCGAATTTTTGATTGCCGCTCGTACCCGCTCCATCGATTCTTTAATTGCGCTATCCGGCAGCCCGACGATTTGACTTTGCGGTAATCCGTTGCTTAAATCGACCTCTACCTCTACCATTTTACCTTCCACACCGTGCAAACACGCGCTAATGACTTTTCCGTACATAGAAATACACACCTTCCCCATTATGAATGACATGGCAAAAGGTGCTTCCTTATCCGCCCGATCTGTTTCTTCTATATTAATATGTTTGCCCGGTGCGTGCAACTTTGCCTGTATTCCAATTAAAATGGACGGCACGGTTAAAAGCGGAGAAAACGGGCGAAAATGTATACTGAGGTGATAACTACATGCAGGATAAACCGTATTTTTGTCCGAACTGCCGTTCCAACCGGGTAAAATTCAGCATTATCTCGAACTATGCGCAGCGATTTATGAAGGATGCCGTTACAGGAGTCGTACAAGATTTCAGTGAGCCTGAACAGCTTGATTCGAGTGAGCCGACAATCCAATGCCTCGTTTGCAGTTTTACCGGCAATGAGATGCGTTTCGTTAAACAAGCCGAACGGGAGCCGCGGCCGGGAGCGCCTATCAATCCGAATTATATGTAAAGGATCTGTCTATCTTTTAAAAGCGCATTTTTCCGAACATGGGAAGATGCGCTTTTGTTATGTTTGTAGAGCCGACTGCACAACAAATAATATAATAACAATTGGGCATGTTATGATCTGGCAGGATCGGAGAAAAACTTATCCTTTGTTAACAAATCCGATTCGAGGCAATTTGACGAGGATCGACCGCGTTTTAGTGGAAAATTTTGTTGAAACTTAGCGATCGGTTAATTGGAGAATAACCTTTCCTTTGCTAAGTTATAAAAAAAATCAATTGAAAAAGAGGGTATTTAACACAAAATATAAGGAAACCGTCGAAAAAAAGTGGTACAATAATTAAAGTTTGTGTTTCAAGGACAAGCAGGCGTCCGTGTTCACAATCTTCGTTAGCTTTCGATGCTCCGTTCGCGGACCAATCGAATCCATATAGTAAGCCATTCTGATAGGAGGATTTTGCTAAATGAATATCCATGAGTATCAAGGCAAAGCAGTGCTGAAGCAGTACGGGGTTGCCGTACCGGAAGGAAAGGTTGCTTTCACAGTTGATGAAGCGGTGGAAGCGGCGAAATCGCTGGGTACTCCGGTTGTCGTCGTAAAAGCGCAAATTCATGCGGGTGGTCGCGGTAAAGCGGGCGGCGTTAAAGTAGCGAAAAACCTCGACGAAGTTCGTACATATGCTTCCCAAATCTTGGGTAAAGTCCTCGTTACGCACCAAACCGGACCCGAAGGTAAAGAAGTAAAGCGTCTGTTGATCGAACAGGGCTGCGATATTAAGAAAGAATATTATGTGGGCGTTGTCGTTGACCGCGGCACCGGTCGCGTCGTTATGATGGCATCGGAAGAAGGCGGTACGGAAATTGAAGAAGTGGCCGCTCATACGCCTGAGAAAATTTTCAAAGAAGTAATCGATCCTGCCGTTGGCCTGCAAGCTTTCCAAGCCCGGAAACTGGCTTATGCGATCAACATCCCGAGAGAGCTTGTGAATAAAGCGGTAAAATTCATGCTGGCTCTATACGCGGCATTTGTGGAAAAAGATTGCTCGATTGCCGAAATCAACCCGCTCGTGGTAACGGGTGACGGCAACGTTATGGCTTTGGATGCGAAATTGAATTTCGATTCGAACGCCTTGTTCCGTCATAAAGACATTCAAGAGCTTCGCGACCTGGATGAAGAAGACGAGAAGGAAATTCAAGCTTCCAAATACGATTTGAGCTATATTGCGCTTGACGGCAACATCGGCTGCATGGTTAATGGTGCAGGTCTTGCTATGGCTACGATGGATATCATCAAATATTACGGCGGCGACCCGGCCAACTTCCTTGATGTAGGGGGCGGCGCTACGAAAGAGAAAGTAACCGAAGCTTTCAAAATTATTCTTTCCGACGAGAGCGTTAAAGGTATCTTCGTCAACATTTTCGGCGGCATCATGAAATGCGACGTTATCGCCGATGGCGTAGTGGCAGCAGCAAGAGAGCTTGGCTTGTCCCGTCCGCTCGTTGTGCGTCTGGAAGGTACGAACGTGGAACTTGGCAAAAAGATTTTGAACGAATCGGGTCTTAATATCGTTGCAGCCGATTCGATGGCTGACGGCGCGCAAAAAATCGTTTCTCTCGTGAAGTAATTTCCGCATTCCCTGTGCAAGGGAACGTTATTAATTATATCGTCTAAAAATTCTAGGGATGTGAACAATGAAATGAGTATTTTGATCGATAAAAATACAAAAGTCATCACACAAAACATGACCGGTACAACAGGGATGTTCCACACCAAAGGCGGTCTGGAATACGGTACGCAAATGGTAGCCGGCGCCGTTCCCGGCAAAGGCGGCATGAATGTAGATTTCGCGCTGGAAGACGGTTCGACTGTAACGCTTCCCGTGTACGACACCGTACTCGAAGCGAAAAATGCAACGGGCGCTACAGCTTCCGTTATTTACGTTCCTCCGGCTTTTGCCGCAGACGCCATCATGGAAGCGGTGGATGCTGAACTGGATCTCGTCATTTGCATTACGGAAGGCATTCCGGTGCTTGATATGGTTAAAGTTGCCCGTTACATGGAAGGTAAGAAAACCCGCCTCATCGGGCCAAACTGCCCGGGCGTCATCACTCCGGGTGAAATCAAAATCGGTATTATGCCAGGTTACATCCATACGCCGGGTCACGTAGGCGTTGTATCCCGTAGCGGAACGCTCACATACGAAGCGGTACATCAGCTGACTACGCGCGGCATTGGCCAATCCACAGCCGTAGGTATCGGCGGAGACCCTGTCAAAGGCTCCGAGTTTATCGATATTTTGAAGCTGTATAACGAAGACCCGGACACGTATGCGGTGATCATGATCGGCGAGATCGGCGGTACGGCAGAAGAAGAAGCGGCAGAATGGATCGCGGCGAACATGAAGAAGCCGGTTGTCGGCTTTATCGGCGGGCAAACGGCGCCTCCGGGAAAACGGATGGGCCATGCCGGCGCCATTATTTCCGGAGGTAAAGGAACTGCGGCAGAAAAAGTAGCGACGATGGAACGCTGCGGCATCAAAGTAGCTCCGACACCTTCCGAAATGGGTTCCACGCTTGTGAGCGTGCTCGAAGAAAAAGGTCTTCTCGACAAATGCATCACAAAGAAATAATCATTTGCGTGATATAGCTTGAGATAGGCAAGAAGCCTCTCATTTCCGTTGAATTCAACGGCGGTGGGGGGCTTTTTCTTTTGCTTGCAAAATGACTGCGATTCCCAAAAGTTGTTTCTTAATAAAGGAGTGTAATATACTATATGAACAACCGCGATCTGTTGTTTGCTTTGCATCATATGGCTGGCATTGGATTTAAGACGATTTCCCGTCTTACCGAAACGTTTACACATTTGACGGATATGCTCGCTTTTACGAAAGACGATTGGATCGGCTTCGGCTTGCCGGCTTCCAAAGCGGAGCAGCTTTGCAAAGGGTTGGACGCGCTCGAGCCGCAGGGGCTGGAGGCGAAATGGAAGCAGTATGCGGATCGGGGGATCGGGTGGATCACGGTTTGGGATGAATCATATCCGCATCTTTTGAAAGAAACGGCCGGACCGCCGTGGATTTTGTATTATATCGGCGATATTGCGCTTGCATCGAACCCTTGTATCGGGATGGTCGGCACGCGCACGCCTACTGCATACGGACGGACGGCGGCAGAACGGCTTGCTCAATCGCTGTCTGCAAATGGACTATGTGTCGTCAGCGGCTTGGCCCGTGGAATCGACAGCGCGGCTCATGAAGGCGCTCTTCGTGAAGCCGGAAGCACGATTGCCGTACTCGGCTGCGCGATTAACGAGGTGTATCCGCCGGAGAACAAGGCGCTGTACCGTCAGATTGGTTCGAAAGGGCTGCTGCTATCGGAATATCCGATCGGCACCAAGTCGCATCCCGGCTTGTTTCCTCAGCGCAACCGCATCATTGCCGGGCTCAGCCTTGGCATCGTCGTCGTTGAAGCTGCTGAGAAGAGCGGTTCGCTGATTACAGCCGATATGGCGCTCGATGAGTCGAGAGACGTGTTCGCGGTGCCCGGACCGATCACATCGCCCAAAAGTCAAGGAACGCTAACCCTTTTGAAGCAGGGAGCAAAGCTTGTTACCGGGGCCCAAGATATCATAGAGGAGTACGCCAACCGGATATGTTTGGAACAATCGGCATACATTAATCATACAACCGAAACGGTCGCTCCCGTAGGCGCAGACGAACAAAAAGTACTGGATTTGCTAACTCATAAGCCCATGGGCGTCGACGAACTCTTGACCCAAAGTCAATTTACGTTTGGACATTTGCATTCAGTTCTGATAAATTTACTATTGACGCGGAGAGTCGTCGAACTGCCAGGTTCAGTCTATACGGTAATTTGATATATATAATCATCAATCGGAGGGGGAAGCACAGTTATGGCGGATTCGTTAGTCATTGTGGAGTCACCCGCAAAAGCGAAAACGATCAGCAAATATTTGGGCAGCAAATATATTGTCAAAGCTTCGATGGGTCATATCCGGGATCTGCCGAAAAGCCAGATTGGCGTGGAGGTAAAGAAAAACTTTGAACCCAAATATATTACGATTCGCGGTAAAGGATCGATTCTCAAAGAATTAAAGGACGCCAGCAAGCGCGTCAAAAAAATATATTTGGCGGCTGACCCTGATCGCGAAGGGGAAGCGATTGCATGGCATTTGGCGCATTATTTGGAGCTGTCCGATCAGGAGGCCTGCCGAGTCGTATTTAATGAGATTACGAAGCAAGCGGTGAAGGATGCATTCAAGACGCCGCGCAAAATTAATCAGGATCTTGTAAACGCTCAGCAAGCCCGCCGTATTCTAGACAGGCTTGTAGGCTACAAAATCAGCCCTCTGCTTTGGAAAAAGGTGAAAAAAGGGCTGTCCGCGGGTCGCGTGCAGTCAGTCGCCGTGAAGCTCGTTTACGACCGCGAAAATGAGATAAAAGCGTTTGAGCCGGAAGAATATTGGACGATAACGGCGAAGCTGGCCGTGGGAAGCTCGGAGTTTGAAGCCCGATTTTACAGCATCGACGGCAATAAGAAGGAGCTTCACAACGAGGCGGAAGTGAAAGAAGTATTGGCCGCTCTGCAAAAGGCCGACTTTATCGTAAGTGAAGTCAAGGAGAAGGAAAGACAGCGCAATCCGTCTCCGCCGTTCATTACGAGCTCCTTACAGCAGGAAGCGGCACGCAAATTAAACTTTCGTGCGGCAAAAACGATGTCCGTAGCGCAGCAATTATATGAAGGAATCGATTTGGGCAGCGAGGGGACGGTCGGTTTAATTACGTACATGCGTACCGATTCGACCCGTATTTCGCCGGTCGCCCAGGAAGAAACCAAAGAGTATATATTGCAAAAATACGGAGCCGAATTTTATCCGGAAACGCCGCGGAACTATATCAAGAAAAACGCAAACGCACAGGACGCGCACGAAGCGATTCGCCCGAGCTCCGTTCTCCGCGAGCCGGAACAAATCAAATCGTACTTGAGCCGCGATCAATACAGGCTCTATAAATTGATATGGGAACGGTTCGTATCGAGTCAGATGGCTTCGGCGGTACTGGATACGATGACCGTCGATCTGTCGGCTGGGCAAACGGTGTTCCGTGCGGTAGGCTCGAAAATTAAATTTCACGGCTTTATGAAAGTGTATGTGGAAGGCACGGACGATGCCGCTCCGGACGCCGGCGACGAGGAGAAGCTGCTGCCGCCGCTCAAGCAAGGCGACCAAGCGGTGAAGAAACAAATTGATCCGAAGCAGCACTTTACACAGCCACCCCCTCGTTATACCGAAGCGCGTCTGGTCAAAGCGCTGGAGGAGATGGGAATCGGGCGGCCAAGTACGTACGCGCCAACGCTAGAGACGATTCAAAAGCGCGGTTACGTCGCGATCGAAGAGAAGAAGTTCGTACCGACCGAACTTGGCGAGCTGGTCATCGAGCTGATGATCGAGTTTTTTCCGGAAATATTGGACGTGGAATTTACCGCCCAGATGGAAGAAGGGCTTGATCACATCGAAGAAGGCAAGGAAGACTGGGTTCACGTGTTAAGCGATTTTTACGAATCGTTCGAAAAGCGTCTTGAAGTCGCCGAAGAAGAAATGGAAAAGGTTGAAATTCAGGACGAAGTTTCTGACGAAATATGCGAGAAATGCGGGCGCCATTTCGTATTTAAAATGGGCCGCTTCGGCAAATTTTTGGCCTGTTCGGGATTCCCCGAATGCCGAAATACGAAGCCGATCGTCAAAAATACGGGCGTCACTTGTCCTTCCTGCAAGCAAGGGAAAATTATCGAGCGCCGCAGCAAAAAGGGTCGAATTTTTTACGGATGCGATCGGTATCCGGAGTGCGAATTCGTTTCCTGGGATAAGCCGGTGGAACAGCCTTGTCCCAACTGCGGCTCGATGATGATCGAGAAGCGCAACAAGTCCGGGACATTCGTCCAGTGCGTTCAATGCGATTTTAAAGAAGAAGCCAAGGATGAATCGGATGCCTTGGAGGATTAAAGCTTGCAAGCGAGAAATCGCTTCTATCGGCTGTAGGGGGAAAGCATGTTGTCAGACATACCAACAGTAACCGTAATCGGAGCCGGTTTAGCCGGCAGCGAAGCCGCCTGGCAAATCGCTAGCCGCGGCGTTCCGGTTGTATTATACGAGATGCGCCCGGTGAAAAAAACACCGGCGCATATTTCCGACAAGTTCGCGGAGCTCGTGTGCAGCAACTCGCTGCGGGCCAACGGATTAACGAACGCAGTAGGCGTATTAAAGGAAGAAATGCGCCTGCTGAATTCTCTCGTCTTGCGTGCGGCGGACAAGCATGCGGTTCCGGCCGGCGGAGCGCTTGCGGTAGACCGCGACGGATTTTCGGGGGAAGTCACCTCGGTGCTTTGCAATCATCCGCTGATCGAGGTGCGTACCGAGGAGTTGGAACGGCTGCCGGAGGGCATTACCGTTGTTGCTACCGGGCCGCTTACCTCTCCGTCGTTGTCGAAGCATCTGCAGGAGCTGACAGGAGAAGATTACCTGTACTTCTATGACGCGGCGGCGCCGATTGTCGAGAAAGACTCGATCGATATGAGCAAGGTCTATCTTGCATCCCGTTATGACAAGGGCGAAGCGGCGTACTTGAACTGCCCGATGACGGAAGAGGAATTCAATGTTTTTTACGAAGCGCTGATTACGGCAGAAGCGGCGCCAATCAAGGAATTCGAGAAAGAAATCTATTTCGAAGGCTGCATGCCGATCGAAGTGATGGCCAAACGGGGCCGTCAAACGGCGCTGTACGGGCCGATGAAGCCAGTAGGGCTCATCAATCCGCACACGGGCGAGCTCCCTTTCGCCGTCGTGCAGCTGCGGCAGGATAATGCCGCCGGTACGCTGTACAATCTGGTCGGTTTCCAGACGCATCTGAAATGGGGCGAGCAGAAACGGGTATTTTCCCTCATTCCAGGCTTGGAAAATACCGAGTTCGTCCGCTACGGCGTCATGCATCGCAACACATTCATTAACTCGCCGAAACTGCTTCGCCCGACGTATCAGTTCCGGGAGCGGGACAACCTGTTTTTCGCCGGTCAAATGACGGGTGTGGAAGGTTATGTCGAATCGGCCGCATCCGGCCTGATTGCCGGAATGAACGCGGCGCAATATGCGCTCGGACAAGAATGCTTCGTACTGCCTGCCGACACGGCGCTTGGCAGTATGGCGCAGTACATTACGACGGCGGACTTCAACCATTTTCAGCCTATGAACGCGAACTTCGGGCTTTTTCCTCCGCTTGGGGAGAAAATCCGGAACAAGAAGCTGAAAAATGAAAAGATCGCTCTGCGAGCAATTGAGAAAATTCAGAATTTTTCACAAAATGTATACAATTCAACTTGTAAATAAAACATGTACTGTGATACGATATACCCGTTATATGTCGATCCGTACATAACGCCCGTAAAACTAAGCTTGCACAGCTTAGTTTTCGTCTTGAATGGAGGAGGAATCGCGGGATATGGAGCAAACCTTTCACGCAACGACGATATTTGCGATCAGGCATCAAGGGAAAGGGGCTATTGCCGGAGACGGACAGGTTACGTTCGGCAACAGCATGGTGATGAAAGCGCAGGCGAAAAAGGTTAGAAGGCTGTACCGCGGCAATGTCATTGCCGGCTTCGCTGGGTCCGTGGCGGACGCGATTACGCTTTTCGAGAAATTTGAAGCCAAGCTGGAAGAACATCACGGCAACTTGCAGCGCTCGGCTGTCGAACTGGCCAAAGACTGGCGTCAAGATCGTATTTTGCGCAGGCTGGAAGCGATGATGATCGTGATGGACCGTGCAGGATTGCTGCTTATTTCGGGCAACGGCGAAATTATCGAACCGGATGACGGAATACTCGCGATCGGCTCAGGGGGCAGCTTTGCGCTAGCCGCAGGCAGAGCCTTGAATCGCTACGCGCCGCAGCTCAGCGCCAGAGAGATTGCCCACGCAGCGCTTACGACAGCGGCTGAAATTTGCGTGTTCACCAACCATAATATCATCGTGGAAGAGATCGAATAAACAATCGTAAAGCAATGTACTACGTCGCTTCGCGGATGTTACCGTTGCAAATCGATTGATAACTGACAACGTTGCTTCATCGCTGTAACAGTTACAATGTAGGAGGTTATGCCATTTGAAACAAACAGCCTTAACCCCCCGAGAAATCGTAGCCGAGCTCGATAAATATATCGTTGGTCAAAAACAAGCCAAAAAATCGGTCGCCGTGGCGCTGCGGAACCGCCATCGCCGAAGTCTGCTCGATGAGTCGATCCGCGATGAGATCGTACCCAAAAACATATTGATGATCGGCCCGACCGGGGTAGGGAAGACGGAAATTGCTCGCCGGCTGGCGAAGCTTGTGAACGCCCCGTTCGTCAAGGTGGAGGCGACCAAGTTTACCGAGGTCGGTTATGTCGGCAGAGACGTGGAGTCCATGGTCAGAGACTTGGTGGAAACGTCGATTCGCATGGTGAAAGCGGATAAAACCGAGAAGCTGAAGGACCGGGCGGAACAAATGGTCATTGATCGCATCGCTGCCATTCTTGTGCCTAATCCTGCTAAACCGCGCAACCAGCGCAATCCGCTCGAGATGCTGTTCGGCGGTCAGAGCCAACCTTCGGGCGAGCCGGAGCCGGAAGCAGACGCTTCGCTGCTCTCGCGGCGTCAGGAAATGAAACGGAAGCTGCAGCAAGGGGAGCTTGAGGATCAAGTCATTGAAATCGAGATGGAGGACAACGCCCCATCGATGTTCGACATGCTAGCCGGGCAAGGCAACGAGCAGGCCGGCATGAACATGCAGGAGCTGTTCGGCAGCCTGATGCCGAAACGGACGAAGAAGCGTAAGCTGCCGATCAAGGAAGCGCGCAATGTGCTGCTGCAGGAAGAGGCGCAGAAGCTGCTGGATATGGACGAAGTCATCCAGGAAGCCGTGAAGCGCGCCGAGCAGAGCGGCATTATTTTTATCGATGAAATCGATAAAATTTGCAGCTCGAGCCGCGGCAGCGGCCCGGATGTATCGCGTGAAGGCGTCCAGCGCGACATATTGCCGATCGTGGAAGGATCGACGATCATGACCAAATACGGCCCGGTAAAAACGGATTACGTGCTGTTTGTAGCTGCCGGCGCCTTCCATATCGCCAAGCCATCCGACCTTATACCTGAGCTTCAAGGGCGTTTTCCAATTCGCGTAGAGCTCAGCAGTTTGACGCAGCAGGATTTCGTGCTCATTCTGAAGGAGCCGCAGAACGCGCTGACCAAGCAGTATACGGCTCTGCTTGAAACGGAAGGCATCCACGTGCAGTTTTCGGACGATGCCATAATGGAAATTGCGCGCATCGCCGCGGAAGTGAATCAGAATACCGACAATATCGGTGCCCGGCGGCTGCACACCATTTTGGAGAAACTGCTGGAGGATTTATCGTTCGAAGCGCCGGACATTACGCTGGAATCCATCATGATCTCGCCCGAGTACGTGAAAGAGAAGTTGTCGGGCATTGTCCAGAACCGAGATTTAAGTCAATATATTTTGTAATCGTCGTTGTTACTTTTAGGAGGCATTATCATGACATTGTTGATGAAAACCAGAAGGCTGAACAAATTGCTGCAAAATGAAGCGGGTAAAACGGTTAGCTTTATGGATATGGCTGCCGTGCTGAGCGATATTTTGCAATCGGATATATTTGTCGTCAGCCGGAAAGGAAAGGTGCTGGGGAGCGCGCTCTTTTCGACGAAGGACGACGCGCTTGCAAATGAGTCCGTCATTCAGGAAAACCGTTTTCCATCGGAGTATAACGAATTGCTGCTGAAGGTGCAGGAGACATCCTCCAACCTTGCGGCAGGAAGCGAATTCGATGTTTTTGGCGATCACTCCGGCGATGCCAGCTTTCTTATTACGATCGTACCGGTGCTGGGTGGCGGCGAACGGCTTGGAACGCTTGTTCTGACCAAGCGCGACGGGCAGTTTATCGACGACGACCTGATTCTCGCGGAATATGGCTCGACGGTTGTAGCCATGGAGATTTTGCGCGAAAAAGCGGAACAGATTGAAGTCGAGGCGCGTTCCAAAGCGGTTGTGCAGGTTGCCGTCGGTTCGCTTTCATTCAGCGAGCTCGAAGCGGTGGAACATATTTTCGAACAATTGGACGGGACGGAAGGGCTCCTTGTGGCCAGCAAAATAGCGGATCGTGTCGGAATTACGCGCTCGGTTATTGTCAATGCGCTGCGAAAGTTGGAAAGCGCAGGGGTCATCGAGACCCGGTCTTTAGGTATGAAGGGAACGTACATTCGTATCCAAAATGATCAGCTAATATTCGGCATTCAGAGCATGAAGTCATAAAAAAGCCTTATTTTACAAATATTTTTCAGTTTTTGAGACCTATATTCCAAAATATAGGTCTTTTTTCGTATTGTAATCATTTCCATCATTACTCAATATAGATATAGTTCTGAAATACTACCATGCAGTGACAGGTTATTATATTTTTTTTTGCTAATGGTGTCGAAGAAAGGAGGATATTATGTCTCCCTTGTTGAATAAATAACTCAGATCTTTGTGGGAAAGTGGGAACGAGCATTATGCAACTTTTAAACAGGCCCGGTTTTCAATCGTTGGAACGCTCTTTGAATGCAGCCGTGCTCCGAAATAAGGTTATCGCAGACAATGTGGCAAATGTCGACACGCCTTATTTCAAGAGGTCGGAAGTGAAATTCGAGGAATTGCTTCAGCAGGAGATGAATGGTAAATCGATTGAAGGATATCGAACCGATCCCCGCCATTTCTATATTGGCCGCCCGGCCAAACCGGAACCGCAAATCATTCAGGATAATCAGACGCTGCTCAATAACAACCTGAACAATGTCGATATCGACTACGAAATGTCCCTGATGGCTAAAAACCAATTGAGATACAATGTGATGGTTCAACAGGTGAACGGAGAAATAAAAAAGTTGCGAACCGCTATTAACGGGAGAGGTTGATCATGAAGCTTACGAACGGTTTTGATATCAGCTCCTCCGCTTTAACCGCGCAGCGCTTACGGATGGACGTTATTTCCTCTAACATTGCCAACAGCGATTCGACGAGAGCGCGAATGGTTAACGGCAAATGGGTTCCGTACCAACGCAAGCTGGTGACGATGGAGCCGAAGCAGCCGAGCTTCGCACAGTCGTTGCAAAATGCGATGAACGGAGGGACGGACGAAGTAGGTGAGGGCGTTCGAATTACGAAAGTCATCGAAGATACTTCGCCTTTTAAGCAGGTCTATAATCCTACGCATCCGGATGCGAACGAAGACGGATTTGTTTTTATGCCGAATGTAGACGTGCTTAAAGAGATGGTGGACATGATTTCAGCGACCCGTTCCTACGAAGCGAATGTGACGGCTTTGAACGCTTCGAAGGCATTGATCGGCAAAGCGCTTGAGATCGGGAAGTAACATGTTAAGAAGAAGGGGTCAAAACAATGATTGACAAGCTAAACTTGCTTCCTGCCAAAATAACGGGGCCAATCGTACCGAAGAGTACCGGGGCCGTCGAGATTTCCGATCAATTCGGCAAATTCCTTGGTGAAGCGATCGCAGATCTGAACAGCAAGCAAAAAACGGTCGATGTGTTGAACGATCAATTCGTAAAGGGCGACATGACCGACGTGCACCAGATGATGATTGCTACCGAAAGAGCATCGCTTGGACTTGAACTGACCGTACAGGTACGTAACAAAGTGATCGAAGCGTACCAGGAAATCATGAGAATGCAAGTCTAACAAGCGATAATTCAATCGACGGGCGATCGGATGGGGTGACATAGTGAATGAGAATTTACTCCAATATTGGAACCGATTGAAGCAATATTGGAATCAGTTTAGCAAAACGCAAAAATATACGATTGTAGCGACTGTGATCTTAGTCATACTGACCATCGGCATAATAAGTTATAATTTTTCGAAAACAGAGTACGCGCTCGCTTATACGAATCTTCAACCTTCGGATGCCGCGGCGATCAAAACGTACTTGGACGGCGCCAAAATCCCTTACCAGCTCAGCGACGACGGCAAAAGCATCGGTGTGCCGCGAAGCCAAGTAGCCAGCGTCAAGCTGGCGGTTGAATCGCAGGGATTGAACAAAAACGGCAGCATCGGTTACGGGGCATTCAGCCAGAGCGGTACATTCGGCACGACGGACAGGGAATTCGACGTCAAATACGTAAACGCCGTTCAGGGCGAACTCCAGCAGCTGATTAATTCGAACAATGCGATCAGCAGTTCGAAAGTGCTTATTTCATTGCCGAAAGAAACGGTATTTTTGCCAAAAGGCTCCGAGCCTGAGAAGGCGACCGCTTCGGTCGTATTGGACGTCAAACCGGGATACACCCTGGATTCGGCAAAAATCGATACGATGTATAACCTGGTCTCTCACAGCATTAAAGGGTTGCCGGTAGAGAACATTACTATTTCCGATCAAAACGGCGACATGCTCGAATATTCGAAAGGCAAGAGCAAATCGACCGGAACGGCGACGCTCGCCGCGCAGCAATTTGAGATCAACAATCAATTCAAAAAAGAAGTTCAGATGAACGTACAACAGCTGCTTGGCGCCATACTCGGCCGGGACAAAGTCATCGTCAGCGTATTTTCGACCATGAATTTCGATCAAACGAAGACGGTTCAAAATTTGGTGACGGCGCCCAATACGGTGGATCAAGTAGGGCTTGATATTTCCATTCAGGAAATTCAAAAAAGCTACAATAGCGACAGCAGCGCACCGCAAGGCGGCGTACCGGGGACAGGGGCAACGGATGTTCCGGGCTATCCTGGCAGCAGCAACAACGGGAAGTCGAATTCCGAAGAGATGCAGCGCACCGTAAACCGCGAGGTAAACCGGATAACGAACGAAATCGAGCTTACGCCATACGTTGTTAAAGATTTAACGATCAATGTCGGAGTGGAACCGCCCGACCCGAACGATCCGAACTCGTTGACGCCGCAAACGGTAGAAGCGGTCAGACAAGTGCTCGTCAACGTCGTACGTGCCGCGCTTGCGGATAACAAACAAACGTTAACCGATGAGGATCTGGCGAAAAAGGTAACCGTGTTCCCCCATACGTTCGCTCGTACGAACGAAAGACAAAGCGTGAATTCCAACACGATGCTGCTTTACGGCGGTTTGGGCGGCGTTGCGCTTGCACTGCTCGCTGGCGGCGGATACTTATTGATGCGTAGACGGAAAGCGGCTGCGCAAGCTGAGGAAGAACTGCTCGAGGAAACGCCGAAGGTAGAGTTCCCAACCATTGATATCGATAATGTGAACAATGAAAATCAAGTGCGCAAACAGCTTGAACAGCTTGCGAAGAGAAAGCCGGAAGATTTTGTCAATCTGCTTCGCACTTGGCTAGTAGACGAATAGAGGTGTGCAGCGCTTGGCAAAAATGCATCAACCGATGTTATCGGGCCGCCAGAAGGCTGCGATATTATTAATCAGTTTGGGGCCGGAAGTTTCGGCTCAAATATTCAAGCATCTGCGCGATGAAGAAATTGAACAGCTTACTCTTGAAATTGCCAACGTTCGAAAAGTCGACAACCACGAGAAGGAAGCCATTATGGCGGAATTTCACCAAATTTGTCTCGCGCAGGAGTTTATATCGCAAGGCGGTATTTCTTACGCGAAAGAAATTTTGGAGAAAGCGCTCGGCTCCCAAAAAGCACTCGACATCATCAATAGGTTGACGGCGACGTTGCAGGTCAGACCTTTCGACTTTGCCCGCAAAGCCGATCCGGCACAAATTCTGAATTTCATTCAAAACGAGAATTCGCAAACCATCGCGCTCGTGCTATCGTACTTGCAACCGGAGCAGGCTTCCATTATTTTGTCGTCGCTGCCGCAAGAGAAACAGGCGGACGTGGCCAAACGGATTGCCTTGATGGACAGTACGTCGCCGGAAGTCATCAGCCAAGTAGAGCGTGTTCTTGAGCAGAAGCTGTCAGCCACGGTCACACAGGATTACACGAATGCCGGGGGCATTTCCGCAGTCGTTCAAATTTTGAACGGCGTCGACCGCGGCACGGAGCGAACCATCTTGGATTCGCTTGAAATCCAGGACCCCGAGCTGGCGGAAGAGATCAAGAAGCGAATGTTCGTTTTCGAGGACATCGTCAATATCGACAACCGTTCGATTCAACGGATCATACGCGATATCGAGAACGTCGATCTGCAGTTGGCGCTAAAAGTAGCCAGCGAAGAAGTGCGCGAAACGATTTTCAAGAACATGTCCAAACGGATGGCCGAGACGTTCCGGGAAGAAATGGAGTACATGGGCCCGGTTCGGCTGCGTGATGTGGAAGAAGCGCAGACCCGTATCGTAGCAACGATCCGCAGACTTGAAGAAGCTGGAGAAATCATTATCGCACGCGGTGGAGGAGATGATATTATTGTCTAATGTCATCAAATATTTCCAGTACGTGACTGTTGAAGATTCAAAAATCGTCGAGCCTCCCGTTTCGTCTTCGGCTGTTCTTTTTCAAGAACAATCTGAGGAAGGCGAACCGTCGCCAGGGCAGCAGGAACTCGACGAGATCATGCAAATGCGGGAGCAAATATTGCAGGACGCGCAATCGTTCGCCGAGGAGCAAGTCCGCGCAGCCTTGGACGAAGCTGCGGCAAGCAAGCAGCAAGTCCAGGCTGAGATCGAGCAGTGGTGGCATGACCGCAGATTGCAGGATGAACAGGCTGCACTTCAGGCGAAAGAGCAAGGTTTTCGCGAAGGCTACGTTGAAGCGCAAGTGCAGGCCGAGCGCGAGCTGCGCGAGCAGTATGAAGGGATGCTGCAGGAAGCCTCGCAAATATTGGAACAAGCGTACATTTTAAAGCAGCAAATTATACAGGAGTCCGAGCCGTTCCTGATCGAACTGAGCTGCTCGATTGCGGAAAAAATCGTGCACCGTCAGCTAACGCTGGAATCGGAGTGGGTCATTGATCTGATCCAAAATGTACTCGCTCGCCGCAGGGAGAAAGGAATTATTGCCTTGTGCGTGTCGCCTGCACATTTCTCCTATATACAAGACGCACGAGAAGAACTTTTGCTGCACATTGACTCGCAAGCCGAGCTGCAAATTATTCCGGACGCCTCGGTTCATGATCACGGCTGCGTCGTTCGATCGTCGTACGGAAGCATTGACGCCCGTATCGACACGCAGTTGAAGGAAATCAAAAATGCGCTTCAGCAGTTGGCGTTACGAAGCGAGGAAAACTAGGATGCAGCAAGTGCCTTCTGCAGCAAAGTATTTAGATCATTTACGCCAAATGGACCCGGTACGGGTCAACGGCAAAGTAACGCAGGTGATCGGACTGACGGTAGAATCAGAGGGTCCTGATGCCAGTATCGGCGACGTATGTTACATTTTTCCTTTAAAATCGGATAAGCCTTTAAAAGCGGAGGTTGTCGGCTTCAAGAACAATAAAGTCATTTTGATGCCGCTTGGCGATCTTCAATCCGTAGGACCCGGCTGCGACGTAGTCGGAACAGGCAAGCCGCTCACCGTGCAGGTGGGACATGAGCTGCTGGGCAAAGTGCTCGACGGACTCGGTCAACCGCTCGACGGAACGTTCCTGCCTTCGCGAATGACGCACTATTCTACAAACAATATGCCGAGCAACCCGCTCAAGCGCCCGCGGGTGCTTGAACCGATCAGCGTAGGCGTACGCTGTATCGACGGTTTGCTGACGATCGGTAAAGGGCAGCGGGTCGGTATATTCGCCGGCTCCGGCGTCGGAAAAAGTACGTTGATGGGCATGATCGCCCGGAACACTTCTGCCGATGTTAACGTCATCGCTCTGATCGGCGAGCGTGGTCGCGAAGTGCTTGATTTCATCGAACGCGATTTAGGTCCCGAAGGACTTGCACGTTCCGTCGTCATTGTAGCGACATCGGATCAACCCGCGCTTATCCGCCTCAAAGGAGCGTTAATTGCAACGAGTATCGCGGAATATTTTCGCGATCGAGGTTTGAACGTCATGCTTATGATGGATTCGGTCACCCGATTTGCCATGGCGCAGCGGGAAGTAGGTCTGGCAGTAGGCGAGCCGCCCGCAACGCGAGGTTATACGCCATCCGTTTTTGCGATGCTGCCCAAGCTGCTGGAACGTTCGGGTACCGGACCCAAAGGATCGATCACCGCGTTTTACACGGTGCTGGTGGACGGCGACGATATGAACGAGCCGATCGCGGATGCTGTGCGGGGCATACTTGACGGGCATATTGTGCTTGACCGTCACATCGCGAACCGGGGCCATTATCCGGCGATCGATGTGCTGGCCAGCGTCAGCCGCGTCATGAAAGAAATTGTCCCTGTCGAACAGCAGCGAGCCGCGGAAAACCTGAAAAGATTACTATCTGTTTATAAAGATTCGGAAGATTTGATCAATATAGGGGCGTACCAACGAGGCTCGAATCCGGAAATTGATCAATCGCTCGAATCAATCGAATCGATCTGGGATTACACCAAGCAGAGAGTAAATGAAAAGTTGAGCTATACGGAAGCGACGGAACGGTTGATTCAACAATTTTACAGGGGATGAGCTCAATTATGAGGTTTCGCTACTCTTTTCAAAAAATCGTCGACTTGAAAACAAATGAAAAGACACAAGCGGAGTGGATATTATCCGACGCCATCGTAAAGCTCAAAGATGAAGAGTCTAAATTGCATGATTTGGAGCATGTCAAATCGGAAATGCAAGAAGAGCTTCATCATGCAGCCGGACACCGAACGACCGTTTCGAACTTGCTGCTGCTGCAAAGCTTCGTCGAGCAGATCGATCAGCGCATTCAGGCCAAACATAAAGATTTGCAAACGGCGAAGACGGACGTTCAGAAGAAACAGGACGATCTGACGGGCAAAATGCTCGAGGAAAAAGTTTGGACAAAAGCGAAAGAACGGGCGTTTCAACGATTTTCGGCTCATGTGCTGAAGAAAGAACAGGACAATCTGGACGAGATGGCCACCAACCGGTTTAGAAGATTTTCCTGATCGCAATCAACGAAGGAGGTGGGGGCGAATATGGCAAACACGGGTACGGAGCAATCCTCTTCTTATGGTGCGATGGAGCGCTTTTTGATCTGGTTCCTCATCCCTTTTGTTTTTACGGCCGTTTTGCTAGGCGTGCTGCTTACGATTTTCGACTACGATGTAATGAACGGCGTACTGAGAGCGGCAAATAAAATTCCCGTGGTGAACACCATTATTCCCGACCCGAAGACGAAGTCCGCAGAAGGCAGCCCGGAGCAATCGAAAGCACCGGCACCTGTCGGTAGCGCAGCGTCCTCGCAGGAAGATAAGCTGGCCCAGTTACAGGCAAAGCTGGATCAGCAAAGCGCCGATCTCAAAAAGGCAGAAGCGGCGGTGCAGCAGCGGGATCTGCAAATAAAAGATTTGCAATTGAAAAACAGCAGTCTTGAAGAAAAAAACAAAACAAAAACGCTGACGGAAGATGAATATACGATTCAAATCCAGCAGTTGGCGACGATGTACTCCAAAATGACGGCGTCCAAGGCGGCCCCGATCATGGAAAATTTAACGACCCGCGAACTGGTGCTCATACTCGGCATGATGAAGACGGACGACCGGGTGAAGATTTTGGAGAAGATGGACCCGAAGAAAGCGGCGGAAGCGTCGATCCTGCTCAAGGATCAAACAAATGTCAGAGATGCTCAAATCGCAGCGCTGCAAGACCGGGTGAAGCAGCTGTCTGCGCCGGATCCGAAGGCGGCGGATAAGCTGACGAAGGACGATCTTGGTTCAACCTTCGCCAATATGACGCCGAAAAGTTCGGCGGCGGTGCTGCTCGAAATGCAAAAGACGAATCCAGATAAAGTGATCTCGATTCTCAGCTCGATGGATAGTGCCGGACGATCCAAAGTTCTTTCCGCCTTGTCCGATCTATCCAAAGAAACGGCCGCATTAATATCGGCCCGGCTCGTTCAATGACATTTCGAAAGGAGGTGACAAAACGCTAATGGAAATTCAATCTCAATCCGTAATCGTAAACGGAACACCAGGCGCGTCCGGATCGACCGGAAGTTCGGCTTCAACTGGAACGCAAGCACAAGCTCCTTTCGCTTTGACACTTAATGGCATGATGTCCGGAAATCAAGGACAGGGCGGTTCGTCCAACACGACCATTCAAAGCATCCCCGCGTCGGTTCAACAGTTGAATCCGCTTCTGCTCTCTTTCCTGGCGGGTGACGCACAATCGTTAGATGTAAGCGGTGAGCAAGTCGGCGCATTGGCTGAACTGCTCCAACAGCCGGAGCAAGGGGACGCGTTGCTGAGCAATCCGGATTTGCAGGCATGGTTATTGCAGCTTCAATCTCTTGTTGCCGCAATGATGCAAAATCATCAACCGAATGAAGGGGAATCACAGCGAACGGAGACGTTTCCGTCAGAAGGAGCGTCTGCGGAAGGAACCGCGAGCATAGCTGATCAACTGTTGTTTGTTCCTGCTATAACCGCTTCGCAGGCGAATGAGGAAATGACGACTGAGCAATCGGCCGGAGCTGCACAAGCCAATGTCGATTCAAGCGAAGGGGACCAGACGGAAGCGGCAGCAGCCGATGCGGCGGAAAACTTGCATGTTGATGTGCTGGACCCGCTATTGTTTATTCCGATTGCTGTAGACACTTCGGCTAAATCCGATTCAAGCGAAGCATCGGATGACAATAAACAGCCTGTACTTTCATCGGGGCAAGCAGTTGAACTGCTCAATCAGCTGAAAGATTGGATAAAGGCTGGCCAGAACGATCCGGAAGTCAAACAAGTATTGAGAGAATTGCCGGCCGTGCTCGCATCTGCGGCAACAGCGGCGAATATGACCCAACTACATAAGTCTTCTACAACTGCATCGCAAGTACTGCTTGCTGCAAGTCAAGCGAAGGTGGCTGCTGTGGACGATACCACGGTTTCACTGACAGACTTGGTGCAAATCGCATCCAACAAACCGCGGCCATTGGAAATGTTGGCGACAAAACATGTACAGATCATGAATCGTCTGGAACTCAACCCGGATGAAGATAGACCGTTATTCGAGCCATTAAGCGGTAATGAAGTGGACGAAGCGACGGCACAACCGATTACGGTTCAAGAGTTTATGAGGCAGACGCAAGCCGGTCATCCCGTGAAAATGCCTGTACTGCATATGCCGGCCTCGACATTTACGGATGATATGACGCAGTTCGTCGTTTCTTCATTTATGATGGAGTCTTCCGTCGACGGTTTCACGGAAGCAAAAATTTCCTTATATCCGCAGCATCTCGGCCATGTAGACGTCAAATTGACGATGCATAACGGGCAATTGGTGGCGCAGTTCGTAGCGGATAGTCTCGTCGGCAAGGAAATGCTTGAAAATCAGCTTTCTCAATTGCGCACGGCGCTTCAAAGTCAAGGCATCCAAGTGGAGAAGCTGGAAGTCAGCCAGAGCCAAGGGTTCCAATCGGGCATGTTCCAGGATGGCAGACAACAGCAGCAGCCGGGACAATCGGCGAAACAGCAAAAATCGTCCGGCAGCCGAAACGGAGCTGTGGAAGAGGTTTCTATTGAAGAAACAAACGATGCCACCACTGCGGTACGTACGGCAGGCAGCGGTTCGATTGATATCACAGCTTAGTCCCAGCGATGAGCATTGGCTTTAATAGGGGGTGAAACTATGGCCGACTCGATCATCAGTACCAAAAACGTATGGCCTTATTACGATAAGAGCAACGTACAGCGAGCAGCGAACGGAAAAACCAACGAACTGGGCAAGGATCAATTTTTAAAAATTTTGATGACGCAAATGCAAAATCAGGATCCTACGCAGCCGCTGCAGGACAAAGAATTTATCGCCCAGATGGCGCAATTTACGTCGGTTGAGCAGCTCACCAACATGAATGCCGAAATGAAGCTCCTACGCCAATCTCTCGGCTTCGCCTCCGGTTTGATCGGAAAAAACGTGACTTGGAGCGAAAAGGACGATGCCACTACGCAATCCGGGATTGTGGAATCCATCGTCATGAAGAACGGCGAGCAGCTGGTAAAGATCGGTGCGGAAGAAGTGCCACTGAGTAAAATTAGCGAAATTTCGAATCCGGAGGCTAGTCAATGACGGATCGAATAACGCTTGGTCAACTTTATCCGAATGCCGTTCCGCCGGCCGCAGGCAAACGTTACAGCGGTGACAAAACGCAAGCAGCCGGGACGTTCGATCAAATATTACAGCAGCAGCAGGACGTTCGATTTAGCCATCACGCGGAAGAAAGACTAAAACAACGCGGCATCCGCTTTCAACCGGAGCAGCTTGCGAAGATTCAATCCGCGATTGATAAGGCGGCTACAAAAGGCGCCAAAGATTCGCTGATGTTGATTAACGATACGGCGCTTATCGTCAATATCAAAAATCGGACCGTCATTACGGCGATAGACGGCGCTTCGATGAAAGACAATGTGTTTACGCAAATCGACAGCGCCATGATCATTTCTTAAATGTACAGGGCTGGCCCGAGTCGGAGGCCCAAGGCTGCGGATCGACGGAAGCAGCCATCATAATCCAAATTGGGAGGCAACAAGCCAATGCTAAAATCGCTTTATTCCGGCGTTTCGGGGATGAGAGGCTTTCAAACGAAGCTTGACGTTATTGGCAACAACATTGCCAACGTGAATACGGTCGGTTTTAAATCCGGCCGCGTCATGTTCAAAGATATTTTGAGCCAGACGGTAGCGGGCGTTACGGCGCCCACGGATACGCCGACAGGAGGTATGAACTCCAAACAGATCGGTCTCGGTGTGACGGTCGGCGCGATCGACACGATTCATACGCCGGGCAGCGCGATGACGACGAATGTTCCGACGGATTTGAGAATTGACGGAGACGGTTTTTTTGCCGTCAAGAGTAATGACGAACAAGCGGTGCCTTATTTGACACGTGCGGGTAACTTTGTGGTTGATGCCAATAACCAGCTTGTAACTGCTGATGGTATGTTTGTGATGAGCTCTGAGAATGCAATCATCGACTTGGATGATTTTGGAACGGTAACCGCGTTTTCAATTTCCAATAACGGTGAAATCATTACGGTCAATGAGAATGGAGAATCAGTTCCAAGCGACACTTTCATCTCGGTAGTTAAAGTATCGAACCCTGCCGGTTTAGATAAAATTGGCGGAAATCTTTATCGTACGACCCCTAACTCACATACTGGAGATTTACCAGAAGGTGAGGATGCCCGAGCCAATAATTTAGCAATGGGTACTGGAGCGATTGTTGCAGGACAGCTTGAAATGTCGAACGTAGATTTAACTTCGGAGTTCACGGAGATGATCGTCGCTCAGCGCGGTTTCCAGTCAAACTCCCGTATCATTACAACGTCCGATGAAGTGCTCCAAGAGGTTGTAAACTTGAAGCGATAATAGAAGCAGCGGGGAGGTTCGGCGCCTCCCCGATTTCACGCCAGTTTGGAGGATAGCTGATGATTCGGCTCACGCGGCTTAACGGAAAACAAATTACGGTCAATGCGCTATTGATCGAATCGCTCGAGGAAACGCCGGACACGATGATCACCTTAATTACCGGCAAAAAATTTATGGTTCTGGAGACGGTACCGGAAGTGACCGAAACCGTGCATCGCTTTTTCCAGTCCATCGGTCTCGTGAGTAGTACGTTAAAGAGCTTGAATTCGGAGGGGTCGTAGTTGTTTAAGAGTAAAATTTTTATTATGGTCGTCGCGATACTGATCGCAATTACGCTAATACTAACCGCGGCATTCGTCTTGTTAAATTACATGGACAAATCCAATCAAAATTTGCAGGAGCAAGCGCAAAACTCGGCACGCGAAGTAAAAACGCCGAAAAAACTGACGCCGGATCAAGTGAAAGAAAACACGACGGTCATGAAAGACATTTTGACCAATTTAGCCGGCAGCAGCAAATTCATTAAAGTGAGCATCGCATTTGAACTCGAAAACAAGAAGGCGAAAGACGAATTTGACAAGCTGGACACCAAAATGAAGGCGATCGTCGTTCAGACGCTGGCGGATATGACGCCTGAGCAGGTTTCGGGAAGCAAAGGCTTTGATAATTTGACTTCGACCCTTATGAATAAAATGAATCCGTTTCTCGCGCAAGGGAAGCTGAACCAAATTTTGGTCACAGACATCGTCATTCAATAATTGCAAGCATATAATGCGATACGAATAAAAGGAGGTGACGCTGATGGTAGATGTACTCTCGCAGAATGAAATCGATGCATTGCTCGCCGCCTTATCCTCTGGCGAGATGGATGCGGAGGAACTCAAAAAAGAGGAGACTAACAAGAAGGTCAGCACGTACAATTTTAAGCGAGCAGTACGCTTCTCCAAAGATCATATCCGGAGCTTGACTCGAATTCACGAGAACTTTGCCAGATATTTGACGACCTATTTCTCCGCTCAGCTTAGAACGTTTGTGCAGATCAATGTAGTCCAGGTCGAACAGCTGCCTTATGACGAGTTTATTCGTTCGATTCCCAAAATGACGATTCTTAATATTTTTGAAGCGGAACCGTTGGAAGGAAGAATGGTGCTGGAAGTACACCCGAACGTAGCATTCGCGATGCTTGATCGCTTGCTTGGGGGGGGCGGCACGTCGCCGCCTAAGATCAATACATTAACCGAGATCGAAACGATCGTGATGGAGCGTATTTTCAGCCGGGCTTTCGAAAGTTTGCAGGAGGCGTGGAGATCGGTCGTCGATTTATCGCCGCGACTCGAGGCGCTGGAGACGAATCCGCAATTCATTCAGATCGTTTCTCCAAACGAAACCATTGCATTGATATCGCTAAGCACCAAAATCGGCGATACGACGGGAATGATCAACCTGTGTATACCGCATGTCGTCATCGAACCGATTATGCCTAGATTGTCGGTGCATCACTGGTTCGTTTCGCAGAAGAAAACGAGCGTTCCGGAAGAAGTCACGGCGCTGCGCTCCAGACTTCATAAAGCGAAGCTGCCGATCATAGCGGAGCTCGGTTCTTCGCAAATCTCGGTTCGCGAGTTTTTGTCGCTTGCAACCGGCGATGTGATCACGCTGAACAAATCCGTGAATGAACCGCTGGATATACGGATCGGCGAAAAACTTAAGTTTTACGGCAGCCCGGGAACGACGAGAGGAAAGCTGGCTGTTCAAATTAGCGAGATTGTCAATGAAGGAGCAGAAGAAAATGACGAATAACAAAGATTATTTGTCTCAAGAGGAGATCGATGCCCTGCTGCGGCAGTCTTCCGAAAGCAGTTCCTCGGGGTCCGGCTTTACGCCGCATGTGGAAGACTACTTGTCTTCGCTCGAGCAAGATGCTCTGGGTGAAATCGGCAACATTACATTCGGGAGCGCGGCAACAGCATTATCGACGCTGCTGGGGAAAAAGGTCGATATTACTACGCCGAAAGTATCCATCATCGCGCGAACGGAGCTTGTCGAAGAATTTCCAAAGCCGCATGTAGCCGTTCACGTCAATTACGTAGACGGGTTTGACGGCATCAACCTGCTGGTCATCAAGACGCGAGACGCGCAAGTGATCGCCGATTTGATGATGGGTGGAGACGGGACCGGGCAAATTTCGGAGCTGTCGGAAATTCATATCAGCGCCGTTCAGGAAGCGATGAACCAGATGATGGGGTCTTCGGCCACATCGATGTCGACGATATTCAACCGATTCGTCAACATCTCGCCTCCCGGCATCGATATTTTGAACTTGGCGGAAGGCGAAGGAGCTTCGAACCTGCCGCAGGAAGAAGTATTCATCAAAATTTCGTTCAGGTTGACGATTGGAGATTTGATCGATTCTACCATTATGCAGCTGCTCCCCGTAACATTTGCCAAAGAAATGGTGTCCATTTTGATGGGTGACGGAGATGTCCAGGAAGACGTTGCGCCTGCCCAATCGACCAGTGCAAGCCAGGCAGAGGTGCAGCAGGCCAAACCATCCGCTCCTTCCGAGCCGCAGCATATGCCGGCGCAGGAACAGCAGCTGTATCAACAGCCGCCGTCGCAGCCGTTATACGAGCAGCCGATGCATCAACAACCGATGTATCAGCAGCCGATGTACCAACAACCCATGTACCAGCAACCGATGCAGCAGCCGATATATCAACAACCATTGTACCAGCAGCCTCCAGCGGCACAGCCGGCTACATACGGCGTTCCGGCTGGACGCAACGTCAATGTACAGCCGGCGCAATTCTCGAGTTTTACTCCGTCCAATATGTCGCCGGTGGAAGATTCGAACTTGAATCTGCTTCTGGATATTCCGCTGAAAGTGACGGTGGAGTTGGGACGTACGAACAAAGTGATCAAGGATATTTTGGAGCTTTCTTTAGGCTCCATCATTGAATTGGATAAGCTTGCCGGCGAGCCGGTTGATATTCTGGTGAACAACAAGCTGATCGCGAAAGGTGAAGTCGTCGTTATCGATGAAAACTTCGGGGTTCGTGTAACCGATATTGTGAATCAGTGGGATCGTATTCAAAAATTACAATAATAACGAAGCAACTGCTTAGGAGGAAAAATAACCCATGGCAAACCGGATTTTAATTGTAGACGACGCAGCTTTTATGAGAATGATGATTCGTGACATTTTGACGAAAAACGGTTATGAGGTTTGTGGTGAGGCAAATGACGGCGCGCAAGCGATCGAGAAATTTAAAGAACTTCGTCCCGATCTCATTACGATGGATATCACGATGCCCGAAATGGACGGTATTCATGCATTGAAGGAAATCAAGAAGATCGACGCCAACGCCAAGGTGATCATGTGTTCCGCAATGGGGCAGCAGGCGATGGTTATCGACGCGATCCAGGCCGGGGCAAAAGATTTTATCGTCAAGCCGTTTCAGGCGGATCGCGTAATCGAAGCGATTAAGAAAACACTCGGATAAATTCGAAACCGGCGCACCCGCAGAAGAGACACAGCCTGAAAGGAATGTGAACCTTGAAAAGACTCGCAGCCAAGCTGTCGGCAGCCGTTTTCATGTGGGTACAAACAGCAAAGGCTGCTGTTTGTTATGGGGAAGCGGGGACAGGCTCTCCGGACTTGGGTTTTGTGGATTCTCCGGACAATTTTACGGGGAACAGCTCAGCGGAACCATTCATGATGATTGTGAAAGTACTTTTTTTCCTTATTGTTATTATCGGAATTTTTTTCGTCATAGTGAAGATCTTGGCTAAAAAATCTACTTTTTTATCCGGCCGTTCCATTCGTTCCATTGGGGGACTACCGCTCGGTCAAAACAAATCGATTCAAGTCGTGGTCATCGGCAAATCGCTCTATATCGTAGGCGTCGGCGATAATATTCAGCTGCTTGAGAAAATTTCGGATGAAGAAGAAGCGGCGGCCCTTATAGAGATGATGACCCCGGGGACGTCTTATGCCGGACCTGCCTTCGAGACGATCGGAGGCTGGCTGGGTAAGTTTCGGAACAAACCTGCGGCAGAAGAGGAGCTCGAGATGACAGCGACGTTTCAACAGGTGTTTCAAACGAAATTGCAAGGGATGAAAGACCGCAAAGAACAAATGGACGAGTGGCTGCAGGAAGAGAAACAAACGGATCGGTTGAATGATAAATGATGAACCATCGCATTCGTTTTCTGCAACTGCTCTTCCTCATGATCTTATGGTTTGCGCTGCCGCTTCACGCGCAAGCCGCGGATCCGATTCCAGGCATCAATATCGATATCGGCACTTCGGACAGCCCCGAAGGCGCATCCAGTACGATCACGATTTTGCTTCTTGTGACCGTCCTCAGTATTGCACCGTCGGTCCTGATTTTGATGACAAGCTTCACAAGAATCGTGATCGTCCTTGGTTTTGTACGGACTTCGCTCGGTACGCAGCAAATGCCGCCTAACCAGATGTTGATCGGACTGGCCTTGTTCCTGACATTTTTCATTATGGCGCCGACGTTCGGAGAAATTAACGAAACGGCAGTTCAGCCTTATTTAAAAGGACAAATTCAGCAGATGGAGGCACTGGACAAAGCGTCTGTATCCATGAAGAAATTCATGTTTCAGCACACGCGGCAAAAGGATTTAAAGCTGTTCCTGGATTATTCCAAAGCGGCACCGCCCAGCGGAGTGGAAGATACGCCGCTGACGGCGCTTGTTCCGGCTTATGCGATCAGCGAGCTGAAGACCGCGTTTCAGATGGGCTTTATGATCTTTATCCCGTTTCTCGTCATCGATATGGTTGTGGCCAGCACGCTGATGGCGATGGGGATGATGATGCTCCCGCCTGTCATGATCTCGCTGCCATTTAAAGTGCTGCTGTTCATCCTCGTAGATGGCTGGTATTTGGTCGTACGGTCGCTATTGTTAAGCTTCAACACATAGATAGGCCGTCAGGGGGAGAAATGATTTGACTTCCGAATTTATTATCCGATTGGCCGGCGAGGCGGTATACACTACGTTGAAGGCAAGTGCGCCGATGATGGTGCTGGCGCTCGTCGTCGGTTTAATCATCAGCGTCTTCCAGGCCACAACGCAAATTCAGGAGCAGACGCTTGCTTTCGTACCGAAAATCGTCGTCGTTCTGCTTGCGCTGTTGATATTCGGACCATGGATTCTTACGACGCTGGTCGACTTTACCTATAACCTGTTGAATAATCTATACAAATACGTAGGTTAGGTAGTGGGTTAATGGATTGGCTGACGCAATATGTTCCAGGATTTCTGCTGTTTTTTTGTCGGATTGGCTCGTTTTTTATCATTTCACCTGTATTTTCGGCTCAAAACGTGCCGGGACCGTTTAAGATCGGGCTTGCGTTTTTCGTCTCGTTTATCGCTTATTTCGGGTTCGGGACAACCATGCCGGCCACGATGGATTCGCTCTATATTTTGGCGATTATACGGGAGCTGTTAGTCGGACTGTGCATCGGCTTTATCGCCTATATGTTTTTCATGGTCGTGCAGATTGCAGGGGCATTCATCGATATTCAGATGGGTTTTGGCATCGCAAACGTGATCGATCCGATGACGGGTGCGCAAAGCCCGATTATCGGAAACTTTAAATATGTCATCGCGCTGCTGCTGTTTCTGTCGTTTAACGGACATCACTATTTGCTCGAAGGCATTATGCGAAGTTACGAGTGGATTCCGCTTGACAACGAACTGTTCGTTAAAAATAACAGCGGGCAATTATGGACATTTATGGAGAAAACATTCTCGAGTGTGTTTTATTTAAGCTTCCAGCTCTCTGCGCCGATCGTCGTCGCTTTGTTTTTGACCGATCTGGGCCTCGGCTTGCTGGCGCGGGTCGCACCGCAATTTAATATTTTCGTGGTCGGAGTTCCGATCAAGATCATTGTCGGGTTTTTGTTGCTGCTTTTGCTGTTTCCCGGCTATGAATTGATTTTCAAAGATTTGTTCGCTTCGATGATCGATTCGATCGGGAAGTTTTTCGGATTGTTCAGAACGTAGAACGGAGGAACGGCTGTGTCGTCTTTTCGCTTACAACTTGATCTGCAGCTGTTTTCCGGTGAAAAAACGGAACCCGCCACGCCGAAGAAACGTCAAGAGGCCAGAAAAAAAGGTCAAGTGGCGAAAAGCATGGAACTGCCTGCGGCCTTCATCTTGTTTTTCTCTTTCCTATCGTTCTATTTGCTCGGCGGATTTATGAAAGAAAGGCTGGTAACGCTCTTTCAATCGATCTTTTACAATTTCTTGACGCTCCATATATCGATGAGTAACGTGATGGTGCTGTTCGAGAACGTTTCGGTGCAGATGCTATTGATTATGGGACCGATTTTTCTCATTTCCATCGTCATTGCAGTGCTCGGCAACTACTTGCAAATCGGATTTCTGATGACCGGCGATCCGCTGATGATGAAGTTCAGCAAGATCAATCCGCTGGAAGGCGCGAAGAAGCTGTTTTCATTAAGAGCGCTGGTCGATTTCCTGAAATCGGTATTGAAGATGACGATTATCGGCGTAGTCGTGTATCAGATGCTGTGGGGCGAGAAAGAACACATTATGCAGCTCGCGCGTCTGCCGCTTGAAGAAATAATGATTTATGCTTCGTCCGTTACGCTGCAGCTCGGAATCAAAATCGGCTTCATCCTGATTGTGATGGCGATTTTGGACTATATTTACCAGAAATACGAGCATGAAAAAAGCTTGAAGATGTCCAAACAGGACATTAAAGATGAATACAAGAAGTCGGAAGGGGACCCGCTCGTAAAAGGGAAAATCCGTGAGAAACAGCGACGGATGGCACTGCAGCGCATGATGGCGGAAGTGCCGAAAGCGGACGTGGTCATCACCAACCCGACGCACTTCGCCGTTGCCATCCAGTACGATGCCGGCAAAATGCAAGCCCCGACGGTCATTGCCAAAGGGACCGATTACATTGCGCTCAAAATAAAGCAGGTTGCCAAAGATAACGGCATTATAACGATGGAAAATAAACCGCTGGCCCGAGCCCTGTATGCTCAAGTAGAGATCGGCGAGTCGATTCCGGCTGACATGTTCCAGGCGGTGGCCGAGGTATTAGCATATGTGTACCAAGTGAAAGGCAAATAAAAATTCGTCAAGAAAGGGGGCATCGGCATGAAAGCGAAAGATTTGGTCGTGCTGATCGGTATTATCGGTATTGTGCTCATGATGGTCGTTCCGCTGCCGATTTGGCTGCTGGATGTCCTTTTGATCATCAATATATCGATTGCGCTCATGATTATTTTGGTCGGGATGAATACGCAGGACGCGCTGCAGTTTTCCATCTTTCCGTCGCTGCTGCTTATTACCACGTTGTTTCGCCTGGCACTTAACGTTTCAACGACAAGAAACATACTTGCCAATGCGGATGCCGGTAATGTGGTCAAAACCTTTGGTTCCTTCGTAGCCCAGGGCAACATCGTCGTCGGCTTTGTTGTCTTTATTATTCTGGTTTTGGTACAGTTTATCGTCATTACCAAAGGTTCTGAGCGCGTTGCCGAAGTGGCGGCAAGGTTTACGCTCGATGCGATGCCAGGTAAGCAGATGGCGATCGATGCCGACTTGAACGCGGGGCTCATCAACGAGCATCAAGCAAAAGAACGGCGGGAAAAAATCGCCCGGGAAGCGGATTTTTACGGTGCAATGGACGGTGCGAGCAAGTTCGTAAAAGGCGATGCGATCGCCGGTATCATCATGCTGCTCATTAATATTTTGGGCGGACTCGTGATCGGGATGGCGATGAAAGGCATGTCGCTAAGCGAAGCAGGGAAGCTTTATTCGATCCTTACGATCGGCGACGGGCTTGTCAGCCAAATCCCGGCGCTTCTCATTTCTACGGCCGCAGGCATCATCGTCACGAGAGCGGCATCCGAAGGGAATCTGGCATCGGATTTGACTTCGCAAATTTTCTTGTATCCGAAGCTGCTGTATATTGTGGCCGGTACGATTGCCGCCCTCGGCATATTTACGCCGATCCATTTTTACACGACGTTTCCGATTGCCGGTTTGTTGGTTTTTGCTTCTATTAAAATGCAGCAGACGATGGCCCGCAGGCAAGAGCAGGAAGTTCAGCTTGAGGAAGAACAGCAGATCGAAGAAGTGCGCAGCCCCGAGAGTGTCATCAGCCTGCTGCAGGTGGACCCGATCGAGTTCGAATTCGGTTACGGCCTCATACCCCTCGCGGATACGCAGCAGGGCGGCGATTTACTGGACCGCATCATTCTCATTCGCCGACAGTGCGCGCTAGAGCTGGGCATTGTCGTTCCGGTCATTCGGATTCGCGACAACATTCAGCTGCGGCCCAACGAATATGTGATCAAGATTAAAGGGAATACCGTTGCCCGCGGCGACTTGCTGCTCAATCATTACCTCGCCATGAGTCCAGGCATCGAAGATGAATCCGTTACGGGGATCGATACGATGGAACCGGCATTCGGCTTGCCTGCGCTATGGATTGACGAAGCGACGAAGGAACGGGCGGAGCTGTCGGGCTATACCGTGGTGGATCCGCCGTCGGTCGTGGCCACGCATTTGACCGAGGTCATCAAGAAGCATGCGCATGAGCTGCTCGGCCGTCAGGAAACGAAGTCGCTTATCGAGAATGTCAAAGAAAATTATCCGGCGCTCGTGGACGATCTTATCCCAAGCATTCTCTCGACCGGCGACGTACAGAAAGTGCTGGTCAAGCTGCTGAAGGAAAAAATTTCCGTTCGCGATCTCGTGACCATTTTGGAGACGCTGGCGGATTACGGAACATATACGAAAGATCCGGAAATATTGACCGAGTATGTCCGGCAGGCGCTCTCCCGGCAAATTACGCAGCAGTTCACGACCAGCGGCGACTCGCTTAAAGTTATTACCGTCGGTCCTACGCTGGAGAAAAAAATCGCCGAGTCGGTTCAACAGTCGGATCAGGGGAGTTACTTGGCGCTTGATCCTAGTTCCACACAGCTTATTTATCAGAAGATTACCGATCAGGTAACAAAGCTTTTGCAGGCGGGACAGCAGCCGGTTGTGCTGACTTCGCCGACAATCCGCATGTATTTGAGGCAGCTGATGGAACGGACCATGCAGGATATTCCGGTGTTGTCCTACAGCGAGCTGGAGCCGAATGTCGAAATCCAAAGCATGGGGGTTGTTAATATATGAGAGTGAAGCGGTATGTTGTAGACTCGATGCCGGATGCCCTTCAAAAAATAAGAACGGATTTGGGTAAAGACGCGGTCATCTTAAATACGAAAGAAATACGTTCGGGCGGATTTCTCGGATTATTCGCCAAAAAGAAAATCGAGGTGATCGCCGCAACGGATACCGCCGCCTCCGGAGGTGCGCCGGCGCCGATGAAACCGACGACCGCGCCTACCAAGCCGGCGACACCGGTCATGACGACCGCGCCGCAAACATCCAGACAAACGGCGGCATCGGCATACGGCATGCACCGTGAAGACAGAGCGGCGCTAGCTTTTCCGGAAGTGCCTGATGTTTTACCGCCGGCAACGACACCGATACCGACGCCAGCTCCGGTTATGGCGCATGCGGCTGCTCCTGCGGCGGAACAGCCTTTTTTGCGGCAGGCTGCCGTACCGGTAAAGACAGGCGCCGTTGCCGTAAAAGAACAAAGAAACGGAATGCCGCCGGGCAGAGAAGATTTGCTGCTTGAGGAAATCAAGCAAATGAAACAAATGATGCAGCGGCTGTCCGTTTCCCAAGCGGCGGAGCCTTCCGCAGACCCGGCGTTGATGCTGATCGAACGAAGATTGATCGATCAGGAAGTTGATCGGGACTATGTTGCGCACCTGTTGTCCGCTGCCGCGGAAGAAGCCCGATCGGAGGACGTGCCACTCACCGCCGAATTTGTAGTGCAATCGGTACGGCGCCAGCTGCTTGAGCTTCTGCAGCCGAGAGGGAAGAAAACGATCGCGCCGGACACGCGTGTCGCTCACTTTGTCGGTCCGACCGGCGTCGGGAAGACGACAACGATCGCCAAGCTCGCGGCCGAACAGGTGTTGAAGCATCGCCGCAAAGTCGGCTTCATTACGTCCGACACGTACCGTATCGCAGCCGTCGAGCAGCTCAAAACGTACGGCACGATTCTAAACGTGCCGCTGGAGGTCGTCTTCTCGCCGCTCGATTTGAATCAAGCGTTTGAGCGGCTCAAGGATTGCGATTTGATTTTCATGGATACGGCCGGAAGAAACTTTCGTAACGAAATGTACGTATCCGAGCTGAACGCGCTGCTGCAATCCGGCGGGAAGAGCGAGACGTTCCTTGTTCTAAGCATGACGACCAAATATAAAGATATGAGTGCCATTACGAACAATTTCAGCAATTTCAAGTTGGACAAAGTATTGTTCACGAAGATGGACGAGACCGAGTCTTATGGCGCTATCGTAAATTTGATTCGGGATTACGGCTTGCTAACCTCTTATGTCACCGACGGACAAAATGTACCGGATGACATTGTGGAGCTGAATGAAGAACAAATCATCGATTTGATTTTGGAGGATATCACCCATGAATGATCAGGCACAAGGACTTCGAAATCTGATCAGTAACCGAACTGCAGAGCCGCTCAAATCGACTAGGATCATCACCGTAACCAGCGGTAAGGGGGGAGTCGGCAAATCCAACTTTACGCTCAACTTTGCGCTGACGCTGCAAAAAAAAGGGTTCAAGGTACTCGTGTTTGATGCGGATATCGGGCTCGCCAACATCGATGTACTGATGGGCATGCCCACGAAATACAACTTGTACCATTTGTTAAAAAAAGAAAAGACGATATGGGAAATCGTTCAGAACGGTCCGGAAGGGTTGCAGTTTATCGCCGGAGGCTCCGGGTTTCAGGACCTGATTCGGTTGACCGAGGAACAGCTCGATTATTTCGCCGATCAAGTCGGCCAGTTAAACGGACATGTCGATTATATTATTTTCGATACGGGCGCAGGGCTTTCCAAGGAGACGCTGAAATTCATTTTGGCCGCGCAGGAAACGATCGTCGTCACGACACCGGAGCCGACCTCGATTACGGATGCCTATGCGATTATCAAGATGGTACATGCCATGGATCATCAAATTCCGTTTCGCCTCGTCGTCAACCGCGTAGCGGATCGGCGGGAAGGTAGGCAGACGGCCGAAAAAATCAGCATGGTCGCCAAACGGTTTTTGCAGCTGGATATTCCGACGCTCGGTTATGTTACGGATGACCGAAACGTATCCAAAGCGGTGAAAAAGCAAGTGCCTTTTACCATTGCATATCCATCCAGCGAAGCTTCGAGATCGATCGATGAGCTGACGGACGATTTCATTGCGAAACAGCTGCCGGACGAAACGCAAAACGGCGCGGTGAAAGGCTTCTTGAACAAAATGATGAAGTTTCTCAAACCATGAGTTCCGAACGCTAGCCGGAAATTTCAACAACAAAGAGGAGTGATTGCGATGCAGCCCTTTGACGTGCTGGTAGTGGACGACTCGGTGTTCATGAGGAAGATCATATTCGATCTCATTTCGGAAGATCCTGGCTTTCGGGTAGTGGGTACGGCTAAGAACGGCAAAGAAGGCGTTGAAATGGCGAAGCGGCTCAAGCCGCACGTCATGACGATGGATATCGAAATGCCGGAAATGAATGGACTGGATGCCCTGCGCGTCATTATGAAAGAACACCCGGTCCCTGTCATTATGCTCAGCAGCTTAACGCAGGAAGGAGCGCAAGAGACAATCAAAGCGCTGGAGCTTGGCGCTATCGATTTTGTCGGGAAGCCATCCGGTTCGATCTCGCTTGATCTTTACAAAGTGAAGCGGCTTCTTCTGGAAAAGCTTCATATTGCGGTCAAAACGAAAGTAAGCCATTTTACAAGTCCAGTCCCGACCGCTCCAAAGGTAATGCAAAAGCCGAAGTTGATGCCGAGAGGGAACGCGGAGACCCCCCGGCGGGATCGGCAAACGGGATTCGAACATTTGATCGCTATCGGCACGTCCACGGGCGGTCCGCGGGCGCTTCATCAAGTGCTCTCCGGTTTTCCGGAGCATTTTCCAGCGCCGGTGGTGATCGTACAGCATATGCCTCCCAATTTCACCAAATCGTTGTCGCAACGGTTGGACTCGATCTCCAATCTGCGGGTGGTGGAGGCTGAGAACGGCATGAGTCTTGAGGCGGGAACGGCTTATGTCGCTCCTGGGGGATACCATATGTGCATCGCTCGCAACGGGGCGCGTGCATACCGGATTCATTTGACCAAAGAAGATCCGCGCGGAGGCCATCGTCCTTCCGTCGATGTCATGTTCGAGTCGCTGCTTCCGCTTAAGGAGTTGAAGCGCCACGCCGTGCTGATGACCGGTATGGGCTCGGACGGAGCCAAAGGGATGCTGGCGCTGAAACAAGCCGGCGCCGTGACGACCATTGCCGAAGCGGAGAATACTTGTATCGTGTACGGGATGCCCCGGGCGGCCGTCGAATTGAAGTGCGTCACGCATATTTTGCCGCAGCATGAAATATGCGGTCATCTGGTACAAACCGTTATCCCTTCATCCTAGCAGCGCCGATGTTAAAGCCGGCATCCGCTGGGAGCTTGCAATTATGAATTCGATCTTCATCGAAAAGCTCCGGATACGGACTTTTCGCTAATCATACATACATGGCAACGATTATTGACGGAGGTGTGGGATATATGGAAATGAATCAATACCTGTCGATGTTCATAGATGAGTCCAGAGATCATCTGCAGGCGATGAACGAGCATCTGCTCGGGCTGGAGAACAGTCCGGAAGACATTGCCATCGTTCAAAATATTTTCCGTTCGGCGCATACGCTGAAAGGGATGTCCGCAACGATGGGCTTTGAGGATTTGGCTTCGCTAACGCATGAAATGGAAAATGTGCTTGACCTCGTACGCAATCATAAATTGGCAATGGATTCATTTATTTTCGACTGCTTGTTCAAAAGTTTGGATGCGCTTGAATCGATGGTCGAAGACATTATCCAAGGCGGTACCGGGCAGGCGGATGTCACCGAGATCGTCGCCGCGCTTAAGTCCGTCGTTTCCGGAGATTATGCGAAGGGCGGACAAGCGGCTGCAGGGAGTAAGGCATCGGCAGCCGGGTCCACTTCCAACAACGGAGCCGAGCTGGATGAATTTCAATTTTCGATTCTCAAGCAAACGATCGAAGCCGGTATGATGGCGTTGCGAATCGGCGTAACGGTGCGGGAAGATTGCGTATTGAAAGCCGCGCGCGCCTATATGGTATTCAATGTGCTGGAACAGAACGGAGAAGTCATCAAATCGAATCCTGCGGTAGAAGATATCGAGCAGGAAAAATTCGACCGGTTCTTCACCGTATACTACGTTTCGCATACCGACACAGCAGAGCTGGAAAAACAACTGTCAAGCGTCTCGGAAATCGATCAGGTAGAGATTACCGTTCTGGATGAGGCAAAGCTGAGCGAATTGACCAAGCCGGTCGTCGCGGAAGCGAAGCCGTCCGGTGCATCCGCGCTGCAATCGGGCAAATCGGATGGCGGCAAAGCGCCTGAAGCGAAGAAGCCTGCAGCTTCCGGGGGCGCGCCGGTATCGAACCGGACGATCCGCGTCGACATCGAGCGGCTCGATGCGCTGATGAACTTATTCAGCGAGCTGCTGATCGACCGGGTTCGCTTGGAGCAGCTTTCCAGCGAAATCCGCAGGAATGAACTGACGGAAACCGTGGAGCATATGGCGCGCGTCAGCAGCGATTTGCAGAACATTGTATTGAAACTGCGGATGGTTCCGATCGACACCGTATTTAACCGGTTCCCGAGAATGATTCGCGACGTAGCCAAATCATTGGATAAAAAAGTCGATTTGATTATTACCGGGGCCGACACGGAGCTGGACCGGACGGTCATCGATGAAATCGGAGATCCGCTCGTGCATCTTCTGCGCAATGCCGTCGACCACGGCGTCGAAAGGGCGGCAGAGCGGCTGAGTGCCGGCAAGCCCGAGACGGGGACGATCTATTTGCGCGCGTTTCACAGCGGCAATCACGTGTTTATCGAGATTGAGGAAGACGGCCGTGGAGTGAACCACGAGAAAGTGTTGAATAAAGCCATTCAGAACGGCGTTCTGACAAAAGAGCAGGCTTCCCGGATGACTGAGGCTGAAATCACGCAATTGATCTTCGCTTCGGGATTCAGCACGGCTGATAAAATATCGGATATTTCCGGTCGCGGCGTCGGTTTGGATGTCGTGAAGACGAAAATCGAAAGCTTGGGCGGACATGTGGAAGTGACTTCCAAATGGGGGAAAGGCTCCAAGTTTTCCGTTCAGCTTCCGCTGACGCTATCCATTATCTCCGCGATGCTGATTCGCCTGGCGGGAGAGAAATATGCGATTCCGCTGACGTCCATTGTGGAGACGATGGCGATTAGAAAAGATCAGCTTCGTACCGTTCACGGCAACGTGATGATAGAGTACCGCAATAGCGTCGTTCCGTTGATCCCGCTCGCCAAACTATTCGACGTGCCCGGCAGCGGAGAAGGAGCGCAGGAAGAAGATATTCAGATCGTCATTATACGCAAGGGGGACAAGGTTGCCGCATTGAAGGTTGATGAATTTATCGGGCAACAGGAAATCGTCCTGAAGTCGCTGGGCAAATATTTGACGGGGCTGTTTGCGATTTCCGGCGGCACCATATTGGGAGACGGACAAGTGGCGCTCATCATCGATACGAACGCCTTAATTAAATAGCTGCCTTAACCGGCGCATCGTACGATAACCTATAGGAGGCTAAACCATGGGACAAGAACTGAAAGTGATCGTGTTCGCTTTAGCGCATGAAGAATACGGGGTAGAGGTGGATAGCGTCAAAACGATTGAACGCATGCTGCCGATGACGCGCGTGCCGAAAACTCCCGCATTTGTGAAAGGTGTCATTAATTTACGCGGCGTCGTAACGCCGGTCATCGATTTGCGGGGACGGTTCAGCCTGCCCGAAACCGATTATACCGAAAATACCCGGGTCATTATTGTGGCCGTAGGCGACATCGAAGTAGGGCTCATCGTCGATTCCGCGAACGACGTGATCGACGTCGATACGGATACGATTGAAGATCCGCCGGAAATTGTCGGCGGCATTAAAGCCAAATATTTGCGAGGCATCGCCAAAGTAGGCGACAACCGCCTGCTCGTTTTACTTAATCTGCAGGAAGTGCTGAATAAGAGCGAAATCGTTCAATTAGAGCAAATTGAGGGGTAACATTTGTGGGAGATATGAACAATTTTGCCGAATTTCATCTGGACGTGCTGAAGGAAATCGGAAATATCGGCGCAGGCCATGCGGCCACCGCGCTGTCCAAGCTACTGGATAAACCGGTGGATATGCTCGTCCCCAGCGTGCGGATTGTTCCTTTTGAAGAAATTGCAGACAGCGTCGGCGGCGCGGAACAGGTCGTCATCGCCATCTTTCTTCGGGTCGAAGGCGATACGCCGGGTAATTTGTTCTTCATTCTGACGCTCGATTCATCCAAAAAACTGCTGCACAGCCTGGCAGGAATTGACGTCGCGGAAGGAGAAGAATACACCGAGCTGGAAATTTCTGCACTTAGCGAGATCGGCAACATTTTGGCCGGTTCCTACTTAACGTCGTTGGCGGATTTCACCCTTCTGCAAATGTCGCCCACCGTCCCGTCTTTAGCCATCGACATGGCGGGCGCGATATTGAGCTATGGGATATTGCAGTTCGGCCATATGGGGGATCAGGCGCTGTTGATCGATACCAAGTTTTTGGACGGACCGGATGAAATGAAGGGGCATTTTTTCCTCATTCCGGACCCGGAATCCATCGGAAAAATATTCGTCGCCCTCGGTGTGCAACCATGATTCAAGACAGCCTTATCAAAGTAGGGATGGCTGATTTGAATGTCGCGAGCATGACCGGAGTGCTCAAAACGACGGGATTAGGCTCCTGTGTCGGCGTCACCCTCTACGACGCTTATGCGAAAGTGGCCGGTATGGCGCATGTCATGCTCCCGAGCTCGGAGATCGCCAGAGAAGGAGCGGTCAATATTGCGAAATACGCGGATACCGCGATTCCCGAACTGATTCGCCTCATGGAAGCGCTCGGCGGGCAGACGCGGCGCATGGTAGCGAAGCTGGCAGGCGGAGCGCAAATGTTTGCCTTCGCCAATCAAAACGACACGATGCGTATCGGTCCCCGGAATGTGGAATCGTGCAAAGAACAGCTGCAGCGTTTTGCCATTGCCGTCAAAGGGGAAGATACGGGCGCAAACTACGGGCGAACCATTGAACTGGATTGCGCGACGGGCATTCTCGTGATACGCAGTGTACAACACGGAGTGAAGGAATTGTAAATGATGATCGGATCGATTCGATGGAATTTTATTGTGGGTGGCATCGCATTTTTTTTAACGTTTCTTTTATCCATAGGCAGCAACATTTGGTTGACGACGTTCCTTAGAAGTTTGTACAGTTTCCTGTTCCTGTTTGTTCTTGTCTTCGGATTCCGTTATTTGCTCGGCACATTCGCTGGATTAAACGGACTTTCTGTTCTTGATACAGAACCAGCGGATGAAGAAGGGAAAGGAACCTCTGTGGATGCGCTCACGCCGGACGAAGAAGAAGAGCTGCATCTTTTGCTGAAGCAGTCGATGAATTCGAACGGTTCTCCACAGAGTATGGAGTTTTCTCCTCTGAACCCGCCGAAGCTTTCTACCAAAGTGGATGCGGGACCGGAAGAGCTCGCGCAGGCCGTCCGACGAATGTCTGAAGATTAAGGGAGGTGTCGACTGGCATGATTGGACAAAAATCTCACTTATCGAATATGGATGTCTGGAAAGAGTGGCGCGAAGAAGGGAATCTTGCCTCGAAGAAGTCGCTGATCGAAACGTATTTACCGCTTGTCGATTACGTCTCGGGACGTCTTTCCATCGGACTGCCGAAGAACATTTCCAAGGAAGATTTGACCAGCTGCGGCGTAATGGGCTTAATCGATGCGATTGAAAAATTCGATTACCAGCGCGGACTTCAATTCGAAACGTACGCTTCCTGGCGCATTCGCGGCGCCATGATCGACAGTCTTCGCCAAGGCGACTGGGTGCCGCGATCCGTTCGGGAGAAGGCGAAGAAAATCGAAGATGCGTACCAGAAGCTGGAGCAGCAATATTTGCGCTCCGTTACCGACAGCGAGATCAGCGAATACCTCCTGATCAGCGAGAACGAGTTTCAGCAAATGGTGCAGGACATTGCGGTGACTACCGTTTGCTCGATCGACGAGCCTATCCGCGAGGAAGATTCGGAGACGCGGCTCTCCTTGCTGATCGACGAAAAAGCGAAAAACCCGGAATCGAAAGTGAACGAATTTTATTTGAAGGAAACGTTGGCCAAAGCCATTGATAAGTTGACGGAAAAAGAAAGAACCGTAGTCTCTCTCTTTTATTATGAAGAGTTATCCTTGAGTGAAATCGCCGAAGTCATGAATCTTTCACCATCCAGAATATCGCAGCTGCACTCCAAAGCGATTTTACGGTTAAGAGGATCTTTAAGCCGTTACAAGGGGCAGTTGTTTCATGACTAATGGAATGAAAGGCGGGGGATTAGATGAGCGATTTGGCGATGCCATTGAGCTACTATATGGACATCACGCTCTCGGACGACAAACTGAAAGCCTATTTGGAGTTTATGAATTGCGATCCATTGCTGCAGCTGACGAGAGAACAGCTTGACGGTTTTTTGAATTCGTATCATATTGTATCCGGTATCGATGAAGAAAAGCTGGAGGCGATCGCGAAAGATCCGAAACCGTTCTTTTTAACCCGGACGCTGATCGCAAGCGGTCAGCCGGCTAAAGATGGCGGAGACGGGTCAATTAAACTGCTGTATAATCTGGACGATCGTTCGAAAAAACCGGTGGAGCTTAGCGACGGTACGGTCGACTTTAAGGAAGTTACTTCCATCCACAATGTAAGTAAAGGCCAATTGATCGGAGAACGGACACTGGCCGCGAAAGGAATCCCAGGCCGCGCTGTCACAGGCGAACCGCTGTTTGCCAGAGACGGGAAGGAAGCGCACTTTAAGCTTGGGAAAAACGTCGTGACCGACCCGGAGCAAATGGCGCTTTATGCCGCCATTGACGGTATGGTAACGAAGACCGATCGAGATAAGATCAATGTGTTTCCGATCTACGAAGTGAATGGGGATGTCGATTATAAAATAGGAAATATTCAGTTCGTCGGCTCGGTTGTCATCCGCGGCAGCGTATTGACCGGGTTTAAGGTGAAGGCCGCCGGGGATATTCGCATCACGGGTAATGTCGACGGAGGCGAGCTTGAGGCGGGCGGTTCGATCGAGATCACCTCGGGTATACTCGGACATAACAAAAGCGTCATTCGCGCCGGCAAACGGGTGAAGTGCTCTTTCATTCAGGATGCTACCGTAGAGGCTGGGGAAGAGGTACTAGTGACGCAAAGCATCATGCATTCGCATATCCGTTCCGGCAAGAACGTCATATGCAAAGGGACGAAAGGCCTTATTGTCGGCGGCATGATTCAAGCGGGAGAATACGTTGCGAGCCGAACGATCGGCAACTCGATGTCCACGATCACCGTCATCGAAGTCGGCGTATTGCCCGAACTGCGCAATGAGCTGCAGCAGCTGCGGGTTACGCTCAAATCGCTTAGCGATAATATGGACAAAACCGAGAAAGCGCTCACCCTGCTTGATCAGTTGGCAGCGGCCGGGCAGCTCGGGCCCGACAAGGTGGCCATGCGCATTAAGCTGAATCATACGAAAAAGCAAGTCAATGAAGAGTTGACGGCATCCAAGGAACGGATGCTGGAAATCGAGAAGTCGCTCGAAGATTCCGATAAAGCGAAAGTGGAAGTCGTCTCGAACGTATACAGCGGAACCAAAATCGTGATCGGCCGATATACGAAATTTATTAAGGATACTTCGCCGCGCGTGAAATTTCAGTTGGTTGACGGCGATATCGCGATACTCCCTTATATATAACTCGTGCTGTCACCCGGCAGCGGGAAGGGATGTTGATGTATGAGCTTAAAACCGGTCGAATTGCAGTTTGTGATTCACAAAAATGATCAGGCGGGCTTAAAGCAGCATCAATTGATGCAGAAGCCGATACAGGATCAGGCGGTTTTATCGGACGCGGCAGACAAGAACACCGTGAAAGAACGACAGGTGAGCGGGAAGGCGGAAGAAGCGGATCGCGCTGCGGTCAAAGACGACGGAGCACGCCAGCAAGGGGGGCAGTCCCGCAAGCGCCGGACGCCGGAAGCGGCTTCCGGCGATAAGAAATCGCCCGCCGCAAGCGATCATCCATATAAAGGGCGCCACATCGATTTATCGCTCTAATTTGCAACGAAAAGGTGAAGCTTTGATGGATAAACCGTGGGTTTATATTGTATTGTTCGGGCTCCTTTTGATCGTTTATGCCAAAATCATGCCGAAGAACGGAACGCCGGCGGCAAAACGCGATGAACATATGCTTAGCGATGTCGAAGCGACGATGGATCATTTTGCGACGGAGCTGGAGGAACAAAATAAAGCGCTCATTCAAATGTTCGGCGATACGAAGAAGGAATATGAGCTTTATTCCGCGAAGCTTGCTTCGCGCGTTGAACTGCTTGAAAAGCAAAATGACCGTTTGCAAGGGGAGTTGAGCCGTATCGGCGTGTTTCAGGAGCAGCTCCAAAACCGCGACGGCATTCTCGAAGCGCAGCCGGAGGCAAGTTCGGCGAAACGGACGGAATCCGCCGGACAAGCCGCTTCGCTTCTCGCCGCCGCCATGTCCGAGCCCAGGGCAGAGGCAGCCGAGCCGGCTGATGTGCCGCTTAACATCAGGGATCGCTACCGCGAATTGCTGCAGCTGTACGAGCAAGGCAAGTCAACGGAATTCATAGCGAGGAAACTGCAAATGAACAAGGGCGAAATCAACCTGATTTTGCAGCTTGCCAAACAGGAGGAGCGGTCGCATGCGCAATAATAAATCGCTTCTTTACGGGCTTGGCACGGGCCTCATTATAGGTGCTATCCTACTTCAACTGATGAATGCGGCGTCTTCGGCGGGCCATACGATGCCCGTTTCGGCTGTCCCGAATGCAACGGCGATGGATTTGGATCAGAAGCAGATTAAGGAAGCGGCCTCCAAGTATTTTCAAGTCTTCGATAAAGCAGAGAAGCTGTACACCCAGCCGCAGCTGGATTCGTTCGTTCAGCAGAAGCTGAAGGAAGAGAAAGACAAGCGGGACGCACAACCGTCGGCTTCACCGAAGGAAACGTACATTTATATATCGAAAGGTCTCGTCTCCTACCAGGTTGCCGATGTGCTGTATCAGAGCGGCGTCATCGCAGACCGCAAGGCGTTTGAGGATGAGATGAACAAGAAGCAGTTGAACGATAAAATCGTCAGCGGCATTCATGCGTTTAAAGGGCCGCAGGAACTACAGCAAGTGATCGCTAAAATAACGGCGCAGTGAAGATCAGATCTTGATTCGGCGGGATCTGATCTTTGCTTTCCCGCTTATTCGACAAGGTATTGCATCCCTATGTCAGTTATGATATATTAATTGTCGGTGTTAAAAACCACACGCGAATCAATTCCGGTAAGGGTGCTCCCGGCGGGAGTCTTACTGCGAAGATGCGATTGGCGGAGGAAACCAAAAACCAAATTAGAGGAGGTGCGTGAGGATGGCAGTTATCTCCATGAAGCAGCTGCTTGAAGCTGGGGTGCACTTCGGTCATCAGACCCGTCGTTGGAACCCGAAAATGGATCGATACATCTTCACCGAAAGAAACGGAATTTACATTATTGACCTGCAAAAGACGGTTAAAAAAGTTGAGGAAGCTTATAACTTCGTCAAGTCGATTGCAGAAGAAAACGGCACGATCCTGTTCGTAGGTACAAAAAAGCAAGCGCAAGATTCCGTTAAGGAAGAAGCTGAGCGCTGCGGCATGTACTACATCAACCAACGTTGGCTCGGCGGTACGCTGACCAACTTCCAAACGATCCAAAAGCGTATTGATCGTTTGCATGAGCTGGAAAGATGGGAAGAGGACGGCACTTTCGACGTGCTGCCGAAGAAAGAAGTTATCATCCTTCGCAAAGAAAAAGATCGCCTTGAGAAATTCCTCGGCGGTATCTCTCATATGAAAGGTTTGCCTAGCGCGTTGTTCGTCATCGACCCGCGCAAAGAGCGCATCGCTGTTGCGGAAGCTCGCAAGCTGGGTATTCCAATCGTAGGTATTGTTGATACGAACTGCGATCCGGACGAAATCGACTATGTCATTCCGGGTAACGACGACGCGATCCGCGCGGTGAAGCTGCTTACAGCAAAAATTGCCGATGCTGTTATCGAATCGCAGCAAGGTGAGCAAACTACAGCTTAAGCTAACTAATACAAGAAAGGGTGGTTCAAAGGTGCAAAATCCTTTCACCGCCCTTTTTTTAGGGTACATACCATTTTAGAGGAGGCCACATCATGGCAGTAAGTGCGGCAGCAGTAAAAGAATTGCGCGAAAAAACAGGAGCAGGCATGCTTGATTGCAAAAAAGCATTGGAAGAAGCGAACGGCGATCTGACCAAGGCATCCGAGATTTTGCGCGAAAAAGGCTTGGCGGCAGCGGCGAAAAAAGAAGGCCGGGTTGCTACCGAAGGCTTGATCGAGTCCTATATTCACGCCGGCGGCCGGATCGGCGTATTGGTTGAAGTCAACAGCGAAACTGACTTTGTTGCCAAGAACGAACAGTTCAGAGAGTTCGTACGCGATGTCGCTCTCCAAATCGCAGCAGCTAATCCAAAATATATTCGCCGTGACGAAGTTCCTCAAGAGGCGCTGGACAAAGAGCGCGAAATTTTGACGAACCAAGCGCTTAACGAAGGCAAACCGGAAAAAATCGTTGAGAAAATCGTGGAAGGCCGTCTGAGCAAGTTTTATGAAGAGTACTGCTTGCTTGAGCAGCCGTTTATTAAAGATCCGGACAAAACGATGGAGCAATTGTTGAAAGAGAAAATTTCTACCATCGGCGAAAACTTGTCGATTCGTCGTTTCGTTCGTTACGAGCTCGGCGAAGGTCTGGAGAAGAAACAAGAAAACTTTGCTGAAGAAGTTATGTCTCAAGTGAAGCTGTAAGCCGAACCATTAAATAGTTACACTACTGCGGGAACACCTTAGTGTTCCTTCTTTTTTAAGCTTTCGGGTTGATCGAAATGGAGGTATGAAGGTTGGAACGTCCGAGATTTAAAAGAGTCGTGCTGAAATTAAGCGGTGAAGCATTGGCCGGACAGCAAGGGTACGGGATTGACGCGGAAATGATCTCTACGGTCGCCCAACAGGTGAAAGAAGTCGTAGATCTGAACGTAGAGGTAGCCATCGTCGTAGGCGGCGGCAATATTTGGCGCGGCATCGCCGGCAGTGCCAAAGGGATCGACCGTGCGACCGCCGATTACATGGGGATGCTGGCAACGGTTATGAACTCACTGGCGCTTCAAGACGCGCTGGAGTCGATCGACGTACCGACACGCGTGCAAACATCGATTACAATGCAGCAGGTTGCGGAGCCTTACATCCGCAGAAGAGCGATCCGACATTTGGAGAAAGGCCGGGTTGTTATTTTTGCGGCGGGGACGGGCAATCCGTATTTCTCTACTGACACGACCGCGGCGCTTCGAGCGGCGGAGATCGAGGCGGAGGTCATCCTAATGGCCAAAAATAAAGTAGACGGCGTTTATACCGCCGATCCGTTCAAAGATCCTTCCGCGCAAAAGTTCGAAACGTTGACATACCTCGAAGTATTGAACAAAAACTTGGGTGTGATGGATTCGACCGCATCCTCCTTATGTATGGATAACAACATTCCGCTGATCGTATTCTCCATCACTGAAAGCGGCAATATTAAGCGTGTGGTGCTTGGTGAAAAGATCGGCACGATCGTAAAAGGGAGCGTGTAAACAATGCCGCAATCGATAAAGAAAAATGCGGAAGACCGCATGGAGAAAGCGATTGGTTCGCTCAAACGGGAACTGGCTACCTTGCGGGCCGGACGCGCTACACCGGCGCTGCTTGACCGCATCCAGGTGGAATACTACGGATCGATGACGCCTGTCAACCAGTTGGCCAACATTAATACGCCTGATTCGCGGACACTGATGATTCAGCCTTGGGATAAAAGCTCCGTATCGGCCATTGAGAAGGCGATTTTGAAGTCCGATCTCGGTCTTACGCCTTCGAATGACGGTTCCTCGATCCGGATCGTTATTCCGGCATTAACCGAAGAACGCCGCGGCGAGCTTGTCAAGATGACCAAGAAGTTCGGAGAAGAAGCGAAAGTCGCCATTCGCAACATTCGCCGCGATGCCAACGACGAAATCAAGAAACTTGAAAAGACAGGAATTTCCGAGGATGAATCCCGGCGTCACCAGGAGGATATCCAGAAATTTACCGATAAATATATTGCCGAAGTTGATAAAGTGCTGCAGGCGAAAGAAAAAGAAATCACCGAAGTGTAAAATGCAGGAACCCCCCTTTCTGAAGGGGGCTTTTAGTCTTTCCTGATGGGGGATTGGGGAATGAAACCTTTCAAAAAATGGTTTGGAAGCAAGACGGAAGGCGATGATACCGCCTCGAGGCTTTCTGCTGACAATATTCCGAACCATGTGGCTGTCATTATGGACGGGAACGGCCGATGGGCGCAAAAACGGAGCTTGCCTCGGGTCGCGGGTCACCATTCCGGCATGAAGAACGTAAAGAAGATTACGATGGCTGCGAACAACATCGGGGTACAGGTTTTGACGTTGTACGCCTTTTCCACGGAAAACTGGAAACGTCCCAAGGAAGAAGTCGAGTACTTGATGAAGCTTCCGCTTGAATTTTTTCCGAAAGAAATCGACGAGCTGATCTCAAATAACGTTCAAATCCGAATGACAGGATGGAAGGAAGGCTTGCCTGATTATACTCTGAAGGCGATCCAGGACGCGATTGACCAAACGAAGCACAACACCGGACTGATCTTAAATTTTGCGCTCAATTACGGAAGTCGGAAAGAGATGCTGAGTGGCGTTCAAAGACTCGTGCAGGATGCAAGAGATCAGAAAGTGAATGCCGAGGAGATCGACGAAGCATTGTTCTCCAAATATTTGCTGACCGATCCGCTGCCGGATCCGGATTTGCTCATTCGCACAAGCGGCGAGCTGCGAATCAGCAATTTTATGTTATGGCAGCTAGCCTATTCGGAACTGTGGTTTACCGAATTATGCTGGCCCGAGTTTACCGAAGAACATTTCTACGAAGCGGTTCTGGAGTACCAGCGTCGTGCCAGAAGATACGGCGGTTTGTAAAGATGATGGAGGAATGGAATTGAAGCAGCGGATCACAACTGGAATTATCGCAGGGTTGGGATTTTTCATCCTGCTGTATTTAGGCGGTTACTGGTTTGCGGGACTGATCGTCGCATTGTCCGTCATCGGTTATGACGAGTTTTTGCGCATGAATGGACTCAAGAACAGCAAGGCGATACAAATCATCGGTTTTGCCGGCGTCATCCTCCTAACGCTGCCGTGGGGATGGGGCGGCCTAACAGCAGCCCACCTGGCTTGGCTGCTGATGTTTTTATTCATGGCCGCCACGGTGATTTCGAAAAATAAGATCACCATCGACCATATCGCTATGGCTTTTTTAGGCGTGCTGTACGTCGGCATCGGCTTCCATTTCATGATTGCAACCCGGTGGATTGAGGGCGATGGGATGTTTTGGACGCTTTTTGTGTTTTTTTGCATATGGGCTACCGATTCGGGAGCGTATTTTACCGGCTCGTATATCGGCAAAACACCGCTGTGGCCGACCATATCTCCGAAAAAATCGGTGGAGGGCGCCATCGGCGGAACCATCATTTCGGTCGTGGTAGCGCTTGTTTTTGCTTATTTGCGCCCGGAGCTTGTATCTTACACCAAAGCGGTATATATCGGCGTGCTCATCGCCGTCGTCGGCCAGATGGGCGATTTGATCCAATCGGCTTACAAGCGCATCAAAGGGATTAAGGATACAGGGACACTACTGCCGGGACACGGCGGCGTGCTGGACCGGACCGACAGCTGGCTGATCGTTTTTCCGTTCCTGCACTTGTTTTCCTTATTCCCGCACGCTTAATACGACGCCAGAGGTGAACTACGTATGAAAAAAATAAGCATCCTAGGTTCAACCGGTTCCATCGGCACGCAAACGCTCGATGTCGTCTCGCATCATCCGGACCTTTTCTCGGTGGAAGGCATTGCAGGAGGCTACAATATTTCTCTGCTGGCGGAACAAATTCGGCGCTTTCATCCGAAAAAAGTTTCGGTCGCGACCAAAGCGCTAGCAGATCAATTGGCTGCACAAGTTCCATCCGGCGTACAGCTGTTTTACGGTCCGGAAGGGCTGCTGGAAGTAGCGGCCGGAACGGAGGCGGACATCGTCGTGACGGCACTGGTAGGAAGCCAGGGACTCCAGTCGACGCTAGCCGCCATCGAAGCGGGTAAGCAAATCGGACTTGCGAACAAGGAAACGCTTGTCAGCGCAGGCCACCTTGTAACGAAACATGCCGCAAAGTGCGGAGTGAAGCTGCTTCCAATCGACAGCGAACATTCGGCCATTTTCCAATGTTTGAACGGGGAATCGCTTGACGATATACATAAGATTACATTGACCGCGTCCGGCGGTTCTTTTCGGGACCGTACGCGGGAGGAATTGAAGGATGTGACGGTCGCCGAGGCGCTTAAGCATCCGAATTGGTCCATGGGAGCCAAAATTACAATCGATTCGGCGACGATGGCCAATAAAGGCTTGGAGGTCATCGAAGCGCACTGGTTATTCGGCTTGTCCTACGATCAGATCGAAGTGCTGATCCATCCGGAAAGCATCATTCACTCGTTTGTCGAGTTCAAAGACTATAGCATTATTGCCCAGCTCGGACTGCCCGATATGCGCGTGCCGATTCAGTATGCGCTCACGTATCCGCAGCGGCTGCCGACGCCTTCGGCCCGGCTACGGCTTTCCGAAATCGGCAGGCTGAATTTCCGCGAGATGGACTATGACCGTTTTCCTTGCCTGCGCATGGCGTTTGAAAGCGGCCGAGCCGGAGGGTCGACGCCATCCGTTTTTAATGCGGCGAATGAAGTCGCCGTCGAGCGTTTTTTGCAAGGGAAAATCAAATTCCTGCAGATCGAGGATGTCATCGCGGAAACGTTGGACAAGCATGAAAAAGTCGATTCTCCCGAACTGGAGCAAATTATCGAGATCGACCGTTGGGCGAGGCATACCGCGGCAATCATTTAATAACGATCCGAAATCTATTTTTTTACAGATCCAGGAGTATGTTTTCGGCGGCCTAACAATATGTTCATAACAATGGGTCAACTTGTATTCCCGGCGGCATTAATGTTAATCTTAAGAAAAGCCGCGCCCAGGCAACAGATGACTGATCGTGAACATTCGGGCTTAAGGAGGCCGCAAAGTATTGGCTACGGTACAGAATATATTGCAAATTGTACTTTTGTTTTTTGTGCTCGTCTCAATCCATGAGTGGGGACATTACTATTTCGCCAAGCGCGCGGGAATATTGGTGCGGGAATTTGCCATCGGTTTTGGTCCGAAGCTGTTTTCGTTCGTGCGCGGTGAAACCCGTTATACGCTGCGGCTTTTGCCGATCGGCGGCTTTGTAAGAATGGCCGGAGAAGATCCGGAAATCGTGCAAATCAACCCGGGGCAGCGCATCGCCGTTTCATTAACGGATAACCAAATTACCCATATTTTTTTGAATGATTTCGACAGCCGCAGCAACGCCATCGAAGGCGTTGTCGAGCAGATCGATCTGGAGCAAGAGCTGTTTATCCGGATGGACGTCGACGGCGTGATCGAGCGTTATGCCGTGCATCCGCAAGCGTTCATGGTCGCGAAGGATAAAGAAACGCAGATCGCCCCTTGGAACCGGCAGTTCGGCAGCAAAACCGTAGGTCAAAGGGCACTGTCCATTTTCGCCGGGCCGATGATGAACTTCATTCTGGCATTCGTTTTATTCGTGACGGTCGTATTTGTCGCCGGTGTCCCGGACAAAGTCAAAATTCAAGATACGTCCGCCGGGATGCCCGCGCAAAAAGCCGGCCTTCAAACCGGGGACATCATTTTGAGCGTAGACGGCCAGCAAATCGGCGCGAATCAAAGCAAGCTGACCACTCTCATCAAGCAGTCTCCAAATAAGACCATGGTGTGGGTTGTCGAGCGTAACAATGAGCAGCTGCGTAAGGAAGTGACGCCGGAGCTGATCGACGGGACCATTCGTGTAGGGGTCGTTCTCATTCCGCAGACGCGGCCCGCATCCCTAGTAGAAGGGTTTACGAACGGTTGGAACAGCTTAACGTCGGCGACGATGATTATTTTGGACGGCTTCAGACAGTTAGCGACGCTCCAGATCAAGATGGACGACCTCGGCGGACCGGTTCGTATCGTCGAGTTTACAAGCGAGCAGGCAAGCGCCGGACTTGCGCAATATATTACGTGGACCGCGATCATGAGCTTGTACCTCGGTCTGTTCAACCTGCTTCCGATACCTGCACTCGACGGCAGCCGTCTCGTATTTCTGCTGCTTGAGGCGCTTCGCGGCAAGCCGGTCGATCCGAACCGTGAAAGCATGGTGCATTTCGTCGGCTTCGCGATGCTGATGCTTTTGATGATTGCCGTAACGTACAACGATATATTAAGATTGATTAAAGGGTAAGAGTTGCCGTAAGTAGGGGGATAACGATGTCGAACGAAAAGCAGTTTGTAAAGGAAATAACGCCGCAGAGCGAAGATTTTTCACGCTGGTATATCGATGTCATCAAGAAGGCGGACCTGATGAGCTACTCGCCTGTCCGCGGGTGCATCGTATTTAAGCCGGACGGCTACGAGCTGTGGGAAAACATTCAGCGCGAGCTGGATCAACGCTTTAAAGAAACGGGTCATCGCAATGCTTATTTTCCGCTTTTTATCCCGGAAAGCTTCTTTCAGAAGGAGAAGGAGCACGTTGAGGGCTTCAATCCGGAGCTGCCTTGGGTAACCGAAGCGGGAGGCGAGAAGCTGGAGGAACGGCTGGCGATTCGTCCGACGTCGGAGACGATGATTGGGCATATGTATGCGGAATGGATCAATTCGTACCGCGATTTGCCGCTGTTGATCAATCAATGGGCAAACGTCGTTCGTTGGGAGAAAAGAACGCTGCCGTTTTTGCGCACAAGCGAGTTTTTGTGGCAGGAAGGCCATACGGCGCACGAGGATGAGACGGACGCACGTAAAGAAACGATGCAGATGCTGGAAATATACCGCGATTTTGCGGAGAACTTCCTGGCGATTCCGGTTATTATGGGGCAAAAGACGCCTTCGGAGAAGTTTGCCGGAGCGGTTGACACCTTCTCGATCGAAGCGATGATGAAGGACGGCAAAGCGGTGCAGGCGGGTACCTCCCATTACCTGGGAACAAACTTCGCCGTAGCGTTCGATATCAAATATTTGGACCGCGAAAACCAGCATCAATTTTGCCATACGACGTCCTGGGGCGTCAGCACCCGCCTGATCGGCGCACTGATTATGATTCACGGCGACGACCGCGGACTTGCGCTGCCGCCGAAGGTCGCGCCGACTCAAGTCATCATGATCCCGATCGGGCCGCCGAAGACGCGCGAGCAGGTGGTCGGCCGCGTCAACGAACTGTACGCACAGCTCAAGCAAGCCGGTGTCCGCGTAAAAGTGGATGACCGTCCGGATCAAAGCCCGGGCTGGAAATTCAACGAGTACGAAATGCGCGGCGTTCCGGTACGGGTAGAGCTCGGCCCGCGCGATATGGATAACGGGCAAGTGGTGCTGGTATCCCGGATTACTGGGGAAAAACGTGTCGTATCGCAAGAGAATTTTGTAGAAGAAGTGCAAAAACTGTTGACGGAAACGCAGCAGGAAATGTATGATCGAGCCAAGCGGTTTCGCGATGAGAACTTGACCGAGGCGGACACGCTGGACGAGTTCAAAGCGTTCCTTGAGGAGAAGCGCGGCTTTGCGCTTGCCGGATGGTGCGGCTCGGACGCCTGCGAAGCGCAAGTGAAGAACGAGACCGGAGCAACGAGCCGGAACATTCCGTTCAAGCCGGAAGCGACCAAGTCCAAATGTCTGGTATGCGGAGAAGACGCGAAACATACTGTCGTGTTCGGCAGAGCTTACTAAGCTTACATAAAGGGCAAAAATTGGGAGGCAGTTACAACCGTTCCTACGACGCTAGCGTTGGCGGTTGTCGACACACTTCATTCCATTTTGCCCTTTCCTTGTCTTAGGGCACGAATGACACAGCATATTTCATGAAATCGTCGGGGGATGGTTTCATGTCGGCGGCAGGATCGAAATGGGCGGTCCGGTTGCCGATTACGGGGAGGATCAGGATGAGCAATAGCAATTCGGCGCTGAAGCGGGACCGGTTTGAAATGCTGATGCATCAAGCCGGGGTGCCGGTGGACGTGGTGCAGTCTTTTTTCTCGGACGGGTATATCGATAAAGTGGAAACAAGCCGCAAAAACAAAGAGTGGACCTTTTATATCGTCAAAAGCCAAATTGTGCCAAGCGGCGTATATCGTTCTTTTTGCAAAATGATTCGAGATAAATATGCGCATATTGCGATGATTCGATTCGTACTGCAGTATACGAATGACGTCAAGCATGATGAAGTCGCCCACGAATACTGGGATATGTTCCTCGAATGGGTGCAGCGGGAAGCCGCATCGATCAACGGGTGGATGACGAAAGCGAAGATCGACGTTCAAGGCAACGTGCTCACGCTGCATTTGCTCGATACGATCGGGCTGGAATTGGCCAAGAAAAAAAATATCGGGCAATGGATACAAGATTATTTCAACCATTATTTCGGCGTCGAGTTTGTTGTCAAATATACGGTGGACGCCGCACGGGAAGAAGAGTTCGTCAAATTCGCCAAGAAGATCGAGCTCGAGGAAAAGGAAGTAACGAGCGTCATTATGACGGCGGTGGAAGCGGAGAATGAGGCAGCCGCGCAGCAGGATGAAGCGGAAGTAAAGCTGATGGCCGGCTATGACATTAAGGAACAGGCCGTACCGCTGCAAGACGTGAAAGACGAGGAAAAGAAAATAACGATTCAAGGTACGGTTTTTGGCCTCGATTCGAAGGAGCTTAAAAACGGCAGCACCTTGTTTATGTTCAATATAACCGATTTCTCCGATTCGTTGTCGGTGAAAGTGTTCGCCAAGACGAAAGAAGACGTAAAGATTTACAGTTTAATCAAAAACGGCACGTGGCTGAAATTGCGCGGAAGAGTGGAATACGATCGCTTTATGCAAATTCCGGAGCTGGTTATGATTCCTTCGGACGTCAACGAGATTATGGCGCCGCCGGAGCGAAAAGACAACGCCGAGGAGAAGCGCGTCGAGTTTCATCTTCATACGACGATGAGCACGATGGATGGGGTCACGTCGGTCGACCAATATATTAAAACCGCCGCCCAATGGGGACACAAAGCGATCGCCATTACGGATCACGGTGGCATTCAGAGCTATCCTGAAGCAAACCATGCCGCGCACAAGCATCATATCAAAGTGATTTACGGCGTGGAAGCGAACATCGTCGACGATTCGGTGCAGGTCGTAATGAATGCCGCTGCAATCCCGCTCGTCGATGCGGAATATGTCGTATTCGATATCGAGACGACCGGGCTCTCCGTTACGAGCAATAAAATCATCGAAATTGCCGGCGTGAAAATGAAGGAAGGCAAAGAAATCGGACGCTTCGCAACGTTCATCAACCCGCACGAGCGGATTCCTTATCACATTCAGCAGTTGACCAACATCAACGACGATATGGTAAAAGATGCGCCGGAGCTTGCGGAGATGCTGCCCAAATTTATTGAGTTCGTGGGAGACAGCATTCTTGTAGCACATAACGCCAGATTCGATATCGGGTTTATACAGGCGAACTGCAAGCAGCTTGCATTGCCTGAGGTGACCAATGCCGTACTGGATACACTGGAGCTGGCGAGATTGCTGTTCCCGACGATGAAAAATCACCGGTTGAACACGTTGGCTGACAAGTTCAAGGTCAGTCTGGAAAACCATCACCGCGCGATCGACGACTCTATTGCGCTTGGTCATGTTTTATTCCACTTGCTGAAAGAATCAGGGGATCGTGGCTATGCAACGCTAGAACAATTGAACGACCGGGCCGGCAAAAGTCTCAATACGCAAAGACCGTTCCACTGCTGCATCTATGCCAAGAACATGACTGGCAAAAAAAACTTGTACACGCTCATATCTCTTTCCCATACGGAATATTTTCATCGCGAGCCGCGAATCCCGAAAAGCAAGCTGATGGCGATGCGCGAAGGCTTGATCATTGCCTCCGGCTGCGAGAAGGGCGAGTTTTACGAGACGGTGCTGAACAAGTCGGTGGAAGAGGCCGAGATGGTGGCGGAATTTTACGATGTGCTCGAAATCCAGCCGATCTGCGTCAATATGCATCTTGTCGACAAGGGGCTTGTTGGCAGCGCTGTTCAGCTCGAAGATGCGAACCGGAAAATTATCGAGATCGGCCGGAAGCTCGGCAAGCCGGTCATCGCTACGGGGAATGTGCACTATTTGCATCCGCGCGAAAAAATTAGCCGCGATATTACGATTAACGGCATTACCGGGTTCAGTCCTTTAAAAGATATGCGCAAGCCGGATGTTCATTTCCGCACGACGAAAGAAATGCTGGAGGAATTCCGTTACTTGGGGGAGCAAACCGCTTATGATGTCGTCGTAAAGAACACGTCCGAGCTGGCCGATCAATTCGAGGAGTTGGAGCTGTTCCCGACCAAAGGGGGGCCGACCGACAACGGGTTGTTCACTCCGATTTTCGAAGGCGCTGACGAAGAAATTCGCAACACATGTTATGACACGGCGAAGTCGATTTACGGCGAACCGCTGCCGGAAGTCATTACGGCAAGGCTGGAGAAGGAACTCGTGCCGATCATCAAATACGGTTTCTCCGCGAACTATTTGATTTCCGAAAAGCTCGTGAAAAAATCGAACGCTGACGGCTATCTTGTCGGCTCACGGGGTTCAGTCGGTTCTTCGGTTGTCGCAACGTTTCTCGGCATATCCGAAGTTAACCCGCTTCCGCCGCATTACATTTGCAAGTCTTGCAAGCATAGCGAATGGATACTCGACGGCTCCGTCCCAAGCGGATTCGACTTGCCGGACAAAAATTGCCCGAACTGCGGCGAGAAATTGAAAGGCGAAGGGCAGGACATTCCGTTCGAAACGTTCCTTGGCTTTAAAGGAGACAAGGTGCCCGATATCGACCTTAACTTTTCAGGGGAGTATCAGCCGCACGCTCATAATTACACCAAAGTGCTGTTCGGGGAAAAACAGGTATTCCGTGCAGGGACGATCGGTACGGTTGCGGAAAAGACGGCCTTCGGCTTTGTTAAAAAGTACGAGGAAGGCCAAGGGGAAAAATGGCGCGGCGCTGAGCTGAGCCGTCTCGCCCTTGGCTGCACCGGGGTTAAACGAAGCACTGGCCAGCATCCGGGGGGCATTGTGGTTGTGCCGGATTACATCGATGTGAATGAGATTACGCCGGTACAGTATCCGGCCGACGATACGAGCTCGGAATGGATGACGACGCACTTCGACTATCACGCCTTCGACGCGAACCTGCTCAAGCTCGATATTCTCGGGCACGACGACCCGACGATGATGCGGATGCTGCAGGATTTGACGGGCGTCGATCCGACGACCATCCCGATGAACGACCCGAAGGTGATGAGCATGTTCAACTCCGTCGATTCGCTCGGAGTGACGCCGGAGCAAATCCGGACGACGGTCGCGACATACGGCGTTCCCGAGATGGGAACGAAATTCGTCCGCCAAATGCTGGAGGAAGCGAAGCCGTCGAGCTTCGCCGACTTGCTGCAGATTTCCGGACTTTCGCATGGAACCGGCGTATGGCTCGACAATGCGCAGGAACTGATCAAGAAAGGGATTTGTACGATCAAGACGGTGATCGGCTGCCGTGACGACATCATGCTGTATTTGATTTATAAAGCCGGTATGGATGCGGCATTGGCGTTCAAGATTACGGAAAGCGTGCGGAAAGGGAAAGGCCTGACGGACGAGTGGAAAGAGGAAATGAAGAAGTGCAACGTACCGCTCTGGTACATCGATTCGTGCGAGAAGATCCAGTACATGTTCCCTAAGGCGCATGCCTCGGCTTACGTCATTTCAGCCGTGCGCACCGCCTACTTTAAGCTTTATCATCCGATTGCTTACTATGCAACGTACTTTTCGGTTCGCGCCACCGATTTTGAGCTCGATGTGCTGTGCCAAGGATATGACGCGATATTGCGCAGACTCATCGAAATCGAGGAAAAAGGCTTCCAGGCACTGCCGAAGGAAAAAAATATGATTTCAATTCTCGAGATGGCACTTGAGATGACGGCACGCGGTTTTTCCTTCAAGAGCATCGATCTGTATAAATCCGATGCCACCAAATTTTTGATCGAAGGCGATTCGATAATCCCGCCGTTTTCCGCTCTGGCCGGCATCGGCGAAAATGCGGCAAAAAATATCGCCGCAGCCAAGGACGACGGACCGTTCCTCTCGATCGAAGATTTCCAGACGAGAAGCAAAGCGTCCAAAACGATCGTGGAGCTGCTCGGGAACATGGGCTGCTTCCGCGGGCTGCCGGAATCGAACCAGCTCTCCTTGTTTTAAAAGACAGCGAACGCCCGGACGGGAACGATGATGCACCCTTGCCTAATCTTGCATCGACACGGCACTTATGGTATAATCTGTTACGGTATCAATGTAATATTCTCGTGAGCAGAGAGTGGGGAAACCCACTCTTTACATTTTGTATACGGCATATAACCGTGAGGAGCGTTTCGGCGACCTTCACTGCTATAACGATAGGAGGAAAGCAGGTTGAGCACACACATCAAATCCATCGTGGAAGAGCTCGTTCGCCCTTTCTTGGACGAGAACGGATTTGAGCTTGTCGACATCGAGTATGTAAAGGAAGGCGGCAATTGGTTTTTACGCGTGTACGTCGATAAAGAGGGAGGTATCGATATCGACGACTGCGGACGCGTCAGCGAATTTTTGAGTGCAAGACTGGATGAGAAAGACCCGATCGAAGCTGCCTATTTTCTGGAGGTTTCGTCACCAGGCGCCGAACGTCCGCTCAAAAAAACGCAGGATTATCATAAAGCCGTCGGGGACCACGTATTCATCACAACGTACGAGCCGGTCGACGGGCTGAAGGAATTCGAAGGCATGCTCGTCTCTTTCGATGAGGAAACCGTCGTCGTAGAGATCGGCAAGAAGAAGCACAGCATTCCATACGCGAAAGTGGCCGGTGCCCGATTGGCTATTAAATTTTAACGCGCAGCCGTATTTTATGAGAGGGGGAACTCCGTTCAAATGAACATGGATTTTATCGAAGCACTGAATGAAATTGAAAGAGAGAAAGGCATTGCCAAAGATATTTTGATTGAAGCGATCGAAGCGGCGCTGATCTCGAGCTATAAACGAAATTTTAATACGGCGCAAAACGTACGTGTCGACATTAACCGCCATACCGGATTGATCAAAGTATACGCCCGCAAAACCGTCGTCGACGAAGTGCTGGATCCGCGACTGGAAATTTCGCTCGACGCTGCACGGGAAATCAACGGCAACTATCAATTGAACGATATCGTGGAAATTGAAGTGACGCCGCGGGATTTCGGACGCATTGCCGCCCAAACCGCCAAACAAGTCGTGACGCAGCGTATCCGTGAAGCCGAGCGGGGACTTATTTACAACGCTTATGTTGATAAGGAAGAAGATATCGTCAACGGCATTGTCCAGCGGCAGGATCAACGCAATTTGTATATCGACCTCGGCAAAATCGAAGCGGCCATGCCGCTAGGCGAGCTGATGCCGACAGATAAATTCAAGCAGGGAGACCGGGTCAAAGCGTACATTACGAAAGTGGAAAACACGACCAAAGGCCCGCAAATTATATTGTCCCGTACCCATCCGGGGCTGCTGAAACGGCTGTTCGAGCTGGAAGTACCGGAAATTTTCCAAGGGGTCGTCGAGATTCGTTCCGTCGCCAGAGAAGCCGGCTTCCGCTCCAAGATCGCCGTTTATTCCCGTAACGCGGAAGTCGACCCTGTCGGCTCTTGCGTCGGCCCGAAAGGAATGCGCGTCCAAACGATCGTCACGGAGCTGAAAGGCGAGAAGATCGATATCGTGCGTTGGGTGGAAAACGTGGAAGAATATGTGGCCAATGCGCTCAGCCCGTCCAAAGTCCTCGAGGTGCATGTATTTGAAGCGGAGAAGATGGCTCGTGTCATCGTGCCGGATTATCAGCTTTCGCTTGCGATCGGGATTAAAGGACAAAATGCAAGATTGGCTGCAAAATTGACCGGCTGGAAAATCGATATTAAGAGTGAAACACAGGCGGAGCAGGAATACGGCCGTCCGAAATCCGAGTCCGACGGGATGCATCAGGATTCGGTCAGTATCGATTAAAAGACGCATCGTGCGGGGAGGGGATGAGATCCGATGAAGCCAAGAAAAATACCTCTGCGTAAATGTGTCGCCTGCCAGCAAATGATGGCGAAGAAAGAGCTGATCCGCGTGGTCAAAACGCCAAACGATGAGCTTTTGATCGATTTGAGCGGCAAAAAGGCCGGCCGGGGCGCTTACTTATGCGGGAAACTTTCCTGCTTCAAGCTGGCCAAAAAATCTCGAGCGCTCGACCGCGCGTTGAAATCTACGGTATCACCGGAAATATACGATTCGCTTGAGCAAGATTTCATCAAGGTGGAAGACGAATTTATAGCCGGAAAAGACGCGGTGGATGACGAGGATGAATAAAAACTTTTTTTCCAATCTCGGGCTTGCGATGCGCGCCGGAAAGGTCATAACCGGTGAGGAAATGGTCATTCAATCGGTGCGCGGCGGGGAAGCGAAGCTTGTTATCGTAGCCGAAGACGCGTCGGAAAATACGCTCAAGAAAATAAATGATAAGTGCAGCTACTACGGAGTTCCCCTTCTACTGACAGGCCAAAGGGAACAGCTGGGAGACAGTATCGGCAAAGAGGCACGGGTCGCGATTGCGGTCACGGACGCCGGATTTGCGCGGATGCTTATGAAGCAGTAGGAAATTGTACGGAGGTGGACAGTATTGACGAAACAAGACAATAATAAAGATAAACTCAGAGTGTACGAATATGCCAAGTCATTGAATATGAGCAGTAAAGAGATTATTACGATTTTGAAAAGAATTGGAATTCCGGTCAACAATCATATGAGCGTAATGGAGAACGATGCGGTGGATAGTGTAGAGAAATTTTTCAAAGACGTAAAAGCAAACGCAGCAGCCAAACGAGATGGCGGAACAGGCGCCGGCGCCAAACCGCAAGAAAAGCAGCAGCCGAGAAACGAAAACAAGCAGCCGACGGTAGCGGTACAGCCGAAACCGGAACAAAAGCAGCAGGCACAAGTCCAATCGGCGACGCCAAGACCAACGAGCGGTGGACAGTCGCAACCCGACCGCAGACCGCAAGGACAAGGCGAAGGCGAAAATCGCCCGAGCCAGGGACAGGGTGGCAACGGCCAACAGCGGCAGGGGGACCGTCCAGGATTTGACCGTAATCGCGGTCAAGGACAAGGTCAGTCGGGTCAAAGTAACCGCGGAGGCGGTTATCAGGGCCAAGGCGGCGGTCAAGGCAATCGCGGAGGCGGTTATCAGGGCCAAGGCGATCGCAGACCGCAAGGCCAAGGCGGCGGTCAAGGCCAAGGCTATGGCGGCAATCCGAACAACCGCGGCGGCCAACAAGGCTCGTCCGGCGGCGGACAAGGAAACCGTGGACCAGGCCAGAGCCGTCCGCAAGGCGGCCAAGGTGCGGGTCAAGGTCAAGGCGGCCAAAGCGGCGGCCAACGTCGCAGCGGTGGCTTCGACCAACGCAGCGGCAATAACAGCGGCAGCAACAACGGCAATCGCAGCAGCGACAACAACCGTTTCAGTGCGTCGGCTCCCCCGAGACAGTTTACACCGCCGGCGGTGGATGCCGACAGGGACGATGCGAACAAGAACAAGGCGGCTAAGAAAACCAAACCGAACCAAAAGCGGTTCGACGATAATAAGCCAGGGGGCAACCGGGGTTCGCAGTACCGCGGCAATTCGAAGCATCAGGGCCGCGGCGGAAGAAATCAACAGGAAGCGCCAAAACCGAAAATCGATAACACGCCGAAGAAAATTATCGTGCGCGGCACAATGACCGTTGGCGAGCTTGCTAAATCACTGCATAAAGACGCTTCCGAAGTGATCAAGAAGCTGCTGTTCCTCGGCGTTATGGCAACGATCAACCAGGAACTCGATCTCGACGCCATTCAACTGCTCGCTTCGGATTACGGAGTAGAAGTCGAACTGAAAATTCCGGTCGAGGAAGACAAGTTCGAGCAGTTTGAAGAAAAAGACGAAGAAGAAGATTTGCTCGAACGTCCGCCGGTCGTAACGATCATGGGACACGTCGACCACGGGAAGACGACGCTCCTGGATGCTATTCGCAAAACGAACGTAACGGAAGGCGAAGCCGGAGGCATTACGCAGCATATCGGTGCGTACCAAGTGGAAACGAACGGGAAGAAAATTACGTTCCTGGATACGCCGGGCCATGAAGCGTTCACGTCCATGCGTGCCCGCGGCGCGCAAGTGACCGATATTACCATTATCGTCGTAGCCGCGGACGACGGCGTTATGCCGCAGACGATTGAGGCGATTGCCCATGCGAAGGCGGCCAAAGTTCCGATCATTGTCGCGGTGAACAAAATCGATAAGCCGGATGCGAATCCGGACAAGATCAAGCAGGAATTGACCGAATACGAGCTTGTGCCGGAAGAATGGGGCGGAGATACGATCTTCTGCAACATTTCCGCAAAGCAGCGTATGGGACTTGATAATTTGCTCGACATGATTCTTCTCGTTGCTGAAGTTCAGGAATTCAAAGCGAATCCGAACAAGCGTGCGAGAGGAACCGTTATTGAAGCGGAGCTGGATAAAGGTAAAGGCCCGGTTGCGCGTATTTTGATCCAGCACGGTACACTGAAGGTAGGCGACAGCTTCGTTGCAGGTGTATGCTTCGGCCGCGTGCGTGCCATGGTGAACGACAAAGGCAAGCGTCTTAAGGAAGCAGGCCCGTCCACACCGGTGGAAATTACCGGTCTGACCGAGGTGCCGCAAGCCGGTGATCCGTTCCTCGCCTTTGAGGATGAGCGCAAAGCAAGGGCGATCGCCGAGAAGCGCGCCGTCACGCTGCGACAGTCCGAGATGGGCGCCAACGCGCGGGTTACGCTTGATGAGTTGTATAAACAGATCAAAGAGGGTGAAATTAAAGACCTCAATGTGATCATCAAAGCCGACGTGCAAGGTTCGGCCGAAGCGCTCAAAGGCTCGCTCGAGAAGATCGACGTCGAAGGCGCGCGCGTTAAAATTTTGCACAGCGGCGTAGGCGCCGTTACCGAGTCCGACGTTATTTTGGCATCGGCTTCCAATGCGATCGTCATCGGCTTTAACGTTCGTCCGGAGCCGCAAGCGAAAAATACGGCAGACCAGGAAAAAGTAGATATTCGCCTGCACAGCATTATTTATAAAGTGATGGAAGAAATCGAGCAAGCGATGAAGGGCTTGCTTGACCCGACCTTCAAAGAAGTGGTCATCGGCCAGGCTGAAGTTCGCAACGTGTTTAAAGTTTCCAAAGTCGGTGCGATTGCCGGGTGTATGGTCACCTCGGGTAAAATTGCACGCAACGCTGAAGCCCGTCTTGTACGCGGCGGAATCGTCGTATACGAAGGTAAGATCGATTCCCTGAAGCGATTCAAGGATGACGCAAAAGATGTAGCGCAAGGCTACGAGTGCGGTATATCTCTCGATAAATTTAATGATATTAAAGAAGGGGATATCATTGAAGCCTTCGTAATGGAAACTGTTGAGAGGTGATACGGCATGGCCAAAATACGCGTCGGAAGAGTCGGGGAGCAGATCAAGAAGGAACTGAGTCAGCTTATTCAATCGGAACTGAAAGATCCGCGGATCGGCTTCATTACCGTTACCGGAGTTGACGTAACGAATGACTTCTCCCAGGCCAAAATATTTTTGAGCGTGCTCGGCAGCGATGAGCAAAAGGCCGAAACGCTCAAGGCGCTCTCGCGCAGCAGCGGCTTCCTTCGTTCCGAGCTCGGCAAGCGAATTCGGATGCGGAAAATTCCGGAACTGCTCTTCAAATTCGACGCCTCGATTGATTACGGCAGCAAGATCGAAACGCTGCTGCATCAAATCAATGATGAGAAGCCGGGTGTATGATGTTGGAGTCATACGAAGTTCATTTGAAGGAAGCAGCCGAATTTATTCGCGTGCATGATGATTTTCTGGTAGTGTCCCACGTCCAGCCGGACGGGGACGCTGCCGGTTCTACGTTTGCGGCGGCGTTTATTTTGAAGGCGTTAGGCAAACGGTTCACATTGATCAATGAAGGGCCGATCCCGGAAAAGTTTCAATTTCTTGGCGGTGATAATCCCGTCGTCCAGTACGCCTCACAAGCGCCGGAACGTAATTTCGCTTTTGTCATATCTGTCGATTGTGCCGATTTCGGGCGGATCGGAGAAGTGTACCAATGCTTTGAGCACGGTGCGAAGCTTCTCAACATAGATCACCATGCCACGAACGATTTGTTCGGGACCGTCAATTTGGTTCGAGCGGATGCGGCGGCAACTGTAGAGGTACTGTATGATTTGGCGGTGACGCTCGGCGTCGAATTCACGCCGGAGCTGAACGATTGCATTTATACCGGTCTTTTGACTGATACCGGGGGCTTTCGTTATTCCAGCACGTCGCCCAAGGTGCTTCAGATCGCAGCGGACCTGCTCGGCCGCGGCGTGAAAGGCCATGAGCTTGCGGAGAAGTTTTTGGAAACAATGACCATATCGCAAGTATCCCTATTGCGTAAAGGATTGAGCACGCTTTCGTTCGCGCATCGAAACCGGGTCGCCTGGCTGTCGGTCACTCTGGACGATTTGGCAGACACGGGCGCTTCGAATGACGATATGGACGGCTTGGTCAATTACGCGCGAAACGTCGAAGGCGTCGAGGTGGGGATGCTGTTTAAGGAAAAACAACCCGGCGTCGTCAAAGTAAGCCTTCGTTCAGGAGGACAAGCCGATGTGGCGGAAATCGCCAAACGGTTCGGCGGCGGCGGACATGTTCGTGCGGCCGGATGTACAGTATCCGGCTCTCTGAAAGAAGCGATCGACCAGGTCGTGAAGGAAGTAGGTAAGGCGCTCTCATGAGTTTGGAAGGCATATTGCCCGTATGGAAACCGAAAGGATTTACATCCCACGATGTTGTGGCCAAAGTGCGGCGCATTTTAAAAATCAAACGGATCGGGCATACCGGGACGCTGGATCCGGCTGTTACGGGTGTGCTTCCGCTCTGTATCGGACGAGCTACCCGATTGGTGGAGTACATCCAAGACTTGCCGAAGGAGTACGAAGCTACTTTGCGTCTTGGGCTCGCTACGGATACGGAGGATGCCGAAGGGAATGTGGTCGCCCGTGAGGAAGACGTCGGACGGAAACTTTCGCCGGAGCAAGTGACGGAGGCGATTTCGCGTTTCGTCGGCGACATTGAGCAGACCCCTCCGATGTACTCGGCCGTGAAGGTGGACGGCAAAAGATTGTACGAACTGGCCCGTGAAGGTATCGTTGTGGAACGCAAGGCTCGAACCGTCACGATTTACCGGATCGATATTCTCGAAACATCCTGGTCCGGCGAATATCCGGAGGTTCGCTTTCGCGTGCAGTGCTCGAAAGGAACGTATATCCGCACCTTGTGCGTCGATATCGGCAAAGCGCTCGGCGTTCCCGCAGTGATGGCCTTGCTAGTTCGCACGTCTACGGGCGCCATAGGACCGGAAAGCTGTCTCACATTGGAGCAGATCGAGGAATTGCATGCGCGGGGGGAGCTTGGCGACAAGCTGCTTTCGATGGAGCAGGCGCTCTCGCATATGCCTTCGGTTCGATTGAACGCGGAGCAAGCGGTACGAGCCGTTCAAGGGCAGAAGCTCCGTATGGACCGTTCGGACGGCCTTTTGACGGCGGTGCCGGATGGCGTTGTCCAGGTGGCCGGTTTTTCCGAAGATCACAAGCTTCTCGGTATCTTCGACTGGGATGGGGCGCAGCATCTGCTAACCCCAGTGAAAATATTTTCTTAGACATGCTGGTTCCATGCGATTTGACTTGCTTGTCAGAAATGAATTGTAGGTGACGAAATCTCCATGCAAACGGTTGAACTGCAGTATCCTCTGCAGAATGTTGAACCAAACGCCGGTCCGCAGGTGCTTGCGATCGGAGACTTCGACGGTGTGCATCTCGGACATCAGGAAGTGATTCATCGGGCCGTGCAGCGAGGCGCCGAGCTGCATGTGCCGGCGGCGATCATGACGTTCCATCCGCATCCGAGACAAATGCTAGGAATGGATACGTATACGAAAATTATTACGCCGCTTGCCGCAAAGCAGACGTTGCTGCGGGAGCTGCGCGTAAATACGACCTATATTGTAAACTTTAGCGAATCGTTTATGCACTTGACGCCGGAACAATTTGTGGAAAACATTCTGATTCCGCTCAACGTAAACAGCGTTTTCGTAGGCTTCGATTTCAGGTTCGGCCATAAAGGCGCCGGCACGCCGGATACGTTGTGCGAGCTCGCGAAAGGGCGGTTCGCAGTAGAAATTGTGAGGCAGTTTTCTTTGCAGGGCCGCAAAGTAAGCAGCACGCTGGTCAGAGAGCATTTGCTGCGCGGCGAAGTGAGGGAAGCGATGTCGCTGCTGGGCCGCCCGTACCTGCTGCGGGGAACGGTCGTGCACGGCGAAGCGAGGGGAAGAACGATCGGCTTTCCGACGGCCAATATCCGGGTTTCCGAGCCGTATATCATCCCTGCAAACGGCGTATATGCCGTTGAAGCCCGCGTAGGGGACCGCTTGTACGGAGGCGTCATGAACATCGGTGTGAAGCCCACGTTCGAATCGGATTTGGCGGAGCCGACGCTGGAGGTTCATCTATTCGATTTCTCTCAAGATATTTACGGTGAAGAAGTAGCGGTCAGCCTGATTGAATTCATACGGGAAGAACGCAAGTTTACATCCGTGCAGGAGTTGATTGCGCAGATCGCAAGCGATGCGGATAAAGCCCGATCCATCGTCCGAGAAAGAAAGTCCGTACAAAACTCGTAATTCATTTTACTTTTATGCGAGAGTTGTGTTATACTTTGAAACGTTGTCGATACGGTCCGACCGGATCGGCTGAATCGACACCTTGGCATGGAGCACCGAGCACTCCGACGGGCTCTGGGCTTTAGGTGATAGGAAACATACTATAATTATTATGGAGGTGACTCAGCATGGCATTGACACAAGAGCGTAAACAGGAACTGATCCAAACGCACAAGACGCATGAAAGCGACACAGGATCTCCTGAAGTACAAATTGCCATTCTTACGGAAAACATCGTGAACTTGACCAGCCATCTGAAGACGCACAAGAAGGATCATCATTCTCGTCGCGGTCTGCTGAAAATGGTCGGCCAACGCCGTAAGCTGCTTACGTATTTGAAAAACAAAGACGTAAAACGTTACAGCGCCCTGATCGAAAAACTCGGTCTGCGCCGTTAATCGTCAGCAAACAACAAAGCAACCACGTTTGTCACAGGTAGCGCGAACGCCTTCGGCGGTCGGATGCCAGGGCGGCGCGGTTGTTTTTCATATGGAGCGTAAATCCTTCCTAATGTTTTGCCGAAAAGAAGGAAATACTAGCCAGTATGCAGAAATGGATAAGTGAAGGTACATAAGCATTAGTAATCCGTTCTGAGGGACAAGCGTCCCAGAAAGGTACGGGTTCAATATTAAGGAGGTTGAATATGGAGAAAAAGGTGCAGATGGAGCTGGGCGGTCGCACGCTCATCCTTGAAACCGGCCGACTTGCGAAGCAAGCCAATGCAGCCGTCGTTGCCCGCTATGGGGAAACGGTGATTCTGTGTACGGTAACGGCTTCCGCAGAGCCGAAAGATCTTGACTTTTTCCCGCTCACCGTAAACTATGAGGAGCGGCTTTATTCTGTCGGGAAAATTCCCGGAGGGTTCATTAAACGGGAGGGACGTCCGAGCGAAAAGGCCATTTTGGCAGGCCGCTTGACGGACCGGCCGATTCGTCCGTTGTTCCCGGAAGGATTCCGGAACGATGTACAGATCGTAGCGATGGTCATGAGCGTGGATCAAGATTGCGCGCCGGAAATCGCGGCGATGATCGGTACGTCCGCTGCGCTCAGCATCTCCGATGTGCCGTTTAACGGTCCGGTCGGCGGTGTCATAGTAGGGCGCGTGGACGGTCAGTTCATCATTAACCCGACGTTGGAGCAAGCGGACAAAAGCGACATTCATCTGGTTGTGGCCGGAACGAAGGACGCGATTATGATGGTTGAGGCCGGAGCGGACGAAGTGCCGGAGGAAGTCATGCTGGAAGCGATCATGTTCGGGCATGATGAAATTCGCAAAATCGTTGCCATTCAGGAACAATTCGTTCTGGACACAGGCAAGCCGAAGATGGAAGTAAAACTGCACAGCGTTGACACCGAAGTAAATGAAGCGGTTCGCGCTTTCGCGAAAGAACGCCTCGTCGAAGCGATCAAAATTCCCGAGAAACACGCAAGACAGGAAGCAATCGACGCGGTCAACGCCGATGCGGTGCAGCATTTCACGGACGTGTATGCGGAAACGCCGGACTTGCTTGCCGATGTCAAAGAAACACTCTACGACATCGTCAAAGAAGAAGTGCGCCGCTTGATTACGCATGATAAGGTGCGCCCGGACGGTCGAGGGCTGGATGAAATTCGTCCGATCGAATGCGACATTAATTTGCTGCCTCGTACGCACGGCTCCGGTTTATTCACGCGCGGCCAAACGCAAGCACTCAGCGTATGTACGCTCGGCGCGCTCGGAGACGTTCAAATTCTCGACGGTATCGACCTCGAAGAAACGAAACGATTCATGCATCACTATAACTTCCCGCCGTTCAGCGTAGGGGAAGCCAGACCGCTTCGCCCGCCAGGCCGACGCGAAATCGGACACGGCGCTCTTGGCGAACGCGCGCTTGTTGCGGTTATTCCTTCGGAAACCGAGTTTCCGTACACGATCCGACTCGTATCTGAAGTACTCGAATCGAACGGCTCGACTTCTCAGGCAAGCATCTGCGCAAGCACGCTGGCCATGATGGATGCTGGCGTTCCGATCAAAGCACCGGTTGCCGGTGTTGCGATGGGTCTAATCAAGGACGGGGAGCATTTCTCGATTTTGACCGACATCCAGGGGATGGAAGACCATCTGGGCGACATGGACTTTAAAGTGGCAGGGACAGCCAAAGGGGTAACCGCGCTGCAAATGGATATTAAAATCGACGGAATTGACCGCGCGATTCTTACGCAAGCGCTGGAGCAAGCCAAGTCCGGCCGGATGCATATTTTGGGCAAAATGCTGGAACGGATCTCCCAGCCGAAGACGGAGCTTTCCCCCTATGCGCCGAAGATTCTTACGATGCAGATCAATCCGGACAAAATCCGCGACGTCATCGGTGCGGGCGGCAAGATCATCAACAAAATTATCGAAGAGACCGGCGTAAAAATCGATATCGAGCAAGACGGCCGCGTATTCATCGCTTCTTCCAATGAGCAAATGAACGAGAAAGCGCGTCAAATCATCGAAGGCATCGTTCGCGAAGTGATCGTTGGCGAAGTATACCTTGGTACGGTAAAACGGATCGAGAAATTCGGTACGTTTGTGGAAATTTTGCCGGGTAAAGAAGGTTTGGTGCATATATCCCAGATTTCCACCGAGCGCGTAGCCAAAGTGGAAGACGTCGTGAAGATCGGCGATAAAATTACAGTGAAAGTGACCGAAATCGACGCGCAGGGCCGCATCAATTTGTCGCGTAAAGCGGTACTAACCGCCGAAGCGCCAGCCCAAGCTTAATATTCGCTTAAGGGAGCTCCCTTCCCTTAAGCAAGTAAGAAGAAAGAGCCAGAGATGTCTGTCTCTTTTTTGTTATGTCCGGCCATCGGATCGGTTACGGCGACGCAATGGACTCCGCTTAGTTTTGCTGCTATTTGGCGCGCCTCAGCAGTGCACAGGAGACACTAGTTCGAAAAGCAGCCTGCGGATCATGGTCTAAACTTGTCCTGAGCCGCATAAGTATGGGACAATCAAGCTATGACGGGAGTCGTGTCATGAAGCGAAATCAATTATTGTTCGCGGCGCTGTGTCTCGGCGGTGTGACGTTTGGGCTGCAGCAATCGACCGCGGTAGACCGGTTTGTACAGTATGCTTACAATCATACCGGCGAAGTGGCGGTGAGCAGCTCCGGGGTAGCGGAGCTATCGCAGGGCGGCGGCATTTGGAGCGGCTGGGGGCAGCAGAACGAAAAACGCAAAGCGCAAGTGCTGGAACAGATCAAAGCGGAGGCCGAAAAACGTCGGGTGGAACCGATTGACGCCAAAATCGATTCGGTATGGAAAGCCATTCCGGGCTATAACGGGCTGGAAGTCGATATCGAACGCACGCTGGAGCTGGCCGAACAGCGCGCTTTTGCGGAACCGCTGCAGCTGCAGTACCGCGAAATTCCGCCGAAAGTGGGCCTTGAGGAGCTTGGCTCGCAGCCGATTTACAAGGGCAATCCGAACAAAAAGATGGTCGGTTTGATGATCAACGTCGCATGGGGCGACGAGTATTTGGCTCCGATGCTCGAGACGCTCCGCACCGAGAATGTTCACGCTACGTTCTTTTTTGACGGCACCTGGCTCAAAAAAAACATTCCGACCGCGCAAAAAATCGTAGAGGCGGGGCACGAACCGGGCAATCACGCATACACGCACAAGGATATGAGCAAGCTTGGCCGCGCCCAGCAAACGACGGAAATTTCCCGGACCGAAGCGCTTTTGAAGGAAGCGGGCCTGGAAAACAAGCTGTTTGCGCCTCCGTCGGGCGATTATAATAAAATGACCGTCGATATTGCGCATGAGCTGAACTTGAAGACCATTTTATGGACACTGGATACGGTGGATTGGAAAAAGCCCGACCCTTCGTCGGTCGTTCGGAAAATCGCGGATCGCGTGGAGCCGGGCACGCTGATACTCATGCATCCAACCGATACGAGCAACCGGGCGCTCAAAGGAATGATCCGTTCCATCAAAAGCAAAGGGCTTGCCCTCGGAACCGTCAGCGAAGTATTGTCGCCGGCAAGAATCCCCGAGGTTGAGTCGACAGGTCAATAATGTTAATATCTAAATATTATTGCTTCATCAAGGAGGCTATTGCTTGGAAAAACATACGCTTAACAACGGTCTCAGAGTCGTTTTGGAAAAAATTCCGACCTGTCGGTCCGTTGCTTTCGGCATCTGGGTGAAAACCGGATCGAGAAACGAAACTTCGCAAAATAACGGCATTTCCCATTTTATCGAACATATGCTCTTTAAAGGAACTGATAAATATTCCGCCAAGGATATCGCCGAAATTTTCGACGGCATCGGGGGCAACGTGAATGCCTTTACTTCCAAGGAATATACGTGCTATTACTGCAAGGTGCTGGATGAGCATTTGCCGCTTGCCGTCGAAGTGCTCTCCAATATGTTCTTTCATTCCGTATTCGATACCGGGGAACTGGAGAAAGAAAAAAACGTCATCTTCGAAGAAATCGCGATGTACGACGATACGCCGGACGATATGGTGCACGATTTGATCGCAAAGGCGGCGTTTGGCAGCCATTCGCTTGGGCAGACGATCATCGGCACGGAGCAAAATTTATCGGCGATGAGCTCGGATACTCTGAAAGACTACATGGCGAAGCATTATACCATCGCCAATACGGTGATCAGCATTGCCGGCAACGTAAACGACGATGTGATGGAGCTGATCGGCCGGCATTTCAGCGCGTTTTCCGTTGAAGGATCGACCACCGCTATCGAACAGCTCGGCTTCCATCACGAGCTGCAATATAAGCAGAAGAAGACCGAGCAAAATCATATCTGTCTGTCGCTGCCGGGATTATCGGCAAAGGACGAGCGGCTGTACGCGATGATTTTGCTGAACAACGCGGTCGGCGGCGGAATGAGTTCCAGACTGTTTCAGGAAATCCGCGAGAAGCGCGGACTGGCTTATTCCGTTTATTCCTATCATTCTTCGTACCAGGACGGCGGGCTGTTCACCGTGTATACGGGAACGGCGCCGAAACAGACAGAGGAAGTGCTGAAGGTTACGCTTGAGCTGCTTGGCGAGATCAAGGATAAAGGCTTGTCGCCGGCGGAGCTGCGAAAAGGGAAAGAGCAGATGAAGGGAAGTCTCATTCTCAGCCTGGAAAGCACAAGCAGCCGAATGAACCGTCTCGGCAAAAACGAGCTGATGCTCGGCCGTCATTACAGTCTGGACGAGATGATTGCACGAATCGAAGAGGTGGAGATGGAGCATATTCGCGAGCTGACGGCGGACATGATGTCCCATCCTTTCGCGTTAGCTATGGTAGGCACGTCCGATCAGGCGATTCAGGGGTTTAGGAGGGATCAGCTTGTCTGACGGGTTTCAAGTTCAAATCATGCGGCTCCCGGGAAATGAAGATATCCCGCTGCCGCAGAAAATGTCCGAATTAGCCAGCGGCTTCGACCTGTATGCGGCGGTTGGGGAGCCGATAACGCTCGGCCCGGGCGAACGGGCGCTAGTCCCTGCCGGTTTCGCTCTTGCCATGCCCGCTGAGCTGGAAGCGCAAATTCGACCGCGCAGCGGCCTCGCTTTCAAGCACGGCATTACGACGCTGAATTCGCCAGGCACGATCGATGCCGATTACCGGGGCGAAGTGAAGGTGCTGCTCATCAACCACGGAAGAGAACCTTTCGTAGTTCAGCGCAAGGAACGAATCGCCCAAATGGTGTTTCAGATCGTGCCAAGCGTGCGGCTCGTAGAAGTAGCTGTGCTCGACGATACGGAACGGGGCGCGGGCGGCTTCGGACATACGGGAACGAAATAAAAAAGCTTCGCTTTTTCTTATAGATGAATACCCAACAGCACCTCGCATTTCGGCCAACGAGCCGGATTTGCGAGGTGCTGTTTTCATGTTTGCGGATTGTAACCCATCCTTGGGCACTCGCATAAAATGAGTTACCGAGAACGATATACGTCGCAGCCGCAACGTCGGGAACAACCAGGGCGCCGACTGGCGACAAGAAAGAGGTGAGAATGAATGCTGACCGGGATTCAAGTAGCGCTGATCGGCGGCGACGCGCGCCAGCTCGAGGTGATCTTGAAATGTTCCGAGCTGGACGCATCCGTATGCTTGATCGGATTCGATAATTTGCAAAACCAGTTTAGCGGAATCACCAAGGCGGAGCTGGTCCCCGAATCGCTTGAGGCAATGGATGCCATCATATTGCCTGCCGTGGGCACTGACGATCACGGGACCGTTGAAAGCTTGTTTTCTTCGAAAGAGCTGCGGCTTACTGACGAGCATATAGCAGCGCTGCCGAAGCATGCCAGAGTGTTTACGGGCATGGCAAAGCCGTACTTACGCAACTTGTGCGCGAAACATCAAATCAGTCTTGTCGAATTGTTTGACCGCGACGATGTGGCGATTTACAATTCCATACCGACGGCGGAAGGCGCCATTATGATGGCGATCCAAAACACGGATATTACGATTCACGGCTCGAATTCGATGGTGCTCGGATTCGGAAGAACGGGTATTACACTGGCGCGAACGCTGCAGGGAATGGGCGCGAAAGTAAGGATGGGCGTCAACAAGCCGGAATATTTCGCCCGCGCGGCGGAAATGAACCTGAATCCGTTTTACACGAAGGAGCTTATTTCCCATGTTTCGCAGGTGGATTATTTGTTCAATACGATCCCGTCGATGATCGTCACGGCGCAGGTGATCGCCAATTTGCCGCACCGTGCGCTCATTATCGACCTTGCTTCCAGACCGGGAGGAACGGACTTCCGCTATGCTGAACGCAGAGGAGTTAAAGCTTTGCTCGCTCCGGGACTTCCGGGCATCGTAGCGCCGAAAACGGCTGGACGCATCATTGCCGACACGTTGACCCGCATCGTTATGGAAGATGCAGAGATGAGGAGGAATGTGGAATGAACTGGCAAAATAAAACGGTGGGGTTCGCCTTGACCGGATCTCATTGTACGTTTGCTGAAGTCATGCCGCAAATACGGCGATTTGTCGATGCCGGGGCCAATGTCGTGCCGATCGTATCGAATACGATCATGACAACCGATACAAGGTTCGGAACATCGGAAAATTGGCAAAAACAGTTGAAAGACATCACAGGAAATGATATTATTTCTTCAATTGTAGATGCAGAGCCGCTCGGCCCTTCCAAGCTGCTGGACGTGTTGCTGATCGCGCCCTGCACGGGAAACACGACGAGCAAACTGGCTAACGCCATGACGGAAAGCCCGGTACTCATGGCTGCGAAGGCGCAAATGCGCAATCAGCGGCCGCTCGTGCTGGCGATTTCCACGAATGACGGACTCGGACTGAACGCTATGAACGTCGGCAAGCTGCTTATAACGAAGAACATTTATTTTGTGCCGTTCGGACAGGATGCACCATCCGTTAAGCCGAACTCGCTGGTCGCACGAATGGATCTGGTGATGGAAACCTGCGAAGCGGCGCTTCAGGGCAAGCAGCTTCAACCGATGCTGATCGAGCGCTTTAACTACTGATTCCTACTTACAATATATTCATAACCGCAGGGGAGAGACGAACATATGTCGAATCAAAAGTTGTTTAATGTCGCAGTAGTGGGCGCAACAGGTGCCGTTGGAGAACAAATCCTCCGTTTGCTCGCAGAACGGAATTTCCCTATTAACGAATTGAAGCTGCTATCGTCGGCTCGTTCCGCAGGCTCGAAGCTTTCCTATAAAGGCCGTGAGATTACGCTGGAAGAAGCGAAGCCGGAGAGCTTCGACGGCGTGGACATTGCGCTTTTCAGCGCCGGCGGCGACGTAAGCCGTACACTCGTGCCGGAGGCGATCAAGCGCGGAACGGTCTGCGTCGACAATACGAGCGCCTTCCGGATGGACCCGGAAACGCCGCTTGTCGTGCCGGAAGTCAACATGGACAAAATCAACGAACATAAAGGCGTTATCGCCAACCCGAACTGCTCGACGATTCAGATGGTGCAGTCGCTTAAACCGCTTTACGACCGCTACGGCATCTCTCGCATCATCGTATCGACGTATCAAGCGGTGTCCGGCGCAGGCGCGCGTGCGATCGACGAGATGCTGCGCCAATCCAAGGAAATCGTGGCCGGCAACGAGGTGGAACCGCAAATCCTGCCTGTCGGATCGCTGCCGAAAAAGCATCAAATCGCGTTTAACGCGATTCCGCAAATCGATAAATTCGTCGATAACGGATTTACTTACGAAGAAATGAAAATGATCAACGAAACCAAGAAGATTCTGGGCGACGAATCCCTTGAAGTAACCGCGACGTGCGTACGGATCCCGGTTGTCTACGGGCACTCCGAATCCGTCTACGTTGAGCTCAAGCAGGATTTTGACGTCGAGGAAGTAAAACAATTGCTTGCCGATGCGCCGGGCATCGTACTTCAAGACAATCCGGAGGAGCAAGTATACCCGCTTGCAACGGAAGCTGCAGGCAAATTGGAGACATTCGTCGGCCGTGTTCGCCGAGATCTCAGCAACCCGCGCGCGCTGAATCTGTGGATCGTTTCCGACAACCTGCTTAAGGGAGCAGCTTGGAACGCGGTGCAAATCGCGGAATATATTGCGATTGAACAAAACTAATCGATACGCTGTAGCGAATGCGCCGGGTTTCGGGGCGCGCCGCTGTCAGTTCATGCTGGCTTCCTGTGACGCATAGGAAGCCAGGTTTTTGCCTATTTCATTGTAAGGCTTTGATGGAAAAGGGGGATCTTTGATGAAGATCTTGGTGCAGAAGTTTGGCGGCACGTCCCTATCCACAGCCGAAGCCAGAGCACACGTTATCGAACATATCCGGGATGCGCTGCAGCAGCAATATAAACTCGTCATCGTCGTATCGGCTATGGGTCGCAAGGGCGAGCCTTATGCAACGGACACTTTATTGGATTGGATAAGCCATAACGGCAATCGGCTGCCGGCCAGAGAAAGAGATATGCTTCTTTGCTGCGGCGAGCTGATATCGGCGGCTACCTTGTGCAGTTTGCTTCATGCGGAAGGAATTCCGGCAGTTGCTTTAACCGGTGCGCAGGCGGGATTTGTGACGAATGACGATTATGGGAATGCGCAAATATTGTCGATTCGTCCCGATCGCATCCTGGAGCTGCTGGAACAAGGAAACGTTGTCATTGTGGCCGGCTTCCAGGGAGCGTCCAAGTCGGGAGATTTCACGACGCTGGGCCGGGGAGGCAGCGACACGTCGGCGACAGCGCTCGGCGCAGCGCTTCAGGCCGAGCTCGTCGACATATTCACGGATGTCGGCGGCATTTTGACGGCAGACCCGCGGATTGTGTCGGAAGCGAGACCGTTATCCGTCGTATCGTATACGGAAATATGCAATATGGCGCATCTTGGCGCGAAAGTGATTCATCCGCGTGCCGTCGAGGTGGCGATGCATGCGAACATTCCGGTGCGCGTCAGGTCGACGTTCACGAAAGATCCGGGAACCTTGGTCACGCATACGGATGCGATCAAGAACGACGCGGGGGTACATGACCGTTTCGTGACAGGAATCGCCAATGCCGCGAATTTAACGCAAATCCAAGTGTTTGCGAAGGAAGGTAGCTACGACCTTCAGCTTGGCGTATTTACAGCGATGGCGCAGCAGCGGATCAGCGTCGATTTTATAAATGTCAACCCGTCCGGCGTCGTATACACCGTATTCGACCATGAAGCCCAGCGAGCGGCGGAAACGCTGCAAAAGCTCGGCTACGAGCCGTATCTTACGCCCCATTGCGCGAAAGTGTCTGTGATCGGCGGAGGCATGAGCGGCGTGCCGGGAATTATGGCGAATATTGTCGAAGCTTTGACGAGTGAAGATATACAGATACTGCAATCCGCCGACTCGCATGCCACGATCTGGGTTCTCGTTCAGGGAGACGACATGGCGAAGGCGGTGCGCGCGCTTCACAGACAGTTTGCATTGCACAGATGAATGATTAGGAGGACATGTCGTGGATTTCGGAAGACTGATAACAGCGTTGGTAACGCCTTTTGACGACAAGTTGCAGGTGGATTGGTCCGCATTTGAAAAGGTGATGGATTACGCAATCGATGAACAGCAAAGCGACAGTCTCGTCATTTGCGGAACGACCGGCGAATCGCCGACATTGACGGAAGAAGAGAAACTTGGTTTGTTTGCCGCCGCAGTAAAGCACGCGAACGGCCGTTACAAAATCATTGCCGGTACGGGCAGCAACGATACGGCACATTCCATTCATTTGTCCCAAGCGGCGGAGAAAGCAGGCGTCGATGCGCTGCTGCTGGTGGCTCCCTACTACAGCCGGACTTCGCAAGAAGGGCTGTATCAGCATTTTAAAACGATTGCCGAATCGGTCAACATACCGGTTATCCTCTACAACGTACCAGGCCGTACGGGAATTAACATCGATCCGGATACGACGATTCGCCTTTCGCACGTGCCGAATATTGTCGCAACGAAAGACTGCGCGGATACGGACCAGCTGACCCAGATCGTAAACGGCGCTGCGCCTGGATTTACGGTGTACAGCGGCGACGACAGCTCGGCGCTTCCCGCACTGGCGGTCGGAGCTCACGGCATTGTGAGCGTAGCCAGTCACGTAATTGGAAAAGAAATGAAAAATATGATAAACTGCTATCTGCAGGGAGATGTTCAAGGTGCGGCTAAGCTTCACGGCAAGTTGCTGCCTATATTCCGCGGGTTGTTCTTTTGTCCGCACCGCGTACCGAGCCCGGCTCCAGTGAAATTCGCATTAAACCATAAAGGCATTAGGGTTGGAGGCGTACGCTTGCCGCTCGTGGATGTAACCGAAAAAGAAGGACAGTTCATTACAGCGTTGTTTGAATGAGCTCTTTTGAGGCAAAATCGGTGCCATCCCGGCATCGGTTTTATTGTTTTGGGAAACAATACGGTTTACCAAGGGGATTACGGCCTTGAATGCAGCAACTTGTAATTGCTTATTTTGATCATGTATAATGATGGCAAGTGACTGGTGCGGTATATTGGTTTTTTGTTCATACGAAAATATCGTCGTCAATTAATCCCAAGGAGGTTTATTTATCTTGTCCAAAAAAAATATAGACAAACTTACGATTTTCGCCCTGGGCGGCGTGGGTGAAATCGGCAAAAATATGTATGTGGTGCAGTACGCAAACGATATCGTAGTGATCGATTGCGGTTTGAAATTTCCGGAGGAAGACATGCTCGGGATCGATATCGTGATTCCGGACATTTCTTACCTGACAGAGAATCGGGATAAAGTCAGGGGCATTGTCATCACCCATGGTCATGAAGACCATATCGGCGGACTGCCTTATGTACTCAAACATTTGAATGTTCCGGTTTACGGAACGCGCTTGACTTTAGGACTCATTGAAACGAAGTTGAGAGAGGCCAATCTGCTTGGAGAAACGAAACGTATCGTCATTACGGCCGATTCGGAGCTAAAACTGGGTTGCATGACCGCTACGTTCTTCAAGACCAACCATAGTATCCCGGATTCCGTAGGCGTATGCCTTGAGACGCCGGAAGGCAACGTGGTGCATACGGGGGACTTCAAGTTCGACCAGACGCCGGTCAATGAGCAGTATGCCGATTTGCACAAGATGGCGGCGATCGGAGCCAGGGGCGTACTTGCGCTTTTGTCCGACAGCACGAACGCGGAGCGGCCAGGTTATACCGGGTCGGAGAAAAGCGTGGGCGCAGAAATCGAAGAAGTATTCCGCAAGGCGAAGCAGCGGGTCATTATTGCTACGTTTGCATCTAACATTCACCGGATTCAGCAGGTGATCGACGCAGCGGAAGTCACGAGGCGGAAGCTGACGGTGATCGGGCGCAGCATGGTGAATGTCGTTACCATTGCCAGCGAGCTGGGATATCTCCGCATTCCGGACGGGATGTTGATTGAGCCGGAAGAAGTGAACAAGCTTGCGGCGGATCGCGTAGTCATTCTGTCGACCGGCAGCCAAGGCGAGCCGATGTCCGCTTTGACCCGCATGGCCCGCTCGACCCACCGCAAAGTGGATATTTTGCCGGGTGATACGGTCATTATCGCAGCGACTCCGATTCCGGGGAACGAACGATATGTGGGACGAACCGTCGATGAACTGATGCGCATTGGCGCCCATGTTATTTACGGTCCCGGCTCGATTACCGGTGTGCATGTATCCGGCCACGGAAGCCAGGAAGAGCTTAAGCTGATGCTGAACATGATGAAGCCAAAGTATTTTATCCCGATTCACGGGGAGTACCGGATGCTTCGTCAGCACGGCATGCTGGCTGAGTCGGTCGGCGTTGCGAAAGAAGATATTTTTATCGTCGACAATGGCGATACGGTCGAGTTTCAGGACGGCGTTGCCCGCAAAGGCTCCAAAGTGCCTGCAGGCAATGTGCTGATCGATGGTCTCGGCGTAGGCGATGTAGGAAATATCGTGTTGCGCGACCGCAAACTGTTATCGCAAGACGGCATCTTGGTCGTAGTGGTGACACTCAGTAAGCAGGACGGCGCTATTCTTTCCGGCCCGGACATCATTTCGCGCGGCTTCGTTTACGTACGCGAATCCGAAGGGCTGCTTGATGAGGCGAACCGTATCGTGACAAGCACGCTTCAACGTTTGATGAACGAGAACGTGAACGAATGGGCTTCGCTTAAAACGCATGTGAAAGACGCATTAGGACGATTTTTATATGAACAAACCAGAAGAAGACCAATGATCCTTCCAATCATCATGGAAGTTTGATTCAAACCACCAGTCATAGCCCGTTCATTGCATATAGTTAGAACAGTCCAAAGACCTTGCGAATGCATTCGTAAGGTCTTTTTTTACAGGGGCCTGCGCATATTTTAAGGCGGAACAACCATACTATGGGAGAAATCAGACCATGGGAGGATACCCGATATGTACAGCCTGTCTAACAATAAATTGGAACAGCAGCCGCCATCGGCGGAAGACGCAAAAAAGAACGCAACCGTCGAAGCAATTCAGCAATTAGGGCAAACCGTAACGCCGTCCGGTGAATCGAATATTTTTTGCATGACGATTATCGGGCAAATCGAAGGGCACATCGTACTGCCGCCGCAAAATAAAACGACGAAATATGAACATTTAATCCCACAGCTTGTAGCTGCAGAACAAAACCCGAAAATTGAAGGGGTTTTGATCATTTTGAATACGGTAGGCGGCGATGTCGAGGCTGGTCTTGCGATTGCCGAAATGATTGCGACGTTGTCCAAACCGACCGTTACTTTGGTATTAGGTGGCGGGCACAGCATTGGGGTGCCGATTGCAGTTGCATCGAGCCACTCGCTAATCGCGGAGACGGCGACGATGACGATCCATCCGATTCGACTAAACGGGCTCGTGATCGGCGTTCCCCAAACCTTCGAATACCTGGATAAAATGCAAGATAGAGTGATCCGTTTCGTTACGGGCCATTCCAGAATCAGCGAAGAAAAATTTAAAGAGCTTATGTTCAAAACGGGTGAACTGACCCGGGATATCGGTACGTCGGTTGTTGGCCCGGATGCGGTGAGATATGGATTGATTAATGCACTCGGAGGGATCGGCGAAGGAATCCGCGAACTGAACCGTTTGATCGAAGAACGACGCAATGGCCAATCGGGAGGGTTTGTGCAATGATTCACTACAGCATTCTTCCGCTCGAAGCGGTCATGGAGAATATGGAGGCGGTCGAGCAGTCCAAGACGGTGGAACTCGTTATTAACGGGGTGACGATGCAGGTGCAGCAAGTGAATCCCCACCAAGCAATGATCGTTCGGCTTTTGAGCTGCAATCCTCAAGATTTTTTAAATCCGCAGTATGCGCCGGGACGAATGATCGAGTTTCAGCCGGTGTTGCAGGGCTAACGACGAGATTCAAAAGGCTCGTTTCAGCTCTTCCCCAGTTTATGGTATAATAGTGTCTTGGGGGTGAGCGACCTTGGCCAAACGTAGGAAACGGGGCAAAGGCATCAAGACGAACTTGAAGTTCGAGTTATATGGCATCGTCATATTGACATTATCAATTATCGCTTTATCCCGGGAAGGGTCGGTAGCCCGTTCGCTGACGTATTTGTTCCGTTTTGTGATTGGAACGTGGGACTTTGTCATTCCGCTTATTTTCATATATGCCGGTCTGTATGTGATGATGAAACGGGAATGGCCCGTTTGGCGAACGTCCCGTAAAACCGGACTGCTGCTCATCCTGCTTTCACTACTGCTGATGAGTCATATCAGTTTGTTTGCCCAGTTGTTCCCGAAAGGGAATTTTACGGACGGACAAATTTTGTCCCAAACCTGGACGAGCCTTGTAGCGGGATTGAGTTCCAAAGCGGATGGACAAACGATACTGACCGACGGCGTAGGGGGCGGAATGGTTGGCGCGTTCCTGTATGCTGTGTTTCACTTCCTGTTTGATAATTTGGGAGCGCGTCTGCTTCAATATACGTTGTTTGTATCCGGCTTCATCCTCGTAACCGGTATCTCGCTAGGAGATTTGGTGGAGCGGATTCGAGGCCGGAAGTCGTTCGCGGATACGCTTCTGGGTCAATACATAAAACGGATTATGCAGCAAAACAAACAGCGGAAAAAAGCAACGGACGCGTCGCAAGACAAAAAGAGGAAGCTTGCACCGGCGTTCGTCCCGATGGATGACGAATTCGATGAGGAAACGCTGCGGCCGGAACGCAAAGAACGGAAACCGGCGAAAAAGCGTTCGATGTTCTTTGAATTGATTAATCCTTCCGGCGGCAAAGATGCCAAACCTTCCAAGGCAGGCAGCGGCGCCGCGGACGAAATCCCCGAAGAACTTACCGTTTATTCCGCCGATCCGGATCCGGCATATCCCGATACATTGAAGGGCGGTGCCGGCGATTACGAGGCACAGGATGCAGATCCGGCGATACCGGTGATACGTGATTTTCAAGAACAGGTCAAACAGGAAACCGAAATCGGTTCGACCCATGGCAAACAAACGTCCGGCACACCCGCGGCGGCCGTCGTCTCCGCTCCGCAGCAGCAGAAAGCGATGGAGGCAGCTGCGCAAACGGACGGCGAAGAGGATTTGTCCGCAGAAGAATTCGATATCCGCAACAAACCGCTCGAGGTGCCTTATGAATTGCCGTCGCTGCAGCTTCTATCGAAACCTGCGGCAGGCAAAGGTTCCGATGCGCTGGACTACAAGGCGGTGGCCCGCAAACTGGAAGCGACGCTGGAAAGCTTCGGCGTTCGGGCGAAAGTGCTTGAGGTGGTACGGGGCCCGGCCGTTACCCGGTATGAAATTCAACCGGATGTCGGGGTGAAAGTAAGCCGGATCGTCAGCTTGACGGACGATATCGCATTGGCTTTGGCAGCCAAAGACATTCGGATGGAAGCGCCGATACCGGGCAAGTCCGCGATCGGCATCGAAGTTCCGAATATGGAAGTTTCCGTCGTCACGATGCGCGAAGTGATGGAAAGCCCGGCATTCCAGGATTCGGCCGCGAAGATGTCCATCACGCTGGGCCGCGACATATCCGGCCAGCCGATTGTCGGCAATTTGGCGCGTATGCCGCACATGCTCGTTGCCGGAGCTACGGGTTCAGGTAAATCGGTGTGCATCAACGGCATTATTACAAGCGTGCTGTATAAAGCTAAACCGGACGAAGTGAAATTTTTGATGATCGACCCGAAGATGGTGGAACTGAACGTCTATAACGGCATTCCGCATTTGCTCGCTCCCGTCGTGACAGACCCGAGAAGAGCATCGCTGGCGCTTAAGAAAGTCGTAGTCGAGATGGAGAAGCGGTACGAGCTGTTCTCCAAGAGCGGTACGCGCAACATCGAAGGGTATAATTCGATGCTGATCGAGACGCAAACCGGAGCGCCCCTTCCGTATATCATCGTCATTGTGGACGAGCTTGCGGACTTGATGATGGTGGCGGCCAACGATGTAGAAGATTCGATTTGCCGGCTGGCGCAAATGGCACGGGCGGCGGGCATTCACTTGATCATCGCCACGCAGCGGCCGTCGGTCGACGTCATTACGGGCGTCATTAAAGCGAATATTCCTTCGCGTATTGCGTTCGGCGTTTCTTCTCAAGTCGATTCCCGAACGATCCTCGATATGGTCGGCGCCGAGAAGCTGCTTGGCCGCGGCGACATGCTTTACCTGCCGATGGGCGCTTCGAAGCCGGTGCGGGTGCAAGGCGCGTTTTTGTCCGATCAGGAAGTCGAAGCGGTCGTCAACTATGTCCGCACGCAAGGCCAGGCGAATTATGTGGAAGACATGGTCCCGCAAGTGGAAGAGCAGCAGGATACGCAGGATCAGGTCGAGGACGAATTATACGATCAAGCCGTTCAGATCATATTGGAGGCGAAGCAGGCGTCCGTCTCGCTATTGCAGCGCAGAATGCGCGTCGGTTATACAAGAGCCGCCCGCTTGATCGATACGATGGAAGCCCGCGGCATTGTAGGCCCATACGAGGGCAGCAAGCCGAGGGAAGTGCTCGTTACCATGGAGCAGTATCAGATCAATCGAATGAGTTCATAAGCGATACTTTTTCAGAGAGGGAATGCCCAGGCATTCCCTCTTTTCACTGAATAGAAGCTGACTTCCTTTCTCATAATAACCTTAAAAAGGTTGCCATTACGTTGGAGAGAAAGGTGAGTAATCGGAATGAACAAGCGATTGGTCGTTATTACCGTTTGCATGGTATTGGTTTTAATTGCCGGAATCGAATTGAAACATCGAATGAATACGACGCAGACGTTCAGCGCCAATGAAATTCGCTATGGCGCCAGCGGGACGGCGGATGTATACGAGCTTCAAGGGCGATTAAAATATTTGGGCTTTTACACTGGGAAGGTCGACGGCGATTTCGGATATAAAACGTTGAAATCACTCAAGTGGTTCCAATCCGATTTCGGCTTGCGTGTGGACGGCATTGCCGGAAGCAAAACGAAGCTGAAGCTGTGGGAAGCGACGAAAAACTGGAAAGCGTCCGCTGCAGACTTGCCTCCTTGGTTGCCGGGCTCTCAGACCGGTGCAGGAGCAGCTGCAGGAGGAGGCGGCGGGGGAGGAGCCGCACAGCCGCCGGCTTCCACGAACGCAGGGATGGCGCCTTCCACCAAGCTTGGCTTGTCGCAGCAGGATTTGAATATAATGGCCAATGCGGTGCATGGCGAAGCGCGCGGCGAGCCATACATCGGCCAAGTCGCGGTTGCGGCGGTAATCCTCAACCGGGTGAAGCACGCCAGCTTTCCGAACACGGTGTCAGGCGTCATTTTTCAGCCTGGCGCGTTTACGGCGGTCGCCGACGGACAAATATGGCTGACGCCCGACGAATCGTCGAAGAAAGCCGTACAGGAAGCCCTCAACGGATCGGATCCCACCGGAGGCTGCATCTACTACTTTAACCCTGCGACTGCTACGTCCAAATGGATTTGGAGCCGGCCGCAAGTGAAGCAAATCGGCAAACATATTTTTTGCAAATAAGGCATTGGATAGAAGTAACCTGTTCCGAAGGTTGCTTCTTCTATTTCTGGAGGAATATAATGGAATGGATACGAAAGGAAGGTAACCAGGGACTATGAAGGGAGTTGTTTCGCCTTTGAAGCAAATACATTTCGAACGCGGCACGTCTCGCAATATACGCGTTCACGTGCTTCCTACCCAGCAGTTCAAAACGTTCGCGATCTCCGTCTATATCGGCTGCCCGCTTGAGGAAGACACCGTGACGGAAACGGCGCTCATTCCGTTTGTGCTGCGCAGAGGCAGCCAGGCGTATCCCGAGACGAAACGGTTTCGCGAGCAGCTCGACAATTTGTACGGCGCCGGCTTCGGATTCGATATTTACAAGCGCGGCGATTATCAGATGGTACAGTTCCGGATGGACGTTATCCAGGATGATTTCGTATCCAGCAACGACTCCCTGCTCGAGCAGGCAATCGAATTTCTCGGTCAGGCGGTAACCCAGCCGGCGCTCGAGGGCGATACGTTCGTCAAGAAGTACGTCGAATCCGAGAAGACGACGCTGCAAAAACGGCTCGAAGCGATCGTTAACGATAAAATCCGTTATGCCGCGGAACGTTGTATCGAAGAAATGTGCAGCGAAGAGCCTTACAAGCTGCATCCTTTGGGCAGGATCGCCGATTTGCAGCAGATCGACGCCGATGGATTGATGGAGCGTTTCCGTCAGTTTCTTCAAAATTCGCCAATCGATATTTATGTGGTAGGCCATACGAATTTGCAGCAGGTGCTTCCGCTCATCGACCGTTATTTTCACGTACATAGCGGAACGTCGGCGACATATTCGAGGAAATCGGCGCATCGCCGGGTAGCGGAAGTCAAAGAAGTCGTGGAACGCATAGACGTGAATCAAGGCAAACTGAACATGGGATTGCGCATCAATACTTCGTACGCCGACGATTCGTACGCGGCTGCATTAATGTATAACGGCATTCTGGGCGGGTATCCGCACTCGAAATTGTTTACGAATGTGCGCGAGAAAGAAAGTCTGGCGTACTACGCCTCTTCCCGCCTGGACGGCCACAAGGGCATTTTGACGATTCAGTCGGGCATTGAGATCGGTAATTACGAGAAAGCCGTTACGATCATCAAGCAACAGTTGCAAGCGATGAGGGACGGTCACATCAGCGACACCGAGCTGCAGCAGACGAAGGCGATGATTACGAGCCATCTGCGCGAGCTTCAGGATTCGGCATTTGAACTGATCGCCTTCGATTTCAACAATATTTTGTCGGGAGCAAGCCGCACCGTTCCTGCGCTTATAGAAGCGGTCGAAGCGATTGACAAAAACCTTATTCAGGAGATGGCCGCGCAAGTGGAACTCGATACCGTATATTTTTTACGAGATAAAAAGGGGGAAGTCTAAATGGAAGTCATCCCTTATCCTCATGTACGGGAGACGCTCTATACGGAGCAGCTTCCCAACGGGCTCACTGTCGTGATATTGCCGAAAGAAGGCTTTCAAAAAACATACGCAACATTCACGACCAAATACGGCTCGATCGACAATACATTTCAAGTAGAAGGCGGAGAGAAGCAGCACGTACCGGACGGTATCGCCCATTTTCTGGAGCATAAAATGTTCGAAGAACCGACGGGCGACATCTTTTCGGTATTTGCCGCGCAGGGCGCTTCGGCGAACGCCTTTACAAGCTTTGACCGCACCGCCTATTTATTTTCCGCTACCGGACAAATCAAAGAAAATTTAACGACTCTGATTAATTTCGTTCAAAATCCTTACTTCACCGATGCGAACGTAGAGAAGGAAAAAGGGATTATCGGGCAGGAAATCAAAATGTACGAAGATAATCCCGACTGGAGATCGTATTTCGGATTGATCGAAACGATGTATCATAAGCATCCGGTGCATATCGACATTGCGGGTACGATCGAATCGATATCGAAAATTACGAAGGAAATGCTTTACGATTGCTACCATACGTTTTACCATCCGAGCAATATGATCCTGTTCGTCGTCGGCGGAGTCAATCCCGAGGAAATCATGGAGCTCATTCGGGCGAATCAGAATGGTAAATCGTACGACGCGCAAGGAAAAATTCATCGTTACTTTGAGGACGAACCGGCGACCGTCAACGCGCCCAAGAAGGTCACCGTGCTGCCTGTATCGCTGCCCAAATGCTTGTTCGGCTGCAAAGAGCCGGACCAGCCGCTGCGCGGAAAAGAGATGCTGAAGCGGGAGCTTGCGATGAAAGTGCTGCTGGATCTGCTGCTCAGCCCCAGTTCGGCCATCTATCAAAAGCTGTATGACGAACAGCTGATTTCCGATAACTTCGGTTCGGAATACAATATTGCCGAAGGTTACGCATTCTCCGTATTCGGAGGGGATACGAAAGATCCGGACCGGATGATTTCGATGGTGCAGGAGGAGATCGATAAAGTCAAAGCGTCTGGCGTGAACGCGGCGGATTTTGAGCGCAGCAAGAAAAAGAAAATCGGCGCCTTTTTGCGGCTGTTGAACTCGCCTGAGGCGATCGCGAACCAGTTTACGCAGTATCGGTTTAAAGCGATCGACTTGTTCGATATTCTTCCAGTATATGAGAGCTTGACGATTGAGGACGTGAACGGGTTGTTGAAACAACATTTTAACTGGAATCAGATGGCGATCTCGCTTGTGATGAGTGAGGCCAAGTGACGAATCATCATAAACCGTTTATTGAACAAACGGTATTGATAACGGGGGCGAGCCGCGGCATTGGCGCTGCGATCGCCCAACGTTTTTCTTCAGTCGGTATGAATATTATCATCCATTATTTGCAGTCGCACGAAGCGGCCAACGAAATCGCCCGCAGCTGCATGAAGCAGGGCTCGCGCGTATTGACCGTTACCGCCGATCTACGTTCGAAGGAGCAAATCGAACGCATGCGCGAGAAGCTCGAAGCTCATCAGATGCTGCCCGATATATTGGTCAATAACGCGGGTATCGCTCATTACGGCTTGCTGTCCGATACATCCGAAGAGCAGTGGGACGAGCTGATGAACATAAATTTGAAGGGCACGTTCCTGACGACGCAGCAGTTCATGAAGCCGATGATTTCTCAAAAATACGGCCGCATCATCAACGTTTCGTCGATTTGGGGCATTTCCGGCGCATCGTGTGAGGTCGCTTATTCCACGGCCAAGGGAGGCATCAACGCTTTCACCAAAGCGCTGGCCAAAGAACTTGCGCCTTCGGGTGTCACGGTGAATGCGGTGGCGCCGGGGGTTGTGGATACGGAGATGATGTCCGGGTTTGACGCACAGGAGAAAGCGGCCATCGAGAGCGATATCCCGCTCGGCCGATTCGCCCAGCCCGACGAAATCGCTTCGCTCGTTTATTTCCTCGCTTTGCCGGAATCGGGTTATATGACCGGCCAAATTATAAGCCCGAACGGCGGTTTCTTAACGTAAATGCGTCAGCATCCCATTTTAACGATGGCAGCAATTACAGTGATCGCACCGAAGCCGGTCTATGTCCATGCAGAATAAATTCAGCTCCTTTAGCGAACATTAACTTTGTAACGACCACTCATTCTCGCGTTGTGCGCCAAGCGTAACCGGGAGGCAGTGATCAACAAACAAAAGGAGGAATCGAGCATGGCCACAGTGCTGAAAGTATTCGATCGCTGGAAAGAATTTTTGGGTGAGCGCGTGACGCAAGCGGAAAAAGCGGGGATGACGGATGAAACGATCTCCAATCTTGCTTTTCAGATCGGTGAGTTTTTATCCGATAAAATAGACCCGGAAAACAAGGAAGAGCGCGTTCTCAAAGAACTGTGGGATGTATGCGACGAACAGGAACGCAAAGTGCTGGCGAAAGCGATGGTCAAGCTGGCCAAAGCAAACGCCTAACTCATACGCCATTATTTAAAGCCTCCTTCAAGGGAGGCTTTTCCTTACGATTTCTGCTATAATAAAATGACATTTTGTCTACTAGCGGAAAGAGGTAGGAAAAGATTCATGAGATTGGCAAAAACAATCATTGTCTGCATATGTATCATAGTAACGCTTGCGGCGTGCGGCAAAAATATTCCCGCAATCGATCCGCAGCTGCTTCAAAGCAAGTCTTCGGTGTTGTTTATAACCGGGCCTGCTTTCCCGGAGGCGTCGAAAAACAAGCTGAACGGAGCGCTTGTGAACTGGAGGGATACGAATCATATCGCCTTCGAATGGATGAGCGATACGAGCGAATTATCGGAACAGCAGTGGAATAAAATCAAGTCCGTTTCGTACGATTACATAGTGGTAGCCGGCCATTCGTTGATAGAGAGCATATTGCCGACGGCGCAGCAAATCACGAGCAGAAAATGGATTATGCTTGACGATCAACCGGTTCAGGAGGCGACAGAGGTTCAATCGGACCATATTATGCTGAAGCAAGTGCCGCAAGCGCGGCTGCACGCCGAGTGGGACGTATGGGTGCGACAGCAGCTCGTTTCCGGCCGCACGATTGAATGGGTTACCCAATCGACGAAGCCGATCCCTTCGGACTGGGCACCGTCGGAAGAAGCCGAGTACATAACGCTGACGGATGCGGAAGGCTGGTATCCTCAGTTTCAATTTCAGGCGCGGCAGCATGGTGCGAATTGGATCGTCACGTACGTTACGCTGGATCAGTCGGTTATGAATCGATTGAAAAATTTGTCGATTCCGATCGTAAATATGGCCGCAACCGGCATTGAGCAGCAGTGGGACGCCATCTTGTCAGGATTGTTCGATATGATGCAAAATAAAAGCTGGAAGCCCGGCTCTCAGCCTTATGCGGACAGTGAAGTGAAGATCGTAAAGAATTTGTAACTTTATTTCACGGTCAGGGAGGAATTTGGCGAATATTGTAGAATATTTTTGTAACAACTGACAAAATTAGAACGGAGACTTGGTTAAATGACGCTAGAAGTAAACAACTACACGAATGAAATGAAACAATGGTATATGGAATACCGTATTCATAAAAACCGTCCCGGCCTGCTCGGCGATATCGCTTCGCTGATGGGGATGCTCGATATCAACATCGTGACGATCAACGGAGTGGAAGATCGCACCCGCGGACTGCTTCTGCAAACGAATGATGAAGAAAAAATTGAACTTATGGGTAAAATGTTGAAAAAGGTGGATAATATAACTATAACGGCCTTAAGACCTCCAAAACTTGTCGATATTTTGGCGGTTCGACACGGCCGCTATATCGAACGGGATTCGGACGACCGGAAGACGTTCCGTTTTACACGCGACGAATTAGGTCTGCTAGTCGATTTTTTGGGCGAGCTGTTCAAGAAAGAGGGCAATCGCGTCGTAGGGTTACGAGGCATGCCGCGCGTCGGGAAAACCGAATCGATTATTGCCGGCAGCGTCTGCTCGAACAAACGTTGGACTTTCGTTTCTTCCACACTGCTTCGGCAAACCGTGCGCAGCCAGCTTTCCGAGGATGAGATGAGTCCGAACAATGTGTTCATTATCGATGGGATTGTTTCGACGCTTCGTTCCAACGAAAAGCATTACGCGCTGCTTCAGGAAATTATGGCCATGCCGTCGACCAAAGTGATTGAGCATCCGGATATTTTTATTCGTGAATCCCAGTACACGTACGATCATTTCGATTGCATTGTGGAACTGCGCAATACGCCGGACGAAGAAATTACGTACGAATCGTTCACAAGCGGATTTGACGATTATTAAGATTGAAGCGGATTTCACATCCGCTAACGATAGTTCCCAATTGACCGGGAAGGGGTGAAAGACGTGTCCGACCTTGGACAGCTGCTTAGAAAAGCCAGGATGGAAAAGAAGATTTCACTGGACGATTTGCAAGAAACAACGAAAATCCGTAAGCGGTATTTGGAAGCGATAGAAGAAGGCGATTACAAAATCATGCCGGGCAACTTCTATGTCCGCGCTTTTATTAAGAGCTACGCCGAGGCGGTGGGTCTCGATCCGAACGAAGTGCTCCGCTTGTACCAGAACGTGATCCCATCGCCGGAGCCCGAGCATATAGAGCCGATCCGCTCTAAACGAACGACCCGCAACACGGAACGCATCGGGAAATGGGCATCGAATGTGATGATGATTTCTTTCGTCGTGTTGATCCTTGGGATCATCTACTACTACATTAATCAAAATTATGTAGGCGGCGCGGCGAACGACGCGCAACAAGAGCAATCAAAGAAGCTGACGGAAAAAGTGGAGCCTTCCGCACCTGCGCCCCAAACCGGGGGAGGAGGCTCCGGGACCGCCGCGCTGGCCGAGAACAAGCCGCCGGAGAAGCCGCCGGAAACACCTCCGCCGCCGGCAACGGAAGTGAAGCTGGTGAAGAGCGACCGGGGCACCGATTATTACACGGTATCCAATGCGAAGAAACTGAAGATCGAAATGAATATAAGCGGCGACGCCTGCTGGATTCAGCTCGATTCCCTCGGCGCCAACCGGCAAATGGTGGAGCAGGGTACGTTTCAGAACGGAAATACGAAGACGTGGGAACTGGACAACGCGGCTTACATGATTTTCGGTAAGGCGAATGCGGTTGACCTCACCATTAACGGAACTCCGGTGATTGTCGGCGACGCGGCGAACGTCAAGAAGCTGCAAATTGAGTTCGCGCAGCTGTAATATCGGAGAAGACACGAGGCTTTGTGCTGGCGTGTCTTTTTTTGTTATAATGTTTGGAAAGGATTAACTTTCTGAAACTTTTGTTGCTATGAAAGGGGAACCGTATGAGCAGTGAAAATTCATTTGACATTGTGTCCAAGCTGGATATCCAGGAACTAACCAACGCGATCAATCAGGCTGAGAAAGAGATCGCAACCCGGTTCGACTTCAAAGGCAGCAAAAGCAGCATCGCGCTGGACAAGGAAGAGCTCGTTGTCGTGTCGGATGACGATTTCAAACTCCAGAACGTGCTAGATATTCTTCAATCGAAAATGGCGAAGCGGGGCATTTCCCTTAAAAACCTGGACTACGGCAAGGTGGAGCCCGCCGCGTCGGGAACGGTGCGCCAGCGCATCAAAGTGAAGCAAGGGATTGACCAGGACAATGCGAAAAAAATCAATATCCTTATCCGTGACTCCAAATTAAAGGTCAAAAGCCAAATTCAAGGCGATGAAATTCGGGTGACCGGAAAGAGCAAGGATGACCTTCAGCAGGTAATGACCTTGCTGCGCAAAGCGGATTTACCGTTGGAATTGCAGTTCATCAATTTCAGATAATGCCAACCAACGGGTAGGCCCTTATGGATGAAACATTTCATAAGGGCTTTCCGCTTTTGACACCCCGAACAGGCTTATATTATACTTGTAACGAAAAGCACATGCGAAAAAGGTTCAAAATCGTTTGGAGGATTATACATGACAGAGAAAGTTAAAGTGGTGACGCTTGGATGTGAGAAGAATCTTGTCGATTCCGAAATCATGTCCGGCCTCGTTCATGAGCGCGGCTACACCCTTGTATCGGAAAAAGAAGAGGCAACGATCATTATCGTAAATACGTGCGGATTTATCGACGCTGCGAAAGAAGAGTCGGTAAATACGATTCTCGATATGGCGGAACTGAAGCAAACCGCAAATCTCAAAGCCTTGATCGTATCGGGCTGCCTGACGCAGCGGTACAAGGAAGAATTGATGAAAGAAATGCCGGAAATCGACGGAATCGTCGGAACCGGCGACTTTCACAAAATCAACGATATTATTGATGAGGCGCTGAAAGGCCGCAAACCGGTGCTCGTTGGAAATCCGGTGTTTAATTACGAGCAGAAGCTGCCGCGGAAGATGGAAACCCCAAGATATACAGCCTACATCAAAATTGCGGAAGGCTGTGATAACGCCTGTACGTTCTGCAGCATTCCGATTATGCGCGGCAAATTCCGCAGCCGCAGCATGGAGTCAATTTTGGACGAAGTAGGGCAGCTTGCTTCACAGGGCGTGAAAGAAATCAGCCTGATCGCTCAAGACTCAACGAACTACGGTACGGATTTGTACGACAGCTTCATGCTGCCGACGCTGATGAATAAAGTAAGCGAAGTGCCGGGCATCGAGTGGGTGCGCTTGCACTATGCTTATCCCGGATTTTTCACGGACGAGTTGATCGATGTCATGGCCAGCAATCCGAAAGTGTGCAAATACGTCGATATGCCGCTGCAGCACAGCGAGGACAGTATCCTGAAGCGGATGCGCCGTCCAGGACGTCAGCGCGACGCGCGCGAGTTGATCAAGAAAATCAGGGAGCGAATTCCGGGCGTATCGCTGCGCACTTCGATCATCGTCGGATTCCCGGGTGAAACCGAGGAAGATTTCGAGAACTTGAAACAGTTCATCCGCGAAATCGGCTTTGACCGTCTGGGCGTCTTCACGTATTCCAAGGAAGAGGACACGCCTGCTTCCCGTCTGCCGGATCAAGTGCCTGACGATGTGAAGGAGTTCCGTCAAAATATGTTGATGGAAATTCAACGCGAAATTTCGAACGAACGCGGCGGCGAGCGGATCGGGCAAGTGGTCGATGTGCTTATCGAGAAGTACGATGGCCGCAGCGACGTATATATCGGGCGCTCGCAGTTCGATGCACCGGAGATCGACGGAGAAGTCTTCGTTGGCGGAGCGAAGCTTACGATCGGGGAAATTGCGAAAGTGCGTATTACGCACTCGTTTGAGTTTGACTTATCCGGGGAGGTTGTCGCATGAATCTGGCCAACCGGATCACTTTGGCGAGAATTTTTTTAGTTCCGATTATTATGTTTTTCCTGCTCGTCAATGTGAAAACGCCCCATATCCGGATCGAGCAGTTCACGATTACCTATAATCAAATCATCGCAGCGTTAATTTTTATCGTAGCCGCCAGCACGGACAGTTTGGACGGCTACATTGCAAGGAAACGAAAGCTTGTTACGAACCTGGGCAAGCTGCTCGATCCTCTCGCCGATAAGCTGCTGGTATCGGCCGTGCTCGTTTCTCTCGTGGAAATGGGCAAGCTTGGCGCTTGGGTTGCGATTGTGATCATTAGCCGGGAGTTCGCCGTTACAGGCCTGCGGCAGATCGCGCTGCTTGAAGGAAGAGTGATGGCGGCCAGCAAATGGGGGAAATGGAAAACGGCCGTTCAGATTACAGCGATTATCGCGCTGTTGCTGAACAACTTTCCGTTTGAATTCGTTCATTTCCGGTTTGATCTTTTTGCGAGCTGGGTGGCGGCGATCATTACGATGTACTCCGGTTTCGATTATTTTATGAAAAACAAGGACGTCATTAACTGGAATGAGCAAAAACAATAGGTTTCCCGCCTATTGTTTTTGTTTTCATATGCAGGATGTTCAGGTTCTTTACGCGAAATCGCCGTAAAGAACGGTATTTTGAGAATATCAAGAAAAGCTATATTTAAGACACGTTGAAGGACTCCTATAAAAGCTTTTCTAACCCGAAGGAGGATGCTGAATGAGAGCGGAAATCATAGCGGTGGGCACCGAGCTCTTGATGGGCCAGATCGTCAATACGAATGCTCAATACTTATCGCGAGGGCTGGCTGACATCGGTGTCGGCGTTTATTTTCAAACCGTCGTCGGTGACAACGCTCAGCGGATCAAGGAATCGCTGCGCATCGCCAAAGATCGGGCGGACGTCATTATTTGTACCGGCGGGCTCGGTCCGACACAGGACGATTTGACTAAGGACGTACTAGCTGAAACGGTCTGCCAGCGTCTTGTCATGCACGGTCCCTCGATGGATAAAATCGAGCACATGTTCCAAAAGCGCGGCGTACCCATGGTAGAAAGCAATGCGCGCCAAGCGCTCATGCTGGAGCATAGCGAGCCGCTTGCCAATGATACCGGTCTTGCGGTAGGCGTCGCGTTGACCCATGAAGGCACACATTACATTTTGCTGCCTGGGCCGCCGAAGGAAATGAAGCCGATGTTCGACCGCTACGCCAAGCCGTGGATCGCGGCTCAGATGGGGAGCGTGCAGCCGCTGTATTCCGTGATGCTGAAGTTCGCAGGCATCGGCGAGTCGCAGCTGGAGCATGAGCTCATCGATTTGATCGAAGCGCAGAGCGATACGACGATCGCTCCGTATGCCAAGGAGGGAGAAGTGGCGATCCGGCTGACCACTCGTGCCGCTTCCATGCTGGAAGCACAAGCGAAGCTGAAGCCGCTGGAGGAGGAAATCCGCAGCCGGGTAGGCCAATACATATACGCTGCCGAGGACATTGCGTTGGAAGAAGCGGTACTGCGGCTGCTCACCGAGCAGGGCCGTACGCTGGCTGTGGCGGAGAGCTGCACGGGCGGGCTGCTCAGCGACCTGCTTACGAACGTTCCTGGGAGCTCGGCGGCCTTCGCGGGCGGGATTATATGTTACACGAATCGACTGAAGCACGAACTGCTGAATGTGCCGATGGAACAGCTCGAAGGCTCGGGCGCGCCGGGAGCCGTCAGCGAGGAAACGGCCAAACGGCTAGCGGAACAGATCCTTTCGGTGACCGGGTCGGATTACGGGGTATCCGTCACGGGGGTAGCCGGTCCCGGCGAATCGGAGGGAAAGCCGGTCGGTTTGGTGTACGTCGGAGTGGCCAGCCGCGACGGTGAGACGACGGTGAAGCAGCTGCAGCAGTTCGGGAACCGGGAAACGATCAAGCTGCGGTCCGCGAAGAGCGCACTCTATCAGCTATGGAAACGGATGAATTCATAGCTTGCGAATCGGTAGAAAATGCAATATAATAGCAATAACGGAAGCACCGTAACAAGTCAGCCATTTGTTACGGTTTTTCTTTTGCCACAGACGCGAATGTATGTTCGAAAAAAAGCTTGGCAACGGAAGCAAAAGCAGTTATGATAGAACTATCGAATACGAGAAAAGGGAAGTGAGTCTCTTGGCAGATCGCAAAGCGGCCTTGGAAGCGGCTCTTCGCCAAATTGAGAAGCAATTTGGCAAAGGCTCTATAATGAAACTGGGTGAATCCACCCACATGCAGGTAGAAACGATCCCCAGCGGTTCGCTGGCACTGGACATTGCGCTTGGCATCGGCGGTTTTCCGCGCGGAAGAATCATTGAAGTATACGGTCCGGAATCGTCCGGTAAAACAACGGTTGCGCTGCATGCAATCGCGGAAGTGCAGAAGTCGGGCGGTACCGCCGCTTTCATCGATGCGGAACATGCGCTTGACCCGCTGTATGCAAGCAAGCTCGGCATCAACATCGACGAGCTGCTGCTGTCGCAGCCGGATACGGGCGAGCAGGCGCTCGAGATCGCGGAAGCGCTCGTTCGCAGCGGCGCTGTAGATATCATCGTCATCGACTCCGTGGCGGCGCTCGTGCCGAGGGCGGAGATTGAAGGCGAGATGGGCGATTCCCACGTCGGTCTGCAGGCGCGTTTGATGTCGCAGGCGCTTCGTAAGCTTTCCGGCGCAATCAATAAGTCGAAAGTCATCGCCATCTTTATTAACCAGCTTCGCGAGAAAGTAGGCGTAATGTTCGGGAATCCGGAGACGACGCCGGGCGGCCGCGCACTTAAGTTTTACTCGTCCGTTCGTCTGGACGTGCGACGGGTTGAAACGATCAAGCAAGGCAACGATATGATCGGTAACCGGACCCGGATCAAAGTCGTGAAGAACAAAGTAGCTCCTCCGTTCAAACAAGCGGACATCGATATTATGTACGGCGAAGGCATATCCAAGGAAGGCAGTATCGTCGATATCGCGACCGAGATGGATATTATTCAGAAGAGCGGCGCTTGGTATTCATTCAATAACGACCGCCTCGGTCAAGGCCGGGAAAACGCGAAGCAGTTCTTGAAAGAAAACCCGCAGCTGGCAGATATTATCGAGAAGAAAATTCGCGAAAACAGCAATTTGATCGTAGCGATTGGCCCGAATACGGATGACGATGAAGAAGAGGAGCAGGACTTGCTTGCATCTTCGTTTGAATAAGATTCAAGAACTCGCAAGCGGTAAAGTTTCTGCCGTTTGACAGCAGATATCGTTACATGGAAAGAAGATTACATGGGGAGGCACCTTTACGCGAACGTTAAAGGTGCCTTTGTTATGATTGCAGACGGTCGTATATATGTTGGCCTCAAAGGAGCTACGGCTTGCACTGAAGCGTTGCACGCACGCGCATATAATATGCCTGTCCATATGAACGATGCCGGTGAGAAGTTTTTCTTAAAGGATCAGAATGTATGCATGATCAGCGAAGCAAGAACGGTTCGGATCTTTCAAGAAAAGTTTCATCAGAAAGCAGGAATACCAATAATAAAACAGGAATGTCAAGAAAGCATCATCATAAGACACGAACGTGTCTTCTTCGGGAACGCTTCGACCGGAAGCTTGCCACATTTCGGGAAGGAGAACAGACGATGTCCGGCGAGAATCACAATCAAACGGGATTGATAACAAAAGTAGAGCGGCAAAAACGGTCGCCGCACCGCTATAATATATTTGTTGATGAGAACTTCTCATTTTCAGTGCACGAGGATATTTTGATCAAATACAGGCTCATGAAAGGGGAGCAGTTGGAGGAAGCGGGCCTCCGGCAAATATTGCACGCGGAAGAGGCAAACAGAGCGTACTTGGACGCAATCCGGCTGTTATCAAACCGGCTTCGCTCGGAGCACGAAATGCGGGCGAGACTAAAACAAAAAGGATACGATCCGGACATCGTCGGGAAGACGATGGAGAGGCTGCAAAACGAAAAATATTTGGATGATGAGCTGTTCGCCGAGCAGTTGACGAGGCAGCGGCTGGAGTCGCAAAAGAAGGGGCGGTACTTCATTCGCCAGGAGCTTCAGCAAAAAGGGATCAAAAAGGATACGATCCATGGAGCAATGGAACTTGTGGACGAAGAGACGGAGTTCCGTATGGCATTCGGATTGGCGGAAAAAAGATATGCGAGCGAGCTGAACCGTGACCCGGTCAAAGCAAGGCCCAAAATCGCCGGATTTCTTCAGCGCCGAGGTTACCCGGGGTCCGTAGTCAGCAGGGTGCTCAAACAATTGTCTGTAGGAAAGCAGGAAGAGGAAGAATGGGATGCGGACGAAATCGGCGATGAATTTTAATGAAATTAATATTTAATTATATTAACTGAGTAGAACTGAACAATTATTACAAAACCTTGACAAGCTTCTTCGTCAAAAGATAAAATAAACGTGTATATACATTATACAAAGGAGTCGTCCCAATTATGACGGGAGCGATTCATCAAAGTAAAATCGCCAATTTTTACTTTTTCTTGCGTTTGTAGAACGGATAAAAACCTGATTATCCCAAGCTTACCCCTTGGAGAAACAACGAGGAGGTGAACTGGATGCCGAACATGGCCATCTGGATCCTGGTCGTTCTCGTTGTTGGTGCTCTATGCTTATGGATTGGTTATTTTATCCGCAAGTCCATTGCAGAGGCGAAGATTTCCAGTGCTGAACATGCTGCCGAACAAATTTTGGAAGGTGCCCGCAAAGAGGCAGAGGCGCTGAAGAAAGAAGCGGTTCTCGAGGCTAAAGATGAAATTCACAAACTCAGGACCGAAGCTGAAAAAGACATTCGTGATCGTCGAAATGAAACTCAACGACAAGAGAGACGATTGTTGCAAAAAGAGGAGTCGCTGGATAAAAAATTAGATTCTCTCGAGAAAAAAGAAGAGCAGGTCGCCAACAAAGAGAAACGTATCGAAGAAACTCAAGGACAAATTGATCAAATTTACAAAGATCAAGTTGCTGAGCTGGAGCGGATTTCCACGTTGACGATGGAGGATGCAAAGAACATCATATTAACCAACGTCGAGCAGGAAGTTCGGCATGAAACCGCTCAACTCATCAAAGAAATCGAACAGCAGGCGAAAGAGGAAGGCGACAAGAAAGCCAGAGAGATTATTACTTTGGCGATCCAGAGATGCGCTGCCGACCACGTAGCAGAGACAACGGTTTCAGTCGTAGCGCTTCCAAATGAGGAGATGAAAGGTCGCATCATCGGCCGCGAAGGCCGCAATATTCGCGCCCTTGAGACCTTGACAGGCATCGACCTCATTATTGACGATACGCCTGAGGCTGTCATTTTGTCCGGCTTTGACCCGATTCGGAGGGAAATTGCCCGCACATCGCTCGAGAAGCTTGTTGCAGACGGCCGGATTCATCCGGCGCGCATCGAGGAGATGGTGGAGAAATCCCGTAAAGAAGTGGACGAACGGATTCGCGAATACGGCGAACAAGCTACATTCGAGACTGGCGTTCACGGACTTCACCCGGATCTGATCAAAATATTGGGTCGCCTCAAGTTCCGTACAAGCTACGGGCAGAACGTGCTGAAGCACTCCATGGAAGTTGCTTATTTGGCTGGACTGATGGCAGGAGAGCTCGGGGAAGACGTGACATTGGCGAAGCGTGCCGGACTCCTTCATGACATCGGGAAAGCACTCGACCATGAGGTCGAAGGCTCACATGTAGAAATCGGCGTTGAGATTGCCAAGAAGTATAAGGAACATCCGGTCGTCATCAACAGCATCGCCTCGCACCATGGCGACTGTGAAGCGACATCGGTTATCGCAATGCTGGTCGGTGCAGCGGATGCGTTGTCTGCCGCAAGACCAGGCGCCCGCCGCGAGACGTTGGAAACGTATATCAAGCGTCTTGAAAAGCTCGAAGAGATTTCGGAATCATTCGAGGGTGTGGAAAAGTCGTATGCGATTCAAGCAGGACGGGAAGTTCGCGTCATGGTTCAACCGGAGAAGGTTGACGATACGGAAGCATTCCGTCTGGCTCGGGACATTACGAAAAAGATCGAGAACGAGCTCGATTATCCCGGTCATATCAAGGTTACGGTCATCCGTGAAACCAGGGCCGTGGAATACGCAAAATAATTGCATACGCCCGATAGAAAAGTGGCTGAATAAGCCACTTTTCTTTTGTAAACTAATAACGAAACAGCACAACGAGAGGAGAGAGCCATGCGCATCTTATTTATCGGCGATATTGTCGGCTCCGTCGGCCGGCAAGCGCTTAAAACCTATCTCCCCAAGCTAAAAGGAAAATACAATCCGCACTGGATCATTGCGAACGGAGAAAACGCGGCCGCGGGGCGCGGCATTACTTCGGCGATTACGAAAGAAATGTTCGAACAAGGCGTCCAAGGCATCACGATGGGCAACCATACATGGGATCAAAAAGAAATATTCGATTTTATCGATAAAGAAGAACGGATGGTGCGCCCGGCCAATTTTCCCGCCGGTACGCCGGGACGCGGGTTGGCTTATATCAAAATTAAAGATACGGAGCTGGCGATTATTAATTTGCAAGGGCGCACGTTTTTGCCGCCGCTCGACTGCCCTTTCGAGAAAGCGAATGAGCTGGTAGAGCAAGCTCGCAAACGGACCAAGTTCATTCTGGTTGACTTTCACGCCGAAGCGACCTCGGAGAAAATCGCCATGGGCTGGCACTTGGACGGCAAAGTGTCTGCAGTCGTCGGTACGCACACGCATGTGCAAACGAACGATGAGCGCGTATTGCCGCAAGGGACCGCGTTTGTAACGGACGTGGGCATGGTGGGTCCCCGAGATGGCATCCTGGGGATGGAGCGGACGGCAGTGCTGCAAAAATTCAAAACACAGCTTCCGGTGCGTTTTATTGTGGATGAAGGCAAGTGGCACTTTCATGCGGCGGTGATTGATTTGGACCCGGCGACCGGATTTGCCAAAAAAATCAGTATGGTTCGAATGGATGAGGACAAGCTGCTGTTTGAGTAAAATGGCTAACCGAACCAAACGAATGAATATTCGAAAAATTCGAATTAATTAGAAAACGACTTCTTCGGAGAGCAGGAATTAACTGCTAATTCCTAGAATATGAATAGTACTGGAAGCTATCATCATTCCCGAGGAGGTACTTTTCATGGAAGTATTAAAAGTTTCAGCAAAATCCAACCCAAATTCCGTTGCAGGCGCACTCGCTGGGGTATTGCGGGAACGCGGAGCCGCGGAGCTCCAGGCGATCGGGGCCGGAGCATTGAATCAGGCTATCAAAGCGGTAGCGATCGCACGAGGATTTGTTGCTCCCAGCGGGGTTGATTTGATCTGCATACCAGCGTTTACCGATATCGTCATTGATGGTGAAGACCGGACAGCCATTAAATTGATTGTCGAGCCGAGATAAGTCAACCTTTCATAAGCTTTACCCAAACACCTGTTTACTTTGTAGACAGGTTTTTTGTATTATCGTTTAGTCATGGCAGGTACATCAGGCAACCTATTTCCAGGAGGCGGATGATGATGCGAATTATTGACGGGCACTGCGATGCGCTTTATAAAATGTTTGAAAATCCGGTTATTGATTTTTACGATTCGGTTGCGGTCGGACTGGATGTGTCCTATGCAAAAATGAAAAAATCGAATGTAAAAATTCAATTTTTCGCTATTTATTTGCCTGAACGTATAACTGTCCCTAAATTTGACCATTACTTGGAGTATATAAATATTTTTTATCAAAAAATCACATGTGATGGAAGGGTTCGTTTGATCAAGAACCGCGATGATTTGCATACGGTTTGGAACAGTGAAAGTATCGGCGCCATCTTAACGGTCGAAGGCGCAGATGCGATTCAAGGCAACCCTCTGTTTACCCGAACGCTGCATCATTTGGGAGTGCGCTTCATCGGCGTCACATGGAATTACGGAAACTGGGCGGCAGACGGGATTTTAGAACCGCGGCAAGGCGGATTTTCGAGGCATGGAAAAAGCTTTATTAAAGATTGTGACGATTTGGGTATCCTATTGGATGCATCCCATTTGTCTGTGGCAGCTTTTTGGGATTTGGCCGCAGCTTCAGCGAGACCGTTCGTAGCGACGCATTCGAATGCGAAAGCGTTATGCGGGCACCCAAGAAATTTGGACGACAATCAGCTTCGCGAACTGATTCGTCGGGATGGACGGATCGGCGTCACGTTTGTGCCGTGGTTTGTGGACGGCGGCCAAGCATCTATTGATGGGATTCTCAGGCATATAGACTACATCGGCGCATTGGGCGGTGAACGCCAGCTGGTGCTGGGGTCGGATTTTGACGGCATAAGCCGCACCATACCTGGCCTGGAGCACGCCGGACAATACGGCAATTTGGTCGACGCTTTGTCGAAACGGTATTCCAACGTGCAAGTCGAGCGCTTCTTATACGGCAACTGGTACTCGTATTTGGAACGACATCTGCCCGTTCACTAAAAATTTACATCTTTTTTTCAGATATAAGAACAAAGGATCAATCGAATTTCGGTATGGATATGATCTAAAATAACTATGTGTCGAATTTGTCGAAAACCCTTGCTTTTAGTACGGAAAGATCATAAAATTTGGTTGACGCTGAAAGAAATATTTTATAAAAAAAGCTTCTCATCTTAGTCCTTTCGAGGAAGATACATCCATGATTAAAAGAAGCTTTTTTGAAACATCAGAAATAAATTGTTCAGTTCGATGGAAACGAAAATTTCTGATGATAAAAAATAAAAATTTCTGACAGTTTTAATGGTTAGCTGCATCGTCAGCGATTATCTAAAGGAGTGGACAACGGTGATAAGCCAATTATCTTGGAAGGTCGGAGGACAACAAGGGGAAGGCGTGGAGAGTACAGACAAAATCTTTTCCACGGCATTGACCAGACTCGGCTATTATTTGTACGGATATCGTCACTTTTCCTCGCGGATTAAGGGCGGCCACACTAACAACAAAATTCGGATCAGTACGAAGCCGATTCGAGCCATTTCCGACGATCTAGACATCCTCGTTGCATTTGACCAGGAGACGATAGACCTGAATGCGCACGAGCTGCGCGACAACGGCGTCATTATTGCCGACGCGAAAGTAAATCCGGTTGTGCCCGAAGGCGTTAAAGCTAGATTGTTCCCGGTGCCGATCACGGCAATCGCAGAAGAGCTCGGTACTTCCTTATTTAAGAACATGGCCGCTTCCGGCGCATCTTGGGCATTGCTCGGATTGCCGCTCGAAGTGTTTAATAAAGCAGTAGAAGAAGAGTTCGGCCGCAAAGGCGCCGCCGTCGTAGAGAAAAACATCGAAGCGGTTCGCAAAGCGGCAGAGTTCGTCCTTGAAATGAACGGCGGTCCGCTGCCGGAGTTCCAGCTCGAGCCTGCGGACGGCAGACAAAAACTGTTTATGATCGGTAACGATGCAATCGGTCTCGGCGCAGTAGCTGCAGGCTGCCGTTTTATGCCTGCTTATCCGATCACGCCTGCATCGGAAATTATGGAGTATTTGATCAAGACGCTGCCGAAATTCGGCGGTACGGTTATTCAGACCGAAGACGAGATCGCTGCTTGTACGATGGCGATCGGTGCCAACTATGGCGGCGTTCGCGCGTTGACTTCGTCCGCCGGCCCGGGTCTTTCCCTCATGATGGAGGCGATCGGACTTGCAGGCATGACGGAAACGCCGGTCGTTATTGTGGATACGCAGCGCGGCGGCCCAAGTACGGGTCTTCCGACGAAACAGGAGCAATCCGACGTACTGGCTATGATTCACGGTACGCACGGTGAAATTCCGAAAATCGTGCTCTCGCCTTCCACGATCGAAGAATGCTTCTACGACACGATCGAAGCGTTCAACTTGGCCGAAGAATACCAGGTGCCGGTTATTTTGCTCACGGACCTTCAGCTTTCCCTTGGTAAGCAATCGTCCGAGCTGCTTGATTACAAAAAAGTTCAGATCAAACGCGGCACGCTTCAAACCGGCGATCTGCCACAGCTTCCTGAAAATCAAATGTTCCAACGTTACCAGTTTACGGAGTCCGGCGTATCTCCTCGCGTCGTGCCTGGCCAAAAATATGGCATTCACCATGTTACCGGCGTAGAGCACGCACAAGATGGCCGTCCATCCGAAAGTCCGGAAAACCGTCAAAAAATGATGGATAAGCGTCTGGGCAAGTTGAAAAACCTCAAAGTGAACAACCCGATTCTCGTTGACGCACCGCACGAACAGCCGGATCTGCTGATCATCGGCATGGGTTCGACGGGCGGCACGATTGATGAAGCAAGACGTCGTCTGGCCGACAGCGGCATGAAAACGAACCATGTTACGGTTCGCCTGCTGCATCCGTTCCCGGCTAGCGAGCTGAAACCTTACATCGAGAAGGCAAAAACGGTTGTCGTCGTGGAAAACAATGCTACGGGCCAACTAGCGTCCTTAATCAAACTGAATGTAGGCTATGCCGAGAAAATCAAGAGCCTGCTGAAATATAACGGTAACCCGTTCTTGCCTGCCGAAATCACTAAATACTGTCAGGAGTTGAACCTTGTATGGCAACGTTAAAAGATTTCCGCAACAATATTAAACCCAACTGGTGCCCTGGCTGCGGTGACTTCTCCGTTCAAGCGGCGATTCAAAGAGCGGCAGCAAACGTAGGACTGGAGCCTGAGCAGCTGGCAGTTGTGTCCGGTATCGGCTGCTCCGGCCGGATCTCCGGTTACATCAACGCTTACGGTTTCCACGGCGTTCACGGAAGATCTTTGCCGATCGCGCAAGGCTTGAAAATGGCAAACCGCGAGTTGACCGTCGTTGCCGCAGGCGGTGACGGCGACGGTTTTGCGATCGGGATGGGCCATACGGTTCATGCGATCCGCCGTAACATCAACATTACGTACATCGTAATGGACAACCAGATCTACGGCTTGACCAAAGGTCAAACTTCGCCTCGAAGCGCTGAAGGCTTCAAGACGAAATCTACACCGTCCGGTTCGATCGAGTCGGCATTGTCTCCGCTTGAAGTTGCTTTGGCGGCCGGCGCAACGTTCATTGCCCAATCGTTCTCGAGCAACCTGAAGCAGCTGACATCGCTGATCGAAGAAGGCATGAAGCATGAAGGCTTCTCCTTTATCAACGTATTCAGCCCTTGCGTTACGTTCAACAAGGTGAATACGTACGAATGGTTCAAGGAGCACATTGTCGATTTGGAAGAAACGCCGGAGTATGACGCTTCCAATCGTGTAGCGGCAATGACCAAGATCATGGAAACCAACAGCCTTGTAACGGGTCTTATTTATCAAGATAAAAACAAGAAAAGCTACGAGAACATGGTATACGGCTTCAAGCCAGAAGGGCTTGCAAAGCAAAATATCAATCTCACAGAGCAAGAGTTTGATAAATTGGTGGCGGAATTTAAATAATTTTCCGAACTTTAGAAAAGCATACGGCCTCGGCTGTATGCTTTTTTTGCATGGGGTGGGTATAATGGGAATGGTAAGCAAGCTTTGAATGAGGAAGGTGGTTGTTATGTTTCAAGTGCCGGTCGGCGTATCCGCCAGACATATTCATTTATCGGAAGAACATATCGCGAAGTTATTCGGCAGCGGCTATGAACTGTCGGTGCTCAAAGATTTATCGCAGCCCGGGCAGTTTGCCGCGAAAGAAACGGTGGCTGTGATCGGCCCGAGAGGGCAATTTGATAAAGTAAGAATTTTGGGACCGGCTCGCGGGAAATCGCAGCTGGAAGTGTCCAGAACGGATGCGTTCACGCTTGGAATCACGCCTCCGGTTCGTGAGTCGGGTAATATTGCGGGCACGCCTGGAATCAAAGTCGTCGGACCTGCAGGAGAAATGGAGCTGGCCGAAGGCGTCATTGTCGCAGCGCGGCATATTCATTTCCACACGGACGATGCAGCCAAGTGGGGGATAGCGGACAAGCAGAGATTGTCGGTTCGCGTGGAAGGGGAGCGCGCGCTTGTTTTTGAGAACGTCGTTGCCCGCGTATCCGATCAATTTGCGCTCGATATGCATATTGATACGGACGAGGCTAATGCGGCCGGCGTGAAAACGGGTGATATCGCGGTCATATTATTGTAGAAGCACAGCCTTCCAACGTACCTATTCCAGCAGCGTGAAGGATAGGTACTCTTTTGTATACAACGTATGATCGTTATATGGTTTCTGTGATGGTTTAATGGTTCAAAACTAAACCGCACCTACGCAGTGCGAGAAGCGGGAGTACTTTACATACAGGCTTTGATGGATTAGTCAAGGGGTTTGTGGTATAATTTTTTATCGATGCAATGCGATATTTTATTAATATTTTATGTTTGAGGACATTTGAAATAAGGAAGTGAGACACATCATGAATAAGGAGACTCCAAACTCACCAGACTTAAAATCTGGCAAGGGTGAAAAAGACTACTCCAAATACTTCGACTTTACGGATGCAAAGGTCATAAGCGAAGAAGACGGAAAAACGACGTACCGCATTAAAGGGCGTAATATCCAAATCAATGCTGCTCCGAACTATAAAGAAGAGAAAAAGCGCGGCAAAGAAGAAATCAAAGTTCATTACGATTTTGAATTGCCGGAAGAGATGAAGCAATTCGGTGCAGGCAAATATGCATATATTATGACGTATGGCTGCCAAATGAACGAGCATGACTCCGAAACGATCAAAGGGCTGCTCGAGCAAATGGGGTACACGTCTACAGACGATCGCAATATGGCCGATATCATTTTGCTTAATACTTGTGCCGTTCGCGAGAATGCGGAAGATAAAGTGTTCGGCGAGCTGGGCCATTTAAGCCATCTGAAGAAAGAAAAGCCGTCGCTTATTCTCGGCGTATGCGGTTGCATGTCGCAAGAAGAGTCCGTCGTCCGCCGGATCATGAAGAAACACCCGTTTGTCGATATCATTTTCGGCACGCATAACATTCATCGGCTGCCTCACCTCGTGAAGGAAGCGATATTCAGCAAAGAAATGGTCATCGAGGTATGGTCCAAGGAAGGCGATATCATCGAGAATTTGCCGAAGAAACGCGAAGGCATCAAGGCGTGGGTGAACATTATGTATGGCTGTGACAAGTTTTGTACGTACTGTATCGTGCCATATACGCGAGGGAAAGAGCGCAGCCGTAGACCGGAGGACGTCATCGCCGAAGTGCGGGAGCTGGCCCGGCAGGGATTTAAGGAAATTATGCTGCTTGGTCAAAACGTCAATGCATACGGCAAGGATTTTGAAGATATCGAATACCGGTTCGGCGATTTGATGGATGATATCCGCAAGATCGATCTGCCGCGCGTACGCTTTACCACATCGCATCCGCGCGATTTTGACGATCATTTGATCGAAGTGCTTGCGAAAAAAGGCAATCTGATGGAGCATATTCATTTGCCGGTTCAATCCGGCAGCAATGAAATATTGAAACGGATGAGCCGGAAATATACGAGAGAGCATTATCTGGAGCTCGTGAAAAAAATAAAAACGGCGATGCCGGACGTCGTACTTACGACCGATATTATTGTCGGATTTCCGGGAGAAACGGACGAGCAGTTCGAAGATACGATTTCGCTCGTGAAGGAAGTCGGCTACGACAGCGCCTATACGTTCATCTATTCTCCGCGGGAAGGAACGCCTGCTGCCGACATGGAAGACAATGTGCCGGAAGATGTGAAGCGCAAACGGTTGTACCGCTTGAACGACGTCCTGAACGAATTCAGCAAGAAGAGCAATGAAAGCTTAAAGGGGCATACGCTTGAAGTGCTGGTAGAAGGCGAAAGCAAAAATAACGCCAACGTATTGGCGGGGCGGACCCGGACGAATAAGCTTGTGCATTTTGAAGGACCGAGAGAATTGATCGGACAGTTTGTGCACGTGCATATTACGGAAACACCGACGTTCTACATTAAAGGCGAATGGGTTCGGCAAGAAGAAGCTGCAGTATAATTACAATAGAGGCAGGGGTGCTTAAAACCGATGGCGGAACATCATAATCATAGTCATCCACATCCGCATACCAACCAATGCGGGATGGAGTGCTACACGAATACGGAAATGATCGTCAGGGAAGATATTTTGGCCAAAGCAAAAGAACTGGCGGATCTGATTTCCACCTCCAATGAAGTGCAGTTTTTTCAACGGGCGGAACGTCAGATCGCAAACAGCGATCACATTCAGACGTTGATCAGCAGCATCAAGAAAAAGCAGAAGGAAATCGTGGCGTTTCAATCTTTTGAAAATGTAAAGATGGTCGATAAGATCGAGAAGGAAGTCGACGAGCTGCAGGATCAGCTTGACTCCATTCCGGTCGTCAGCGAATTCAAGCAAACGCAGGAAGACATCAACTACTTGCTCCAGCTTGTAATGTCAGTTATTCGCGATACGATTTCGGAAAAAATCAACGTCGAAGAAGGAAAAGTCGCCGCAGGTTCAGGCTACGGCGAGTAAGCTCCGCGTTATTGACCGTTGTTAAAATAGGACCGATGTGCCGCCTTTTTGGGTGTGCAGGTCGGTTCTTTTCGTTGTTCCGCTTGGTATAATATGGAGATCCCTTCCGGATACTATCGATAATTGAAAAGGAGGCTTCACTTATGGCTGTATCTACGAACATCCCGGGACCGAAAGGGCTTCCGATTACCGGTAATTTGCTAGCCTTTCGCAAAGATCCGTTAGGTTTTCTTATGAAAGCATTTCAGGAACATGGCGATGTCGTACGTATTCGGTTCGGTCCTTCGCGATATGTTTATTTGATTAGCGATCCGGAACAAATCAAAGAGGTGCTGCTTACCAAGCAAAGCGCCTTTACGAAGGCGAAGGGGCTGCAGACAGCCAAAGCGGTCGTCGGTGAAGGAATATTGACAAGCGAAGGGGAGGCGCATATGCGTCAGCGTCGTTTGATGCAGCCGTCGTTCCGCAAAGATCGCATTGTCAAATATGCGTCGGCTATGGTCGATTTGACCGAAAACATGCTGCAAAGCTGGAAAGACGGAGAACAGCGCAGCTTGACGGACGACATGATGCGGTTGACGCTGCAAATCATTTCCCGGACCATGTTCGGGACAAGCATCTCGACCGGGGTAGAGGAGATCGGTCACGCCATTGATGTCGGGATGAAATATGTGAGCCATAAGGCGACATCCGTCATCGATATTCCGGACAATATTCCGACAAAGGCGAATGTTAAATTCAAACAAGCGGCTCATACGCTTGATGAGGTCATTTACCGAATTATTGAAGAGCGCCGCAAAGAACCGGATTCCGGTCACAGTGATTTATTGTCCATGCTGCTTACCGTCCGGGACGAAGAAACGGGCAGCGGCATGAGCGATAAGCAAGTGCGCGATGAAGTGATGACGATTTTTATTGCCGGTCATGAAACGACCGCGAACACATTGTCTTGGACGTGGTACTTGCTGTCCCAACATCCCGAAGTGGAGAACAAACTTTGGGAGGAGCTCGATCGCGTACTCAGCGGCCGCAAGCCGACGATCGAAGATATGGATCAGCTGCAATATACGCAGCAGGTCATTTGGGAATCCATGAGAATGTATCCGGCGGTATGGGCGGTAAATCGCTTGGTTCATGAGCAGGTGGATATCGGCGGCCGAATATTCGAACCGGGCGATACGTTAATGATGAGCCAGTTCGTCATGCACCGCAATCCGAAATATTACGATAACGCCGATCAATTTATTCCCGAACGGTTTGCCGGCGATTTGCTGAAACGAATCCCGCAGTTTGCTTATTTTCCGTTCGGCGGCGGCCCTCGGGTTTGTATCGGCAATAATTTTGCCCTGATGGAAGCGACGCTGCTCTTTGCCACGATCGCCAGCAAATTCAAGCTGCGACTCGCGCCGGGGCATCATGAAGTTGTGCCAGAGCCGCTTGTCACTCTGCGTCCGAAAAATGGGCTAAACATGGTAATCAGCGCAAGAAACCGGTCATGAACGAAGCGGGATACATCGAGCGGCGGATCGAAATCGTAGGCGTATTCGAAATACCGATATCCGTATCGCCTTCGGAATTCAGAGCGGAACTGCATGCCGTATTTCAACAAAAAGGATGGGATTTCAAAGGGTTTACCGCCGATATTACGGCCGGTAGGGAGCGCCAGGCATAAAATCCGCTTATACCGGGAATCCTTGTCAAGGAAATCGATTATTTCCATACAGGAGGATTTCCGTTGGATATAGTAAAGTTTACGCTCACTCCGCAAAGTGAAACGGAGCTAAAGGCTTTAATCGAAGAAATTAACAATCATGCTTCGTTGTCCGATGAAGAAATGCAGCAACTGCTGCAAGAGCTGAACGAATGGAACCGATCATCGTCTGAGCCGCTGCAGTAGCAGCAAGAAGGCCCTTGTCGTTTCAAGCAACGCGTGCTTGGAAGGCGAGGGTTTTATTTTTTTCGCTCGTTTGACGAATGGATTGCCAATTGATATGTTATTCATATCTGGAGTTGTCTGCATTTCATGGGTGAGAGGCGGAGATATCGAATGAGAACGATCGTATGCGAGGAACCGAACCGTCTGGTATGGAAAGAGACGGAAACACCTGTTAGGCAGCCGGGGGAAGCATTGGTACGCATTCGGCGTATCGGCATATGCGGGACGGATCTGCATGCTTACCGGGGGAACCAGCCGTACTTCGAATATCCGCGTATTCTGGGACATGAGCTTAGCGCTGAAATCGTCGAAACGCCGGATAACGCTGCGGAGTTAGAGCCGGGGGACATCGTAACGATCATGCCCTATATCGAATGCGGGATATGCGTCGCATGCCGCGCGGGCAAAACGAATTGCTGTACGAGCATGAGCGTTCTCGGCGTTCATCAAGACGGCGGGATGCGCGAATATATGTCTGTGCCTGCAGATCATTTGCTCAAGACGGAAGGTCTTTCGCTCGAGCAGACCGCCGTGATAGAGTGCTTCAGCATCGGGGCGCATGCGGTTCGCAGAGCGGCGCTGCAGCCGGAAGAGTTTGCGCTAGTGATCGGGGCCGGACCGATCGGACTTGGAGTCATGAAGTTCGCCAAGCTGGCGGGGGCGAGAGTCATCGCGATGGATATCAACCAAGAACGGCTTCAATACTGCCGGACTTGGGCGCCCGCGGACTTTACCGTCAATGCGAAAGACGATCCGCTCAAGGCGATCGAAGCGATTACCGGAGGAGACTTTCCGACTGCCGTCTTCGATGCGACGGGCAATGCCAAATCGATGGAGAATGCGCTGCAATATGTCGCGCATGGCGGCAGGCTTGTATACGTCGGTCTCGTGAAAGCAAATATTTCGTTCAGCGATCCGGAATTTCACAAACGGGAGATGTCCATCTTAAGCAGCCGCAACGCGAGCCGGGTCGATTTCGAGCATGTCATTAACAGCATTCGCGCTGGCAGCATCGATACGGATTCGTTTGTCACGCATCGGGTTCCGTTTGACGAAATGATCGGTGCATACGAGACATGGCTGAAGCCGGAAACCGGCGTTATCAAAGCGATGGTGGAATTATAATCGACATGCGCATCAGACCGTTCGAACCTGAACAAGGGATCGGCGGTCTGTTTTCAATAGTGTGGCTCCGGGTATGTTACAATAAGCGATAGCATTTATTTAAGACGAGGTGAATCCCGAGTGGAAAAAGACACATTGACCCGGTTCGGCGTGTCGATGCCGGAAGAACTGATCAAGCAGTTCGATCAATACATTAACGATCAAGGATATACGAATCGTTCCGAAGCCATTCGCGATCTGGTTCGAAAGGTGCTCCTCGAGCCGGGACGCCTGAACTCGGAGCAGTTGGTAGCCGGTACCATTGTAATGGTATACGATCATCATGTGACGGGCCTGCCGCTCGATCTGATGGAACTTCAGCACGAATATCACCATCATATCATCTCGAATATGCACATTCATTTGAACCACGACCAGTGCCTGGAAATTATCGCTGTACGTGGAATATTATCGGAGCTTCGGGATTTGAAGCACAAGATTCAAGTGCAAAAAGGCGTGCTTTATGCCGAACTGTCCGTTACCTTTGTGGATAACCGCAAAGAAGGCCATAGTTCCGCTGGCCATGCACATCAAGGACAAACGCACAGCCATTCTCATCATCATGAGTAGTAATCGGCAAAGCACAGGAAATGTGACATCAGGAAATGGAATAGTACTGCCGCTGTCAAAAGGAGGGAGTTTTCATGTCCAGCGAACATCTGACGCTGCACACGGATAAATATCAGATCAACATGATGTATGCGCACTGGTTTCATCAAACGTTAAACCAGCGCTCGGTGTTCGAGGCGTACTTTCGTAAGCTGCCGTTCGGCAACGGCTTTGCTGTGTTTTCGGGGCTGGAGCGAATTGCTTCCTATCTCCGCGATCTGCGGTTTAGCGAGGACGATCTGGCTTATCTCGCAACGCAGGAAGAAAATTACGATCCGGCATTCCTTGAGGAATTGCGAAAATTCCGCTTTACAGGAAGCTTGTGGTCGGCGCTGGAAGGGACGCTTGTGTTTGCGAACGAGCCGCTGATCCGGGTCGAGGGCCGCATATTCGAGACGCAATTGGTGGAAACGGCGCTGCTCAACTTCATGAATTATCAAACGCTGATTGCCACCAAAGCGTCCAGAATTCGCCAAGTCGCGCCGGACGACATACTGATGGAATTCGGCACGCGAAGGGCGCAGGAAGCGGATGCGGCCGTATGGGGGGCGAGAGCGAGCTATATCGCAGGTTTCGACGCTACGTCCAACATGCGGGCGGGAATGTTGTTCGGCATTCCGACGAAAGGAACGCACGCCCATGCATGGGTGCAGGACCATGAGACGGAGGAGGAAGCTTTTCATCGTTTTGCGGAGGCGCTACCGGACCATGTTACGCTGTTAGTTGATACGTATGATACGCTCAAGAGCGGAGTGCCTAACGCAATCCGTATCGCCAAACAGCTCGAAAGCAAAGGCAAGCGCATGAAAGCCATTCGGCTCGACAGCGGCGACTTGGCGTATTTGTCCAAAGCGGCTCGGGCCATGCTGGACGATGCGGGTCTGACCTATGTTCAGATTGTAGCATCGAACGATTTGGATGAAAGCATCATTTTGCATCTGAAGACGCAGGGAGCCCGGATCGATTCCTGGGGAATCGGAACGCAGCTCATTACTGCGGCCGACCAGCCTTCATTGGGGGGCGTGTATAAACTGGTGGCCAGAGAGCGGGACGGCGAACTTGAGCCCGTAATCAAAATTTCCGGCAACCCGGAAAAAGTGTCCATGCCGGGGCGCAAAGAAGTGTTTCGCATTATTAATAAGGAAACGGGGAAAGCGGAAGCGGATTATATCGCCCTTGCAGGAGAGCGGGATATTGAAGAACACCGTCCGTTAAAGCTGTTCGATCCGGTTCACCCTTATATCAGCAAAAACATTTCGAACTACGAAGCGATTCCGCTTCTGCATCCAATCTATGCGGCTGGGAAACTCGTTTATAATTTGCCTGCATTGTCGGAAATTCGGGATCATCACAAGCAGCAGCTGACGCTTTACTGGCCGGAGCATTTGCGTAAGCTCAATCCGGAAATATATCCGGTCGTTCTGAGCCCGGCCGCATGGCAGTTGAAGATGGATCTTATCGAAAAGTACAGAGAGTAGCATGATTTGTCGCATTGTTAACAGGATTGTTATTTTCCGGTACAAAATCAGGTATCCAGCCGTACGAAGGTGTGTTATCTTAAAAAAGATATTTCGCGGATTTACCGGAGAGGAGTCTGTTTGTTTATGCCAGCGACGATTGTGCTGCTGCTCTGTTTGATCGTTATGGGATCTTTTGTGAGCGCGGCGTTTGTTTTGTTTTTTCAGCGTAAAACGAGGAGCGCTTTTATATTCCTGGCGCTCGGATTGATCAGCATGTTCATTTTTTACTATGCGATATACAATGGTTGGCTCGCCCTTCCTAAAAAGTAAAGCGCAAGGAGACAACACGAATGAACGGACAATTGCGTAAAGACATAGCATCCGGCATGGAAGTACATATTGTGCTAAAGCAGGATCAGCTGACGGGGAAGCTTACGCGCGGAGTGGTAAAGGACATTTTGACCAATTCGCCTTCGCATCCGCATGGTATCAAAGTCCGGCTAACCGACGGTCAAGTCGGCCGAGTCAAGGAAATCATCAAGTGAAGTGATGAATCCCTTCGGAATCGGCATAAGCTGATGAAGGGGAGGGAGCAGCATGGACAAAGAATCGGTTGTACCGACACAGCCTGAGAGAGAAAAGCGGTCTCACGCGCATCTTTACCGCGCCGTTACCGGAAGCGAATCGGGGCATTCGCATATATTGGAGTTTTTCGTTTATCCGGTAAATGGGGATGCTTACGATGGACATCAACACAATTATCAGGGACATACAAGGATAAGCCAACGGCATTTTCACCGGGTAATCGGTACGACGGGTCCGGCGATTCCGCTTCCGGATGGATCCCATATTCACGAAGTGAACGATCGAGTGGACGATGAGCCGTTTTCCTTTCGAGGGGGGTATTACTCCACGGAGACCGGGATTCCCAGACACGAACATACTTTTGCAGGTCTCACCAGCCCTGGAATTGGCTACTGGCCCCCGGGGTGGTGACCGGAACAGCCGGACGTTTTGATGGAGAACAAATGATGAAACAATTACCGATCGATCCGGTGTTGCCGGATTTACAACGAATATTGCGAAGCGCTGCAAATGCAGTGCTTGTAGCGCCGCCCGGCGCGGGGAAGACAACCCGCGTCCCTTTGGCATTGTTGAACGAGCCGTGGCTAATGGACCAACGTATCATAATGCTGGAGCCGCGGCGGCTTGCCGCTCGTTCCGCTGCCAGGCACATGGCAGCCTCGCTTGGCGAGCGAGTCGGCGAAACGGTTGGCTACCGGGTTCGGCTGGATACGAAGGTAGGACCTCGAACGCGTATCGAGGTCATAACGGAGGGAGTACTGACTCGTCTGCTCCAGGAAGATCCGGCGCTTGAGGGCGTAGGGGTCATCATCTTTGACGAATTTCACGAACGAAGTTTGCATGCGGATCTGGGCTTGGCGCTTTGCCTTCAAACGCAGCAGGTGCTTCGCGAAGATTTGCGGATCGTAGTCATGTCGGCAACGATTGAAGCGGAGCCTGTAGCGAACCTTTTGGGTTCGGCGCCGATCGTGAGAAGCGAAGGACGCAGCTTTCCCGTACAGACACATTACTTGGATCGTCCGTCGGACGAACGACTGGAGCATTTGACCGTTCGCAGCGTTTTACACGCGTTGCAGCACGATCCGGGTGATATGCTGGTTTTTCTTCCGGGTGCGGCTGAAATTCGACGCGTTGAGGCTCGATTACACGAGCTGAGGTTAGGGAATCATGTGAGAATCGCACCGCTTTTTGGAGTATTGCCGCAAGGCGAGCAAGATGCGGCTCTAGCTCCCTGCGGCCCGGGAGAGCGAAAAATCGTCCTGGCCACATCAATAGCGGAGACGAGTTTAACGGTAGAAGGGGTACGCATCGTGATCGATAGCGGCCTTATGCGCGTTCCTCGTTTTTCGCCGCGAACCGGGATGTCTCGGCTGGAAACGATTCGCGTTTCCCGTGCTTCGGCGGATCAGCGGCGCGGACGGGCAGGGCGGCTCGATTCCGGCGTCTGCTACCGTCTATGGACGGTACAGGAGGACCGGAGCTTGAAAGAGCAGTCCACGCCGGAGATCCTGGAAGCGGATTTGACTGCGCTTGCGCTTGAACTGGCAGCCTGGGGCGTAACCGATCCGTCGGAGCTGCAGTGGCTCGACCCGCCTCCGACAGCGGCGATGACGCATGCAAGGGAACTATTGCGCCGGCTTGGAGCTATGGATGAGCGGGGCGTTATCACTTCGCACGGCCGTTCGCTGGCCGAATGGGGGCTGCATCCCCGTTTCGCCCATATGCTCGTAAATGCGGTTCCGCTAAAGCAAACGAAACTGGCTTGCATGATCGCTGCTGTACTAGGGGAGCGGGATTTTATGCGCAAAGATACGGGGACCGCGGACGCAGACCTGCGTGTTCGGGTCGAGGCTATACATAAGTTTGCTTTAGCGATTCCGTCCAAGCAGTCCGCTTCCGGGCGTCATTCTATCGAACACGAGGATTCGCCGACTGACGTTGGGCGCGATATGAACTATCTCGGGTGGACGATGCCCGGTTATTCGGTGGATGCAGCGTCATGCCGTCGGATCGCAGCGGAAGCGCGCCATATTCAGGAATCGGTTCCATTATCCGATCAAGAGCCGGAAATGGACATTCATTCCATCGGACTGCTGCTTGCATTTGCCTACCCGGACCGTATCGCTCAAAGAAGAACGGACGGACGCTATCTGCTTAGCAACGGTCGCGGGGCAATATTGCCCGATTCCGGCTCGCAGGCAATATCCGTCTCACCCTTTCTCGTTGCAGCCGACCTGGATGATCGTGGATCGGAAAGCCGCATTTATTTGGCAAGTCCCGTGGATCTGGGCCAATTGGAGGACCATTGTCAACAATTGATGAAGCAGGAGAAGTCGGTTGAGTGGGATCGTGAAGCCGGGCGAGTCCGGGCGGTAGCCCGGCTCAAGCTTGGTGCACTGGTGCTGAAGGAGCAACCGGTCGCTAGTCCTGCACCGGAGGAACTGCTAACTGCGCTGCTACAAGGAATCGCCGACGAAGGGCTAGAGATATTGCCATGGACCCGGGCAGCCCGCCAGGTTCAGCAGCGGGCCTACTTCATGCACTGTGCCGATTCTTCCTGGCCGGATTTATCCGATGAAGCGCTGCTTGATTCGTTGGAACAATGGCTTGGTCCGCATCTATATGGATTAAAAAGCCGAAACGATCTCGCTCGTCTCGGGCTTACCGACATATTAGAAGCTATGCTTACGTGGGAGCAGCGCAGAGAGCTTGATGCGTCCGTACCAACGCATATTACCGTTCCCAGCGGATCGCGCATCGCGGTGGATTATAGTGACCCGGCCTCACCGGTGTTGTCGGTGCGACTTCAGGAAATGTTCGGCCTACAGGATACGCCCCGAATCGCAAAGGGGACCATACCGATTACACTGCACCTGCTCTCGCCTGCGCAACGTCCCGTTCAGGTGACGAAGGACCTTGCAAGCTTTTGGCAGAACGCTTATTTCGAAGTGAAAAAAGATTTGAAGGGGCGATACCCAAAGCATTATTGGCCGGATGATCCGCTTGCCGCCATGCCGACCAATCGGGCGAAGCCAAGAAACTAACTCTAACAAACAAACAACCTAATGGTTTGACTTTTTTGCAAGGAAGACATATGATAGCTGTAATACGAGTAAGGGGATGTTTTGATGTCCAGGTTGGTTCTTAACTAATTAATTTCATACGATCGTTTCGTTTTTTGCTTGACACTACAGGTCTGTCCATTTGCGGTTGTAGGTGATCATGCAATGAACGTTGCGGTTTTGAAATATAGTTAAGAACATCGGGAACCTTACGCCGTTATACAGGTCTGTCCTTAGGCGAAATCCGTGCTCTTGCAGCACGTTTTTTTGTGCCCTTTTTTGGGTACTCCTTACCATACGCCAATAAAGGATAGGCCGGTTTTGCAGGCAGAAGATGAACGTTATGTTCATTTTCTGCCTTTTTGTTTTTTTATAAGCAGTCATTACAAGGAGGAACAAACCATGAATTTTGATGTAACGAATCGCTTGGAGTACGAAAAAGTGAAGGAGCGATTGGCCGATTTTGCCATGTCATATCTCGGCAAAAACCATATCGAACAGATGGCGCCGCTTACGGATAAGCGTGTCATTGAACAATGGTTGGAGGAAACCGAGGAGACCGTACAAATGATAAAGTTCGGAGCTAGTATCCCGATTCCCGCACTGGAAGGAATGGAGCAAATATTTTCAGGCTTCGGGAAAGGATTGCTGCTGTCGATCGAGGAGCTTCAATTGATCGGAAGGCTGCTCGAAACTACGGAGCAACTGAAGCGGTTTATGGCAAAAAAAGAAACGGTAGCGCCAAACGTAAGCGCCTATGCCAAATCCATGTATGAGCTGAAGGAGTTGAAGAGCGAGATCGAGCGATGCATCAGGCATGGGCAGTTGACGGACCAAGCCAGCCCGGAGCTCGGCAAAATCCGTAAGAAAATCGTTATTATCGAAGAACGGATCAAGAAAAAGCTCGACGGAACAATGCAAAGGTATCGTTCCTACTTGCAGGAATTCGTTGTCAGCATGCGTGGCGACCGTTATGTAGTGCCGGTGAAAAAAGAATACAGAAAATTAATACCCGGAGCTGTACTGGATGAGTCGGCGAGCGGTCAAACCGTTTTTATCGAGCCTGCCGATTTGGCCCAGTTGTCCTTCGAATTAAACGGTTGGCGCGCAGACGAGGCTAGGGAAGAAACGAAGGTTCTTGCGCATCTGACCGATATGGCGGAGGAGCATCGTCACGAGATTTCGATCAACCTGGAAACGATAGGTCACTATGATTTTTTAGCGGCCAAGGCCAAATACGCCCGATCTTTGGATGGACGATCTGTCCGGTTGAATACGGAAGGCAAAATACGAATTGTAGGCGGGAAACATCCGCTCCTGGGAAGTCAGTCCGTGCCTCTTCATTTTGAGATCGGCGAAGGCTACCGTTCTTTGATTATTACCGGTCCCAACACAGGCGGGAAAACGGTAGCGCTAAAAACAATAGGACTCCTGACCATGATGGTACAATCGGGGCTGCTCGTACCGGTGGAAGAGGAGAGCAGCTTTGCGATTTATTCCGAAGTATCGGCAGATATAGGTGACGGCCAAAGTTTGGAACATTCGCTAAGCACATTCTCTTCACACATCAAAAATGTAATTCGCATTCTTCGTTCTGCCGGCCCTTCATCCTTAATTCTGCTGGATGAACTTGCGACAGGAACAGATCCGGGAGAAGGGATCGGATTGTCTATCGCCGTGCTGGAAGAGCTATACAAACGCGGGGCGACCGTTGTTGCGACGACACATTTCAATGAAATCAAGCAGTTCGCCGAAGAAGCACCCGGGTTTCAAAATGCAAGCATGGCTTTCGACCTTGAAACGCTCCAGCCGCTGTATAGGCTTACGATCGGTTCTGCAGGCAGCAGCTATGCATTCCAGATCGCTTTAAAGCTTGGCATTCCGAAAGACATTATCGAACGATCCAAGGCCATCACGTACAACCGCGCTCAGAACGATCCATTGGTTTCGCTTGAAACAGCGCTTGCGGACCATCGAACATCGATAGGAGCCGCATTAGGAGTGCCTGAAGAGACAGGCGCGGCTAGAGCAAAATCAGCGTCAACCATAGGGGCAACTGCTTGGTCAACGACGAAGACAACAACAGAAGCAAGCGACACGAAAAATGAGAAGCAGCTTTCTTCGCTGCCGAGTTTTGATATCGGAGACAGCGTGTGGATACATTCATTGAGACGTACGGGAATTGTATGCAGTCAACCCGATGATAGGGGAAACATCGTTGTAATGATCCAAAAAGAAAAAGTAAAAATAAACCGCAAACGCCTCTCGCTTTACATTGAAAAGAAACAATTGTATCCTGATGAGAGCTACGACTTGGACATCGTGTTCGAATCGAAAGAAGTAAGGAAAAAGCGAAAGCAAATGAATAAAAGGCACGATCCCAGCAATATCATCGTTAAACCATCTGAGGAAATATAATCGGGACTTTTACACAAATTGCTGCAGAAGTATATTAGACCCGGTTAAAGAATGAAGGTAAGCAATCAACTTATACAAAAGGGTGAGAACATTGATTCAAGTTCTGGAAGCTTCGATGCAATACAACAAAGGTGACGGATACGTCGGCAAAGTGGGATTTCAAGTGGAAGGTCATAACCTTCCTTACGAGATCACCATATTCAGTAAAGACGGAAAAGATTGGGGCTATGGGCTGTTTTTCTTAAAGGAATCGGGTAACGAAGAACAGCTGGAAGCAGTGGAAGAGCTGTTGGAAGACAATGACGAAGTATTCGAGCTGCTTGTTAATGCGGCAAGAAGCTCGCTATAAAAGCGCGAATTGTTTATTTGAAGCCGTAGATTGTTCTGCGGCTTTTTTTGACAAATTTGAATGGGCTTATAATGCGTAATCTACTACCCTAATCCTTCATAATATCCTCGGAAATTCCTATTCAATCCTCGTCTCATGGCATGCACTAACCCGTTCTACGACTCTTATGGGCACTATCCCATCCGCTCAGTTGGCAGCAATTATTATTGTAGTTCATTTTAGCTAGTACAAAACTAAAGAAGTTTGAAATCCGTTTAACCCAGCAACATGAAAGCTAACGTTTGAAGAGATGAATGATGGAACCATGTTTGTGGGCGAACGATAATGTTGATTTTTATTCTACATGATTACCAATCACGTGCCGGTACGAATTCCTGCTAAATTCGCGTATTACAGAAGAGCTACTTATGCATTGACGCAGCAAATGGAACAATATTGGCTCTTCACGAATCGTTAGATTCCGACGATAGGTGAATTCATCTAAGTAGGCTTGCAAATGTTTACGGCCTAAACCGTGAAAAGTAGCATTGATCCATTTGCTCGCATCGTTCACAAACGCAAGAAGCGTTTTGAATCTTTTGGGAGAAAAACGGCCAGTAACAATCTCGACATTGCTAGTGCACGGCTCGATATATTGTTCCATAAACGCTTTGCTTCCCACGGCAGAGATCACACGTTGATACATATGAGAATGCGGCACAAGTTTTATTCTGAAGCATGCCGGTTGGCCATAGTCGTCCATTGCGGCACCAACCAAAAGGGGGCGTTCTTGTTTATGAAGTTGTATCGTAGGGTTGTGAGGTTTACCGTAAGCTGAGGCGTTAACCTGGACAATCCCGGAAAGAAGCGTTTGTTGATTCGCCAGTGTCATAGCATGACGGATTTTGTGCAAAATGAGCCATGCCGTTTTATAGGTTACGCGAATGGCCTGGCTTAGCACGGTTGCAGAAACACCGCTATCTACCCGTGAAATAAGGTAAAAGGCAGTAAACCACTTGTAAAGTTCCGTACGCTGCACCGCGGACAGGAGTAACCGTCAGGCCACTTGACTTGAAATAAATATTGAGCACATGCTTCTTCGGTCCCGAATTGTTCCTGAAAGGATGTATCTATTGCAGTAAGTTCGCCGTTCATATCAAGTTCCTCCTTTCCTCTTTTTTAAAAAAAGCGAACAAATGTTTCTATTAATAAGAATTATAACAAACATATGTTCTATTTTCAAGTATATAATTACATAATATTACATAAATGAGGTTTGTAAATAACATTTCGGAGGCAGTCATTGTTAGATCATGATAGGTCCACTAATTCCAAATCTTACTGAGTAGAAGGGATAGTGCCTAAAAATGCAAGAAGTACAAAGCAAGATTATGCAGCAAGAAGCACGTAAAGAGAAACCATAACCAGCACAAAGCTAGAAGTACATAGCAAGAAGCACAAAGCAAGAACCACATAGCAAGAACTCTCAATGCAAGAGCTCTCATAGCAAGAACCACATAGAAAGAAACACATAGAAGTAAGGCATGCCAGAAGATATCGCCCCAACATGGTTTTAAGTGACGGTGGACGAAGCGAGAGATACTCTTTAATAGACTGTGAGAGAGGAGCAAACAAGTGAAAGACAGGGCACCAATCAAAGGGAGAAGTTAAGCGCGAAAGGCGTATACAGGGACGCTGAAAATACATTTGGAAAGTAATATCAGCCAATAGCTGTTCAGGTGAGAGAGAGCAGGAATTAGTCTTTCACAATACGGAGGGTTGGATGGTTGCATGGGCGAAAGGACTTTTATGCATGAAGGGTAATGATACGGCGAAGGAAGATGATAAAAAATATATTGCAAGCGCTTACCCAATAATTTAATATATAGTTACAACTATTCCATCGGGTCAGGTGAGAGAACATGAGAGTGCATGAGATTACGATCTCCACGGAAATGCAGCCGCAGTACTTGCAATTGATTGCACAAAGAGCAAGCCAGTTCCGCTCCGATATAAAGATCAAGTTTGAGAAAGAAAATATACAACTCGACGCCAAGAGCATTTTAGGGATGATGATGCTCCCTATGCATCCGGGTACTAAGGTAACTATTCAAACGAAAGGCGGAGACGAGGAAGAAGCGATCGAAGCCATGAGCAGCATGCTCGAGGTAAAGGCTTGAGCTTGGATCCAAAGCTCGAATCACAAACTTGACTCAAGTCTGAACTCAAAAGCTGAATTGCATAGACCGGCGTACAAATCAAAGTATAAAACAACTATATCAATGCAATTCAAAAACAAAGCTCTGCGCATAGCTGCTGGCTTTGTTTTTTTTGTGTTCAAGTAAAGGTGTCTGTTACAATAAGCTAGGCCGCATTATTCGTAGAAAATGATAGGATACTGAGTAGAAGAGGGGAAGGGGATTCATGCGATCTCGCTTGCGGTTGACAGTCATACTGACTGGCATTTTTGTCGTTTTGACGGCGATACAATATTATATCGGTTGGCACATATGGGTCTTTTTATCTACGGTCTTTCATTTGGAATCGAGCGTGTTATACTGGGCTATGTACTGGATCGTCGCATATTCCTATCTCCTGGCACGCTTGTTGTCGCGTGTATTGCCAAGATTTTTATACCGTGTGCTGAAAGTCGTCGGATCGTATTGGTTTGCGGTACTGCTATATGCCATACTGCTGCTGCCGGTTGCAGATCTTATCGCTTTAGTGCTTCGGCTTTCCAATACGGCGAGTTCCGATACTATTGTAATCGTGCTTGGTATTTTGTCCGTTCTCATCTTCGCGGGGTTGGTATTGAGAGGTTCGTGGAACGCCTGGAATCCTGTCATTCGAAGGTTTGAAGTAACGATACCCAAACCAGCGGGGAAGTGGGAGCGGCTTACGATCGCAGTGGCCTCTGACCTTCATCTCGGGACTATTGTCGGGAATGCTTATCTGGGAGTGCTGGTAGAGCGGATCAACGGACTAAAACCGGATTTGATTTTATTCCCCGGAGACGTTATCGACGATGAGATCGAACCTTTTATCCGTGAACGGATGGGAGAGGTCCTGCAAAAACTGCAAGCGACGCTTGGCAAATATGCCGTTCTAGGCAATCACGAGTATATCGGCGGGCACATTGATGAGTTCGAACGACAAATGACCGCATCCGGCATCGAGCTGCTGATGGACCGCAGCGTAAAGATCGACGACAGCTTGTATCTAATCGGTCGTAAGGATCGTGCGGTGGAGCGTTTCGGAAAGGGGAGCCGAATGGAGCTGGACGAGCTTCTGGACGGGATAGACCGATCGCTTCCTCTGATCATGATGGATCATCAGCCGTACCACTTGGATCAGGCATCATCAAGCGGTATCGATGTCATGCTGTCCGGTCATACGCACCGCGGGCAAATGGCACCGAATCATTGGATTACAGGACGATTGTTCGAGCTGGATTGGGGCTATGTTCAAAAAGGAGGACTCCATGCGATCGTATCCTCAGGATTTGGAACATGGGGCCCGCCGATTCGCCTCGGCAGCCGATCCGAAATCATTGAACTTATCATTCATTTTCAGCCTTCCTAAAACGAAAGGGGCATTGCAAATATGGTAGAACATCTCGTATTGTTTAAACTGAAGGAAACGACGACAACCGAACAAAAAGCCGAAATTGTAGCAACGCTTCAAGAGTTGGCCTCGATTAATGGCGTAATCGAATTTTCCGCGGGTTTGAACCACTCGGAAGAGGGGAAAAGCAAAGGATTCGAAGTCGGTATGCGTATCGCATTCCGGGATACGGCCGCGCTGGATGCTTATTTGCCAAGCGAATCCCATCAAACAACGATTGGAAAGATTAGAGAACATTTCGCCGATGTCATCGTTCTGGACTATACGCATTGAAACGGTGCCATGATTGTTGCTAATCGAGAGGCAAGATGAGAAAGGGGAACATCAAAGCTGGCTAATTCATCTTATTTAGGCATAGACGCAGGGGGGACTCTCGTTAAATTTGCCTATTATCATAAGGGGAACCTGACTTTTCATAAAATTCCATCCGCACAAATGACGGTTGCGGCTTCCTGGATTAAGGAACAATTTTCCGGAGCGCAGCTGTGTGTTACCGGAGGAAAAAGCAAGCTGCTTCAATCTTGTCTCGGCATCAATATGCCGGAAATCGTTGAGTTTGAAGCAACCTGTTCCGGTGCTGAATACTTGCTCAAGGAGCAGGGAAGTGACGAATCGGCTTACATATTAACGAATGTCGGAACCGGCACGTCGATTCACTTCGTTCAAGGCGAAGAGCATAGCCGGGTCGGGGGTACAGGCGTTGGCGGCGGTACGTTGATGGGTCTGTCCTATCTTCTGACAGGTCATTCCGACTACAAAGAGATTATGTCGTTATCACAAATCGGGGATCGTGCGAACATCGACCTGAAGGTGAGCCATATTTACGAAGGGGCGGAACCCCCGATTCCTGGGGAGCTAACGGCGAGCAATTTCGGCCATGTGCTGCAAAGTTCAGTTCACGCCCAGGATGCTGACAAACTGGCTTGCGTCGTCGGACTCGTAGGGGAGACCGTGACGACCATGAGTGTTTTTGCGGCCGGGAAGTGCGGGGTAGCTACCGTAGTCTATATCGGCTCCTCTTTCGTTGAGAATGAGCTGCTGCAGGAGATTGTGCTGCGTTATACTGCGCTTCGCGGAGCGAAAGCGATCGTTCTGAACAACGGCGAATTCAGCGGGGCGATCGGAGCGCTTCGATCGATTTATCGGGATTAGAAGGATAAGCCTTCCTTTTTGCATAAAATAGCGTGAATCATTGCACACTATCTTTTGGAAAAGGAGGGATGAACGATGGCGAAAATTGCAGTGGAAAACAGCCTGCAGGATGTGAAGAACGCACTCCAGCAAAGCGGGCACGACGTGATTGCAGTAGATTCCAGCAATATTCAAAACTGCGACTGCTGCGTCATTTCCGGACAGGACAAAAATGTGATGGGAATCGCAGAAACGGCAACGAAAGCATCCGTTATCAATGCTCAAGGAATGACGGCGGATGAGATCGTGCAGCAAGTCAATCAACGTTTGCAATAATCGAACAAGGAAAAATGAGCACTTCCGTCCATTGCTGTGCAGTGGGGGAGTGCTCATTTTCATTTATTTCCTTTGCTTACCCAGAACGTGATTTGCGTTCCTTTGGGGACGGTCACGTTCGGAGCGGGGTCCTGCTTGAATACCGTGCCTTTGATCTGTTCATGCGGCTCGATAAAATATTGATAGCGCAGGCCGTATGCCAGCGCCTGTTTTTCCGCCACTTCCTGGGAAAAGCCGGTTAACGTCGGGGTGCTGGTCGACTCCTGATTTTCCGGTGTCTCCGCTGCCGCAGCGACTGTTTCCGTCAGCTTCGGCCCTGCCTGCTGCGCTATCGGAACGGTATCTTGCTTCGACACGGCAGCCGTTTCCTCCGGGGGCAGTTCCGGTTTTTTCATCAGCGTAATAAACGCCAACTCCCCGACCAGCAGAACAAGAAGGGCACTGCATCCGATGACCCACTTTCGATTCCATCGGAACGTTTTAATTTCCGTTTTCGCCGCCGGTACGGAGGGCGCGGTTTTGATGATGTCTTTCTTTTGGAATGGGACACTTGGCGCCGGTCGTTGGAGCACTTTTTGTCCTTCGTGCCTGGAGACGATTTTGTCAAAGCCCGAAAGCAAATGGGGGAGTGTCGCTTCTCCCGTGAGCACACGCCGGATCCGTCCTGCGATATCGGCCGATTGGTCTGCATCAAGCGTGACAAGTCTTTCTTGAAGCTCCCCGCACAAGGTGTCCGGATCTTCGGGAGCTTCGAAGGAACGCATCACAAATTGATAGAGCAGCCGGCAAAGCCCCGCAGCCCCGATCCAATTCGGATTTCCTTGTTCCCAGTAATTGATGACGGACAATCCTTGCTCGCTGCTTAAACATAAGTTATCGGCGCGAACGGAATAACCGGTAATACCTTCTTTTTTCGCTTCGTGCATTCCGTATCCTAAATCCATGACCAGCTTGATCATTTCCATCTCGCCGAATTTATGGATTTCAAGTTCATCTATGATAAGCCGACCGGCTCCCGGCTTTAATATCGCCATGATTCGGTCGGGATTCACGTCTATATCGAGAACATGCATGAACCGTTCGTCGGAAAATTGGGAAACTTTACGGATACTCTGCACATAATCGCCGATTACCGTCTCATTCGTTGGCTCAAGCACAAAGCACATGACGTCCCGGTTAAAAAATAAATCTTTGCCTTTGTAAAGCTTTCCGAGCGGCTGCTGTTGAATACACTGCTCGGGCAAGTACCTCTGCCGGATCGTTTCCATTGGAACCCTCCTTACCTAACTCTCCAGGTGTCCGTCATGGCATAATTATAGCTTATTATACTATTCGAATGGAAATTCCTTTTTATGTTCATAACTAAAAAATTGATCAAGAAAACCTGACACGAGAAAGATCGCGTCAGGTTTGAAGGAAGACAAGTCTATTTACGTTTGTTCAATCGCATGATTGCACTTTCAAACGAATGACATTCCAGGATGCCTTGGACAACATCGCACTTACGATACAGTCCGCTACAGACGCATTTCCATTGTTATTCGGCTTCACCCGGTCGGGCTCGTCTGCTGTGTTGACCGCTTTCAAATCGTCATGCTCCAGCACGATATGCTCGATTAGACGGCATGATCCGAAGCTGCGCAAATCGACTTGAAGCGGAAGAGCGTTATCCGTATCGCGATTGACGGCAAATACGGTCACTTCCGATTGTTCTTCGTTATGAACGGCTACCGCTTCCAAATACGGTACGTCGGTCATTTCCTTTGTATCGTATTTCGGCGACTGAATGAGCGGCACAAGCGCTTTGCCGCGGCCAAAGACGGAGGCATGAAGATAAGGATAGTAGATCGTCTGCTTCCACGCCTTGCCACCGGTTTGAGTCATAATCGGAGCAATGACGTTAACAAGCTGAGCCATGCATGCCATCTTCACGCGATCCGCGTGCTTGAGCAGACTGATCAGCATGCAGCCGACAAGCAGCGCGTCCTCGTGGTTGTATATATCCTCGAGCTGCGGCGGCGCAATTTGCCAAGGCTCGATCTTGGCGTCCGCTTCATTCGAGTGATACCATACGTTCCATTCGTCGAAGGAGAGCATCATCGTTTTTTTACTCCGCTTCTTTGCTTTGACATAATCGCAGGTGGCGATAACGGAACGGATGAAGTCGTCCATTTGCAGCGAACGGGCCAAAAAGGTAGCCGTGTCGTTCTGTTTGTTGCCGTAATACGTGTGCAGCGAAATATAATCGACATGCGGATATGTATGATCGAGTACGGTTGCTTCCCAATCGGGAAAGGTGACCATGCCCCGGCTTGAGCTGCCGCAGGCGACCAATTCAATCGAAGGATCTACCCATTTCATGACCTTCGCCGTTTCGCAGGCGATCCGCCCGTATTCTTCCGCTGTCTTATGGCCGATCTGCCAAGGGCCGTCCATTTCGTTGCCGAGACACCACGTCTTGATCGCGTGAGGCTCCTTGTAACCATGGTGCGCGCGGAGATCGCTCCAATAGGTCCCGCCCGGATGATTACTGTATTCGACAATGCTCCGCGCATCTTCCGGACCTTGCGTTCCGAGGTTGACCGCCCACATGATGTCCGCACCGGCTTTTTTGCACCAGTCTGCAAAATCGTTCAGCCCCACTTGATTCGGCTCGACCGTACGCCAAGCTAGCTCCAACCGTTTCTTGCGGGATTCCTTGGGGCCGATCCCGTCTTTCCAGTCGTAGCCGGATACGAAGTTGCCGCCTGGATATCGGATAATAGGCGTCTGCAGCGAACGGACCAGCTCCAGCACGTCAGTGCGGAATCCCTGTTCGTCCGATAACGGATGGTCCGGCTCGTAAATACCTCCGTAAACAGCACGTCCGAGATGCTCGATAAAAGAACCGTAAATGCGTTTGTCGACTTCACCGATAATGAAATCTTTGTCTACGATCATTTTTGCCGTTGCTGACATAAAAATCATCTCCCATTGAAATAATAAAAATATTAATCAAAATATAAAAACATTAACTATATATTATTAAACATGGGAGCGCTTTATTTTGCAATCGTATTTTTATTTTTTCTTATTGCTTTTGTTAAATTTATATATATATTAATTATATAAGAATCGAAATTAAGGATGTGCCATACTTATATGATCAAAGCGAACACCGATCGTTCCTTTTTGCCGCTATATGAAGCGCTGGCTAGCGAAGTTCGGCTGCAAATTCTGGAGCTAGTCGCCGAGGAACCGAAAAGCGTAAAAGAGCTGGCGGAAGCGCTAGGACTCAGCAGCGCCATTATGACCATGCATATCCGTAAGCTGGAGCGGGGCGGACTTATTCAAGCGCGGATGATTCGCAAGAACGGCGGTACGCATAAAGTATGCTCGCTGGCCGCGGCCGGCATTGAAATCGCCATGCCTTCGATGACACCGGAGAAAAGGGCATATCATGAAACAGCAATCCCGGTAGGCCATTATACGGCGTACGAGATTTATCCGACATGCGGACTTGCGACCCGGGACAAGGTGATCGGACAATTCGACGATCCGCGCTACTTTATGGAACCGGAGCGGATGCATGCGGAAATACTGTGGTTCGGCCGAGGGTATGTGGAGTACAAAATCCCGAACTATTTGCTGCCCGGCCAGCGGCCGAACGAGATCGAGATTTCGCTGGAAATCGGCTCCGAAGCGCCGGGCTTTAACGAAAATTGGCCTTCGGACATTTTCTTTTATTTGAACGGAACGCGTCTGGGCATGTGGACAAGTCCCGGCGATTACGGCAGCAGCCAGGGCCGATATACGCCTGATTGGTGGGACGTCAATCAGTACGGTCTGCTGAAGCGAGTGCGCATTTGCGACAACGGCACCTATATCGACGGGCAAAACATGTCCGGTATTTGCATCGGGGACATTGCACTCGACCGCAATCATTGGGTGCTCAGGATGGCGGTGCCGGAAGAGGCGGCCCATGTAGGCGGCTTGACGCTGTATGGAGCGGGTTTCGGAAACTATAACCAGGATATTTTGTTTCGCGTGTATTACGAGCAGGGGACCGTGGGGACGGATTAGAAGCGTATCTTAGCCATTTCAGCTTCACGTCAGGCTTTCCGAAGGAACTCGCCGCGGGAATGCTTCGTCTCTTCGGTCCGCGCCTCGCTCGACGACCCGTAAGATGTGCCGATAAGGCTTGAAGTAGGCGGGTGCTGCCGCTTCGGTTAGCGCTTACGGGCGGATCGTTACCCGCGTCCCGATCGGAACGAGCTTCGACAGCCGAATGACGTCGGGATTGTACATGCGAATGCAGCCGTGGGAAACCATTTTGCCGATGGAAGAAGGATCGTTGGTGCCGTGGATGCCGTAATGCGGTTTGGACAGTCCCATCCAGAACGCGCCGAACGGACCGCCGGGGTTTTGCTGCTTGTTGACGATGGTGAATTCCCCGTGAGGGGTTTGCAGCGCGACGCGGCCGATTCCTACGGGAAACGAGTCCACCACTACGCTGTTATTTAACAAATACAGCCGGCGGTCCGATAAATCGATAATAATCCGGTACATGAACTCAACTCCCCAGGACGTTTCATAGACTCCGCCTTCACGGGCAGCGTGAACGGAGTCTATTGCAGTGTATTCGGCCGCCCGTAGAGAGGTTCGGACCGAATCATTTGAGGAGCTGTTCCTTGGGAGAATGAAGCTCGCTGTAAAGGCTGCGGAATTCGGTGGGAGCGACGCCGAGCCGTTTTTTGAACGTTTTGGAAAAATGGAAAATATCGTGAAAACCGGTCTCGCTCGCGACTTCTCCAATCGTCATGTCCGAAGACATAATGAGCTGCTTCGCTTTTTCCATCCTGCGTTCATAAATGTAGGTCATCGGGGTAACGCCCAGATGATTTTTGAAGAAACGGATGAAGTAGTTCGGGTGATGGTGCACTTGTTCCGCTAGCTCGGCGATACTCATGTCTTTCGTCAGATTCATGTCGATGTACTGGAGCACGGTGCTCAATTTGCTGCTGGTTAAGGTGGATGAAGATTTCGGCTTTTCCAGCACCGCTTGTTCAATGTAGCAAGATATCAAATCAAGCAGCGCCGCCTGAATACGGATCGATTTGGCGGGGCCATGCTGCGATTTGAAGGCGGTTATTAACCGTTCGAACGCCGCGATCACGAGGGTAGGGTCGTCAATGGTCAGACAATAGGGCAGCTTGCACAGCGTAAACAAATTCATGAAGCTCACATTGGAGTTGAAATGACACCAGTACTTTTGATAAGTCCGTTCCGGATCGGTAGTGGAGAAACTTTGCGGCAACCCAGCGGGAGCAAACACCATCTGCCCGGGCTGCGGAAACAGCTCCTGCCCGCCGACGGTCATTTTGCCTTGCCCGCTTTCAATGTAATAAATTTTGCTGTATGTCGGCGTAAATAGACCCTTCGTCCAGTTCGGCTTGCATTTGCTTAACAAGGCGATGACCAACTCGGTTTTCAAATCAGCCAAAAACTGGCTGATCAACGTATCGTTTTGCGTTTCCATGTGCATTTCCCCCTTATCACGTATGGAGCTACAAAGGTTAGTTCTGTACAAAAACGAGTTAACTACGCCCATTTTGATTATACCATACCGCATGTAGAATGAAGGGGAAATGATCATGAAGCTATTGCAGGGGGTCGCCATGACGAAACGAGATATGTATATGGATAATGCGGAAGCGGAGGCGCTGCAGCAGGCGGCGAAGTCCGAGCTTTCGGAAGAAGTTCAAGACCGGCGGTTGGCTTGGTGGAGAGAAGCCCGGTTCGGGATGTTTATTCATTGGGGCTTGTATTCGCTGCTTGGCGGCGTATGGAAAGGCAAAGAAGTACCCGGAGCTTACGGAGAGCATATTATGCTCCGCGGCCAAATTCCGGTAAAAGAATACGAGACCGTCGCCGAGTCGTTTAATCCGACGCGTTTTGATGCGGATGCGTGGGTAAGAGCGGCCAAAGAAGCGGGAATGAAATACTTGGTCATCACAGCGAAGCATCATGACGGGTTTGCTCTGTACGACTCCGCAGTCAGCGATTTTAATATCGTCAAGCGCACGCCTTACGGCCGCGATCCGATGAAGGATTTAGCCGAAGCCTGCCGCAAACATGACGTGAAGTTGTGTTTCTACTATTCCCATTCGATGGATTGGCATCATCCCGATTCTCAAGGGAATACCCACGACTATCCGAACAATATCGGCGCTTGGGACGATCTCGAATCGTGGATCAACGATGAAGACAAACGTACCCGGTACGAGCGGTATTTGAACGAAAAGGCGTTCCCGCAGCTGAAGGAGCTGTTGACCCAGTACGGCGACGTCGGGCTCATCTGGTTCGATTGCGGCCACAAGGTGACGGATGAGCAAGGCCAGCGGTTCGTCGATTTTGTGCGCAGCCTGCAGCCGGATTGCCTCGTCAACCGCAGAGTGAGAAGAGACGGCTTCGGCGATTACGGCAATTCCGGCGATAATCAGCTGCATATTCGCATCAATCGCAAGGATTGGGAATCGATTCATACGATGAACAATTCGTGGGGTTATAAGAAAACGGATCACAACTGGAAGTCGGTCAAAAGCATTTTGCACAACATGATTGACGTGTTCAGCCTGAACGGCAACTATTTATTGAACGTCGGTCCGACGCCCGAAGGCGAATTTGACGATAAATCGATCGAAATTCTTCAGGGCGTCGGCCGCTGGATGGAGCAAAACGACGAAAGCGTACACGGCACCTCAGGCAGCCCGATCGGCAAGCCGCAATGGGGCCGCTGCACCGCGAACGGGCAGAAGCTGTATTTGCACGTGTTCGATTGGCCTGCAAGCGGTGAGCTTATCGTTCCCGGTTTGCGAAACGGACTGGCGCGCGCTTACCTGCTTGCCGATCCGAAGCGGACGCCGCTGCGATGGGAGCGGGTCGGTAAAGAAGACATTCGTCTCTATGTACCGTCGGAAGCGCTCGACCCCGATGCAACGGTCATCGTCGCCGAGGCGGAAGGCGAACTCGATGCCAACCCGGTGAAACGACTGCTTGAGAAAGATTATGCGAATCGCTTCGGCGCGTTCGACGGCGACATCGAGGGGGAAAAACTGCGGTACGATACCGGTAAAAAAGACCGTGATGTCGTTACCGACTGGGCGAACGTTGCCGATCGCATCCGCTGGACATACCGTGCGGCCTCTCCGGGCGATTACAGCGTAAAGATCGTCTACGGGGCACAGGAGGGCAAGGCGGGAGGAACGTTCATCGTAGAAACGAACGGTCAAAAGCTGACCGGCAGTGTAACGGCCAAAGGCAACGGATACGAGTTTATCGAGCAGGAACTGGGTGTCATCCGGCTCGATGAACCGGGGAGCTACGGGCTTACGGTTCGCGCGGACACCATAACGGGCGATGTATTAATGAATCTGAAGGAAGTACAACTGCGTCCTGTCAAGTCACGATGACATGTCGTCACATGTGCTGATTTAATTTACAATAAGCTGAGGGTTCGTTTGTTTCATGCGAATTCTCGGCTTTTTTTGCGCGACGGTAAGTTTAATGTTGCCGAACAACCAAAATATGGTACGATTTACATTGGGTACTTTGGCGGTTGCAAGCCGCTTGATGAGATGCAGCCGCGGGGCGGTCTGCCCGAGAAAATGAAAACGGATCGGGAGGTTTTGCGTTGAATACGGCCAATAAGATTACGATTTCGAGAATTTGTCTGATCCCTTTATTTTTGCTGTCGATGTCTCCATTGATATCATGGTTGCCGTATAACGTATACATCGCGACTGCCATATTCGTATTGGCTGCAGCCACGGATAAACTTGACGGATACGTCGCACGAAAGTATAACCAGGTGACCAATCTTGGGAAGCTGTTGGATCCGCTGGCGGACAAGCTGCTCATTTCCGCCGCGCTCATCATGCTTGTCCAGGAGCAGAAGCTGTCGTCGTGGATCGCGGTCGTCATTATCGGCCGCGAGATTTTGATTACCGCCATTCGCATTATGGGGGCGATGCGAAGAATCGTTTTGGCCGCTGACCGTTACGGCAAGCTGAAGCTGGTGTTGCAGGTCGCAGGAATCGCAGCCGTACTCCTGGATAATTATCCTTTTGCCTTGTTCACTCCGTTGCCGGTACATCAGCTCACCATTTTTGCGGCCGTCATTCTTACGCTGTACTCCGGTTTTAACTATATTCGGAACAACTACAAGCTGCTTGAATTGCATACGTAAACAAACGTCAATTTCAAAGAGTTCTAGATTATAGCAATAGCAGCAATCGTTGTCACCAACTTGATAATCCATATGTCATGGGTCTGTACCTTGATGGTACAGATTTTTTCTTTTGTTTTTCACAAATCGGATTTGTTCATAACAAATCCAAAATGTATTCATTACTTCAAATGAGCAAATTATATTGACTAACCGGTCAGTATGCGTTATGTTTTTACTGACCGATCGGTTAGTATCCATGGAAAGGAAGTGAAGCATTGCCTTTACAGCTTTACGAGAGAGAAAAGGTTTTGGGAGCTTGTCTGTCTGTGTTCGCGCAGCACGGATATAAAAACACTTCAACGGTGATGTTGGCGGAGGCAGCCGGTATTTCCAAGGCGTTGATCTTCCATCATTTCAGCAGCAAAAAAAAGTTGTATTTCAGCTTGTTGGAGCATTGTTTTGGGAAGATGCGGACAGAGCTCCGAGTGGATTCCATTGCTCGGAATCACGATTTTTTTGAAACGATTGACCAGTTTAGCCGCCTAAAATTCAATTATTATCGAAACTTTTCTGATGAATATAAGTTGGTGTACGAAGCTTTTTATTTGACGCCGGATGAATTAAAAGACGACATTGAAGAAAAGTATGGTCATGCGATAGCTGCCAAGAATCAAGTGTGGGAGCAATTATTTGAAAATGTTCCGCTTCGGGAAGGTGTAGACCGCAAGCAGGCTTTTGAGCTAATCTTTATCACATTGGAACATTTCGAAAAGAAGTTCTTAGCGGAAGTCACTGCCATAGACGCTATTGATGAGGAATACGTTCAAAACTTTTTCGATTCGATGAATTCATTTTGCAGCATGATCCGCCATGGAATCGCCCAATGAAAAATGCAGAATGGAAGGGGTATATTCATGGAAAAAATAACGAGTAACGATTTTGCCTCGCCGGAAAACATGCGTGATTTCATTGCATTCTATAAGCGACTTGCCGGACAACAAGAGCCGCTCTACCGTCTTGACGATTTTTTCGGTATGGGCGGTGCATGGGTCGCATTCCGTCATGACGATGTTGCAACGATTTTGAAAGACCCTCGTTTTCTCAAAGATATGCAAAAGCTTGCAATGCAGCACAATAAACAGGAATCCGCCCAGGAAAATACGTCCGTGGGCAATATCGTTGAATGGATGAAAAGTATGCCGAATATGCTTACGGTCGATCCGCCCGATCATACCCGTTTGCGAAGGTTGGCCTCCAAAGCGTTCACTCCGCATATGATTGAGGGCCTTTGTCCCCGTATTCAGCAAATTGCCGACGAGTTGTTGGATGCTGTGAAGGAGAGAGGCAGCATGGACCTTATTGCGGATTATGCGTATCCGCTGCCCATTATTGTCATCTCGGAGATGCTGGGGATTGCCGCTAGCGATCGAAATCAATTTCGCGAATGGACGCGCACGCTCGGGGAAGCTGCATTGGATCCTCGTCAGGGGGCTGCAGTTATTGCGACACTGGAGGAGTTTGTCCAATACATCAAAACTTTGCTAGCCGAAAAGCGCGCACATCCCGGTAATGATGTGACGAGCGGCTTGGTGCAGGCTTACGATGAAGGAGACAAGTTAAGCGAGAATGAACTTCTTTCGACCATTTGGCTGCTCATTACCGCCGGGCATGAAACGACGGTAAATCTAATTGGCAATGGCATGCTTGCGCTGCTGCAGCATCCCGAGCAAATGCGCTTGCTCCGGGACGATCCATCGTTGCTTCCCGCTGCCGTCGAAGAACTGTTGCGCTATGCTGGCCCCGTTATGATAACCAGCCGTGTTGCGGGCGAGGATATCATCATGCACGGCAAACAAATCCGCAAAGGCGAGATGGTTGTAGTCTCATTGGCCGGTGCCAATCTTGACCCGCATCAGCATGCCAATCCCGAGGCTTTGGATATTACCCGTGAAGAGAATGAGCATCTGGCCTTCGGTAAAGGGATCCATCTTTGTTTGGGGGCTCCGCTGGCACGTTTGGAAGGGCAGATTGCTTTCGGCACATTGCTGCAGCGGCTCCCTAATCTACGACTGTCGATCGAACCGGAGCAGCTGGTTTATAACTACAGCACATTACGTTCCCTTGCAAGCCTGCCGGTGAATTTCTAACCTGTTTCACCGTGCATGGCCCGGAAGGATGGTACAATACGTTCGAAGCACCCGGACCAAACGCTTATCCGTTTGGTTCCGGGTGCTGTCGCTAAATGACAAGCGAAAGGGCAGAGCATACGGATTCGATTTCGGGATATTTAAGAATGTAGCTGACTCGATTGACAATCAGCCGGTCCGTTACATAAGTGATCATTTCAAGCTCATGTAACGATTCGTCGACGTTCCGCTGCAGATCCAAATCTACGATGCAATCAACGAGACGAAAAGAGACGACGTTATTCAGATCGCCGCTCAATGTTATTACATTCGCTTGCGTTCCCCGGCTCACAAAAAAAGCATTTGCGATCCGGGGATAGCCGGTTCCGATGGTAATCATATAAGCGGGCAGCTCTTTGCGTAAGCTGAACACCGCCAATCTTGAACCGTTTGTCCCCAGGTCAAGCAGTTCGATCACTTCTCGCTTTTGCTCCAGCAGCACGTCTTTGCCTGCTATGCCGATGTCCGCGGCTCCGTACTCCACAATGATCGGCCCATCCATCGGTTTTACATCCGTATTTTTCCATTGTCAATCAAAGGTTGGAGTTTACATGTTTACCGGCGGCAGCCTTGGACTTTATGTTGGAGTCTACAGCTGTCGCTTTTCGTTTGTGAAAAGCCGACATGGGAGGAACACCTATGAACGGTCAGCAGGTTGGCTCGCTACGTTTTCAAATCGATTTTAGCCAACCGCTTTACGAGCAAATATTGGATCAAGTGCGAAGCTCGATCGCGAAAGGAGAAATCGGCTTGGGAGACAAGATGTCTTCGGTAAGTGAACTGGCGCAGGAGCTGCGGATGAATCCGAATACGGTAATGCGCGCCTATCAGGAGCTGGATCGCGATGGATTGACGGAGAAACGGCGCGGGCAAGGGACATACGTCACCTCTTCGCCTGAACGGGTAAAGAAGTTCAGGACGGAGCTCGCGGCTCAATATATCGAATCCTTTCTAGCGCAGATGGAAAGCTTGGGCTTGACATGGAACGATATTGAGGAGTATGTGAGCCGCAATTCGGCAGAGGACAAAAGAGGTGCGCCGTCGTGACGCAGCCGGTCGTCGTATGCAAGCAAGTGACCAAGCGTTACGGCAAAAAAATCGCGCTCGATGGACTGGATGTCGTCATCCCCGCGGGACGAATCGTCGGCGTTCTCGGCCCATATGCGCAGCACAACTTTTCGATGGACGGAAGAAGGAAAATGACCAGGCGGTATGGAATAATTATGCAAATAAGACGGCAAAGGAGTGCGAGTCGTCTCCGCTCCCGGTGCAATGAACTTGCTGCAACAAGTAGCAAAAAACGCCTGTGAACCATTCGAAGGTATCAAACCTATGGTCGGTGACCTACAACATGACGAGTGGGGACATTCGCGTCGCAGTTGAAACGAATTTCGAAGAAATACACTGCTTTCGCCTTCCGATGGGTTTGACGGATCAGGCAAGCGATCCCTGTAGTAAAGGGGAGTAACGGCTGCAATGGAGCCGCAGCCTGAAAGGGAGACATACCGTGGAAGGGGAATGCACCAATGGCGCAAACGGAAGCCGTGTTTTTTGATCTGTACGAAACGTTAATATCCGAGTACAAAGACGGGGTTCGAAGGGTAAGCCGTGCGGACCAAAACTACCTTGAACTGCTGGGCATATCGAATGAACAATTCAAGCGCGAGTGGGGGCTCCGGCAGACGAAAAGAATGACGGGGCATTTTCCCGATTATCCTTCCGTAGTAAAAGACATTGCCGCGAGCTGCAGCGTGGAATGCCCGGAAGACTCACTCGAACGATTATATGCGGGGCGCATCGAGGAAAAGGCCGCGCCGTTCGGCGATATCGGCCCGGACATATCCGAAATGCTGGACGGGTTGAAGAAGCGGGGAATCAAGCTCGGACTGATCAGCAATTGCACCGAAGAAGAAGTAAGAGCGTGGGAACGCAGTATTTTGCCGCCATATTTCGACGATGTCATCTTCTCGTATAAGTCCGGTTACGCCAAACCGGATATTCGCATCTACGAGTTGGCCTGCAACCGGTTGGGCGTTCGTGCGGAACAATCGCTATTCGTTGGAGACGGCGGGTCGAATGAGCTGGACGGGGCGCGAGCGGCGGGCTTGACAGCCTATCATGCCACCTGGTTTATCCCGGACTATATTAGCGGTAAAATTACAGATCACAAAAAATTAACGAAGCCATCGCATTTATTAACTGAAATCAGGATGTGAAACGATATACAAAGCCGAATGCTGCGGACGAAGTCTGCGCCACCCGGCTTTTTGTCGTTTTTGTGGGACTCACCAACGTGAGCGCTGCCGGTTCTTGCCGTACGGGCAAGATGAAATTTTGCCGAGCTAGGCATTCACCGTGTAGCTGTCCTGCGCGCCGGAATAAAGTGCATAAGAAAATCCGGAAAAGCAGGTGCTCGCATGCGTTTATTAATGGTAGCCCCGGAACAGTTTCCCGTTCCCGGCGGGGGTTCCGTCGAAATCTGTATGCTTGCCATCGCCAAGAAACTTGCGAAGCAGCATCACGTCACGATCGTCAGCCGTCAAAAAGGCGGTTCGCAAACTATAAGCCGTATCGGACACAACCTGACGATCGTCCGCGTTCCTTCGGGAAGCTCCAACCGTTACATCTCCTCCGTGCTTCGATTTATGAAAGGCCGCAAATATGACTTGATCCAGGTGGACAATCGTCCCTACTTTATGGCGCAAATCAAGCGAGCGTTCCCTCGAACTCCGGTGAGCTTGTTCCTGCATTCGTTGACGTTCGTGCCTCGGACGAAGTCGATTAATGCCTGTTTGCATAAAGCGGATTTGATCATCGCGAACAGCAATTCGCTTCAGCACAATTTGAACAAATTATTTCCCGCCCAACGGCATAAAATCCGAACCGTTCATCTTGGCGTCGATACGGAGCGGTTCAAACCGTCAGGCCGGAGACCATCTAAGCGTTCGTGCGTCATTTTGTTTGTCGGCAGAGTGATTCCGCGTAAAGGCGTGCCGGTGCTGATCAAAGCCGTTCGGAAAGTCAGGAAACAATGGGGCAGCGCAACGCTGCTCGTGGCGGGCAAAGGGAAAAGAGCGTATCTCGGCGAATTAAAGCGCCAAGCCAGGAAACAGAATGTACCGGTGAAATTTTTGGGCAATATTCCGCACAACAAAATTCATCGCGTGTATCGTCTTGCAGATTGTTTCGTTTGTCCTTCACAGGAGCATGAAGCGTTCGGACTTGTCAATGTGGAAGCGATGGCGTCGGGGATACCGGTTATCGCTTCGAATATCGGAGGAATTAAAGAAATCGTTAAGCATGGGCACAACGGCTACCTTGTAGCGAAGTACAAAAAAGCGAAAGCTTTTGCACAATATATCGTTAAGATCGCCAAAAACCGTTCGCTGCAAGCAAGATTAGGACGTAACGGGCGAATGACCGTCAAGCGCAACTTCAGCTGGGGTAACACGGCAAGCAAGCTATCCGTCATCTACTTGAGGCGCGCGATGAAGTAGGAGAGGATATAAGTACTTGTTTAGACCCATGAACTCCAAAAAGACCCCTATGGCCGAGCTGTCAGGGGTTCTTTGTATATGACTGGCAGTTCTATCAAATAATATCAGAAATCCATGTTCACCTTCTTGACGGTGCCCTCTTGAAGATTTTCTTTGCGTATTCCTGCATCATCAGACCCTGAAGAGGAGAAGCTGATCCACACGGTTCGAGGGATCGGGCTATGTATTGCGATGAGAAAACCGATTCGCGATTTTTTCGTACGGCTGCCTATTCGGTGGAAGATGATTTTTTGGTCATCGACATTCATTTTTTTCTTGTTTGCCTTCTATACGTTGGCTCAATATATGGTGTTAAAAAATTGGATGTTGAAGCACGAGACGGATTTAATTCAAAAAAGCATGGGGCAATTGCAGGACTACTTTTTGGAAAAAGGCGAAGTTTTAAACGAAAGAGAAATTTTGAAAAGTCGATCATTCGTCAAACAGGTCAATCAGAAGGATCAATTTATTCGTATTTTGAATGAAGAGGGTGCCCCGATTCTTACGGTGACGGATCAAGTGCCTACCGAATGGGTTGTGCCGAAAAAGGTTTCGCGAAGGGAAATGACGGACCAGCGTGACGCAAACGAGCATTTGATCATATTGAGAAGTCCGCTCATCACCGATCATTTCCAAGGAACGATTGAAATTATCGGCTACCTGGAAACATTCGATGAAGTCAATGAGGAACTAATTATTGTTATGTTTGTCGGCTGCGTGCTTTCGATCCTATTCAGCGCTTTGGGCGGGACATTCATTGCGGGCCGGTTTCTTGCGCCGGTTCGCGCCTTGTCTGTCGCCATTCAAAACGTGAAGCAAAAGGGACTCCATGAGCGCGTTCACCATATAGAAAATGGCGATGAACTCGCACACTTGGCCGCGCTATTTAACGATATGATGAATCAATTGGAGCGAGTGTTCCTGCAGCAAAAGCAATTTTTGGAGGATGCCTCACATGAACTGCGGACGCCGGTTACGATTTTGGAAGGGCATCTATCCATGTTGAATCGTTGGGGCAAGGCAAATCCGGACGTACTTGAGGAGTCGTTGCAAGCCTCCTTGCAGGAAGTCAAGCGGCTGAGAGGAATGGTTCAGGAGCTGACGATGCTGATTCGAGCCGAAACTCCCGATATTCAGGAAAAAAGAGAGTTGATTCACGTAGAGGAAGTTGCGGAACAAACGGTAAAAAGCTTCGCTTCGGCGCATCCGCAGTTTCAGTTCCAATTGGATCTGGAGCGGCTTAGCGGGATTAGGATTGAGATGGTTGGGCTTCATCTGGAGCAAATATTGTTGATTGTACTGGACAATGCGATCAAGTACACCGGGGAACATAGGTCGGTTGAAGTCAAAGGAGCCGTCCTTGATGGATGGGCTGAAGTTACCATTGCCGACCGGGGCATCGGGATTCCGGAAGATGAATTGCCTTATGTATTCGACCGGTTCTACAGAGTCGATAAAGCGAGAAGCCGTAAACGCGGAGGTTCCGGCTTAGGACTATCCATCGCCAAAAGATTGACGGAAATGTACCGCGGCCATATTCGCATTGCCAGCAATGAGAACGAAGGGACGACTGTGACGATCCGGTTTCCTTTGGATTAAGAAGTATGTCACCCGAAAAGCTTCGAATGATCCGTTGGAGACCGACATAAAAAATCCCCCCTGTATACATAGGGGGGACTGTTCCTATAACAATTTTAGAGCTTGCGCACCCTGAAGTTGTCTTCCAGCAGCAGCCAATTTTGCGGGAACGGATAGCCGAGCACCCAATAACTGATCCCTTTCAAATTGTACGTTTTGACGAGATTAAATTTGGCTTGCGCGCTGCGGGCATCCTCAAACCATACTTCATGGTTGCGTCCCTGCTCGTCTGTGTAACGGAAATAAGGAGATTGGGTTTGGGCGTCGTATTGAATGGCCGCGCCATGCTGCACGGCGCGCCGGAATGCTTCCTGCACGCTGAACGTTTCCGCTTCCTGTCCCTGCACATGCGGCAGGAGCCAATCCCGAGCGTAGAGCTGAAAGCCCATTAATAATTTATGCGACGGAATGACGCGGGTCGCATAGTTTAACACCGCTCGAATCTGGTCGATGGGGGAGATGGCCTGCGGCGGCCCGAACCGGTATCCCCATTCGTAAGTCATCAGAACGATGAAGTCGACAATCTCTCCCTGTGCTTCGTAATCATGCGCTTCGTACAGCAATCCTTTCTGCTCTTTGCTCGTCTTCGGCGCAACCGACGTCGATACGAAATAGTGCTCGGCATGCAGCCGTTCGACGGCGCGCCGGAGAAACTGATTGTACAGCTCGCGGTCGGCCGGACGCACGTTTTCGAAATCGACGTTCAAGCCTTGGTATTTTTTACTCCGCATCGTATCGATAATGTTCGTCAATAGCTTATCTTGCAGCTCCGTGCTGCTAAGAATGATATGAGCGACCTCCGAACCGAGCTCCGTAGCCGAGAAATTCGTAATGGCCATGATCGGCACAACCTGCGTCTGTTCAGCGGCTTGGATCAGCAATGTATCGTTGACGGCTTCCAGGCTGCCGTCGCGCTGAATGCGATAGCCGAACGGCGTAAGATACGTTAGATGCCGGCCGATGTCGCGAACTTCCTGAGCGCCCGCTTCGTCAAACTGGATGGTGAACGCGTTCACATCGATTGTTGGTTTCCGCTTTGCCGGAATTTGGATCACTTGTCCGGGCTGTATCATATAAGGGTTCGGGATTCGGTTGATTTGCTGCAGAGCTTGCACCGTCGTTCCGTACAGCCGCGCAATCTGCCATAAATTATCGCCTGGCCGCACGATGTGCCTGGAAGGCAGCGGGATGACCAGTGCTTGACCGACGGTCAACCGATTGGCGTCCGGCAGCTCATTCGCGGCAACGATCTCATCGATGCTGACACCGTAACGCCGGGACAGCAGCCATAAATTTTCTCCGCTTTGAATGACATGGATCAGCATACCATACCTCTCTTTTCTAGAAAGTAGTCTATGGTACAGTATTCAGCGAATGTCCCGGGTGTGTGACATTTTACAAAAAAAGCCGAAGACGCTGCCGCATGTATGCGGTCGTCTTCGGCTTTGAATTAATTGATCAAGCGGCGCGCGCCCCAATAATGAGAATCATAGTACGGCGTGCCGAACAAAGTGCTGATTTTTACTTCTCTCGTACCGAGCGTACCCGCTTGCAAAACTTTATTGTCTCCGAGATAAATCGCGACGTGAGATACTCCGCTGGTATACGTGCCTTGCAGGAAGATCAGGTCGCCCTTGCGAAGGTTGCTTTTGTCGACGGGCGTGCCCATTTGACTTTGGAGCGCCGAAGAGTGAAGCAGATTAAATCCGTGGCTGTTAAACGCGTATTGGACAAAACCGGAGCAGTCGAAAGCTACGCCGGGCGTATCGCCGCCAAACACATAAGGTACTCCGAGCTGCGTCATCCCTGTCGCAATAATGGCGTCCGCTTTCACTTCCCAGCTTTCTTTGGCGCCGGATTGGACGGGGCGATTAATCTTCACGCCATTGTAAATGTTGCGCGGATCCACATTCGGATTGGCCGCGATCAAATCGGTTATATTCACATTCAGCTTTTGGGAAATGGTCCAGAACGTATCGTCATCTGTAGCTATGTAGACGTCAGATGGCGCAGCGGATGCAACTCCGCCGAACAGAATACTGAAGCCAAGTATGGTTGAAACAATCGTTTTTTTCATAGTTTCCCTCCCATTCGTAGTTGCAGCAAATCTATTATATGAAAAATAGCAAGTGAGAGAATACAAGTAAAATGTGGAAAATCAGCGAAAGCGGCGTGTCAATAAAACCGAAATCGTATCGTTTTCTGCGGTTGCCCGGGAAATATCGTTTTTATTCCGAATTCCGTTCTGCTAAGATAAAGCTATGAAAATAACAGATGTGGAGATATGAAGCATGCAAATCGGCACGACCATACGGGCGATCAGACAGCGCCGCGGTATCACGCTTGGCCAGCTTTGTGAAGGAACGGGTTTATCGCAAGGGTTCATGAGTCAAGTGGAAAACAACAAAACTTCGCCGTCATTAGCGACGCTGGAGACGATCGCCGATTATTTCAACGTACCCATCGCGTATTTGCTGTTGAGGCAGGAGGAGCGGATGAGCGTAGTACGCAAATCGGAACGCACCTTCAGCCTGTACCGGGGCGTCCAAATAATCGAGCATCTGGCCGAAATTGGCGGTCTGCGGATGTCGATCACGGAAATACCGCCGGGTAGTCCGGCTGACAAAGAGACGAATGAGCATGAAGGGCTGGAAACCCATTATGTAATCAAAGGAAAACTGTCCGTCGGCCAAGGGGAGGATGAGTACACGGTCGAGGAGGGCGATACATTCTCCTGGCATGCTTCCGTGCCGCATTGGGTCACCAATGCCGGGGAGGAAACCGCGGTTTTATTAATTATCGTATATAACGAAAACTATAAGAAGCATCGGTAACCATGCGGCGGATTTCCGCGATTACAATCTAGTGACTGTAAAAAAAGGGAGTTTCCCTGCTTTTACGGTTTTTTTTTGTTGCAAATATTTTAAATACAAATAATAAATTTATATTAGAAATATTTTTGTTGACATATAAATCGGCAAAATGATATAGTTTACGCATGTAAGAGACTAACAAAAAATAAGTGATAGGAGATGAACATGTTGTCGAATGTTAAATTATGGTCTTATACGGTGGTACGCGTCCTGTTAGGTATCATCTTCCTCGTACATGGCACGGCCAAATTTCAGATGGGTCTCGGAAACGTTTCGAATTTTTTCCAAAGTTTAGGTTTGCCGGGTGCGCTCGGGTATTTGGTCGCGATCATTGAGCTTGTCGGCGGCATCGCGCTTATCGTGGGACTCGGCTCAAGATATATTGCCGCACTGTTGTTCCTGGTAATGATCGGCGCGATTGTAAAGGTGAAGCTTGGTCTTGGCTTGATGGGCGACGGCAAATCGCCTGGTTACGAGCTTGAGCTAGCGCTGGCGTTAGCTTCCTTATATATTGCAGCGGAAAATTACAAGCAGTTCGGCTTGGACCGGTTCCTGATGAAGCATAATCCATCGGCATAATGCGTCGTTAACACAAAAAAAGCTTAGTCAAGTGCGAACTTGACTAAGTTTTTTTTGTGTTGCTGCAGAAATGCGAATGTGCACTACTGAACAATGTAGATGATGAGCGCGGCGTATCCGAGAATCAGCACAGCGATATAAATCCATGATAATCTCGACCAGTTTCCTTTCGTTTTATTATCATAGCCCGGATTGCCTTCTCTATTTTTTTTGGACACCCCGATCCACATCGTCCAGGCGGCGCCAATGAGCATGATCGTAGCAAATAGTATATAGTAGACCGTTAGTGACATTATCTTCACACCTCGCAAAAAAGTTCGTTACACCCCAAATATAGCATGATCCGTTTTACCTGTAACCATCCACTTCTAGGTCCTGCGCTCCATCCAATTCAACCGCACAAGGAGCAGTGTGCGTATTTTGCTTGAACGGTCCAGCTCCAGCATTCTGTATCACCAACATTAGCGTTTAAATTATCATGAAGTCCTGTTTCCCTAAAAACTTTGATAATGCAGACGAATCGGCAAGCTACGAATCGGCCGCTTGTTTCCTGTATGTTTTGGGGGACAGGCCGGTCATCTTCTTGAACATTTTGGAGAAGAGCAGCGGATCGCTATAGCCTACCGATCTGGAAATGTCGGCGATCGTCAAATTGGAATTCCTCATAAGTTCCCCGGCCTTATTCATCCGGAACTGGAGAAGGAAGGCTTGCGGCGACAAGCTCAGCTTTTTCTTGAACAGTGCGGACAAATATTTGCGGTCGACGCCGATGTAATCGGCCAGCTCGGCGATGCTGACTTTATGACTGAAATTGATTTCGATATACTCGATCGCTTTGCGCACGTACAGTTCGCTGTAGTTGACGTCCGCCCGGGGTTCCGTTTCTTTGCACGCCGTATCGATCACCTCGGACAGGAAGCGGTAAAGGATACCCTGGTACTTCAGGTCACAGCTTCTTTCCGCTTGCCGCGCCTCCATCAGCTGATCGAAAATCGTTTCGAACCAAGGATTTCCTTCGAAATCCATGACGGGACGGGTCGTGGTCAAATGAGCTCTTTTTAAATACGATTCGGCTTGAAGCCCTTGGAAAGCTATCCACGAGTAGGTCCACGGTTTGTTCTCGTCGGCTTTGTAGTAGGAGATCGCGTGCGGGAACGTAAAGAAGCCTTGACCTTGCCGCAAGCGAAACTCGCTGTCACCCACCTTCAAAATCCCTTCGCCGCTATGTATATAGTGGAATTTGAAGTGATCCCGAATCCCGGGCCCCCAGTCATGACCGGGCTTACAGTCTTCCTTGCCGCAGTAATAAAAGTTCAGATCGATTTGACTTCCAAGCGGATGCGATGAATTGCGGAATCCTTTGCGGGACATGAAGATCGAATGTCTCCTTTCCTGACAAAACGGTTAACCGGAAGGCATGTTCATGACATTATACCATGTTTGTGTTACCTGAAGACATAGGATTTTTAGCGGTGCATGCTACAATCAAGGGGGAAAGCGTATCCCGATTCATCGATATATAAGCGCAAATAGACTAGGAGGATTCGTCCATGAAAAAATACCGTTTCAAAGACTTGCAGGATACGAACGAGGGGCATCTTCTTCAAAGCGTGCTGCCCGGAGCCTACCTATCGAGCGGCGGCCTTGCTTTTGCCTCAAGAGGAGAGCGAAGCCATACGAACGACGGTCCGGAAGGGCGCGATTATCACGTACACAACGATTGCGAAGCTTTCGTCATTATTCAGGGACAAGGCTTCATGGAGCTAAACGGCGAGATGCATCCGGTCCTAACCGGCGATATCGTCGTTGTGGAGCCGGGCGAGGACCATCACCTGCATTCCAGCGAAGAAGATCCTATCGTCACGTTGTGGTGCCACGCAGGCCCGCAGCGCCACAAAAATCAAAGGAGTCCGGAATGAAGACTATACACGCTGCTCGTCACCCAATCACGATCTCCGGAGACAACGAACAATTCCGTTCGACGGTTTCAGCGGAGCGGGTCGCGGAAGGGCTCGAGCTGGTCCGGATCCGCATTGAAGCCGCGCAGGAAGCCGTTCCGCCGGTATACAGCCTTCGCTTTATTCACCCGATCGCCGATATTCACGCCTTCTGGCAGCCGGCGATGAACCGCAACCAAAGCTTTAAAGCGGATTGGATGCGGCCGCTTCGTTCGAACGCGGCGGCTTCCGCTCCCGTAATTACGCTGTATAACGTGAACGGCCGCAACCGGCTGACATTCGCGTTCTCGGACGCATTGAACACGATCCGCTATGCGGCAGGCGTACACGAAGAATCGGCCGAATTCCACTGCTCCGTGGAGCTGTTTACCGAAGCGACGGCGCCGCTTCGCGAATATGAAGCAACGCTGCTGCTGGATACGAGAGACCTTCCGTACTATGAATGCCTCGAAGAAGTGCAGCGCTGGTGGGCCGCCATGCCGGCGTATCGGCCTGCGCCTGTTCCGGAGCCCGCCAGGCGGCCGATGTATTCGACATGGTACAGCATGCATCAGAACGTTACGGCTCAATCCATTGAAGAGCAATGCCGGATTGCAGCGCAGCTCGGTATGGATGCCGTCATCGTCGATGACGGATGGCAGACGGCGGACAATCGCAGAGGGTACGCCTACTGCGGCGACTGGGAAGCGTACGCGGGCAAATTTCCCGATATGAAGCAGCATGTCGCGGCGGTTCACCGACTCGGAATGAAGTTCATATTATGGTATTCCGTACCGTTCATCGGCAAATACAGCAACGCCTGGGAACGGTTCAAAGACCGGATCCTCCGATTCAATGAAAATCACGGTGCGGGCGTGCTCGATCCCAGATATCCCGAAGTGCGCGAGTATATTATCGGCAAATACGAACAGGCCGTCGGCGAGTGGGATCTTGACGGATTCAAGCTCGATTTTATCGATACGTTTTACTCGCCGGACAACCAGCCTGCGGACAGCCGGGAAGGGATGGACTACACATCGGTGCCCGCGGCCGTCGATCGGCTGCTGACCGATGTCATCGGCCGATTGCGAAGCCGCAAGCCGGATATGATGATCGAGTTCCGGCAATCGTATATCGGACCTGCGATGCGCAAATACGGGAACATGTTTCGGGCGGGGGACTGTCCGAACGACAGCATCCAGAACCGGGTCCGTACGCTGGATATTCGCCTGATTGCCGGAAATACGGCGGCTCATGCCGATATGATCATGTGGAACGCGCAGGAACCCGTGGAAAGCGCAGCTTTGCAGCTGGTCAACCTGTTGTTCTCCGTACCGCAAGTTTCCGTTTTGCTGGACCGCCTCCCGGAAGCGCATCGCAACATGCTGCGGTATTGGCTTGCATTTTGGAATGAACACCGCGATGTGCTGCTGGATGGCAAGCTGCAGCCGGAACACCCGGAGCTGCTGTATCCGGTAGTCCGAGCGTACGCCGGGGAAAAGGCGATCCTGGCGACATATCATGATGCGCTGCTGAAGCTAGAACCCGGCCAGTCGGCCGTGACGGAGTGGATTATCGTGAACGGCCGCTTGCAGTCCGGGCTTTATTTGGAAACGGAAGCCCCGCTGAACGATGTTACCATTACGATTCGGGACTGCGTCGGCGAGACGGTGGAAACCTGCCGGATTCATTGGAACGCGGGCATCCATAAGCTGAAGGTGCCGCCGGCCGGTACGGTGAGCCTTCGGATCCATGGATAGCCGCACACCGCGGACTGATGTCATCTTTGCCGGGGCGGAATGCTGAAGATCGAACAAAAACAAATGATTATTCAGCATTCTCCGCCGCCGGTTTAACGATTATGATGATAGGTGGGGAAACTTGTAATCCTTCTTATTTGCCATAACGGAGGGGAGGCGACGGAAAAGTTCGATTGAAGTCCAAGCAAAAAAGAAAGCGCTGTCACTAAACATTTTCATCATTGAAACCGCTGTCACAAGCGCTTTCGATCGCATGCCGTTCCATAGCACAAGTCGCACCATCGTTTCACTGCCATGAAAATAAGCATAGGGGGATCTTACATGAAGAAATCGTCTTTATGGTTCGTATCGTTATGCTGTACCGTTTCATTGGTTGGTTGTAATGCCGCACCCAAAGCGCCTGCAGACGCAAATATCGCTCAAGGAAATGCCGAGCTCAGCAAAGATCCGGTAACGGTCAAAATATTCGCTAGCGGAGGCATGTTCTCCGAAGAAGAATTTGCGCGGTATATTGTCGAGCCGGTCAAGAAGAAGTATCCGCAAATTACGGTGGAGCGATACAACACGTCCTCCAAGCTGCCGGATTTAATAGCCGCCGGCGATATTCCGGATATTGTCGCGAGCTATCCGGGCCCGATGGGCAGCACGCTTGCCGATAATAAAATGATTTTCAATATGGAACCGCTCATGAAGAAGTACAAGTTTGATACCGGACGATTCTCGAATGAAGCGCTGCAGACGCTGAAAATTGCCGGCGGACAAGATTATTTGGCCGGTCTGCCTGCGTATACGAACACATTCGCCCTATTTTACAACAAAGATGTTTTCGATAAATTCGGCATCCCTTATCCGAAGGACGGAATTTACTGGGACGAGGTCGTGGAGATCGCCAAAAAATTCAACCGCCTGGACAACGGCGTCATGTATCGCGGCATATTCCCGGATGGTATCGGAAGGATCCAGCAGCAACTGTCTATTCCTTTCGCCGATTTTAACGCCAATAAATCGCTCCTGAATACGGAGCCGTGGCGCGAAGCGTTCCAAACATGGGGCAGCCTGTTCAAAATGCCGGGATTGACCGAAGGTGACTTTGAGGTGCCGAACGCGGGCAAAAACCAGACCGCCTTTGTGTCCGGCACGCTGGCCATGATTGCCAGCCACAGCAATTTGCTCAATTCGCTCAAGAAGGCGCCCGATCTGAAATGGGATATGGTTACGTACCCTCAGCATCGTAAAGCGCCGGGAATCGGACAGCGTCTGGATTCGCCGATACTGGCGATCACCGAGCAGAGCAAGGCGAAGGATGCCGCTTTCCTTGTGCTCGATACGCTGCTTACCGACGAAGTGCAGGCCGATATGATGAGAAACGGCCGGATGACGGTGCTCAAAGACGACAAGCTGAAATCGGAATTCGGCAAAGGCCTCGAAGAATTCAAAGGAAAAAATTTGAGCGTCATGACCAAACTCAAGTTCGCCGTGATGACGCCGTTCAAATATTTGCCGGACGGAGAAGTCGATAAAGTGCTCTCCAAATCGTTCAATGCATATATCATCGATCAAAAAGATTTGAATACGGCGTTACGCGAAGCCGACGAAGAGATGAATAAGCTGATCCAGGATAAACTGGCGCAAAGAAAGTAAGGGGGTGAACCGGTTGGCGAAACAGATTTGGAACCGAGCGCTGCTGCTTCCCCTTGGTGCTGTCATTATGCTGTCCGGCTGCAGCGGCGGAGGAACCGGGGGCGTGCCGAAACCCGCGAATGAAGGCACAGATGCGCCTAAAGTGGACACGAGTCCCGTGACGGTCAAATTCGCGACAAGCGCGGGGATTTTCAACGACGCCGAGTTTAAACAGTATGTAACGGAACCGCTCGCCAAGAAGCACCCGCATATTACGGTGCAATACATCAATACGTCCGAGAAAGGGTCGGGAATCACGGACTTGGTAGCCGCCGGCAATATTCCGGACATTATCGTCGGCTACGGAGGCACGTTGAAACAGCTTAAAGATTTGACGCTGCTGTCCAATATGGAGCCGCTGATCAAGAAATACAAGCTGGATCTCGGCCGAATCATTCCGGAAACGCTCGAGTATATTAAAGTGAACGGCGATACGGATTATTTGGGCGGACTGCCGGCATTCAACAATACGTTCGGGTTGTTTTACAACAAATCGCTGTTTGACAAGTTCGGCGTTCCGTATCCCAAAGACGGGATGACTTGGGAGGAAGCCGGGGATCTGGGCAAGAAGATTACGCGAAACTACGACGGCATTCAGTACCGCGGCTTCTTCCCGGATAACGTGAACCGGATGATCAACCAGATCGTCCTTTACCAGCTGGACAAAAACGATAAATCGACATTGACGACGGAACCGTGGAAAAACGCTTTCGATCTATGGAACCGTATATACAATTACCCGGGCAATGCCGATGCGCCGTACAATACGATGAATTTCGCCAATAACCAAAGCGCGTTCATTAAAGGTGAACTGGCGATGATTGCCGGCTCCAGCTCGACGCTGCTTGCGCTGCGCAAGGCCCCGGATGTGAACTGGGATGTCGTAACGTATCCGCAGCATAAAGCGGCGATGGGCTACAGCACGAATGTGGATACGCCGAATATGTCCATTACGGAGCAAAGCAAAGTGAAGGATGCGGCGATTCAGGTCATCGAATCGATTCTTTCCGACGAAGTGCAGCTCGCCTTGGCGCGCAATGCGAAGATGTCCATCCTGACAAGCGACAAGGTGAAGCTGGAGTACGCCAAAGGCATTCCCGAATTCGAAGGAAAGACGCTTAATCTGACCAGCATGACGAAGCTAAAGCCGTCCGTTCCGCGCATCTCCAAATATCAGGGAAGCGATACGAACAAAATTGTTCTTGATGCGTACGAGGCCGTGCTCCGAAATGAGAAGGACGTCAACACGGCGCTAAGAGACGCGGATGAGGAATTGAACAAACTCGTCGATTCCAAGAAGAAAAACCAGTAATAACAGGCGATGAAGCGGCACCCGCGACGGTTGACGGCTTCATCGCTTTTATTGTATTTTGATGGTGATGTTACCACTGCACGATATGGAGAGGACGATCGGCGATGCGTCACGATGAGAAGGGATCATACTTACTATTTGCAGGTTCGTATGCGGAAGCGTCCGAAGACGGACTGTATGCCTACACGCTCGACAGGACGAGCGGTGCGCTGACGTTACTGAACCGCTCGGGCGGATATCGCAATCCTTGTTTTCTGGATATCGATCACCGTAACCGCATGCTGTATACGGTTGCGGAACGGACTGCCGCTGGGGAAGAGCCTTGCGCGATTGCGCTTGCATTCTCTTTCGATCCGGCGAGCGGGCATTTGCAGCTGCTGAATGAGGAGAAAACGGTCGGCAGAGCGACTTGCCATATCCAATATAATGCCGCAGGCCGATACGTGGTGGCTACCAGCTTCTCCGGCGGCGCCATCGGCTACTTGCCGGTACTTCCGGACGGGCAGCTCGGATGCATGGGCGATGCGCACCGGCATGAAGGAGCGGGGCCGCATCCGACGCGCCAGGATCGACCGCATCCACATTCCGCCTATACCGATCCGGAGAACCGGTATGTGTATGTGCCGGATCTTGGCATCGATCGGGTGAAAATATATAGACCCGATCCCGTTAGCGGGAAGCTGGAGCCTCATGGCGAAGCGATCGCGCCGCCGGGCTCCGGTCCGCGGCATATGGCGTTCCATCCATCGAAGCCGTATGCGTATGTCATCAACGAACTCGATTCGACGATATCGGCGTACGAGAGAGACGCGGCAAGCGGGGCGCTGCGGCTCATCGATTCCGTAACCACGCTGCCACCAGAGTATGAGGACAGGGAAGCCAATACATGCGCCGAGATTCAAATTACGCCGGACGGCCGGTTCGTTTACGGCTCCAATCGGGGTCACGACAGCATCGCGGCGTTCCGGGTCGAAGACCGGACCGGACGGTTGTCGCCGGTACAGATCGTCTCTTCCATGGGGCGGCGCCCCCGAAATTTTGCGGTTTCGCCCGACGGACGCTATTTGGTAGCGGCTCATCAAGACAGCGCGAACCTCGTCGTGTTTCGCATCGATGAACAGACCGGGATGCTGCTCGATACCGGTCACCGTGCGGAAGCATCCAAAGCCGTCTGTGTCAGGTTCTGGGAGGAAGAAGGCCAGGCCGCAATGTAAATGATGGATTGAAAGCAAGGGCGGTTCCATTGTCAATCCGCCCTTTTCTTTTGCTAGCGATTGCCCCATGCGAATGGGGTCATTTTTTTTGTTTAATAACCAAAAATTACCTTGAAAATATTACCATATCATTGTTTACTAAATGAGGAACGGAAGAATGCAGCGAAGGCGGGTGCATCTTTTGCGGTTGTACATACGGGAATATGAGGCGCAAGATTTTGAACAAGTACTGGTTATATCCCGAACGTTATATGCCCAGCAGCATGGCTCATTTTCGTTGGTCGATCAAATCAATGGAAAGCGAATGATAGCGAAGTATGTGATCGTAGTCGAGCCGTCGGGAATCATTTGCGGCTACGGTTTGCTGGCCGAGCAGTTTCCGCCCGCCGTCAAACTGAGGCTGGAGCTTGTCTTGCGCGGCGAAAGCAACAGACAGGAGCTGCTGCACGAACTATACTCCCGGATGGAATCCGTAATGATGAGGGTTGCGCCGTACGCGGTGGAAACCAGACTATTCCCGGGGAATCAGGATGAAATCCTTTTTTTCAAGAGCAAAGGGTTTGCGGAAAATCACCGTATGGTGAAACGGAAGCTTTACGTTCAACAAGCCCGTTTGAGGGACTACGTTAACGCAGAGCGGGAGCTCGGACAAAAAGGAATTTTCATCAAAACGTTCGCCGAGGAACAGGCTTGTGAACCGGAATGCATGGAGCTTATGAAACGAATTGTCATCGAAACGAATCCCGATTTTCCGAACGAGCTTCCGCCCCGGCAGAGGCAGCCGAATTCGAATACATCGTGGCTCACCCGTCCGGATCTTATTCCGGAAGCGTTTTTTATTGCTGCGTACCAAGGCAAATATATCGGATACTCCTATCTGCTCGAAGGACCGAATCAGGCGTTGATCCAAGGCAATACGGCGATCAGCAAACATTTTAGAAACCTCGGCATCGCGACGGCGCTGAAGATGAAAGGTATCGCTTATGCGAAGAAACATGGAGTGGAGCTCATCTACACTGCCAATCGTTCGACGAACGGGGCCATGGCGCGCGTCAACGAAAAGCTTGGATGGAAGATGTACGAAAGCGAAATACGGATGGAAAAAATATTTAATGTGGAGTGGGGGTAAGATGACAGAGATAATAACACGGTATGAGCGTGAACTTGTTGACGTTGAGAATGATTATCAACTGCAATAAGCTGTTAAAGACGGGCATGTAGCAAGGAGCCAGATATCGCCGCAGTCCCGGCGGTAATGATCCATTGACAATTGAACCAATGCTTGTTAACTTGGATATAAATTACAAATTACGAAAGAGGAGCGGAGCGCTAAACGGCTGCAGCTCCTTTTTCAGTTCATGCGATAAGACGCTAATATAGCAATGAAAATGGTACATCTATAAAAAAGGAAATTGGAGCTTTTGTACAAACCATGTTCGTGATAATTTACTTTTATCTGCGATATGGGGGGATATACATGCTCGAAGATATTACGTTAGTCGGATCAACCGTCGAATTGGTTCCGCTGGAGCGATCGCATACGGATGAGCTTTTTCAAGCGGGGAATCATCAAGCCATTTGGACGTATTTACCCAAACGAATCAGCGTTCTAAAAGATATGATGCATTGGGTCGATGAAGCGCTGGCCGGGAAAAGAAGCAGGACAGAGCTGCCTTTTGCCGTCATGCACCGTCAGATGAACAAGATTGTAGGCAGTACGCGGTTTCTAAACATTTCCGAACCGAATAAAAATCTCGAGATCGGATGGACCTGGTATTCTCCCGAAGTTTGGAGATCCGGGGTCAATACGGATTGCAAATATATGCTGCTAACATATTGTTTTGAGCAATTAGGCTATGTCAGAGTTCAATTTAAAGCCGACATCCGCAACGAAAGGTCGAACAACGCGATTCGAAGGATTGGTGCAACGCACGAGGGCATTTTGCGAAAAGATCGGATTTTACCGGACGGGTATATTAGAAACTCCAATATATATAGTATTACCGCGGACGAATGGCCGGAAGTGAAAAATCGGTTTGAGACGAAGCTGCTGAGAGGGATGCACGACTAACTCATGAATCGATAAAGCCGCTGCGTCAAAAATCTAATGGGGGTATAAGAGTGAAACCGATTTCCGCCGACGAAGCGCGAGCGCTGGGGATCGATACGATGCATCATCAGATGGATAACGGGGAAAGACGGTTTCGGATGGTCAGCTCCGACGGCAGCTCTTACATTCGCACGGAAGCTTCTGGCGCGAGCGGATGGCAGAACAGCCATTACCATCAAGACGTCACCGAGTTGTATGTCGTGCAGAGCGGATGGTTGGTGTATGCGAAACTGTCCGTAAACGGCGAGTTGACGTTACAACACATGACGCAGGGGGATGCCCTTATCGTCAAGCCGCTTACGCATCACAACATATACATGTCCGCGTTCACCGTTACCCATGTTGTCAAATACGGGGGCGGCAGTGTCAAGACGGACTGGTTCCCTTCGCCCGAGCTGGACAAATTGACCAAACATATTTCCGAATCGGAGTTGGTTCGAAGGAACCATGACGTATAGGCCCAAAAAAGAAACAGACGATCCGGACATCGGAATCGCCTGCTTCAATAGAAGGTTTCGTCGAATCGATTCGATCGAAAACCGGGTTACTGCGGCATGTAGCCTTGAGGAGGCATCGTCGCGTTCGGCGCTTGATTGGAAGGCTGATATGTATGCAGGAACGTTTTGGCCGTATGATCGTTCATCGTCGGCACTTGATATTGGCCCAGCTGATTCATCATCATGAACACTTCGTACGCTTGCTCTGCGCACAGATTAGCGCCTTGCATCAGCATTTGTCTGACGTTCGGATCGGCGCACTCCAAGGCTGCTGCCATGTGGAGCTTGGCCGAGCTTTTATGGCAGGAAAGCATGGAGCGCAAAATTTGGTTGTCGTTCATTGTTCCTTGCATCACAGGCGCTACGGGAGCGGGCTGGCGCAGGCCGTACTGGACTTGGTTCGGATTCAAGCCCATCGGGTTACCGTAAGATTGTGCAGGCTGACCTTGCGGGGCAGCGTTATAATCATGCGTATAGGCGACCAACTGGTCATATGAGCGCATCGCCGTATTCAAATGATGATCAATCATGTTTCGCAGCTGACGGTTTTGCGTCATTTGGGCATATAAGTGAAAGTGATCGATCAGGTTCAGTTTTTCATTCAAAATTTCGTGGACTTCCATCGTTTCGTGTGCGCCGAAAGGCATAATAGCAGCTCCTTTTTTCATTCATCTGGTCGGATTTTTCATCCCATAGGTTACTTTTTCCAATTGGTGAAAATATTATGCATACAAAAAAGGAGACAAAGACCGAAATGAAGGAACCGAGAGTTCACGAGCTGATCACGCTCAAAACGATCGCAGAAGCGTTGAATCAATCGAATGAGCTTTCGCCGATGCTGAATACGGTTCTGGAAAAGCTGCTCGCGCTGACCGGTCTTACGGCGGGATGGATTTTTTTGTACGATAAAGAAATGGTCCATTTGATCCAAGGCCGAAGCGGCAATCCGGTGTACGCGTGCGTGGCCGATTACGGCCTTCCCCCGGCTTTGCAGCATAGCGACAAGCAGCCGATGCGCTGCGGAAGCTGCTGGTGTCTCGACCGGTTCCGCAGCGGGCGGCTTCATAACGCCGTCAATATATTGAATTGCAAACGGCTGGAGAACGCGGTGGAATATCAATGGGGCGATACGATGGGCATCACGCATCATGCTACCGTGCCGCTGCAGACAGGGGACCGCAAAATCGGCATTCTCAATGTGGCCGCGCCGGGGAAATCGCATTTCACGGACGAGGAGCTGGCGCTGCTGCAATCGGTGGCGTTTCAAATCGGCGGCGCCATCGAACGGATGCGCCTCTATGCAGGAGAACTGCGCCGGGCCGATCTGTTCGCGCGGCTCGGCGAATTCAGCCGCTCGCTGAGCGCCTCGGCAAGCGACGCTACCGCCGCGAGCTCGAGCCGGCTGTTCGAACGCGCGGCGGCGCTGATCGGCGCGCATTTCGATTGGCCGGTCGCGGCGATCTTCGAGCCGGCCGGGGCTGATTTCGTGCTGCGCGCCGTCTGCTCGGACGGCCGCACATCGGTACCGAACGCGCGATTGCCGAGGGACGCTGCAGGCTGGCTCGGCAGCGCGGCGCACGCGCGCAGGTTCATCTCCGCCGCAGGCGACGAGCCGGCGGCGCTCACGGGCCGCGGCGAGCTGCGGCAGTCGCTGCCGCAGCTGTCGGCTGCGCTGGCCGCTCCGGTGCCGTTTGCGGGTTATCGCGCTGCCGGCGTGCTCGTCGTCGGCGATGACAATGCGAGCGAGCTGCACCGTGTCGACGGCGAAGTGCTGGAGGCGATAGGGGAGCAGCTCGCCGCTGCCGTAGAGGGCGCCCGTCTTGAGGAGAACCGACGCGAGCTGGCCCGATTGGAAGAACGCAATCGTCTGGCCCGCGATCTGCACGATTCCGTATCCCAGATGCTGTTCTCGATCTCCATGACGGCCAAAGGCGTCGAAAGCTTGCTGAACGGCCGTACCCCCGATCTGGGTTTGTCCCGCTCGGCGGTCAAGGAGATGCAGTCGCTTTCGCACCATGCGTTAAAGGAAATGCGTTCGTTAATTATGCAGCTTCGTCCGCAAGGACTCGAAGGAGGGCTGGTGACGGCGCTCCGAGCATACGGCGAGAAGCTGAATTTGAATGTGCATGCGCAGCTTGGCGGCGTCAGGGAGCTTCCTTCCTCCGTGGAGGATGCACTGTGGCGCATCGGGCAGGAAGCGCTTAACAACATTTGCAAGCATGCGGGCACCGGCGAAGCCGAGATCGCGCTGGAGCTGTCGCCAAATGAAGCCGTATTGCGCGTATCCGACCGGGGACGCGGTATCGCCAAGCGTCGGGCTTCGGCGAACCGCGGGGCCATCGGGCTCTTGACGATGCGGGAGCGCGCCGAAGCGCTCGGCGGCCGGTTCACGCTCACGAGCGCGTACCGGAAGGGGACGACAGTGGAAGTTTCCATACCGCTTTCCCCCCCAAACTATTCCAGTTGAGGTGAAGGTTTACATGGCGATCAAACTGCTGCTGGCGGACGATCATGCGATGGTGCGCAGAGGCCTGCAAGTGTTTCTGGCGACGCAATCCGAGATCGAGCTAATCGGCGAAGCGGCGAGCGGGCAGGAAGCGCTTGAGAAAGCAGAAGCTTTGCAGCCCGATATCATATTAATGGATTTGAAAATGCCCGTTCTGAGCGGCATCGAAGCGACCAAACGGCTCAAGCAGTCGCATCCGAACATTAAAGTCATCGTGCTTACTTCGTTCTCCGACCAGGATCATGTGCTTCCCGCCATCCGCGCCGGAGCCAGAGGCTATTTGCTGAAGGACATCGAGCCGGAGGAATTGGTCCGAGCCGTACGGCGGGTACACCAAGGGCAGGTGGAACTGCATCCCGAAGCGGCCGGACTGCTGATGAGCATGGTCGCTGAACCGGATTCGGTGCATCACGATGCTTCCACTTCATCCGGCAGCGGTGTCGAGCCGCTGGAAACGTTGACCCCGCGAGAGCGCGAGGTGCTGAGGCTCATAGCGCAGGGCAAGAGCAATAAAGAAATCGGCGAAACGCTGTTTATTACCGAAAAAACGGTCAAAACGCATGTCAGCCATTTGCTCGACAAGCTGGGCTTGACCGACCGTACGCAGGCTGCGATTTTGGCCGTCAAACAGGGCCTTAGCGAGTAATTTGTCCGAATATCAGTCGAAAGTCGTAGAAACGTTCAGCCTCTGGTTGAACGTTTTTTGCGCTGCAAAATCATTCCTTTCGCCGACGTGCGCTAACGCACGATGCGTTACGATAAATGCACGTACCAAGAACATCTCGATAACAGAAAGGATTGATTTTCATGAACATCGTAATCATCGCAGGCAGCAACCGCAAAGCATCCACCGGCACGAGGCTGACGGAATATGCGGAACGTGTCATGAGACAAGCGGGACATCACGTGACCTTGTTCGATTTATATCGAACGCCGCTTCCCTTTTATTCCCCGGACGATTCGCATGAGGAGCATGCAGGCTTGAAACAACTGAAACAATTGCTCAAAGCCGCCGATGCCGTCGTTCTCGCCACACCGGAATACCACGGGAGTGTATCGGGCGTATTGAAAAACGCGCTCGATCATCTCGGATCGGAACATTTCGGCGGCAAGCCGGTGCTTTCCGTCAGTTCCTCCGGCGGTGCGGTCGGCGTAAGCTCGCTCCAGCAGATGCAGGCGATTGTCCGTAATTTGCACGGGATCAACTGCCCGGAATGGATCTCCATCGGGGGATCGCAGCGCCGCTTCTTCGAGGCGGGACAGGACAGCTACGAGGTGGGGCAAGAAATCGACGACCGCATTCATCGCGTGCTGCGATCGTTTCTCGAGCTCACTGCACTTCTTCGGGGCAAAGGCAATCCCGGTTCCCCTGCCCCCTTATGATGCGATAAAAAAAGGGAACAGCCATCTTGGTGAAGAGCGAAAAGTCGTGAACGTCGTGATTACGCATTTTGCGGAATTGGAGTTAAATACGGTGTCTATCGAAGGAGTCAAACAAGTTTATCGCAATCAGCTCGGATTTCCGGTCGTAGACGAATCCGGCGGCTTCATCCGTTTTCAGCCGACGCCACATGTTACACTGACGTTTCGGGAGGTGTATGAACCGATTTCTCCGGCGCACATCGCCTTTGAGGTGCCGTACTCGCAATTCGACGCGGTCGTCCGCGTCATTCGGAATCAAATGCTTCTCATTGCCCGATGGGCCGACGGCAGGGAGGTCCATTCGTTCGAGGGCGGCAAAAACATTTATTTTCGCGATGGTGACGGCCATTTGCTGGAAATCATCTCCCATTCGTACATTCGGGAAGACGTGCTTGCTCCCCATGGCGCTTTGAACGTTATATATTTGCGGGAAGTCGGGTTTCCCGCAGATGATGTGACCGGCTTCCGCGAGTGGCTCAAGAGCACATTGCATTTAAGGACAAAAGAAGAATCGGACACCTTCAATTTTGTCGTTGGCGGAACGGCACATGCAATCGTATCGTCCGTGGGCAGAAAAGAATGCAATATTAGAACGATGAAGGTGAAGGGGCGACCTTACCCCGGCGGCTGTTCGCGTTCCATCAACTGCTTCAGCTTCGATTCCGTCGGGGAATCGGGCGCCGGCGTATAAATGCTGCAGCGCAAGTCGGTATTGCCGTGAACTTGCAGCGACGTAAGCTGGAACAGCATTTTCCCCGCTTTGGCATGACGAAATTCAAGCAAAACTTCAGGAGCGGAGCTTACCTTGCTGTCTTCCCACAGCCGGTTGAAATCAGAGTGAACTCCGCCCATTTCCTCAAGAAATCCCTCGTACCATTCATCCTCGACATATTGTCCGTAATAGGCGCGGAAGATCGCAAGAAACCCGCTGGCGAAATGCTCCCAATTGACAGCAAGCCGCTGGATTTCCTTCCTTGTAAACAGCAGCCGGATCATGTTGCGCTCCTCAGGCGGAATTTGATCGAAATCGAGAAAAACATGGGCTGCCGCCTTGTTCCAGCCAACGATTTGACAGCGACGGTCGGATATGATTGTCGGACAAAACTTGAGTTCTTGCAATATTTTGGCTAACGACGGACTGATCTGAGGCTGTTCCTCTTTCGAGATGCCGGTACCGGGGCTTGTCTCCATTGCCAAGGCGTACAAATATTTACGTTCATCTACCGTAAGCTGCAAAGCGGTGGCGATGCAATCCAGAACGGATACCGATACCCGGATGTCCCGACCTTGCTCAAGCCATGTATACCAGGTAGGGCTTACCCCAGCCAATTGGGCGACTTCTTCCCTACGAAGACCCGGCGTTCTGCGGCGAGTTCCTTCGGGCAAGCCGACGGATTGGGGGAGCACTTTGGCGCGCTGCGCCTTCAAAAAAGCGGATAATGCCTGGAGACGCGTCTGGTGATTCATATCCTCGCATCCTTTCCATCGCCGATATCGTAGTATTCATTATACTATGATAAACTACAACTTGTAATAGGATAACGAATATGACATGATGATTTCCATAACGAGTTTCAGAGGAGGAAATACGTATGGAACGGGTAGTGATTACAGGCATGGGCATTATTTCGCCGCTCGGAAATGATACAGCGGCGTTTTGGTCCGGCTTGATTCGGGGAGAATCAGGCATTTCGCTGATCGATACGTTCGATACGTCGAAGCATAAATCCAAAATCGCCGGGCTGGTCCGCGATTTTGACGCCGATGCGCGATTCGGACGCAAAGAAGCGCGTCGGATGGACCGGTTTTGCCAATACGCCGTTGCCGCCGCGGAACAGGCGATGGACGACGCCGGGCTTTTGCAAGCGGAGGTAAATCGGGAACGGATGGGCGTGTACGTCGGATCCGGCATCGGCGGGATACAGACTTTGCTTGAGCAGCATTCGGTGCTGCGCGATCGCGGCCCTGACCGGGTCAGTCCTACGCTCGTGCCGATGATGATATCCAATATGGCCGCAGCGATGATCAGCATGAGGTTCAGCGCGTACGGGCCGACCTTATCGCCGGTAACGGCATGCTCTATCGGCAATACGGCGATCGGGGAGGCGATGCGGCTTATTCGCTACGGCGGGGCCGATGTCATCTTGGCCGGCGGGGCGGAGGCGGCGTTAACGGACATTTCGTTAGCCAGCTTCGGCAACGCGACCGCCTTATCGACGAGAAACGAGGAGCCTACCCGGGCAAGCCGCCCGTTTGACGCACACCGTGACGGCTTTGTGATGGCGGAAGGGGCAGGCATTCTCGTGCTGGAATCGCTGTCCCATGCAAAGCGCAGAAACGCCAAGATTTACGCGGAAGTGATCGGATACGGGGCAAGTTCGGACGCCTATCATATCGTTGCCACCCATCCGGAAGGTTTCGGCGCTTACTTGGCCATGAAATCCGCACTGACGGAGGCCGGCATTCAGCCGCATGAAGTCGATGTCATCAGCGCGCACGCGACAAGCACCGATGTCGGGGACAAGTCGGAGACGCTTGCCGTCAAGAAGCTGTTCGGCGAGCATGCCTACGGCATTCCCGTGACAGCGAATAAGTCGATGACGGGACATATGCTGGGGGCGTCCGGCGGAGCTGAAGCGATCGCGCTTGTCAAAAGCTTGCAGGAAGGCATCATACCACCAACGATCAACCTGGAGGAAGCGGATTCGGATTGCGATCTGGACTATGTGCCGAATAAAGCCCGGTATTCCGATGTGCAGATCGGCATATCCAATTCATTTGGTTTTGGCGGGCATAATGCAGTTATCGTCTTGAAAAAATATAACGAATGAGACTCGGTACGGAACGAATGGATGAAAACAGGCTTCTCGCTGATGTAAAGCGAGAAGCCTGTTTTGTTATAAGGGAAGTTTGGCGCTAGGAAGGCCGCCGCGGATAGGCTTTGCTATTTCAGAATGATTCTTGATTTATAATGATTCTAATATTATACTTAATCTAAATATTAAAATGGAGGTGCGACATCATGACGAGAAAAGGACAGCTTACCGTCCAACGTAAAGCAATCTTTGACGTTGTAATGGATAGCCCGGATCATCCAAGCGCCGCCGACATTATCGACCGTTTGAAAGAACGGGGCTACAGCTTTGCTTACGGAACGATCTATAACTCCTTGCGTTACTTGACCGATGCCGGCCTCATTCGCGAATTGAAGCTGGAAGGCGACGCCAGCCGTTACGATGCGCGGGTTGAGGATCATCAGCATATCGTGTGCCGCGTCTGCGGCAAAGTCGAAGAAGTGTTCACGACGCTCTCGCCGGAATGGCTGCGGGCGGTGGCGGAAGAAACCGGTTTTACCGTTGAGGAAGAACATATATTGTTCAAAGGAGTGTGCCCGGCATGCAAAGAACGGAACAAGTAAGTGTTGATTCTGTATCGAGCGACACGCTGCCTTACGGCGAGTTTTGCGAGACGACAAACCGCATCGTCATTGTAAGCCCGTACCCGTCGGCATTGACGGAGTTGATTCAGGAGCTGACCTTGGGCTGCTATGATGTTCTTGTGTTCCGCCATCTTAATTCGCTGTCCTTATCGAAGCTTTCGCCCGATCTGGTCATCTTCGATTTGACAAAAGACCATGGGGCGGCTCTGGACGCGATAGCCGTCCCGCAAGGAGCCCCGTCTTTGTTTCTTGTAGACGGGAACGGCGCCGGAGCGAACCGGGAGCAAACGATGCAGTGGCCGTCACGGCGCGCGCAATTTTTACCGCGTATTCAGTCGATGCTGAGAGCGCAGGCGGGACAACGGACACCGGAGAAGGAAGCCGGCGAATGGAGCTTCAAAGATCTGCGGCTCGATTTGAAGCGATTGACATGCTTCATCGGCTTGAACCGCGTTGACTTGACCAAAACGGAGTTCGATCTGCTGCTCGCGATCATCGAAGCGGAAGGAGCCGTCCTTTCCCGGCAATCTTTGATGGACCGCATTTGGGGAGAAAATTACTTTGGCGGCAGCAACACGATCGACGTTCATATGAAGAGCTTGCGCCATAAATTGAATGACAATCCGAAACAACCGAAATATATCGCGACCGTGCGCGGGATAGGCTACCGCTTAGCCGACGCGTAATCTAGTGCATTTAGATAAACAAACGATATAGCATAGCTTCATGAAATCTTCATTATTCCTTCACTCGGTCTTCATGAACCACTCGGAAGGCCGTGTTATTCTATATTCAGAGTTTAGAACTAGTCTAAATATAAAATAGAAGGAAGGAGCGATGCAGTCTATGTACGATGTAATCATTATCGGGGGTGGTCCTGCAGGCGCTTCAGCCGCGGTGTATACCGCAAGAGGGCAGCTGACCACCTTGGTTCTGGATAAAGCCCCGAACGCCGGCGCGCTTGCTTTGACGCATAAAATCGCGAATTATCCCGGCGTTCGCGAAGAGCTGACCGGAACGCAGCTGCTCGAACGTATCCGTGACCAGGGGCGCAGCTATGGCGCCGAGTTCAAACATACGACCATTACGGCAGTCGACCTTGAAGGGGAGACGAAATACGTCTTTACGGCGGACGGCATGTTCGAAGCCAGAGCGGTTATCGTCGCGACCGGCTCGAAAGGCCGCAACCGGATGCTTCCGGGGGAAGAGCGGCTGCTTGGCAAAGGTGTCAGCACGTGCACGACATGCGACGGCGCGTTTTATGCGGGCAAAGCAGTGGCCGTCATCGGCGACTCGGAGGAGGCGCTGGATGAAGTGCTCGCCTTAAGCCGTATTGTTTCAAAAATTAATTTCATTATTCCGCGTTCCGAACTGCAGGGAGTGCGGACCATTCCGGAGCTGGCGAACTCGGAAGTCCGATTCCGGACGCGGCCTCTGGAAATTATCGGCGAAGACCGGGTGCAAGGATTGCGCATCAAAACGGCTTCAGGCGAAGAAGAAATTGTCGATGTCGACGGCGTATTCATCTTCTTGTCGGGAAGCAAACCGGGAACCGATCTCCTGGAAGGGCAAGTACCGCTGGATTCCGAAGGGTATATGGTACTGGACGAATTGATGCAGTCCGTGGTTCCAGGTGTATTCGGAGCCGGCGAAGTACGCCGCACGCCGGTAAAGCAAGCCGTCGTTGCCGCAGCGGATGGCGCCATAGCCGCGATGGCGGCAGATAAATTCATTCATCGCCGGGAGCATGCGATCCCGCAATATAAATAACGAAGGAGAGCATCCATATGTCTAACGTAAAAACGCAAGCCATCGTTTACTCCAGCACCACGTGCACGTATTGCGCGCAGCTGAAAAAATATTTGACCGAGCAAAATGTAACGTTCGAAGAAAGAAACATCGATACGAACGAAGCGCATGCCGACGAACTGCGCGCTCTCGGAATGAGTTCGGTTCCGGTTACCGTCATCGGCGAAATGACCATTTTGGGCTTGAATCCGACACGCATTAAGAAAGCGTTGGCCGTTTAACTCATATTACATGAATCCAAGGAGGAACATATTATGACAACTACAGCAGCAGCGGAAATCGTAAAGATAGGGCTTCAAGCGCCAAGCTTCAGCTTGCCGTCGACCAAAAACTTGCAGACGTTTGAAGAAAACGTGTCGCTGGAGGATTACCGCGGCCGATGGCTGATTTTATTTTTCTGGCCGTATGACTTTACTTATGTTTGCCCGACAGAGATCATTGCATTCAGCGATCATTACGACGCGTTCCAGGACCTGGACTGCGACATTATAGGCGCGTCTGTGGACAGCGTGTATACGCACCGCGCATGGATCCAAACGCCAAGAGACCAGCAAGGCATCGGTGCCATCCGCTATCCGATCGTTTCCGACTTTAAGAAAGAAACCGCCGCGAAATACGGCATACTGGACGAAGCGACCGGAGCGGCGCACCGCGGACTGTTCATCATCGATCCGGATGGGATCGTACGCTACCAAGTAGTGACCGATATGAACGTCGGCCGCAGTGTGGACGAAACGCTTCGCATTCTTCAAGCGCTGCAAGCGGGCGGATTATGCCCGGCCAACTGGAAACCCGGCGAGAAAACATTAGGCTAATAGGTTTGGAACGGAGAGTCCCTGTATGCTGTATGCAGCGGGGGCTCCTTTTTTTCGCGCGAAGAAGGAAAAAAGCCATGGGTATGGAATATAATTGCGGTAGTTGCTTGATTCTAAATGCAATTGTCAAACCAGAGACTTCACAGGAAAGGACTACAAATATGAATGCGTTTGAAACCAATTTGAGCAAATATGCGGAGCTGCTCATTCGGGTGGGCGTCAATATTCAGCCCGGTCAGGTGCTGTTTATCGAATCGCCGATTGAAACGGTTGCACTTACCCGACTGCTCGTTCAAAAAGCGTATGAAGCCGGAGCCAAATATGTGCAAGTGCAGTGGGACGATGAAGGGGTCACCCGCGCCAGGTATGAATATGCTCCGGGCGATTCTTTTACATATTATCCCGAATGGACGGCTCGAATGATGGAGCAGTTGGCGGAAGAGGGCGGAGCGCTTCTCAATATAAAAGTACCGAATCCGGATTTGTTCCAGGGAATCGATTCGGCCAAAGTGGCGACGGCAACGAAAGCGATGGCTTTGGCAAGGCAAAAGTACCAGGCTTATGTAAGAAACAATAACTTTAGCTGGTGTCTGGTCAAGGCGCCGACTGAAGCGTGGGCGGCGAAAGTATTTCCCGAACTGCCGAAAGAAGAACGCATCGCCACCATGTGGGATACGATTTTTCAGATGAACCGGGTGTATGCAAATGATCCCGTGGCCGCGTGGCGAGACCATATTCGCAAGCTGAAAGACGTTCAGAACGTGTTAAACGGCAAAAAGTATAAACGGCTTCATTATAAAGCGCCGGGTACCGATTTAAGCGTCGAGCTTCCGGAAGGGCATCTATGGCTCGGAGGCGGCGATACGAATGAGCGCGGCGTATACTTTGTGGCGAATATGCCGACCGAAGAAGTGTATACAATGCCGCATCGCGAGGGAGTCAATGGAACGGTGACAAGTACGATGCCGCTCAACCTGAACGGGAGACTCGTCGATAAGTTCTCGCTGACGTTCAGCCAAGGAAGAGTGGTGGATTATACAGCTGAGATTGGAAAAGAGCACTTGAAGTCGTTGCTGGACACCGACGAGGGAGCCAAATATTTGGGAGAGATTGCCCTGGTGCCGCACAATTCGCCGATCTCCAATATGAAGCGCATTTTTTACAATACGGGCGTTGATGAGAATGCTTCCTGCCATTTCGCTGTAGGCAGCGCTTATCCGGTGAATTTGACAAATGGGACAAAGATGAGCAAAGAGCAGCTCGTAGCGCGCGGCGCCAATGTAAGCTTGACACATGCCGACTTCATGGTCGGATCGGCCGAACTGGATATTGACGGAGAGCTGGCGGACGGCACGCTTGAACCGGTATTTCGCAAAGGAAACTGGGCTTTATAGCGGCGAGTTTGTAATGATAACCTGCACTATGCTGAAATAGTTCCCGGTCGGCCGTGGCATACTATAACCGTTCCTCATTCAAACCTTCATACCCTATACACCAGGAGGTCCTTCAAATGGCGAAAGGCAAAAGTATGAAGCAAAAAATGCAGTCGATGGCTGCAGAAGCGAATAACGCGGCCGAAAGCAAGGCATTTACGAGACCGACCTATCATAAAGACAAGCACGAACCGAATCGTCCGTCTATTTAAATCGTTAGTAAGTTCGAATCTAGTTTTTAAACATGGAGCTGTCTCTTATCTCATTACGAGAAGAAGAGGCGGCTTCTAGTTTTGTTATGCTATACTTTTCATAGGTTTGCCTGCGTCGGGAGGGAGTCAATATCGCCCGTAGCGTGATGCATGTAAAAAGATGAAAAGAGGGAGTGTTGCGATTTGAAGCTGTTGTTCATCTATTTGCTTGGAATGAATATGGCGGTATTTTTCCTGATGGGTCACGATAAATCCAAAGCGAGACAGGGAAGACGTAGAGTCCCGGAAAGAAGACTGTTTGGGTTGTCCGCTGCCGGCGGTGCGCTCGGAGCCTGGATCGGTATGCGCGTGTGGCGGCATAAAACGAAACATACATCGTTTCAGCTAGGCATACCGGCGCTTCTGCTATTCAATGCTGCCGCGGTTTATGCGCTCATTAGATACGTGCTGCCGCTTACATAATAGATTTGTAGACAAGGACGCCTTCAATCCACCGATCTAAGGGGAAGAAGGCGTCTTTTTCGTATGGGTTCATGTCTTTTCTTTGTGTCTTCAGCCTATAATCCACATGACGATCAACAGTAAGAAACCGGCGGCGACGGTCAGGTTGTCCCGAAGTTCAAACGAAATCGGCTTTACCGCATACGCAGAGGTTGTTTTAGTCTTATAGCCTCTAGCTTCAAGCGCGAATGCCAAGTCTTCCGCATGCTTCATCATTGAGAGCAGCAGAGGAATGAAGAACAATCGCACATCCCGCAGCCGAATCGTCCCGGGCTTGATATACGCTTTTCCCCGCGCCGTTACAATAAGGGACAGCCGCTCGATTTCCATGTTCAGCATCGTCACAAAACGCATCATAAGCGTGGCGGCGAACGTAACGAGCCTCGCCGGAAACTTAAATCGCTCTAGCGGATGCAAAGCTTGCTCCAAGGCGGTTTGCATCTGCTGCTCGCCTGTCGTCGCCATCAGCAGCAGTCCGAGCGCCATAATGAGCAGGTAACGCAGCAGCAGCTTGACCGTAACGAGTGCGGGACCGGCTTCAAACCCGAGTTGAAGCGGGCTCAGCTCGATACGCAAACCGGATAGCAGGCTGGAGATGACGATAAAAATGACAAAGAATCGTACGGCTTTGCCGCCGATAATCCGGTAGGAGTTGCCGGAAGCCGCCGCGATGATGGCGCATAGCGCTGCGGCCGCAGCGATGCCAGTCCAATGATGCTGCATCAGTACCCCCGCGGACAAGGATATGTAGCAAATCCATTTGGCAATCGGATGCAGCCGGTCGATGAACGATTCGGCACGTTTGTCATCCGTACCCCCCTTGTGGGTGGGTAGTCTTTCCGCTTCGGCGGCCCCGGTCTCGGGCCACGCCGTCGATGCCATGTCCGCGTCGAGTAGTTGGTAAGCCGAAGCCGCCGCGGTTTCCGCTCTTTCCGCAGCACTCGCCGCCGCGGCGGACAAGACAGCATTCGCTGCAGCATGGGGCGATGTGGAGGCAGCGAACGGCACCGCTTCCGCTGAGCGCAGCCGCTCTATGATGGCGGCAGCCGCTTCTTCCGGCGTCAGCGCACAGCTGCCGACGGGAAAGCCATGCGCTCGCAGCGCCGCAGTCAGCCGTACTTGCTCCGGCCAGCCCACCTCGGCGCGGGCCAGCAGCTCCGGCGCATCGCAGCACTGCTGCGGCGTAAGATCCGCGGCCATCGCGCCGGCCTTCAACAAGATGACGCGATCGGCGATCGGCAAGAACGTCTCCAGGTCGTGGCTGGCGACGATAACGCCGCCTCCCGCGGCGCTATGGGCTTGCAGCAGCCGGAGAAGCGGCTGAATGCCCTTCGAGTCCATTCCCGAAGTCGGTTCATCCAGCAGCAGCCATTGCGGCTTGCCGATGACGGTCGCGGCGAAGGCGACTTTTCGCTTGGTGCCCTCCGAAAGCGATAAAACCGGCTCATCCAGAATGGACAGAGGAAGATTCACCGACTGCAGCGCTTCCGCTGTCGCCCGTTCCTTGTCCTGCTTGGACCACCGCAAAGGGCGCAGGGAATAGGCCAGCTCCTTGCGGACATTTTCCGCGAACAGCTGGCGTTCCGGATACTGAAAGGCGATGCCGACGGATGCACAGGCTTGCGGATGAATCCGCTGCTTCTCCGTCCACAGCGGGATATCCCCGTACCGTATGCCGCCTTGTGCCATCGGAATGAGTCCGGCTAAAGTATGAAGTAACGTGCTTTTGCCCGAGCCGCTTCGTCCAGCCAGCAAGGTAATGGTGCCGGCCTCAAAAGACGTGTCGATGCTATGCAGCAGCGGACGATCCGGCGCATGGTGCTGTGGCGGGTACACGGTCACGCCGTCCATACGGATCATCATAATGCGCCCACCGCCTTGCTTAGCTCATCGGGTGAAACCGGGAGCGGCCGGAGGGCATACCCCGATGCCAGCAGCACACGGGCCGTTTGCACCGTGAACGGCGGGACGAAGCCTAATCGATCGCAAGGATTTGGCGCCGATCTATCCCACGAAGCCTCATCGCCATAAAAGAACGACTGCTTGCTCCCGTCGAACACGATGGTCCCTTCTTCCATGCCGATGACTCGGTCGCACCAGGCGAGCTCGTCGAGCAGCTGCGTAATCCAGACGATCGTCCGTCCTTGCCGATGAAGCTCTCGCACAACGTGGAGTACGCTTTGGCGCGATAGCGGGTCAAGCATCGATGTGGATTCGTCGAATACGTACACCGAAGGGTTTAACGCCAAACACCCGGCAATATTCAGCAGCTGCTTTTGTCCACCGGACAGCGTAGCCGTGCGATCGTACTTGCGCCCGTCCAGTCCGACGCGCCGGAGCGCGTCCATAGCGCGCAGCTCGATCCTTTCCTGCGGTATGCCGAAATTTTCCAGACCGAAGCATATATCCTCGTACACCGTTTCGCGTACGATTTGCGTTTCCGGATTTTGAAACACAAGCTGGACAGCCGGGCTGCTTTCCGCATGGCAGATCATATGACCGCTGCTAGGTCGTATCAATCCGGCGATCACCTTTGCAAGCGTGCTCTTGCCGCAACCGTTAGATCCGACGATGGCAATCCATTCCCCTGATTCAATGGATAAACGAATGGAGAGAAGCGCCGATTTCGTTTGATCTTCCGCCCCGTACGTAACCGCAATGTCGTTTAAATCGATCATGGGATCACAAAATGAGTTCATTTGAAATATACTCTTTTCTAAATCAGGTTCGTTGTGATAAAATGTCAACTGCCGATGACGATATTAGGTTAACAAATAAAAGGAGTAATTGCAATGAAAACAAAAATCACGGTTAAGGGCATTGTTTTTAGTGCCTTGTTTGCCGCACTGCTTATCGTTTCCAGCTATTTAAACATTCATTTGGGTTTTTCGCCGATTCCGATTTCGCTGCAAAACTTTGTCATTATGATTACCGGCGTACTTTTGGGGCCGCTTTACGGATTCATCGCCATCGCGCTCGTCATCGTACTGACCGCTCTCGGACTACCGCTGCTGCACGGAAGCGGGGGATTGCCGCTCGTACTCGGACCGACCGGCGGGTTCATTTGGATGTATCCGTTCGCCGCTTTGCTCATCGGTCTCGTCTCGAAGCGGATTAAGGGCAGCGGTCCGGTCGCTGTCGTGCTGTTGTTTTTAACACTGGAGCTGTTCGGATCGCTGCTGCTGTACGTCACCGGGGTGCCTTGGTTCGCACATACTTCCGGGATGCCGCTGCAGAAAGCTTTTGCCCTTAGCTGCACTCCGTTTTTGCCGGGAGACGCGGTGAAAGCCGCCGTAGCCGCGCTCGTAACCATTCCGATTCGCCGCGTATTTCCGCTCTCCCGCATTACCGGTTAGAGATGGCGCACGCCAGAAGCAAAGCGGCAGCATAACCGGAGGTATGGAGCGTTGCCGCTCCTATCCTGCAAACAAACCAGCTCCGTCCGAATGATTCTCGCCAATCGGGAAACGATAAGGCATAAACGGAGGAGGGATGAATATGCCAAATCAACAGCAGAGCAAAGAACCGAACGGCAACGAGGATACGCAGGCACATGAACGCCATGGATTGCGGGTAAACGATGACGATCATACGCACGTCGATTTGACGGAGGACGGCGCCATCCAGGAAACCGAAGGACAAAATATGTGGGGATAAGCGGTACTAGACGCGCATAACACGAGCATGACAAGCGCACGAAACCGATGATTACGGGAAATTATAGAAACGATGGGATGAACTCGAATGGAACCGAGAGAAGTCGAAGAAAAACTGGCCGAATTGTTGTCCGAAGGCGAGATGGAGACGGTGCCCAAAGAGCAGGCGGTGAAAAAAAAGCTGCCGTTCAAAACCGAAATCCGTATCCGGACAGCGTTTGATCCAATCGCGGTAGAGACGAAGGCGTACCGCCGCATGGCGAAAGAAATCGACGGCCGATACGACCGTTACGAAGATTAGCAATTGTATAGGAGTCGGTTTGTAGCTGGGCGTCTTGCTCAGCCCGGAACTGGAAACAAGGCGTGTTTTTCCGGTGTTCGCTGAAAAAGGAAACGAGGGATGCTTGCCCTCGTTTTTTTCGTCTCCGCAGCGCTTTCTTTACTTCACAATGTATGATACCCTGTTCCATAGCAGTGGACAAGGAGTGCAGCGCATGGAAAGAGTGCTTGTCACGGGATACAAAGCGAGTGAGCTTGGCATTTTCTCGTTGAAGCATCCGGGAATCGGCATTATCAAAAAAGCGATCAAGAAGAAGCTTGTCGCCATGCTGGACGACGGCTTGGAATGGGTCATTGTGAGCGGACAATGGGGCGTCGAGCTGTGGGCGGCGGAAGCGGCGTTGGAGCTGAAGGAAACGTACGGACAGCTCCGTCTGGCGGTCATTACGCCTTTTCTTGAGCAGGACGAGCAGTGGAGCGAAGAGAAGCAGACGTACTATCGGCAAATCATACAGCGCGCGGACTATGTAAACAGCGTAACGAAGAGCAAATATGTAGGCCCGTGGCAGTTTAAAGAAAAAAATAAATTTTTACTGCGCAATTCGGATGCGCTGCTGCTGTTGTACGACGATGAAAAGGAAGGCTCGCCGAAATTTATAAGGGAACTCGCGCTGCAGCAGGCAGGTTCGCAATCGTATCCCATCGTCAGTATTACCGCCTTCGACCTTCAGGAGCTTGCGGACGATGAAAGGCAGGCGGAGGATAGCGGCTTCGATGAACACGGGTATAGTTAACCCGATGGGTCGGCGCTGAGAGGCGGTCAAACATATGTCCTGGGGCGGCATTTTCTTGCCAGCTGGATTGGGAGCCCCGTCGTGGGAAACGCACAGCGCCTTGCACCTTCGTTCAGGTGGGGCGCTTTTTGTTTTTGAATAAATAAGCGAGGGCATTAATTTCCCCGCACAATATAATGGTAAACGCCGACAAATAGCACCAGGTAAGCAGGACAATGACGCCGCCGATACTTCCGTAGGTAGCGTTGTAATTGCCCCAGTGGTTAACATAGTAGGAAAAGCCCAGTGAAGTCAACTGCCAGCCGAGGGCGGCCAGAAGCGCTCCGGGGAGTACTTCCTTGCATGTCAGGCAAGTGTTGGGCGCGATAAAATAAAGTCCGAGAAACACGATGAACAAGATGACAAAATTAATGATCCAGCTCACCACGTTCCACAGCACTATTTTATCTAGAGGAATCAAGGAATGTGCGGCAAGCCAGTCGCCGATAAAGTGGCCGAATACGCTTAACAGAAAAGCGGAAAATACGACGACGAGCATGCCCAGAGTCAGCAAGATGGCGAGAAGCCGGGAGTGAATGATGCTTTTCCGTTCGGGTAGTCCGTATGCTTTATTGACCGACACCACAATCGCGTTCATGGCCGCGCTTGCACTGATAAGAGATAGGATCAGACCGAATGACAATGTGCCGCTCCGCTTAATATCGAGAATTTCCCGGAATTCGTGCTCCAGTCCCGAGGTTACGCCCTGCGGCAGATATTGCTTGATGTAGAGCAGCATGTCCTCCGTGGAGATCGGCAAAAATCCGAACAGGCTGACGACGAAAATAAGAAATGGAAACAATGCCAACAAAAAGTAATAAGCGCACTGCGCTGCCAGACCGAAGGCATCGTCCGCGATCGTTTGCTTATACAGCTCTTTAAGGAATGATTTCTTCATGAGGACATGGCTCCCTTCGCTGTTACTACCACATTATTACCACGATCTGGCTGAAGTAAGCAGCTTGTACGGAAAAAGGGTTTATTCGCTATCCTATGACCGTTCGTTTATTATAGAAGTATTGTTTTATATAACGGCTGCGAAAGGCGGTACATATCATGGCAACGAATGCGCAATGGACAACGATCGGTTTCATCGGCATAGGCGTTATGGGGAAAAGCATGGCATCTCATCTGCAGCGGGCGGGCTATGTGCTGCACGTATACAGCCGTACCCGGTCGAAAGCGGAGGAATTAATCGAGAGCGGGGCCGTATGGCATGATGCCCCCGGAACACTGGCGGAAGCTTGTGATGCCGTCATTACGATGGTAGGCTATCCGCAGGATGTGGAGGAGATCTACCTGGGCCCGGATGGCCTTGTCAATCGTGCCCGTCCGGGCAGCTGCTTGATCGATATGACGACGTCAAGTCCGGTGCTTGCCAAACGGATCGCGGAGGCGGCTGCGGCCCGCGACCTGCATGCGCTGGACGCGCCGGTGTCCGGCGGCGATGTCGGCGCGCGGGAGGCGAGGCTCTCGATCATGGTCGGCGGGCAGCGTGAGGCGTTCGACGCGGCGCTCCCTCTGCTCGAGAAGATGGGGACGAACATCGTGCACCAGGGAGCCGCAGGAGCGGGGCAGTACACGAAGATGTGCAACCAGATCGCCATCGCCTCCAATATGATGGGCGTTTGCGAGGCGCTTGTATATGCGGAACATGCCGGATTGGATCCGTCCACCGTGCTCAAGAGCATCGAATCCGGCGCGGCCGGAAGCTGGTCGCTCAGCAATTTGGCCCCGAGGATCATAGGCGGCAACTTTGCACCGGGCTTCTACGTCAAGCATTTCATCAAAGATATGCGCATCGCTCTGGACTCGGCTCAAGAAATGCAGCTGGCGCTTCCCGGCCTTGCGCTGGCCTGCTCGCTGTACGAGAAGCTTGCCGGGATGGGTGAAGCGGACAGCGGCACGCAGGCGCTGTATAAGGTGATCGGCGGGCAGCGGTAAAGACGAATTGCTGCAAACTCCAAAACGTTTGAAACGGCTGGCTTGTAGGTCTTTGCTACAGGCCGGCTTTTTGTGCTTCTTTTCGACGGTGCTGCAACGGCCACGGCAATTCTCGTCGACGTCGCTTATCAATAATGATACGATCGGCCCCTAAAAATAATGCAAACGGCATATTATTCGACATATATCTACTTTTAAATCAATTGCATTCTTGTATAATGGAAAAAGTTATGCATTTGTAAGAATAAGTGTAAATTTCTTCCTTGCTGTGAAATTTACTTTAGGTCCGGCACATACATAACAGTATCCATAGCGAGAAAGGAAGTAGACCCATTGAAATTTAATCCGTTGAAAACGGTAACGGCTCTATGCGTCTTTACGCTGCTTGGCGGGATGGGCGGTGTAACGGCACAGAGCCGCAATGAGGGACAGACAACCAGAACTGTCCATTGGCAGATCGAGGAGTTGAACGGCGAGGCGTACGTCAAGGCATCGGACGTGGTTCGCACGCTCGGAGGCAGCGGCACGTATCGATCGGAAGCGGGCGAGTACATTTACAGTGCGTCTTCCCCGATTTCGGAAGTGGTCAAGAGCGTCTCCCCCTCCATCGTCGGAATCATCGGCAAACAGGGGGATACGGACGGGAAGGCGTCGGATAACCGCTTCAACCTGGCGCACGGTACCGGCATTATCGTCGATTCCGAAGGATTGATCGTTACGAATGCGCACGTGGTGAAGGATCTGAAGCAAATGATCGTCGTAACATCCGACGGCAAGCAGTATGCCGGTAAATTGTCGCACACCGACGAAGAGAGCGATCTGGCGCTCGTGACGATCGACGCGACCGGCTTGCAGGCGGCAACGTTTGCCGAAACCGCACAGGTGGAAGTCGGCGAGACGGTAGTCGCGATCGGCACCCCGATCTCCTTTGCGCTCCGCAACTCCGTCACTGTCGGCGTCGTCAGCGGGATGGATCGCTCATTGCATTCCACCTACCGGTTGATTCAGACGGACGCGGCGATCAATCCCGGAAACAGCGGCGGTGCGCTTGTCAATTTGAAGGGCGAAGTGATCGGCATCAATTCGCTCAAGCTGGCCGCCGCCGGGATCGACGGGCTGGGGTTCGCTATTCCGGCAGATACCGTGCAATACGTTCTGCATCACTTTGAAGCGTACGGCAAAGTAAAGCATCCTTCTTTGGGGGTCGATTTGGAGGAAAGCTGGGCCGCCATCGTCGGACTGCCGACGGAGGAGCCGCTCAAGGTCGCTCGCTTACATAACGGATCGCCTGCAGCCGATGCCGGCATTCGTGAAGGAGACGTGCTGTTCTCGATCGATAATTACAATATGAAATCGTTAATCGATTTGAACGAGCGGTTGAAGCGGTATTTGCCCGGAGACAAGGTTACGCTGACGATCCAATCGAACGGTGACATCGTACAAAAAGAAATTACATTAATCGAAGCGAAACAATAATAATGGAGCGTGTCCTATGCCGAACCTGCGAAAAGTTTGCATCCCCGCTATCATCCTGTGCGCCGCTTTGCTGCCGTTATCCGCTTTTGCGGATGAGGCGCCTGCAGGTAAAACCGTCAACGTTCAGTTGAAGCTGGGGGAAGACAAAATCATCATCAACGAGCAAGCTGTCGTTGTGGAAAAGCCTTATATTACGAACGGCGCTACGCTTGTGCCGCTTCGCGTCATTACCTCTGCGTTCGGTGCCGCGCTCAGCTGGGATTCGGAAACGCAGACGGTTGGACTCAAGAGCGGAACGACGACTATTTCTCTCCAAATCGGCAGTACGACGGCAACCGTGAACGGAAAGACCGAACAACTGGAAGCGGCAGCCGAGCTGGCCAACGGCACGACTATGGTGCCGCTGCGGTTTATTGCCGAAAAATTCGGTGCGAAAGTGACATTCGACGAGAAAACGTCGAGTGTGAACATATCCGGTACGCAGTCCGCTTCTTCATCCGATAACGCCGGTATCGACTCCGATGTCGGGAAAACGCAAATCGGCAACAGCTTTCACGGCTGGTCGATGAAATACCCTTCCGGTCTCATTAAAGATTATCAAAGTTTTACCGAAGACTATGTTTCGTTCGAGGATGCCAACGGCGAATTCACTTTGGACATTTCCGTCGATTCGGATATGGCCGAGAACTTGTCTCAGGATGCATTGATTAATTTGCTGGCCGATCAGGTGGAAGAGACGATACTCGAGAAAACGTATGTGACGGAAGGTGGCCGTTCTTACGCTCGCATACTGACCAAAGGCGGCGGCGAAATGTACGAATACCGCGCTTACCAGAACGGGGACAAAGTATATTACCTTTACTTCACGATAACCAAAGCGGAGAACTATAAAAATCCTGTTAAGTACAGCGCTTATAAAGACCTGATGGACAGCTTCAAAACGTCCTTCCCGGCCAGTGACAAATCGTTAAAGGACTTATCTATGGTTAAGGATGGCCAGCGCACCTATACCGACGAAACGTACGGGTTTACGCTAAAGCTGCCTGCGGATTGGAAGAAAGGGTCGACAAAGGGAGAGACGATCACGTTTACCGATGCGAAAGGCGTAAACAGTGTCGGCTTCCGCATTACTTCCAAGAAGGACGGAGATTCTGTCCAGACGTGGGCGGAAAGAAACAATAAAATATTTACAGACCTCTGGGTTCCCGAATACCGAAAAGTAGAACCGGAGCGTACGTTAACAATAGACGGCACGCAGGCTCTTGCTAGACGTACCCATAATACATTTGACCTCAAGTCATGGGATGCGACGGAAAATGTATATATCATTAAGGGCGATTATAAGTACTTTATGTATTTTCAATTCGAGAAGCAGGATACGTTGTCCGAAAGCTTCATTCAATCGACCTTGGAATCCGTCAAAATCGGCAAGTCGTCCGCTTCGATTGGGACAATCAAAGATTTAGGAGAAAGCTACGACCGGACCTTGAAAAGCGTGGTCAAAAACAAAACATATAATTATTCGATCAACATACCGACCTATTGGAAAGCGGAGTCGTCCAAAGCATCGTCCGACCTTCTTAAATACACTTACGAGTTCGGCGCCTTTTTGGTAGGGGTCAAAGAGAGCGACACGCTGTCTCCATCGGATTTGGTGGCCACAATGAAACAGGGAATGCAGGCCGACAGCAAGTCCATTCAAATCAAAGAGGTCGAAAATCGAACGGAGACGATTGCCGGCGCCAAGGCGCAATGGGTCGTTTGGGATGTTCAGGAATACGTTTCAACCGTATGTGCGTTTCAAAAGAACGGAATGACATTTTTTGTATATGCAAGCCATCCGAAGGCAGTTAACACGGAGTTTATGAAAAACTTGATCGGCGACACGATCAAATCGATTCAGGTCACGAACTAAAAGGGTAAGATATTGGATATCGCTCCGTTTCGTAAAGGGTCGCAAGTTAACCGGCTACAGAGTGGGGCGATTTTCAATTTTACTTTATAGGAGGCTTGCATGATGCTGCACGTATACGAAGATCAATTAAGCGGGTTTGAGCTTAAGGGAAACTTGAAAGAGGACGTGTACCGGTTTCTCGTTCATGGCAAATGTCCCAAAACGGCGGAGCATTGCATGAAGGTCGGGGAGGAAGCGGGAAGACTCGCGCGCATAGTTGGAACCGATCCGGCCGCAGCGGAGGCGGCAGGTTACCTGCATGACGTTAGCGCTGTATATCCGAACGACCGGCGCATTCCGATCGCCATTCAATTAGGAATCGATGTGCTGCCGGAAGAGGAAGTTTTTCCGCTCATTGTTCACCAGAAGATATCCAAAGCGATGGCTGAGCATATATTTGGAATCAAAGACGTTTCCATTCTGAACGCTGTCGGCTGCCACACCACTTTGAAAGCGCATTCCTCGCTGCTGGACAAAGTGCTGTTCGTCGCGGATAAGATCGAATGGGATCAGCAGGGGACACCGCCGTATATTACGGAGCTGCTGGCGCAGCTGGACATATCGCTGGATCATGCGGCGTTCGCTTATATCGATTATTTGTGTCAGCGGAAAGAGACGTTAAAGGTGGTGCATCCTTGGCTGCGCGATGCGCATGAGGAGCTCAAGCGGCAGCTTTTTTAAGGAGCAATAGCTTGTGTTACCGCGGTACCTCTCACCACGTTTTGAATTCATGGAGAAGACTCAACAATAATTTTGCTGAAAAAATTTTTGCAATGCGACAGGAATTTTAAAAATGCCGTAGAATTGATTCTTATAACTTAATTTTTCTAATGGAAAAAGTAACTTTATAAATGGGGAATCCGACCTTGGCAAGAAAGAAAGATGTGATACGCACCGGAAATCATCAACTCATTAAAGAAATCAATCAAGTGCTTATTTTCAATGCGATCCGGGAAAGGGGTCCGATCTCGCGTTCGCAGCTGGCGAAAGAGCTTTCTTTAAGCCCGACCACCGTTACCGTGATCGTAGACTATTTTAAGGAGAACGGGTTCTTGGTCGAAATCGGCAAAGGCGATTCCAGCGGGGGGAGAAAGCCGATTCTCGTCAAACTGGCGCCGAACGCGGGAATCGTCATCGCTGTCGACTTGGAGCAAAACCGGGCGGCCGTGCTGAACATGGAAGCGGAAATATTATTTTTGAAGCATTTACAGTCGCCGGAGAAAACCGGGTGGGTTCCTTCATTAATTCAGGCGATCGACGAGCTGATTCGGGAATACCGGGATGTTCATAATTTGCGGCTGCTCGGCATCGGTATTGCCGTACCGGGCATTATCGATTTGGAAAAAGGCAAAGTGATCACGGCGGCCAATATGAATATCAACCATTTGTCGTTGAAAGAGGAGCTGCAAAAGCATTTTCAAGTGCCGATCTTGCTGGAGAACGATGCGAACGCGGCGGCGTACGGCGAATATTTGTACGGTCGCGGTCTGATGGTGCAGGATTTCCTGTACATTCATGCCGGCCGAGGCGTCGGCAGCGGGCTGTTCCTTTCCGGGAACTTGTTTACGGGAGGCGCCGGCGGCGCCGGGGAGTTCGGTCATGTTACGGTCGACGAGAATGGACCGATGTGCCACTGCGGCAATATCGGCTGTGTCGGCCATATGATCAGCGAAGCGGCGCTGCTTGCAAAGTGGAAGGAATGGACGGATGAACAGACGCAGGAACCGACGCTAAGGGAGTTAGTGGAGCTCAGCAACAGTGGGAACGAAACCGCTTTGAGACTGATGGACTTTGCCGGCGAATTGCTTGGCCGGGGCGTCATTACCTTGGTGCATTTATTTAATCCGACGTTGATCATATTGGGAGGTGAGCTGGCACTAGACAATACGAGACTGATACAGCAGGTTAAGCGGCAGATCGAACGCCGTACGATGAAGATGTTTTCCCAGCATGTCCGTATCGAGGAAAGCTTCAAAAGGCTGGATGCCGGGATCGTCGGAGCGGGATCGCTCGCGCTGCATCATTTTTTTGAAAATTTAAATATGGAACTCATTACAAGCAAGCCTATGCTTACGAAGTAGGCATTGCAAGCGCAGTGCCAAGCGTATGCTTACGAAGTCAGCATTGCTAACACAATGCTCAGTCGATGCTTACGAAGTAGGCATTGCAAGTGCAATGCCAAGCGTATGCTTACGAAGTCAGCATTGCTAACACAATGCTCTAAGGAGGATATTTCATGTTCAGAATAGGATTGGTCGGAGCCGGCACGATGGGGAATACGCACAGCCGGGCATACCGCCAAATCGAAGATGCCGCCATCGTCGCCGTGTGCGATATCGATGAAGGCAAGGCGAATAAGCTTGCAGCATCCTGGAATGCGGCGGTGTACAGCTCGCTCGAAGAGATGCTCAAGAACGGCGATTTCGACGCGGTCGATATTTGCTTGCCGACGGATTTGCACCGCGAAGCGGCCGAGCTTGCGGCTGCATACGGCAAACACGTGTTTTGCGAGAAGCCGATCGCGCTCACGGAAGAAGACGCCTCGGCCATTATCGCCGCATGCAAGAAGGCGGGCGTGAAGCTAATGGTCGGACATGTGGTCCGGTTCTTCCCCGAATACCGTTCGGCCAGAGACCAAGTCCGGTCGGGACGGCTCGGCAACTTGGGCGTCGTCCGTACGGTCCGCTCCGGAGCGTTCCCGCTCTGGTCGGAATGGTTCAAGGACGACAGCCGCAGCGGCGGCCCGCTGCTCGATCTGGCGATTCACGACTTCGACTACTTGCAATGGACCTTCGGTCCGGTGAAGCGCGTATTCAGCCGGGTATTGCCGGTGCAGCCGGACGGGCCGGCGCATACGCTGACCGTGCTCCGCTTCGAAAGCGGCGTCATGGCTCACGTGGAAGCGAGCTGGGGGTACCCGCAAGGTTCGCCGTTCTTGACGTCCATCGAGATTACCGGCTCGAAAGGGATGGTGCAGTTCGACAAAGACAAATCGAACTCGATCGTTCAATACGGCGGCTCGCAGAAGCCTTCCGGCGTGCCGGACAGCCCGCTGGCGAAAAGCCCGTATGCGCTGGAGCTGGAGCATTTTATCGACTGCGTGAAGAACAACAAGGAACCTCTGACGTCCGGCGAGGAAGCGCTGGCGTCGCTTCGCATCGGCCTAGCGGCCCGCCGTTCCGCCGAAACGAAGCAGCCTGTTGAATTGGAGGGTGTGCACCAATGAAAACGATCCGCATTGGAATGATCAGTCTTGCCCATAAAGGACACGCATACGGTTATGCGGGCGGGCTTCTTAAAGTGCCGGGCGTGGAAATCGTCGGCATTTACGATGAAGAAGCCGAACGCGGGCAAGCGGGAGCGAATCAGTTTAAAACGAAGTTTTATGAGGATTATAACGAGCTGCTGAAAGAAGTGGACGGCGTCATCATTTCTTCGGACAACAGCAGGCATCATCAATACGCGATAGCCGCAGCGAACGCGGGCGTACATATATTGGTGGAAAAACCGATCACGACGGTCGGAGAAGACGCGCGCGAGCTCATAGACCTGTGCAACGAGAAAGGTCTCGTGCTGCAAACGGCATTCCCGGTCCGGCTGAACACATCGGTGCATAAGGTGAAGCAGCAAATCGACAAAGGCGAACTCGGCGACATTGTGGCGATTGCCGCAACCAACCATGGCAAAATGCCGGGCGGCTGGTTCGTCGATCCTGCATTGTCCGGCGGCGGCGCCGTTCTTGATCACACGGTACATGTTGTGGATATTATGAGATGGCTGCTAAGCAGCGAAGTGAAGGAAGTATACGCCGAGATGGACACGCGGCTTCACGATATCCCGGTCGACGACTGCGGTCTGCTATCGATGGAATTCGATAACGGAGTCGTCGCGACGTTGGACACAAGCTGGTCGAGACCGACATCGTTCTCGTTCTGGGGCGACGTGACGATGCGCATCGTCGGAACGAAAGGCGTCATTCATCTGGACTGTTACGCCCAGACGGGAGAACTGTGGGAGAACGGAGCGGCGCTCACGCACCGGTACTTGTCGTGGGGCGACAATACGAATCAAGCGCTCGTCGCCGAATTCGTCGCCGCCGTCCGTGAAGGACGCCCGTCGTTCATCACCGGTCTGGACGGACTGCGCGCCGCCGAGACGGCTTGGGCCGCCTATGAATCCGCGAAGGCGGGCAAGCCAGTTGCCGTAACGCACTACTAAGAAGCAAGTTTAATCCGCAGCAGCAAACATACCTCGTCAGTCAAACGCAGCACTTCCATACAACAAGATCGGAAAGGCGAACCGGCGGTTCTCCTCTCCGATCTTCCATAAAGCTACCTTTGCAAAGTTACGAATGCCTATTTCATTGTAAAGCTTTGATCGCAATTTTTTTGTCACCTTGAACACCATGAATGGAGGTGAACGCCATTGGATCAAGTTTCTTTGAACGAACGGAAGGTTCAGGCACGTCCGCAGCAAAAGCATAAGAGGAATGTGTTCATGCCGTTTCTTCGTAACTGGGAGCTCTATGTCATTATTTCTCCCGTTCTTGCTTACTACCTCATCTTTGAATATTTTCCGATGTATGGCGTACAGATCGCATTCAAAAATTTCGTCGCAACCAAAGGCATCTGGGGAAGTCCCTGGGTCGGCTTTCGGCATTTCGAACGGTTTTTCGACAGCTATTATTTTTGGCGGCTGATCAAAAATACGCTCGGCATCAGCTTGTTCCAGCTGGCCGTCGGTTTTCCTGTACCCATATTACTCGCGCTGATGATTAACGAAGCGAAGTCCAAATGGTTCAAAAAAACGGTGCAGACCGTTACGTACGCTCCGCATTTTTTGTCGACCGTCGTTCTTGTCGGCATGGTCGTCATCTTTCTGTCGCCGCAAAGCGGCATCTTTAACCAGATCATCGTCCTGTTCGGAGGCGAGCCGATTTCGTTTATGACCGAGCCGTCGTGGTTCAAGACGATCTATGTCACTTCCGGCGTATGGCAGCAGATGGGCTGGGGCTCGATCATTTACCTTGCGGCGCTGGCCGGCATCGATCCGCAGCTGCACGAAGCGGCCAAAGTCGACGGGGCCACGAGGCTGCAGCGTATTTGGCACGTCAATCTACCCGGCATTATGCCGACGATCGTCATTTTGTTAATTTTGAATATGGGTTCGATCATGGGGGTCGGCTTCGAAAAAATTTATTTGATGCAAAACGATCTTACGCTCGAAAGCTCCGAAGTCATCTCGACCTATGTATACAAAAGCGGCATCATTCAATCGCAGTACAGCTTCTCCGCCGCTGTAGGACTGTTTAATTCCGTCATTAATATGATTTTGCTTGTAACGGTGAATTATATTGCCAGACGTATGAACGAAACGAGCCTGTGGTAGGAGGGGACCAGCGAATGGACCGAAGCCGGGAAGACCGAATGTTCGACAGGATCAACGTATTGCTGCTCGTCTTGATTACGATTATCGTCTTGTATCCGCTGCTGTTTGTGCTCAGCGCTTCCGTCAGCGACCCTTCCGTCGTTGTCAAAGGGCAGCTGTGGCTTTGGCCCAAAGGGTTCAATCTGGCCGGATATGAACGCGTGTTTCAGAACAACGACATCGTCACAGGTTACGGAAATACGATCCTGTATACGGTGGTCGGCACCGCCATCAATGTCGTCTTGACGATCTGCGCCGCATATCCGCTGTCCCGCAAAGATTTTCGCGGCCGCCATGTCATCACCGCTTTAATTACCTTCACGCTATTTTTCAGCGGAGGATTGATTCCGACGTACCTGCTTGTCAAAAAGCTGGGCATGCTCGGCACGATCTGGGCGCTGGTCATCCCCAATGCGGTTGCCGTATGGAATATCATTATCATGCGGACCTTCTTTCAAACGAGTATCCCTTACGAAGTACAGGAATCCGCTGCCATCGACGGATGCAGCAACTTTCGGATATTGCTGAGTATCGTCCTTCCGCTATCGATGCCGATCATCGCCGTGATGGTGCTCTTTTATGCGGTCGGCCACTGGAACGCGTTCTTTAACGCGCTGATTTACCTTAACGATCGGAGTCAATACCCGCTGCAGCTCATCCTTCGGGAGATACTGCTACAGGGTCAAATGCAAGCCATGATTGATATGGCGGATGACTCGCTAGCCAAAAAATTAATGGAGGTGGAAGGAATCAAGTACGCGGTCGTCGTGATCGCCAATTTGCCCGTATTGGTGCTGTATCCGTTTTTGCAGAAGTACTTTGTAAAAGGCATGATGATTGGGGCGCTCAAGGGGTAAGGAGAGAAAATGACTTTCAGGGAGGATCAGCGTATGAACAAATCGATCAAATGGACGTCTCTCGTATTGACCGCTGCCGTGACGGCAGGCATGGTGTCCGGTTGCAGCGGGGATAAAGGAACGCCGTCCGGGGGCAAGGATGCTCCGAAAGCGGGCGAAGCGGCTATCAACGGGACCGGTTTTCCGATTGTAAAAGATCCGCTTAAAATGACCTTTTTGACGGCAAAGGCGCCGACGACGGCGAACAACTGGAACGAAACGATGCTGTGGCAGGAATACGCCAAAATGACAAACATGAACATCGATTTTCAATTGGTGCCGTTCGACGCATTTACCGAGAAGCGCAACCTCGCGCTCGCGAGCGGCGATTACCCGGATGTGATCTACCTGGCCCGCATGTCGACGGACGATTTGATGAAGTACGGAAGCCAGGGCGTGCTCATCAAGCTGAACGATCTGATCGACAAGTACGCGCCGAATTTCAAAAAGCTGATGGATCAGTACCCGGAGGTCAAGAAAGCAATCACGATGCCGGACGGCAACATCTACAGCTTCCCGAACATGCTCGCTCCCGAATTTACGTCCGTGCGGATGGGAGCAAAGCTGTGGATCAAGAAAGAATGGCTCGACGCGCTGAACATGAAGGAACCGACGACGACCGAGGAGTTTTACAACTATTTGAAGGCAGTCAAAAATACCGACTTGAACAAAAACGGCAAGCCCGATGAAGTTCCGCTCGGCGGCACGAAGCTCAAGGACATTATAGGCCACTTTAAAGGCTTCTTCGGGCTGATGAACCGCGGAACGAGCCACCCGAACGTCGACGTCGACGCGAGCGGCAAGCTTCGTTTCATTCCGATCGACGACCGGTACAAGGAATTGCTCCAATACATGAATAAGCTGTATGCGGAAGGCTTGATCGACAAAGACATTTTGCCTAATGAGAAGGACGCGAACAAGTTTTACGCCAAAGGGGCGGAAGGCGTGTACGGCGCGGTCAAAATCACAAGCCCGTTCACCTTGATGAAGCAATCCGGGTATGTCGGACTCGGCGCGCTGCAAGGACCGAAAGGCGACAAGCTGTATTCCGAATTCCGCCCGGCGGTCAACGGGGCAGGCGCATTCGTCATTACAGACAAGAACAAAAATGCGGCGGCGACCGTGCGCTGGATGGATTACTTCTACGGCGAGGAAGGCAACAAAATGTTCTTCATGGGCTTCAAGGATAAGAGCTATATCGAGAAGCCGGACGGCACCCTGGCGTATACGGACGAAATTACGAAAAACCCGCAGGGCCTCACACTGGAGCAAGCGCTTGTCAAATATGTCACTTGGCCGGGCGGCGGTTATCCGGGAATCGTCAGGCAAAAGTATTTCAGCGGAGCCGAAAGCTTGCCGGAATCGATCGATGCGGCGAAGAAGGCCGAGCCGAATTTGCCGAAGGAAGTGTGGCCGGCTTTCAGCTATACGGATAAAGAAAGCGAACAGATGATTGCGATGAATACGGACCTCACCAACTACATCGACGAAATGACCACCAAATTCGTTACCGGTACAACGCCGTTCTCCGAATGGGATAAATATGTAGCCGCCATCAAAAAGATGAAGCTGGACGACTACATGAAAATGTATCAAGCGGCTTACGACCGCTACAAAAAATAATAAAACGGTTCTAAAATGGACTGCTTCTAACAATGTATGAAGTGAGGGATGGCTTTGAATGAGGGTAAGCGCTTAATCTATTTTCGCTGCTTTCTGATCAACGTAATCGTGCTTCTGCTGCTGACCCCTATGTACAGTGCTGTCGCCTCCTCAGCCCCCGGCTCGTCCGGGGGAGGGGGAGATGCGGTTCAGCCCCCGCTTAAGCTGAAGGCGATGTCTTATCAGATCAACAGCGGCAAAGGGACGGATAACGTGGTCGATCTGGACCGGATCGCAGATGTCATTCGCAGCTCGGGCGCAGACGTGATCGGTTTGCAGGCGGTCGATAAACATTATTCCAGCCGGAGCAATTATGAGGACCAAGCCAAACGAATCGCAGACGCGCTTGGCATGCATTATGTCTACGGGCCTACGGTGGATCTTGCGCCGGAGCAAGGCAGAACCGAGAGGCGGCAGTTCGGCATGGCGATCTTGAGCAAATACCCGATCGAGAATGCGGTGTTGAATCCGATTTCCAACTCGGGAACCGAAAAGCGCGCGCTGTTCGAGGCCCGGATCAATGTGAACGGTACGGCAATCCATTTTTATACAACCCATATGGATACGACCGCTGCCGTGAGGGTCAAGCAAGCGGATGAAATCATCTCGATCGTAGGCCGGCAAACCGGACCGAAGATCGTCGCCGTGTATGCCAATGCCGTTGACACGAGCGCCGAAGTGAAGCGGCTGCTGACCTCGTTCAGCGACGCCTTTTTTGACCAAACGAATGCGTACACGAATCCGGCTTATTTGCCTACCAAACGGATTAGCTACCTATTGCCTTCTTATGATTGGGAGCTGGGGGAAGCGCGGGCCATACCTTCCTTGGCGTCGATTCACCTTCCGATTGTTAGCGAGCTGATATTAAACCCGGATGCGCATGCGAACCCGGCGCTCAAAGCGCTGGCGTTCACGGACAAAGCTTTATCGGAAATGGCGGGAAATGTAATGAAAGTGAAATTGAACGCTTATTACACCAACGGAACCGTACGCGATGCGACTTATAGCGCAGGTTACGTGAGCAGCCACCCCGAAGTTGCGGATGTTCCTTCGCCGGGGCTAATCCGGGCCAAGTCCGCAGGGAAGACGGTCGTTACCGCCACCTATGGGCCGCTGTCCGCGGATTTGCCGGTTTCCGTATATTTGACAAAGAATGCAGATTTGGCTTCGATCCGGATCGACGGCGTTCCAGTGGAATCGTTTGCGCCTGACCGATTGTTCTACCGGATTACCGTACCGCGCGATTCGACGAAGGTGCCAGCCATCTCCGCGCAGTCTGCCGATGCGAATGCGAGCGTCACGGTCTTTGCCCCAACAACGCTTCCAGGCATTGCGTATCTTGTCGTGACGGCCGATGACGGTGCGACGACCAAAGAATACCGGGTACAGTTCACCGGGGAGAAGACGGATCTGGATATGCCGCTCAAGGTGATGTCCTTCAACATTCATCACGGCGCAGACTCCGATGAGAATTACGATCTGGAGAAAACGGCGGACGTGATCCGGCAGTCAGGCGCGGAAGTGATCGGGCTTCAGGAGGTGGACCGGTACTATTCGAGCCGCAGTAACCTGGAGGACACGATCGGCCGTTTGGCGGAGATGCTCGGCATGCATTACGCATACGGTGCCAATCTGGATCGGGCTCCGCAGCAACCGGGACTGCCGAACAGCCAATACGGGACGGCGGTTTTGAGCAAATATCCGATTTTGGAGCAGCGTAATTACGCTTTGACGAGCTACGGACAAGAGCAAAGAGGCCTGCTTGAGACGCGGATTGATATGAACGCAATCCCGTTGTATTTTTATTCGACTCATTTGGGGCTGGATGCCGTGCAGCAGCAAACGCAGACGGATGAAATTTTGGCGATTGCCGGGGAAAAAGACGGCCCCAAGATCATCGTCGGCGATTTCAATGCCAGGCCGTATTCGCCGGATATGAGACGGATCGCAGCGGCATTTCAAGAGCCTTTTGCCAGCCAACCGAATGCTTATACGATCGACTCCAAAAGGCCATACGCCAAAATCGATTACATCTGGGCAAGCGACAAGCTGCTGCTTGGCGATGCAGAACGTGCGCAAGTCATTCAGACCCAGGTGTCGGACCATCTCCCGATCGTCGGCGACTTGTATGTGAAGCGCGAGCTGAACGAACTGAATTTTAGCGTGAACGAATGGAAGACAGCGGTTGGCAGCAGCATGGAGCTTAAGGCGACCGGCCTGTACAGCGGAGGATATTCGAAGGATGTGACGGCGGAAGCGCAGTATGCAAGCTCGAACGAAGCGGCTGTCCGCGTAGAGAAAAGCGGCGCCATTACGGCGATTGCACCAGGCACTGCGCAAATTACGGCTCGTTTGGGCGAGCAGGTTGCGACGATGTCCGTGTACGTGATGGGCAACCGGTCCGACCTCGCTTCCATCTCGGTAAACGGGCTGCCGCTGCAGCCGTTTCTTGCGGATCGGCTGGATTATACCGTCTACTTGCCCGAAGGCGCGACGATGCCGCAGACCGTAACGGCACAAGCATATGACGCCAAAGCGATTGTGACGGTAGAACAAGCGCAAGGCGTGCCCGGCGAAGCCGTGATCACGGTCACAGCCGAAGACGGCATTCAGCAGACAGTGTACCGCGTCCATTTCGAACAAAATACGCCGGTTTCCCTAGTTCTGAATCCGGCGGAATGGCATGCGGCTCCCGGGGAAGAAATGACGCTGAAAGCGAGCCTGCGCTACAAGGACGGCTCGTTGCGGGATATGGACGATAAAGTCCGCTTCTCGCACAGCAACGGCTCCGTCGCTTCCGTCAATGCCCATGGCAGAGTCAAAGCGCATCGCAGCGGATCGGCCGTCATTAACGCATCGGTCGACGGATTTCAGGCGGAGATGACGGTTCAGGTCGAAGACGAGGGAAATGAACCGCCAGGTAAGCCGTAACATTAGACCTTGTGCAGGTACAGGGAGGCGGCTTCCGCCTCCCATTGTACCGGGGGAAGATGTTCATAACAAAGCCAGGGAGCCTTGTGTCATTACGAAAAAAAAGTGGCGGGTTGTCTTTCGCTGCGTATGGAAACGTTATCAAGGCGAGGGTGCGAAGGATGCAATGAATTCCGGTCGGCGAAAGGCTCTAAGTGCAGCACATGGATTCACGCTTTTCGTTCGTATGTACCTTAGGGAGCGGGGAGAAGAAATGAGAAGAATCATTGGATCAGGCGCTGCTGCGCTGCTGATTGCTCTGGTTGCGCCGGGTTGTTCGCCGTCGCAAGGGACCGCCGTGCAGGAAAAACCGGCCGGTACGGCAATCGTGGATCAAAAGCCCGTGACGGTCACGGTCGGAATCAATACCGGAGGATATTTGAATGAGGAGGAATTCAAACGGTATATAACCGATCCAGTACATAAAAAATATCCGTGGATTACGATCGAGCGGGTATTGTATGATAAAGGTAGAAGCACGCGCGAGCTTGTCGCCATCGGGGAGACGCCCGATATTACGATCACGAACAATATTAACGGTATGCAAGGTCTCGTCGATCTGAAAATATTCGCTCCGATGGACGATTTGATCAAAAAACATAATATCGATCTGAACCGGATCGAGCCCGAGGCGCTTGAAGCGATCAAATCGGCGATGCAAACGACGGATCTGGTTGCGCTTCCTTACACAAGGCATTTTGCGGCGCTGTACTATAACAAAGACATCTTTGACAAGTTCGGCGTGCCGTATCCGAAAGACGGCATGACTTGGGACGACGTGTATGAGCTCGCCAGGAAGGTGACGCGAAACGAGGACAACGTGCAGTATCGCGGGCTTGAGCCAAACTACATCGAACGGCCGGCTTCCCAGCTGTCATTGCCTTATGTCGATCCGAAAACCAATAAATCGCTGCTCAATACCGAACCTTGGAAGCGCGTGCTCAGCTTCATGGAGAAAGTTCACCGGATTCCCGGCAACAGCCAAATCATTTACGGCGGCGACGCGAATAACCTGTTTGCCAAAAACAAGACGTTAGCGATGCTGGCGTCAAACAACATTATATTCGACGGCAATTTGTACAAAACGCCCGATTTGAATTGGGATATGGTGTCTTATCCGACATGGCCCGAGGCGCCGGGATTGTCGCTGCGCATTGACGAGCACGTCCTTGCGATTACAAGCACCAGCAAAAACCGAGATGCTGCGATGCTGGCGATCAATGCCGTTCTTTCCGACGAAGTGCAGATGGATATGTCGAGACAGGGACGATTCAGCATCTTGAAGGACGCCAAGATCAAGGCGTCTTACGGGGCCGATATGCCCTTTATGAACGGGAAAAATATCGGTGCCGTCAGCAAGACGACGCCGGCAAAGTCGTTTGTCACCTCGAAGTACGATAATATCGCCGCAACCGCCATGAACAACGCGCTGAAGGATATCATCAACAACGGCAAAGACGTAAATACGGCGCTGCGGACAGCGGATGAAACCGTCAATCAGCAAATTAAAACGGCGGAAGCGGGTCAGTAATGAAAGCGTATGCGCGCCGGGAGTCCGGTAATCAACGAATCAACGAATCGAGACGAAAAGAGGAATTTCATCGTGACCATTCAAGCAATGACGTTAAACCTGCGCTACAATGAACCGAAGGACGGCGAGAATGCATGGCCGAACCGGATCGACAAGGTGGTGAGCATCATTCAAGCGAATGGGCCGGACGTGATGGGAACCCAGGAAGGACAATATCCGATGCTGGTCGAACTGCAGGAACGCCTGGCCGGCTACCGTTGGATCGGGAAGCCGAGAGACGACGGGGCGCGAAGCGAGCATTGCGCGGTATTTTATCGCGAGGAGCGGCTTGAGCCGTTGGAAGAAGGGCACTTCTGGCTGTCGGAGGCGCCGGAAGTGCCGGCATCGAAGAGCTGGGATACGAGCATTACGCGGATTTGTACGTGGGTTCGATTTCGCGACAAGCAGACGGGGGAATCATTCGCCATATTTAATACCCATCTGGACCACAGGGGAGAAGAAGCAAGAAGAAACGGGGCGGCGCTCATCTATGAACGGATGTCCGCATACCGGGCGAAGCACGGAATTCCGCTGCTTCTGATGGGCGATATGAACTGCACGCCTGACTCGGATGCAATCCGGTTTTTCCGTGGCGAGCTGGAGATCGGAGCGGTAACGTCGGATTTGCAGGATGTGTTCGATCATGTGGAGAAGCCCCTCGGCAAAACGTTCAACGGGTTCAAGGGCCAGGTAGAAGGGGAGCCGATCGATTATATTTTTACGACAAAGGACTGGGCGGTGACTCACGCCAAAATCGACCGTTCGCAATACGACGGCAGTTATCCGTCGGATCATTATCCGGTGACAGCTACGCTTGAAACGAAGTAAAAATGTATCTCTGCCATTAGATTAACATGTACATAACACATAGCAGTCACAGCCCGGGCCAGCGTTCCGGGCTGTTTGCCGTTCCTTCGATTATAATCGAAACACGATGATTTTTAATAACATACGATACATAAATATTTGAAAAGTATAAAAAGTATTGACAAATCGATCCTGTGGAAATTATATTTTAACAATAACAGGAAAGCTTATAGCAATAAGTACGAAATGCAATAACATGAATGCCTTTAGGAGGATTGTATGCCGCACAAAACAACGAACCGCAAGATGGTTACGCTTGGACTGCTGGCCGCTTTATTTGTCGGCGCGCTGGACGTAACCGTCGTAAGTACCGCTATGCCGCATATCATTAACGATCTCAGCGGCCTCAGCCTCGTTAGCTGGGTATTCTCGATTTATACGCTGACCACATGCGTAGCGACGCCGATCTTCGGCAAATTGACCGATCTGTTCGGAAGGCGATCGGTGTTCACGATCGGTCTCATCCTGTTTGTTCTCGGCTCGATTCTGTGCGGCGCCGCGCAGTCGATGACCGCTCTGATCTGGTACCGCGCGCTGCAGGGCATTGGGGCGGGGGCGCTGAATCCGGTGACGTTCACGATTATCGGCGATTTGTATCCCGGCGAGCAGCGCGGGAAAATGCAGGGAGTGTTCGCGTCGGTCTGGTCGGTAGCCGGTCTGCTGGGGCCGCTTGTCGGAGGCTATTTTGTCGACTACGTGAACTGGCGCTGGATCTTTTATATGAACGTGCCGATCGGCATCGTTTCGTTTTTCCTCGTATTCGGCTTTTTGCATGAGCAGTTTGAGAAGAAGGCGAAAAGCATCGACTATTTGGGCGCGTTGACCTTTACCGTTGGGATATCGGCATTGCTGTACGCGCTGCTGAGCGGTGGGGAGAGCTATCCGTGGAATTCGCCCGTTATCATGGCGCTGTTCGCGGTTGCCGTCGCAGCGCTCGTGCTTTTCGTCTTTATCGAGAAAAGGGCGGCGGAGCCGATGATCCCTCTGTCGATCTTCCAGAACCGCGTCATGAACGTATCCAATATTAGCGGATTTTTGGCATTCAGCGTATCCACCGGAACTTCGATCTACGCGCCGATGTGGATTCAGACTCTTCTCGGATACAGTGCCACCACCTCCGGGTTGATGGTCATGCCGATGTCGATCGCCTGGCCGATCGCCGCGAATTTGGCGGGGCGGTATATGTACCGGGTAGGCGCGAAGAAGATCGTTATCTTCGGGGCGCTTGTCGTGCTGCTCGGCGGACTATGGCTGACGGCGCTGACGCTGCAGTCGCCATACTGGTATCTTGTCGGCATATTAACCGTCGTCGGATTCGGTATGGGCTGCGTATCCACACCCGCTACCGTACTCGTTCAATCGGTCGTCGGCTGGCAGCAGCGGGGCGTCGCCACCGCCGCCAATTCGCTTATGCGCTCGCTGGGCCAGACCGTCGGCGTCGCCGTATTCGGCACGTTGTTCAACAGCTATCTCGTACAGCACACGAATGCGGAAATTGCAGGCGGCATTCACGCCGTGTTCGTGGCGATCTTTATCATTACGGTGCTGAACGCCATTTCGGTGTTTTTCCTGCCGCCGCAGCGGAAAATTGCCGAAATGCAAAAAGCGAATTGATTCGGAGGCGATAAAAAGCACACCGATTCATTGATATGCTCCCCTTAAAGCAGACAGACAGGTGAAATCAATGAAAGCCTGCTGCTGTGAGGGGAGCTTTTCGTTGCAACCGACCAGGTCGGTCTTGTGGCTGCTGTAACAAGGTAATCAACATTGGCGTGTTGGCGGCATCGCTATGAGGTAACCGGATCCCGACATCCGGCTTCCACCGAAACGAGGCTGGTTCGCCGGATGGATCCTGCCTTGCCAACGTATTGAATAAATCATTTTGATCCGGGCATGAAAAGAAAAAAATAAGATGGAGGGTATGAAAAGAGGTTGAAGAAACGGACGGGATGCATTATATAATAATTAATCAAATTGATTTATTAATTAAATCCGGAGGTGAGATTTATAACAGATACTTGTACTTATTTATTTTATTGAAAGCGATTACAGCTGCGTTTTTTACATGGATCATTCGTTGAGAGAGGTGAACTGATAATGATCGTGTCACGAATCGCCAAATGGCGTCGAAGCTTTGCAATGATTGTAAGTATATCTTCGCTGATGCTGCCTTATCAATTCTCGGCAGCTTCCGACGCTTCTTCGGCTTGGCAAACGACCGAGGAGTTCCGGTATGAGGTTTCGCCGGGCGTCACGCACACGACCCGCACATTGGCGGGCAGCGGACTGCGCGAATCGGTGCAGCTGCTGGAAGTGGATCCGCACAATCCGTATGTCCGATTGGAGGCCGTTTCTTCGCACGGCGAAGTATCGGGCCCAGAGACGGTATATCACATGCTGCAGCAGCTGGAAGGCGCGGGGAAACGTCCGGTCGCGGGGGTCAATGGGGATTTTTTCAGTACGGTAGGCGTGCCTTCCGGTCTCATGATCTCAAACGGCGAATTGGTAAGCTCTCCTTCCACAAGCAAGATTGCGATGGCCATCATGCCGGATCATACGATCAAAATGGAAGAAAACGTGACGATGACTTCCAAACTGACCAAGGACAACGGGGAGTCGCTGACGCTGACCATGATCAACAGGACGCGTGTCGAATCGCACACGAACCACGCGTTTCTTTACAATTGGAGGTTCGGCGCAAGCACCCGTACGCCGTCCGGCGGCGTGGAGGTTGTCGTGAAAGCGGACGACACCGCTTACAAACTCATTCCCGGACAGCCGGTCAGCGGTACCGTATTGTCAGTCAACGAAGCGTCGGACACGCCGATCGAAGACGGAACTTACGTACTGTCGGCGACGGGAAGCAAGGCGGACTGGATTCGGCAGAAGCTGTCCGTGGGTACGAGGCTTCGGTTGGATATTGCATTTGGCAAAGGCTTCGGCGGGGCGGAGCAGGTCATTTCGGGAAATTCTACGCTCGGATATGTGCTGCTTAAAAACGGAGCGGTTCCAACCGCTTTGCTCGACGTGACGGACCCGAATATGACGGACCGCCATCCGCGCACGATGGTTGCGACCAAGCAAGGGAAGCTCTATTTGGTCACCGTCGACGGGCGCCAGCCGGGCTACTCCGACGGCATTACGCTGGCGGAAGGGGCTTATTATTTGCAAGGTCTCGGAATGGAGAACGCCCTCAATCTCGACGGAGGGGGTTCTACGACATACTATGTCCGAGAACCGGGGGATTCGGGCGTAAACTTGCAGAACCGTCCTTCGGACGGGCACGACCGGGCGGTCGGCAACGCGTTGGCCGTCCTGTCAACGGCACCGTCGTCCCCGCTTCATCAGCTTGTTGTCATCCCGGATTCTCCGGTGCAAGTGCTCGCGAACAGCCAGCTGCCGTTTCACGTAAAGGGGCAGGACGCGTATTTGAACGGGATTCCAGTCCGGGCGGAAGATTTAAGCTGGTCGGTACAAGGCGCGATCGGTACAGTAAGTGCCTCCGGCGTACTCACGGCAGCCGGTAGCCCAGGCTCCGGCAAAGTCGTCGTACGAAGCGGCAATGTCGTGAAAGACGTGGAAATCCAGGTCACCGATCACGTAAATACGTTGTCGCTGACGCCAAATCCGGCGGTCATCGAGCCGGGGGCATCCTTGCGTTTCGAAGCCAAAGCGGCTGACTCCGAGGGCCGTCAAGTGCGGGTATCCCCGGACCGGATCGAATGGACCATAGAAGGCGCGATCGGCACGATGCGGCCGGACGGTACGCTCGAAGCCGTAAGCGGATCCGCAGACGGTAAAGTGATTGCGCGGATCGGCAGTGTCGTTGCGGAAGCGAAAGTTCAAGTAGGCAAGCCGCCGCAGATGATGGAACCTTTCGAGGATATGAGCGGCATGCAGGTCAGCAGCTCCAACGCGGTAACGGGTTCCGTCACGATGACCGCCGTTGCCAGGCCCAATCCGGTCCGGTACGGGACGAAGTCATTAAGGCTAACATACGATTTCACCGGAAAAAAAGGCAGCTCGAACGCCTATGTCAACTTCTTGGATCAAACCGGCACGGCCGGCCGCGAAATCGAAGGCAAGCCTTACCGAATCGGCTTATGGGTATATGGGGATTCGAAAAATCATATGCTGCGATTGGGCGTTGCCGACGGCGCCGGAACGAACCGGATTTTCAACATGACCGAGCCCGGCGGGCTGAATTGGACCGGTTGGAAATATGTTGCCGCCGACGTGCCGGCAAACACGATATACCCGCTAAAGGTGCGTTATGTCGTCGTGAATGAAACCGACGAAACGAATAAAGGCAGCGGTGTTGTTTATTACGATAATTTGCGGGCCGAATATATGGATTTAGGCGAGGATGTGGACGGACCGTCGTTCGATCATCCGGTTCCGGCGCCGGACACGGAAGTGCGTTCGCTTCGCCCGGTCATCTCCGTCGGAGTGAAGGATGCAGGAAGCGGTGTCGATCCCGCCTCCATTCATGTCACCGTTGACGGTACGGCACTGGAGCACACCTTCGATGCGTCCGCTGGCATTATTCGTGCCGTTCCTGCATCGGATTTGGCGGAAGGGCAGCACACCGTGAAAGTGGAAGCGGCCGATCTTGCAGGAACGTATGCTGTTCCTCCGGCCGCGTGGAACTTCCGCGTTAAAGCTCCGGATACGGAGCCGCCGAGCTGGCCCGGCGGGACCGGGCTTTCCGTTACGGAAGCGACGTATCATTCGCTTCAGCTGAGTTGGAATGCAGCAGCGGACAACGAAGGCGTACAGCAGTACCGCATTTTCCAGAACGGGGTTTCCGTCGGAACGGTTACCGCTTCCGCGTATGCCCCGCTCGTCTGGAAGGCGGAAGGTTTGATCGGTAACACCGTGTACCGGTACCAGATCGAAGCTTCCGACGCTGCAGGCAACACGGCGCGTACCGAGCTGCTTGAAGCGGTAACGGCCAAAGATGCTGCCGCGCCGGCCATGCCTTCCGACATACGCGTCACTGCGCTGAGCGGTCACGAGCTCTTGATTTCGTTTACCCCGCCGGGGGATCCGGATTATACTGGCATGCGGATCAACGTCGTGCGCTACGGCAGTGCGGGCGGCAAGGATGGAGCGGGACAGGCGCTGTTCGCGCCGGCAGGTACGGCAGCGGTTCGTACGGGAGTGCTGATGCACGGCCAATACGAGGTCATTTTGCAGGCTCAGGATACGAGCGGTAACGTTTCAGCTCCCGTCACGTTGAATGTGAAGCTGAACGAGGGGGAAGGACGGTAGGCCCTTTTCTGCCGCTTCAGATCTTTTGGGAGTCCGCCGTATCTTCCGGATTTCCCGAAGCATTAACCGCATGCATCTTTTTACAATAACGAACTAGGAAAAACAAAACGGCCTTAGTCCAATGCAATTCAGGACCAAGGCCGCTTTATTTTTTGTACTGTCCGCTTGACGAGGTTCAGTTCACATCGTCTTGGAACAGGTGCGCATTTTCGTTTTCGCGATTATGGCTCGTCGATATATTCGTCTTGGTCGGCGAACGCATCGGCCGGCGCATCGATTTGCCCGAGATCCGCAACGGCACAGTTGTCGTTTGTCAGTGCGTTTTCTTCCTGCTTCGATGTTTCCGCGTGCTCGTCATTATATTTGGCCATGGAAGCACCTCCTTTCGAAAGGTTAGTTTTCCCAAGGCGCGTTATTTTTATTTCAGCCCCGGAACACCTAAATATTCACGTATAAATACTTTAGTGGCCGAAGAGAGCAGCCGGTTTTTCAAAAATGCAATGCCGATTTTGCGGGCGGGAATCGGTTCGGCCAGACGGATTTCCTTCAGCTTGCCGGTATCGAGCTCGCTTTGCACGAATTGCCGTGTCACAAACGAAATGCCAAGTCCGGCTTTGGCGAATTCGACGAGCAGATCGACGCTGGCCAGCTCAATTTCCGGCTCGAGCAGAACGCCGTGGGACCTGGCCATGTCCTCGACAAATTTGCGGGAGCTGCTTGTTTTCGTGAACAGGATGAGCGGATGGGAGACAAGTTCGGAGAGCTTCAGCACGTTATCGGTCAAATGAAAAAAACGCGGACCCGCAACGAAACGGTCCTGCACTTCGATCGTTTCCATGACGACCAGCGCGGGGTCTTCGACCGGCATTCGGACGATGCCGAAATCGATGCGGTCTTCTTTGATCAAACGAATGATTTCGGGCGTTGTCCCGTGCGCAACATCGATCCGCAGCCGCGGGTGCTCGCTGCAAAAACGGCCTAGATGCGGCAGCAAGTAATGTTTGCATAACGAATCGCTGCTGCCTAGACGCAGCTCGCCGCGCATGAGCTGATGCATTTCCGCGATATGCCGTTCCGCCGATTCGATGGAACGGAACGCTTTGTCCACCTGCAGCATCAGCAGACTCCCTTCCTCCGTCAGCTTGACCCCTTTTGAACCGCGGTGAAATAACGCAACGCCGAGCTCCGTTTCCAGCTGTTTAATCGCGTGGCTGACGCTGGGCTGGGTAATGAACAGCCGTTCCGCCGCGCGTGATAAGTTGAGTTCTTTTGCCGTCCAGTAAAAGACTCGGTACAATTCCAGGTTGTTGATCATGCTATTACCTCCATCTATATCAGCTATGCAAAATATCGATTTCATAAATAGCAGCTTCGTCTATTATAATCGGTTGTAAAGCAAATGAACATCTATAAGCAATGGGATTGAAGGAGGAGGATTTGCATGGTTATTCAAAACAACAAATCGATTGATGAATTGTCGGTTCAAACGATCCGCATGCTCGCCGTCGACGCGGTCAATCGCGCCGGCTCCGGGCATCCCGGCATGCCCATGGGCGCAGCGCCGATGGCTTATACGTTGTGGTCCCGGTACATGACGCACAGCCCGAGTCATCCGGACTGGATCAACCGCGACCGTTTCGTCCTGTCCGCCGGTCACGGGTCCATGCTGCTGTACAGCCTGCTGCACTTGTTCGGATATGATTTGCCGCTTGACGAACTGAAGCGGTTTCGCCAGTGGGGGAGCAGAACGCCGGGCCATCCGGAATTCGGCCATACGCCGGGCGTGGACGCGACAACCGGTCCGCTCGGGCAAGGCTTCGGCATGGCGGTCGGGATGGCGATGGCCGAGGCGCATATGGCGGCTGTGTACAACCGGGATCATTACCCGGTGATCGATCATTTCACGTATGCGATTTGCGGCGACGGCGATATGATGGAAGGCGTAACCGGGGAATCCGCTTCGCTCGCCGGGCATTTAAAGCTCGGCAAGCTGATTGTGCTGTACGATTCGAATGACATTTCGCTCGATGGCGACCTGAACGTGTCCTTTTCGGAAAATGTGCTGATGCGGTTTGCCAGTTACGGCTGGCATACGCTGCGAGTGGAGGACGGCAACGATCTTGAAACGATCGGCCAAGCTTTGTCCGAAGCGCAAGCGGACCCGCGTCCTACGCTTATTGAAGTGAAGACGGTCATCGGCTACGGCAGTCCGAACAAGAGCGGCAAAGCGGGAGAGCATGGGTCGCACGGCGTTCCACTCGGTCATGAGGAGACATTGTTGACGAAACGGTTTTTCGACTGGCCGGCCGAGCCGGAATTTTTCGTTCCCGAGGAAGCGAAGCCTCATTTTGCCGCATTGAAGCTAGCGGGCGACCACAAGGAAACGGCATGGCGCAAGATGATGCAAAGCTACCGCGAGGCGTATCCGGAGCTTGCCGCGCAGTTCGATACGGCGGCCGCCGGCCAATTGCCCGAAGGCTGGGATTCGGCGCTGCCGTTATACGGCCCCAGCGATCCGCCTGTGGCGACGAGATCAGTGTCGGAACGTGCGATCAATGCCATTGCCGGGACGGTGCCGTTCCTGATCGGCGGCGCGGCGGATTTGGAGACGTCTGTAAAAACGAACATCAAGGCATCGCATCGGTTTGCGGCTCCGGATTACAGCGGGCGCAATGTGTTTTTCGGCGTACGGGAATTCGCGATGGGCGCGGCCTTGAACGGCATGCTGCTCCATCGAGGAGTCCGTCCGTTTTGCGCTACGTTCTTCGTGTTTTCCGATTATTTGCGCCCGGCGATCCGCCTTGCCTCGCTGATGCGGCTTCCAGCCGTCTACGTGTTCACGCATGACAGCATCGCCGTTGGGGAGGACGGCCCTACGCATGAGCCGGTGGAGCAGCTGGCTGCGCTCCGCGCCATTCCGGGCATCACGGTGCTCCGTCCGGCGGATGCCAATGAGACGATAGCCGCATGGAAGTTCGCGGTAGCGCAAAGCGACGGGCCATGCGCTCTTATTTTAACGCGGCAGGCGCTGCCGATATTGCTGGGCACGGCGGAGCTGGCGCCGGCAGGCATCGCGCAAGGCGCTTATGTTTTGTCAGAGGGGGAGCGGTCCGTTCCGGATGCGCTGGTCATTGCCACCGGTTCGGAGGTGCAGCTGGCTTTGGAAGCGCAGCAAAGGCTGCGCGAACGCGGCATTCACGTACGTGTCATTAGCATGCCCAGTTGGGAGCGGTTCGAGAAGCAGCCCGAGGCGTACAAGCGCGCGGTTCTTCCGCCGGAGGTGCCGATCCGGCTTACGTTGGAGATGGGGTCGACGCAAGGATGGCGGGAATATGCAGGCGATCGGGGAGCGATGATGGGGATCGATCGGTTCGGCGCTTCGGCCCCGGCTTCCGTATTGATCAAGGAATACGGCTTCACAGCAGAAGAAGTCGTACGTCGGGTCGAGCTTTTGTTGAAATGATGCGGCCCTAGGCCTGACGCTTCATGAACTTTCAGCGAGACTTTCATCCGTGTCATGTGAAAAAAAGAATAATATGGACAGCTCGCTCATATTCATAGAGTAACAGCGACTACATTGAAAATGAGAGATACCCTATGGAGCGAAATATGTTTTCCGAGCTGCTTCACGATTTGTTTAAAATCTTCCTATTCCAACTGTATATCATAGTGTTCAAGCATGCCCCGTGGATACATCTGCCGATGGTCAAGGAGATCATGTTTGTATATTCTTTGATTTTTTTCGGCGTCTTTTTTGTATCACTTTATTCTCCTGTCCGGAAAGCGGAGGAAGCAAATTCCGGTGTCAGTCAGGAAGCAGCTTGATGGGGGAATGCGTTACCGTCCGATCCAAACAAGAAAGACAGCCACATTTTTGTGGCTGTCTTTCTTGTTTGATTCATTATACTGCGGCAGGCTGTTGCTCGCTTGCTTGTTCCTGAAGCCATTGGGACATCACCTTCAGCGAATCGCGCAATTCGATCAGCTGCCGTTCGGATGCTTGACGCATCGTCGATTGCAATTGCTGCGAAAGCTCTTCCCCTAAAATATCGGTTAAATTGTTTTGCATTTCCACTGTTGAAATGGTTTCGTAACGTTTGTTCATCATCTACCGCCTCCTCGAATGATGTTCAAGATGATGCAGCCGGAAAGTTGATACTAGCGTGACTCTCCTATACGCGAAAGGAAGGCATAGACATACGGGCCTATATCTTTCGGCAGCTGGCTGACATTGTGCAATGACACTGTAGTCCCTTTAGCTTTGCGTCCCTGACTTTCATCAGGTTTGCCGTTTATCGAGATAACCGTAACGTGACCCCATTATACCACAAGACCCATCAAAAATCGAGTTTATTAGACAGTGTAGTTCTAATTACATAGGCATTAAGTACTTATTTCCGGAGCGGCTTCAGCGGCTCTATCGGTGGAAGCATTCAACAGCCGAACGATGTCGCTTAGCGTCTTGATCGAATAGTAAGGCTGCACGCTAAGGGAAGAGATATCCATCTCGCGATGATTGACCCATACCCCTTTGATTCCCAACGCTTGAGGCGCCTCGATTTCCCATTTGAAGTTATCTCCGATTATCCATGTTTCGCTTGGGTGCACCCCCAATCGACTCATGGCCATGTGATAAATCCCGGGTTCCGGTTTGCCGATACCGCATTCTTCTTCGATGAAAATATCGTCGAAGTAGGGGGACAGCTGGAATCGATCGATTTTGCTTCGTTGGCCATGCGAGCTCCCATTCGTAATGAGCGCCAGTTTCATCCCGAGCGCACGTATGTATTCCAGTGTCTCGACCGCGCCCGGAAACAGCGTAATCGCCGCATCGCGCGAACGGCCGTACTCGTCAGCAATTCGATGAAGAAGAGATGCTTCTTCTTGAACAGGAAGACCGGCATCGGTCAGAGCCGTCTCGACAATATGCCTCCTTGTTTCATTCATCTGCAGCCGCCCCGTACGGTGCCTGTCCGCATCGCTCCAGTACCACTGCGCTTGCTTTTTGATCGCCTTAACCGCATCGTCTATAGCTGCTTCCGACCACGCAGGAAAGTGATTCATACATGCGTTTTTCCAGCAAACATCCAGATCGACGCCGTAATCAAATGAAATAATCGTATCGTCCAGGTCCAGTAATATCGCTTTGGGCAGCAAGACTGTCCACCTCCGGAGATGAATTCACAGGTTCTTCCATTATTATAAACGAACCGGACCGCTACGTCTGTATATTGCCAAAACACGTTATGATATAATGTGAGACAGCGATTCCAAGTTGAAGCAAGCAGGTGACCTTATGAAGGATGGAAAGGCAATGACATGTCCCCTCTGCGGACGCGATAACGATTGCGGCAATGTTGCAGGCAAACCGCACGGAACATGCTGGTGCAGCAAACAAAATTTCCCGAAATCAATATTCGAGCTCGTGAAGCCGGAGCAGTTGGGGAAATCCTGCATATGCAAGACGTGTCTCGAGCGTTTTAAGGATAGAAACGGGGTTGCGACCGGCGACAGTGGGGGGAGCCGATGAGTAATTTACATCGAATTTTATGGATCGACGGACAAATCCGCTCGCTGCGCTATCCGAACGTCAAAGCGATTGCCGAGCGATTCGAAATCTCGATCCGCCAAGCGTCCCGGGATTTGAGCTATTTGCGGGATACGCTGGGCGCTCCGCTTCAATACTCTCACAAGCATCAAGGCTACCGCTACGACCAACCCACCTATGCGCTGCCTTCCGTTTTCCTGACGGAAGAGCAGAAACAATCCCTGGTTTACTTATCGATGCAATACAAGCAATCCGGTGAAAAGCATGAAGCTCACATCGCGGAAATATTATCAAGACTGGCATTAGACGAACAACGAAGCAGCTCTGTGCAAGCGGTGCTCCCGTATCCGCGAAAAATTCGGTTTACCGCCGAAGCGGCGCAGCTGTACAAAAAGCTGCATGAGGCGGCGGAACGATATAACAAGGTGCGCATTAGTGATAAGGAGCCGGATATGCTGCCGCTACTGCTGAGCCCGTACAAGCTGTTCGCGTATAAGGGAACCGACTATGTTCTCGGCTATGTTGAGCCGCATCATGAAATTCGCCTGTTTCCGCTCGAGCAGTTGCAGGACGCTGTAGTCACCGATCAGACGTTTGAATACAAGCCGCTGCTGAGCGGGACTTGGTTTGTTCAATCGCTGCTGCGCGCGACGAAAACGGCGGTTGTCCGATTCTACATTCCCGAATATGCGGCAAAGCTGCATTTGCCTTGGATGCCGCTCGACCATAATACGTTCCGGATCGAGTTCGACGATGTGCACTATTTTTTTTCGCGACTGCTGTCCTGTCCGTCCGATTTTCAAATCCTGTCACCGCAATGGTGCGTCAACCGGTTTAAAGCTCATTTGGTGAAAATATTACGCAATCATACGAAGGTATGACATTATACGGCAGACCCGTTCGCTACAATGAGGATGATTTGATCCTAAAAGGAGGAGCTGCCATGACAACAGCAACAGTATTGGAACGTCTGCACTGGAAACCGATGTGGGTATCGCATCTCGGAAGCGTCAAAGGATGTCTCGATTATTTGAATATTCCGGTTTCGGAAGCGTGGTTGATGGGCGCGACGGGACACGCGTTCCTGATCAACGTCGATTCCCGCGTGACGGCGGTAGGGCCTACCGCGTGGAATACGGAAATGCTGATGAACCTCGCAAGCAATGTCGGCTGTGTCATACATGCCGTTCACGGATGGAAATCGGAGCCGGATTTTCAAGCCAAGCAAAAGCTCGCCTGGGACAATACGAAGCGCGCGATCGATCAAGGACTACCGTGCTACGGGTGGGAGCTCGGGATGCTCGAATATTATGCCGTATGCGGATACAACGAGCACGGGTACTATTATTCCGGGATCGGCACGGCGGACTTTCGGGCGGAGATCGACTCTAGATTCAAGGCGGATTTGACGCAGGGCAGCATATCCGGCGATTTGCAAGCGGAGCTGAAGCAAATCGGCATTGCCGTGTCTCCCCAAACCGATGTCCGCCAGCGATTCGGCTGTTTCGTGTTCACGGACGACAAGACGGGCAAGCTGCATTCCGTTCTGGAAGCGGCCGACGGAAGACTGCTTGTCCACGACGATTATGACCGGAGCGGCGGCTATAAGCCATGGCGGGAGCTTGGCGTATCGCGGGTCGGTTTTATGGAAATGTGCTGGGTAGAGCCGGGTTATACATCAGGCGATGTGGAGACGGTGAAGGAAGCGCTGGAGTTCGCGCTGGACATTGCGGGGGGCAAATCGCAGTGGATTTTTCCGGGCTTCAAGCCCGGGCCGGACGGCTTCGACCATTGGATTCTCGCGGTAGAAAGCCGTACGGCGGACGCATTCGGGCTTGCCTACAATGCGGCGGTGTGGGGCGAATGCAGATACTTTGCCGCACGTTTTTTGCAGGAGGCCAAGGAACGTCTCTCCGGACCGCTGAACGGCCTGTTCGACGAAGGCGCCGATCTGTATGCGCACGTTCATCATCATCTCCAATGCGTTGCGGAGCTGTTCCCGTTCCACCAGCGGCAAGCGAATCACGGAAAAGACAACGAGCGTCTGGAAAAGGCTCTGCGTCACTTGCAGGAAGCGAGGCACTATGAGGTGCGGGCTCTCGGGGCGCTCCGAACCATTTACCGGAAACTGGACGAAGTTATTTCCGTTTAGGCTCCTGCAGTGGACAAAAAAAATTTCCGATTCGGATAAAAATGAAAGAATAGTCCAATCCCCGGTCCGCTGCCGATCATACTATGCATAAGCTTCGAACGGAAGGAGGAGTCTTCATGGGAAACATCGGTTTTGGCGGAAGCTGCGCAGGCGTTTTTACTAGCACAGGCGTGATCCTTGTTCTCTTCATTCTGTTGGTAATCGTTTCTTGTGCATGGTGCATCTAATCTCGTGACCACGGAGCGCCCGGCTTTCGGCCGGGCTTTTTTCGCGTCGAAACGCCTTTTTTGCGGAGAAAAGAAGATATTCCACTTTGTTTGGCGAACGCTGACTACCTTTGTCAACGCTGCAGGGGAATGCGTTTTGCGTACCGAATACGTTATCAAAGGAAAAGCGGGAGGGTGATCAGGATGATGTATTCGACGAAGGAAGCGGCCCATGTGCTGCAAGTCAGCCCGACGACAATCAAGCGCTGGGCGTCCCATTTTCAGAACCGGTTTTCGAAAGACGAACTGGGACATTACGTATTCGAGGAAGGCGACATGGAAAATCTCGCAATCATCAAAAAACAGCTGGAGATGAAGCTCAGCCTAAGCCAAATTGTTTTGCCGGACGCAGATCCGGTTCCCCAGCAATCAAAAGCCGAACCGGTTTATGCCGGACAGGCTTCCGGCAGTCGTGTTGCTCCGGTCACCCAAATGACGGCACCGTATGGTGAAATCGAAAAAAGGCTAAGGTATGTAGAGAGCAAGCTTTCCGAAAAAGCAGACGATATCGTTTGTCTGCAGCTTCTGGAACACCGGAGAGAGCTCGAGGAATTGTCCAGAACCGTCAAGCAGCTGACGCAGCACATGGAAGAAGTCGCCTGCTCCTTGTCCGACCTGAATAAGCAATCGGAGGCGCTCGCCTATCAACATAAACCGGCAAAACGCAGAAGGCTGCTCGCCAGCTTGTTTCAATTTTAATAAAGAATGAGGACACGTTTGTCGATCAGCTGAACGACGCCAACGAGTCCTCATTCGTTTTTTATGCTTACTACGGATAATGCCGGATGGCATTATTTTGTGAATATGCTTTTTAATCCGTTGTACAACGGGCTATCGGGAGTCAATACAACCGTCCCTATGATCGGCAGATGGTCGGAAGCGACAGGGTTCGACGTAATGACGCTTTTATTGGTCAGACTGACGTTATCCGAGGTGAAAATATAATCAATCCGCGCATTCGGCGCGTTGGAAGGGGCGGTGTATGCGTTGTTTTGATCGGCAAAGCCGTCTTTGTACACGGTTTTCATCGTTTGAATCGGAGCGCTCGTCGGGACGGAATTAAAGTCGCCGGTTATAATTTTCGTGCCGGTGCGGGCGCTTGTAATGTTCAAAATTTCATTCACCTGCGTGAGACGCTGCTCCACCGTGCCGAGATGGGTCGTGTAGAAATAAACGGTAGCGCCGTTCACGCTGATTTTCGTCTCCAGTAATCCGCGCTGTTCCAGGCCAAAGCTGCTAAGGTAATAATTGTGGGACTCCAGTATCGGATACTTGCTCAGAACGGCCGTTCCGTATTGGCGGCGGGGAGCTCCCGGTTCCAACGGATCCTGGTCCAGATTCGCCCCGAATACATAATGCATGTCAAGCATCTCCGCCAAACGCTGCGCCTGATCCTCAAAATTGCTTCGTGCCCGAAAATGCACATCCACTTCCTGAAGCCCGACGAGCTCTGCCCCGGAATTGCGAATGACGGAAGCTGTGCGGTTCAAATCGAGAACGCCGTCCGTTCCGGCGCCATGAAGAATGTTAAACGACATCACCCGTACGGGTACTTCCGCGATTCTCGGCAGCTCGGGCGGTCCTTGTTCCGCTCGCGACTTGCTTGCAGGAACAAACGTAGTTAGAAACAATGCGGCAATCAAGGTGAAATTGAACATTTGACGAAGCATCCCCATCTTATTTCCTCCTCCATACGATCGTTGTCGAAATCGTTTTCAGTATAAAGGCCTGCAGGGCAAAAAGGGATACCTGTTTTTACGATTTTTGTACTTGATTTGACGTAAATTGAACGGGAAGCGATGATCCGTTATCCGTCTTTGCAAAAGTGTGTTCATTATTTCACAAATACTACAAGATTGGGTAAAAATTGCGGCTTCATCATGGCGTAAAATATAAGGGATGGGACATTATGGGATTTCCCAAAAGGAGTGATCTTTGCAATGTTTAGAAGATGGAGATCAAAGAAAAGCCCCCCATACCATGCACCCGAGGCGGAAACGGCGCTTCCAAAGGAGCAAGCCGCAGCAGATACCGCAACGAATAAGGAACGCGCGAATCACGAACAGGCAAGCGCGGACGACTTGCAAGACGGCGACTCGATAGAGGCGGCTCCGGTTCCACCGAAATTTCGAAAATACGGTGCGGATTGGATGGATGAAGTCATGCAGGATCAGATGGAGAAAGGCAATCTGGATCATTTGCCCGGCGAAGGGAAGCCGCTCTTTCTGACCGGCGAGTCTTCGATAGAACGCCATGTTAACAGCGTGCTCAAGACGGCAAACTACTTGCCACGCTGGGTCGAACTTCAGCAAGAGATCAAACACGATCTAGAACGCATATTAAAGAAGAAAAACGGCGGCGATCCGTCTTGCAGCGATATTCAGGCCGACATTAGCGAGGTCAACCAAAAAATTCGCAAATTTAATGATACTTGTCCGATACCCCTGCTGCAAAAAACTTCGATTACGGAAGAAAATATAGCGGTGCAGTATGAGAAATGGAAATAACGTGTCAAGACAAAAAGGATAGAGAAGCAGGCGTTGTCCCGCGATCTATCCTTTTTTGTATGGTAATCCCTCTTCGGCTTCCTGTACGAGATCACGGGCGAGTATAAAATCGCTTATTATTCGGCCGGCAGCTGCTGATGCTTTTTCCGGAAATCCCTGGGCGTTGCGCCCGTTAGCGTCTTGAACGTTTGACCGAAGTACGAGAAACTGTTGAATCCGGTTTTACCGGCGATTTCGGAAATCGACATGTCCGTATGCATCAGCATCCGTCTGGCGTGATGGATGCGGGTTTGCAGTATAAACTCCGTAATCGTGATCCCCAGCGTCTTTTTAAAAAGATGGCACAAATAATACTGGTTGAGGAACAGCTCCTGAGCAATCAGATCCAGCGTCAAGTTTTCCGCAAAATGATTGGATATATATTTAACCGCATGTTCCACCTTCGGATTGACATTGCGCCGGTCGACGGCCTGCTGCTCCATTACCGACTCGCTGAACCAGCAGCGGCGCAGTTCGAGAAGGAGCTCGCTCATGTAGATGCGTATCGCCATTAAGTGGTCGCCCGATCGCGTGGTGTAATCTTCGTGGAGCCGGTCCAGCAAATAATGGAAGCGTGTCAGCCGTTCCTCGCTTAACCGCAGATGTCGTTGTCCAAGGCTAAGACTGAATATTTCGAGCAAATACTCCCGTGACCTGTCGTCCAGCAGTTCAGGCAAAAAATGAAGTACGCTGCGCGTACTCGGCAGCTCCAGCTTCGGCGAGCTTTTATGAGACTCATGCGGGCTGATTAATATTAAATCCCGGCCTTCCAGCGGATAAAGCTGATCATCAATCAAGAAGTAGCCGCTGCCTTCCTGGAAAAAGTAAATTTCGTAGCCTTCATGCGAATGAAAGTCCATATAAAAGTGCGTCTCGGTTTCTTTATATTTCATCGAGAGCGGCAATTCCTGAAGCTGATGATTGACGAATTCGTCGGTTCGTTTCACCGGTGCCGGCTGCAGCATGTGCTCAAACCTCCCCTTATAAAGCGCTTACAGCTAATGTACTTCAATTTGCGTCAAAAAACAATCCTCTTATAATTTTGCCGAGCACTACCATGATAAAAGAAAGCAGCGATGGATCAACGATCCCAGAATTACAGCAACATTATTATATTTTTGAACAATGGAGAGAGAGATGGCGGTCATGTAAAGTTTTATAATAAAATTGCAGATTTGAAATCGTTTGCCGGAAAATGACCGGGGGAATGGAGGAGCAGTAAATGATATCGAACCATCAAAACATCACCTCGGCGCAGGTGGCACAAGCAAAGGCAGTGTTACGGAAAGTATATGCATATATGACTTCATCCGATTCCGACGCATGGGGAATGGACATTGACCGCTGGGATTGGACGCCGGGGGTCGGATTGATCTCGATTCTTCACAGCTATGAAGCTACGCAGGAGGCCGGCACGCTGCACTATTTGGAGCGATGGGTCGAGCGGAATCAGGAGAAGGCTGCTTTGGCGAAAGTCATTAATTCGATGGCGCCATATGCGGTGTTCCCCGAGTTGTATCGGAGCACGCAGCGCCGTTTCTTTCTGGAGGAAGCGGTAAAAATCGGCGATTGGATGCTGCATGAGGCTCCGCGGACGAGGGAGGGCGCCTTCGAGCATACCGTCACGGAAAAAGCGAATTTCCCGGAGCAAGTATGGGCCGATACGATATTTATGGCGGTGCTGTTTTTGGCCAGACTGGCGGCGCTTACCGGCAGAGCGGATTACGCCAAAGAAGCGCTCGAACAGGTCGCGGTTCATTTCCGGCTGCTGCAGGACCGGGATTCGGGGGTAATGTATCACGGCTGGAACTGTCTGCAGGGCGACCATATGTCGGCGGCCAAGTGGACTCGCGCCAACGCTTGGGTCGTCATCGGGTTTCCGCTCATCGCGAAGGAGCTGCAGCCGATGATGCCGATTCCGGGAGAACTGCTCGACCGGTACCGTGAGATGGTCGACGGGCTGCTGGGTTACCGGGGCGAGAACGGGTTATGGCATACGGTGATGGACCGTGAAGATTTTTACCAAGAGACGTCGGGCAGCGCCGGGATTGCCGCAGGGATTATATGTTCGGTGCGCCATGGATTGTTGGACCGTTCCTACTTGGACAAGGCGGCTCCAACCTTTGCGGAGGTGCTGAATCGCATCGACGAGGAAGGTCAAGTGCTCGGGGTGTCCGGCGGTACGCCGATTATGAAGACGATTGAGGACTATAACCGCATTCCGGTCATCCCTACGCTGTACGGGCAAGGGCTGGCGTTGATGCTGCTGGCCGAAATGGCCCGGCTTGAAGTATAGGATTGATTGCTGCAACGGAGACAGCTGCTTAATAGGCGCAATCTCGGTACGTTTATCGTTTTTCAAGAATCGTGTTCAAAGCACAAATAGATATCAAGAGGAGGCCAGTGCGCGGTGCGTATTGGCCTTCGGGCAGCCGTTGGTGAAACGAGCCGGTATAGTGGAGCATTGAAGCATTACGGGCGATTGATGAAACTTGCGCGCCTGGCACATGGGGACGGTGCTGCTCATGCATGTTCCGGACACGATAAGCGAAACGAGCGCGCATTGAAAGGGACGCGTGCACACAGTATATTGTAATCAATAAGCTTGAAAAGGGGAGAACGAGGTTGGCACTGGATGAATGGGGCATTCGCACCGAGCTGAAGCCTACGATGGAAGTGCGGCGGTTTTTGGGAAAAGCGCTGGAGGAGCTACAGGACAGCCGGACAAGCGGCGCCGAAAGCGCGCTTCTTCGTTTGAAGCTTTTGACGGAGGCGTGGAGTACGGACTTGGCGCTGGAGCAAGGCAAGCCGGTTGGATCATTCCCTACTGCGCATTCGGGAGGTTCGATCCGGCAAACGCTGCGAAGCTGTTTTTTCTCGCAAGGCTTCTACTTTCAATTGTTAAACCAGCTTAAGCGGTCTGGCGCAGTGGATGCGGAACTGAATAAAGCAGCGGCTTCTTTGGCTCAAGATGTATTAACACCGGCGGAGCGGGACGCGAATAATCGCTCGTTCTTTTTCGCCATCGCGCAGGCGCTTGCCTCCCGGTTGTTTCCGAACCTTCCTGAGGCCGGGACCTGGAATCTGTATGCGGAAGCCGTATGGAGCGATTGGTACGACCCGGGCGATTGCTATGAGCCCGGTTATGTGGCGCATAATATCAAGCAGGTGATCGAGCTCGGCCTTATTCTGGGCAAAGAAGCCGAGCTGCGCAGCGATAAAGCGGTCGCCGCATTCCGGCGTTACCGTGAACATATCAGCCCGTCGGGGCTTGCCGTTCAGCCGGGCGACGGGGGGAGTCAGACAGCTTACGTCGACGCGCTTGCGTTGATGGCGGAAATCACGGGCGACGGCACTTTTCTGTGGGCGGCGCAGCAAGCGTTTCTTGCGGGCGGATACGGCGGCTACTACAATGCCGAAGGCGGACGCTTGCCTGCGGCTGAGTCGGAGCAGGCGTGCCGGCGCAAGTTCGAGAAGCTTCGCGCGCTTGGAATCGAGCCGGCAATGCCACCCTTGGCCGGTGGAATCCAGCATATGTACCCTCGCACGTATCGTATTGCCGATCGGCTGATCATGAATGCCTCCATGGAGAAAGGGAAGCCGTATGCGGCGTTCTATTTGAACGACCGGGCGGAAACGCTGCATCATGCGCATGAGGACAACCGCGGAGATCTGTATCATTACGAAGTCGATGGCGTCATGTATTTGTACCGGTCCGGGTGGCACAAGTGGGCGGGGCAGGCCAATACGTTCGTCGTAGAGGACGCCGCAGCGGAGTTTCCGTTCTGCTATTCGTCCGGGCTGCAGCGAAATCGCTGGTATAAGGCGTCCTCCAACATGCGAATGCTCCGAGACTATATGGGGTCGGAACGGTACGAGCAGCTGTACGCTTCCCCGGAATCGTTCCGGCATACAGGAGCGCCCGTTCGGGGCGACGCGTCGATGAAGCCGCTGCCGCATTTTTTCAAGGACAGGCAAAGCCCGTATGGGGTGTTTCTCAGCAACCCGGAAGGGATGGCGGGTAAAAATGAGGTGCTGACCATCCAGGACGTCACGATTTCCGTCAATACGTTTATTCGCGGAGGGGAGCACCGTTTCCCGAGCAGTATCCCGTGGTATCGGGAATATCGCGAAGCGGCCCCTGCCGACGGACCGGTGGAACTGCTGCTGACCCGTATTCATGTGGGCGGGCCGAAAGGCTTGCATCACTTGATAAACCTCGAAACGTTCCCCGAAGGGATCGAAGTCGTCTTCTACGAGGACGGAAAAAAAGGAACGCCGGAGGAACGGCGGACGCTGTCGCCCGAGGAAATAAGCGGGCTCATATCGATAGTCCACGATGAGCGGACGGGAACGAAGGCACTGAAAGTCGTTTGTCCGCCAGGGCGAATCGATTTGACCTGGACCAGGCTTGATCATACGGTGCATTTGACGGAGGAGTATCAGCGGATCGGATTCGATTACTTGTATTTGAGCGACGTAAGAGCGTTTCTGCGCACGCCGATTCGGATCATGGTCAACGGCATGACGTGCCGCAGCCTGTACACCGATCATCAGCAGGGAGGCATTTTACGCGAATCCGTCTCGCAGACGCAAGGGCAGGACAGCTTCGGCTCCATGCGCTATGAAGGCGTGTATACGCACGATTCGCATTGGATGCGGCAGACGCTGCTGACAGAGGAAGGTTATCTTCTGGTCGTTGACAGGTTCATGCCCGGACCCGAAGCGGACGGCATGGCAGGGGGGCCGGTATGGCAGCTGCCCCGCCTGGACGAGCAAGGATTGTTCTGGTTCGACATGACGGCCGATGCGAAGCGCGACCGGAAGCTGATGGTTTACTTTCATCCGCAGCGCGGGCGTCAGTACGGCGTGCAGTTCCAGCCGAAGCTGTGGCAGGACAAGGCTTATGCCGTATACGATAAAGCGTTGTTCGAGGCGGGGCGCGAGGAAACGTTCGTCTCGGTCATAGTTCCGCATGATGCGGACGTATCCGGCGTTGCCGTCAGCGGGAAAAGCCACTTTCATTCCCGCCTGGTCGGTCCGGGCGAAGAGAGCAAGGGAATCGTTACCGGCGTTCGGCCGGACGGCACCGTCACGGTGCGGCTTGTTTCGTCGGCGGAATGGAACGTGGTCCCGATCGCGATGGAGCTGCAAAAGGATGGCGGTTGGCGCGTCATTCGGGAAAGCTAGCCGCAATAGTCGACTCCAGTGCGCTCGGCCGTATCAGACTCGTTCTATTGACTTCCGATAGATTAGGCACGACCGATTTGAATACGGCGATGAGGCAAGCGGATGAACAGATCGCAAGTGAGCTGCTCCGGCGGCAGCAGGAGCAGAAGAAGTAACATTGCGGCCGTTGGGAAGACAGTAGGGACGTACCGTTCCGGTTTAACAAACAAGCAGGGAGCTTGGCTGATGCCAGGCTCCCTTAATTGTAGAGGCATGTATTACTTTTGCGCTTCGGCTATCGCTTTGTTAATCAGCTCTTCCGTCTCCCTCAATATCGTATTGACATCCGCATGTGTCAATACCATTTTTTTGAACTGGGAACGAACGATCGAGTAGGCGGAAGCGTCGTATTTCGTAATCGACGGAGAAGGAGGCGCCGGTTTGTTGCGAACGAAACCGAGGCGGTTCCGATCCTTCAAGATTTCGATGTCTTTGCCGAATTCCTCCAAAATTTTCGGATCGTTAAGCACGGCCGTGTTTCCGTTGCGTGCCGTCCATACCTGGGCTTCATCGGACAACATCGCCGACAAGGCTAGGAAAGCCTGATCTTTATGTTTGCTCGTGCTCGATACGATCCGGATGCCGCCGTCCACCTGCGTCGTAATCCCGGGAGCTTCCGAGAATGAAGGGAGCGTCACCATGTCGAAGTTTAGGCCGTCCTTGAGCGCATCCGGCAGTTTGGAGAATATGGAGCTGGTGACATACATGGCGATCGTCTTGTCTTTGAGGAACTGGTTTTGGTGGCCGCCGTACGTTTTGTCGTCAACCTCGTTGCCGGGAATTGTGAAGAAGCGAGCGTAATTTTCAAACAGCTTCCGCCATTTGTCATTGTTGACCGCCGCCTTGTTCGTTTTGGAATCGACGATGGGCAAAGACAACTGGTTCGCTGTGAACTGGAACACGTCCTGGAAGTGGAATCCGCGATATTGAACGCCGCCATCGGTTTTGGTCATTTTTTTGGCGAGTTCGTACGTTTCATCCCATGTCATGCCGTCTTTTGGGTACGGCACCCCGAACCGGTCGAAAGTATCTTTGTTGTAATACATCATGACAACGTTTCCAGAGATCGGCAGGCCGGAAAGCTTTCCGTCGCTGGACGCTTTGCGCACCGTATCGAGCACGACCGGGCTGATGCGCCCGAGGTCCAGGTTAAACGCTTTCACGAATGGCGTTAAATCTTCTGCCAACTTCAGTTCCTCGTATTTCGGGATGGAGGCGATGCTGTCGGTAATAATGTCCGGAACGTTGTCACTGGCGATCAAATCCGGTATTTTTTTATCTGTCCCGACCATTGTCAGGCTGATATGCGGATATTTCATCTTGACGGGCTGCACGACGAGCTTCTGGAACACTTCCTCCGACATACTAGCCCATACGGTCAAGTTCACAGGCTCGGTGTTGATTTTTTGCGCTTCTCCCGCAGCCGGATTTCCTTTCGGATTGGAGGCGGAGTTTCCTTGCGAACAGCCCTGCAGCGCCAGGGAGGCCGTCAAAAGAACGGCCGCGCCTGCGATACAGCTTTTTTTCGTTGATACCATACGAATCGAATCCTCCCTCGTAACGTAACTTCGCCTTGGTTTACTCTGTGTACGTGATGTGCAAGGTTGCCGGCTCCCCGCCGGTCAGCGTAAGATGGCGGTAATTCGGTCCGCGCCCGGAAGGCGCGATGACGGCCGTTCCTTCCGCTGCCACCGATTTCACCGGCGCTGGGAACTGCAGCTCGACGGACTGCGAGCGGTCGGCGGTTAATGTCACTACCGAATTGCGCCGTTCCATATCCCACTGCAGCGACACCGTAATGCCGCCACGGCAGCGGAAATGGCGGAAACGGCCCCGAACCCATCGCTTCGGCCTCGCCGGAAGCAGCTTGATCATCCCGCGGGCGGAAAAGAGCAGCATCTCCTGCATCGCTGCCGTCCAGCCGAGGTTGGCGTCGATCTGGAACGGCGCTCTGCCCATCTTGAGCGAGATACCCTGGTTGCGCCAATCGTTATGATAGGTGAACAGGTTGTCGCCCAGGCAGGAGCGGCTTAATATTTCGAGACACTCCAGCGCGCGATCGCCGTCACCGAGCCGTGCATAAATGCCGGCCATATGCGAAAGCGACCAGCCGGTTTGCTGCTTCAGCCCGATGACGAGCCGTTTCTCCACGGCGATCCGGCATGCCTCGAACAGCTCGGGATGCGTTTCTTCCGTAATTTCGAAGCCCGGAAACAGCGGATAAATATGCGATTGGTGGCGATGGTGATAATTGTCTTCAAAGTCGGGATGCATCCATTCGCGCAGCGCCCCGTCCCGATTGACTTGGTACCCCGGAATTTTGCCGAGCATCGCACGCCAGCGCGTCAGATCCTCTTGATGCAGCCCCGTTTCTTCGCATGCTTCGCACAGGTTGGTCAACACTTCCTTCGCTACGGCGAAATCCATCGTCGCGTTGATGCATACCGATACTTTTCCGCTGCCGGGGAAGCTGCCGTTGGCCCAGTTTTCCGGCGAATTGGACGGGTAGGAGATCCATTTGCCGTCCTCGCCTTCCACCATGAAATCCTCGTAGAATGCGGCGCATTCTTTCAGGAACGGAATGACGCGGCGCTTCAGAAACTCGCTATCCCCGGTAAACAGCCAGTAATCGTAATAATGCTGCGCCAGCCAGCCGGCTCCCGCGCTCCAATAGACGACATGGGGCTGCAGGTTTTTCTTGAGTCCGGATTCCGGCGAAGCGAACAGCGGGCTCAAGATGCCGCGACTGCCGTAAAACGACTGCGCATTGCGCCGCATATCGGGCAGCAGCGAGTCGAAGAAATCGTAGAACGGCTCAGCGGCTTCCGCCATATTGCCCGCAAGCGCCTGCCAGTAATTCATCTGGATGTTCTCGTTGTTAAAGAAAGCTCCGCTCCACGCAGGCAGGTAATCCCCGTTCCAGACGCCTTGCAGATTGGCCGGAAGCCCGCCGGGCCGGGAGCTGGACATGAGCAAATAACGGCCGTAATCGTACATGCGTTCCATCAGCGCGGTCGGCACGTCGCCCGTGTACGCGTCGAGCAGCAGCCGTTCGTTCGCCGTGTCCCTGTCACCGTCCGCTTCCAGATCGATACCGGCGCTTAAAAATAACGGGCGGTGCTCGGCGATATGGCGCTGCAGCAGCGTTTCGTAATCGTCCTGGAAGGCGTTGAGCTCGCGCTTCAATTGTTCCTGCTGCGCGGGGCTGCCGTCTTTGGCCGCCACTTTGACCAGCACCGTGATTTCGTCGGCATCACTCGCGATCAGGCAGCCGTTCTGGACGCTTGCTGCGCCTCCGCGTGCGATCACCCGGGCGGCGGCGCAATAACCGGTTTCCGCATTCGAATGCTTGCCCGAAGCAAGCAGATGAGCGGCTTCCGCCGAAGCCTCGTGCGTGAAGGCGTGCTTCTCCGCTTCGGCAGGCTGATGAATTTGCAGGCCGAACGCAGCTTGCGAGACAGGCGCGCCATCGAAGCGAACGGACATGACGATCACTTGGTCCGGGCGAGAGACAAACAAGCGTTTACGTTTGCGAACGCCGTTGTCGGTCCAGGCAACCGTAATTTCGCCGGTTTCCATATCGAGCGTCCGGGTGTAGTCCCGGAAGGCGCCGTCCGTATCGAGCGTCACTTTCAATTCAAAGCCCGGCTGGAACCTGGACGTATGCGTCTGGTATCCGGCCGCGCGCATGAGATCGGGGAAAAAACGATTCGCTTCTTCGTATTTGCCCGCGTCCAGAAGCGCTCGCAGCTCCGGCAAATGAACGGACAAATCGGGAGGTGGTTTCGTAATGCCGCCGTACCACAGCTCTTCGTGATTAATGACGATCGTATCTTCTTCGATATTGCCGTAGACGAGGGCGCCCATCGTCCCGTTACCGCTCGGCAGCGCATCTTGCCAGCGCACTGCCGGCTTTGCCATCGCGAACCGGTGGCTGCGAGCGGAGGAGGACATCTTTTCTGCTATAACTTGCTGTTCAAGGTTCAAAAATGACCCATCCTTTCATCTAAAGTCAGGTGTGTGCAATGTCTGAGGAATCGGACATCATTGAAACGTTTCAGAAATATACCAGACCAATACCATCATACAATGATTTCGCTTTCAGGTGCAAGAACAATTTGACAATATTCTCCCGGCTTTATATAACTAAAGCAGCAGATCTAATGAGGAAGTGAACCCAATGTCGAAACTTGATGAAGTGGCCAAGCTGGCCGGCGTTTCCAAGTCGACGGTGTCCCGCGTAATTAATCATAGCGACACCGTTTCCGCCCAATCGAAGCAAAAAGTGCTTGAGGCGATGCAAAGCCTCCAATTTCAGGCGCAGGAACTCAAGCGCAGTTCGGATAACAGCGGCATGATCGGCGTCGTTCTGCCGTTCGGGAAGCAAATCATGAGCCAATCGTTCGGAATCGATCTTTTGGCTGGAGCCGAAGAGAAAGCGTTCGAGAACGATTATATGATTTTGATCGGCAACTCTGTTGGCGGAAGGGAGCAGATGCTCACGGCCAAAATGATGCAGCGTGGCGCGGAAGGGCTCATCATGCTCATCGGCGGCGGAAGGCCCGGGCAGAAGGAACATTTGAAAAGCATCCAGGCGCAGGGCATGCCGGTCGTCCTCGTCGACCAGAAAGTGGAGGGCATCGATACGCATCTGGTTCGCGGGGACAATTTCATGGGTGCCGTCACGCTGATGGAGCATCTGTTCGGCCTCGGGCACGAGCGGATTGGCATCGTGTCGCCGAACAAGCATTTTACGCATAAAGAACGGATCAAAGGATACCGCTACGCCTTATTGGATAAAAGTTTGCGGATGCCGGATCGTTTCGAGCTGCTCGTGGAGGGGGAAGGGGCTAACGTCGAGGAACCGCTCGAACGGATGCTGGTAGACGCGGATCGTCCGAGCGCGTTGTTTGTCACGAGTCCGGGCCTGTTGATGGGCGTAATGAGCGTGCTGAACCGGTTGGAGCTTCGCGTACCGGACCATATCAGCATCGTTACGTTTGACGAGGTGTACGGCAATTTTCCGGAGGAACACCAGGACATGTTCACCGCGATTAACCAATCCGGCAAGCAAATGGGCGGTATGGCGGTGGAATTATTGTTTCAACACTCGCGCAATCCGGAGCAGGAGTATCAGGAAATCGTGCTCCCGGGCAAGTTTACGATACGCCGTTCCACCGGACCCGTTCAGGGATGACGCGTAAAGGGATTGGTCAAGCCATTGAAAATGACCGCACTGCGGAGGGAGACGACGATCGGTTCATCCGGGCGGCGGCAAAGGGGAGAGCCTATGGAGGACGTATTCATTATGTCCAGATTGGTCAAGCTCGATGTGAAGTGGACAGGGCTGCATAAAGCGGACAACAAGTTCAATCATTGGGGCCATTCGAATCCGTATTATGAGCTCATCATGGTCATCGACGGACCGGTTTATCTTCAAGTGGAAGAAGAACGGCTGGTGCTTCAATCCGGCGAATGTTTACTGCTCACGCCGTGGCAGCAGCATAAAGGCTGGAGAACGCCAGAACCGGCCACGAGCTTTTTCTGGGCGCAGTTCACGGCGGACCCGGCGCCGATTCATTCGGAAGCGGCCGGAAGCCTGAAGCAGAGCTTGCAGCTGTTTCGCCGCCACCATCAGGATTTGCGGACGGCGGAAGATGTGGACGAGGAGCCGATTCTAGTGCTGCGGCGATATTTGCCGGAAAGGCGCTTCGAAATTTTGATATGGTTTGAGAAGCTTGTCGCCGAAATGAAACAGCCGACCGGAAATTTTCGGTTCCGCTCGACCATTCTGATGCTGCAAATCGTACAGGCGCTGTCCGACAACCTTCTGAAAAGACATCAGTGGGACACGCCGCTGCCTGCGACTTATTTAACTTACCGCGAGCTGGTGAACTACTTGAACGAGCACTATACGCTGACGATCACGAGGCATATGCTGGAGTATCGATTCCAGCGCAAATACGAATATTTGTGCCAGCTGTTCAACAAGTATTCCGCCAGCACGTTCACGCGGTATCTCCAGCAATTGCGCATTCAACGGGCGCAATATTTGTTGCGCCGCCACCCGGAGGCAACGATCGAAACTGTTGCCCAGGAAGTCGGCATTCAGGACCCGTTTTATTTCAGCAAAGTGTTCAAACAGATTACCGGCACAAGCCCATCGCAGTTCAGAAACAGGGCAGAGGGCGAGCAGAGGCGGGAGCTCACCGATTAAAATGCGATTGCGTTTCTGCCTCCCATTGCGGATCTGCAAAACATATTCTAACGGGCCGGATTTTCCTCGATAAGCTTGTTCGTCTTCTCGGCGGCCGTCTTCAAAGCCGTATTGACATCGGATTTATGATTCATGACGTCTTTCATCGCCTGCTCGATCGGCGGATACATCGCCTGGACGTCGTACGGGCTGTAGTTCCACAGCGGAGCCATCTTCGTATCGAACACCGCCTTCGTATTTTTATCTTTCACGCTCGCATAATTGGCGCCGAACTGCTTCTGGGCCTCGCTGCTCTGTATCGCGGGGATTCGCCCGGTTTTGGCGGCGGCTACCTGAACGGCCTCCGACGAGGTCAAGAAGCCGACGACCGCCATAGCCTCATACTTCTGCTTGCTTTGCGCCGTTACCATAAGCATATGAACGTCGACTTTGCTGCCGATCCCCGGTTTTTCCGTAAAATAAGGCAATCGCATCATATCCCAGCTGAGCGGGTTGCCGGATTTATGCGCGTCTTCGAACAAATAGAGCACGTCGGTCAACCAGTTGACGTACATCGCAAACTGCCGGCTTTTGAAAAAGCCGTCTTTGCCGTTCAGCGTAGTCAGCATCCCCGGGATAAGGTAAATCGACTGGTACAGCTCGAATACTTTTCGGTAGCCCGGGTCGGATTCGAAAATGACCTTGTTGCTTTTCGGATCGACGAAATCCAGGGACAACTGGCTGCGCTGCTGCGTCCAGTTACCGGGATAAATGCCCTGATAAGATGTGCCGTCCATCTCCCGCGTCAGCTTGCGGGCCAGCACGACTGCTTCATCCCAGCTGAGCGTTTCTTTCGGGTAAGGAACCGCGAACCGGTCGAATACGTCCTTGTTGTAGAAGAGCAGTACCGTGTTGAAGGAGAACGGAAGCGCGTACAATTTTTTTTCCGGGCTGAACGCTTCGATGCCGGCAGCTACCGGAGCCGCTCAAATTTTGCCCAGTCCATGTGAGGGGAGGCCCGCCGGGATATGCGGACAGCTGGAACTGGTCGGCCCCGATCGTGCCGGCGGCGTAGTATACGGTATCCAATTTGATTTCATCGGGCAAAACGACGGTGCCTTCGGCATAAAACCGGATCTTGTCGCCGGCCCGAAGCTGATGACCGGCGGAGGTTACCGAGCTGCTTGACGTCGTGATTGCGGTTACGGTCTTCTCCTCACCCTGGATGCGAATGCCGGTGGCTCCGCTGCCCGGGTGGTCGTTCACGGTGCATCCGTCGACCGTGCTATGCTCCGGAAGCCGCAGCACGGCGCCGTGGACGGAGCTGTTCAGCACGCAGCCCTCCAGCTTGAGATGATGGGCGCGCCGCGCGGAACTGACGCCGATCAGGCAGCCGGCGGTGGTGACATGCTCCAGCGTGATGCGACCTTTGCCCGCGGCGACGGAAACCGCATTTTCATTCGCTTGAAGCGGGTTTCCCGCCACTTTCAAGCCGTAGACGAACACGTCATCGCTTTGAATCGATAATACGTTTTGCTGCGTATGGCCCGCTTGAAGCGCGGCGCCGTAGCCGACGAGCACGACGGGGGAGGAAATCACGACAGTGGACGAACATACAAGCTGCGTGCCGAAAGGAACAATGACGACGCCCCCTGCAGGGAGGTTTTGCAGCAGTTGTATCAGCTCCGCTCCGCCGTCCGCGCCGTCCGATTGCACGACGTAGGCGCCGCCCGCAGGACCGCTCATCGCTTCGACGGGCGAGGTGTGAGCGAGCGGAGGGAGGGCAAGCAGCGATAGCGCCGCCAGCCCGAGCCCTCCGATCAAATGCCGACGGCTTACAGTGGACTTGCCGCTGACTAGATCTTTTTCACCTTGCCATTCGAACTTTTTGTCCTCTTGATCCAATAACCTCACATCCTTTTCCACAAATGAATAGTGCTTGCTTAGCTAGTGTCATAAGTTATGCCCTGCTGCACCCGTCGAATGATAGCGGCTTGCGCTGAGTTCAGCTTTCCCCGTCGGTCTTTGCGATAAATAAAACATCGGAATAGTAATAGAACGATCCGGGCGTACCGGTCGTCCGCTGCGACACGGCCAACACGTAGAGTTCCGGAGGATCCTCACTCTGCGCCACTTCGATCTCCAGCAGATGCTCGCCCCGAGGGAGTGTAAGTTCTGCCAGCTGCTTCGCAGGAGCACGATGGAAAGCAGGCATGAACGGCTGCTTCACCGGACTATTGATGATCAAGCGGCCGTTCAGCCAGGCTTTGACGGGCTCTACCGTTGCTGTAATCAGGCGGACGTCTCTGTCGCTGGGGATGATCATGGTCGTCGACGCTCGATAGGAGCCTGTTTGACCGAGCTTGGGCAAATCCTCGAAATGAATCCGGTTGCCTTGGAACACGGCTCGCTTCGGCTTTCCGCCATCCGCCCCGATCGACCACTCGGTTGCGGCTACAAGCCGGAAATCGACCGTTTCCGTGTTCCACTCGTGTCCGTCATGCAGACGAACGATATGTGCGGACAGCCGATACACCGGTTCCGTTTTCGCATCGGATCGAATCGTCCAATTCCCTTCCATCTCGGCGCCGGGGGGCAAAGAAAAGCGTTGCTCATCCGACCCTTGCCATCCCACAGGCGTATCGAGTCTTACTACGCCTTCCCATGCTTCCTTCGAACGGTTCATCAACCGATAACCGATCGTTTTGCGCTGCTCCAGACCGATCGCAGGTCCCTGCAAGCCGTAATCGACGGTCAGCTCCAGACCGAGATTGCGGCTTGTTCCTTTGGGCAAATAATATACATTCGCGCTTGATTTGCGATTCCATAATCTTTTTACGTCGTATTCGTCGTCATCGGCTTGCCACTCGCCTGCAGCAGCCCAGTGCGTAACAGCGTCCTTGTCGATGATCAGCGGCAAGTTCCATTCCGCCGCGACGCGCTTGCCGATCCGCACGGTCCGCTCCGTCAGCTCATCCAGGGTGCGGGGAGCGGGGAACCCTTTGATCGGCGGACTGACCGCCACCCCATCGCCAACCGGCTTCACCCAATACTCGGGCAATTGATCCGCCCCCTGAATAATGCCCAGAATCGCTCCCAGCGTCGCGCCGGTACAGTCCGTATCGTAGCCGCAATTGACCGCCTTCAAAATGGCGTCGCCGAAATCTTCGCCGTACAACCACCCGAGTACCGTGAAGGCGATGTTTTGCGGCGCATCGGTGAAGTTGGAGCTGCCGTGCCGCTCAAGTATAAGCTCGCGCGCCTCGAGCCATGTTTTGCCTTCCGCATGCCAGACGAGCAAGTCTTTCACCGCCCGAGCCGTCCGGCAATGATCCGGTATATATTGCAGGCCGGTCCGGATGAGACGATCCCGGTTGGAATCGGTAAAGGCCGCGCTCTCGATAGCCGCGAAAAACATTTCCCCGTATACGCCTTCGCCCCCGGCATGGTCGACTATGGCGTCCTGGTAAGCGTAGTATGCGGCGAGCTGCGGCGAGCCCGGCGTCACCATCGCCCATATTTCCGAGCGAATGGGCGAGCCCATGCAATGGGTGAACGGATTGTTGAACCATCCGGCAACCGGGGCGACAAGCCCCCTACGCAAGTTGGCCAAAGCATACCCGTACTCGTCATACGGGAAAAACACATGCTCCACCCATTCCTGCCCAAGCTCCGCTGCGGTAAGGCGGACTCCGTACTGCTCCAGCGCGTGCAGCCATACGAGCTGGAGATCCAAGTCGTCATTGGGCAGTGGCCCGTCCGGAAGACTCGGATAATAGGTAAGGTTCAGCAGTTCCTTTTTGCCTTCCATCGGCGCGCCTAACGTGCCTCCGATATTTTTGCCGAGCCACCCCCCGTATATTTTTTTATAGTATTCGCGCTCGTTTAACCGGCTGATTGCCATGCATTTCGTCCTCCTAGCGATAAGATATCGTTCAATTCAAGGGTATCAGCGGAGGGAGGACGATTCCATGAAGTATCCTTAGATCGGCATCCGTTTTTTTGCGGCAATTTTACAGGTAATGGGGGATCGGGCGGACGTTCGCCGGGCAGAACATTCGCCCTCGAGGAGCGCGTTAGTCAGCAGCTTGTCTTATATGGGAACTATGACAGGGAGGGAGGGAATACCCGGAGCATGGACAATTACTGATGGGGGTGCATCGAATTTTCCATGCCTGATAAACCGGGATGTGTGATTTTGTGCGGACATCGAATCAAAGGGGGTTGTACCACGCTCGATGGTGACGGGCTTCATGCCGGAAGCGGAATTCTTAATGCACAGCGCAAGTTAACGTTTTCTCATGCTGAAAAATTCGCATGACGTACGTGAATGATAGGCGATCTCGCTCACGCCCGATTGAATGACAACGAACTTTTCGTCGAACCGAATCACGATCCCGCCTGCATCGACGACATGATCGTTTTGAAATACGCGGATCGGAGCTTGCCGTTCCATCGCCTCTTGAAAATCTTGGTCGCTCACTAATTTGCGGATATGTGCCACATTAATCTCTCCTCAAGAAAAAATAAATTCATTCGGTATTTTCCCGGCTCCGGAACAAACGCACAGACACTTTGTCGATCATGACATAAACTGATCAGGTAAACAAGGAGGTGAAAAGCATGAGCTGTGCAGCGGGATTTGGCGGTTTTACTTCGACTGGAGTGATCCTTGTTTTGTTTATCCTTCTGGTTATCGTATCGCGTGCTTTTGTAATCTAATTATACCAAACAACTAATAAGCCGAATTCCGTTTTCGAACGGAATATCGGCTTATCCATTACATACCAACGCGAGGGTTCCAGTCAAGCGCTCTTGTTGCGAAATTTTCGCAGCGTTTGCTGTATAAATATGGTTGGTTCCGCAAAAAATGAAGTTGCAAAGCACTGCAAGGAGGACGCTGTCGGATGAGTTACATATGGGAAGCACTGGTCATTTTACTTATCGGCTTTGGCTTGATGCGGATCGCCGGCAAAAAAACGGTATCTGAAATGAACGGGCCGGAAATCATTACGCTGCTCGCAATTGCGTCCGTGATCGGTGATGCGGTCTCCATGAAAGGGTTCTGGGCGACGACGGTGACGCTTTGCATTTTTGTGGGTCTCCTCATACTGCTCCAATATATGAGCGTCAAATGGCAGCCGATCGAACGGTTATTTATGGGGAAAGCGACCCCCATTATCGAGAATGGACAGTTGATGACGAAAAATTTGTTGAAGCTGCGAATGTCTGTGGATCAAGTGGAGAACAGGCTGCGGGAAAACGGCATCACGTCGTTCTCCGACGTAAAGCATGCAACCATTGAAATGAACGGTCAGCTCGGCTACGAGCTCATGAACCATGCCAAACCGGTGACGGTCGGCGAGCTGGAAAAATTGCTGGCCCGGCTTCATATTCCTCCGCCGCCTCAAGCGCCGACCAAACAGCCGAATTTGTTCGACGAAGTGATGTACGGCAACCACGAGGAACCGATTCCCGGACAATTGAAATAACAATGCAAAAGAGCCGCGCCGCGGCTCTTTTGCATGTCACTACACATGCGGACACCGCCGATTCGCAAATGCAAATAAGCTGGATCATTCGGGCTCTTGGTTCGCTGGGGCTCCATTGTGCAGAAGGACAATGGGGTCAAGAGGAAAGCATTTTATCGACCTGCGCTTTCATAGAAGCTACGACCGTTTTTTTGTACCGGATCGCCATGAAGAGCAGCTTGATTTGTCGGGCTCGCGACAGTCGGGAAAAGCGGGGTTCTCGCCTGATGAACGTGCGAATGATCGACCAGCTTGCCGGCTTCATTTCCTGTATGGATATGGTAGGGAACTGCTGCAGCAAGCGGACCATTGCGTTTCGTTGAAACGGCAGCTTCATCAGGACGGATGCTTTGTGCGTATCGACCAGACAAGGGGCGTACTTTTTATTCGTATGTTTTGTAAGGTACTCGTAACGATCAAGTCCGCTGATGACGATGTAGCTGCCGTCTTTCCGGTTTTTGCGGACGGCGAGCAAATGCATGCAGTCCCACATCCGCTTCCGTATATTTTTGATATGCTGGGTCAACGGGATGGTCGAATCGGCTTTGATTTTGTGCAGAGGTATATACTGTACCGTAAATCTCATACACATCCTCTCCTTAATAGGTCAGTATATGTGAGGCACTCATTGTCCTATGTGCATAAAATATAGGGGAGGTGTCGAAAAATGGCCAAAGGATTCGACTGCGCAACACCTTTAACGGCTGAAACGGCCGCATCGTTCGCTGCGGACGGCTACTCCTTCGTATGTCGATACCTTGTTCCGACGGGATGGAAGCGGCTTACGGCCGAGGAGGCGGCGGTCATTAGCGAAGCAGGCCTGAACATCGTCTCCGTATTCGAAACGACGGCGAATCGTCCGCTCGGCGGACGGTCGGCAGGTCTGGCAGACGGTGCAACGGCCGCGCAGACCGCTTACAGCATCGGACAGCCGCCGGGCAGCACCATTTATTTTGCCGTCGATTTTGATGCGACTTCGGAACAAATGCAGACGGTTATCGATTATATTCGGGCAGCCAGCGAAGCGACTCCCGATTTTAATACGGGGGTGTACGGCTCTTATTCGGTCGTCGAGGCGGTCAGCGCCAGCGGCGCGTGCTCGCGATTTTGGCAAACGTATGCTTGGAGCAGCGGAAAGCTGTCCGATGCCGCTCACCTATATCAGTACCGGAATAACGTTCAGGTCAACGGCATTACCGTCGATCTGGATGAATCTTACGGAAACGAAGGATGGTGGAATCTGATGGCGGAACCTTTAACGGTGGAAGATGCAAATCAGCTGATCGAGATTTTGAAAGGGCTGTATAATGCGGGGATCGGCCAGGACGAGGCGCATCGGCTCGCCAACGCGCTGCGGCGTGCGTCCGGACAGCCGGAAGAGTAGGATCGTGTTGGTTTAGGGAGAAAAGGGCTGCAGCGATGCGGCCTTTTTTCTATGTTTCGGGGGATAAGTTTTCTTCCTTTATTTTCTCATTATGTTTGAAAATGTTCGTTTTATATGCTAAAGTAAGGATAGCGAAGTGAGCTTTGCAGGCAGAATCGTACGTATGCAAATGTAAACGCGTACATTGACGGTTGAACCGATTGTAAGCGCGCACATCGGCAGCGTAACGCAGCTTCCTTTTGAGCGAATGCATGGCAATAAGCCGCTTGAACGGGGCGCTGACGGTCCGCAGGCTATACGCTATCCGGGTCTAATTCGCCCGGCGGTTCATTATTAGAAACATGGAGGGGTTCAGATGAAAGCTGCAAAGAACATGGTTGGGTCATTGGTCGTACTGACGCTGCTCGGATCTACGCTTGCCGCCTGTAGTAAGGAGGCGGCGCCGACCGTAAAATCGAACGTGCCGTCGGAAGCGGATCTGCTGAAAGAGCCGGTCACGCTCGTCTTCAAGTCGCAATTCGACGACAGCATGGAGAAGTTCAACGAACGATACGGAGACCGGATTCGCGCGAAATTTCCGAACGTAACCGTCAAGTTTTTGCCGCGTGAGAAAGACCTCGATATTCGCGAGCTGGTTGCGGCCGGCACCAATCCGGACATTATGTACGGCAATACGTCGCAGATCGACCAGTTTCTTGTCGAGACCGGACTGGCGTACGATATGACGGAACTGATCAAAAAATATAATTACGATTTGAATCGTTTCGAACCTGCATTGCTCGATAATCTAAAAAATGTAAGCGCTCCCGGAATGCTATACGGGCTTCCGATGCCTTGGGCCGGCGCGCAAATTATGTATTATAACAAGGCGTTGTTCGACCGGTTCGGCGTGCCGTATCCGAAAGACGGCATGACATGGGATGAAGTATACGAGCTGGCGAAAAAAATGACGAGAGTGAACGGCGACGAAACGTATCGCGGGTTCAGCTCGTTCATAAGCGCGGTGCTGCGGGATAACCAGCTGTCGCTGCCGTACCTCGATCCGAAAGCGGATAAAATGGCGGACAACGAGAAATGGAAGCGCCTATTCACCAACCTGTCGAGATTTTATGAAATTACAGGCAATAACCGGGATACGAAGAACCGCTCGCAAAATACCGAATCGCAGGCGTTCGAAAAGGGCAATGTAGCGATGCAGATCAACCAGTTCAACAAATTTCCGACGTTCCCGCCGAACCTCGAATGGGATATGGTATCGATGCCGGTGTTTGCGGACGGACCGAAAGTCGGCAGTCAGGCCGCTTCCAACTATTGGTTCATTACGAAGACGAACCAGCACAAAGACATCTCGTTCCAGATTATCAAGTATTTGCTCTCCGATGAACTGCAGCTCGAAGCCGCCAAGTCGGACGCAACGCTGCCTTCGCTGAAAAAAGGCTCCGTCAACCTCGAGGTACTCGGTCAAAATGTGCCGGCGCTGAAAGGAAAGCATACGCAGGCGGTATATTATTACGCTCCTGCTCCGGCAATGCCAAGACGCGAGCCGAACCTACCCGGAGCGGACCCGAACGTGCTGAAAACGACGATGGAAGAAGCGTTCAACCGCGTCGTCATCGACAAGCTCGATGTCAACTCGGCGCTGCGCGAAGCATCCGATAAATTCGACAAAGCAGCGGCGGAGAAGAAGAACAGCTCCAAATAATTCGCTGCAAAAGGAAGAAGGGGTGCCCCCGCGAAGGGAACACCCTCTTCTTGTTTACAGGCGTCGTACGCTTTTGTGCGCGGTCACCTTTCGGCGCGAACGACCTGAATCCCCCGCTGCTCGAGTTGTTCGATCGTGGCGCTGCTCGCGTCGGCATCGGTAATGAGCATATCGATTTCCTCCAGCGCGGCAAACGATACGAGCGCCGTGCGGTCGAATTTGGAATGATCGGCAAGCAGCACCACTTTCTTCGAAGCTTTCATCATCCGCTTCTTGAGCTCGGCTTCTTCGCGGTGAAAGATCGACAAGCCGCGCTGCAGGTCGATGCCGGTACAGCCGAGAAAGGCGATGTCCACGTTGAGCTCGTCCATCATCTGAATGGCGCTCGGACCGATGATCGTATACGTTCCTTTACGGCGGTAGCCGCCGAGAATGCACAGCTCGATCTGATTGCTGCCGGCGAGCAAGTCGGCTATCTTCGTATCGTTCGTAACGACGGTAATATGGCGGTCCTTGATCAGCGAAGCGAGCTCAAGCGTAGTGGAGCCTGCGTCCAGCAGTACGATTTGACCGTCCTCAATCCATTTGTCCGCTTCCTCGGCGATTTGTTCTTTTTCCGGGCGCTGCCGGACCCGCCGCTTCAGGATCGGCAGCATCGAGTCGTCATGCTCGACCAGGACGGCACCGCCGTGCACACGCTTGAGTATGCCGCGCTGTTCCAGTTTTTCCAGGTCTTCGCGAATCGTTTTCTCGGTCACCTGGAACGATTTGCTAATATCGGATACTTTGACGGAACCTTCTTCGTTTAACGCTTCAATGATTTTGGCGTGCCTGATTTCCGGTAACATGATTCACCTACTTTTATCTATGGTTTACGGTGCATTTCCTAAAAAGTATGAAAAAGTTTGATAAAGTACGTTTTATGTGTTAATTTTATAATGAACATTTCAAGTATAGCAAGGTTTTGTTGGAAAATCGAATATTTTGCAGCGAATGGGGGGCTTATATGGGGTTCGTTTTCGTAGATAAGCGGTTTGTGCACGGCGTGCTGCTCAAGATGACGCAAGCGGAAGGCGTATGGCGAAACATCCGGCGCGATCTGGCGGAAAAAGCGGATGAAGCGATGGGCAAAGGTCCATGGAGCGTAACGTATTTCGGCAGCGCTGCACCGAGCGGCAATCCCCACGACTACTACAGCGAAGCGCCTTACTGGTGGCCGGACCCGGACAATCCGGATGGTCCTTACATCCGGAAAGACGGCGTCACGCGGCACGACCGGTTCATGGGGCACCGCCAGTCGTTCGACGAACTGGCGAACACGATGCTGACGTTGTGCTATGCAGGCTTTTATCTACAGGAAAAGCGCTACCTGGCGCGCGCGGCGGAACTCTTGCGGGTATGGTTCCTGAACCCGGACACCCGGATGAATCCGCACATCGAATACGGCGAAGCGATTCATGGGATTTGTACGGGCCGCGCGGCGGGCGTTATCGTGCTGCGGCAGCTGGACCGAATCGTCCATGCGCTCGGCTTTATGGAAGAGGATGCCGAGTGGCAAACGGAAATGCAGGGCATGCGCGAATGGCTGTCACAGCTTCTCGAGTGGCTCACTACAAGCACGATCGGAGTGAAGGAGAGCCGTTCCGGCAATAACCATGCCATGTGGTGGACGACGCATGTTGCCGCCTATGCCGCATTTGTCGGGGACGAGTCGAAGCTGAAGCTGGCGTTCGATCATTTCAAGCAGGTGATTGTACCGGGGCAAGTAGCCCCAGACGGAAGCCTCCCGAGGGAGCTCGACCGGACGCGTTCGTTTCACTACACGATGTTTCAACTCGATGCATCCGCATTATTATGCGAAATCGCGCATCATCAAGGCGTAGATTTGTGGAACTATGAGACGGCGGAAGGGCAAAGCTTGAAGAGTGCCATCCAATTTGTCATCCCCTATCTAGATCATCCGTATTTGTGGCAATGGCCGCAAATTGACGGAGAAATCCCGGATGAGCATCTGTCCATACAACTCGCTTCGCTTCGATTGGGGATGCCCGAATGTTCCCAGGTGAACATGAAACGGCGCGGTGACGGCAAGTGGTTGAAAGACCGCGAGGAAGTGCTGGGGCCGCTCGTGTTTATGCCGGGACATCCGTTTCATAACTAAATAAGTTTATAAATTTTTTTTAAAAACAAAACGACAGGAGAAGATGAATATGAAAATCGATTTGACGAATCAGGTTGCTTTAGTTACAGGGTCGAGTGGCGGTATCGGGAGAGCCATTGCGATCGAGCTGGCCGCATGCGGCGCGAAAGTGATCGTTCATTACCTGAGCAACCGCGAGGGTGCGGAAGAAACAGCCGGTGTTATCCGGCAAGCGGGCGGCGACGCGGTCGTCATTCAAGCGGATGTCACCGATCTGGACCAAATCGAAGCGCTCGTCAAGCAGTCGGAGCAAGCGTTTGGTACCGGCATCGACATTTTGGTCAACAACGCCGGCAATCTGATTGAACGGCGAACGATTGAAGAAATGACGCTCGATTTGTACCGCAGCATCATCGACGTGAACCTGACTTCCGCCGTGTTTGTAACGAAAGCGGTCATTGCGGGCATGAAAGCGAAGGGCGGCGGCGCCATCCTCAATTTGAGCTCGCTGGCGGCGCATAACGGCGGCGGCCCCGGCTCCAGCATTTATGCAGCATCGAAAGGCGCCATCCTGACGTTGACCAAAAGCATGGCCAAGGAGCTGGCTTCGTACGGTATTCGCGCTAACTGCCTGGCACCCGGATTTATTGAGGATACGAAATTCCATTCGACGTTTACTTCGGCGGAAGCCCGCAAGGCGACGATTGCCAGCATTCCGCTCGGACGCGGCGGCGTTCCGCAAGACATTACCGGTATCGCGGCATTCCTGGTTTCTTCGCACAGCTCGTTTATTACGGGAGAAACGATCGAAATCAACGGCGGAGTATTCATGAGATAAACATTGTTCTCAAAGGTTAGGGGATCATGCCGTGAACGTATACAAGACGGCCGTTTCATTATTATGTATGATTGCACTTATCTCGACCGTTTCGGCGCCGGCGTACGTTTATTCGGCTGAGCCGGTCAAACGTCCGGATTATAACGGCTACAGCGGCTTTACCGTCTCGGAAGAACCGATGCTTCCGAAGACGGAAACGCATCCGAAGCTGTGGTTCGACAGCTCGCAAGTCAAGACGATGTACGACAAACGAGGCGCCGACGCTTACGCCAAGTCGTTATGGGATCAGATCGCCGCGAGTCCTTATACCTCAATGAATCTTCCTACCGCTCCGGGGTCCTGCAAGGATCCCGGTCTTCATAATTATTACGGAACGGTGGCGCGGATCGCCAAGTACAGCGCGTTTGTGTACATCATGACGGGCTCCGAGACGCACCGTGACCGGGCTGAAGCCGCTTTGCGACAGGCTTATGACGGGCCGATCTATTCGTGCGACCCGACGGATGACGGGAGCGAAGTGGATGAGACGTATCGCGGCAGTTGGGCGCAGCATTTCGCCGCGGCGTATGACTGGATACAGCCTTCGATTGCCGGTACGGAGAAGGATGCGGTCATTCGCGCAAAGCTCAAGAAGGAAGCCCAGGCGCTGTTCGCCAATCTCGAGAAGTGGTCGCCCCGGCCGCACAACCATTTGTCCAAGCCGGCTTGGGGGCTGGGGACACTTGCGTTGACGTTATCCGGGGAGCCGGAAGCGGGAGCGTGGCTGCGCAAAGCGCTGCAGGCGGTCAACGCGAACACCAAGTATTTTTTCAGCTCGGATGGCATTTATCGTGAAGGCGCTTTCTATTACATCTATTCCCTTATCAACATGGTGCCTTTTCTTTACCATTACGCCAACGTATCGGGTGTCGATCTGTTCCCGTCGTACAAGCCGGCTTTTCTATGGGAATTTTATTCCTCCAACAACAAAGGCTGGATGCCGTCGTTCGAAGATACGTTCTTGCGGCACAATATGCTTATGATGGTGGCCGGAAAGTATATGGAGGAAAAGGACGTTAGCGAAGCGAACCCGGAGGCAAAATGGGGCAATCTGTTTCAGTGGCGGTACGTCAACACCGACAAATCGCCGCAGGGAGGGGAGTTCGGCAACAATACCGGAGCCTCAGAAGACGATTCCATCGATATGGACAAATACTTGACGTATGCGCCTGCCGTGAAACCGCTGCCGCCGACGGGTACGGCCACAACGTTTTTGAATGAGGGCGGACAGTCGTTTTTCCGGAATCATTGGAACTACAACGACCCGAGCGCAAGGTATCTCGCCTTTCACGGCGTTGCGGAAACGGATAACCATAACCATTTCGACACGCTGAGCTTTACGATTCATGCGGAAAATCAGATGATGGCCTCGGTGCCGGGCTATTCCAAATCCGGATACGGCGACGCGGTAAGGCGATCGTGGTACCGCACCGCCGCCGCGCAAAATACGGTTACGCTCGATGGAAACTGGCCTGTCGATATGGCGATGAATGCGACGCCGGTTTCCAAATACGGCATCGATACCGATTTCTTCGATTTTCAGCAAAAAGAGGCGCGTTTCATCCGGCAAACGAACGATCCCAAAGCGAGCGAGAATCCGCTATCGTTTCCACCAGATGAAGAGAGTCTCGGGTACATTTCACGCGCTGTGGCGTTTCCGGGACAACAGTATTTTGTCGTCACCGACCAACTGAAGGCCAAGGACGCCAAGCCGCATGCATTTGAGCTGTACTTGCATGGCGGCCGGGGAACGATGAGCGGTAGCGGGAATCACCGGCTCTGGACGTACAAGAAAGACAAATACGGCGCGGAGGCGAAATTCGCGGCGTGGATTTTTTCGGACAAAGCCGGCTTGACCGATGCCAAGGGCGAGGTGACTTACATTAAGGGCTACGCTGCGCCGTTCGGCTATGTCAAAGCGTCCGTCCATGCACCCGCAGCGAATTACATGCAATTCTTAATCCCGCTGTCGCCCGATGAGGCGCTGCCGACAGTAACCGAAATGAGCGATGCCGCAAGAGTGGGCGGTACGGTGTTGAAAGACGGGATGCTAGACACGTATATTGTTCAGCAAGGCGCAGGCAGCGTATCTCTTGGAAAGCTGACGCTCGCCGGGGAATTCGGCTATGCCCGGGACGGTGGCGGCCTAAAGCAGTGGGCCGTGAAACAAGCGACGACGGCCGCATACGACGGAAAGCGGATCTTCGCTTCGTCCCTGCCGGTTACCGTGGCTGTCGATACGAGCAGCGCTTTGCAATATAAGGGATACGTCTCCGGCGATTCCGGCGGAGGGCAGGTGGAATTGGAGCTCGCCAATCCGACCGGCCGCGAGGCGGTAGGCGCGACATTCAATGGAAGCCGTGTTGAGGTTGTGAACGGGAAGGGCTTCGTCCATTTGACGGTATCGAGCAGCGGCCATTTCGTTATTGACTACGGCAAGCCGGCTCTCGTGTCCCGGATACCGGTGTGGGGGTATGCCGCTGCAGCTGTGCTGCTGGTCCTCCTCGCACTGCTATTCAACTTGATTCGCAAGAGGAAGTTTGCTGAAGACAATCGCGGGGCTAACCGATCTGCCAGCCGGTGGAAGTTTGGCAGCGAACGTATATAGCTACTGAGAGCTTCGGAAGCGGCTAAGATGAATAGGATTTTAAAAGGCGGTACCGGCTTGCTTCCATCGTTGGAAGCAAAAGCGCGTACCGCCTTTGCATGCAGTGCGACGGCGACTAAGCGACGTCTTAACTCGCAATCGGGATTCGTGTTTGTTGGACAATTTACGCATCGATTGCAATGGCCGATGGCGAAGTCCCGATCGGGATCGTAGCGGTTACCGTATTCGTTGAAGTATTGATGACGCTGGCTGAATCGCTGCTGAAATTCGTTACATAGATCCGGCTTCCGTCCGGTAAGCCGGCCATTTCTACAGGGGACAGCCCGACACCGATTTTTTGGAGTATCGCATTCGTCGCGATATCTACTACGGTGACGGCATTTTCACTTGCGATGGCCGCATAACAGAGGGCGCCGTCGGGCGATAGCAACAGCGCTTCCACTCCCACCCCGATCGGAATCGTTCCGGTTATCGTATGGCCGGACGTTTCGATGACGGTTACGAAGTCGCATCCTTCGTCGCTTGCAACATATAGGCGAGTCCCGTTCGGGGCCATCGCGATTTTTTTCGCACCGCCGACATCGGCCACGGTTGCAACGACCAGGTTCGTTGCCGCATCGATGACCGTAACGGTCCCGGCGACCGAGCTCGCGACATAGATGCGGCTGCTATCCGGCGAAACGATAATGCCTTGCGGCGAACTAGCGACCGGGATCGGCGGATCGATGGTGGCATTGGCAGCGGTATCGATGACGGAAATTGTATCGTCGGATGAATTGGACACATACACCCGCGATCCGTTAGGGGCGGCGGCGAGATAGGCGGGCTCCCATCCGACCTGAATCGTGCGGATGGTTTTATAGGTAGCCGTATCGATCACGGAAACGGTATTGTCCAGGAAATTCGCTACATAGATTCGATTCAGCTTAGGAATGATTGCGATTCCGCTAGGCGCGCTTCCAACCGGAATCGTCTTGGCGATAGCGCTCGTCGACGTGTTGAACACCGTGACCAAATTGACATATGAATTGGTCACGTAAGCCAATGGAGCGTTTCCGTCCGAAGGGTGCGAATGCTGCAGGCCGGCAGACTTTCCTTGAACCTCCGCCGTTCCGGGTGCAGCTTGCATCCCGGTCGCCGTTTGTTGCAGGCCGCCAGTGCTTTGCGCTCCTTCTGCCGGTGACGCCCCTGCAGCGCCGTGAGCGCCCTGCAGCTCCACATCGTCCGCGAGTATGTCCGGACTGCCGATTTGAGGCAGTTTGTTCACGATCACGAGCGCGGACGCCGTCGCTGCCGGTGCGGCGCTTGTCAACTCGCGGAAGTCATACCAGACTCCCGAGGCGGCAGGAGGGAGTCTATCGCCCGGTACATATGCAATTAGACCCGATTCGAGAAATACGCCTGCAACCGTATAAAACAAAACCGAAATGACGACAGGCGCGCTTGGAGCCGAACCCGCTATTGCCAGAGACAGGCGAAGCTCGAATGTTTCCCCTGGAAACGCTGCCGTAAACTGCTGAATGTAGGCGTTCCAGGTTCCTCCCTCGATCCGGGCTGCGTATGTGCCGGTACGACTGTACTTGTTCGATACGCCAGCGTTCACGCCATACCACGGCAGCAGAGAAGCTGCTTCATATCCGCCGTTAATGATCCGGTTACTCGATGCCAACGCCATTCACCTCCCCCAATAATTGTTATGCAGCGGCGGCGTCTTTTGATCGTGGAAGGTTACAGCGTGCATTAGCACATTTTTCTCGGTTGTTGATTTTGAGCCTGCAGTGGGAGATTTGTAATTTGTGCAACGGCTGGAGGATACTCTTGCGAGAAGTTAAAACACTACAGCTGAAGAAATGGAAAAAACCGATGTTAAACGCAATTTGAGAACGGCTCCAAGACAACATTGACAATTACCGCATACATTCCATATGATGTATTCAATAAACAAAGTGTGTAACTGGCGGAACATGGGGAACCATGAGGGAGCACACGGGACCAATGCCGTACGCCTGGGCGAGTACTTAATCGAAAGATTAGGTACTCTTTTTCTTATGACTGGGAGGAGATACTTATTGAATGCAAATCCGCTGCTAGTGTTCGATTTTCATGGAAATCGAAAAATTTTCACATCGCCGATCGCTGTTTATTGCACTTATGACCTTAGCGAAGTTCAATCGATTTTCGATAAAGTTCAGGAAGCGATAAATGCCAACTATTTTGTGGCGGGCTATATTTCTTATGAAGCGGCTTCTGCGTTTAGTCATCATTATCGGGTAAAAGAAGGCACCCACCTACCTCTCGTATGGTTCGCGGTTTTTGAAAACCCGGCATCCAGCCACGAGCTGAAGGAGAGCCATTATCAGTTGAGCCGTTGGAAGTCCACTACGTCAAGGCAGCAGTACAATCAAGCAATGAAGCGCATCAAACGTTTCATTTCGAATGGAGAAACGTATCAGGTCAATTATACCGTTAGATTGAAATCTTCTTTTCAGGGGGACCCTTACACCTTTTATCAATATTTGCGTTCCGTTCAAAAGGCATCGTATTGCGCATATTTGCATTTGGGCCAGTACAGTATTTTGTCGGCGTCGCCGGAATTGTTTTTTCATTGGGACGGAGACAACATCACAACCAAACCGATGAAAGGAACGAGTCGAAGAGGCGAAACGGGCGAAGAAGATCGCCGGTTGGAACAATCCCTGTTTTTATCTGAAAAAGACAGAGCTGAAAACGTGATGATCGTCGATCTGCTGCGTAACGATTTGAGCAAGATCGCAAAAGTAGGCACCGTGAAAGTCCCTGCTCTTTTTGAGATCGAAACGTATCCAACCTTGTTCCAAATGACATCCACCGTTAAAGCCATCACCAAAGAAGGCTTGTGTCTATACGACATATTCGAAGCGTTGTTCCCTTGCGGTTCCATCACCGGTGCTCCCAAAATAAGAACGACCGCGATTATTTCCGATCTCGAACAATCTCCTCGAGAGGTGTATTGCGGAGCGATTGGCCTCATCGAACCTGGAAATATTGCAACATTTAATGTCGCCATTCGTACGGTCATCGTTGATTCCGTATCCGGTACAGCAGAATATGGGGTAGGGGGCGGTATCACATGGGGATCATCCGACACTGACGAGTATAATGAAGTCCTGACGAAAGCGAAGGTCGTTACCGAAGCAATGAAACGCAAAAATGAAGCCAGCACAGAACGATAGTTGGATGACGTGAAAATGGCCGTTGATTTACCGCGTAAATCGCGGTTTGTTTTTTTGGGTGTAATCTTATTTTGCCATAGTGTGACGGGGGTCCTCTAGCTTGTCGTTAGGAGTAACTAGGGGAGTGAGCATCCACCTGAGCATGGCGCTGACTGGACGTTGTGGATGTCACTGATTTGAGCTGGACGTGCGGTTACGCATGGGGAGTTCAGCTTTTATCCATAAAAAGGATATTATGCGAAATTCGCGAATACATACATGAAGCAGGGATTTACGAAGTTCGTGAAAAAGGCGTTATAGGAAATTCCGGCAAGGCGTATGAAAACCTATAAACATTAAAACGAACAAATATTCTATCCAGCAGTATCTTGATGTGGTAATATATAGAAGTACAATTGAATCTTGGGTGGGCATGGTTTCCCTTCGAAAGGAGGTGAGACCATGGAGTTGAAAGATGCAATTACTATCATGATTCTATTCGCTACATTTATCATAGCTCTTTTAACATACATCGGGAATAACTACAAGAGAAAGTAAAAACCCACCCCAAGGTTACCGAGCCGAAGGTGGGTTTTTGTCCTTTTGACTAGAAGGGATAACCCTATCCAAGCCAATTGTATAGCCGAGTGTTCGCTGCACTCGGTTTTTATTTAACTCTATAATAACACATTAAAAATCCGTTGAAAACCTGGAATTGGAAAGACTTAAGAAAAGGACTAATGAAATGACTTGAATAAAGACTCAAACCCTTAAAAAGAAATTTATTAGCAAACTCGATGAAGGCCAGAACATCCTATAACACCGTATTCTGCCAGATGCAAAATCGAGGAGAATACTCAGGCAGACAATCCTGCATGGCTAAGTGGCAGAGCCACCCAGTCGCTACGCTCCTTTAAGCCTTCCGGATTCGTGAATACAATAACGTTATATGAAACTGGGGCAAGATAAACAAGAAAAACGAGAGGAGTGCGAAAGTAGTGGAACCAATTACAATTGAATCAAGATTAGGAACGATGAAAGGATACGGAAATGATGAAATCGTATATTTTGATCGATTTGATCCAAAATCAGATAAAGAGATTCGACACTTCATTCTCATGAATGAAGGAGTGAAAATTATGTTTGAACCATTCGGATGGAAGAATGAGTGGTATGTAGATTTAATTAAAATAGAAAGATGCGATGAAAATACAATTTCACTAGAGGATATGTATATAGATGTAATCGTAGAAGGCAATGGACCAACATATAGAATAGTCGATTTGGATGAATATGCAGATGGCGTGCTGGAGGGGAAGGTATCACTCACAGAGATGAAAACGCAAATGCTGCAAATACAAACATTCCTAATAAAGTACATTCACAAAGGTAAAGAATTTCCGCCTGAAATCATAAAAGACCTCATGCGAAATACAGGAAGAGCAGAAGAAAGCGAATTCAAGGAAGGCCCCAGCATCATATAACACAGTATTCACGCATCGGGTTGGCTGCGCCGCCCCTCGGTCGCCGAGGCGCAATTGCAGAGAAGCGGAATCAGGCGACACACCGCACTCCCTGACCGCGGTCGCGGCCGGACTCTGCGGGTCCTTAAGGAGTGGGCGTCGTGAATACGAGAACGTTAGATGAAACCAGCAAAATCATTAAGAGTATGTAAAGAGCAAGTTCCAAAACATATAACTGCTGAGCCAAACAATATTCTTTTATACATTCCTTGGGTCTATGTTCAGTATTAGATATATTAGCAATAGATTTAACAATTAAAGTGATATAAATATAATACTAAGAACTTCTTATAAGTATTTCGAAGGAGTTGCTGGCATCATCTAACACCGTATTCACGCTGCGGTCGCTACGCTCCCTTGGTCTGCCCGAGGTTTTTCGGGGAAGTCGAATCAGGCAGACAACCCTGCACCACCTCACCGCATCGCGGCCGGCACTACGTGCCTTAAGGTGGTGAGGGTTCGTGAATACAAGAACGTTAGCCGAAAGAAGTTCTTAGTTTAGGAGGAGTCTATATGATATTAGAAAAAGTTATAAATAGAATTGTAATACAAAGTGAATATAAGGATTTTGTTGATAAGTATATAGATAATATACTTACCGAATTTAAAGGTAAGATTCATAGCATTTATATGTGTGGCTCGATTCCAAAAGGAACTGCTAAACCTTTTAAGTCAGATGCAGACTTTACTATTGTATGTGTAAATCCCAAAGATATTGATTACGAAAGATTGTCAAATATTAAAAACAGGCTTTTGGAAGAATATCCAGTAGTAACTAAGATTGATACGATAATTTGCTCGATTGACGATGTATTAAGTAAACCAAATGAGTGGGGTTTTTGGGTTAAGATAATTTGTGTTTGCATATATGGTCATGACGTTGGTGAAAAAGTACCACCCGATAATTATTTCTCCAGAGTTCATTTTAGACTTAAATACAGAGACCAAGGAGGAAGTAGATCGTATACATAGTTTACTTTCTAATGCTAGTGATAACACAATGAAAACTAGATATATTAAAGGTTACTCTAAGAGATTAATTCGTGCATTATACTCTTTGGTTTTAGAAGATACAGGTGTATGGCAAGATGACATTATTAAGATGAAGAATGCCATATTAAACTATTGTGAGATTGACTCCGCTTTAGTTGATTATCTGTATGCTTGTTACTTGGATAGTAATGTACTTGTTGAAGAGTTTCTGGGAATTGCAGATGAAGTATATAGCTATTTTGAGAACGCCTTAAATGCAATGGCTGCTTCCAGAACTTCCTTCGGCTAACACCATATTGACGCTCCGGGTCACTCTGAGAAGCGAGTGACCACATCCAGCCCCCTAAGCCCGTCGGGACGTGTCTGCATTAGGTGTTCGGCAAGCCTCACAACTATAAGCAGCGACTCTAATTAAAACATAAGACTATTGAGCTCCCTCAGAGAATAAGGATTTTCTCACGAATGCTCGCTCATTCGCAGGATTTCACGTACCTTGTTTAAGTAGGAGTTTAAATGAGTAGATAGTGTGGTTGGGCAGATCCGTTTGAGCGCATGCAGGAACAGAAGGTGCTGATTTATTTACAACATCTTCCATGAAAAGTTTTCTGCACGTCTCTCTCCACAAGGTCCTTGGGATTCACTCTCCCAAATCTCGACGGGTCTATGCCCTCACATTCCTTCGTCCTATCTATCCAAGGTGTGGAGTCCGATCAACGTTAACGGAACGGGTCTAGGCCCTAAAGCGCAATAATCTCGGTACTCCGTGCTTTCTTTGTGAAATTCTGCGAATGAGCCAATCTACGTGTTTGGGTTGCGATTTTAGTTTTAAGCTGCTAACGGCAGCTGAGCCTTATCTACGGAGAATTCTTGTCCTTCTTTCGCCATGGCTACAAGCATCCGAGCGAGTTTTCCAATCAACTTCATCATGGACTGCATTTTCGTCATTCGTTTCACTTCTACATTGTGTTTATGCAGGGCTTGGAATGCACGATTATGAGATAAAAGGTGAAACACAGTGAAGTACAAATGCTTACGTAATAATGAGTTACCTCGTTTCGTGAGCTTAATTTGTCCCTTGTATTTACCGGAACTACGTTCGGCCAAGTTTAATCCTGCCTTTCGCAATAACTGATTTCCATGAGACAGCTTACGTAAGTCC